>NZ_JBFPMW010000003.1:0-1016182 GCF_045999855.1 Tolypothrix campylonemoides VB511288_2
CGCCGAACCAGCCGACATAAAGGCGGTTTTCGGTGGAGGTGATCCAGTTACAGAATTGCTCCCATACACTTGCGCTTTCGCGACGCTGTAAGGTTGCTGTCATGGTTTTATAATTGCGGTTGTTTTTTATGAATGAATCAGGCTTTTTGTGCGCCTGTGTCTTTAATTTACATATGTTTACACAACTTTACAATACCCGTTTCTTTATTAGAAGTGATTTGAAATATTAGCTTGAGTTATGATTCACAAGTTGGGCTTTGGCGTCAGCCACAGATATAAAGGCGCGAGCGGTAGCACGGGGGCATATATATTGAGGGCAAGAAGCCTTTGTGCTTAACGGCTAGACTGCCGGATCTCGCTCAAACACGGCTCTAAATAGCGCGATCGGGTTTGCTCGTACCATACTTCTGGTAGAGTGTATGCGATTTTGGACGCAATTCAAATGTCGTTTGGGAACGATAAAAGCAGACATCAAATTCCAAGAAAAAATTCATGCGCCCTAATAATAACGGTACATCGTCCGTTCGGCTCCATGCAAACACCAATCTGACGGGTGCAAAAAATTTGACAACGATGGTAAATCAAACTTCTGCCCTCAAACTTCTGCCTTTGCATGAGGTTATCATGAGTTGAAGATATAATCCTAAATTCTATGAAACCCGAAATTGCCCGTCATCTTTGGGACTTACTTTGGAAAGACTATAGTAGCAGGGTGACTTACGCCCGAACCTACACGCAGATGATTGAGAAAGCGGGTGGAACTGTTGCTAACGACCACATTGCTTTTAGGTCTTTACGTATGAGTGTAGATAGTCCGCAGCGTAGAGTGAAGTTAGGAATTGATTATTTAGAGCAACTCGTCCAAATTTTAGGTTATGAAGCGGCAGGAGAATATTCTTTTCCTGAAACCCACCTTTATGCCCGTCACTATCGCCATCCCCAACAAGAAGAATTTGATTTACCCAAACTGTTTATTAGTGAATTAATTGTAGATGAGTTACCAGACAATATCGTGCAACTCATTCGTAAAACCGTGGCTGGTGTTAATTTACTAAGTTCTTCTGCCATTTTTAATACATTTAGCGATAGTACGGAGCGTCTTGCTAAAGAACTTTCAAGAGTCTTTTCTACTCCTTGGCAACCTCCAAAGCGATTTGTGGTAGAACAAGTTAACAAAGTGACACAATATGGTGCTTGGGTATTGCTACATGGTTATGCAGTTAACCATTTTACAGGATATGTTAACCGCCAAAACACTTTAGCCTATCCAGATATTGAAACCACTGTCCGTGCTTTAGTTAACTTAGGTGTACCCATGAAGGAGGAAATTGAAGGTGATGTTACCTGTGGATTGCGACAAACAGCAACTCAAGCGGTGACTGAAATTGTATCGGTTCTTGATGATTCAACAGATACAGAAATTCAAATTCCGTGGACTTACGCTTATTACGAACTTGCCGAGCGGTATCTGATAGAAGTGGAACCAGGTAAGCAAGAACTTTTTGATGCGTTTTTAGGAAAGAACGCCCAGCAGTTGTTTCAAATGACAAAGATAGTGGGTAGTTAGTAGGAGTGAAAGGCGTTGCGCCCATACAGGCGTTAATTGCTGTTCCACCAACCACTTAGCTAAAAATACAATTTGACATATCGCTAAATCTCGATATAATAATCACAGGTATGGATACTATAGATATATTCAAAGCACTTTCAAATGAAACTCGGCTCCAAATCCTGCATTGGTTAAAAGAGCCAGAGAAGTATTTCCCAAATCAAGACGTAGATCCTTATAGTGTAGGAATATGCGTTAGTTGTATTCAAAAGAAAACTGGCTTGGCTCAGTCCACTGTATCTCACTATCTATCTGTGTTAGAGGCTGCAGGGCTAGTAGTCGCTACCCGTCAGGGACAATGTACTTACTACCGACGCAATGAAGAAGCATTTTCTAAATTTGTATCTCTTGTAGCGAAGGAACTGTAAATTTTTACAACTTTTGCGATTAAGTAGTATTTATCCCATTGTCTGAGAGCTATCCTATCTGATTACATCGAATTAGTTCGATATTTCCATATTGATAATTGCTTTTAAGTGATTGCGAAGCTATCTAGGTTTGGTACAGCTATTAACTTACAGTATATTTGAGGAAATAATTATGCTATTTAGCTATTTGGTCTTACTCATTATCGGTATAAGTAGTGTTTGGCTTGGACTCAAGATAACTGAAGAGGTTTATCGCATTGCAGTTGTGTTTGCTGGAGCCATATTATTGCTGATGGGATTTCTTTTAGTTCCATCAATTGTACAAATAGGGGTTTTATTGCTTTTGTTGGGATTGCACCAGTTATATACCCCGCAAAAGATTTTAGGCAGAGTCGTTACGACTACTGAAAAAACTCCTACACAACCAACTCAGCTATAATTCAGTAGTACTTGACCGTATTGGTTTTGAAAGTTTTCACGATCCCCGACTTCTGTAAGAAGTTGGGGATATAGCCCACTTAACTCCTTAAACTTAATAGGTCAGACAGACAAGGACGTCCCACATTACGGGGAATAACTGAAGATTTCTATCGCTCCCAACAGGTTTAATCAAAATGGCACTAACTCAAAACTACAAGTTAAACCTGATCCAATGGTATCCAGGTCATATTGCTAAGGCGGAAAAAGCATTAAAAGAACATCTCAAGCTTGTAGATGTGGTTCTGGAAGTACGTGACGCCCGTATTCCCCTAGCAACGCACCATCCCCAAATCAATGAGTGGATAGGAAGCAAACCACGGGTGTTAGTACTGAACCGAGTGGATATGCTCTTGCCTCAAGCACGGCAAACATGGATAGAATGGTTCAAACAACAGGGAGAAGTTCCTTACTTTACTAACGCCCAACAAGGTCAAGGAGTTGCTGCAGTGTCAAAAGCAGCGCAAGCTGCTGGCGTGGTCATTAATGAACGTCGGAAAAATCGTGGAATGTTACCCCGTCCGGTGCGTGCTGTAGTCATTGGTTTTCCCAATGTAGGCAAATCAGCGTTAATTAACCGTTTGTTAGGGCGGCGAGTTGTAGAAAGTGCTGCACGTCCCGGTGTAACTCGTCAATTGCGATGGGTAAGAATTTCCGATCAAATAGAATTGTTAGATTCACCTGGTGTGATTCCCAGTAGATTGGAAAATCAAGGGAATGGAGTAAAATTAGCTATTTGTGATGATATTGGCGATGCTTCTTACGATACTCAATTAGTATCAGCTGCATTAGTAGATTTACTGAAAGATTTAGAAGCTACAGCACCTCATCTATTACCAAAACAACCCTTATACGCCCGTTACACACTTGACCCAGCGCCTTTTACCGGAGAAGCTTATTTACAAGCTTTGGCAGAACACCGATATAAAGGTGATGTAGAACGAACTGCAAGACAATTATTAACAGACTTTCGCAAAGGGTTACTTGGTGAAATTGTTTTGGAGTTACCACCAGATTACGAACCATAAAAACTGCTTCCTTTCTGTTCTCAAAGATTTCGGGAAGTTAACTATCCCACAATTAGTACTCTGGGATACCTCTTTAAGATGAGTTCGATAGACGGGGTATTTCAAGGAATTCGATGAAAGGAGAGAGAGAAGAAACGTTTGGAGCGCGATACCTGAAAAGGTGGACGCGGTCGTAGAGCCGATAAAATCTGTTGTGCAGGTGGGCATTGTCATCCAATACCGGTAGATAATAGAATTATCGGGAAAGGAGGAGTCCCATCACTCCACGTTTGAGAATTATTATTGGATAATGCTCATAGCGAGCAGTTTTAAATTGTTATCTAGCTTCAAAATATATCATGCTATTGAAAAAGTACAATACTTTTTCAATTAGTCGTTATACTAAACTCGCATCCCCTCACATTGAAGGTGTTATTTCAAGTCTAATTTTTACCAAAAATTTTCGACACCCATAAAGCCCACTCAAGAAGTTATTGTCGTTGCAATAAAGTTTGTAACAACAATGACTCGTAATGCATGACATTTATTATGTTACGAGACCAACAACTACAGCTTCAAATGCAATTTATAGAAAAAGCTACCAATGATATTAGTACTTTGGAAATTGTATTATTTGAAATTCAGATCCATCGTCAACTCACCTTACCAAGAATTAATGCAGGACTGAGAGCAGTTCATTCCATAAAAGGTGGTGCTAGTCTCATGGGATTTCAAGTACTCAGTCATTTAGCTCATTGTTTGGAAGACTATTTAATTTTTTTAAAAAATCACAACAGCTCCTTAGAAACCGACCCCGATCTCCTGAATTTATTACTATCTGGAGTTGATTGGCTCTGTCAAATTGTCAAATTATATTCAGAAAATCGTGCTGTGGACGAACAGTGGTTCACAACTTTTTGCTATCCAGTTTTTCAAGAAATTCAAGAACATTCAAACAATCAAAAGAACTCAACTTACACTGATATTTTAGCAGCGGTTGTAAACAATGAATAGTAACCAGTGACACCTTAATCCCGGTTACCGATCGCAGTTCATTGATGACCGAGAGTTGCGTACAAATTCACTACCGGACCGATCACAACAATAGCAGGTGCTGCAAACTGAGTTGCTTCCACTCGCTCCACAATTGTCCCCAAGGCACCGATTAGCTCTTCTCGATCCGGTCTTGTTCCCCAACGTATTAAAGCAATAGGTGTTTCCAAACTTAAGCCGCCCTCTCTCAACTGTTCCACAATGTAAGGCAGATTGTGAATGCCCATGTAGATGACAATCGTTTCCGAGCCGCGAGCGATCGCATTCCAATTAATTGCGGGACGATACTTACCAGCAGACTCATGCCCGGTCACAAAAGTTACTGAAGAACTGTACAGGCGATGCGTTAAAGGAATGCCAGCATAAGCAGGAGCCGCAATACCAGATGTAATACCGGGGACAACCTCCACTGATACACCAGCCTGAAGCAATTCCTCCATCTCCTCGCCACCGCGACCAAAGATAAAAGGATCTCCACCTTTTAACCGCACAACAATCGCATGCTCCTGCGCCTTCTCAATCAACAACTGTGTCGTTTCTTCCTGTAATAAAGAATGACGTCCCCGCCGCTTACCAGCATCAATTTTCTCCGCTTGAGGATTAATCATCGCCAAAATTGCCGGACTAATTAAAGCATCGTAAACGACTACATCCGCACATTCCAGCAAACCCTTTCCCTTCAAAGTCATTAACCCAGGATCTCCCGGTCCTCCACCTACCAAATAAACTTTTCCCAAACTTCTCTTCCCCTCTTGTTTCGCACCCTTTGTGTCTTCGCGGTTCATTGTTCTACCAAATCCCAAATCAAATCAGCTAATTCCGCACTTGTTCCCAAAGGGTCGGCCAATTGAAAACTAACCTCTGGAAACAGTAATTTTAGCTTCTCTTGCGCTCCTGCGATCGCATCAGTTATGCCACCTGCGAATAGGAAATATGGCAAAATTGCAATGCGACGACAGCCAGCAGTCACTAACTCCTGTACCCGCGATTCCAAACTTGGCGGATGTGCCCAATAAGCAGTCACTGCACTTAAAGACGTTGCCATTGCTTCTACTGGTAACACAGAACCGAGACGACGGCTACCGTGCGCTAAAAGAATTTTCCCCTCTACCTCCATGGAAACCAATTGCTTAACCAATAAAAACTTCAAACCCGGATGACTGCCTAAATATGGTTGTAAATATATTTTAATTCCCCGATCTAAAGACTGTTGTGCCAAAGCAACTTCCACCGGAATATCCTCCATTACGTGAACTCCAGGGAGAAGAAACAACGGTAGAATTTTTAAACTACAACATCCCAAAGCAAGGGCATTTTTGCTAAATGTTTTTATTTGTTCGTGTAGGGGTTCAGGATTAAGTTCTAGATAAGCCGTACCTACCAAAGATTTATCTGGTATGACTGCAACATCGTTACTAACGATGCTGGGCAAATATTTTTCGAGCTTGTGATGTAACAGACCCGCTAGGCGCTGCATAGCAATTTCCGGACGTGGATCGTGACTTCCGTGAGACACTAGCAGATATGCTGATGGCATTGGTTAGAAAGTAGAAACTAGTGAGTGATTAGTGGTTAGTAGTTACGCCCTTTAGGCTCTAAAATTACTTTTGTAGTTGGGTGGTCGCTACCCACCATTCTAATGCTCGAAGGCATTGCCTGCGCTACGTTCACAGGCAAGCATTTTGCGGAAGGGAGTCGTAGTTCCTCAAATAACTACTATCTACTAACCACTAACCAATAATATATTATTTGACTTGGGGATCGGCAATATAACGGAAAGTTGGTTCTGAATTCCAAGGACCGCGTTCGTCTTTGCCGTTACTAGACAAATTGTAGTAAATATCCACAGTGCTATCTGGTTGGATATTACCAAAAAATGGGTCTGTTAACTTACCCAAAGACTCTAGCGCCTTCATAAACATTTGGGTATGAGAAATTTCCCGCGTAAGAAGGTGAACTAGCGCCTGTTTTGTACCTTCTTCCGGAGCTAATTTAATCAACTCTTCATAAGTTTGACGCGCACCCGCTTCTGCTGCGATGTTAGCTCGTAAATCGCGTACAACATCACCACCTTCATTCACGTATGCTGCTGTCCACGCTTGTCCTTGACTGTCTAACAAATGAGGTCCTACACCCCTAACAGCAAACAGCGTGCTTTTATAAGCTTCTGTTTGATCGACATTTTTCGTATGAGCTTCGATCAATCTGCCAACCATTTCCAAATGGCTAAATTCTTCAATGGCAATGTCTTGTAACATATCGCGAATCCCAGCATTCTCGCAGTGAAAAGATTGCGTCCAATATTGCAAAGCAGCTGTTAATTCACCAGTAGCACCACCAAACTGCTCTAGAAGCAGTTGGGCAAAACGTGGGTTTGGCTCGCTAACGTTAACAGGTTTAATTGTCTCTTTTTTATGTAAAAACACAATGACGCTCCTTAATTTTTCTACTGCTTTATTGCCTTGGCTTAAGGCGACACTTCTCTCACGTGTTTTTCGCCTCAAGCAAGAATTTATTTGCACCTAATAGAAATCCTAAGGATACTCATCAAGTTTCACCTGTTTCTGGAGTAAGAGTTGTGTTTGAAGATCGTTCTCTCTTTGGTTACCGATCGCTAAAAATTACTGCTTCTCCATACTATAAGTATAAAATTTATCAAACGCTCCCACTGTTTCAAATTTATACGAAGGTATCCAGTTGTTGAGCGTTAAGTCAGTGCGGTAAATGCTAAAAATTAAGAAATCTTGCCTTTCTGTTCTTGCCGCAATAATATCCCGTATTTGTGGATTAGCTGCTTCTACCAGTTCATTGCAATTAAACTTAATAATATTCTCGAAAATATTCGGAGTTTTCTTGCAAACATTGCCTTTCACGTATTCCGATAACTGTTCCACAGCATATTCTTCATACCGATCCTGCTTGGGGTTTGTCCTTGCCATTGCTAACCCTATAGTCGCTAGCCCCAGGACTCCCACGCATACAATAATGGATAAGACTCTCATTTTCCTAATTGCTAGTAGCTTTAGCGATTAGACTTTAGATTAGCGGAACACGTTCCTTTAAAAAAAGGACTAGATCGTTTAAGATAGTTATGCTATACTCAGGAATGTAATGGCGAGCGTAGCCAAGTGGTTAAGGCAGAGGATTGTGGTTCCTCCACTCGTGGGTTCAAGTCCCATCGTTCGCCCTGAGAAAAACTCATTAAGTCAATTAAACATAAAAGGCAATGGATAAGCGCTCTGTCTGGTCAGACCGATACTTAGTATCCATCGCCTGTGGTTCTCGAATGCAATTTAAAAGTAAGTGAAACAGATTGGTAATTTTAAAGCCCTCCTAAAAAATTCCTAGCAGAAAGATAAAAGTTAAACCACATAAGGCAAGAAGAGAAATTATCATCATGTTGCCTACACTGCGATCTTGAACAGTAGGGTGTGAAGGTTGGCTCATACTGAGTTTAAACCTTATTCAAAACTACAATCGTAATTATAGATAACTAAATAGGAATTTATCTTGGTTTAATAAGATACTTTATTTTAGTTTATCTAAGTTTATTTTCGCAATAACTTAATTCAATGAATTTTTGTTTCATGACTTTTAGAAGAAGATTTGAAAAGTTTCATCTCAGACTTTTGGTATTGCCATAGGTCTTATGCAACTTCAACAGTATTTAAAGTATTTCATGCGCTTAGCTCCATCCAATTCCGTTAACAATCTACCATGCGAGGTTGAGTCTTACAGAGTTTATTCCCAAATGGAGCCTGGGAACGAGAGGAAAACAAAATGTTGTACTGGGTGAAGGTATAGCTCCTTATACTTCGGCTGTATCCTTGAAGAATTCTGCATTCTGTTCGATCTGGCGAAGATCTCCCGATCCTTATCATGAAGTTTAGCAACATTTTATTAACTTGATACTTGCTGGTTTTTATTAAAAAATAAGAACAGACTATGTCTTTAGTTAGAATACAAAATACTTGTTAATAAGATAACCGTAAAAATGTAAACTAGTTGAGGGCTGATGCTAAATGAATATTACTAATTGTTAATTTCTGAAAAAATTTGCAATTATGTCGTAGCTGTTAGCTATTAGTTCCAACTGGAAGGAAAGCTCAATGTCAAATATAAATAAGAATTGCCATGTCAGAATTACTTCAAGCCATCTTGGATAGTGAAGAGAAAAATGATTTGCGTTCTTTGATAAGCGAGTTACGCAAGCAGGAAAAAAAATATCTGCTGCGAAATGACATCCTCAATTTGTACGGTGAATACTGCTCGAAGTACGAAAAGTCAGAACAGTTTTACAAAGCCTCGCACTTGGGTAAGTTAATCTATTACACTCAAGAAATTATTCAAGAGGAATCCAGTCTCTGTTTTATCATCCGTCCTAAGATAGCCAGTCAAGAAGTTTATCGACTGACAGCCAATTTAAATATTGAGCCAATGACAGTACAGGAACTGTTGGATCTGCGCGATCGCTTGGTTAACAAATACAACCCCAATGAAGGCGACTTGCTGGAGTTGGATTTTGGTCCGTTTTACGATTACTCACCCATCATCCGCGACCCAAAAAATATTGGCAAAGGGGTGCAGTTCCTCAACCGCTATTTATCTGGAAAGTTATTTGCGGATGCCAAACAGGGTCTGGAATCTTTGTTGAATTTTTTGCGCCTCCACCAGTACAATGGCGTGCAACTGCTGATTAACGAACGCATCAAGTCACAGCAGCAACTTTCAGACCAAGTCAAGAAAGCATTAGCTTTTGTAAGCGATCGCCCCAGCGAACAATCATATGAAGAATTCCGGTTTGACTTACAGATGATGGGCTTTGAACCGGGTTGGGGAAACACCGCCATGCGAGTTCGGGAAACGTTGGGTATTTTGGATGAACTCATGGATTCTCCCGACCCTCTAACTTTAGAAGCCTTCATTTCTCGCATCCCAATGATTTTTAGAATTGTCCTCGTATCCGCCCATGGTTGGTTTGGACAAGAGGGAGTTTTGGGACGTCCCGACACTGGCGGTCAAGTGGTTTACGTTCTAGATCAAGCGAAGAATTTAGAGAAGCAACTGCAAGAAGATGCTATGTTGGCTGGGTTGGGCGGATTAAACGTTAAACCCAAAGTTATTATTCTTACCCGCCTGATTTCCAATAGTGATGGAACTTTATGCAACCAACGGCTAGAAAAAGTCTACGACACAGAAAATGCTTGGATATTGCGAGTTCCTTTGCGGGAATTCAATCCCAATATGACTCAGAATTGGATTTCACGGTTTGAGTTTTGGCCTTATCTGGAAACATTTGCTATTGATGCAGAAAAAGAACTGCGGGCAGAATTTCAAGGCAGACCCGATCTAATTGTCGGTAATTATACTGATGGTAATTTAATCGCATTTTTACTGTCCCGACGTTTGGGTGTGACTCAATGTAATATTGCCCATGCATTAGAAAAATCTAAGTACTTGTTCAGCAACCTCTACTGGCAAGACTTAGAAGATAAGTATCATTTTTCATTGCAATTTACTGCGGATCTGTTGGCAATGAATGCTGCCAATTTTATTATTAGCAGTACTTATCAAGAGATTGTAGGGACTCCAGATAGTGTGGGACAGTACGAATCTCTTAAGTGCTTTACGATGCCAGAACTGTACCACGTTGTGAATGGGATTGAACTGTTTAGCCCCAAGTTTAACGTTGTACCGCCAGGAGTTAACGAAATTTGCTATTTCCCTTACACGCGTACCGAAGACCGAATTGAAAGCGATCGCGCCAGATTAGAAGAAATGCTATTTACTCTGGAAGATCCAACGGAAATTTTTGGGACTTTAGATGACCCCAACAAGCGCCCCTTGTTCTCAATGGCTCGTCTTGACCGGATTAAGAACTTGACCGGTTTAGCTCAATGCTTCGGTCAAAACAAAGAGCTGCAAGAACATTGCAATCTCATATTAATTGCAGGAAAATTGCGAGTTGAAGAATCAGGCGATAATGAAGAACGCGATGAGATCGTCAAACTTTATCGGATCATCGAAGAGTACAATCTTCAAGGTAAAGTTCGTTGGTTGGGAGTGCGTTTGACAAAAAGTGATTCTGGGGAAGTGTATCGAGTCATTGGCGATCGTAAGGGAATATTTGTACAACCCGCTTTGTTTGAAGCTTTTGGTTTGACAATTTTAGAATCAATGATTTCAGGATTACCTACTTTTGCCACACAGTTTGGCGGTCCATTAGAGATTATTCAAGACAAAGTTAATGGTTTTTACATCAACCCAACCAATTTAGAAGAAACAGGTGAGAAAATTTTGGAATTTATCAAGAGTTGCGAACAAAATCCCCATTATTGGGAGCAAATTTCCCAAAAAGGAATTGAAAGAGTTTACAGTACCTATACCTGGAAAATTCATACATCCAAATTGCTATCTTTGGCTAGAATATATGGCTTTTGGAACTTCATTTCCAAAGAAAATCGAGAAGATTTGTTGCGTTATATAGAAGCTTTATTTTATTTAATTTATAAACCAAGAGCACAACAACTCTTAGAGCAACATAAGTATCGGTAGAAATTATGAATTATGAATTATGAATTATCAAATTTATCATAATCATAATTCATAATTCATAATTCATTGTGTTAATTCTAACCAAGTTGTTTGTCCAACAATGCCATCCACTGCTATGCTGCGCTGGTTTTGAAAAGATTTAACAGCCGCTTCTGTTAGCGCACCGAAAACTCCATCAACTTGAACAGCGTAGCCATTGTACGATAACAACCGTTGTAAAGCTCTAACAGCAATACCTTCATTGCCAAAAGTTAAAGTTGGCAGGGCTTGATTAGTATAATCGTAAGATATAGCAGTTACCACTTGGTAACCACTTCGTTTAGTAGTGAATCTTCGCCTGTAACGACGAGAATTGACCTTAGGGGTATTTTCTGACGCTACTAACAACTCCACAAAAGAAGCTGTTTGAGATGGATTCACTATATTTTCATTTTCTGTAGTTTGTTCTAATGGGGAGACTTGTATTGTCTCATCATATTGCATAAATTCAGGTGGTGTAATTTGAGCAAGTGAAACTATCGGAGATAGCTGGTCTTGATTTGACTCTTCCACGCTGCTCTCTAACTGAAGAAATAGCTGATTCGCTAAACTCAGTAAAGAAAATTGTCCTGTTTGCAATACGCCCGTCATCAGCAGGGCAATATCAGTCATTGTGTCACATTTTACGCTAGGCCCATGCTTTATTTGACAACTACTACAGGTGTTGTTCCGGAATAAACAGTAATTACAAAATAAAAAATGTAATAATTTTTTCCAAAGATTCCGTAAACTGGTCTTTGCTCTTCGTTATAAGTATAAATATGGAATACGGGTAAGGAGTCATGCTTTCTTTGACTGCTTACCCAAAGCCATACTACTCTAGATTTTGAATTGAGCTACATTTCTGGTTGCACTCTTTTTTTTAAGATGATAGGATTTGTGCGATCGCGTTTCATCAAACCGAATCTAATTTCTAATTGGCATGGAAGCGTTAATTAACCTGTTAATTCAGCCCAAGTTCTAGAACCAACCACACCATCAGGGTTTAGACCCCGACCGCTTTGAAAAGCCATCACAGCAGATTCTGTGAGAGCACCGAAATTGCCATCAATTCTTACAAAGTACCCGTTAGAAACTAAAAGCCGTTGTAAAACTCTAACAGAGTGACCGGAGGAGCCAAATCTTAGAGTTGGTAAACCTGATGCTCGTGCTGACATAAATTGTGCTTTGGATTGTTCCTCAAATTGTTCTTCAAGTTCTTACTCAAGTTTCCTAGTGGTTTTCCTTGAGGCTGTGCTGCGTTTGTAAATTCTTACATAATAATTGAGTTATAAATCAATTTCATTTTTTCATTTTAACTATCTTTCAAAAAACTGGCACAACTGGAAAAAATGTTAATGGTTAACGAGTGGTGGTGAATTTAGCACTACAGGTGATTTTCTAGAATGGAGTTAGCAATCCGGTGAGGTTCTGCACTTTAAATTTGACAGGCATTCTTACGTAAAATGACCACACCCGTAGGAGCGCAATGCTTTGCGCCCTGACAAACGGGGTGGTTTATTTAGATGAAAAATGCTGTATTATGGAGCCACTTGTTGACAAAAATGATTTGCCCAATTTGCCAATGCTAACCAAGTATTGGAACCAACAATCCCATCATCTTTTAAGTTCTGGTCTCGTTGGAATTGTTTGACAGCTTCTTCTGTCACTGAACCAAATTTTGAGTCAAAACCACCACTGCTGAGATATCCAAAAGTAATCAATTGTTGTTGCAGCAATCTTACAGCGTCACCAGTAGTGTCCTTTTTTAATTGGGGCAATTTTTGCTCAGCCATGATTTACTTTCCTAAATATTTTAAATGACAAAAAAAGGGCAAAGAATGAAGGATAAAGTATGAAAACTACATTGGTAGTTATGGATACAAAACTCTTAATTTATCAATTGGTGTTGACTTTATTCTTCATGCTTCTTAGTTATTAACTCAATTAGGGGCGACACTTAAGGAAACCAAAATCGCCCAAAGCCCGCCAAGTAGCAGGGCCTACTTTTCCATCAGCAACTAATTTTATATTATTAGTATTAACTGCTGTGTACTCTTTTTGGAATTGCACAACAGCAGAGAAAGTGTTGCTACCAAAATTTCCGTCTACTTTCAGGACTGGTGTAACGTTTCCATTCCCGATCTTGCTTCTGTAAGCATTTAACAGTTGTTGTAAATACTTCACGGCGTCGCCAGTGTCGCCTTGTACCACTGGTGGTAGACCGATAGAAGCAGCACTAGCTCCAACTGGGGCATTAAAATCTGTAGCTTGTGTCATGGTTCACCTCTATAGTTAGTGTTAATAATTAGTCAGGGCGCAAAACATTACGCCCTGACATAAGTGAATGGGGGCGAAAGACCGCCGTATCGCGTTGTATAATCTGATTTTGGCAATCAATTGTGTTCGTACAGGAGTAAGTGGGAGCACAAGACTGCTGCGCTTTAACAACAAGCAGTCCGTAGCACGCGAACATTCCGCTTCTGGTAACTTCTAACTTCCACTCCTGAATCTCTAACTCCCCCCAATCCCCAACTAGAACTGGGCACAGGTATTCTTGGTTTGATTACCCAATGCACCCCACGTTTGGGGACCGACTTTACCATCCACTGTTAAATTTTGTTCGCGTTGAAACTCTTTAACAGCGCTTTCTGTTTTACTGCCAAAGATGGCATCGAAGTCACTGTTACCTAGCTTGCCAAAAACGATTAAAAGTTGTTGTAGAAATCTTACAGCTTCACCATTAGAGCCATTTTGCAGTGTCGGCAAACTCTTTTGAGCCATGATTTAACCTTCCTGTATTTGTTTCAATGATGTTCGGTCAAATGAATGAACCAGTACCGGGTGAGTTGACAATCGCCAGTGACAGAGCTGTTGATTAACTGCTTACCAAATGGCGATCGCCGTTCGCTCACTAGCGACACCGACGATAAGCAAAATCACCTAAAGCACGCCAAGTCAAAGGACCAACTTTTCCATCAACAGAAAAAGTGGAATCGCCAATAACTGCTCTGTATTCTTGTTGAAATCTGACAACAGCCGCAAACGTGTTACGACCAAAATCTCCATCTTCTTGAAGTGGTGCAGTGCTACCATCCCCAATCTTGCTTCTATAAGCATTTAGAAGTTGTTGGAGAAATTTCACAGCATCACCATTGTCACCTTGTACCACGAGTGGCAAGCTTATGGAGCGAGCAGCAGCCTCAAGCACTGTATTGAAATCGGCAGCTTGTGTCATATTCACCCTCCGTGAATGATTTAAGGTGTAAGATTACTCTTCTATCAATCTAAGGTAGTGCCGCAAGTCCCACCCTGACATTACCCATGCAGGGTAATCTTCCCCCAAACAGAAGCAAAGTTACCCCTGTTGTTTTGCTCTAAAGTGTTAGGTCTTGTTAGGCACTACCAACCAGATACAGTTGTAGCGAAAAGAATACCGAAGTGGTGGCTTTTTTAACGTTCTCTTTATGTCTACGCAACCGGAAGGTAGTAGAAAGCGAATCCCAATACTGTATAAGCAGCCAATAACAATACCCCTTCAAGCCAATTTGACTTTCCATCAGAACTAATGCTGTTTGCAATCAAAACTGATACTGCTACAGCCACCAGTTCAAAGGGATTAAAATTTAAATCCATTGGTTGACCGAGTACCCAACCTGCTAAAACTAAGACAGGAGCCACAAATAGGGCGATCTGCATGCTCGATCCCACTGCTACCGAAAGAGAAAGATCCATCTTGTCTTTCATTGCGACTGTGACGGCTGTCGCGTGTTCCGCAGCATTACCAACAATAGGTACAAGAATGACCCCTGTAAATAATGCAGTTAAACCTAATTGACTTGTTGCCACTTCCAGTGATGCGACTAGCATTTCTGATTCTAATGCGACTAGAATAGTACAAACTAGCAACACACCTGCCCACAACCAAATGTTCGGTTTGCTGTAATGCTCTTCTTCTACTGTTTCTGCAACACCCACCTCGTAGAGGTAAGCGTGGGTTTTCATAGAAAAGAAGAGCGTTAAAGCATAGACAACTATTAAGACTAAGGCAACAGCTAGGGAAAGATGTTGCAATGTTTGTTGGCTAACTGTCTGAGCACCAAATCTCATTGCTGTTGGCAGCAAAATGGCGATGACTGCCAAATTCATAGAAGATGCATTAACCCGTGCTACGACTGACTGAAATTTCTGTTCTTTATGGCGCAGTCCGCCTAAAAACATTGCAAGACCCATTACTAGCAGTAAATTCCCAATAATCGAGCCCGTTATACTAGCTTTGACAACATCGACCAATCCGGCTTTTAAAGCAACCAGGGCAATAATCAGTTCTGTTGCATTACCAAAAGTGGCATTTAACAATCCTCCTAGGGTAGGACCGACTACGACAGCAATTTCTTCTGTAGCTGCTCCCATCCATGCAGCTAAAGGTAAAATTGCCAAGCAGGCGGTTCCAAAAACAATGAGATCTCCCCACTCCAAGTAATGTGCTGCAAGGGAAACCGGAATAAACAAAGACAAAACTAAAAAGATGATGTTTTTACCTGACATGGGTATTTTCGAGCTGAAAGAGTTAACAGAAACGGAGTTAAGGGTTAAAAGTGAAGAATCACACTTCTGTATATATATGCCATAGCACGTCTCTACTGTCCTCAACTTCTTATTTAGGATACTCCCAACCCTCCAGTAGAACGGTTCCGAAATTGTACTGTTTCCTTTCTGGAGTTTTATTTGTAAAATAAGATTGCGATATAAAACGTCTTCGCAATCTTTCGTTGCAAAAGTTTCGATGAAGTGAAGAATTTTACAACAAAGATGCAGGGTAATATATTAAAAGACAATTAAGTTTTTAGCACCACCAAAGATGAAACCTGCTAACCCCGCTTTTGTCAATGGTTACTTAATTGAAAGGCTGTTTTAAGCGTGCAAGTGACTCCAATATTTAGACCGCAAAGAGCGGAATTTATTCACATATCATAGTTGCTCTATTTTCCCCACTGTTATTGCAAAGCCAATGCAAGAAAGTTTCATAAAAATTTTGCTCTCAGGCACAATTGCAAGTTTATCTATCGTGTTTGGAATCATAACTCCATGACCTCAGCAGCTGAATTACCAGCTAGTACTGGTACAAATTTGATGTCCCATGAAACTATCAAAAGCACCCAAATGCTCGATCCCCTGAGACAAGCTACGGGTATTTATGTAACAGTTCATGGACATTTTTACCAACCACCACGGGAAAACCCTTATTTGGATGCAATTGAGCGTCAACCTGGTGCAACGCCTTTTCATGATTGGAACGAGCGCATTCATGCTGAATGCTATCGTCCCAATGCTTTCGCCAGAGTGGTAAACGATCGAGGCGAGTTGGTGGGGATCGTTAACAACTATGAGTATTTGAGCTTTAATATTGGGCCAACGCTGATGTCGTGGTTGGAACGCCACGATCTGGAAGTTTACCAACGCATCTTGGAAGCAGATCGCAAGAGCTGCGAAAGGTTGAACGGGCATGGTAATGCGATCGCGCAAGTATACAACCACATCATTATGCCCCTAGCGAACGAACGCGATAAATACACCCAAATTCGCTGGGGCAAAGAAGACTTCCGATCCCGCTTCGGTCGCGATCCCGAAGGAATGTGGTTGGCAGAAACCGCTGTAGACTACGCAACCTTAAAAGCTTTAATTGACGAAGGGATTCGCTTCATTGTCCTTGCCCCATCGCAAGCACAACGCTGCCGTTTCATGCCAACAAAAGACAATTCCAATCCAGAATGGCATGAAGTAGGCGGTAGTCAAATCGATCCCACACGTCCATATCGGTGTTTTTTGAAGGAGAAAGGCGGAGTTGGGGACTCGGTACAGAAAACTCTCAATTCCCAATCCTCAAGCACCGATCCCCAATCTCTCCCATACATAGATATCTTCTTTTATGACGGACCGATCTCGCGAGATATGGGATTTAGTGATGTTCTCTATAATTCCAGCCATTTGGCAGGACGAATTGGTTCCGCAGTACGCGGGGATCACCGTCCCGCACAGTTAATTTCTGTCGCCACAGATGGAGAAACCTTCGGACACCATAAAGGCGGTACGGAGAAAACACTAGCCTACGCATTTACACAAGAATTTGCCCACAGGGGTTGGACTGTCACCAACTTTGCTCACTACCTCAGCCTGAATTCTCCGACTTGGGAGGTGGAACTCAAGCCTGTCACGGCATGGAGTTGCGCTCACGGTGTAGATAGATGGCAAGATGATTGCGGTTGCGGTGGTGGAGGAACGTGGCATCAAAAATGGCGTCGTCCATTAAGAGATGCTTTAGATTGGTTGCGCGATCGCCTCATCCACGTGTACGAAGAACATGGCAAGCTATTGTTCCGCGATCCCTGGTCTGCACGGGATCGATATATAGAAGTGATTCGCGATCGCACTCCTGAAAATGTCACTCGTTTTCTAGCCCGCCACCAAAACCACAAACTTACAGCAGCCGAACAAGTAGATGCCTTGCGCTTGTTAGAAATGCAGCGTCACGCTTTGCTCATGTACACCAGTTGTGGGTGGTTCTTTGAAGAAATCTCGCGCCCAGAAGGAACGCAGATTCTTCGGTATGCTGCTCGTGCGCTGGAACTTGCAGGAGATGTAGCAGGCGTACAGTTAGAAAAAGGTTTCATCAAACGTCTTGCTGTAGCAACAAGTAATGTTGAATTCTTCAAACATGGTGCGGAAGTTTACCGCCAACTTGTGCTAACAGCCCAAATTAGCTTTAAACAAGTTGCAGCCCATCATGCCATTACCTCATTGTTCAACGGACAGCGATCGGCTTTAAGCGACAGGCTTCCTTCCAACAACAATCAAGCTTCAGCAGCTAGCGCTTTTCAAAAAAGAGCTTATTGCTACACGGTCAACGAACTCGATTACCAACTCCAAAGAATGGGATCGCTAACTTTGGCAGTGGGGAATTTGAACCTAGTTTCAGAAATCACCTGGGAAAGCGAACATCTAGTGTTTGCAGTTCTTCACCTTGGAGGGTGGGATTTCCATTGTTGCATTCAACCTTTCCAAGGACGTCGGAGTTACAGCCAGTTAAAGGACAAACTGTTTGGCGCACTGCAACAAGCTAGTGCAGCACACACAATCCTGGCGATGATGCAATTGTTTGGTGAAGAAGCATTCAATTTACAGAATTTATTTGCTGAAGAACGCCACCGACTGATGCACTTACTCAGTCAGGAAACCCTGACACGTTTAGATCAACTGTACACACAAACATACAGGGATAATTACGGTGTCTTAATGGCATTCCATCGCGATGGAGTTCCCGCACCACAAGAGTTGCAGGTAGCAGCAGAGATATCTTTGGGGTATCGGTGTATGATGACATTACGTGCATTAGAGCAAGAGATATCCGAACCAAAATCCACTTGGAACCACATTTTAGAGTTAGAAGCAGTTGCCACAGAAGCCAAACACCTGCATTGTCGGTTAAATATTCCTGAAGGCAGGCAGATGTTAGAGCAGATAATACTCCATTCTCTCTGGCAGCTACTATACGATCCTAGTGGGACCTCAGATGCAGATATCCAACGCTTGGAACGATTGATAGATGCGGGGTATCAGCTTAACCTTGGTATCTGTCTTGACCGATCCCAGGAACTATACTTCAGTCGTTTGCACAATCAAATCCTACCGGAGATAGTTACAAAAACGGTAAATCAAGAAAATGCAACTTATAGCCGTCAATTGCTAAAATTGGGGCAAAAGTTGGCGGTTGATGTTAACCATTGGTTGACTGACAGTTAACAGCGCTCGGCGACCAATGACCAGTCGTAGAAATTGGTCATTGGTCGCGAGGATTTATTTTTCTTTGTTCTCTCGTCGCCCCGGTCCCTCGATCGCCTCCTTTATTCTGATTACTTATAATCATTCACTATCCAATAGACATTATTAATCAATGGGTGGGGTTGATTGTTTGTAAAAGATTCTTCAACCTCAGATTCCTCCGGGCGAAAATCTATTGAAACTTTTATTTCTAAATTTTCCGAGCTTTTCTTATCTTCAATAGATAGAATCTTATATTCATCGTCATCATCAAGCACGCAAGACTCCTGTTTCTTCATAGGAGAAAAATCTATGACGACTTTGATCTCTAACTTGCCTTTCTGCTTGCGATTATTTTCTGGAGTGAAAAGTTCGCATTTAATTCCTTGCCTGAGTGCAAACTTCCACTCTACTCGATTAAAAATGCCTTGCATATTTTTCTGCTTAAAGAATTTTTTTAGAAAGGAATTTTTGCAAGACAAATTTAGATCGTTACCTTTCGGTTCAAAATTTTCAATTATGCGATCGATAATCTGAACGGGATTGAATATTTGATTTTCTAAAAAAATAATATCTTCTGTTCCTTCCAATTGTTTAAATTTGTTGTTTAGCATACTCAGATGACCCTCCTGCTTTTTAATTGGTAACATTCTCGATCGCTGTTAAAGCTTGAAAATTATAAAATGACTGAAACGTAAAGATGACAATTAATCATCAATTAGCTTAAAACATCCCAAAAAGCCAGACTAGAGATAATAAGACATTATTATCATTCCATTTAGCTAGCTTTATGTTTCCTTTTGGATTAGAAATTTTTCCAGGCTTTGAACTTTATTTTTAAGCCAAAGAAAGAGAATAAATCAAAGGACACAGATAGTATAATTTACATTATATTTCTGCGTATTAGATGTATTAACGCTTACAATTTTGTTAATTTCACTGCACCATTTGACTCCAATAAACCATTTTTATAAAACTTCATATCAACTTTTTCTGATTCTATTTGTTCAATAGTAGGTAAGAGACAATCATATAATTCCACCGCCTCCAGGCATTCATTGATGGAAGTAACAGCTGAATTATAGGTTGCTATCTTTTGCCCAATAACATCTAATAAATGTTTGTTTGAGAGAATTTTTTCCTCAGCTTCTCGTTCTAGGGATTGCTCCAAATAATTACGCGCCTTAGGATATTGCTGCAGAATTTCCTCAACTTGCTTGTCAGCCATGGGCAGTAAGTGAGTTTTAAAAATTTGGTTGAAAGTTTGGCGGAAAGTTTTGCGAATAGTTTGAGAAACTTTTGGTTCAAAGTCTAACTTTAATAACTGTCTGATTGCTGGTTCTGCTTCTACTATACTTTCACAATCATAGGCTTGAGATGTTTGTAACAAAGTTTGACGGAACTGGTATATAGAAAAAGTGCCTTCATCATAAAATCTAGGGCTCTCCCGCACAAAGCGATCGCATTCTACTCTAGCCACACTTACCAAAGCATGAGTCACCTCTCTTTCCAAAACTTGCAACTGCTGCTCAATTCCTCCATCATTTCCTAACAGCCGATATAGTTGACGATAAGATTCTGACTTGCGAGTTTTCTCATTTAATCTTTGGAAAAAAGAGGCAACAATTTCTTGAGAAGACTCAACCAAAACATCTTCCAACTGATTTGCTAGATAATATAGTGCTTCTACTAAAATAGCAATCAAAGGTGCTGTTGCATTTCGCGAATGATTGCGAGTAGCGTGCCGATAAGCATCTGCAACAGAGAAAGTATCTAGCAATTCATCCAAGCGGCGAATCATTCGAGATTGCAATTGTCGAAAATCAGTCTCGAAAGCATTACTATCATTTGTAATAACTTGATTCACTTCCTCGATGATTGAAGCGCGAAAGCCATTGCCAACCTCTTGCAGTTGCTGGTTCAACCGCTGTAACTCCTGTGCCTTCATTGCCTCAATTTCTTGGGGTTGGCTATCTAACTCTCTTTGGATGGACTGATAGTGTTTTTTAAGTTGAATACACGCATCCTCCAAATCATTTGCCAGATTTTTAAACAATTGAGGGCGTTTTTCTTCAGTTAAATACCAAGCGATCGCATTTCTAAACTCTCGTATACCACTGTCTTGAATCAGCTGCTGAATCAGTGGCAACCCTTGTTCTTTAACAATTCGTATGTAGTTTTCATTGGGAGTTTCAAAGCTATTAACAGAAATCCGAAACTGACTGGACGAAAGTTTCCCAGAGTTAGCGCAATAGCGCAGGAATTCATTCACAAATTGTGGCGTTTCTTCCCTACCATTCAATCCTCTAGAACTTTCAGTGAAGACAGAATCCAATCCAAACCTGTCCCGTTCGCTTGTTTGTTGAATTTGACTGCCATAAAATCCCAGCAATCCACTGGTTTTAAAAACTCTGTTGGTATCCTGGAATTGCTCGCTCATTAAATCATCTAGACGTTGACGCAGTTGAGCATTATACCAAGTTTCATCAATACGATTAAACACGTAGAAAACGCGATCGCGAATGCCAGGATTTTCGCGTATTGTTTCCAACAGTTCTGTTTCTTCCTTGGTCATATCACCAGCCGATGCAGGTTTTAACACACAAATTACCGCTGAAGTATCAGAAGATCGAATTCTAGCATATGTAAAATGCGAATCTTTCTCAACTGGTGCATCAATACCAGGAGTATCGATGATGATATTTCCATCTTGCAAGAGGGGATGATCGCAGTAGTACTCAATGCGTTTTAACACGGCACTGTTACTACCACGACGGGCATACCCAGCTGCTTCTTTAAGATTTTTAAAATTAAATTGTTCCATAGAATAAGTGGCATTATTCACCGTTTGTATGTGTTGGCGGTTTGCCACATAACCTTCTAGGAGTAACATCAAAGCCTTTGCTTGCTTTGCCCGTTCTGACTTGCTCTCACCACCTTCTTGTTGAATGATGGTATTGCATCCTTGACAAAGCAATTGAATAACTTCTGCTTGATTGATATTTGTGACTGTTGCGAACTTCAGTTGCTGGCATAAGAAAACAGCTTGCTCTCTAATCTCCGCTTCACTTAAAAAAGTTAAAACAACTCGTTCTTTATCGCTGGGCGCATACTCAATTTTGCATTCAGTTCCAGTGGCGTGTCCCTCCGCGCTATAAAGCAGTTCCCGTTCCAGAAGGGCATTAATTAACATGGACTTACCAGCACTAAATGCTCCTGCAAACACAATTTCAAACCTGGGTGAAATTGCTTTATTTAGGGAAGTTTGTATCGATGTTACATTATAAGAACGTAAAAATGGCTCTTGCTGTATAAGTTGTAAAATACACTCAACTTGCTCCTGCAAATTTTTGCACTGGAGCGGTAACCCTTGCATAAATAGGAATCCTGAAAGTATAAAAATATTATCTTCAGTACATTTTATGGTAATCAAGTGCTTGATAGCCTCAGCAAATACACTAGGTTATTTTTCAAAATCGTTACCATAATTTTGATATAAATTGCACAATGACACAGTACTTCTGACGATGCTTGGAATATTTAAGATTTATTTAATAAAGGTATTCTAAAGATTTATAGGACCATGAGAATATATCCTCTGCGGTTAAAACCAGATGAAGATTTAAAACAAAGTTTAAAGAATTTTGCCAGCCTAAAAAACATTAAAGCAGGGTTTATCGTAACTGCTATTGGCAGTCTGAAACAAGCCAAAATTCGCTTTGCCAACCAAGACAACAGCACCCTCTTAGCTGACAAATTTGAAATTCTTTCTCTTAACGGAACAATAGCAACAACTGGAGTGCATCTCCATATTGCTATCTCTGACCGACAAGGAAAAACCATTGGCGGACATCTTGACTGTGGATGCATCATCTACACAACAGCCGAAATAGTCATTGGTATTAGTGAAGAATATGCTTTTCTAAGAACACCTGATGAGCAAACAGGCTGCTACGAATTAGAAATTATCAGAAAAAACGATTGAAAAGCCTGAAGTAAAGGGGAGCATCCCAATGAGTGAAAAAACGCCGACGATTGGAAATCGCGGCTACACAAACAAAGCCTGCCTACGCAGGCTTCAATCAAGAACCAAGAGGGACTTGGTTGGTATAGCCCTAGAATTCTATTCTGAGGGCAATGCGCCAAATTGGGATGCTCCCGAACTCAAGTAGTAATCCTTCTTTTCCTCACCTTACTTCTCTGCGCCCTCTGCTCCTCTGTGGCTCATGTTCTTCCATACTGCAGGCAAAACCTCCACATCCAAAACCTTCTCCTCACCTTCCTCCGTATTCTGAAACAACACCGTAAAAGCACCAGCACCCAAACCATTCTGAGGAAACATCCGATAACAAGGCAAAGCCGTTAAATGTGACTGATATCCCTCTAAATGTTTTGCTTCCACAGCTTTAAACTGAGAAAATCTTTGTAAAAACCATTCACAAACCTCCTCATTTTCTTCTGGGGAGTAGGTGCAAGTCATATAAGCAAGATACCCTTGAGGGGCAACAAGACGTGCAGAATTTGCTATAATTCTTTTCTGTCTGTTAGCACTTTTATTAATAGCAGTTGGATGAAAACAACCGGGTGCTTTTTCTCCTTTAGCAAGTAAAGACTGCCCGGTACAAGGAGCATCTACTATCACTAAACGACTCGATAAAGGTATCGTATCAGCAAAAAAACTTGAATCTTTGCTAGCGACAATAGAAGGTTCCACCTCACAGCGTTTCAGATTAGAAATCAACATTCCCAACCGTTTGCCAATCACTTCATTGCCAATCAATAAATTTGGTTGCAAACTTTTCCAAGCAAAAACACTTTTTCCTCCAGGTGCAGCACACATATCAAAAACAAGATTGACAGGTTGAGGGATTGCCAACAATACAGAAGCAGCAAAGACAGAAGAAAAATCCAAACAGTAAAAATACCCTTGTTCGTGTAGAGAATTCTGTCCGGGTTTTTCTCCTAAAGATAAACGGTCTATAAATTTCGGTTGCCAAGGCATTGCTATTTCAGTAACAAAAGGAGATACTTCAGGCTTTTGTTTGCACCAAAGGATACAAGGATTAAAACGCTGTGGATGAGTTAAGGCTTCAATAAATTTTTCTTGTTCCCCTGCATTGGTAAATAAATGTCGCGACAGTTTAAGTAATAAATTAGAATACACTTTCATCATTCATTCCAAAAAAAGTCCCACTGACCCAAACATAACGAAATCATCAGCGATCGCGTAAGCAGGCAAGTAGACCATATGTATTAATAATACATAGTAAATGAGCAATTTCCACAGAAAGCTTGATAAGGCGAGCAGTGCCCGCCTTTCGAGTTTTATAAAATCTGTCAATCTATAAATAATATTTATAATCAACTTCAGTTAGGAAGCTGATATTTGTCACTTTTAGTTTTCGTGTCGGTGCTGCCATGCTACACCAACAGCTGCACCTGCTCCAGCTATTAACCCAGTTGCCATTCCCTCTATAGTTTTCATTCCTGGGTCTTGAGTTATACATTCACTAGTGACTGTATTGGCTTGCAAGCACATATTGGTTTCTGCCCAAGCTGAAGTACCACCTACGATGACACCAGCTATACTACAAGAAAACACAAGAAGAAGAAGGCGTTTAGTTTTTATGTCTTTAGGCAGTTGCATAAAATTTGGTAAATTGTTATTCAATCAAAACTACTTTACACGCCCTTACCGTTTTTGTCAGTAGTTTTGACCCCATAATATCTAGCTAACTTAAATATCGGTTTGAATCGAACTCTCAAAGGCGTATCTCGCTGGCATTCTCTCATGGTCCAATCCCATTCCACCAGGACGCGCCCAAACTAAAGCAGCTGCGCTATCACTTCCCAAAGACGACTAACAATGGGTAGAAGTGGGTAGCAATCAACTAACAGTTGCTACCCCTTGGATGTACTGCTCTCAATTGGAAATCGGTGTGTTAATGCTCATTCAATCAAGAGGTTAATGGGTAGGCGAGCATAAATACCCAACGAATCGTTCATCTTTTGTACGATCGCCAGTTCTTTTTGAAGTTTTTCAAATTCAGCCATCAATGGATCTGGGGCTTTCAGTTTCATATTGTTTATCCCCAAAAGCGCTCGTGTCTCTTGTGCTGCTTTTCCAAACAATCGCTCCTCAAGAGTTCCCAATCGGGGATACTCCTTGACCTCCCAATTGTTGCCCAAATCGGCTGCTGTTGAAGCATATTTAATGGCAGCATCCAAACCCCCAATCTCGTCCACCAAACCTATTTTCTTTGCTGCAACACCCGACCAAACCCGTCCTTGAGCAATTTCAACCACCTTTTGCTCTGACAGTTTCCGACCTTGTGCGACTTTATTAACAAATACACTGTAAATGCGGTTAACATTGCGCTGGTATAGTGCCAGTTCTTCTGTAGATTTGGGACGAGCTACTGTTTGAACGTCAGCGTATTTCCCTGTTTTGACTGAATCCCAGGTAATTCCATTACCATTTGCCAATTTTTGAGCATTGATCAGCACTCCAAAGACACCAATAGAACCTGTAATGGTATTGGGTTCTGCGAAGATCCGTTTGGAGTCAGTAGCAATCCAATAGCCCCCAGAAGCAGCGATGTCACCCATAGATACTACTACGGGTTTTTCTTGATGAGTCAACCGCACTTCTCTTTGCATCACCTCAGAGGCGGTAGCGCTTCCACCAGGGCTGTTAATTCGCAGCACAACAGCCTTAACATTTTTATCTTGGCGCAACTGACGGAAGATTTTGGCAAAGCGATCGCCTCCTATTTCTCCACTTTCACCTTGACCTTCGACTATTTCACCTTCAGCATAAACAACAGCGATTTTGTTTTTCGATTCCCGTTCTATACCCAAAGATTTACCAGGAACTCCCGCATACTCATTGATGTTGATTTGGCGAAATGTTTTTTCATCTTTATCGCTATCAGTTAGCTTTTTCAAGTCTGAAACAACTTCATCAAAATAAGCTACCTTATCCACCAAACGATTGGCTTTAGCTTGCTCTGCTAGTAACAACGCTTGATTGTCAACAATATTTTGCAATTGGGAAGGAGCTATTTTACGACTTGACCCTACGGTTGTTCGCCACTCTGCCCAAACATCATTTAATAAAGTTTGAAGTTGCTGGCGGTTTTCCGGACTGAGCTTTGTCAAAACATAAGGTTCAACTGCTCCCTTAAACTTACCAACTCGAACCACTTGAACGCCAACACCATACTTTTGCAATGCTCCTGCAAAAAACATGGGTTGTGTACTCAAACCATTAACTTCTATAGCTCCTAAAGGGTTAACCACAATATTATCTGCCACCGAACTCAGGTAATATTCCCTTTCTCCCCAATCCGAGCCATAGGCGATAATCTTTTTGCCTGCAGTGCGGAATTTCTCCAGTTCTTGGCGGATTTCTTTAAGGGTAGCAAAACCTGCAACACTTGCTTGCGAAGCACGGCTGGCGTCCAAGTAAATACCGACAATTCGCTTGTCAAGACGTGCTTTTTCCAGAGCATCCAGAACGCTGCGAAGAGACATTCTGTTGACTTCCTCACCTGATAATGCTTTTTCCAGCAATTCGCTTGTGCTGGGTTCGCCATCAGTAATGTTCATAGACAAGTCAAAAACTAGCATTGACTTATCTTTTACTAAAGGACCAACATCTTTAGAGGAGGCGGCTGCAAAGAGCAGCAAGAGTAGCCCAGTGGTACCCAGACCGCAAAAGATACATAACCCCAAGAGGCTACCTACTAAGCTGGCAAAAGTTTGTTTGAGAAAATTACGCATTTTTAGTTAGTGGTCATTGGTCGTTTGTCATCGAGCACTTCTCTAGACTGATTTTATGCGTTGTAAACATTTGGAACGCCTTAGTTCATCTAGTGTAGCGTTGCCAGTACAAAATAGCACTGTTATAATTTCAGCAATCAATACGTCTGCTAGTTCTCGAACAAGCGCGTCAGAAGCAGCTGCTGCTTGTAGGAAAGGCATAGCCAATCCTGCTATATCTGCCCCTAAAGCGAGTGCTTTTGCTACATCCAATCCATTACGCAATCCTCCCGAAGCAATTAAAGGAACATGAGGTGCCATCGCACGAATACTGGTAATACATTCTGCAGTAGGCAAACCCCAATCGGCAAACGTACTTCCCAGGCGTCGCTGTAAAGCATTTTCCGCCCGTTCGCTTTCCACTTTTGCCCAAGAAGTTCCTCCAGCACCCGCTACATCAATTGCTTTGACCCCAGCCGCAAGGAGCTTTTGTGCCATGGTATCTGAGATCCCGTTCCCAACTTCCTTTGCAATCACCGGTACGGGCAACTGAACACATAATTTATTGATTTTGTCAATTAATCCTTTGAAATTTTTATCACCTCTGGGTTGGATGCACTCCTGTAAGGGGTTGAGGTGCAAAATCAAGGCATCAGCTTCTAAAATATCAATTATCTTTTTACATTCATCCAAACCGTAATTGTAGTTGAGTTGGACTGCTCCCAAATTAGCTAACAGCAGGATATCAGGAGCATATTTCCGAACTGCAAAAGTCTCAGCAACTTGAGGTTTTTCCACCGCTACTCGTTGGGAACCTACGCCCATTGCGAATTTATAGTGCTGGGCAACCTCCGCAAGGCGACGGTTTATGACTCCCGCCTGTTCGGTTCCTCCAGTCATTGAAGAAATCAGTAGGGGCGCACCAAGTTGTTTGCCTAAAAACTTTGTTCCAATCTCAATTTCGTCAATATCTATTTCTGGTAAACAACAATGAGTGAAGCGGTAGTTTTCCAATCCATGAGTCGTTTGATAAAACTGAACATCTTGTTCCAGGCAAATACGGATGTGATCTGCTTTGCGAGACTGTGTTGCTGCGGAAGTGATTTTTTGAGAGTTCACGAGCGGTGTAACTTATGGCTATGACTGCACTCTCATTGTCTCAGTCTTATTCCCGAACTGCCAAAAGATTACCCGATTTAATCATCAAAAACTAGCAAACCTACTTGCAATATTTAACGAACTACTATATTGTTTTATCTTGTTCGACTCTAAAGCGCATGAGGTCAAATCAGCATCATTGATGCCTTAAAAGCTAGTAAAATAAAATTTACTTAAGAGGGTGCTAGCATTGTAAATGTGTTCTCAATCGCTCGAGCTAGTTAAGCATCATCAGGGGGAAAGGGTAAGACAATACAATTTGTCCAAACCTAAGGTCAAGTAATCTGTTAAACGGCATCAACAACGGGTGCGAGCACGCTAGGCTAGAGAGATTACGTTGTCCGCACAAGCATCTTTGCTCAAGTATTGAATAAGGAAAGGGAAAAATCTCTATGGCTGCATTGAGGTCTAAATTTTGTTCGCCAGAAAATTCGCTAGCGGTAGAATATAGTGCTTTTTGAGTCAGTGGAATACACCGAACATTAAAGAACCGCAGATGTACGCTGATGGATGCAAATAAATATGTGCTTCACTCAAATGAAAACTGCTATAGCAAGCTACTTGTTGGATAAGTTTTGATAATTGTCAGTTCCCCACAGCAAAGCTCAGCTGTTGGAGCTGATATAGCTTAAATATTTGATGTAGCGCCAATTTTCTAGTTTTGAGCAAAAGTACTATTCCCGTTTCTATAGTTACAGCAGTTTTCAAGTCATTGAACTACACCATGTTCTTTTGGTCAGAGTGAAGGTGCGTACATTCTAAAGAAGGCGGGTGAGGAAGCCTACCCCATAAGGTCGGTTATTCATCTGAAAATGACTCTAGAATAGCGGTTTGTGTTTTTGGTTATCTCAAAATGGCGATCGTCGTGAAAGACTTCGCCACAGATCTCTATTGCCACCCACACACCAATGTTGTAAGCAACCCACACCTTATTAGTTACAAATATTGTCAACCAATCCATAAAAAGGATGGATATTCATATGCATTTTAAAAAAGCGAGACTGACCCTAAAGGGGAGCCAGTGCGGTCTTGGGGTCTCCCCAAAAGGAGTATCTGGCGTGCTTCGGCTTCCTCCCACGCCTGAAGGACGGACGTGCCTTCCTAAGTCAGTCACATCCTCGTGGGTTTCTGCCTTGGGGGTTCTATGAATGTTAGTCTTTCTTGGATTAGCAAGTTTTTTCTGTCTGTGTCTGCATGTGTGAGTCTGTCTCACTTTGCAACAGCACAACAGGCTCCAACCAATCCCCAACAAAGAACACAGACAACACTACAGAAGATTTGTTCTTTTGATACTGTACGTGAATTACTACCGCCCGCAAGTGAAAAAAGTAAATCATTACTTTCTTACCTCGCACAGCAAGGTTTTATACAGACTCAAGATGGTTCTTGGGTCTGTTACGTTAGCGATCCACAAAAATCAGGGCGCTATTACACTCTTTTTAAGGTTCAACAGATTGAGAAAAAACTTGTAGCAAGTTCTTTTTTAGAAAACGATCGCATGATTGAGGAACAAGACAGCCGCAGTTTGGATTTTTTTCTCATGCTCATCCAAAATCACACAAGCGCAACTTCCAAGAACTTACTTGACATACGAGAATACATCAAAACCTTTATTACACTCATCAAGCAAGGGAAGATAAAACCTTCAGAACGGGGCTATCTCTTTAATCAACCCAGTCGTGCGTTCGTTTTTTACAACCGTCTTAATGAGGGAAATGTGAAGGGGACCGCCATTACGATTAACCTTGACAAACCCCAGAACTTAAGTTCTTCTCCAGTGTTTTTAGAGCATAGAGATTTGAAGAAACCCTAGTTGATGGAGGTGGATCTTGTTAAAGCCATTGGCGAAGAAAATTACAATTACATTTTCTTGTTTTGCATCCGTACTCATTCCTACTCAGGAAGCATTTGGTCAGTTAAATCTTGGTCGCTATGGAGTCCAACGGGGACTGGAAACGAATTATCTTCAATACCAGATTTCAGGGCAAAAATTGAGCCAAATGCGAGGTATTCCCGGATGTGCGATCGGGTACGGTCTCAACTGTAACAAAACTGCAGCAGTCATTGAAGAATTATTAGAGGCTAGAAACGGACCGAGTTATCAAGACCTATTGGTAAAAGCCGCTGGAGGAGAAGAAAATCTCCGGAAATTTGCTGCCTTTTACAACAATAATCCCAATTTGGATCGAATGCCGTATGCTTCATTTTGGCAAGATGACAGCCCCCTAGTAGTAGATGGATATCGGTATCTTCTGGGAGGGACGGTGAAACAAGCTCCTGTCTCGGGTTTGGGACTGGTCACTAAAAATTTTTATTGGACACCATTGCAGGGATCTGGTGACTCACTTGACCTTCGCAGTGGATTGCTGAACTTGAAGTATTCTTTTGGACGCTTGCTATATGAGGAAATGGCAAAAATCCCTAATATCGAGCAGCAAATTCATTCTTTAAATTTGCCGCAAGATATGACCAAATTTTATTTGGAGAAAATTGCTATAGCAAAACAAGCATTAAGCACTAGCGATAGCCGGCTGCTGAAAGATAGCATTCTCAATGTTCTCTCCATACCATTTGATACAGAAGGTACGCAATTTGGACGCCCAAATATTGGAATTCCTTCAGAGTTGGACCAACTGACTGGTGAGGGTCTCTCTCCGGATGTGTTTGTAGGGCTCAATCCAGTTTTCTTATCCCCAGATGCGATCGCTGTTGATGTTCCTTCTACAATTCCAGAAAGTCCAAGCCCAGAAAATATAGTTCCAGACAGTGCTGTTGTCCAACAAGGTTCTGGTAACTCCTTAAGAGGCTGGTTAATTGGGGGTGGCGGGCTTGTTTTATTACTGCTTCTTTTATCTTTAGGTGGTGGAGGTGGAGATAGAGATCGCGCTTTTGGTCAACCACCCTTAACTGTAGGAACAACAACACCGGATACTGTTCCGCCAACAACTCCTAGTGGGTGCGGTTTACCTGGTGACTCCAATCAAGCGATCGAGATTCCTTGTACTCCAAGTGTGATTTACCCACCAGGAGATAAGGTCGAAAGAATTCCGGAGTCATCAGCAATCTCGCCTTATTTGTTGCTGTTGATTGTCTTGTTTTTAAGTTCTCGTGTTTGTAGGAAACAAGTGCGGTGGTAGTTAGTGGTTAATAGTTAGTAGGGGCGCGGTATTGCGCCTTTACTCTTTTGGTTGTGGAATATACAATCGAGGAACTTGGGGCTTTTCTATCAACTCACACCACAGACGCTCATAACTGTTGACCATGCGCTCAACAGTAAACTGACGCCGTGCTATATCTTGTCCCCGCCGACCAAATCGCAACCGTAATTGGCAGTCTTCTTTTAAATGCTGCAATGCAGCAGCAAGACCTTCAACATCATCTTGATCCACAAGTAACCCGGTTTCGCCATGGGTGACGGCTTCTGGAATACTGCCCACACGCGTTGCAACTACAGGAAGGGCTGCAAGCATTGCTTCAACAATTGCTAGTGGAAAACCTTCAGATCTTGAGGGCATGGCAAAGATGTCAAATTGTAGTAACCAATCGCGAGGATTATCTACCCATCCTGGCAAATCAACGCGATCGCTTATTCCCAAATCCACTGCAAGCTTTTCTAGATCTGTACGTTGTCCACCTTCGCCTAGAATCACTACCCGAACTCCTTCAATTTGAGCAATAGCTCTGAGTAAGATATCGTGACCCTTCATCGCATCTAGCCGACCCGTGCAACCAATAACTATTTTTTGCCCCGAAAACCCCAATCTCTCATCTTCTTTATTTGAGAGATTGGGTTGTTGTATCATGTCCGGAACGCAATTAGGGATAGAAATTACGGTACGACGACCCAACGCATAAAAGTCCTCCATGCGTCTTGCACTTGCTTCACCCACTGCCACATGAGCGTCAACTCGCAGTGATAGCGCCCTTGTACGCCATAGCTTAATTGCATCAGTTGTTCGTAGTGGCAGTTGATCGACACGCACGACACGAGCATTTGGCAATGTTAAAGCGGCGAAAAGACCAATGGCACATTCCCAAGGAGTACAAATATTGATATGTACTATATCTGGTTGCAAGCGATGCAGTGCTTGAAGGTGTGCTGTTAGAGAATGAATCCCTTTCGCAGGTAATACCACTTGAGATACTTGCGGATTCTTGCTTGCAATAGCATCAATGACTAACTGACTGGTACCCATTGCAGTTACGTGAAAATCTGCTGACACGTTAGTAACTAGGTGTTTGAGGCTGATTTCCGCACCTCCAATTCCAGCTGAATCAGTATAAGTAACTACACGTATCATTATTTTTAGGTTGTATAAAGTCTTTATGACAAATCTATCGCAAGGTGATTAAGAAATAAAAGCGATTGCTATTAGACTTTCATTGCAACTCCCTAGTTTTTATATAAGTTTCTATGATAGATGTTTATATTATCAATCTATTTATTATAGGTCTATTGTTGCTAGTTGTTACCTTACTATCTGGCTGGATTTCACGCTTACCTCTTTCTTTTGCTCTGATTTATCTTTTAGTTGGTATTCTTCTCGGTCCTTATGGCTTTAAACTCATTCAATTACGCCGGGAAGGAGTTTTCAATGCCGAATTGTTAGAAAGAATAACAGAATTTGTTGTTATTGTCTCTGTATTTAGTTGTGGATTAAAAATTCTCCGTCCGCTAAAAATAGGGGCTTGGAATATTACAGTACGGCTCATTGGATTTTTAATGCCATTTTCTATTTTTGGGCTTGCTGTTGTTGGAAAAATGTTCCTAGGTCTGGATTGGGGAGAGGCAATTTTACTAGGAGCTATTCTTGCCCCAACTGACCCGGTATTGGCTTCAGAGGTGCAATTAACTGATGTCGATGACCAAGATGAGTTACGTTTTGGTTTAACATCAGAAGGTGGTTTAAATGATGCTCTTGCTTTTCCTTTTGTTTATTTTGGAATTTATTCGTTAAAAGATAAGAATTGGGACAACTGGTTTAAACAATGGGTTGCTATTGATTTAGTGTGGGCGATCGCTGCTGGCATAGGTATGGGTATTCTCGTCGCTAAAGTTATAGTTTGGATTGATAAAAAAATTCAGCGACGACGCCCTGCTGATTCATTAATGGAAGATTTTATTGCTTTGGGGACAATTTTACTGACATACTCACTAACAGAATTCGTTAATGGTTATGGTTTTCTTGCAGTATTTGTTGCTGGTTTAGTTTTTCAAAGAAGTTATAAAAAATCGGAAAAATCACTTGCACAATTGGAATTTGTAGAACGGTTGGAAAAGCTTTTAGAAATTGGAACTATTTTAATTTTGGGTTCAATTTTGTTATTTAAACCAATGCTAACTTATGCTACCCAATCTTTATTAGTGATAGCTTTACTGTTCTTTGTTATTCGACCAGTGGGTGCATGGATAAGCACAATTGGTCAACCATCAGGACACAGGCATTATAGAAGTATGCACCCAGGAACTCGTTGGTTACTTGGCTGGTTTGGTATTCGAGGTGTAGGCTCTTTATACTATCTTGCCTACGCATATGGGAATGGTTTGAAAAACGGTCTTGGCGAGCAAATCGGTTGGATTGTTTACACTACGATAGTCGTGTCCGCGCTCGTGCATGGCATTAGTTCTACTCCACTGATGAATTGGTACGAGCGCAATCTTTCTCCCAAAAATAGCAATGCCTCACCCCCAGCTACGGTGAAGGAATTTGAATAAGGGGATGAGGGAGAAGGAATTATCAATGACGACAAATCATTAATTCCCAATCTCCTATCCCCAAGCGATGTTTATTTGGTTGTAACGCGATCGACTAATTCTTTGGCTTGTTCGAGGAGATTGGAATTCTGGTTTTGTTGTTCTTCAGCTTTTAAATTTCTTTCGTAAGTCTTTTCTACAGTTTGTGGCTTGTTAGAGTCTTCGACAGCCTGTTCGTAAGCTTTTTGTCGATCTTCTTCTCGCAGCCCAGTTGCTTCGCTGTATTCATATGCGCGGTCAATTTTTTCTTCTGGTGTGAGTTGATTGGCACGAGATGTTATGGCATAGCTAGGCTGCTGAGTAAAAAAAAATAAACCCGATGCGCTGATAAGAAGCATCAACCCTAAAACAACAATGCTTTGACGTAATGCTTTATTGAAGATAGCTAAAAATCTTTGCATATAATTGCCTCCTAATTGTATGTTGTAGGTTTGAATTTTCTGAGTGTATGCATAATTATTTATACACACTCTAATACACACACGAATATTACGTGTCTGAATGCTACTTTGACTTCTACCAAAAGAAAGGTTATTTTATTTTGGATTTTAGCTTGATAGTTGGAGACTAAAAAACCTAGCGTGTAACCTGCTGTAAATTCAAACTTTATTTAGGAGCGCAACCATTCATGATGAATTTTGACGTCTCGGCTTTGCATGGCTTGTTCAAATAGTTTAGTTGGTAATGCTTCTTCTACTGGTGTAACACCGGGTTTTTTTAGTTTCCCATCCAATAGCATTTGAGCAATACTACCCGTACCAAAACCAGAAGCAACTGCTGTGTTTTCATGTACTAGAGTAGAGCAAAAAACAGCGTCTTTTCCATCTCTTTGCCCGGTAATTTCTGACCGAACTGCTACACCGATACCGCTAAAGCGATTCGTGACATCCGTCATAAAGTGACTGACATGAGCTAAAAATTCAATTGCACTTCGCTGCTGCATGACCCATTTGGGAAAAATATGAGCAGCTATCCATGTCATGTGATTGTAAAAATCAGGAACGGAGCCAAATTTGGTGATAACGGTTTTGACAGATGGATAAGCATGAGGCAGTGTATAGGTTTCTGGCATATCAAACCAATAAATTCCACTACGACCGTATGGTTTTGGAAAATCAATGTTTTCGCGATCGCTGTAAGGTTCGACTAACTTCCAATCACCATCGATCCAAGCTTCAAAAGGTTTTTGCAAGCCCAAAAAGGTTGTTCGCATTACGGTGATTCCAGCACCACCGGAACCAGAGACTAAGTAACTTAAATGAATTTTTTCTGGCTTCTCTAATTGTTCAACGCCCTGACGTACCATGCTGTTAGAAATTCCGGGGAAGATGCCTGTATTAATTATTGCTGTCACTCCCGCTTTGACAGCTGCATCATGGTACTCTAGAGCTTTTTTGGTGAAAGAACGGTGATCGCTAACATCAGCGTAGTCAACGCCTTCTTCAATACAAATTTTAAGAACGTTAGCGTCTCTATAATGAAACGGACCCGCACAGTGGATAACTATATTAGAAGATGCGATCGCCTTCCTAAGTCTATCCACATCTGCCAAATCTAAAACCAAATAATGAACTCGCGGATTGGGGCTTTCATTATCTGGGGTACGTCCAGTAATAGTAACTTCTGCCTGTGTATGAGTGAGAATATCTCGAGCAACGCTACTGCCAATCCGTCCGCGTCCTCCAAGAATCAAAACCCGATCTGTCATTGCTCCAGTATTATCCACAGCATTTTCATTACATCAACCTTTCGCTATCTTTGTCATCGGTATTGAGTATGAGCTATACGGAATAAGGGAGAGAAGAAAAAATTTCCTCTCATCCGTTATCTCTCCTATTCTCGACTAAAGACAGATGCCATAGTAGATTTTATCGATTCTCCTGCATCTTTCAATGTTTGTGCTATTGGATGTCGGTCGTGCAAGAAAATACGCGCACAGTTACGCCCCGGTAATCCTGAAATAGAACCACCTGGATGGGTTCCTGCTCCAGTTAGATATAAATTCTCAATTGGAGTCTTATAATTTGCTATTTCTGGCAGAGGTCGGAAACACAACATTTGTTCCAAAGTCATGTCTAGGTGGTAATAATTTCCTTTGTAAAATCCCAAGCGTTGTGAGAGATCGGCAGGGCTTTCCACATGACGGGCAATAATGGAATGTTTGAGATTGGGGGAATACTCTGCTAGTTTTTCAATGACCCTGTCAGCAACTTTATTTTTCAGTTCATCAGTCCAACCAGTACCCTTTAACCCCGTGCCTTCTGCACCTGAAATTTGATAAGGAGCAAAAAACTCAATCCATGCTGTATGCTTTCCTGGAGGTGCCATTGATGGATCGCGTCCGGTGGGCATGACTAAATACATGGATGGGTCTTCATCGGGAATCTTTCCTTGGGTACAATCACTATGAGCTTTCTCAACATGGTTTACAGAATCTGCAATTAAGATAGAGCCGATTAAATACTCATCCCTGTGTTCGTGACGTTCAAATCGCAGTGGTTCATTTAAAGCCAAGTCAATTTTGAGGATGCTTTCGTTGTTGTCAACAATCCGGCGAGCTAGTCTTTCTCGTAAATTTGGGTCGGCGCTATCTACATCGCTAGCTTCTATATGTTGTAAAAACAAGCGTTTGGCATCAATATTTGAGATCACTCCTTTATTGGCTCGGTATTCTTTGCCACCTGCGACTCTGACACCAACTGCTTGACCGTTATCAACTAAAACTTTTTCCACTCTTTGGTCGGTGAGGATAACACCACCTTGACTTTTGACTAAATTTACTAAAGCCTCTGTTAATGCCCCGGTACCGCCACGGGGTCGTGCTTGACCTGGATGGTGACGCATGACCATCATCATCGCTCCGAAGGACATTGCTTTTTGGGAAGGGGGTGAACTCAGTTCGGCAGATAGTCGGGCAAGAGGTGCTTTGAGAAATTCGGAATCAAAATACTCATTAATATTGTCTTGGGGGCTAGAAAGCATTGTACGAAGCAAATCTAGCGTTTCATTGGGACCTCCTAAGAGAGAAAACAAGTCTTGCAGTTTTTTCAAGTCGTAATTTCCCAAAAGGTCAACTATAGATTTGGGTGGTGCATTGAAGTAGGGCGTGACGGTACTAATGAATCGTTGCCAATAATTGACATATTCGCTATATTTCTTGGCATCGCGATCGCTCCAACGGGCAATTTCCGCACAAGTCTTTTCAACTGATTTGTGGGCCAAGAAATACTTGCCATCTGGATGGGGACAAAAAACAACCGGGTCACACCAAAGGTATTCCAAACCGTATTTATGTAGTTCTAATTCTTGGATAACTGGTCCGAGGAAAATAAATAAGTGGTCGATAGCGCAAGGGTTGAATTTAAAGCCGGGCGCTTCTTTGGCTAAAAGTTCTTCAGTTGTGGAACCGCCACCGGGAATAGAACGAGCTTCTAAAAGCAAAACGCTGTAACCAGCTTTAAGTAAGTATGCGGCACAGACCAAACCATTATGCCCTGCACCGATAATAACTACATCATACGTTTCCATAACTGTAACTTTGACTAGGAGTGTTTCTTCCCAGATATTAGAAAGCAAGTCAGAAATATAACTCTTTCCCCAGTTTTGAGTGCAACCAACCTTAAGGCAGAGAATTTTAAACAACTTTTATATATGGGAAAACTGCGACAAAGTGGAGTTAACATACCAGGGTAAGGGGTAACCCTCAGTGCTGCTCTCCATCCCACAAAATGGGATAATTTATTTTTTGCTCCCTTAAGTGTTAATTTATGCCTTACAGTCAAATTACTCTCAGGCAACTTGTTGAAGAATTTAACTTAACGTTAGAAGAAAAGACCAGACTGTTCCCAAACATAGAGTTGGTATCGTCTACTGAGTTATTATCTATGACGTTGCAGGAGACGTTACCTTTGGCCACAGCAATTAACAGCGAAAAAGCTCGTGCGGAACTCATTATTGCTCCGGTATTGCTGGAAGTCAAACGAAAATTAAATTCTCAAATTGGACTATTTTCTGGGAATGACTTTACAGTCGATTCATCACGCGGCTTAAATGGTTCTCCAGATTTCTTAATTACGCGGAGTCCAGAGCAATATTATATTAGCGCACCAGTCATGACAATAGTTGAAGCCAAAAACGAGAATATTAATCTTGGCTTAGGTCAATGTGGTGCTGAAATGTTAGCAGCACAGATATTTAATGAGAGAGAAAATTCTCCAGTGGCTGCTATTTACGGTTGTGTTACAACTGGCATATTGTGGAAATTTTTGCGGTTACAACATCAAACTTTGTTCATTGATTTAATAGAAATACCAATTGAACCAGTAGAACGATTGTTGGGTATTTTTTTACATATTCTTTCCTAATTGATAAATTGACCGATTTTAATTTGCTGCTGTATCTCAATCGTGCTAAACCGCCACGTTAAAATGATTGCTGCTGAAGCAAGACCAATGACAAATCCCCACCACAAGCCAACGCCACCAAATCCCAACAACAACCCAAGTGTGTAACCGCAAGTTAAGCCAATACCCCAATAAGCCAAAGCACCTATCAGAAGGGGAATCCGAGTGTCCTTTAATCCTCGGAGCGCACCAGCCGCAGCTACTTGAATGCCATCTGCAATTTGGAACATTGCTGCTACTCCCAAAAGTTGCTTTGCCAAACTGACAACAGCTGCATTCTTAGAATCAGTGGTGTCAATATAAAGCGCTACGATTCTCTCTGGCACTACCCAGAACAATATGCCCATAACTGCCATAAATGCTGCAGCCATACCAATACCCACAAATCCTGCGAGTCGCGCCCCTTGAGAATTTTCTTGACCCACGAGTTGCCCAACTCTCACAGTTGTTGCTATTGAAAGTCCAAGTGGAATCATAAAGGTAAGAATTGCTGTCTGAAAAGCAATTTGATGGGCTGCTAGTGTCACTGTTCCCAATTGTCCCATCAAAAAAGTGACGCAAGTGAAAAATCCTCCTTCCACTCCAGCCAATACCCCGATGGGTATACCGACTCGCACCAATTCCCAAAAGACTTTGCTTTCAAATTGATGCACTTTAGAAAAGGCATGGTAGATTCGCAGTTGAGGGTGGTTGAGGATGTACACTGCCAAAGCAGCAAACATTGCCCAAAAGGAAAAGGCACTTGCATAACCAATTCCAGCTAAACCTAAGGCAGGAAATCCATATTTACCAAACATTAAAATATAGTTTCCTACAATATTGATCGACGTACCACATATAACGATCGCAATCACGGGACGGGGTTTTGATAGGGCTGAGACAAAACTTCTCAGCACGGCAAAGCCCAGCCCAGGAAGATAACCCCATGCGATCGCCTTCAAATACTCTTCTGCTAATGCAACAGTTTTAGGTTCTTGTCCGAACAGGAGCAGTAAAGTTCCACCATTCCAGATGAGCATTGTTGTTGGAACAGCTAAGATGAGTGATAGCAACAAACCTTGTCGTACTACCCGACTCACTTGCTCTGCTCGTCCGGCTCCGTAGGCTTCTGCAACAAGCGGGCTCACTGAGGAAACAATTCCAGAACCGATATACATTAATATGTGAAATATAGATGCTCCCAATGCCCCTGCTGCAATAATTTGGCTTCCCAGACTGCCCATCATAACCGTATCGACAAACGTTGTCGCTCCTTGAGATAGCTGGGCTCCAGCTAAGGGAATTGCTAGAACCAGACACTCTTTAATTTCTGTGATGACCCTGGATTTTGATACTCTGTAACTCATGGGAACTACGAAAATTAAACGATCGCTCGTTCTCCTTAGAAATCGTACTGATAATCAGTACGATTTGGAAAGACGGAGTTACATTGTAGCTTAATACTACATTCAAGAGCAAAGCTTCCAATTACCTTCTGCCGTTCTTCAAAGGTACTCGCGAAGAAAATCAAACGGATCGTCTTCCCAACAAGGTTCTGGGATGAGAAACAGCAATGTTTTATTAATCTCGGCCTCAATTTCATCAATATCTTCTCTATGAAAGAGATCTCTAAGAGCTTTCCAGTCACGTTTTTTGAGAGCAATCAATGGTGAGGCGTGTAATCCTAGATTGGCATGATGAAAACTGGTATCTGAACTAGGAGACACAAATTTTTGGGTAACTATCCTTTCGTTTTGCAAAAATAATTTTTTTGATAAAGGTTTAAAAATGGGCTTTTGCACTGTTTATCTATATATAATAATGTATAGCAATCCTAAATCATTTGCAAAAATTTGGATTGCTAATAGCTAATGGCTAATAGCTAATGGTCAAAAAGCAATTAGCTATTAGCAGTCTTCACTCTTATTCTTATATTTTATTTAGGACTGTTTTATCTATTGTACATCTATCATCTCAACATTAAAGACATTGGCGAAATTCTTTGCCACTTGAGAGCGCACCTCAGAACAAGTTATATTGGGAAGCCATTGGGCTAGGCTCCCCACAGGTTTATCAGCAATACCACAGGGGACAATACGCTGAAATCCTGTTAAATCGGGACAAACATTTAATGAAAAACCGTGCATGGTAATCCAACGGCTGACTTTAATGCCGATCGCTGCTACTTTTCGTCCTTCAAGCCACACTCCAGTCAATCCCGGACTGCGTTCCCCTGCCAACCCGTAGGCTTCTAATGTAATTATTATTACTTCTTCTAGTTGTCGCAGATACCAGTGAAGGTCTTTACAATAATAATGCAAATTTAAAATTGGATACCCAACCAGTTGTCCGGGACAGTGGTAGGTCACTTCACCACCTCTTTCAACTCGATGAACTTCATATTGGCTCGCGATCGGGTCGAACTTCAGGAATTCAGGATTTGCTCCTTGCCCTAAAGTATAAACGGGTGGGTGTTCCAGTAATATCAGCACGTCATCTAAATCAAAGTTGTTAATGCGTTCCATTTGCAGTTGACGCTGCCATCTCAGTACTTCTATGTAAGGCATTACTTCTTGGTTATATAATAAACATCGGCGTTGTCGCGAAAACATACTACGGCTCACCTAAAAAATCAAGTACTGGGAAAATAAAATGTATTGCATATTACCAATTAGATTGCAAAAATTGTCAAGCTATGCAAAGGATTTTAAAGGAAAATCACGGGAATTGGTTTTCCAGAATACAAGATGCTAGTTTTGATATATTAACCTCAATGGTGTTGGGAGGAATTCTCTGTAGTAACCGTCACGCCAAAACATATAGTTAAGAATGAACACGGGTGATGACGCCTAAGCGATGGACAGCATAAAATAGAAGAAAGCTGTAAAAACCGTTTTTTTCTTAAAAGGCAATCAGCCACTGAAGAAGCTCAATCTACGATGTCTGCACCAATTCCAATTGCCTTTCAATCAGTTGGAAATACGGGGAAGTGTTGTAGGTGATTTTGAGCTAGGAAATTTCTGAAAATTCGTCTTCAGTTGGCATCGGGTAGGTGTCAAACCAGTACTACTTGTTTTGGCGACAGTGTTAGACCTTACCGCAATTCCTTTTCATCCAAACCAATATTTACATACAGCATTGAGCGGGAGAGTTTACATGAAGCTTGTCATCCACGGCAAAAATATTGAAATTACCGAAGCGATTAGGGATTACGTGCATCAAAAGATTGAAAAGGCGGTAAATCATTTTCAAAACATCACAAACGAAGTGGATGTGCATTTAAGCGTGGCTCGCAACCCAAGAATTAGTCCAAAGCAATCGGCTGAAGTCACTATTTACGCAAATGGTAATGTCATCCGTGCAGAGGAAAACAGCGAGAACTTGTACGCTAGCATAGATTTAGTAGCTGATAAAATAGCTCGTCAACTGCGTAAATACAAAGAACGACGTCACGAAAAGAAAACCCATGCTCAAACGACTATTGATGGAGTGATTCAAGAAACTGTTGTAAAAGATTTAATAGGCGATCGCACTCCCGAACTACCAGAAGAAGTAGTGCGGTGTAAATATTTTTCTATGCCACCTATGACTGTTGCAGAAGCTTTAGATCAACTGCAATCAGTGGGTCACGATTTTTATATGTTCCGTAATGCAGATACTGGAGAGATCAACGTTGTTTACGAACGCAATCATGGTGGTTTCGGAGTGATCCAACCGCGCAATAATAACGGTCATACAAACGGTCATACAAACGGTAAAAACGGCAAAACAGCCCACGTTGTTATTTCTGAAAAATCTTATCAGAAGTAGTGAGTAATGAGTGGTGAGTGGTTAGTAGAAACAACTCACCACTCATTACTCACTAAACTGCAATTCTTTGCAGTGTTTTCAGTGCTTCTTCGACATGTCCAGTAAAATTAAACATGGAGTCGAAAACATATTGTACGATTCCTTCTTTGTCAATGACGTAAGTCACGCGACCTGGAAATAAACCAAAAGCTGCGGTTGCACCGTAAGACTTGCGAGTTTGGTCACCTTTATCGCTTAGGAGGGTAAAGGGTAGTTGATATTTTGCAGCAAATTTTTGGTGAGATTCGGGTGAGTCACCGCTCACGCCAACAACCTCTGCACCTGCATTTTGAAAAACTTCATACTGGTCGCGAAAAGCACAGGATTCAGCTGTGCATCCTGGCGTGTCATCTTTAGGATAAAAATACAAGACAACAGCTTTTTTGCCACGAAAATCTCTAAGGCTGACGGCTGTACCGTTTTGAGAAGGTAACGTAAAGTCGGGGGCGGTGTCGCCTACTTGAATTGGCATAGGTAGTTGGAATTTAAAATTAGAATTCGGTCAGTTGGCGCAGACACTTATAACTGGTTTCTAGTTGGGCTTTAGCGTTAAAACTCAACTAGGAATCCAATATAGTAATTTTACACTTCGTTACATAGTTTTGTTTTTTGTTGTCAATCTATTTAATTAGTCTTGATTAGTCATAGGAGGCAGAGTAGTTTAGAATATCTTTTGCCATATTCTGTCTATGCGTTTGACGTCTCTTGATGTTTTTCGGGGCATCACTATTGCTGGCATGATACTTGTCAACATGGCAAGCCTTGCCGAACCTAATGTTTACGCACCGTTACTCCACGCTCAGTGGCATGGTTGCACCCCAACAGATCTGGTCTTTCCTTTCTTTTTGTTTATTGTTGGTGTGGCAATGGCTTTCTCTTTGTCAAAGTACACTGAGAAAAATAAACCAAATGCATCTGTTTACGGGCGTATTTTGCGTCGTGCTGCTATTTTGTTCGCTTTAGGATTGTTCCTGAACGGCTTTTGGAATAAAGGGGTTTGGACATTTGATTTCAGTACTATCCGTATCATGGGAGTGCTGCAACGTATCAGTTTATCGTACCTACTTGCCTCTGTTGCTGTCCTCAATTTACCTCGTAGAGGACAGTGGATACTAGCTGGAGTTTTACTTGTTGGCTACTGGTTGACAATGATGTACGTCCCCGTTCCCGGTTATGGAGCTGGAGTGCTAACACGCGACGGGAATTTCAGCGCTTACATAGATCGTTTAATCATTCCTGCAGCACATTTATATAAAGGTGATGGTTTTAATAACTTAGGCGATCCAGAGGGTCTTTTCAGCACGATACCTGCCGTTGTTAGTGTCCTTATCGGTTACTTTACCGGGCAATGGATACGAAATAAAAAAGACATTTATTCTGAAACCAGTATGGATTTAGTTCTGTTTGGATTGATCTGCCTGGTTGTAGGTGGAATTTGGGATTTAGCATTTCCTCTCAATAAAAAGCTGTGGACTAGTTCCTACGTAATTTTTACTAGTGGTTGGGCGTTATTATTACTTGCAGCTTGTTACGAATTGATTGAAGTGCGACGGATACGGCGTTGGAGCAGACCTTTTGAAGTGATGGGATTAAACGCTATTTCCATCTTTGTTGCTTCTATACTGTTAATTAAAATCTTAGTAAAAACCAAAATTGGTGATGGAGAGAAGGCGCTAAGCACTTACGAGTGGATTTATCAAAATCTTTTTGTCTCTTGGACAGGTACAGTCAATGGTTCTTTTTTGTTTGCTATTGTGACTGTTCTGTTATGGTTGGGAGTTGCTTGCGTTATGTATCGACAACGCTGGTTTGTTAAGGTGTAGAATTATAGGACTAGCCGTCTTTTCGCGGGTTAATAAATGGTTGCTGAAATCAAAGAATTTGATGCCCAGCACTGGGTAAAAACTCGTTCATCTCTCAATCCCAATGAATCTACCTTTCTTACTTGGAAGGGAAACATTTATGCCTTCATTCCAGGAGAGAAGAAAAAACTTTTATTTAAAATGGTGGGTATGAGTGTCAGTAGATGCATACCCACAGGAGAAGGTAGTTGGGATTTTACCTCTCGCGAATTAACTTATTACCTTAATCCAGAAACTGGTGAAGTTTTGCATAAATGGGATAATCCCTGGACAGGTGAAACTATTTCGGTCATGCATGTTGCCAATAATCCAGTGCAAGGTCATTTCAAAGGTAAGTTTCCCGCACCTGTTGAGGGAGACCGTACAACTTTCGTGTTTGATATTTTTCCTGTCTACCCCAACCCACTAGGAGGAACCCCTAAATTTGCAGCTTATAGTCCGTATACAACCTATCAAGCAGCGGAGTTGTTTAAATTAACAGTGCCAACTGTAGATTTATTAAATCCCGAAGTTGCATCTGTTACCGAACTGAGGCTAAGTTGGGATAGAATTGGTCAGTGGCTTCCTTGGATGAAGATGGGTGCTAGCCCCGGTCATCTTATTTATAGTGCGTATGGCAGCAAAGTGGATGGCTTTAGAGGATTGCCACAGTTGCTTCAAAATGAAATTGATGAACGCGTTCCTTTGTATAGGAATGCGCCCAAAGCTTTTATGGATGGGGAAGATATGACTTCTTGGCTTTACTTTCAAAAGCACTTTGATGCCTATCTGGCTGGAGAAAGGTTTCCATTACCAGTGACTGATGACTAGCGATCGGCATTATACGCGTAATCGGTCAAAATTTCAACACAAGGTAGACAAAGTAAAAGTACGTCTCCCGCATCAAAAACTCAAATTGGCTTTTGAAACTGCGATAGCGGGTAGTGGGTGTGGGGGATGGATGTGCTTCCATTCCCATATCTTGCGCCATTAGCACTGCTCGTTTGAGATGCAAGGGGTCACTGACAATCAAAAATTTTCTCAATTTCTTCTTGGAAGCGACTTCTCGAGCATTTTTCAAGTTTTGATGGGTTGTGTGAGATTCAGTTTCAATAAGAATATCGGCTTCTTTGACTCCCCTTTCTACCGCATAGTGTTTACCAACGATCGCTTCAGCAAGTGCTTTTTCCGCACCAACTCCTCCAGTAAAGATAATGGTACGAACAGTTCCTCTCTTATAAAGATTGATGGCGTGATTAATTCTTTCGCGAAACACTGGAGATGGTTGTTCTCCCCAAACTGCTGCTCCCAAGACTATTGCTGCATCGGCTTTAATAGCACCCTTGGGATTGCCATAAATGTAAATACTAAAAGCTGTTGTTGCAAACACAAATAGGGTTGCAGACGCAATACCAAGCAACACCAGGGCTAGCCAGTATTTTTTAGGTTGATAACTGGGCATTGTGAGAATTCCCGGATTTCAAATTAATAACTTTGTTTAACCTTTGTAACAATTTTATGAGGATTCTAACAATGTCCAAAAGTATCCATCTGGCGAAACAAAGGAAAAACTCATTTCCTCAAACTCATTGGCAACTATAGTTGTATATTTTTGTACTGGGCTTGCTTTAATGCGATCGCAGTACGCATCGAGCCCTTTGACTTGATAAGTATACAAACACATTCCCAAAGACCCTGGTTGTGCAAATTCAAACCGGGAATCTAATGTAACAGAATCGGGAAAGCGAATGATGTAAAGTCTACCAGAACGAGCAGCAGACAAGTCTGTTGTTGAAGAACGGGGATCGTCAAAAGCTGTGACGTAAAACTTCTCCTTTGGTTGGAGGTCAAAAATTTCTCGTCCTGCTAAGGAAGATTCATAACTGGTCTCCACATCATCACGTACTCGCAGCAGACCCAAAACCTCATCGTAAAATTTTAAAGTTTCTTTAGTATCGTCTTGAATCACCAGACCCATGTGGGTAAATTGGCTGGTTTTCAAAGCGGAACTTTCGTTAATCGCTCCATAATTTGGTACGGTGTAACCAAACCTCTCAAATAAAACCTGCCGCATGAGAGGTTGCAGCATCAGCATTTCTCGCACACCAATAGCAGGTTCAATAAAAGGACGGCTTTTTCTCTCTTTGTTGTAAATGATTTCCCAACGAGGGTAGGTGTACCAAATAGGCCAACCTGCTGCTTTTGCATCCTCTATATGATTTAAAATATTAAGTACATCAGCAGTTAGGGTAGTAGCCCAACGATTTCCCTTAACTTTCATTGACCCCATCTTCAATCCTTCATTTGTGGGGTTTTGCCAAATCATAAGACGGATCAACCCGTGATCTGTGTTTTGATGATACAGGCGAACTGAGCGCAAGCTTGAGTTGACACCATAAAGTTGGTAAGCCCGTTCTGCTGGTAATTCCCCTTGTTGACCAACACGATAGCCAAATTGCTCCCAATACTGAATGGCAGAAATCGGTTCTTGAATGCCAATACAGACTTCGTAGATACCTTGAATAGTAGTTTGTCGATCCTGAGCTATATTAGGGGAAAACATAAAATTTCTATCTAGTTGAGCAACGTTATTTTTAACCCGACTTTCGCCCTCTGGCAAGATTTTATATATTGTATTATGACCGCTTTGAATAAATTTTAGAAAAATTCTGTTGAAATAGGCTGAAAATTTGTATTATTCTAGAAAAAGTGTCTAGTAACAAGCTAAGATCTAATTTTAAGCAATTTGTTAAGAAAAAACTTTGCTATCTCTAGTTATCCAGGGTGAACGTACAAAACAATACGATTAACGCAGTCAAAAATATGGATCGACTCCCTTGTCCAAGACAGTTACCTCTGGATTTCAGTATATATATCCTTATAACAGAAAAAAATCTTTCTCTTCCTCATTCATATGGAGGTTAAGCTTCACGCGTTTTCATTATAAAAAATAAAAACGATTTTTTTAATAAGATTTCTACGTATTGTTGAGAGTATCTTGATGGAAACCAAACACTCTCGCCAAAAATACGTTTTTTTAAGCTAAATAGTTTTTCCACTTGCGTGAGGTACTCGTGAAGATTCTATTGGTAGAAGATAATGAGCACAATGCTTTGTTTTTATCAAAAGCATTAGAAAGGTATAACTACCAAACTGAGATAGTACAAAATGGTCAGACAGCCCTTGAATTGGTAAGAGCGTTTGAGTATGACCTTATTTTATTGGATGTGATGCTTCCTGGGTTGGATGGAATTAGCGTTTGCAGCCAACTTCGACAGGAAGGCTTTCAAGTGCCTATTATGATAATAACTGCTAAAGACAGTACAAGCGATCGCGTTAGGGGATTAGAAGCGGGAGCAGATGAATATGTCGTCAAACCCTGTGAATTATCAGAATTAATTGCGCGAGTTCGAGCTTTACTGCGGCGGGGAAGAGAAATTTTGCCAACGGTGTTTGCTTGGGAAAATTTACAGATGGACGTAAATACCAAAGAAGTCTCCTATGAGAAAAAGCGCTTGCACCTCACACCCAAAGAATATGGTTTGCTAGAGCTTTTTTTACGCAATCCAGGCAAAATATTCAGTCGGAATGAATTACTCAATCGTATTTGGTCATCCTCAGAATCTCCTGGAGAAGAGGCTGTTACAACCCAAATCAAAGGGTTGCGACAAAAACTAAAAGCCGCAGGAATGACAGCAGATTTAATTGAAACAGTCTATGGAGCAGGGTATCGTTTAAGAGAAGAAAATAGAAAAACAATAGAAAAAGCGGATAAGGAAGAAAATTCTTCTCTCTTGTCGCCCCTATCTTGCTCATCTTCCTCTAGTGTTGAAGCAGAAGTCTTAGCAGTCGTGAAAACGGCTTGGGAAGATTTTCGAGAGAGTTTTCTTAGAGAACGGTTTGATTTATTTGAACTAGCACTGAACAATTTATCAACTGGAAATTCAGACATTCACTTGCTTCAACAAGCACAAGCAGAAGCTCATCGTTTGACTGGTTCGTTGGGAAGTTACGGTTTGCCTTTAGGTTCAAAAGTAGCTGGAGAACTCGAATTTCTATTACAAACACTTATAACTTGGAAGGAAAATGCAGCATTACTCTTAAATCGATTGGAAAAATTAACAATCAAGTTAAAAAAAATCTTACAAGAGCGTTTGGATGATGAAGAAGGTAAGAATAGCTCTCTCGTTAAAACGATTTTTGCCACTAATAATACCGCCATACAGCAAAATCAAATCAAAACGGTCATAAGAGCCCACCATCTTCCTTCAGCAAAAACTCAAGACGTTAGAGTAGAAGCCTTAACTAAGATATCGGAAACACAGGAAGATTTACAACTAGGTTTAGCAGAACGATTGCAATTGTTTGAGAAAGTACTCAAGCATTTATCTGTTGGCATACCAGATAATCAATTACTGCAACAAGCACAGGCTGAAGCTCACGAGCTAGCAAGCTCTTTTGGAAATTACGGTTTACCAATGGGTTCTAAAGCTGCTCGAGAAGCGGAGTTTTTATTGCAAACTTTAGCAAATTGGAGACAACATACAGCATTATTATTAAATAGATTTGAAAAATTAACAATATGGCTAAAAGAAACCTTACAGCAAAAGCCATATATCCCGAGCGCACCTCTGGTTCGTCAGTTACCATCAACAAGATTACTTATTGTTGACTATGATACTGTCCTCACCGAACGTATTAAACAAGAAGCAGTCACTCACAACTTGCAGGTTGAGGTAGCAACAAATATCAGCATGGCAAAAAGTATCATTGCTTCACGTCCTCCCAATGTTGTTCTCCTAGATATTGCCCTCGGTACCGAGCGAGAAAATGGCTTAAACTTTTTGGCGCAACTTATGGAAGAGAAACCCGAGCTTCCCGCGATCGTTTTTACCGCATTAAATCAACTGCATTATCGTGTAGAAGTTGCACGCCTCGGAGCATATACTTTTTTAGACAAACAGACACCAGTCGATGAAGTGCTTTCCAAAATTACAGAAGTTGTGAATCAAGCTCCTGTTAGCAAAGGAAAAGTTATGGTTGTAGACGACGATCCCTTAATACTTTATCGCATCAAAACATTGCTATTGCCTTGGAAACTGCAAGTCACTACCCTACAATTCCCAGAAAAATTTTGGCAAATATTAGAAGCGACAAGTCCCGATCTACTTATTTTGGATATTGAAATGCCGTGTTTCAATGGTATTGAACTATGTCAAGCAGTGCGTAATGATAACCGTTGGAATTGGTTACCCGTATTATTTCTTTCCGTACATTCAAATGCCAAAATAGTCCATCAACTTTATGCAGTGGGAGGAGACGATTACATCCAAAAACCAATTATAGAACATGAATTTATGACCCGTATTTTTAATCGTTTAGAACGAAGCAATGATAAATAAATAACTTATGTGTAATTGTAAGGAATTAGAGAAAATTAATCAACAACTTATCCTAGCTTTAGAAGCAGCTAATATGGGTCTCTGGGACTGGGATTTGCTGACTAATCGTGTTATTTGGTCAATCGGTCACGAACGACTGTTTGGTTTGTCACCAGGCACTTTTCTAGGAACTTACAACGCTGTTATGGATTGCATTCATCCAGACGATCTAGAAAAATTAACTTTAGCTTCCCATCAAGCATGTAGTTTGGGGCATGATTTTCATGAAGAATTTCGCGTAATTTGGTCAGACGGTAGTGTTCATTGGATGGAATCAAAGGGCAAATGTCTCTATAACGATAAAGCTCAAGCAGTGCGAATGTTGGGAACCGTTATGGAGATTACCGAGCGAAAGCTAGCAGAACTTGCTTTGAAAGAAAGTGAGGAGAGGTTTCATTACTTTGCAGAAAATATTGAAGATGTTTTTTGGATTGCAAATGCAACACATTCGCAAGTCTTATATGTTAGTCCCGCATACGAAAAAATTTGGGAACGCCAGAGCGAAAGCTTGTATACCAATCATCAAGAATGGGTAGAGAGCATTCATCCTGAAGAACGCGAGTCTATAAGAGCGGTTTTTTATAACAAAATTTTTGAAGGAGACATGGATCGAGAGTATCGGATCGTCCTTCCTAATGGAAGGATACGTTGGATTCGAGATCGGGGGTACACAATTAAGGATGAGTTTGGCAAAATTCAGTACTTGGTGGGGATTGCACAGGATATTAGCGATCTCAAACAAGCAAAAGTCAGCCTTCAGCAACTGAATGAAGAATTAGATATGCGAGTTCAACAAAGAACTTACGAGCTAGAAACTTCTCAAGCAACTTTACAACAACTCTATCAACAACTACAAGCAGAACTTGACGAACGCCAACGCGTAGAAATTGCCTTACGGCGTAGTGAAAATTTATTTCGTTCTCTCTGCGAGTTTGCACCTGTAGGTATTTTCAAAACCGATCCACAAGGAAAAAATATTTACTCCAACCCTTGCTGTCAGGCAATTGGCGGTTTTACATTAGAGGAGGGTTTGGGTCATGGCTGGATAGAGTTTATTCATCCTGAAGACATAGATATCATCGCTGAGTGGAAGAAAACAATAGCGGGGTCGCGGGAATTTTCCTGTAAGTTTCGCGCTCTTCATCGAGATGGAACGATACGATTTTGCCACATGAAGTCCGTTCCAATAATTTCGGAGTTAGGCGAACTTATAGGTCATGTTGGTACAGTAGAAGATATTACAGAAGCTCGGGCAATTGAAAAAATAAAAAATGAGTTTATCTCAATTGTCAGCCACGAGCTTCGTACTCCTCTTGCATCCATTCGCGGTTCTTTAGGGCTTCTTGCGGCTGGAGTTTTCAACAACCAACCAGAAATTGCCCAACAAATGCTAGCCATTGCCACTAGCGATACAGAACGCTTAGTTAGGTTAGTTAATGACATACTAGATTTAGAACGCCTGGAATCTAACAAAGTTATTTTAGTCAAACAGCAGTGTGACGCTGGCGCACTTATGCAACAGTCTGTAGAAACCTTGCAATCTTTAGCAGTAGAAAACAACATTACGCTTTCTAGCTTACCTACTTCTATAGAAATATGGGCCGATCCAGACCAAATTCTTCAAACTTTGATCAATTTAGTTAGTAATGCAATTAAATTTTCCCCTCCAAACAGTCAGGTTATTTTGAGTGCTGAAGACTTACCCGATTGCGTTTTGTTTAAAGTTCAAGATTGGGGGAGGGGTATTCCCCTAGATAAGCTAGAAGCCATTTTTGGACGCTTTCAACAAGTTGATGCTAGTGACTCACGCCAAAAGGGTGGAACAGGTTTGGGCTTAGCTATTTGTCGCGGTATCATACAGCAACACGGTGGTAAAATTTGGGCAGAAAGTGTTTTAGGAAAAGGTAGCGTTTTTTATTTCACTGTTCCTAAACTTTCCCAGAATTAAGGTAATATTCTATGTCAGCGAAACAGATTTTAATTATTGATGACGAAAAAAACCTGTGTACTGTAATTGCAGCTAGCTTGGAAAAGATAGGAGGCTGGCAAGTTCTGACAGCTCTATCTGGTGTGGAGGGATTGAGAAAAGCTGAAACCCAACAGCCTGATGCTATCCTACTAGACGTGATGATGCCAGATATAGACGGATTGGCACTTTTTGAAAAATTACAAAGTCTTCGAGCGACTCAAACAATTCCCATTATCTTGCTGACTGCTAAAGCTCAGAAGGTTGACATAGAGAGATTTACCAAGTTAGGGGTTGCAGGAGTTATTGCTAAACCATTTGACCCTTTAAAGCTGTCATCGGAGATCGGTAACATACTTAAGTGGATTTAGAACACCTGTTATTAAAGTTCCACCCTCAGAATTCCCTCATATTCTTTGTGTATCTTTAAATTGATGCAGAACAATCGTTCTGTATTTTCTTAAGTGAAGAGATTTGCCCGAACCAATTAAGATCGTTTTTGTTCACAATCAACGCTTATCTGTCGATCGCAATTTCTTTACAAAAAACATAAATAACACCGCCTCAAGGTTCCATTTGAGACAGGTGGGGAAAGCTCAAATATAGATTTATTGACCAATGACACTATGAACCCCAAGAACTATCACCCAGGTATTTAGTAACTATACCTTCTAGATAAAGATAATTCTATATGACAACTTTAAACGCACCTACCTTATAGCCAAAAAGTTAGTCAAACCCTCGACTTCTTCAAAAAATTGTAGATTTAGCAATATCTTTACAGTCATTAACAAGTAGCATCTACCAGTAACAATCTCGATTTTTCCTCATCCAGTCATATTACTTTTAAGGATTGCTACATGGTTAAGATGGTTGATTCTCACAAAAATATTACAGCAAAGAATCTTGAGGAACAAAAGCCGAAATTGGTCGGATCTTCAGAGGAAAAGAATAATATGCAGACCAACAGGAGGTATTTGCACCCAAACCATTTGATAAATTGGTTTCAGCGTACAAGTTTGCGAACAAAAGCAATTGCTTTTGCTTTTGCGATCGGTACTTTGCCAGTGTTCGTTGTGGGAATGCTGACCTACCAAATGGTCAACCAATCAACAACAAGAGAGGTATCCGATAACAAGCAAGATAAAGCTAGGTTGCTAGCAGATAGCGTCAATACATTTATGCTGGGACGTTATGAAGATCTTCAAATTATCTCCAAGCTCATACCTCTGTCAAATGGTCAATTTAACGAAGGAATTAACCGCAACCAGATAGAAATTAAGCTAAATGACTATTTAGACATTGAAAAAAGTTATGAAAGTATTGCTATATTGGATATTAATGGAAATGCGATTGCAGCCTCAAAAGGGCAATTCATTCCCAACCAAAAAAATGAAGAATATTTTCAAACTACCTTCAAAACGCGATCGCCTTATATTAGCCAGTCTTTAGACCTAAAAAATCCAGGAGCAGCAAAAATTTATCTAGCGTTACCTATCAAAAATAATACAGGTGAAATTCTTTATGTTATCCGAGCCATTATACCTCTAAAATCTTTAGAAGCTGTTGTATTTAAATCCCAAATCAGTCAAGATGATTATAATTTAATAGATAGTTCTGGTACAATTTTCTTGTGCAGTGAGGGAATTGATTTAGGAAAAAATGCAGGAGACAGAATTCCTAACTGGGAGCAAGTTTCTTCTAGGGAACAAGTAACAACAGCACTAGTCTTTAACAAAGAAAAGAATGTTAAAGAACTTATAAGTTATGTTCCTTGGCAAAAAGTAGAAAGGTTGCCAGATTTGAAATGGAAACTAGTTTTAAGTGCAAATACAGAAATAGCGCTAGCTGCACAAAGAGATTTATTACTAGTCTTACAGATTGGAACCTTAGTAACAGCATTAATTGTGGGTGGAATTTCAGCAATTTTTGCTAACCGTCTCATATACCCTATTCTAACAGCAACTACAGCTGTCAAGAAATTAGGACAGGGCAACCTTGAGACAAGAATTCTTGTAGAAGGTGAAGATGAACTTGCCATCTTGGGTTCTAACATTAATCAAATGGCAGAGCAATTGCAACACCTACTACAAGAACAAACTGCAGAAGCCGAACGGTTGAAAACACTGACAAATACTTTGCTTTCAATTCGTCAGGCATTAGATTCTGAGGAATTATTCAACTTAACAGTTAAAGAGGCAAGGATTGCTCTCAAAGCAGACAGAGTTGTGATTTATCAATTTAATGCTGAATGCAGTGGAAAAGTTATAGCTGAATCAGTTGATTTCGGTTTTCCTATTGCTTTGCAAGAGACAATTGAAGATGGCTGTATCGATAGAGAAATTATAGAAGCTTACAGAAAAGGTCGCGTATTGGCTACTCATAATGTTTGGGAAGCTGGCTTCTCTCCAGAACATCTCAAGTTATTAAATAGATTGCAGGTTAAAGCGAATCTAGTCACGCCAATTATCAAAGATAATCAACTTTTTGGATTTTTAATTGCCCATCACTGTAAAGAACCTCACGTGTGGCAAGCCTATGAAGTAAATTTTTTAAGGCAGTTGGCAATTCAAGTTGGATTGACTTTAGAACGAGTGAGTTTGTTAGAGGTGACACAAACATTAAAAGACCTTGCCATTCACCTCTCTAAAACTCATAACTCACAAGAAACATATAATTTTGCCGTTCAAAATATCCGAAAAGCTTTAAAAGTAGATCGAACTATTATCTACAAAATAAATGAAAATTTTCAAGGAAGCGTTATTGCAGAATCAATAGCTGGTACTTGGTCTTGCTCTTTTGGGGCAGAAATTCACGACCCTTGTTTGAAAGATTATGTCGAAAAGTACCGACAAGGTCGTGTTGTGGCAATTAGTAATATTTATCAAGCAGATCTCTCTAAATGTTACATTCAGCAACTTGAAGCATTTGAGGTGAAAGCCAATTTAGTAGCCCCAATTTTACTGGGTGACAAATTGTTGGGTTTGCTAATTGCCCATCAATGTTCTCAACCGCGTTTGTGGCAGCAATCTGAAGTAGATTTGTTTGAGCAATTTGCAAGAATCGTGGGTTTAGCCTTAGAGAGAACCAATCTTTTAGAGCAAGCAGAAAAAGGCCGTTTGGCAGCAGAACAAGTTTCTATAGAACAACGCCAACAAAAAGAAAAGCTGCAACTACAATTGCTAAAACTTATAGACGATGTAGAAGCTGCGTCTGGAGGCGATTTGACTGTACGTGCTGACGTTACCTCTGGAGAAATTGGTACTGTCGCTGACTTTTTTAACTCTATATTGGAGAACTTGCGAGAAATTGTCATTCAAGTGAAAGTGGCTGCTACTGAAGTGAATGCTGCGATCGCAGACAACTCCGGAGCTATGAATCAATTAGCAACGCAATCCCTCAAACAAACCCAAGAAATTGGTCATACCCTAGATGCTATTGACCAAATGAGGTTCTCTATTACAGCCGTATCAAAAAGCGCCAAACAAGCTGCAGAAGTTGCTCGAACCGCCTATCATGCTGCTGAAACTAGCGGTACAGCAATGGATTTGACAGTAGAAAATATTATGTCCTTGCGAGAAACTGTAGGAGAAACTGCCAAAAAAGTTAAAAGACTGGGTGAGTCTTCACAACAAATCTCTCGCGTAGTGGGATTAATCAACCAAATAGCTATGCAAACCAACTTGCTAGCTATTAACACTGGTATTGAAGCAAACCGTGCAGGGGAAGATGCTCAGGGTTTTGCTGTCATTGCTGAAGAAGTTGCTGTATTAGCGGCGCAAAGTAGTGCTGCGACTTCCGAAATAGAAGAAATCGTAGCTAATATCCAGCGTGAAACCAATCAAGTTGTCAGAGCTATGGAGTTAGGAACAACACAGGTTGTTGAAGGGACTCGTCTGGTTCAAAACACCAAACAAAGTTTGAACCATATTTTAGATGTCTGTCGCCAAATCGATCGATTGGTATCTTCCATATCTACGGCTACAGTTTCTCAGGTACAAACTTCTAACGAGGTCTCGGATTTGATGCAAGAGATTGCTAAAGTCTCCGAAATGACTAGCAATTCCTCTCGTCAAGTTTCTTCATCTTTACAAAAGACAGTAGAAATTTCCCAGCAGTTACAAGCTAGCGTTCGTACTTTTAAGATAAGTTAGCAAAACTGAGAAATTATTGACCTGGTCTCATCCCAAGGCGCAATTGTCACAAAGCTTGTCTTTCAGGCTTTGCGCCTCAGTTTTTATCTCTTGTTTTTGTAAATAACAAGCGTAGAACTACTCTTTTTTTAGAGTGAACATAGATTTTCTACCAGAACCTCGATCGCCAGAATAAATATTGTCTGTTATTTCATACCAAAAAGGCTTTTTCACTTGCAGCATCCTCATTACCAACCTTTTTCTTCACAGTTGATAAGCGAGTATAAATTGCAACAATTTCCCGCTCTAATTTAAAAGTTAGGCGATAATTGTGAGGAAGTTGTGAGGAAGTAAGTATTCTTATAGTTATTCTTTGAAAAATTAACATTCTTTAATAAAGTTTTTTAACCTCTTGCAAAGGTAGAAGATCGACGATTTACTACTCCTCTTGCACGTATGGAAGTTGAGGGCGAAGTCAAACTTCGTCTAATCTTGATGCTTTTTCAGTATCGACACGCTAGCTATTAACTGGTACGCATCATAAATTGTGATAGATCGCAAAAAAATAAATAATATATTGTTTTATTACAAAAACGCAATCATGACACAACAGAGCTATCACATTCAAGAATTAAATCTTGTGTTTATAGATCCGACCGTTCTTAACAGTCAAAGCTTAATTGCTAGTGTTAAACCAGATCATCAAGTCGTTATTCTAGACTTCACCAAAGATGGGGTTACACAGATCGGTGAGTTCTTGGAAACAAATTCCTTTCTTCAGCAAGGCGGTCTCATTAAATCAATTCATTTAGTTTCTCACGGTATAAAAGGTGGGTTGCAACTGGGTTCCACGCTACTCAACAGCAAGACTCTAAAATCTTATGAAAAAGATTTGCAGCATTGGAAAAAGGCTTTAAGCGATGGTACCGATCTTGTAGTTTATGGTTGCGATGTGGCTTTTGGGGATGAGGGAAAAACTTTTATACAACAACTCAGCCAGTTAACAGGTACCGATGTTACCGCATCAGATGATTTAACGGGAAACTCCACTTTGGGAGGTGATTGGAATTTAGAAGTTGCGACTGGGTTGATTGAAGCATCACTAGCCTTTTCATCTCAAGCCATGGAAGCGTATGGTGAAGTGCTCAGTCAGTTTGTTGTCACTAACACGAATGACAGTGGTGTCGGTTCTTTACGACAAGCTATTCTCAATTCCAACAGCACTCCTGGAACTCAGGATATTTTGTTTAGTTTACCTACAGCTTCGGTTGTTAACTTAGCTTCAGCGCTCCCCAACTTGACTGATAGCGTCAATATTATTAACTTTACAGGAGCGAAAAATTTAACAATTCGCCGCAACTCAGGTGGAAATTACAGTATCTTCACCATTAAGAACGGTCAAACAGTCAATATTGAAGGGTTGACTCTTACTAATGGAAGTAGCGAATTTGGTGGTGGTATCTATAACGAAGGCACATTAGCGATCGCAAATAGCATCATCAGTGGCAATCAAGCAACTCAAACAGGGGGCGGTATCTACAACAAAGGTACATTAACTGTAACTAACAGCACTATTAACGGGAATACTGCCCAAATTGTGGGTGGAGGTATTGGTGCAGCTACTGGCTTTAGCATTGCTAACAGTACTATCAGTGGTAATACCGCTAAGTTTGGTGGAGGTGCGATCGGGGATGTTATAGCCACTGGTACTGTCAACATCTCCAACACCACTATTTACAACAACTTTTCAAATGCTGGTGGGGGTGGTATCGATCTCATCACTTTGACCGTAAATATCAAGAATTCCATCTTAGCGGGAAATAAAAATGATGACGGCGAACAGAATTTCGCTTCACCAGGAGATGGCAAGATTATATCCTTTGGACATAACATAGAAAGCGGTACAGACGCAGGTTTTACATCCACGGGTGATTTACAAAATACAAATCCTCTGCTTGCACCTCTAGCGGATAATGGTGGTTTTACCCCAACTCATGCTCTACTTCCAGGGAGTCCGGCTATTAATAAAGGTGATAATACAAATGCACTAACACTAGATCAACGAGGGAATCCGCGAATTATTGACGGTACAGTTGACATTGGTGCATTTGAAGTTAACCCCTATCCTCCTAAAGTGAGTTTTGGTGCAGCTCAATATAACAAAGTAGAAGGTAATAGCGATACTACAGTGACCATTCCCGTTACCCTAGATAGCCTTCCATCCACAACTGTAACTGTTCCTATAACCATTAGTTTAACGAGCACCGCCACATCAGGGAGCGATTATTTCTTTGCTCCCACAACCCTCAGTTTCAATCCTGGAGTCACAGGTACGGGATTAACACAACAACTAAGTATTACCATCAAAGCTGATAACTTACCAGAGAATGATGAAACAATAGTGTTTAACTTTGGCACTATTCAAGGAGCAGTTGCTGGCACAATCAACACAACGACTCTCACAATTGCGGCTAATGATGCAAGTCCAGATACCTTAATAGGAACTAATGGCAGCGATGAGATATTTGGATTGTCGAGTAATGATATAGTTATCGGCAAATTGGGTTCTGACACAATTGATGCTGGTGAAGGTGAAGATACTGTATTTGGTGACGAAATCACACCTATAGTAGATATTCTCGGTGAGAACAACGATACTATTAGAGGTGGAAATGGTGCCGATCGCATTTTTGGTGGTGAAGGAGACGACAAGCTATACGGCGATGCTGGCAATGATATGATTTGGGGTAATGATGGAAGTGACTTTTTATGGGGAGGAGAAGGTAACGATTACCTGACAGGAGGACAAGGCAATGATGTCTTTGTTGTGTCTTCTAACGGGGGTATTGATACCATTAATGATTTTCAAGAGTATGACACCATTGGTTTGATAGGCGGTTTAACATACTCTCAGCTATCTATAACTCAAATCCTGAACAATACGTTTATTTTTGAAAGTAGCAGTCAGAAAATACTGGCCATTTTAACTGGAGTTCAAGCCTCAACCCTAACATCAAGTCGCTTTCAGAACCTAACAGTCGATGTTTAAGATAATGTATAATTTGTTATACCAATACGAGCGAGTTGTTAATAAGCTACGCTTGGAGCAAGCGATTGAACCCCGCCTAATAATATATGTTAAATCTTCGTTAAATCTTCCGAAGATCGGGTTCAGTTAAGTTGGGCTATGATTGACAGCATCATATAAATCTTGAAAAGCTGTAATGCTCAGAAAGCAATCAACGCCTCAGCAAGCCAAATTGAATAAGCGTAAGCTTCTAGCCAGTCTTCGCGCTCGTTTGCTTGTGCTTGTTTTGCTGTCCCTCATTCCAGCTTTAGGGCTCATTCTTTATACAGCCTCAGAACAACGACGTACAGCAACAGCAGAAGTCAGAGAAAACGCATTGCGGTTAACGCGATTAGCCGCTAACAATCAAAAGCAGATAAGTGAAGGAACTCGTCAACTTTTGATAACATTGTCTCATGTACCAACTGTACGTAATGCTCAATCTCCAGAGTGCGATCGCTTGCTAGCGAACCTCCTCAAACAGTATCCTGCCTATGCAAACCTTAATGTATTAGACGCAAAAGGAAATAGTCTCTGTAGTCCTCTTGCCTACAAACCATCTGTCAGTGCTAATGACCGTAAATATTTCGAGCGTGCTCTACAAACTCGCAAATTTGCTGTTGGCGATTACCAAATCGATCGAGTTACCAAAAAAGCGACTGTAAACTTCGCTTACCCTGTCATCAATAAAGCAGGTCAGCTTCAAGTGGTTATTGTTGCTGCACTAGACTTAGCGCAGTTAAATCAGCTAGCAGCTCGGGTTAAGTTACCGGAAAATTCCGTACTGAGCGTTGTCGATCCTCAAGGTACGCTTTTAGTCCGTTACCCCGAACCTGAAAAGTGGGTAGGCAAGCGACTACCAAAAGACTCTTACAATTGGATGCGTTCTGCTCGAGAAGGTTATTACAAGGTCAATAGCTTGGATGGAATTCCACGTATATTTGCCTTTGTACCGTTGGGGGACGATCCACAAAACCCTGATGCTTACGTCAGAATTGGTATTCCCCTATCCGTAGCCTTTGCAAAAGCTGATTGGCTTTTAACTCGCAATCTTCTTGGCTTTGGTGCTGTTTCTATCTTGGCATTGGTTGCAGCTTGGGTAGGTGGAAATGTTTTTCTTCTAGAGCAGGTAAAATCTCTTGTGGAAACAACTCAGCAACTTAAGGAAGGGAAGTTGAATGCTCGAAGCCGATTAGTTGATGAAGTTGGTGAACTCGGTCAACTAGCTTGCGCCTTCAATAGTATGGCAGAATCTTTAGAGATGAGGGTTAACGAGTTACAGACATTATTTGACGTTCTTCCCATCGCGATCGCTATTGCGGAAGACCCACAATGCAAATACATCCGGGTTAACCCAGCAGGAGCAAAGTTGCTTAAGCTTGCTCCTGACACCAATGCTTCTATCACTCCTTCCCAAGGACAATTACCGCCACCATACAAAATTTTTCGAGCAGGGCGAGAATTAAACCCTCAGGAAATTCCCCTGCAATACGCTGTTCACAAGGGAGTCAAAGTTCAAGATGTAGAAATCGAACTCGTTTATCAAGATGGGACAGCTATAACTCTACTTTGTTTTGCCACGCCACTTTTCGACGGAGAGAATCAACCTAGGGGGGGAATTTGCGCGTTTTTGGACATAAACGAGCGCAAACAGACTGAAAAAGAACGCGAGCAACTGCTAGAGAGGGAACAGAGAGCACGTGCTGAAGCAGAAGCAGCAAATCGAATCAAAGATGAATTTTTAGCAGTTCTTTCTCACGAACTCCGCACACCATTAAATCCCATTCTCGGTTGGTCAAAGTTGCTGCGGTCTCGCGAGTTTGATAAGACAGCAACTGACCGTGCTTTAGAAACCATTGAGCGGAATGCTAAGTTACAATCACAGCTGATTGAAGACTTGTTAGATGTCTCTCGAATTATCCGGGGAAAACTCAGTTTGAGTAGTTGTCCTGTTGACTTATTTATGACAATTCAAGCTGCAATGGAAACAGTGCGCTTGTCCGCGCAAGCTAAATCCATCGCTTTGAAGTTTTCAATTGATACAAGTGATGGGGGAGTGGCTGAAAGTTGGGATGACAATACCGAGAATTCACTGGAATCTGAATTCCAGGTTACTTATACTCAATACCCAATCTCAAATTCCAAATACCTCCTTTTAGGTGACTCAAACCGCTTGCAGCAAGTCATGTGGAATTTGCTTTCTAATGCTATTAAATTTACTCCTAATGGTGGACGTGTTGAAATAGAACTCTCAAAAGAGGTAAATCGAGAGTTGGGAATAGGGAATAGGGAAACAACAGATCGAATCTTAAAGTATGCCCGAGTGAGTGTAAAGGACACTGGAATAGGTATTGATTCTGTTTTTTTGCCCTACGTGTTTGAGTGTTTCCGTCAAGAAAACAGTTCTACAACTAGAAAATTTGGTGGATTAGGGTTGGGGCTAGCAATTGTCCGTCATTTAGTCGAACTGCATGGTGGAACAGTGCAAGCAGAAAGCCAGGGTATTGGATTGGGAGCAACTTTCACAGTCAGATTACCCCTTACACCAGATCCATTGGACGTTCCTCAACACGAGATACAATCCAATCTCGGTTTAAACTTACAAGGAATTAGAATTTTACTTGTAGACGACGAGCCAGATGCACGAGATTTTTTAACTGTCTCACTAGAACATTATGGAGCAATTGTAACAGCAGTCCCATCTGCAAAGGAAGCACTAGCTGCGATCGCTCAGTTTCAACCAGACATTTTGCTTTCCGATATTGGTATGCCAGAAGTCAATGGATATATGTTAATGCGGCAAGTGAGAACTTTGCCACCAGAACGGGGCGGACAGATACCAGCAATTGCTATCACTGCTTATGCAGGAGAGTTTGACCGAAAACAGGCATTGCAAGCAGGTTTTCAAGCACACATTTCCAAGCCCATCGATCTCGTGAATTTAGTTGAGGAGATCGCAAGTCTGGCACTCAAGCCGCAGCTAAAAATGTTTAATTCCCCGTAAGTGTATTAAAACTATTGTCTTTTTTATAGACAATTTTGACATCTTTTTTTCACGCTACTCAAAGCTTTGTCATCCCTGTTTAAGCTGAAAGCCTTAGCAAGTAATAATTTTTCGTCTTATAGCAAAACTCAAAATGTCTTGTACTTCAAAATATAGTAGTATTTTATACTTTAATTAACGCTAACCAAACAGTTAACAAAATTGTATATTTTTCAATAAGGAGTTGAAACACTGCAGTACTGCTCCTATATAAAAAACAGACATTTGGCGAAACACAACGTAAAGACGCTCTATTTGAAACGTCTCTATAAAGGTTGCATGCACTGCACCCTCAATTTTTGGGAATGTCTAATATCTAAATGCAAATAGAAGATAAATCATGATTGACTTCACCTTAACACAAGAGCAGCAAATGTTGCAGTCAACAGCACGCAACTTTGCTCAAACCGAGGTCAAACCTATTGTCCAGATAATTGAAGAGTCTAGCGATCGCTCCATCGAACCCTGGGATTTCTGCAAACGAGTGTTCCACAAAGGATTCGAGCTAGGATTTACATCTCTACTGCTACCGCAAGAGTACGGTGGTAAGGGCAAAAAATGTGTAGACTTGGCATTAGTGTTAGAAGAAATAGGCGCTGTAGACGTTAGCATTGCCTCTAGCTACTTTAACCTCACGGCGGCTATGTCGCTTTTTGTGACAAGAGCAGCAACTCGCGAACAGCAAAAGCAAATCCTATCTTTTGTAAAATCTGGGAAACCTCATTTGTTTAGTGCTGCAGAAAGTGAACCAAACATAGCCACTTCAGATTTGTTTTGTCCCATACCAGACCCCAAAATAGGGATGAAAACCTTTGCTCGGCGAGAGGGTAATGGATATATTCTCAACGGTAAAAAATCTTCGCTAGTGACAAATGCTGGTATTGCTAATAGCTACTTCATGATTACCCGCACAGCCTTAGACAAACCATTACATGAAAGCTTGTCTATATTTTACATTCCTGCAGATACACCTGGTTTAAAGTTTGGCACAAGAACGGAGATGATTGGTTGGAAACCCTCCCATCATGCCGAAATTTTATTAGATAACGTCCGAGTCCCAGTAGAAAATTTGATTGGGAATGAGGGCGAAGCAGCTAGACTGCTTGTGTTACTTCCTGAAGTCGCTATTGGACTAGCTGCTTCCTATGTAGGTTTGGCTCGTGCTACCTACGAGTACGCTTTAGATTATGCCAAGCATCGAGAGAGTTGGGGACGTCCCATTATTGAGCATCAGTCCGTTGCTTTAAAACTGGCTGATATGATGGTCAATACTCAAGCAGCACGGTTAATGGTGTGGGATGCAGCCCATACAGCTGATACCGATCCCCAACTAGCGTCAACAATTAAGGCACCTGCAGCCAAAACCTTTGCCGTAGACGTAGCAATTAAAAATGCCCAAACAGCTATTGAAATTCTTGGGGGCTATGGAGTTACAAAAGATGCTCTTACAGGCAAGTTTCTCGCTGACGCTACCATTGGCTACTCATGTGATTTCACGCGAGAATTACTGCGCCTCGGTTTAGTGAATTTTTTGTAATCCTCTAAAGGCTGGAACTAGAATCTTCTTGAGTTTGTGCTGGTGCTGGTTTGACGATCGCTCGACCATTTTCTACAACAGTAACAGTGCGAGTTTTTGACGTACATTTACTGTTCTCAGGCGCAGAATCCACACATTGCTTGTGATGCTGAATATTTTGCTCCTGTTGTTGATTTAAGGTGACTGCACAACAAGCAGAGGTTGTTATGGACATAGTTGGTACTTTTAACTCTATAACTTAATTATTTCCCAATTAAGTTATAATAGGGTAGGTTTTTCACTACAAGAAACTACCCTCTGAATCTTTTATATTCCGCAAACCGTGCTTAATATTTAGAAAGAATTTGTAATCACAAAATTACGAATTATGAATTACGAATTATGCGGTATTAATTTATGCTTCAATTTCAAGCCCCTGGTTTTGGGCAGAAAGTCATCAATACATCCTTGGGGTTTATGGTTTACTACACCCAAACGGCTGTACCCTGGATAATATCTGAAACTGAAGATTTACCAACCCTTGTCTTTCTGCACAATTTTGGTGGTGGGGCTTCTGCATATGAATGGTCTAAAGTTTATCCTGCATTTGCAACCACGCACCACATATTAGCTCCTGACTTAATTGGTTGGGGTGAATCTGCTCATCCCGTGCGGGATTATCAAGTTAAAGATTACCTGACAGTCTTGGCTGAGTTTATCAGACAAACTTGTCCTACACCTGTCACAGTGGTAGCATCGTCATTAACAGCAGCCTTGACGATACGTCTTGCCATCACCCAACCTTTTTTATTCAAAGCACTGTATTTGGTATGCCCGTCAGGATTTGATGATTTTGGACAAGGTGCAGGACGCAGGCTTCCCCTGCAAATTATCAATACACCTCTATTAGATCGTTTGATTTATATTTTAGGTGCGGAAAATGAGTTGGCTGTACGCAATTTTTTGCAAAGCTTTCTTTTTGCCAATCCACAACGTGTTTCTCAAGAGATGGTACAAGCTTTCTTAGCTTCTGCACAACAGCCCAATGCAAAGTTTGCCGCCTTAGCATTTTTACGAGGGGATTTATACTTTGACTTGAGTTTGTACATTCAACAACTGACTATTCCAACTGTTGTCTTTTGGGGAACAGAAGCACAATTTACGAGTATCAAGTTGGGAGAGCGTTTAGTCAAGTTAAATACTACTGCAATTCAAGGATTTCACGCGATCGCAGATGCAGGAGTTTTACCCCATCTAGAAGTACCGGAAATAGCGATCGGTTTGCTACAAAAATACTTGTAGTTTATCTTACACTATTACTGATAAAGATGATTTTGTTATGCCAAACGTGCTAAAGCAATGTCCCGAATTAAGGGAACTTTGGAACTTAAGTAGGTATTAATCGTGGTAAGCTCCTCTCCATTCATCAGTTTTTGGTTTTGGAGTTGCTTGAGTAACTGCTGGATGAGTTCTGTATCGCTAAAATTTAAAAGAATACTGGTTTGAGTTTCCTCAATCACAGACCATAGGTGACGTAGTGTAGAAGATTTCATAACTAACTAACCCTATTGCAACTAGATGTGGTTTAACCATTAGCATAATGATGCTGATGGATGCATAAGAATAATACTAAACCCATTTTTTTAAGATAATCTTAAGATTTACAAAGGTTTATAGGTTGTTACTTATTTAAGAGAAATCTTAATATACGTTCAAATTAGAGATTGGGGTCGGCCAGACAAGGGAGATAAGGGGGATAAGGGAGACAAGGAAGATAAGGGGGATAAGGGAGACACGGGGGAGATTCTTAATCCCCTATCATCCAAAATCTAAAATCCAAAATACCCTAACTTAGTGGTGCCTGTACAAGCCCTGCACCAACATCTAGAGGATCGACTCCAGTTGCTATGCGAGATTTTGTTGCTTGACCGATCAATCGAGCACTCAATTCAGTTGAACTGACAGTTCTAGTCTCACTTAAGATTTTTTCTGCCCAAAGTGCGGCGACTCCTGCAACGTGTGGAGTTGCCATGCTCGTTCCGCTCATGTCAATATAACCACCACCAACTGCTGCAGAATAAATGTCAACACCAGGAGCTGCGATATTCACCCCTGTGTTGGAAAAATCGGCTACTGTTAAAGCATTATGTGGTTCGCCATCCGTGCGAAGTGCTCCTACAGAAATAATTCCATCAGCTGCTGCAGGTGGAGTGACAGCCAATTCATAATCAGGCTTAATGTCTCGCTTACTTTCGTTACCAGCTGCTGCAATAACTACCGTCCCTTGTTGGAAAACAGCCCCTCTCGCACGAGTTAATTCTGCCAAACTTTCAAACAAACGAATATTTGCTCTGTAAGCCTCCAATGCTTTTGATGTTGCTAAGTCCATTGGGTATTCTTTTTCTGCAACCAATTTGTTTACGTATCCTGGAAAATCTAAGCCAAGGGATAAGGAAATAACATGAGCATTTTCGTTGATAGCCCATAATAATGCTTGATATATGCCTGCAGTAGTACCGCCGCCTACCCCATTTAAAACTTTACCAATTAAAGCACGTTGAACCCCAGGCGCTATGCTGTAACGCAAGCCGTTAATTGGTTGACCAAATAGAGTTCCCGCACAGTGCGTACCATGACCGTAATTGTCACCGTTTCCTTCACCAGTGAAATCACGCTGTACGAGTTGAATTCCTCGGAAAGCTTCATGTTCGGCATCGATTCCACTATCGAGAACAGCAACTGTTACGCCTTTACCAGTAAACGGGCTTTCTGATGCTCTGGTGACACTCACCCCCCAAGTCACCCCAGTTGGAGAAGCTTCTGTTTGTTGGCTAGCAACAGGTTTAACCAGTGCAATTGGCATGGGTGGTGCAATACTGACAACCTCAGGATCTCGTCGCACTTCAAAAAGATCTTGCTTGTCGAGCGATTCCACATCAAGGCGAAGGTTAATTCCTTCTGATGCTCGAACCGATTGTATAGAACGCGATCGCCCTGAAAACAGATCGCTTAAATCTACACGACTGGTGTTACGGAGAATAATAAGTTGATCTTGTTCCATGGTAACGACCATAACTTGGTGACTGTTGAACCTTACACCATGCTGCCTGTCATGAAACAGTCGAAATCTAAAAACTTTTTTAAATCTATGTTTCTTTTATAATTTAATTGCGAAAACTAAGATCCCCTCTCTCTTAATTACACAAGCTCCATGACATGGCTACCTTTGAAGGAACGGATAAACAACCTACCCCTTGTTCTTGCAGGACCAATTTTAAGAAGAACCGATACACATTCTGTAACTGTCTGGGTGGCTTTGAAAGAAAGCCGCACTGTTACTTTAAAAATCTTTGATATTCGTCATAAATTATTATTGACAGGAAGTCGAAAGAGTATTAGCCTGGGGACTCATCTACATATAGTTACTGTCACTGCCAAGATTTCATCTCCAAATTCACTGTCCTACGGAGACATTTATCTATATAATTTAGACTTTGGGACTGAGGAAACACTGAATCAACCCGGTGTATTTAATTTGGATGGTTCGCTCCAAGACATTGCCTATCCTCAATATGAATTGCCGAGTTTTGCACTCGTACCAAAAGACATAAACGATTTGCGAATCATTCATGGTTCGTGTCGCAAACCTCACGGAGAAAGCTTAGATGCACTAGCAGCTTTAGACAAAATCATTAGAGAAGCATTAGAAGAAAGCCCTAAAAAACGACCGCATCAACTTTTCTTAACAGGGGATCAAGTTTATGTAGATGATGTTGCAGATACCTTACTTTTCATGCTTGTGGATGCATCCCAAACTCTTTTGGGTTGGACAGAACTACTTCCAGACATCAGTTATCCTGAAGAGTTAAATCCCGGTCAACGCAACAATTTAGCAACGCATACGGCTGGGCTAACAGCTAGTCTTGGCAAAATGAATAGAATTTCTAACATTGCTAAAAGTCACTTATTTACATTAGGGGAATTTGTAGCAATGTATTTATTTGCCTGGAGTGATGTATTGTGGACAAACCAAGAAAATTTACCTGATTTTAAAGATGTCTATCCCAATAGATTAAAAAGTAGTAAGGAAAAAACTATTTTTGAAGAGGAACTGTGCTACTTACAAGGATTTAGTTCAACGCTAAAAGATATTAGACGTGGGTTGGCGAATGTTCCCACTTATATGATATTTGACGATCATGAAATGACGGATGACTGGTTTCTTAATATGGCGTGGTGCGATCGCGTTTTGAAACAGCCATTGGGCAAACGTATTTTGCAAAACGGATTGCTTTCCTATGCTTTATGCCAGGGGTGGGGAAATACACCAGAGCAATTTGAAAGTAACACACCCGGTGAAACATTGCTGAAAGCAACTGAAGCATGGTCAGATTCTTTTGGAAGAGATCTAAACTACGAACAGGAAATAGCACGGTGTCTTGATATTCCTACCTTTGAAGAAATTAAAAAAACTCAGCCCAGACGATTACCACATCAAGAAAATTCTCTTAAGTGGCACTATACAGTCACTGGTCCGAATTTTGAAGTTTTAGTCCTAGACACGCGCACTTGGCGAGGGTTTCCTGGCGACAAAGACTTTGATTTTCCAGCACTTTTAAGTGCAGAAGGTTGTGATGAACAAATATCAAAAATAGCTCGCCCAAAAGATGCCAAAATCACAATAGTAGTATCTCCAAGCCCAGTCATTGGTTTACCTTTTTTAGAAACCGTACAAAAGATAGCCAAAAACATGGCAGAAAAATTAGGGGCTTCTGCATGGGGTTTTGACCCAGAAGCTTGGGGATTAGAAGAAACCGCAGTTGAACGGCTGCTAGCAAGACTTGCATTGCGAGCACTACCAGAACGGAAAAATCGTATCATCATCCTGTCGGGAGATGTTCATTATAGTTTTGCTGCCCGATTGCAGTATGGTGCAACTTATCCGTTCCAAAGTCCCCATTATAATAACGTAGAGACGCGCTATGGCAAGCCTGTCGATGGTGAGTCCCCCCACAATCCATTGTTACAAACAGTCATTGCCCAATTTACTAGCAGTTCCTTAAAAAACGAAGCCCAAGGATTTGGCGGGAGCCATTCATTACATACTCAAGGTTTTGTCCCCTTTGCCATCACAAACAATCTTCCAACAGTAGAGGTTTTGGGATGGGAAAATCCAGAACAAAAGAGTCTTGAAGTTGGTAATATCTATACTATCATTGACCAAAGTTTTGAACAGACAGTTCAGTGTTTGCCTTTAATACTTCAAGGTAGTCCTGCCAAATTGAATTTAGTAAACGAGCGAAGTTTCTTGCGATCGCTACAAATTAACAAACAACCCGAATGGTGGTATAGAATTGATTTTTTATCTGCCAACTCAGAAGGTATCGAAGAACCAAAAGAATCGTACTCTACCATACCCTATTCTGTCAAAGCTCCTTTGCCCGGTCAGGAGCGTAAAAAACCTTTAGAGCAATATTTAGCAACAGCAAAAAATTATCGGGATTATACTTCTAGTAAAACAACAGGTAAAGAAATAGTAGGATTAAATAATATTGGTGAAATTACTTTTGAGTTTCTTGAGGGTAGAGAAATAGTAGTGCAAACTTTGTGGTGGCGATTAGAAAGTTGGGAAAAAGATAAGTTATTAGAACCGTTTCCATTAACTCGGTGTGAAGTATCGCTCGATTTTGTCGATCCAAATTACCCAATGGACGAAGTTCTCAAGGAAGTCGTTTTTTAAAACTAACAGCCTGCCAAGTAACAAGAATAAGTTGATTCATTTCCATTACATAACCAGCAGTCACATCATCCATAAGAGTGCTATCAGGCAGGAAAAAATTTTACAACATAGAGTTCGGGCTCAGTTTTTCTCGCTGAAAGTTCTAAATATTTTTACTTAGCTTTTCTCAAGATAAAGTTGTAATAATTTCTTCCTCTTTATAGCTTTTAGGCGAAATTATGTTGGGTTTCCTGAGTTCATTTTATAAAGTTTGAGTGCTACCGACATAATTTGTCTGCTATACATCTTTTCAATAGAAACACCTATCATTCCTCCACAAAGTGCAGATGCAAGAAGAATAAGATAGCTTTGGTGGTGGAGGAAAAACAGAAATATAAGCCCACTGAATGATGTAATTAAGGCAATTCCATCAATAACAAACCGTTTGCTTTTAGAACCACGCGTACTTTGAAGCTCTTCCAGAAGAACTCTTTCATGTTTAGTTATCAATACAAATTCCTCATTGAAATTTCAAAAAAATTTCCTTTTTTGTTATATAACATTTAACCTAAATACTTTAACTCTAAATCTTTGTTGATTAGCCACCAACTCTTAAGAAGTTTCTGACCTTGAAAAACTTAGGGTTTAAGTAAATCGGTGCGAATAATTATCGCTGGTTTGTAGTTGCAATGCATACGCTGTTCGCCTAAAATGGCGTTAGCCATAGCGTAATTACAAACCCAATTCTAGACATTTTACCTATCGTTATACCATTTCTTAATGAAGATGCATCTAATTAGCCCACGCAGGTGGGCTTTGTTTGTATAGCCCCACTCTTCTAGAGTGAGGGCAATAATGTGCAATTTCACAGAGAATTGGTATTAGTATCTTTGATAGATTTTCGAGGCTTTAAGGAAGCTTTCGCTATGATGAAAATACCGATATTTTATATCTGTAGGGAAGCCACCCTCGTGCGCGTCTTTCCATGCGTAGCGAGGAGTGGCGTCGGGCATTTATTTGCCCACCATACTTAGCTTTGAGAGAGCAAAGTCTGAATTAACTAACGACCAATACTGACAAGATATTCCTCCGCCTGTTTCTCGACCGCCGTACCTTTGAAAAAGTTACGATTGAGACTGGTATATAACTCTAATGGATGAACAGACAGGAAGTAGCGTAAATCTTCTTCAGTAATGATTTCCCGTTCTGCCAAGGAGTAAGCATTAGCAGCCACGCTGGTAATATCAGGCACATCCCAATGACCGGCATCAGAACCTAAGAAAGCTTTCACGCGATCGCCAAAGGGAAGAGCTTTGCGGTTAAAAGCTTGAGCTACACGGGTATCGTCTGACTCCGTACCGAAGTAGAAGTGATTTAAAAAGCGATCGCGTACATCTTCCGGCTTCTCAATTCCCGCAAGAGCAAATTCATCTAGCTCGCCTGGATCTTCAGGTGCAAAATGCTTGCTGTGGAATCCCAAACCATCACCGAGTCCATCTAAGCGTCCATGCACGAGTTCTCCACCATAACGAATGTAGAGTTCTTTAAGTGCTTCTTTGTCTACAATAGCAGGGTTATTCTTGGTCAACAAATGTTCTTTATTACGAGTTTCCCAATGCCAAATAATATCAGCATACAAACTCGCACCCCAAGCAGAACCACCTTCCATAAAAGCAAATTTTAAACTGGGGAAGCGACGGGTAACGCCACCAAAGAATAAAGATTTGCACAGTGCTTCTGCAGCAAAAGCAAAGTGATTGATATGGTTGTACTGAGCGTTGGTTACAGAACGTTGAGTCGTCCAACCTTGACTTGAAGCGTGAGTCGTAGGTACAACTTTCAGTTCTACACATTTCTCCCAGAAAGGGTCGTAATCATACTCGCTATCCAAGCCAAAGTTATCAATCCAAACCACCTCATTTGCTACTTCCTTGCCATACTTCTCAAAGGCGGGAATCGGACGGCGAACATAACCGGGGATTTGAATGGCTTTCAGACCAAGAACTTTGACGGCATATTCCAACTCTTCTATTGCTTCTTGAGGAGTGTGCATGGGAATTGCAGCAATTGGTGTGAGGCGGTCAGAGTACGGGCGGAAAATATCAGCATGATACTTATTAATAGCCCGACACACAGCCCTCCGCATTTCTTCATTGCCTATATTTGGTGCCATTGTAGCTAAGTTAGGATACACAACGGCAAAATCTGTACCCGCTTCTTGCAACCGTTCGTGCAATAACTTTGGCAAGCTAATAGTAGCCAAATTTAGAGTATTTTTAGTCGGACGTCCCCACCAGTTAGGACGGTTAGTACGATAAGCAAAACGTTCTTCCCAAGTTTGCTTGTACCATTTAAAGCGAGAAGCTCCTGGTAAATGTTCTTTAAAGCGTTCAACAATTCCACTTCCAGCAACTTCTTCTAAATAATCCAAAACTGCGGGTTCAAATTCCTGGGTATGAACATCAGTATCAATAATTGGATAACCCAGTTTTTCACGAATCCTAGCAGATTTAGTTTTTTGTGTTGGACGGTCTAAAGCAATAGTCATGATGCGTTCTCCTGATTTTACAAAATTTTGATATTAGAACTTGGGCATTGGAAATGCGTCCTTCTCCCTTGTCTCCCTTGTCCCTAATCCTTATTCTCTAAGTATTCATCTGCTGCTTTTTCTACAGATGTTCTTTTGAAGAAGTCACGGTTAAGACTTGTGTACAGCTCTAATGGATGAATAGATAAGAAATAGCGCAAGTCTTCTTCTGTAATGATGCTACGTTCAACAAAGGAGTAAGAATTGGCAGTTACAGCTGTAATATCAGGTACATCCCAATGACCGGAATCAGAACCCAAAAAGGCTTTAATGCGATCGCCATAAGGATTGGCTTTGCGGTTAAAAGCATGAGCTACACGGGTATCATCTGACTCTGTACCAAAGTAAAAGTGATTTAAGAAGCGTGTCCGCACGTCTTCTGGAGTTTTAACTCCTGCTAAGGCAAATTCATCCTGTTCGCCTGGATCGGTAGGAGATATTAACTCAGAGTGGAAGCCCAGACCGCTTCCCAATCGATCTAAGCGACCGTGTACGAGTTCGCCACCATAGCGAACGTAATACTCTAACAGTTCTTCACGATCGATCTTCGCAGGATCGTTATTTTCCAACAGGTGGTCTTTATTGCGGGTTTCCCAGTGCCAAATTAAATCAGCGTAAAGACTCGCACCCCAGGCTGAACCACCTTCTAAAAAAGCAAACTTCAAGGTAGGGAAGCGGTGAGTCACACCACCAAAAAACAGTGATTTGCAGAGTGCTTCACCAGCCGAAGCAAAGTGACCGATATGGTTGTACTGATAGTTAGAAATAGAGCGACGATTTATCCAACCCATACCACTAGAATGGGTGGTGGGTACAACTTTGAGTTCCACGCACTTCTTCCAGAAGGGATCGTAGTCATATTTGCTATCTAAACCAAAGGTGTCAATCCAGATAGCTTCATTTGCGACTTCCTCACCATATTTCTCAAAAGCGGGAATTGGACGGCGAATATGACCGGGAATTTGTATTGCTTTCAATCCCAAAACTTTCACTGCATACTCTAACTCTTCAATCGCCTCTTCGGGTGTATGCATGGGGATGGTAGCGATTGGTGTTAAGCGATCGCTATAGGGACGGAAAATATCAGCATGATAGGTGTTTGCAGCACGACATACTGCTCGGCGCATATCTTCATTGCCAATATGAGGAGCTAAAGTTGCTAAGTTGGGATATACAACAGCAAAGTCTGTACCTGCTTCTTGCAAGCGCTCGTGTAGAAGTTTGGGTAAGCTAATGGTAGCTAAATTTAAGGCATCATCAGTGGGACGAGTCCAGAAAGGAGGACGTGTAGTGCGATATGCGCGACGTTCTTCCCAAGATTGCTTGAACCATTTGGATCGGGATGAACCGGGTAGGTGTTCTTGGAAGCGTTCTGCAATTGTAGTACCAGCGACTTGCTCTAAATAATCCAAGAAAACTGGGGGGAATTCTTGGGTATGTACATCTGTATCAATGATAGGATATCCCAGTTGTTCGCGAATCTCTGCCGAGCGAGTTCTTTTTTTGGGACGTTCTAGAGCGACAGTCATAATCATTGCTCCCTTGTGTATGTAATTTTCGATGTCTTAATTCTGTAAAATCTCTGGAAATTCGAGTTTCACGCACTATACACCTGTTTAATTAAATGCGGGCTTGCGGATGCCATTTATACACGATTGCAAAGTCAGCTACAGCTTTTAAAATACTGTTTATTGACTGACTTACTGGGGTTTTATTTAGCAATATTACATAGGGTACAGCAAAAATACAATCCCTTTGTAACTAAAATATACGTTAATCTGATTTTCTTGATTACTAATTGTTAGTTTAACTAAATATTATATTTTTGTTCCTTGTCGTTTACCCCGTCGCGTTTCCAGGCTCTTCGCCCCCTCCTGTCTCGTGTAATCCCGATGAAAAAATTCTACCGTCTAGCGGGAAAAAGCCTTCACCCCCAAGCCCTCCCAACACATCAAAGGCTCTCAACAATTTTCCAGAGAGAGAAGCAGGGGGTGTGATACGAAGTTGCATTCAAAGACATCACTTGTTGATGGGACAAGGGAGACTAGGGGGACAAGGAAGACAAGGGAGAAAGTACAATGTATAAACGCAACTTGGTATGAGGAAACAAAGGCGATTCCATGCAGTATTGCAACCCCGCTTAAAAAGCTACGGTGTACACAGATCTCTAGAAAAGAGATAAAACATCGTGAAAAGGGAGAATTGGAATTAAGTTCCCCCCTTTTTTAAGGGGTTAGAGAGCAAAACCGCAAGAAAGCTTTCATCACTTTCGCTGCTAGAAAATTTCAAACCCCGTTTTCATATTAGTCTGCAGAGGCGGACTTTGTTTGTATAGCAGCGAATTCTATTCGCCTCAATTATTTTATCTCTAGAGTGATAGGAGAGGGTTAAGCAAGAACATCAAAGCAGCTTATTTCCGTGACCTTACCATTTTTAATAGTAAAAACAAAACTTGTGGGACTGGGTTTATCAATACTGTAGTTAAAATGAGTTACATTACCATTTTGAGTGGGTTGACTTTTTCCATATATTTTCATTAATTTTTCTTGACTGTCACCTATTTTGACTCCATCAGGTGTTCCATACTTAGAACCATTAGCTTTGATTTGATAAACATCAAAGTTACCCGGTTGGGAACCTTCGGCTAAATCAACTGTAATTCCTGAATATTGAAGAGTCCGAGTTTTACCAACAATACCAAGGAATCCGTTTGTAACCTTTACAGGTTTACCTAAGATTTGTCTGACTTGTGCTTCAGACATAGAAAGTCTTATACCTCCGACTCCAATGCGCTCGTAACGTATTGTTTTTGTTTGCTTAGTATTTTGAGAAAGATGATACTGAATGGGGGTATTGGCAATTGCTGAGTTATGGCTGTAGCTAGCTAAGGGGATAATAACAGCTGCAAATGCGAACAAAATTCCTTTGAACATAAAGAGATACTTGATGAGTAGTGATTGCTAATTGTTAATACACTCTAGTTTGTGAGAATACGCAATTTTCCACAAAATTCCTCAAAATTTCTTGTAGGTACCACGGTAAAGTGGCGTTGTTCGCATTCAGGACAATTCATCCACTCGTTTTCCGAGCGTAGGCTGCTACATAAGACGACAGATGTTTACTCTTGAGTTTTATTCCTTTGGTAGAACAGATTGGTTCTTAAAAATTCCTATACTGCAATTACCAAGCAATGAATTTCTTCCCTCCTAGTTTGAGACCTAACTAGGAGTTTTTTAATTTTTCTTAATAGCAATCTATGTCTTAAGAAATAAACCAACTAATGTCAGCCTTTAGACTTGTAAATAATTAATTCTGCTGACAGATTGGACATTCATATTTAAGTTGTTATTGTGTAATTGTCAAATAAAAAAGTTTACCCCATTTAAAACAATGAACATTATTGCTTGGATTGTATTAGGTCTCATCGCTGGAGCTATTGCTAAAGCTATCTACCCCGGTCATCAAGGTGGTGGAATCTTAGGAACGATCTTGTTAGGAATTATTGGTGCTTTTGTTGGTGGTAGCTTAGGCGTATTCTTTAGCACGGGTCAATTTTCACTGGCTGCTACTACCCTTAGTATCCCCGGTATCGCATTAGCAGTTGTTGGTGCGCTAGTCGCTATTTTTATCTGGAATTTACTCACCCGTCGTGCTGTTTAATGTATTAAAGCACGCTAATTTATACTAAAAACTCAGGGAGCCCTTGCTCATATATTATCCCTGGATTTAATAAGAAAAATGGCGCTATCCTAGGATTGGGATAGCGCTACTATCATTAAGGGCTTTTAACTAGGAATCCTAAATCAACCTCACCCCAAACCCCTCTCCTTATAAAGTGCTGTTGGCAAATAATGGGTCTCACGCCTTACCTTCCTTCATACTTTTTTCAGTGATGGTCTGCGGTGTCCAAGTAGGACCGTTGCAACGGGGTCCATCAGGCGTCCAGATCAGCTCGTCCATACACATCTGTCGCGCCGCCATGTTTACTCCCCAAGCATGGTAAACAATATACTCAGTCTCTAGGTCTGGACCTAGAATAATTGAATTGTGTCCGGGTCCGAGAACACAACCGGGATGCGATCGCAGCACGCGTGGTCCTGTTTCGTTACCTGCATCTGAATAAGGTCCCATCACATTGTCAGCAACTCCATAGTCCACACCATAGTTTTCGGTTTCCCAACGTCCACCGCTATAAAAACAGTAGTACCGACCTTCATGTTTCCTGACACAAGGACCTTCCAAGGTATGCCAATCAAAAATTTCACCGTACATCAAACGGTTGGCTAAAAACCTCTGCCAATCCGAACGCGCACGCAAGACAGTTTTCCCAAAGCCGGAGAGCTTTGTCATGCTTTGGAACCGATCTACACAGAGTGCAGTCCCAGCACGGGTACCACCCTCAGTGTCGAGAAAATCTCGGGCGTAAAACAGATACCACTCCCCATCGTCATCGCGGAATGGGTGCGGGTCAATGGCAAAGGGACAAGAATTAGGATCTATCAACGGTTCTCCAATATCCTCATAAGGACCAACAGGAGTATCGCTGGTAGCAACGCGCAACTGATGATTTTTATCCTCGTGTCCCACAGAGTAGTAAAGGTAGAATTTACCATCACTGTATGCAACTTCGGGTGCCCAAAAGTTGTCTCCAAGAGTAGGGTCTGGACGTTTTAGCGCGTTACCAACAAAATGCCAGTTTAGGAAATCGAAAGAGCGTAATAGAGGAAAGACATATAAGTTGTTGGCAGAATCATTGCTTGTCGCATTTGTGATTTCGTCTATCTGTCCTTGTGCTTCTGCTGCACCAGTTCCGATCGCATAGTATACATCTTGGTACTTCCAAACAAAGGGATCGGCGAAATAGCCTTTGTAAACTGGATTTGTGTAAGTACGTTTTTGAGTTAGGGTTTCCGGTGTTGGATCGATATGAGACATTGTATCTGTAGAAAGTGAAACGGGAAGATAACAAATCTTCCTCCGTTTTGCTTGCCCCAACCTCTATCTATGTGTCAATGTTCTGCTTTAAACCATTATTTGTTATGACTTATTTCTTCATAACAAATGATGGTTTAACAATGTAGGTTGTAGGAACGACTTAGTACTTAAAATTTATATAAGTTTCTACTTTCTCCTTTGGCAACTGCTCTACTACCTGACATCGCAATAACTGCCTTACTTTCTCAGGAAGGCTTTCATAATAGTCTCGCGGTACAGTCAAATCCACTTTCGCTGTATGCAACCAATGCATAACATAGCCCATAACTACCATCGGTCTCGGCTGAGCAGTTCTGTTTGGTGAACCTCGATGCAGCGCCAGAGGCGAGCGAACGATAGCGTCACCGGGTTGCATATAAAAAGATTCCATCGGAATTTCACCACTGGCAATCTTTCCCAGCCCCTCCTCACGGGATAAAAGGTGTGTCCCACGTGCCATCTGGAATGGTCCATTCTCTTCCGTAACTTCAACCAAAGGAAAGTTAACAGCCAGAGCATAGAGTGGTGTTACTATCTGGTCTGAGAATAGGGGGCGAAAATCCCGGTGAGTTTCTTGATAATTGGAGCCTTGCACCGGGATATCCGCTCCTAACTGAACCATGACGTATTCTTGGAAAAACACGCGATCGAGGATACCCAAAATCGTTGGATTGGCGAAAACTAACTCGTTAGCAAATGGAGGAACCCAAGGAAAGGTTAGATAGTAACGAGCAACTTCACGAGGAGCCAGCCCACCCGGTTGATTTTGACGCTCTCTAAATAACTTTTCAAAAGCTTGAGCCCACTCTTCAATCAGTTTTTTGTCAAAAAGACCGCGAATCACGCAAATTCCATCTCGATTTAAATCTTGTGCGAGTCGATCTAGATCGGTAACTGTATAGTTAGCTTTATCTATACTTTGAACCATTTTTCTATCCTTTCCCATTCAGAATATGAGAGCCTAATTTGAATTAGACTCTCTATACCAGACATTCAATATTTGCGGTGGAGTATATCTACCGCTTTCCATGCTTCTAGTAACTGTAACTAAAAGTGATTTTTTACTATTTGAGCAAAAAGTTACTTGCTATACAAAAATTGTAACTATTCCTTACAGTGAATGTCTTTCTAACGGTAAGAGATGAGCCTATCTACTGTAAAATCATTTTTACACTAATCGTTCTTTATTTTCAGAAACAAGTTTTATCATGTTCTCACTCCAGCCTTTCCGCTCGCTCTTGAGTCTTGCTGGCGTCACGACTGTTGCATTCGGCTTGTCTGCAGTAATACAACTCAAATTGGCACTGGCTGAAAAATTTGGCTACCTCGGACCGCAAGGCACTTACTCAGAGCAAGCAACCAGAGTGTATCAGTCTACGATGCCTGGGTTCGAGCAAGCAGTTCCCTACAATACGATCGCAGCGATCGCAGCTGCTATTAAAAGCGGTGAAGTGCCTCGCGGACTTATACCGATAGAAAATTCAGATAGTGGCTTTGTCACTGAAACTTATCGCCTTATATTTCAGGAATTAGATCCGGGCTGGCGCGTCATTGATGAAGTCACAATACCAATTGCCTCCAGTCTTCTTGTTAAGCCAGGTACACAAGCAGGTGATGTCAAAAAGATTATTTCACACCCAAATGCTTTGCGAGGGCTGGCAACTTACTTGCAGCAAAATTTTCCAAACATCCCATTAGTGGAAGCAAATTCCACTGCCGCAGCAGCTAAAGAAGTCTCTAACGGAGATGGTACAACAGCTGCCATCGCCGCATCTGCTGCTGCTAAAGTTTACGGGCTAGAGACACTTGCAAATAACATTCAAGATAACGACTACGAAACAAATTTCTGGGTAATTGTAAAGACAAATCAAACTACTTTCACTGCTCATCCGAATCATGTGATTATTTCGCTTCTTGTGCCTTCTGGCTCCCGAATGTTTTCCTACACAGTAGCAGAACTGCAAGATGTAGGCTTTCATGTTGTAAACGTAAACTCAACACCGCTTGATGGGAAGATCCACAGCTACCGTTACCTGATTGGGCTTAAGTCGGACTCTAACGTGTCAAATGCTCTCAAAAAAGTCAATGCAGTGCTTAAAGCAGCCCAGAGATCGGGCGGACAAGCACTTCTTATAGGTGCCTATCGGCGCTAACATCCTAGCGTTAGTGCTACATCTCTGACAATTTACTATTTGCTAATATTTGCTGATTTGCTTAAACAACTCTGCCACCAGTATGTGAGGAAGTTACTGTAATTAAGTAGCCATCCGGTCCAGTGAGAATAAATGATTTGTGAACTCTACCAATTGTAATTTCAGAAACCGTGAGTCCCCACTCTGTAAAGGTTTGTCTTGCAGTTATAATATCGTCCACCATCAGATCGAAGGGAGCATTTGTTCCCGATGAAATAGGATCTGATGTTTTTCTTATGACTAAGTGTGTTCCTCCCCGTAACTCTAAAACTGCAAACTCATCTGATTGAGTAATATGACGTAGCCCTAGCTTTACGAAAAATTCAGTAGCCTTTGAAACATCAGTCACAGCCAATCTTACATGACCTATTGCTATAGATGGACGGTTATCCTGCTGATATTTTTCAAGGGTATCTTGTACTTGCATAAGAATTATTTAAGATAGATGAGTAAGTTATGACAAATAAAGTTAACTAGCGGTTCGCCTTATTGTTGCAATATTTACGTACATTTGTACTGTTTCAACTCTTGATTTAAAGTTGCTACCTTAAGTAAAGCACTTAACCACAAATTACAAATTACAAAATATTAACTATTAATAAATAGATTGTTAACTTTAGTTTTTTGTGATATGTTACTAATCAAAGTTGTATAAAATACAAAAATCTATCAGTTTGCCGTAGAATTTCAGAGATTGCTGAGATAGTTAAAGAAATTTAGATTTTAAACACATTAGAAGTCACAGGACAAATAATCACGATTGATGTATAAAAACTTTACGTTTTTTAACTCAAACTAGGAAGTTTTCTATGGGAAAAATACGTGCTGTAATTGTCGATCCAAAGGTGCAAGGACGTTTGGCACTCCATGAGGTAGATGCACCAACACCTACTCCCAATCAAGCTATAGTGAGAGTCGCAGCAATTTCCTTAAACCGAGGAGAAGTCAGGCGATCGACCAGCGCAGATGCAGGTTGGCAGCCCGGTTGGGACTTAGCAGGTACAATAGAAACTCCTGCATCTGATGGCTCTGGTCCCCCTCAAGGAGCACGTGTAGTAGGCTTGGTGCGTTCCGGTGCTTGGGGAGAACTCGTAGCTGTTTCTACAGATGCTCTCGCCGAACTCCCTGCCAATGTATCTTTTGCTCAAGCCGCAACACTACCTGTAGCAGGTTTAACTGCATACCACGCGTTACTTAAGGGCGGTTCTCTCCTAAGTCGTCCAGTTTTGATTACAGGTGCATCAGGAGGAGTAGGACATTTTGCTATTCAACTAGCGCGGTTATCAGGAGCATATGTGGTTGCACATATTCGTTACCCAGATTACGAAGCTTTGGTGAAAGCAGCAGGAGCACAGTCAGTTGTCATTGGCGAAGACCTCGCACCTGCCCGTGAATTTGGTCCCTACCATTTGATTTTAGACTCAGTAGGTGGTGCGGTACTTGGTACAGCTCTTGGATTGCTAGCACAAGATGGTGTGTTAGTCCTGTTTGGTACATCAGCAGGGTCTGAAGTGACATTCGATGCTTCACGATTTTATGGAACTGGTGGTGCAAGTCTGTATGGTCTGATTCTGTTCCACGAATTAAAACGCGAATCAGCAGCAGTTGGTCTGAAACGGCTAGCAAATCTAGTTGCCGCAGGTCAATTGCGTCCTCATATTGAAGTAGAAGCATCTTGGACACAAGTTGCTGAACTAGCACAGCAATTACTAGACAGGCGTTATGTTGGCAAAGCTGTGTTGCATATTAATTAGTGGCAGATGAGTAATGACCCATGATGAATAACAAAAGTAACGATAGTTAAATACTACGGTTAATCTATCAATTTACTGTAAAATATTTTTAGCGATGCTTCTTTCCTTTGAAATATTGCTTGCATGGATATAGCAAGATTCCAAAAGAAACTAGACGAGTGTGAATACCACCCTACATATCAAACTTTGGAGAATCTACATGGGGTACAAGCATATCGAAGTCAAACAAGTTAGTGGTTTCATTGGTGCTGAAATCAGTGGTGTAGACCTTTCCCGCCCTCTGAATGATGATGAAGTCAAAGAAATTCGTAAAGCACTATTGAAGTGGAAAGTTGTATTCTTTCGCGGTCAAAACATAGATCATGCGAGTCAGGTTGTTTTCACATCTCGTTTTGGCGAAGTGACTTACGCGCATCCCCTTGGAGAGCCCGAACCAGTTCCGGGATTTCCACAAATTAAACCTGTAGACCGTAAGCTCTATGAGCGGCAGTACGGTTTTCGCAGTGGAGGTCCCTGGCACACAGACGTAACGGCAGCTATCAACCCTCCAGCAGCGTCAGTTTTACGCGCAGTTAATGTCCCTAGCTTCGGTGGTGACACCCAGTGGAGCAATCTCGTTGCAGCTTATGAAGGTCTATCAGCGCCCCTGCGAGCACTAGCAGATACGTTAAAAGCGGAACATCGCTTTAATGGTGGCGGGCATTATCCTCGTAACGGCAAATTCGCAAATCGGATTGCAGTAAATCCACTAGTCTCAATCCACCCAGTAGTAAGAGTTCATCCTGAGACTGGTGAACGAGCATTATTCGTTAATCCAGGCTTCACATCGCATATTGTTGACGTATCACCACAAGAAAGTCAGCTACTTCTGGAGTTATTCTTTAACCAAATCACCAAGCCTGCTTACACCACCCGCTTCCGATGGAACAACGGTGATATCGCGTTCTGGGACAACCGCGCCACCGTGCATTTAGCTCCTCAAGATTTGGATCGTTTGAATGTCGAGCGTGTCCTCTATCGGACCACCATCACCGGTGATATTCCAGTTGGGGTTGATGGTTTCCGTTCAGAAGTGGTTCAAGGTGAGGTATTCAGTGCAGAATTACCAAACGTCTTCAAGCAGAAAGTTATAGAGGATTCACCTACACTCACCTAACTTTGACCATATATTTTGTAAATCAAGGAGACACAATCGTGACACTCACCGCAAATCGGATTGAGATTACACCCACGGAAGCAGCTCTTGGAGCTATTGTTACGGGAGTTGATGCCAGTCATTCTCTCGAACCAGAGGTGATTCTGCAACTGAAACAGGCATGGCGCGATCGCCACATTCTTATCTTTAAAAACCAGACATTAACTGATGACCAGTTATTAGCCTTTGCCAGTTACTTTGGTGATATTTTCCAGCAGCCTGCTTACGTCCGCAGAGGTGAAACCGAGGAATATTTGCCACCCCTTGTTCTTACTCTGGCAAATGCTGCTGCTGAAGAGAGTTCGGTCAATGTCTTCCCGAACTATCGGGAACTGTTACCCCATATCGATCATGATTGGCTTCCTTTACCATCTAGTGGTTCCTTACTTTATGCAGTACAACTGCCTGAAAATGGAGGACCTAATACCTACTGGGTGAATTTGGAGCAGGCTTACGAAGAGCTAGATGATGCCACCAAAAAGCAAATTGCTGGTTTACAACTACGCCACTTTAATTTTTACGGCAAGTACCGGGATGAGTATCCCAAGCCAGGCTATGCAGCAGGACGTTCCCCTGAACCAGGCGAACGAGTTGCCATCCATCCTTTAGTTCGCACTCATCCAGATACGGGCAAAAAAATCCTCTTTCTAAATGCTGCCAGTGAGGTAGACATTGTAGATTATGACCATGTGGAAGGAGCAAAACTCATTGCGCGTCTACAGGAGCATATTACACAACCCCGGTTTGCCTATCGGCACCAGTGGAGCAAGGGTGACTTGCTTTATTGGGATAATCAGGCAACGGCTCACTATCGTCCGGAATTTCATGCTAACGCAACTCGGATTTTAAAGAGGGTTAGCATCCGGGGCAGCCGTCCCTTTTAGGTTCAGCACAGTCCAAAAATCTGGATAAGATAGCTAGAGGCATTTGGGTAGGAGCAGGTTCACCAATCGCTTGATGCAGGTTAGCAATTATGCGGTTAAACCCGCTCCTACATTTTGTGGAACTATTTAGTTTGCCATCTCAAGCAAAATGAAAATCCTGCAATGTTGGTTAGTGCTTAGTTGTTAAAATTTACTAAGACCTAAATAAAAATTCCTGACACGAGACTCTGCTTCAATAGAATTACAGGCTGTAAAAAATATGGTAATTAGTGATACATGGAATCCTACCCAATATGAAAAATTTCAAGCAGAAAGAAGCCGACCATTTTATGACTTAGTCAACATGGTACGCAGCCAAGAAAATATGCGAGTTTTAGATCTTGGTTGTGGGACGGGAAAGTTGACAAAATACTTGCACGAAACAATAGCAGCACGAGAGACAATCGGGTTGGATTCTTCAGAGAATATGTTACAAGCAGCACGTGAGTTTGAGGGGCACGGGTTGCGGTTTGTGCAAGGACATATTGAAGAAAATTCTGTACCGGGAAAATTTGATTTAGTGTTTTCTAACGCTGCTTTGCAATGGGTAACAGGACATGAGGGATTATTTGAAAAGTTACGTGAAAAACTGCAATTAGGGGGACAACTTGCCGTACAAGTTCCTGCAATGGATTTAGAACCAGTACATACCGTAGCAGCAGAGGTAGCACGGGAATTTAGTCAAGAATTGGGGGGATATGTACGTCGCTTGACAGTGCTATCACCAGATAAGTATGCCCGGCTACTTTATAAATTGGGGTTTGTAGAACAAGAAGTGAGGTTGCAAATATACGGACACGTATTGCCATCACGAGAAGCAGTTATTGAGTGGTATCGTGGAACATTATTAACTGCCTACGAGCAACAAGTCGATAGGGAAACATACGAGCGATTTGTACAACGGTATCGAGAAAAGTTAATGAAGTATCTAGAAGATGAAAGCCCATTCTTTTTTCCGTACAAACGCATACTTATATGGGGTCGTTTGGGAGATTTTGCATGACAATTGAAGCAAAGCGAAGTCTCACTTCTGAAGCATATAAAAGTGCCGATCTCTTAACTCGACAAACTAAAAATGACTACTAACAAAAATATCTCTAACATCTCTATAGGTATAATTTTATTCCCAAATCTAACGCAGTTAGATTTTACGGGACCTTACGAAGTTTTTTCCAAATTACCAAATACGCAAGTCTATCTGCTATCGGAAACCTTAGACCCCATCCGCAGCGAGCGCGGTTTGACTTTTTTACCCGATACAACCTTTGCAAAGGCTCCAGATTTCGATGTGCTAGTTGTACCGGGAGGTCCTGGGGTTAACTTGAAGTTGGAAGATTCACAGTTTCTTCATTTTGTTAGAACACGGGGAGAAAAAGCCCGTTATGTGACTTCAGTTTGTACGGGTTCTTTTATACTAGCAGCAGCAGGATTACTCCAAGGTTATCGAGCCACGACTCACTGGCGATCGCTAGATTTATTGCAAGAGCTTGGAGTTCAGGTAGTCTCAGAAAGAGTTGTCATCGATCGCAACCGAATTACAGGTGGAGGAGTTACATCTGGAATTGACTTTGCATTGGCGATCGCTGCTGAGTTATTTGGTGACGCAATTGCTCAGGAAGTCCAGCTAGCAATAGAATACAATCCGCAGCCCCCCTTTCAAAGTGGTTCTCCTCAAACGGCTCCTCCTGATGTTGTTACTAGGGTGGAAGCTTCTACTCAAAATATGTATAACACGCGGCGACAGATAATCCAAAAGATCAAATCTGAATTCAAGACAACAGTGTTTTAGAAATTTAAGCCATTTAAACTAACTGTAGTTCGTAATAGGAAGTAAAGCGCTCTTTTGGTTAATTACAAAAGCTTTATGTGCAAAAATACTTGTGTTTTTGCAAAGACTGTGAAATACTTTTAAAGTAATATACGGTAATTCGGGCGATAAAAGTAATTATTAACTTGGCTGCTGCAAATGCCAGCTAAATTTATAGTTCACTAAAGGAGCAGGGAGCTAGGATATAAGCCTCTCCCCTTGTAGTTCGTTTTTTCCCTAACTTCCTCTCTCTGCTCCTAGCGCCTTTCATTTTTTGCAACCCTAAATAAGGAAGTAGTCAAATGAGCACCATACAGCTTTACTTCTCCAAAGGCTCTACGTTTTCTCAAAGAACTCGTGTTGTTGTGCTAGAAAAAGGAATTGACTTTACCCCTATTGAAATTGATTTACAAAACAAACCAGAAGGTTTTACTCAAGTTTCTCGCTACGGTAAAGTCCCAGCCATCAAACATAATGATGTCGCCATCTATGAATCTGCCATCATTAACGAGTATCTTGATGAAGTCTTTCCAGAACCGCCTTTATTGCCTCGCGATCCCGCATCTCGTGCGATCGCTCGTATCTGGATCGACTACGCTAATACTCGCCTTGTACCTGCGTTTAACAAATTTCTACGCGGGAAAGACACGCAAGAACGAGAACAGGGACAAAGAGAATTTTTGGAATCTCTTTTGTACGTCGAGCAAGAAGGGTTAAGCAAGCTATCTGGCAAGGGTCCGTATTGGTTGGGAGAACAATTCTCTTTAGTTGATATCAGTTTCTACCCCTGGTTTGAACGTTTACCTCTTCTAGAGCATTTCCGCAACTTTACTTTACCCACAGAAACACCTCGCTTGCAAAAATGGTGGAGTACTGTGCGCGATCGCGAATCAATACGGGCAGTTGAAAATCCTGTAAGCTTTTATATAGAACGATTTACTAAAATTCTTGGTGAACCTACTGCTGTCGGTGCTGCTCAAAAATAGAGGAATGCAATTGTCTGCGTTTGGAATTACATTATGAAGTGAGGATATATGACTCAGGAGCAATGGACTGTAGTTGACCAATACTTTACAGATTTGCTCGTACCGTCCGATCCTGCACTTGATGCGGCGCTTCAAGCTAGCGCCGCAGCTGGCTTGCCAGCACACAACGTTTCTCCAAACCAGGGCAAACTTTTGCACTTGTTGGCACGATTCCAAGGCGCACGCACTATTCTAGAAATTGGTACTTTAGGGGGCTACAGTACAATTTGGCTGGCACAAGCGCTACCTCCTGATGGTCGCTTGATTACGTTAGAAGCCAACCCAAAGTACGCTGAAATTGCTCGTGCCAACATTGCCCGTGCTGGGTTAACCGACGTTGTAGAGCTGCGTCTTGGACCGGCAGTTGATACACTACCACAGCTTGTAGCTGAGGGTCACGTATTTGACCTAATATTTATCGACGCTGATAAGCCAAGCAATCCGGATTACTTTGATTGGTCACTCAAGCTCGCCCGTCAAGGTAGTGCAATCATTGCGGATAATGTCGTTCGCAATGGAACTGTCATTGATGCTACCACTAACGATCCTAGCGTTTGCGGAGTGCGCCGATTTAACGAGCTACTAGCGCAGTCGCCCTACGTAAGCGCTACTGCAATCCAAACTGTAGGTAGTAAAGGATATGATGGATTTGCGATCGCACTCGTAACTAACTCAATCTTGCCCTCTTAGCTCTTGACACAGCCCCTCAGTTTTTGTTAATTTTTTTATTAATTGCAGCCTACCAATCGTTCAGTAGTATAGTGAGCCCTGATTCTCAAAACCCAATCTCAGATAAACAAGCAGATGGGCGAAATCGCATTCTTGATGTGGCTGAATTGCTGTTCCAAGCTCGAGGCTACACAGCTGTAACGATGCGTGATATCGCTAAGGCAGTGGGGATGCGTCAAGCATCGCTTTACTATCACTTTTCGAGTAAAGAGGAACTGTTTGTTTCTGTTAGGGAACGTTTGTTTGAACGTCATCGAATTGGATTACAGAACGTGCTACATCGAACAGAGGGAGAATTGCGATCGCAACTTGAAGGGGTTACTGACTGGTTTCTGTCCCAACATCCCATTAACTTTCATGCCATGATGCAGACAGATATGCCTTCTCTGAGCCAGGAAGCCAAGGAACGTCTTTCAAATGCAATTAACCAAGCCATCTTTGAACCCATTGGACAAATCTTTACAACTGCTCAAGCAAATCATCGAATTGGTGCTGTTCGACCTGAATTGCTTGTCGGCTTTCTTTTGTCTTTATTAGAAAGTATTTCTGTTGTTTATTCTTCAGAACCCGTGTCCTATAAAAAGGAGATAGTTGATGAGATGATTTTGGTTTTGCTAGAAGGAATTCAAAGGCGCTAATTTTTTTGCTTGTTACCTACTGAGCGTTTGGTAAGTGATTTTGGCATGCTAGTCGCTCTTTTAACCTACTGAACGTTCGATAAAAATTTATCAAAACCCTATATCAAGGACATATAAAATGCACAAATCTAGTAAATTGCAGACAACTTCTAAGACAAAAAACATTAAAGTAAAACAATCGATAGGCTTTCTAAAATTTCTAGCCATTACCTCAGTTTTTTCAGTGATTGGAGGAATAGCGAATCCATCCTTTGCGGGACTCAAACAAAACAGTCAATTAACTGTTGAAATACAGGGGTTGAAAAACCGACAAGGGCAAGTTTGTTTAAGTTTATTTGCTAGTAGTAGGGGCTTTCCGAGCAACAGCTCTAGTGCTGTACAAAGTCAGTGCGTTGCGATCGCAACAATGCCATTAACCGTTACCTTTAAAAATTTGCAACCAGGCAATTATGCTGTTGCTGTTCTCCATGACACCAACAGCGACAATAAAGCGAATCGGAATGGTTTGGGAATTCCACTTGAGGGATTTGGATTTTCTGAAAACCCAGTTATCCGCACTGGTCCACCTAGATTTAATGATGCGGCTGTCCTAGTTGCAGGTTCAACGACAAACATTCAAATTCAATTGAATTATCTTTTAGGTGGGTAACTTCTAGCATTTTCAAGTCAGAGGGTATCTCAGGAGCGGAGACGCTACGCGATGCGAAGCTATGCCCGCAGGGCTCTACGCGACTTGCCGGGACGCGGGAAACCCGCCTATGGCACGAAAGTGCCACGCACAAGGGAACGCACTGGTCTCACCGCAAGGCAAGGGCTTTGGGTTTTAGCCCACGTAGGTGGGCTTTCTTTATGTAGCCTCAGACTTCCGGTCTGTAGGGCTTTTGAGAAATTGGCAAAGGTATTGTTATAGAGTAAATATTTTCTCAATTTTGCCAAATCAAAAACCCGTCTTTTTAGACAAACGGGTCGTGGTTAATTGCTATTTTAATAAGAAGAATTGCGTACATTAAAAATATGATGAACTATAAAAAATTCTCAATCAACCAGGTTCTCGACGTTGTGGAATTCCAAAAGATGGGACCCTCTCCATACCTGCGCGTGGGTGCGGTTCAGGTCCCAGAAGAAAACCTGGTTATTCTCAGACTGTTTTTTCAGTGAATTACTAGATAAATTAAAACCAGGTTCTTTAATTGTTACTGTACTTTTGACAGGTTGAGAAACAACACCCTGACCTGAGATAGAGATAGTTCGGTATTTCACTTTTAGTTGCATGGCAGGGATAAAGTTAGACCCGAACAATGTAAGGCCAATAATGGTAAGTACAAGTTGAATTTTTGTGGGTCGCATATAATTTACCTCTCTGCAGAAGTTTTGCAACTTTTTTGTAAAAACTGATTTTTAATGTACTGTTTGCGTCTTTGTTCTTTTTGAGAAAGGGTTATCCAACAGCGACTGGGCTGAAATATTTGTACGCAGCTTCCTCTGGTTGGAGAAAATGCGATAAATACTGAGATGCCATTTCTGTCGTAAGTAGTTCGATCATCAATCTGTTTTCTACCCACAACTCCATGACATCAAATAAAGAGTCGCGGTTACAGCGAACGACACGCCAACCTTCACGTTTTCCAATGTGCTCGATTTCTTCTTGGCTGAGAGATACAGATAGAGCAGCATGTACATCCTTGTAATCGGAAGTTTTAGAAGTTTGTACAAAATTACATTGCTCTTTCTCTACACCAGGGACGAGTTCGGTACCCAAAGGGTAAAATTCAATCGCTGTACCGTGTCCGTCGAAGGCAACAACTATGTAACTACCAGGGTGAGGGGGAAAGGAAAGAGCTTGTCCTTTCAGGATTTCGGCAAAAACTGTTGCAACGTGGTAAGGATCTTTAACGGAGATGGAAAAGTGATGAATCATAAAATAACCTCGGTTCAATGTTTTTTAGATTAAGGAACAATCGGGGAGAACTAGGGGAGGTCCGAAACTATTCAAAATTTTTAATAAAAAGTTTAAAATTATACTGTTAAATTTAGTAACATCACTGAAAATGTACGCTCGAAACCCCAATACTTACAAAGCAGATATTTTGGTAATCGATGATACTCCGGAGAACCTCAACCTTCTTTCTGCAATGTTGATGGCACAAGGATATAAAGTTCGTAGTGTTACTAAAGGTTCAACAGGACTGCGGGGGGCTTCAGCAGCTCCTCCCGATCTGATTTTGCTTGATGTCAATATGCCAGAAATGAATGGTTATGATGTTTGCCAGCAATTGAAAGCAAACGAACGTACCCGTGAAATTCCGGTGATTTTTATCAGTGCTTTGGGGGATGTACTTGATAAGGTCAAAGCTTTTGCTGTTGGAGGCGTAGACTACATCACAAAACCGTTTCAAGTAGAGGAAGTTTTAGCCCGCATTGAAAACCACTTAACAATTCGCAAACTGCAAAAACAACTCCAAGCACAAAATACTCAACTACAGCAGGAAATTCGAGAACGCCAACAAGCAGAGGAAAAGTTTTCCAAAGCTTTCCGCTCCAGTCCCAATCCTATTGCTATTGTTACAATTACCGAAGGAAGGTTTATCGATGTCAATCCCAGTTTTTTAAGGATGAGCGGCTATTCCTTAGAAGAAGTGATAGATCGCACAACTGCTGAGATTTATTTGAGTAAAAACTCAGATGCTCTGTCTCGTATCATGCAATTGTTGCAACAAACTGGTTCGTTACACAACCAAGAATTTGAGTTTTGCACTAAGGACTCTGATGTCAAGACAATACTGCTATCTGTTGAACCGATCGAACTGAACGAAGTTCAATGTGCTTTACTGATTGCAAATGATATTACCGAACGCAAGCAACTGGAAAATGAGTTTATCTCTCTTGTGAGTCACGAGCTGCGTACTCCTTTAACGTCTATTATGGGGGCGTTGGATTTGTTAGATGCCGGTCAACTCGGAAGTTTGACCGAGCAGGGACAAAAAGTTTTAAGTATTGCCACTAGCAATACCGAACGCCTGATCCGTCTGGTGAATGACATTCTCGATTTGGAACGGATGAAATCGGGTAAAATTTTTATGCATAAGGTAAGATGCCATGCTGCTCAGTTATTAGTGCAAGCGACAGAAGCGATGCAGGCTATGGCAGATAACTCAAAAGTAAAGCTAGTTGTCAATCCGATTGAAATTGAAATTTGGGCAGATTGCGATCGCCTATTGCAAACGTTCACGAATTTACTCAGCAATGCCATTAAGTTCTCAAAACCGGGAGACACTGTTTGGATAAGCGCCGATCTCCTCAAACAGGAAGGCGAGAGGGGGGAAATGCCAGAGGGGAAGAATGTTAATCTTAGTCCCCATTCTCTTGTGATTACAGTGCGAGATGAAGGTCGAGGAATTCCAGAAGATAAATTGCAAACTATTTTTGAGCGTTTTCAACAAGTTGATGCATCTGACTCACGGCAAAAAGGAGGAACCGGATTGGGGCTTGCTATTTGCCGAAATATAATACAGCAGCATGATGGGAAAATTTGGGCTGAAAGTATTTTAGGTGAAGGCAGTACTTTTTATGTTGTGTTACCAGTTAGTCATGAACTGTAAAAGTTCTATATTTTTTGACCTCGTACCCTAGTTCTCCCCGATTGAGAAATAGGATAGATAGCAAATGTTAGATTATCATTATGAAAATTTGAGGGGCATTGCTATGAGCAAAAGTGTCTTAATCGTTGATGATGAAGAAGATGTGCGGGCAATTGCCAAACTGGGGTTAGAGATGGGTGCGGGGTGGAATGCGATTGTAGCCTCTTGTGGAGAGGAAGGAATCAAGTTGGCTGTAGAACGCAAACCAGATGTCATCTTGCTTGATATGATGATGCCTGATATGGATGGACGCACAACATTACAGCAACTTAAAGCTAACCCTGCAACTCAGCCAATTCCTGTTATCTTAGTGACAGCTAAAGTTCAAGAATCCGACCGAGAAAGCTTTAGTGGTTTGCAAGTTGCTGCTGTCTTTGCCAAACCCTTCCGTCCTTTGAAATTACCGCAAGAAATTAGTAAGGTGCTTGGTTGGGGGATATAACTCACTTTTGCGGGAATTTCCTTACTTGATATTCTTCTGACTCTACAATTTTTTGCGGAAATCCAAGTGCTTGAGTAAACTTTTTTTCAATTGCCTCTAAATCACCTTGAGGTATGGCTTTCCACTGTTCCCGTGTTGCCCAACGAATGATAAAAACAACTTCAGCAGCATCATTTGGGTTGATCCATACTTCTTTTCCCAGAAAACCCGGATACTTGGCAAGTGCTGGTGTCCAAATTTCTGCATCCTTCTGGATAAATTTTTCCCGTTGTTCGGGCGGAATTTTCACCTTGAGTAGCTCGATAACCACACTATTGATTCCTCATATTTGTTTGTCAGAATAGAGCTGTACTCTATATTAATTAACCTTAGTGGCATAGGTCTATAGCATAGATTTATGAAAAAGGGTTTTTTGCTTTGAAACAATTGATAGAAAGGCATTATGGACAACAACAACTGGATGCAGCAGTTATTAATGTTGGGTATTGGTACAACATCCTTAGTCGCGGATAAAGTTAAGGAAGCAAGCGATCGCCTTGTTAAAGATGGGAAGCTCGATCCCGAACAGGCGAAGGCGGTTATGGATGATATGGTACAGCAATTAAAGTCAGAGCAGGGAACCTGGGATGCTCAAATGCAAAGACAACTGCGGAATATGTTGCAGGATTTGGGGGTGGCTCGTCAGTCAGAAGTGGATGAATTGCGCGGTAGAATAGACCGCTTGGAGCGTCAAGTCCGCGATTTAGAAAATAAGCTTTGGCGATAGCGATCGCTTTGTGTTTTAAACTAAGTTTTGTCGTGCTGGTCATCTCATTACCAGACTTCCTTAGTGGGGAGGACTATTTTGAAAGCAATTTTACTCAGCGTGGGTTTCATGCTGGTTTGTGTTGTCGTCTTGGTTCTGGCACAAGTTGGTAGTAACAATCAAAACACAGCTATTGCGGAACAGATGACTGATACAACTCCAGTACCCACTCAAACAACTGAAAACAATACCTTAATTGCAAGCAAACCTATGTCTGAAGCTAATGCCATTACTACACCCTCTGGATTAAAGTATGTTGAACTTAAGGAGGGAACTGGCGCAACTCCTAAAACCGGACAAACGGTTGTTGTTCACTATACAGGTACCTTAGAAAATGGGAAGAAATTCGATAGTTCCCGCGATCGCAACCAACCGTTTAAATTTAAACTTGGTGTCGGACAGGTCATTAAAGGTTGGGATGAAGGACTGAGCACTATGAAAGTAGGCGGTCGTCGCCAGCTAATTATACCTCCCGACTTGGGTTACGGTGCTCGCGGTGCGGGTGGCGTGATCCCACCTAATGCTACTCTCAATTTTGATGTGGAATTGTTGGGTATTGAGTAATACTGCTAAATGCTAATGGCTAATAGCTAATGGCTAATGGCCATTAGCTATTGGTATTAATATCCTCCAGGTTTAGCTAAATTTTTAAATTTGGTAAATTGTGGGTCAAATAACAGTTTGACGGTACCTGTTGGACCATTCCGATGTTTGGCTATGATGACTTCAGCAATTCCGCGCTCGGGGCTGTCACTGTTATAGTATTCATCCCTATACAGCATTATGACTAAATCCGCATCTTGTTCGATCGAACCCGATTCTCTTAAATCGGATAACATTGGTCGCTTGTTGGTGCGCGACTCTACTCCTCTGCTAAGCTGAGATAAAGCAATGATGGGAACAGATAATTCACGTGCTAAACCTTTGATGCTGCGGGTAATTCTTGATAATTCTTGTACGCGATTATCACCGGCTCCTTCCATCAACTGCAAGTAATCTATAACAATCAGTCCCAGTTCGGAACCTATTTCTGCTTGCAAGCGCCGTGCCTGACTCCGCATCTCTGTAACTGTAATATTGGGAGTATCGTCAATATAAATTGGCATCTCCGTGAGCGTACTAATAGCACGGCTTAAAGGTTCCCATTGTGTCTGGCTAATTCGTCCGCTTCGCAAGTAACCACTTTCAATTCCTGCTTCGCTGGCTAGTAACCTTTGCACGAGTTGCTCTTTCGACATTTCTAAACTAAAGACTGCAACTGGTAATTTATATGAAGCTGCAACGTTGTGAGCCAAGTTTAGACAGAACGCAGTATTGTGAACACAAATATCATTGGCTACAAAATTGTGGGTATCGGGAATTGTTAAATCGTAAACTTGTTTATAACCTATAAGTTCTATAGAAACGATTGTATCCCAATAAACATCTCCTGTTGTTAAATGCTGTAATGACAAATCTTTTAATGCGGTTGCTAAAGTAAAAAGCCGATCGCTTGATGGTGTAAATTTCCCAAACTGAATATTTGTATATCCTTTAATTTCTACACTTTGAATTAAATCTAACCAAGTGTTTTTACCTTGAGTTGCTGCTATTTCCTTGTCTATTGCAACTGGAACAAGGCTACAATCTGTTTGATATTGCTTCGTTATTAAAGCAGCTTGTACTTGTGCTAAATTTGTTTCTTTACTAAAGATCCCAATATCTGAAATAAAATTTTTGATTGAATTGTCATCAGTAATATCCAATCGCCAAGCTAATTTACTAGTATCTTTACATTTGATATTTTCCTGCTTAAAAGTTGCAATAACACCAAATCTTAAGAGTAGGTGTTGTATTTGTCTTGCTAGTTTTTTGCTAACAGTGCAATAACCTACTTGTGGTTGACCGTTTGCCAAAACAGTTGCCCATCCATCTGTTGCAAAGAGACGGTTGAGGAATAAAGCAATTTGCGATCGCTCTAGTTGAAACACAAAAGCGGGAATTGTCTTTGTGTTAGCTTCTTTGCTCCACAATCCTAACTTTTTCAACCATTTAGCAAGAGAATTTTTTTGTTCTTGAGTTCTTGCTGTATGCGATTGTGATAAAGCTTCGAAACAATTTTCTTCGCAAATTTTTAATTGAGTAGAAAAGCTAGTAACTGCATGGATAAAGTCTTGTTGAATGAGAGGATTGGGATGCGTAAATTCCAATGTATGGCCTGTTAAGCAACTATTTCCTATAAAGTAAGCTAACAATTTAACTTCACATTCACGAACTTTCTTTGTCCCAAATATATTAATTTTGCGAGGAACAGCAATTCTAGTTCCTACAGTCAGTTCTGAAAGGGGGTACCATCCATCAATGGTTAAATAGGGATGAGTCATTGTAGTCTCAACAAACCGCCCCAATTGAGTTGTAACGCGAAAAATCGGTTTAATTCCGTCATCAATAAATGCTGATGGTTGAGTTATCTGGAGTTTCCAATCATCCGTTAAAGTTAACAATTCTGCTTGAGAATGGCGATAAATTTCTTCAATAGTAGAAATTGAACCATCTGCTAATACGATTTCTGTATCATAGGCGACACACTTACCCATAGACGGACGCCCTGCAACAATAATTAGATCGGAACGCTGAAAACCACTGGTTAATGCATCTAAGTCATAAAAACCACAGGGAATTCCCGGTAAGGCGATTCCTTGATTGCGAGTTTCTATATCTTGAAAGGCATTAATTAACGTGTCCTCAATATGAACTAAACCCACTTGGGGACGTTCTTGGGTAACGTTAAAAACTTTTTGTTCTGCTTGGTCGAGAACAACGGGTAGTTCGGTGTCTGTCTGAAAACCCAGTTGTACGATGTCATTACCTGCTTTTATCAGCTGACGCCGCAGGAATTTTTCCATGACTAACTCTGCTAAAGCATCAATGTTAACGGCTGACACCGTGCGGTCTACCAGCGTAGTAAGTTTATTTCTTCCACCAACACGGGTTAACATATCGTGGTCATTGAGCCAGTTGATCGCCGCAAGTAAGTCAGTGGGTTTTCCTTGATTGTGGAGGCGTAATGTAGCTTGATAAATATCTTTATGAGCACTGATATAAAAAGCTTCTGGGACGAGGCGATCGCGCACCCTGCTAATTGCTTCTGGATCTAGCAGTATACCGCCCAGTATCGCTTCTTCTGCCTCTATATTTTGGGGCGGGAGGCGATCCATGCCATTGCCTTGAAAGTTAAGTTCTTCTGACATAAAAGAATTTGTTTAAAGCTTTTCAATACAAATGAACTATTACTCTTATAAACCAAAATTTGTCCGTCTAATAAAAAGACGTTGCAACGCAACGTCTCTTTACAATACGCATATTTTTTTACAAAAAATTGATTTTCTGCCCGACTTAGCTAGCTACCACTTCAATGTTGACTTTCGCTGTTACGTCTGTAAACAACTTGATGTCAGCTTCATAACTACCTAACTTGCTGATATCTGGTATCGTGATACCACGACGATCCACTTCCAGCCCTGTAATTTGTTTAATAACATCTGCGACTTCTTGAGTGGTCACAGTACCGAAAATCGCTTCACCTTCACCAACCTGTTTGGCGATGTTAAAGCTACCAGCTTTTTCTATGGTTGCTTTTTGCTCTTGAGCTTGTTGCTTCAGTTCCAGTTGTTTCTGACGTTCTAGCTCGCGCCGACGCTCAACTTGCTTCAAAATTCCAGGGGTTGCTTGAGTAGCTAATTTTCTAGGAACCAGGTAGTTCCGAGCATAGCCAGGAGCGACTTCTACTAGATCGCCGGATCTTCCCAGCTTGCTGACGTCTTGAGTTAAGACTAACTGTATGCGTTTCGCCATCTTTGTTCTTGTTTCTCTACTGTCTTTAAAATATTAATCGCTTGAGCTTCGTACTGCGATCGCTTACATCGTAGCTGTATCCTGAGAAGCAAGAGCGTTTATCATCAAACCTAAAGATCATAGCGAAAAATTGGTACGATCGCAACTTTTTTTAGCTAATGGCTAATAGCTAATAGCTAATGGTTTTGTAGCAATTAGCCGTTAGCCCTATCTCCTTACGGAGACGCTATGTGCAAGGCACACGCTTCGCGAACGCGAACGGGTTCGCCATTAGCTAAAATTGGTCTTTCATTCCCCTCAACCGCGCAAAGGTTTGTACGGGGTCGTAACTGTTTACGGATGATTGTAATGTTGGCTGCTCCCAACGTAAAAAGGGATTTGTACGCTTTTCGACTCCCAGTAATGAAGGAACCGTAGCTTCTCCTTGATTGCGGAAAGCTTTGACTTCTTCAAAGCGGTTTTGTAAGTCAATGTTGCTTGCATCGACAGTTAGGGCAAATTGCAAATTTTTCAAAGTGTATTCGTGAGCGCACCAAACACGGGTATTGTCCGGTAACAGGCGAAGTTTGCCTAAGGAGTCTACCATTTGTGTTGGTGTCCCCTCAAATAAACGTCCGCAACCACCAGCAAATAGAGTATCCCCACAGAATAACTCTCCTGGTTCACTGGAGTTTTTAGGAGCAAAGTAGTAGGCAATATGAGCTCGGGTATGTCCGGGAACGAACAGCACCTCCGCTTCTCGATCTGCAAATTGTACGCGATCGCCTTCCCGCAAAAATACCTTTTGTCCCGGTATTCTACCGTTATCTTCGGCTCCACCATAAACCGTTAATTGGGGAAATTTTTGAATCAGTTCCCGATTCCCTCCTACATGGTCGTGATGGTGGTGCGTGTTAAAAATAGCTACTAACTCAGCTTTTAGTTCTTTCAGTTTCCTAAAAACTGGTTCTGTTTCAGCTGGATCGACAACAGCCGCTATGTTTTGCTTTGGAGCGTGCAGCAAAAAAATGTAATTGTCTGAAAGTGCCTCAAGACGGAACACTTGCATCTGGTTCACCTCAGTTAAAAATAATAACTACCGAAATTGTACTGAATTTTAATTTTCACTGCTCCGACTTTCTATAATTTTTCCGTGTAATCACTCTTAGCTCTGAGTAAAAATAACGTTATATTTTTGGGTAAATTGTTAATCCTATTCCTTTAATAATATTTCCTGTCAATATTTTCTTTTTAATGAAATAGTAGCTGGATGTCATTGAATTTTAAGCTCGAATTTCAATAGCAAAAAATCTTTGCGAGAGAACTAAAATATTATGCTTGTCCTAAAAAATAAAACTCAATTTAAAGTTTCAATATTGGTTAGCGATTTATCAAGTGCTGGAGCTGGAAGGTGGGGAGGTGCCGTCCGTTCGTTTTTGCTAGCTCAAGCACTTCAAAAACTTCAATACCAAGTAGAAATTTTAGGATTTGATTTTGGGAGCGAACCGGGGACAAACCCTCAATCTGAAATACCTGTTTATAAATTAACTGCTCACAATTATCCAAAATTTCTGGGTGAAGCCTCTCAACTTTTAAAAAAAGTTGACGGTGATATTATTTATGCTATGCGACCGAAAACAACAACATTCGGTTTGTCTATGTTGAAAAAACTAAGCAGTCAACGACCTATTATTTTAGATATAGACGACTGGGAACTGAGTTGGTATGGTGGAGAAAAATGGCAATATCACCCTTCCCCCAAGCAATTTGCTAGAGACCTTTTTAAACAGAATGGTGCCTTGCGAAATCCCGATCACCCGTTTTATTTGAAATGGATGGAAAACATGGTCGGTCGCGCTGATGCTGTCACCATTCACACTCAATTCTTAAAAGCGAAATTTGGAGGCGTTTACGTCCCTAATGGGAAAGATACAAATCTTTTTAATCCAGAAAAATATAATGCAGAGGAAAGTAGAGCACGTTACGGGCTTTCTAAATACCGTATTTTAATGTTTCCTGGTGCCCCAAGACCATACAAAGGTGTTGAAGATGTTTTAATGGCGCTAGATATACTAAATGAACCAGATTTAAGGCTGGTGATTGTGGGTGGTAGTCCCTATGATGACTACGATTCTCAACTGATAGAACGTTGGGGACGTTGGATTATCCAGTTACCTAAATCTCCACCTACAGCCATGCCTGAAATTGTTTCAGCAGCCCACGTCATTGTTGTACCGCAACGAAATACTCCAGCTGCTTTGGCTCAGTTTCCACTAAAAATCACAGATGGTATGTCGATGGCCAAGCCTATTTTAGCAACACGAGTGGGAGATATTCCGGAAATTTTAGGTGATACTGGCTATCTTGTCGATCCCAGTTGCCCGGAACAAGTAGCTGACAAGATTCAATGGATATTCAATCATCTGGAAGAAGCTCAGGAAAAAGGAAAGTTAGCTAGAAAAAAATGTGTTGATTTCTACAGCATTGATGCAATGGCAGGGATACTATCACAGATGCTTCAAAAGTTATAAGAAGTATATCAAATCCGTTTTTACGGAACGAAAAAACTAGTGAAGTTTCGACATGAAGTAATGGATATCTACTAAATCATTCCTTATTTAAAAACTATGTTAATGAAAAAACTAATAATTTATTTTGCAAAAAAATATCCATTTTTGATTGTCTGGACTATCATATTGGGTTTCTCTGGAGCTTTATTTAATGGTGTCAGTACTGCTTTAATCGCACCAGTTATTCTAAAGATTGTCGGACAAGAAGTTGATTTAACAAATGCTCCTTCCATTCTCAAAGCTGTTATGTCTCCTTTTGATAATGTTCCCGAGCATTATCGTATATCAGTGATGGCAGGAGCTATTATATTGACAATTATTCTAAAAAATTTAACAGGTTATATCAGTACTTTAACTTCAAGCGATCTAAAGCGCAAGCTGACCTCAGATTTACGAAAAATAGGTTTGAAGCTATTACTGGAAATTGATATTGATTATTACACAAAAATGAAACTTGGTGATTTAATGAATCGGTTTAATGGGGAAATTCCTCGTGCCGCTACTTCTATAAGTCATGGAGTTAAATTAATAATACTTGTCATTACTATTTTAGTATTCTTAGCTTTGTTACTTTCTATTTCATGGCAATTGACAATTTGCTCTACTTTTTTGCTTTCTTTGGTAACTTTAGCCAATCAACCTTTTATTTCTCGCACAAAAGATTTTGGTAACCTGCTGACGGATTCGTCAAAAATGCTAACCAATGTCATGATCGAAACACTTAGCGGAATTCGTCTGGTTAAGGCAACTGCTAATGAAGAAAGAACATATCAAAAGATTCATAACCTTATTGACAAGCGTGAAGTAGCTGATTTTAAATCTCAGCTTTATTCTGAGGCAATTACACCCACTAGTGAAGTCATAGGCATTATAGCTTTAATCTCAATTGTCTTCCTCGGTCGCATCTTTTTTGCAGATAAAATTACTGCACTATCAGCTATTCTTTTAACATATTTACTGGTATTACTCCGACTACTACCTATTATTTCACACTTAAATATTCTTCGCAGTAGCTTTGCTAGTAATGCAGCTAGCGTGGATGCCGTACTTGATTTTTTAAGTGAGGATGGTAAGCCGTTAATGCTTAACGGTAAAGCCAAATTTACAAAACTACAGGAAGGAATCCATTTTAAACAACTATCCTTTGCTTACACCGATCGCGACAAATTAGTGCTTAAGGATGTGGATTTGTATCTTCCACACGGCACAACTCTCGCTTTAGTAGGTAGTTCTGGAGCCGGTAAATCAACTTTAGTGGATCTCTTGCCGAGATTTTATGACCCAATTTCAGGCTGTATCACTATTGATGGTATCGATTTGCGCGACTTTGATATCAAGTCTTTGCGAAAGGCAATGGGTATCGTCAGTCAAGATACCTTTCTTTTTAATGACACGGTTTTGAATAATATTGCCTACGGACGCCCCGATGCAAATTATGAGGAAATTATTACCGCAGCAAAGCAGGCTAATGCTTATGAGTTTATTATCAAATTGCCACAGGGATTTGAAACCCCTATTGGCGATCGCGGTGTGATGTTGTCTGGGGGACAAAGACAAAGATTAGCCATTGCACGCGCACTCCTGCAAGATCCAGAAATTCTCATACTAGATGAAGCAACAAGTGCATTGGACACGGTTTCCGAACGTTTAGTACAAACAGCAATTGACGATCTCAGTCGCGATCGCACAACATTAGTGATTGCTCACCGTCTTTCCACAGTGCAAAAAGCTCATCAGATTGCTGTGATGGAACAAGGACAGGTTGTAGAACTGGGAACTCATGAAGAACTTTTACGCAAGGGAGGTCACTACGCTCGCCTCTACTCGATGCAATTTAGCGACCAAGCACAAGCTCAAATCGCTCGGAATGAAAAGTTAAACCATGTTGCGAGTGAAGTGCGAACGAGGCTAAATTCTATGATCGGTCACTTGCACTTATTACTAGATGAGACTCCAAAAGAATCTCAACAGAGACAGGAATTTATTGAAAAATCCTACAACTTAGCTGTTGAAATTCTCAAAAGTTTGGAATCTTTTGAGGATAGTGTTAAGCTACAAATGAGTTTGAACCAAATGTTTTTTACAGACAAAGCAAGCTCTAATACTCAGCATGAAACTTTAATTTACATTTCTCATGAAATTCGAGTTCGTCTCAATCCCATCCTTGGTTTTTTGCGTTTGCTTGCAGATGGTTTTGTAGATAATCCTGAAGAAGAAAATGAATTAATTCAAGGTTCTTATTATTCTGCTATAGATTTATTAAATAGTATGAATATCTTTGAAAGTAGCGTAAAAATTTCTTAAAAAATAAAATTAGAAAGTTCTGGACTTTTGAGACATGAAAAAGATAGCAATTTATTACCCCTATTTTACAGGTGGTGGAGCGGAAGCAGTAGCTTTATGGATTTTGCAAGCATTAAAAGAGAAATACGATCTAACATTATTTGTTATTGGAGATGTTAATTTTGAAAAACTAAATTCTCTTTATGGAACAAGTTTATCAAAACAAAATATAAAAGTTATAACTTTTGTTCCAAGTTATCTAACTGATGTTTGTTATTTTATGATGGCAAATAGCAATCAGATAAGAATGATATTTTTACATTTGTTACTACGTTTCTTTAAGCAGAATTGCGAGAATTACGATCTTGTTATGTCTGCGTATAATGCCATGGATCTTGGTAAGTCAGGAATTCAATATATACATTGGATTAAAGTTGTTGAAGGAACACCTTTTCATCACAAGATTTCAAAGTTTTCTGAAATACAGTTAGCCAAAAATCTTTCTTTAACAAATTCTTATTGCGTTGCAACTGCTGCTAAAGAAACCTATGGTGTTGATACTAGAGTCGTCTTTCCCCCTGTTGTGATGGATAGTTCAAACGTAGCTTGGAGTGACAAGGAAGACGCTTTTATTTGTAGTGGTAGGCTTGTGAAAGCTAAAGAGCCTCATAAAGTAATTCAAATCCTTAAAAAAGTTCGAGAACAAGGCTTTGATATTAAATTACACATTACAGGTGGAGGTGGTGGAGTATATCAATGGCAATACAATCGTTTAATCAGAAAGATGGTTGCAGAAAATTCATCTTGGATTACTTTGTATGAAAATCTTCCATACAAAGATTATATTCAAGTTCTAGCTAAATGTAAGTACGGTATTCACTTTAAGAAAGAACCATTTGGTATTTCTATTGCTGAAATGGTGAAAGCAGGTGCTATTCCCTTTGTTAGAAGTGTAGGTGGACAGATCGAAGTTGTAGGTCAGCACAATGAAGAATTATTTTTTAATAATGAAGAGGAAGCTGTAGATAAAATTATTGCTGTTTTGAAGAATTCTACCACTCAAAACAAGCTCATTCAATCTTTGACAGAACAAAAAACTTTATTCTCGACTCATAAATTTATGTCTGAGATTAATGATGTTGTTGATTCCTACTTTGATAAACAGTTAAACACGAGTAAATTAGAAAAATTACCTGTTATAAATTCACAGATATGAGTAAGGCACTTAACAAGAAAAACATAACTGTGTAATGCTTTGGTAAAAGCTTGGTAAACGTTACATACCCGAGGTGACTTAACAAGTTCTTCGAGATTATGCCAAGCAAGTTAGCCATAAAATCCTTCGACTACTATTGCAAGAATTTAACTTGGGATGCTTTGATACAAACATTGATTTCGGAAATGAAAGCGCTGATTTGAGCCAAGCTTTGAGTTTTAGGTAGAGCGGACTCATAACATTTGCTTGCACCGCCTCTAGAAAATAAGAATTTTCAATTATCAAACACTTTTGTTCTCCTTAAAGAGCAAGCGTCGTCAGCAAGCAATACCTCTAACGGGCTAAAGTGGTGCTGTTTTCCACTTCTCCTCGTCCATTTCTATAGTAGTTAATTTCCTTTACGAACTTGTTTCATACCTAGTTTAAGTTTGTGGGTGTATGTACATCAGCAAATTGTTACAACTTATACTGCTAAAATTGCGATCGCAAACCAACCGGAATTTAATGCTGCTTTCTGGTTTGTACGAGGGCTATGGAACAATGAGTTTGTGAAAGTTACGTAGTTATTATAATGTTTTATTTTTGACTCTTTAAGCAGATTTTGCTTTGGTTACCAAACACTAAGATAAGTAATATTACAGAGCGCGGAATGTGAATATTCTGTGTTGACCTCTCATTGTTAAGACAGTCAATGACTTAATTAATTTATAATGAACCTGTTTCTGGTTTCTCTGTATATCTCCGGATACTGGTAGATACTGCTTGAACCAGTTGCAATGAGGATTGGCTAAAACACAAGAGATCTGAATTTATGACTCCACTTGTTTCTATAGTTGTCACTTGCTTTAACCAAGCATGCTACTTAGAACGCTCAGTGCAAAGCGTACTTTCACAAACGTTCACTGACCTTGAATGCATTATTGTGGATGATGGGTCAACGGATGGTACTAGAGAGGTAGCTCAAGGGTTCCAGAGTCGGGATTCACGTGTGAGTTACTTCTATAAAGAAAATGGCGGAGTTTCTTCAGCTCGTAATTGTGGTTTTAGACAAGCAAAGGGCGAGTGGATTCAGTTTTTAGATTCAGATGATTGGATTGATGAAGCTAAAATTAGCTCTCAATTAAGCTGCTTAAGTAGTGTAGCAGGAGAAAATACTGTATTCTATACAGACTATGAACGTGTCTTTTTAGATAAAGAAGGCAATATTACAAATAGGATTGAAAATAGAGTTGGTTCTCTAACAAGCGAGCAATTGATTCAACGATTGTTGATCCCCGATTTTTTAGCTAATTCCCCATTTCCCCTCCTTCAGCAGTGTTTGCTGATGCATAGAAGCATTTTTCATCACAAAATGTTTGATGAACGACTTAAAGCTCTCCAAGATCGAGATTTTTGCTTGGATTTACTTTTAGCTGGAATTAATTTTGTCTATGTTCCCCTGGTAGGAGCTTTTTATACAAAACACCAGTCTAATCGAACAAATAATTGGTCTTATATGAAAGACTATTACATTCTGTTTTATGAGACAGTTTGTGGCAAGCATCAAGAGTTAATTCCTCTGTCTCAAAAGGGTGTAAGCTATTTGTTGAGAGAAGCAATTAGGGAAAAGGAGAAAAATAATTTTGACAGACTGCTTAAATTGATACATCTTCCCTTCTATTTGCTAGATAGTAACACAATTAAGATTAATAGTCTCTATATTCTCAAGCTCATTTATAACCTCAGAGTAATAACTCCAAGCTTCTTAATATATGAAAAATATAGAGGACCGCGCTCTAAAAAAATTATCTCCATCTTTGCCAAATTAACAAATTGGCATAAAAGATCGGATCGTAGTTATGTTAGCGGTCAGTAAGAAATTAAGAGTATTGTTTAAAAGTAAGTGAGATTATAGTGGCACCTAAAGTTTCATTAGTTGTTAGCGATTTATCTGAAGGTGGGAGTGTTAGAGCATTCTTGCTAGCTCAAGTTCTGCAAAAGTTAGACTATCAGGTAGAAATTGTCGGCTTTCTCTTTGGTCAAGATTTGTATGTTATACCACCATCTGGCATTCCAGTCATTTCTGTTACGGGCAAAAATTATCCCAACTTTTTTGGCTCGGCTAGAAAACTTTTACAAAAACTAGATGGCGATATTATTTATGCAGTGAAACCCAAGCCTGCAAGTTTTGGTCTGTCTCTCATTAAAAAAATGAGCAACAATCGCCCGCTACTTTTAGATATGGATGATTGGGAACTGAGCTGGCATGGAGGTTTTGATTGGAAGTATCGCCCAACCCCGATACAATTATATAGAGATATTTGTAAGAAAAATGGAGCATTGAGGTTTCCCAACCATCCACTGTATGTCAGTTGGCTGGAAAATTTGGTTAAAAAGGCGGATGCAATCACGATAGACACTCAATTTCTGCAAGACCGATTTGGTGGTGTTTACGTCCCTAATGGAAAAGATACTATAATGTTCGACCCCAGTCTATATGACCCTGAGGTTAGCAGAAAGCGTTACGGTCTTTCTGAGTATCGCATTCTCATGTTTCCAGGCGCACCGCGACCCCATAAAGGTGTTGAAGATGTGTTAATAGCATTAGATCTGCTGAATCAACCAGATTTGAGACTTGTTCTTGTAGGTAGCAATCCTTATGATGACTATGATGACAAACTTATTGAAAAATGGGGGCGTTGGATTATCAAGCTACCTAAAAAACCTGTCGCGATTATGCCAGAGGTTGTATCAGCTGCTCACGTTTTAGTTGTTCCCCAACGAGATACGATAATTGCTCAAGCTCAATTTCCTTTGAAGTTAACAGATGGCATGGCAATGGCTAAACCTGTATTGTCCACTAGAGTGGGTGATATTCCGGAAATTTTGGGAGACACTGGTTATCTTGTCGATCCTGGCTGTCCAGAGCAAATTGCCGAGCAAATACAATTGATATTTGAGGATTTAGAAGCAGCGAACAAGCGAGGACAGAGAGCCAGAGACAGATGTATCAAATACTATAGTGTAGATGCTATGGCGTGTACTCTATCGCAAATCATTGCCGAAATTAAGGTTTAGACAGAATTGTTAGTTGCGGCAATAAGTTGTTGCTTATGTTATTCAATAAAAAGACCTACTCAAAACGCTCCATATTAACCAATCCGGTGCTTCTTAGATTTACCAGACCCTATCCTTGGTTGATTCTATTAACAATTCTTCTGGGATTTTCCGGAGCTTTATTTAATGGTGTGGGTACGATATTAATTGTGCCGGTTGTTCTGAAAATTGTAGGACAGACAGTTGATTTTGAAGGGTCGTCTCCCATTCTTCAAAAGATTACGCAGCCTTTTGATGAAGTACCGGAGGATTTCCGCCTGTTAATTATGGCTGGAGCGATTGTCTTCACAATTTTTTTAAAAAATGCAGCAACTTATGCTAGTACGTTAACATCCAGTTCTCTATCGCGCTTGCTCACTGCGGATATGCGCGAGGAAGGTTTAAAGGTATTACTAGATGTCGATCTAGAGTATTATACCAAGATGAAAGTTGGGGATTTAATCAACAGTCTGGGTGGAGAAGTTTCTCGTGCTGCTAGTGCTGTAGGTAACCTAACTAAAGTCGTTATACTCGTCATTACAATTTTAGTTTTTGTAGGATTGTTAGTCTCAATTTCTTGGCAGCTAACAATTGCTACAACAGTTTTATTATCTTTGGTTACGTTAATTAATCAATACGCTATTGCCCGTGCTAGAGATTTTGGGAAGTTGCTATCGGAAATGTCTAGGATTTATTCTTCGACTGTTCTAGAAATTCTGATGGGGATTCGCTTGGTAAAAGCAACGGGCAATGAAGAAAGAGAATTTCAAAAGCTCAAGAAGATTATTCGCGATCGCGAAAAAGCAGATTTTGAATCTCAAATTCACTCAGAACTAATTACACCAGTCAGTGAAATTACGGGTATATCGACTCTAATTCTGATTGCCTTTTTAAGTCGTACTTTTTTTGCTAACCAAATTGCTTCTCTTTCTGCTGTTCTTTTTACATATCTATTGCTCCTCCTACGGTTGTTACCAATTCTTTCTCAGTTAAATGCTCTTCGCAGTAGCTTTGCAAATTCTGCAAGTAGTGTTGACATTGCAACTAACTTTCTCCGACGTGATAACAAACCAATCATGGCTCGCGGGAAGGTGCGCTACTCAAAATTACAGGGTGGGGTGCATTTTAAGTGGATTTCCTTTTCTTACCCCGAGTATGAGAAGACAGTCTTAAAAGACATAGATTTATATTTACCACGCGGTACAACACTGGCGTTGGTAGGTGGTTCTGGTGCTGGTAAATCAACATTGGCAGATCTCTTACCGAGATTCTATGACCCTACTTCTGGCTGTATCACCATTGACGGCGTCGATTTACGCAATTTCGATCTCTCATCTTTGCGAAAAGCGATGGGAATCGTCAGCCAAGATACTTTTCTGTTTAATAACTCGGTGCGGTATAACATTGCTTACGGACGACCTGAAGCAACAGACGAGGACATTATGACCGCAGCTAAACGGGCAAATGCTTATGAGTTTATCTGTAAATTACCACAGGGATTTGAAACCTTGATTGGCGATCGCGGTGTTATGTTGTCTGGCGGACAAAGACAGCGTTTGGCAATAGCGCGTGCGTTGCTGCAAGATCCAGATATTCTTATTCTTGATGAAGCCACCAGTGCTTTGGATACTGTTTCCGAACGCTTAGTGCAAGCAGCAATAGATGATTTAAGTCGCGAACGTACAACCTTGGTAATTGCTCACCGTCTTTCAACGGTACAAAGAGCTCATCAAATTGCCGTGTTAGAACAGGGGTGCGTGGTAGAAGTGGGAACTCATGACGAACTTTTAAAAAAGGGTGGCTACTACTCTCGTTTGTACTCAATGCAATTTGCTTCTCAGGCTGAAGCAACAAGTCAGCCTTATCAAAGCGTAATTCGCCTTTCGCACGAACTCCGCAATCGGCTTAATTCTATGATTGGCTTGCTGCGCCTGCTGCTTGATGACATGGTAGAAAGTGTTCAAGAAAGGCAGGAATTAATTGAAGAATCATACAAATCAGCTGGCAAAATTCTCAATACAATTGACGTTTTTGACGATATTATTAACTTGCACGAGAACTGCCAATCAGCACTTTTGCTAGACAAAGAGCGTACTGACAGCATTGACAATCAAAATCTAAAGGGCATTTCTGATGAATTCCGCAGAAGTTTGAATTCCATGCTTGCTTCTTTGCGTTCTCTATCTGAAAGTAAAACATATACATCTAAGAAAAAACAACAAGAATTTATTCAAGATGCTTACCAAGCTGCCATGGGTTTAATAGACAATATCAAATCTTTAGAATCTCATGATTAAAATTTATGTTTTTAAAGGAAGTATCTATTTTCATAAAAAAATTAATAGGTCTTAGGATAAGGTCTGTCATTAGGTAGCAACCATAAAGAAAGGCAGAGTCAAAAATCAAGGAATTATAAGCTTTTGTAAAAGTCTTATAGACCGCTAACCGTGATTTTATAGGTACTACTAGTCATGAGAAGTTCTCAGTTAAGAAAACTGTATATTTTTTTTTCCGGATACTTGTCTTTTGAACCAGACAGCGCTCATGAAATTCATGATGTACTTTGTGCTAATGCAGCTGCTAGCTTAGGTTATGACTCAGTTTTAGTTTACCTCGATCGCAAAAATAAGTCCTTCAACCCAGCTGCGTGGATTTACCCTTTCCAACCTAAACAACCCGATGCTACGTTTGTAGAGTTCTATGACGTGGGCGAAAATCTCAAAGTAGCCCCACTACCAATACCTTGGTTTACCGAGCAACTTGCTAGGAGGTGGAATAACACTATTACACTAATATCAAAATATTACTTTCCATTTCATATTCTATCTCAAACAAAAATAGTACATACACGAGATTGGAATTTTGTGAGAATGGCAGTGAGAAACAAAGTGCCAACTATCTATGAGCGTCACTATTTTCAAGAAAATCAATTTGAACCAGAAATTGTCCGTAGTCCGTATTTTCAAATTGCCATAACCCAATCCGAGCCAATCAGACAAAGTCTTATTGAATGCGGTATGCCATCAGAAAAAGTTATATGGTTGCATAATGGTTCCGACCAAGCGTTTTTTATCAGACAATCTGACGCAGCAGAAGTATGGCGTAGAGAACTTCTGAATGGAGGACGCAAATATCTCGTTGTGTATTCTGGCGCTTTATATCGTTTTAAGGGAGTTGAACTTTTAATTGATGCTGCTAAAGAATTGCCAGAAATTCAGTTTGCAATTACAGGAGGAAAAGAATCACAAGTACAAGCTTATCAGAAGTTAGCTCGGGATAAGCAGGTAGAAAATGTTAAATTTTTAGGCTGGATCTTGCCACGCAAAAGATTAGTTAGCTTGTTTCAAGCTGCTGATATTTTGGCTCATCCTCATCTTTCTGGTAAAGAAGCAAATTTCACAAATCCGGTGAAATTTTTTCAGTACATGGCATCTGGAACTCCAATCACTGTCACTGAAATTCCACCTCTTATAGAATTTAAAGATAGCTCTTTAGTAGCTTGTTGGTGTGAACCAGATAACCCTCATACATTTGCTCAATCTATTCGGAGTACTTTAGAAAAATACCCGAGGAAATTAGAAGGATACGCAGACAATATAAATTTTGCCCGTCAGTATTCTTGGGAAAACCGAACCACACGAATTCTCAATTATGTTAATGAATCTTTTCGTCCCTCTAGATATATTTATTAAATTATGGCTAAAAAAATAGTAGGAATGCTGACTTCCTATTCTGCTATTAAAAATATTGATTGGCTTTGGCAGCAAACCCCTCACTCTTTTGGTCACTGGGACAACATCCAAATGTTGGCAAAACACCCAAAACCAGATTTTTTACTGATGTATCAGTTTGATTTTCCAGAACCACCTCAGCCGCAACCGTGGTTCAAGAACCTCCGACAAAAGCAGGCTGAAATGCCAGTAGATGTGAATTCTCTTTTGCGTGGTGTTCCTCAAGAGCGAATTATTTACTTACTCCGCGAACCTCCCCTAGATGAGGTTGTAGAAATCAATAAGAGAAATTATCAACAAGCCCAGAAGTATTGTGGTTATATCTCAGGTCCTGACGACTTTGCCCCGACACCTGATTATATGCCAGCTATTTGGTATCATAATGTTCCATTTCAGGTCTTGGATGAAATGCCTCCTATGGAAAAGGAGAAGCCTTGCAGTTGGATCACTTCTGGAATCAATCGTACAGCCAGCCACAGGCATCGTTTGGCTTTCTTGCAGTCTTTGCAGGACAGCGACGTGAAATTCGATTTATATGGACGTAACTTACCGACTTGGGCAAAAACACCAGGAGAACTTGGGAGTAAATGGTATGGAATGTCACCATATTATTACAATCTAGCAATAGAAAATTATGCTGAAAATGATTGGTATGTAAGTGAAAAACTTTGGGATGCTCTACTTGCATGGTGTTTGCCAATTTACTATGGTGGACCAGCCGCTGATAAGTTATTGCCACCCGATAGTTTCTTACGGTTGCCCAGCTTGGATGAAAAAGGAATCGCCTACATTAAAGAAGTTACATCTACCCCAGATGCTTGGTATGCAGCAAAGGACGCGATAAGAGAAGCCAGACAAATTATTCTCCACAAACTCAATTTGCTGAACTGGTTTTCAGAATATATTGCTAAATTCTCCTAATTAATTCTTAGCTATATGGATGGTATCTGCACTCTTGCTAATGACAGAGTCTACGATCAATTAGTTGCTTTACTTAATAGTATAGAAGCAATCTATGGACAAAGTATGCCAGTTTGTGTCTATCCCTATGACGATAGGACAACGCAAATTGCTACAGAAATTTCTCGTCGCCCCAACGTACAGCTTTACGACAATCAAGATTCAATTCAGCAATGGGATAGTTTTGTGCGTAATGTTTGGGATACTCACCCCACCGCACAAACTCATTGGCAGCAAATTGGTGGCGATAAGTATTACAGGGTTGGAACTCATCGGCGTTATGGTGCTTTTGATGGTCCTTTTGACCGTTTTGTTTACATGGATGCCGATACTCTATTAATGAATTCCCTCGAGCAAACTTTTACTCAGCTTGAGAAACATGACTGGGTCGTCTATGACTTTCAGTTTAAAGACTTATCTCATGTTTACAACACTTCATCAGCAAAATTAGCACAACTCTTCCCACTAGAACGTTTGCAGACGGAAACGTTTTGTTCTGGATTTTATGCCTCTAAAAAAGGCATATTTGATGTTCAGAAGCGTTTGTGGCTGTTGGAACAACTGCGTCAAGGCGAAGCAGAAGTTCTCTATGACATGGCTCCTGACCAAACAATTCTGAATTATATGGTCATGCGTTTAGGACTATCTAGCTACAATTTCGCAGTGCGCTTACCAAAAAGTGAAATAACAGGGTGTTGTGTAACATCCAAGCATTTTGAAGCTAAAGATAAGATTTTGTATGATAGGGGGAATCGCTTACTGTACGTTCATTACATTGGTTTGTCTTCTAGTATATTTAGCCGTCTGTGTGCTGGTGAAAATATTGATTTTCCTTATAGGGATATTTTCTTGCACTATCGCTACTTACATGAACCAGATAAGAAACCAAAGTTTACAACCAAACCAAAGTCTTACGACGCACAACCAAGTTTTGCAACAAGAATTTTAAGTAAATTAGGACTAACAAGTTGAGGAGAATTTTATGACTCGGGGAATTTATATTATTGCTAATGATAAGGTGACCGATCACGCGATCGCACTCCTAAACAGTATCCGGTTGCGCGATCGGGAAACACCAATCGTTATGATTCCATATGATGACAATTATCATAATATTGCAGATATTCTCAACAGACATTACGGCGTACAGCTTTATGAAGACCTAGATTTTATTGACAGACTATCAGTAAAATTACACGAGACCTTTGGTGGTAAGTTTTTCGCTCGTCCCAATCAATTCAGGAAGCAAGCCTGCTGGTTTGGACCATTTGACGAGTTTTTGTACATAGATACTGATATAGTTGTTTTTGAAAAAATTATTGATAACCTTAACTACTTAGCTGAGTACGACTTTATTTGTTGTGATTATCAGTATGCTGGGGGTATTAAAAATGTCTTTAATTCTACAGTTTTAGAAGCCAAGGTATTCAATGAGGGTGAAGTCAAGGATATTTTTAACGGAGGTTTTTGGGGTTCTAAGAAAAACTTAATCTCCGAACAAGATTTGTATGACGTGTTCACCGAGTGTGCTGCTCATCCAGAATATTTTGACTTCTCGCAAAAAACTTCCGACCAACCCATCATTAATTATATGCTTCTGAAGCGAATTCCACGCCGCTTCAATATTGTTCGCAGACCAGGAAAAGCACCAGGAAACTGGGGAGGAAGCCCTCATTTTCAAACACAGGCAGATATTCTGATTGACCCTTCAGTCAATCAACCCCTGCAGTATCTTCATTGGGCAGGTATTCGGATTGAGCCGGGTTGTCCTTACTGGGAAGTTTGGGAACATTATCGCAATCTGAATCCAGAGATGTCACCAGCAGTTTTTCCGTCTAAATCAAAGAAGAGTCTGTGGGAGAAAAAGGTAGACAACGTTATGAATCACCTACGGCACATTAAAGCTAAGCTTTAAGGATATTTTTATCTCCATACTCTGATTTTTTTGCTATGGTAGGCAAGTGTTGAAGGGAAAAGACCCAAAAGACACGCCGAACCAAGACACAATATATATAGATAAGTTTGAAAGCCTAAAAATTGTGAAAGCATTGAAACTGTTGCTGGATAAGGGTTAGGAGTAGAGTTATCTAGAGGTTCAAAAAAACTTCTGAAAAAACCTTGACAAAGTCAGATGTGGTTGTTACCTTAGATAAAGTGTGAAGCGAGAGAGAAACGCCCGCACAACCGAACCAAGATAAAGCAATAGTTTGAAAGCCAAGCAATTAAAGACCTCGTCAAAAAATTAAGTGGCGGTTTGTTACCCGCTCACAAAAGAAAAATAATAAGCCAAGAGGCTCGGACGCACTAGGGTGTGTCGGAGCAAGAACACTTCAAAACGGAGAGTTTGATCCTGGCTCAGGATGAACGCTGGCGGTATGCTTAACACATGCAAGTCGAACGGTCTCTTCGGAGATAGTGGCGGACGGGTGAGTAACGCGTGAGAATCTGGCTTCAGGTCCGGGACAACAGTTGGAAACGGCTGCTAATACCGGATGTGCCCATGGGTGAAAGGCTAGCTGCCTGGAGATGAGCTCGCGTCCGATTAGTTAGTTGGTGTGGTAAGAGCGCACCAAGACGGCGATCGGTAGCTGGTCTGAGAGGACGATCAGCCACACTGGAACTGAGACACGGTCCAGACTCCTACGGGAGGCAGCAGTGGGGAATTTTCCGCAATGGGCGAAAGCCTGACGGAGCAATACCGCGTGAGGGAGGAAGGCTCTTGGGTTGTAAACCTCTTTTCTCAGGGAATAATAAGTTGAAGGTACCTGAGGAATAAGCATCGGCTAACTCCGTGCCAGCAGCCGCGGTAATACGGAGGATGCAAGCGTTATCCGGAATGATTGGGCGTAAAGCGTCCGCAGGTGGTTTATCAAGTCTGCTGTCAAAGCGTCTGGCTTAACTAGATAAAGGCAGTGGAAACTGAGAGACTGGAGTATGGTAGGGGTAGAGGGAATTCCCGGTGTAGCGGTGAAATGCGTAGAGATCGGGAAGAACACCGGTGGCGAAAGCGCTCTGCTGGACCATAACTGACACTGAGGGACGAAAGCTAGGGGAGCGAATGGGATTAGATACCCCAGTAGTCCTAGCCGTAAACGATGGATACTAGGCGTTACGCGTATCGACCCGCGTAGTGCCGGAGCCAACGCGTTAAGTATCCCGCCTGGGGAGTACGCACGCAAGTGTGAAACTCAAAGGAATTGACGGGGGCCCGCACAAGCGGTGGAGTATGTGGTTTAATTCGATGCAACGCGAAGAACCTTACCAGGGCTTGACATGTCGCGAATCCCGATGAAAGTTGGGAGTGCCTTAGGGAGCGCGAACACAGGTGGTGCATGGCTGTCGTCAGCTCGTGTCGTGAGATGTTGGGTTAAGTCCCGCAACGAGCGCAACCCTCGTACTTAGTTGCCATCATTAAGTTGGGAACTCTAAGAAGACTGCCGGTGACAAACCGGAGGAAGGTGGGGATGACGTCAAGTCAGCATGCCCCTTACGTCCTGGGCTACACACGTACTACAATGCTGTGGACAGAGGGCAGCAAGCTAGTGATAGCAAGCAAATCTCACAAACCACGGCTCAGTTCAGATCGCAGGCTGCAACTCGCCTGCGTGAAGGTGGAATCGCTAGTAATTGCAGGTCAGCATACTGCAGTGAATTCGTTCCCGGGCCTTGTACACACCGCCCGTCACACCATGGAAGCTGGTAGTGCCCGAAGTCGTTACTCTAACCATTCGTGGAGGAGGATGCCGAAGGCAGGACTGGTGACTGGGGTGAAGTCGTAACAAGGTAGCCGTACCGGAAGGTGTGGCTGGATCACCTCCTTTTAGGGAGACCAACTAAATTATGAATGATAAATTATGAATGATGAAATTCACAATTCACACTTCATAATTCAGAATTCATAATTCAGAAATCCTAGGTCGTGCGAGGTAAAGAAAATTGGCTTTCAAACTAGTGTGGGTTCGGAAAAAAATGCCAAAGCATTGATGATTTGGGCACTTATCAATAGAAGAAATTCAGCAACTTGAAACCGCAAGGGAACAAGACTGCTGGAAATGTTCCAGCCAGAACCTTGAAAACTGCATAGAAAAGCGAAAGTAACTAAAAGCGAAAAGCTAATGGCTAATGGCTAATGGAAATTAGCGATGAGCAGTTAGCATTCAGCAATAGTGGTCAAGAGAAGAAGGGCTCATGGTGGATACCTAGGCACACAGAGGCGAAGAAGGACGTGGTTACCAACGAAAAGCTCCGGGGAGCAGGAAGCATGCAGTGAGCCGGAGATGTCCGAATGGGGCAACCCAATAACGAAAGAGCGAACCCAGTGAATTGAAACATCTTAGTAGCTGGAGGAAAAGAAATCAATAGAGATTCCCTCAGTAGTGGTGAGCGAAAGGGGAAGAGCCTAAACCAAAGTGCATGCATTTTGGGGTAGTGGGACAGCGAAATCGAATCTAGCGGTTAGGCGAAGCAGCGAAATACTGCACCAAAGAAGGTGAAAGTCCTGTAGTCGAAAGCTTAAGGATAGTAGCTGAATCCCGAGTAGCATGGGGCACGAGGAATCCCATGTGAATCAGCGAGGACCATCTCGTAAGGCTAAATACTACTGTGTGACCGATAGCGAACAAGTACCGCGAGGGAAAGGTGAAAAGAACCCCGTTGAGGGGAGTGAAATAGAACATGAAACCGTGAGCCTACAAGCAGTGGGAGTCCGATTCAACGGATGACCGCGTGCCTGTTGAAGAATGAGCCGGCGAGTTATAGGTACTGGTAGGTTAAGTTTGTTGACGAAGCCAAAGCGAAAGCGAGTCTGAAAAGGGCGCGTTATCAGTATTTATAGACCCGAACCCGGGTGATCTAACCATGTCCAGGATGAAGCTTGGGTAACACCAAGTGGAGGTCCGAACCGACCGATGTTGAAAAATCGGCGGATGAGGTGTGGTTAGGGGTGAAATGCCAATCGAACTCGGAGCTAGCTGGTTCTCCCCGAAATGTGTTGAGGCGCAGCGGTAACGGAAAAACTGAGGGGTAAAGCACTATTTCGGTGCGGGCTGGGAGACCGGTACCAAATCGAGATAAACTCTGAATACTCAGTGGAGAGTTACCAGTGAGACGGTGGGGGATAAGCTTCATCGTCAAGAGGGAAACAGCCCAGACCACCAGCTAAGGTCCCGAAATCATCGCTAAGTGGCAAAGGAGGTGGGAGTGCAAAGACAACCAGGAGGTTTGCCTAGAAGCAGCCATCCTTGAAAGAGTGCGTAATAGCTCACTGGTCAAGCGCTCCTGCGCCGAAAATGAATGGGACTAAGCGATGTACCGAAGCTGTGGATTTAGCAAGCCATCATTTAGCATACAGCCTCTTTTGGAAGACAGAGGGAGAGAGTGAGAGAGTGAGAGAGTGAGGGAACGAAGAATAGTTCCTCCCTCCCTCCCTCCCTCCTTCACTCCCTCGCTCCGCTCCAGAAGGTTGCATGCTAAGTGATGAGATTGTTAACTGGTAGGGGAGCGTTCCGTGGTAGGTAGAAGCAGTAGCGGCAAGCAGCTGTGGACGAGACGGAAGTGAGAATGTCGGCTTGAGTAGCGCAAACTAGGGTAAGAATCCCTAGCCCCGAAACCCCAAGGGTTCCAGAGGCAGGTTCGTCCACTCTGGGTTAGTCGGGACCTAAGGCGAGGCCGAAAGGCGTAGTCGATGGACAGAGGGTGAACAATCCCTCACTTTGATGTGGGAGTCAACGTAAGACGCATGAAAGATAGCAACGCCCTGAATGGATTGGGAGGTGTCTAAGGATGCCGAGTTGTAAATGATAGTGCCAAGAAAAGCTACGTTGGTGATGAAAACATCAAACCCGTACTCGAAACCGACACAGGTGGGGAAGTTGAGAAAACTCAGGGGCGCGAGATAACTCTCTCTAAGGAACTCGGCAAAATGGCCCCGTAACTTCGGAAGAAGGGGTGCCCACGCAAGTGGGTCGCAGTGAAGAGATCCAGGCGACTGTTTACCAAAAACACAGGTCTCCGCAAACAAGCAATTGGAAGTATGGGGGCTGACGCCTGCCCAGTGCCGGAAGGTTAAGGAAGTTGGTCAGGGGGAAACCCTAAAGCTGACGACTGAAGCCCCGGTGAACGGCGGCCGTAACTATAACGGTCCTAAGGTAGCGAAATTCCTTGTCGGGTAAGTTCCGACCCGCACGAAAGGCGTAACGATCTGGATGGTGTCTCAGAGAGAGACTCGGCGAAATAGGAATGTCTGTGAAGATACGGACTACCTGCACCAGGACAGAAAGACCCTATGAAGCTTTACTGTAGTCTGGAATTGGGTCCGGGCTTGGCTTGCGCAGGATAGGTGGGAGGCACTGAAGTATCCCTTGTGGGGGATACCGAGCCAACGGTGAGATACCACTCTGGCGAAGCTAGGATTCTAACCCACGATTGTCTATCCAATCGGGAGACAGTTTCAGATGGGCAGTTTGACTGGGGCGGTCGCCTCCTAAAAGGTAACGGAGGCGCACAAAGGTTCCCTCAGCACGCTTGGAAACCGTGCGTTGAGTGTAAAGGCAATAAGGGAGCTTGACTGTAAGAGCTACAACTCGAACAGGGTGGAAACACGGTCTTAGTGATCCGACGGCGCAGTATGGAATGGCCGTCGCTCAACGGATAAAAGTTACTCTAGGGATAACAGGCTGATCTCCCCCAAGAGTCCACATCGACGGGGAGGTTTGGCACCTCGATGTCGGCTCATCGCAACCTGGGGCGGAAGTACGTCCCAAGGGTTGGGCTGTTCGCCCATTAAAGCGGTACGTGAGCTGGGTTCAGAACGTCGTGAGACAGTTCGGTCCATATCCGGTGCAGGCGCAAGAGCATTGAGAGGAGTCCTCCTTAGTACGAGAGGACCGGGAGGAACGCACCGCTGGTGTACCAGTTATCACGCCCGTGGTAGACGCTGGGTAGCCAAGTGCGGAGCGGATAACCGCTGAAAGCATCTAAGTGGGAAGCCCACCTCAAGATGAGTGCTCTGACTACTACAAGTAGGTAAGGTCACAGGTAGAACACCTGTTCATAGGCAGTCGGTGTACGTGCAGTAATGTACTTAGCCAAGTTGTCCTAACAGACCGAGGTCTTGACCTCATCTCAATGATGAATTCTGAATGATGAATGATGACAATCTTCTTCAATTCACAATTCACACTTGTTTCGCTTTTCTGTGCAGTCTTCAGGGTTTTGAATTCCACGATGAGCCTTCCTTTTGATGAAGTTCATCATTCATAATTCATCATTCATTCCTGGTGCCTATGGCTCAGTGGTCCCACTCTGATTCCATCCCGAACTCAGTTGTGAAACATTGATGCGGCGACGATAGTTGGCGGGTTGCCGCCTGCTAAAATAGCTCGGTGCCAGGTTCATAAATCCAGCAAAACACTCTCCTAAATTCATAATTGGGAGAGTGTTTTGTTTTTTATTTCCATAGTAAATAAAAAATTAGGTTTTTATACTTTCTGTACCAATGCTTTAAGTATTATCTGATTTCAAGTTTTTTTATGTGATTAATTTAACAGCATTCTATTTCAGTAATTCTTCTATACTCAATCCATATAGCTATGGCATACAATTGCCGTTACCTTATACCAATTCAATTCACGAAATCTACGATACATAAATATTGGTTATAGAGGCGCAAGACATTGCGTTTTTACACCGTTTCTTTATGAAAATGCGCCAAAAAATTTTTGACCTAGCCTAACCCTAGTTTAAAGTTCTGGGACAATAAAACGCAGCCTCATACAGAATTGGTATTACCAAGGTATTTGTATCACTAAAAAAGTGAAATGATATTATACCAAGAACTATCAAAGAGCACTATGACTTTATCACCTAAAGAGTTTTGTTTTTGCACTTTAGCTTTGGGGAGTAAGTATCGCAAACTTACGAAGCAATTAGCAGATGATTTAGAAAAATATTCCCCAGGAACTTTATTAGTAGTTTACACCGATGAACCCAGGGAATTAAGTAATGTTTCCAATATTTTGGCTTATAAATATCGTCAGCAAGGTATTCTGCTTTGTTATCATGATAAACGGGCAGTTATTGAAGAAGCTTTAACTAAACTTCAAGTTACAATATACATTGATGCAGATACCAGAATTATAAATTATTTACCAGAAATTGAGTATTTTCCTGGAATTATAGGACGCACTGAAAATTTATTGGAACATATAAATAAATATACACCTGAAAGATTAAAAGCTGTTGAAAATGTAGCCTCTAAGTTAGAAATATCCTTAGATAAGGTGAATTACGTTGGAGAATCTTTATTCTTGGTTGGTAAAGATGGAGGCAAAGAAAAAGAGTTTGTAAAATATTGGGGTCTTATTGGTCGTTATTTAGAACTGCATGGAATTCATGGAGGAGATGGAAATGCTATTGGGTTAGCAGCGGCAAAAGTGGGGTGGACAGTCAAGAATGACGGCTGGAAACAATTGCAAAAACCGACGATGCATCTGGATGCTTCTTATGAAAATACTCCTGAAGTTTGGTCAAAAAGATTAAATCGTAAATTAGCTTTTCATTACCGGTTAAACCTAGCTAGGTTAACAGCATTAAAGAATTTTAACTTCTTTTATACATGATGAACTAAACAGAGTGGACAATTTGTCCACCCTCTTATTCCGAATCACTTACAACATCTCTAGGGCAAAGAATCTAAATCTAGAGATCGCATTCCTTGACGTTCAACATAAGCCAGCATACTTCCCAATTGCAACCAAACAAGCAAGCAAGTTAGAATGGCTACTGGTAAACCAACTGCATAGGCAAGAAAAGGCGGAAAACCAAAGATCTCAAAACCCGAACAAAGAAATAAACACGTACCTGCTGTTATGCCTAGAAATGGTACTGACAGTTGTTTGACAGACATTCGAGAACCAGAAGTTTCTGCACCATCGCTTTGCCATTTTTGTACTATAGATTTTAATGTTCCAGCTAAGGCTAAACCGGAAGCAAGTGCTGCAAAAAGTCCAACTACCAATAAAAAGTAAGGTGGCTGTTGAGGATAGTAGTACATGAAAACTCCTGTAGCAAGAATGCTAATTGTTGATTGTTAATTGCACTCTTACCATTAGCTGTGAGCCATTAGCAACTAGCCAATTTTTATGGTTTGCTACTAAAAGCTGCGGCAGCTTTTGGTAATATGGAAGCCACACCTTCTCTAGATAATTCTGTTAGCACTTCTATTGCTACATTTAACAGGCGGGCGGGCTGTATATCATCTTTGACTAAATTCCACAACCTTTGAACTTCTTCGGTATGAAGGCGATCGTCTTCAGTAAGCGCAAGGACTAACTGTTTCCGAAGAAACTTGCCTTCCTCAGAAAGCAAGTATTGGAACCCTAATTGTGCTGTAGGTAACACATCAAAGTTACCGTCAGTTCTAGCGATCGCAAGCAAACTCTCCAATCTTTGCCACTGGAATTTGCCATCCTTAAAAAGTACATTCAGCAATCGTCGGCGTAATTGGGGCGATTCTCCTGTTAGCAATCGTCTTGCTACATAGGGATATGCTACCTCAACAATTTTGAAGTCCGGATTCAAGCTTAGGGCAATACCTTCCTGAGTTACCAAGGAACGAATAATCAAAGCAAATTGAGCGGGAACCCGGAAAGGATACTCATACATGAGTTCCGAAAAATTGTCAGTGATAGTTTTAAAGTTAAAATCGCTAACATTTTTCCCAATGGCATCCCCTAAAACCGCTTCTAATGCTGGTATGATGGGGCGAATATCTGTATCTGGGGTGAGAAAACCTAACTTTACGTAATCTTCTGCTAAGTCGCTATAGTCTTTGTTCACTAGATGCACAACAGCATCTACCAAAGTTTCTTTGGTCGTCTCATTCAATTGATCCATCATTCCGAAGTCAATATATGCCATACGACCATCGGGCGTGGCAAATAAATTGCCTGGATGGGGGTCAGCGTGAAAGAACCCGTGTTCTAAAAGTTGTTGCAAACCTGCTGTCACGCCAATTTGAACGATCGCGTTTGGGTCTAAACCTGCTGCACGAATACTCTTAGTATCTGTTAGTTTAAAACCATCAATCCACTCTAGGGTAAGAACATGGAGATTGGTATAACGCCAATATATAGTTGGCACTTTCACTTGAGGGTCGTTGCGGAAGTTAGTCGCAAATTTTTCGGCATTGCGGGCTTCGTTGAGATAATCTATTTCCTCAAATAATTTTATGCCAAACTCGTCTACTATCATTGTGAGGTCATGACCGAGGTTGAGGGGCAACCAAGGACTTATCCAACCTGCAACCCAACGCATGAGATAAAGGTCTAGCGAGAGAGTGGGGCGTAAATTGGGACGCTGTACTTTTACAGCCACTTCTTCGCCAGTTATCAACCTACCTCGGTAAACTTGTCCCAAGCTCGCAGCTGCTACAGGATTTGGCGACAACTCGCTAAAAATTTCGTCTATAGATCGCTCCAGTTGACTTTCGATAATTTGGAAAGCGATCGCATTCTCAAATGGCGGTAATTGGTCTTGTAGCTTTACCAGTTCGTCCAAGTAGTCTTTACGGATAAGGTCTGGTCGCGTTGAGAGGGCTTGACCTACTTTAATAAAAGTTGGACCCAAGCGAGTTAGTAACCGCCGCAATTGAGTAGCTCGCTTTAGCTTGTTTTGCTCCTCTTGATTTTGCCATTCATCCCACTTAAGACAAAGTATAAACCAAACGAAAGACCAAATAATTGTCGCTGCTCTTGACCAACCCAGCCAGGGACGATAGCCATAGTAGCGGGCGATCGTTTCTGGATCGTATCGTCGATTGTTTTGATTTTGTGTAAGGGTTTGCGAATTCACTCCCTTATTTTCCTCTTTAATGCGATTGAAAAAGGCTTTGCATTCCAGACCTCAAGGAAAATATCCTTTGAGCTAACAAATGCTCTATCAATATTTCCTTTCTAGTCTTATGCAATTTCGCCCAAGTTTACTTAACGTTACTTTTTATCTTTTATTTTATATTAGTACATAAAAGTATAAATACCTAAATTTGTTTTTGCTTAAATTATAGATATAGCTCCATAAGGTTACGTATACAATTATCGTTTACTGAATAACTAGCACTTGTATTTACTTATCTCAAAAATTAAAATCCATATACAGATGGGAATTTTCTAGAAAAACGTTTTTATTTATGTATAAAAATATACATTTAAATGTATAAATTTTTGCAAAACCTGGAGCGGAGTGAGTTGCTTACCAATCGAAGTTACATTTGAACAAACCCTCGCCCTCAACCTGCAATCTATGGGAGAGAGGCTTTTAAACCCCTTTCTTATAAGGCTTAGCAAAAGGGGTAGAGTTTTTTTCAATAAGTGAGTCTTGATTCCACTCAATGCTCAATCACCAAGCTTGAAGTTTTGTATAGATTTGTAAAAAAATATAATATCTTACTTTATAAGAGGTCAAGTGATTGAGCAATCAATCACAAATTTTAGATAGAAGGCAGAAAGACAGCACTAAGTACTCATGTTGTAGGCTTTATCACCCACTCTTCATCTACTGCTAAAACCGTTGCCGATGCAAGGTTCGTTATAGATTAATAATATCTACAAAACAACTGACTTACTCAGGCCTGGTTTCAGAAGGATTAAGAAAAAATGTTAACTTCATCAGAAACACCTATTATTGCCACAATTGTGCTGGTCGCTTTTGGAATCTTGGGTTGGGGCTTTTATCGCGCCAAACCATATGGCAAACTAGGAATCCTTGCCTGGTTACAGTCGGTCGTGCTGATGACTCCCTGGTTATTGTTTTTTGGGTTGTTTGCCGCAGGAGTTTATATCAACATAGTGAGTATTTTGTTCTTGTTGATAGTTTCTGCAGGAGTGTACATTTATATCGGGAGACAGCTACGCGCTGCTGGTCAAGATGCGATTCTCAAACAACGAGCAACTGAAAGGCTGGCTTCTGTTGCCTCACAAGAACGTGGCATTACAAATAACTCCACAAGTCCGGCTACTGTTGCTCAAGTTGAACTTGAGGTAATGCCAATTCCAGAAGAAGATTTGAGTGTTATCAAAAGTATCTTTGGTATAGATACCTTTTTTACGACAGAAACGATTGCTTACCAAGAAGGTGCCATCTTTAAAGGTAATCTCCGAGGAGATGCAGAAAAAGTACATACTCAGTTGAGTGAAAGTCTACACGAGCGCCTGGGAAATAAGTACCGTCTTTTTTTAGTGGAAAACACAGATGGCAAACCTGTGATGATTGTCCTCCCATCCCGTAACGATCCCCGCCCAATGACTGTACCGCAAAGAATCTTTGGGGTTATCTTGGTGCTAGCAACCATTGCTACAAGTTTAGAAACAGGTGGATTGTTACTAAATTTTGATTTCTTCTCAACCCCGGCACGATTTCAGGAAGCTTTGCCCATTAGCGCGGGTATCATAACAATCTTAGTAGCTCATGAAATTGGTCATTGGTTACTTGCTCGCCGTCATCAAGTCCGCTTAAGTTGGCCTTACTTTCTCCCTGCGGTGCAAATTGGTTCATTTGGTGCGATCACCCGTTTTGAATCTTTAATACCCAACCGTAAGGTTCTCTTTGATATTTCTTTAGCAGGACCAGCTACAGGAGGAATTATTTCTCTGTTGATGCTCGTGACAGGGTTACTACTTTCCCATCCAGGTAGTTTGTTTCAACTACCAAACGAATTTTTTTCAAGTTCGATTTTGGTAGGAACCCTATCGCGGGTTATTCTTGGATCTACTTTACAGTCTGCCATAGTAGATATACATCCTCTAGTCGTTATTGGTTGGCTGGGGTTAGTTATTACCGCTCTTAATTTAATGCCTGCAGGTCAACTAGATGGTGGTCGCATCGTACAAGCTATTTACGGACGCAAAATTGCAGGAAGAGCAACAGTAGCAACATTAATTGTGCTGGCGTTAGTTTCTCTGGGAACTCCTCTTGCCATGTATTGGGCAATTGTAATTTTGTTTTTACAAAGGGATTTAGAACGTCCCAGCTTAAATGAAATTAGCGAACCAGATGACGCACGCGCTGCTTTAGGTCTGTTAGCGTTGTTCTTGATGGTAGCCACTCTGCTACCCTTAACTCCTGCTTTAGCAGGACGTTTGGGAATTGGCTAATGGTGAGTCCAGCCCTGCAGGCGGGTTTCCCACGCCCTGGGGACTGGCGAACCCGGAGGGCTAATGGCTAATAGTGGTTTGCCGCAAAAGTTTTGATAGGTTTGTAGTTGCGCTGTCTTCGCTGTAGAAATTAATGACAACTCAGACCAAACCAGCAAAATTAATGCGACGAACCAATGGTGCAATTAGCCATTAGCCATTATGGTTTCCAACCTGCGAGCAGATTTGGATAGGCAACAGGTTGAGGAAAGATATTTTTGAAGGCTAACTGTCGTTGTTGTGGCTTTTCACCAGCCATATTCCAAAGAGTTTCATAGAAGAAGAAGGAAACTCCAACAAACTTGCGTTCTCTCACTTTTTGGACTTGAGTCTGTATTTGTTGTATGGGAACATATTTGCCTTTTAATCCAGTAATAATTCCTATGCTGACAGGAATATGGCTTCGGGCTATTTTGACTTCTGGGTACTCTAATTCGCTCACAAAGACATTTAGATCGTTGCGATAGACTTGGATAACTAAATCTTCAACCAGCCCCATCCTTTCCCAACGCGCCCAGTCTGCTAAGAAAAATTCGTAGGAGAAACGTTGGGGGTTTGGTGCTATTGAAACCAAGCACGTTTTTTTGGCTGCTTTGATAGCTGTAAAAACGCGTTTCATGTAGTCAGTTATTTTATTTGCTCTCCACTGTACCCATTCAGGGTCTTTTGAATTTTTTGGAGGAGCTTTGCCATTATGTTCTTTTTTGTACAATGCAATTGTATAGGGATCGTACCCCAATTCCGAAGGTAAACCGAAGTGATCGTCGAATTGAATGCCGTCAATATCGTAGTTTTTTACAGCTTCAACAATTAATTCTTGTATAAATTGTTGTACTTGCGGGAGAAAGGGATTTAACCAAACTCGGTCATGGGTACCTTCTTTCCAGATCTTGCTGCCATCTTGACGACTTGTGAGCCACTGAGGACGATTTTTAGCTAATTGTGAATCGGCGGGTGCCATAAAGCCAAACTCAAACCAGGGAATGACTGTTAAGCCTTTTCTATGACCGCCTTCAACAACTTCCTTGAGCATATCTCGACCTTGCAGTCCGGGAACTGGGTCTAGCGATCGCCCAATCACTTTTTGTGCTACCTTACTTGGATAGAGCGTGTAACCCCAATTCCAAATAGTGGGATACACCGTATTGAAGTTTAGGTTTTTCAGAGTTTGCAAAGCATCTTGAAGCCGATTGCGATCGAACAATACGTTACTGTCTATATTAGTTAACCAGACTCCGCGTAACTCAAATGTCTGCGGACGCAAATTATTTTGAGCAAATGAGGGAAATGAGGATATCACCGCAGTCACAAAGGTTATAGCAACCAAGAATGCTAAGAAGACTTTGTTTCTACGAGCTTGCCTTATCATTATATGTACTGCATTACATAAGTTAAGAAAAAATTGTTTCATCGTTGATTTTGTACTAATTCTTAGAATAAGTTAATTTTGCTTGGTTTACCCCCTTTCATTTGTGAGAGGGGATAGATGGCGGTTCCGTTGTGCAGACCAAAAATAGATGAACGCGAATGCGTTTTCAACTTCTTCAAAGGACAAAGGCAGAGATTGAGCCTCCCAACTCTGATTTCCTTCAAGAACTCCGTGATTTTGCAGCCTACTGACAATATGAATACCTTATCAAACCCATTATTTTTTTCATCAAATGTTAAGTTTTGTTCTTGTTACGAAATTGCTTATTCCTGTTGTGTATTTTACTTTTGTAACAAAATAAATTTGTAGCAGTAAATATGAGGCTAATGGGTGTGCTTATTTTTCTTAAAATTGAGGAGAATTTTATGTATTTATAACAAATGGCGATATTTTTAATACAACAACTTCAGTACTTACCTAAATGTGGTCGAAGTCTTTTGCTGGTAAATTTAGCTTATTAGGACAAAATTCGGACAAGTCAATGCTCGGCTTAGCTCATTCACAAGACAGTAAAGTAAACGTTACAGTTCCCATTCAGAGACTTGTAAGAGCAATTCAGGTTTCTCAAGGAGAGTTTTCATTGCTCTTAGCCTGCTGTCACTCCACTGTGAAGCAGACACAAATACTCCATTTATTAAAGGAATTTTGTCCAACAGAAATCAATGAAATTACTCTGCCTGCCAATTCTGAAACATTTTATACAACTGTTAACGATTTGCTTGGTTCTGCTCGACCTCAAGCTTTAGTGATCGGAGGTTTAGAATCAGTGATTGCCATCAATCAACTCCTAGTCTCTACGAACATCATGCGAGACGAGTTGCGAAAACGGTTTCAACACCCTTTAGTCCTATGGGTTAATGATGAAATTTTACAAAAGCTTGTTTGGCTTGCGCCAGATCTCAAAAATTGGGCAGCTTGTACTATTAGGTTCGATGGACACGATGAGCATTAAGCCGGGACAGAGTAGGGAAATGGTTGCTTGCTCGATCTGTCATTAACAACTAAAAAACGTGAGGAACAAATAGCGAGTTTTCTAGCGTCCATAGCGGTATCTGGTTGAGAAGATACACAAGACTGCTGTCTCTAAGAGCGCTGCTGTAAGATATCTTGATTTTCAACTGATAGCTACTAGTTATTAGTTTTTGCCTTTTCACTGATAACTACTGACTGACGATCGGACGTTGCATACAACGTTCTGACAATGATTATTGCTCGAACATTACCATGAGACACATCCCTAAAATTTATAGTACCACGAAACAAGCGCAGATTTTGACTGCCTTAGTATTATCTAGCATTTTATCTGTTGGAGGGGCGATCGCGGTGCCTGAAGGTGTAACTGCGTCTCCGGCAAAGATTTCCGCAGCAAAACCAAATAAATCTCTAAAGCAAAATAGTAAAAATAACGGCTTACCAACTTCAGTAGCTTCTGCAGTTAAACGAGATGTTGCCAGTAAAAATCGCATTCCTATTAAAAATCTAGAAATCACTGATTACAACCAGCGTATTTGGCGCAATGGTTGCTTGGATTTACCAACCAAAAACGAACTTTGCACCCAAGCCAGAGTCCCTGGTTGGCGAGTTATCCTTTCTGATGGCAGCCAAAACTGGACTTATCATACCAATAGTACTGGGCGTTACATCCGTTTGGCAAAACAAGTTCAAAGTGGTGTGCCAAATTCTGTTAGAAATGCCGTTTTACAAACTGCATCCGGACGTTTGGAATTACCAGTTGAGGAATTGGCGATCGTTCAAATTGACAAAAGAAATTGGGACAATAGTTGTTTGAATTTAGCAAAGTTGAGTGAAACTTGTGCCCAAACAGTAGTACCTGGTTGGCGTTTAGTTGTGGGTACAGGAGAACAAAGGTTGGTTTATCATACCAATACAACAGGTTCTGTTGTTAGACTCAATCAAAGAGAAAGCAGCATCACAAATGGTAGATTACCCCAAAGAGTCGGCAATGTTGTCTTAGAAGCTGCATCGAATTTTACAGGATTGGCAATTTCTCAGTTACGTATTGTTGACGCCGAACAAGTGACGACTGATGGTTGTTTAAATCTGCCCCGTCCGGGCGAGACTTGTACCGAAGTTGCGATAAGAGCTTGGAAAGTGCGCGTAGGAACTGGCAGAGAAACTTTAGTCTTTCATGCCGCTCCCGATGCTGAAGAAGTGAGGCTAGACACCCAACAGTACGGTGAAACACCCAATGTGAATCTGCCAAGACGCCTTGCTGAGAGAATTTTAGTGAGAGCTTCCGAGCGTTCTGGATTGTCAGTTTCACAGTTGCAAATAGTTGAAGTTGACAGACAGCAGTGGCCTGACAGCTGTTTGGGGATACCAGATCCACTGGCTTTATGTGCAGCAACTGTTGTACCCGGTTGGAGAGTCACAATCAGTGATGGTCAACAGGTTTTAATTTACCGCGTTGCGGAATCAGGTACTGCAATCTTTGATGAAAGAGCAAGTGCAATTGCTAATAACAATGGTTTTCAAGCAGTTCCCATACCGCGCAGTCAATTACCAAGACCCTTGGAACGCGGTATTGTTTTCCGGCAAATTGCGACTGGTGGTATTGCTGGTAGAACTTATGAAACAGTTCTACTGGATGATGGAAGTTTAATTCGCGTTCGGATTGGTGATGAGAATGACTCCGAACGTAGCGTCTATCGCATTCCTTTGGAACAGGTACGGAGGTTTCAGCAGTTACTCAAGCAAGAAAGGGATGTGTTCAATAATTTGGACTATCCAGCAACTAGAGGTAGTGCTGATTACATTACTTATACTTTAACAAGCCCTAGGGGTTCTGTACGGTATAATGACATCTCTCAAAACAGCTTGCCTGAAGATTTACGGCTTGTCGTTAAGACTTGGGTTCAGATGAATCGAGTTTACTAGAGTTAAAGTATTATCCTTCATTCCCAGGCTTAGCCTGGGAACGAGGAAAGAATGCAGTGCCAGTATAATACGGTTACTCTATCAAATATGTAAAGAATTAAGTATAATCGTGTAACATAATATATTTAATAGTTAATATTACTTGAATAACAATGAGCAACCAATCTGGGCACATTCAATACAGTTGGGTACAAACTTATAATCCTGACAGTGTAAATTCGGAGTTACAACAGGTACAAGCGAACGATTCAACGTTTTATTACTTTGCTTACGGTTCGTGTATGTGTCCTGTTGATTTAAAACGCTCTCTTGGTGAAAAGACGCATCCCTATGTGATTGGTACAGGTACATTGAAAGGATATCGATTGGGATTTTATCGCATCTCGCCAACTCGCAAGTGTGGTGTTTTAGATGTGGTAAAAGACACGAAAACCAGTGTTAGAGGAGTACTTTATCAATTACCTTGGCGCTTGAGCGATCGCTTGGATAAGCGAGAAGATGTCCCCCAAGGAGGTTATCGCCATGAATACGTGGACATTCACTGTGAAGGAAGGGTATACAAAAATGTCCGTACTTATGTTGTCGTTGATAAGCTTTCAGAAGAAGTTGCTCCTAACGACTGGTACTTCAATATTGTTCTCCGAGGTGCTGTCACTTGTGGTTTGCCAGAAGAATACTGCTGGAGTCTCTTTCACCATATGTATCAATTACAACAACGCCATCAAGGACTGTGCAGCGATCGCCTAGCGTTGTGATACTAAGAGTTCTCTGGTTTTTCAGCACCGTGACTGTATATGCCTAATCCAGACAAAATTTCAGCTAACGTATTTGTTTCTACGGGTTTGAGTAAATAAAAGTCAATACCCAAATCATAAGCGCGAGGCAAATCCCGATTGCCAAAAGCAGTCAAAGCGATGATAGGTAAATGATTGAAATGTGGTTGTTTTTTAATCCATTTCAGCAATTCCAAACCTGACATACCAGGGAGTCTTAAATCCAGAACAATCAAAACGGGTAGGGGGTACACTGCTCGTTCTTGATATGGTTCAGATCCCTGCAAATAAAGTATTGCGTCTTCTGCAGTTTTGACAACGTGAAGAGCAAATTCTTCTTGATTGATTTGACCAAATGCTCTTTGAAGGAGAAATTGGTCAGATAGTTCGTCTTCTACAACTAAAACAGTCTTTTTCTGTAATGTTATCCCTGTCATTTACAGCTCACCTGAATACCTTCTCAGTAAAGGTTGCCATATTTTGTTGCTAATCGGCTCTCGCATAGGGCGAGCGATTGAGCGTAATCCAATAAGTTCCAATTGCTTGGATCATTTCAAATAAAGTATTGAAGTCAATAGGCTTGGTTAAATAAGAATTAGCTCCGAGAGCATAGGCACGATCTATATCTACTTGTTCCTCAGAAGAAGTCAAAACTACCACTGGTAAATGTTTTACCGTTGATTCTCTCAACCAATCTAGAACTTCAAAACCAGAAAGCCGGGGGAGTTTGAGATCCAGCAACATGAGCATTGGTAAGGGATAGCGCAAACGATCTTCATAAGGTGCTTCTCCGCTTAAATAAAGTACTGCTTGTTCCCCATCGCTTACCACTTCCAGGGAAATCGGTAAATTGGCTTTACGTATAGCTCTTTGCACTCTAAAAACATCAGCCGGTTCATCTTCAACAAGTAAAATTGTTGCATTATTTAGACTGTTCACTGCTTCACCGCCTTAAATTTTACCCAAAAACGGCTTCCTTGGTTGATTAGAGAATCCACGCCAGCCAACCCTCCCATGCATTCTGCACCTTTCCGTACAATAGCTAATCCCATCCCCTCCCGTACCAGGGAGAAGTTCCCAACTGTGCAGGCACTCACAAACTCCAAATTGTGGGACACTTCTGCGTTGTACAAAGTCTAAAACCCAACCTATCAGTACCAGGGACCCAACGCTAATAACTATAGCACTTACAACCCTTACAAAACCTTGACTGGGGGCAGCCAGATGTGAAGCCAGTTGACCAATCAAGTTCTCCCTCTCCTTTCTTTACCCAACGTATCCCCACACATATAGAAGGTGCGGCATACTGTAGTGCATTATCATCTATCCCAAGTATAAGAAATAATATATGTATATCTCTATACTAATTTTTCAGTAATATTATTAATCTATATGAAAGTCAACTTATATTTTGTAATATAATTCTGTTGATTTTCGCATACAAAAAGATCGCACAGTCATAAGTTTTGATAAGATAGAAAACTCTTTCTTTTAAAATGCGATCGCATTTTAAAAACATAAATCTATATAATTACCGTATTTTTTAAGCTCGATGAGTTATAAGGGTGTAGTTTTTGATATATTCCTCTGCTGTGAGGACTAGATTTTCCCATTGTAATTTTAAAGTCACTTGTTGGAGATATTAACAATATGGCTCATGCTTGCTGCGGTCCCGGTTACGCTTCTCCAGAAGTAGCAATGAAAGCAGAACGCGAAAAAATTCTCTATACCATCGCACTATACACGGGTACGGGGATTGAAGAACCAGATTACTTGGCAACTATAGACGTTGACCCAGACTCTCCCACGTACTCTCAAATTATTCATCGCTTACCAATGCCCTATATAGGAGATGAATTGCATCATTTTGGTTGGAACACCTGTAGTTCATGCCACAATGACACAAGTAAATCGCGTCGGTTTTTAGTGATTCCGGGTATACGTTCTAGTAGAATTTACATTATTGACACAGCGAATGCCAAAGCGCCCAAAATTCATAAAGTCATCGAACCAGAAGAAATTCGTGAAAAAACTAACCTGACGGCTCCCCATACAGTCCACTGCCTTGCCGATGGTCGTGTGATGATTTCCATGCTTGGCGATCGCGAAGGTAACGGTCCTGGTGGTTTTCTATTGCTTGATGGAAACTTTGAGATTGCAGGGCGTTGGGAAAGCAAAGCCGAAGGTATGCGCTTTAACTACGATTTTTGGTATCAACCCCGTCATAATGTTATGGTCAGTAGTGAGTGGGGTTCCCCCAAAACATTTTATCCCGGCTTTGACCTAAATGATGTGACGGAGGGAAAATACGGTCAGCACTTGCATTTCTGGGATTGGTCAAAACGTGACATTATTCAAAGTGTTGATTTGGGTGAAGAAGGATTAATTCCCTTGGAAGTTCGTTTTCACCACAATCCCGATAGCACTCACGGATTTGTAGGAGCAGCACTTAGTAGTAATGTTTGGCATTGGCACAAATCCAACGGACATTGGGATGTGGAAAAAGTTATAGATATTCCATCCGTTGAGGTAGAGGGTTGGCCAATTCCCGTGCCATCATTAATTACTGATATTTTAATTTCACTAGACGATCGCTACGTCTATTTTTCCAACTGGCTGCATGGTGATATTCGCCAATATGAGATTGTCGATCCCTCCCAACCCAAATTAACAGGTCAAGTTTGGTGTGGTGGTTTGTTAGGCAAAGGAAGTACAGTACAGGGTAAAAAGCTAGCAGCCGGACCGCAAATGCTACAACTGAGTCTTGATGGCAAGCGGTTGTATGCTACCAACTCTCTGTTTAGTACCTGGGATAACCAGTTTTATCCTGACTTATCTAAGACAGGTTCATACTTGTTACAAATTGACTGTGACACTGAAAAGGGAGGATTAAGAATCAACGAAAATTTCTACGTTGATTTTGGTCAAGAACCAGGAGGTCCGTCTCGCGCTCATGAAATGCGCTATCCGGGCGGCGATTCCACCTCTGATATTTGGGTTTAATTTGACAAAGGGATGGGCAGACCCATCCCACGAGAAAAAATGTAGAGATTTTTTTGCTTATTTAATTCTCAAATTTTCTAATTGAAGATTAACAGCGTTCCTATATGCGCGATCGTCTATCGCTTGTGGTGGCAGTATATTCGATTTAACTGCACTCCGAACAATATCTTCAGCACTAATTTGTTTAACTTGGTAAGCCATAATAAGAGCACCATAACCAGGAATGCCTTGGTCTCTAAGGTATCCTTGATAAGCTAAGTGAACGAGATTGAAAGGTTCTATCTGAGTAGAGGATGATGCACCGCTTAACACATTGGGATTGGCCGCTCTGTTTTCGGCTTTAACAATAGGTACAGTTGTGGTAGATAGCAGCAGTAGAGATAGGCTACCAAGAATGAAACTTTTCATAACAAAGCCAATATCGATCTGATGGTTTCATTCTGTCAATATGTAAGCAAAATCCCTTCTATCTTCAGCCAGCTATTGCTAGCTAACCCAACGGCGGAATTTTTTTTAGTACCTATTCTTATAGAGAGAAATTCGATCGTGCTTCTGCTCTATGTAAAGGCAGAAGTGTAAAGCGCACTATGAGTACGTTTGTCTTTTTTATTTTTACTTCACCGGATAATAAAGCTTGTCCTTCTGTTCGTAGCGCCACCCCATACTGTTAGTATCGCGAGAGCGAGACCATGATAAAAAATCCTTTTGGCTTAAAGTTTCGCGCTGGTTGCGTAGGGTAGCGAGAGTGACTGCAAGTCTTTTGGCAAGGTTTTCTTCTAGCATGGGTTGCAGCTCTATAGTGAGTTGAGTGTAGTGCGAGTACCCGGAGGATCGACGACGACTGTAACTTCCCGAGCTGCTTTGCATCTGCACCAAGGCTTCTTCAATAAGTGACAATCGATTGGTCAGTTCTTTCATCTGTTGTTCTAATTGACTGAGGCGTTGTGAGGAAACAGCTTCTGTAGCGCTGTATACGGAATTTTCTGTACAAACTGCCAATCGCTTTAGTTCTACTTCGATTTGATGCAAACGGGTATCTATACCATTATCCGTACTGGGAGCCAAATCCAAAACGTGTTCCAACCCCTGGATGACCAAATCGGTTGCTGTAGTGTCGAGCTCGCGAGCTTTCTCTCTAAGTACTTTGGTTAGTGTTTTGGGTAGTTTAAAGTTAATGGACTCCCGTTCAATTTTTGCCATCTCTGTACTTGCATCTACATCACAATACAGAGTTTATCAAGGGAGGGATAGTGCGAGCTTGCTTTTCGATAAGCTGAGTACAGCTTGCGCTTCGCGATCGCCGTAATTCCCTCCTAAACCAGCAACGCCCGGTTGAATATGTGCCAACACCATAAGGATTTGGTAAGCTGTGCTGCCTTTCATTTTATCATGTTGACCGAGAGGGAGACTGGGGGAGAGTTCAGGGAAAACGCATTTAAAATCAAGGCAGATGGCAGAAGGGAAGAGGTTTTTAGGTCACTTTACTTTTCTTTACATACTTTTTTTTTGCGCCTTTCTACTTATTTAATCAGTTGAAATGGTTTCATTCGTATCAAAGCACTTGTGAAGTGTTAATAATGATAGCGCTACCCTCAAGTTAGGGTAGCGCTATCATTATTAAATTCAGGGATAAAAATAAAGAAATTAGCTCCCTGAGGTTTACTATAAATTAAACGTACTTCAGTTGATTACACCGCACGACGGGTAAATAAATTCCATATAAAAATAGCCACAAGAGCACCAACAACTGCTAACGCGATACCGGGGATACTAAGAGTAGTCGCCGCTAGCGAGAATTGTCCCGTGCTGAAGAATACACCCAAGCTACCACCAACAAAAGCACCGATAATTCCCAACAAGATTGTTCCCAAAATTCCACCACCTTGGTGACCGGGGTAAATAGCCTTGGCGATCGCACCTGCAATCAAACCTAAAACAATCCAAGCAATAATGTTCATTGTTCTATTAGGGGATAAACTTTTTTATCTAACAATGACACAATAACAATTCCAACCTAAATGTCCAATCTGTCATCAGAACTAATTATTCACAAGTCTTAAGTATGAGAAAATTTGGATTTATTTCTTAAGATATAGATGGTCAGTAAGAGAAATTAAAAAACTCCTAGTTAGTCCCAAACTAGGAGATACCAAATTTATTGCTTGGTAATTGCATTCTAGGAATTTTTTAGACTTTATCTGTTCTCCCAAAGGAGTAAAACTTAAGAACGAATCTGCTTGAAGTAGCCGAGTTAAGACGTTTCAATCCAATTCGGAATTTATCATTCTTTAGGGACTTCCAGAAAATAAAATATACAAAATTTATAATGATAATTTTTGACAGGGGGGAACCCTCCGCGTCTGGTGTGTCTCCAAGTCTCCGCGTCGCACTTCGAGCGTGCCATTCGGGTAACCCCCGTTGTTCGCGTAGCGTCTCCGCTCCTGAGATAGCGCCTGCCGTTCAGAATTCTATTTTGAAGGCTATAGGATTGCTTGAGGAATCTTAAGAAAAACCTGATATTAGGGATGCCAAGAGCAGAATAAAGATTAATACTAGTATTCTTTTAGAATATTGTTTTAGCCCTCTGATAAGATCCATAGTAATACCTCAGTTTCTTTGTAGTTATTTATGGCATACTTAAAACACATTTAATGGTATCCAATAATTCCTGTATCATGTATGGTTTAGACACAAATGCTTTCACACCAATACTATGAGCTTCTAGAAGCTTTTGATTGTGTGAAATCCCACTAATAGCAATAATTTTGACCGAGGGATTTATTTTTTCTAAGATGCGAATAGCATTTAGCCCATCCATCAATGGCATCTGTATATCCATCAATACCAAACTAATATCTTGTTTGTGTAAAGTGTAGAGTGAGAATGCCCCAATAGCATCGTTAGCTGTTAGGATTTTGTAGTTATAGTTTTCTAGTGAGCTTTTTGTCGCCTCTCGAATATTTTCTTCGTCGTCCACAATGAGAATTAATTCTCCATTTCCTGTGGGCATCCTAATATCACAAACTTCTTGTGTTACCTGTGTATCACTAGCTGGTAAGTAAACCTTAAATTGGCTGCCTTCGCCCAATTTACTATGTACGTTTACAAACCCCCCATGGTTCTTAACGATACCAAGAACGGTTGATAAACCCAATCCCGTGCCTTGACTCTTTTCTTTAGTTGTAAAAAAGGGTTCAAAAATACGCTCTTGTATTTCTGGAGGAATGCCACATCCTGTATCTGAGATTGCGATCGCAACAAAAGAACCGACTTTGGCATCTAAATTCATCCTGGCATAGTTTTCATCAACAAAGACATTCTCAGCCAAAAGACTAAGAGTACCCCCGTTAGGCATGGCATCACGAGCATTGACGCAGAGATTTAGCAAAACCTGATGGAGTTGAGTGGGGTCTACTCGGATTGTCCAAAGATTTTGGGTTAGTACATCAATATTAATTTCAATAGATTTTGGAAATGTACTTTCAAGAATTCGTTTCATTTCCTTTAACAAGTGTCTGACTTGTAGGTGAACGCGCTTGCCTTCAGTTCCATGTGCAAACGATAGAATTTGCTTGACAAGATCTGCACCGCGTTTAGAGCTGTCTTCTACCGTTTTCAAGAGTTCTCGATTTTCCTCATCAAAAGCAAAACATTTATGTGACAACAGTTGAGCGATGATCAAAATAGGTGTCAGTATATTGTTGAAGTCATGAGCGATACCACTGGCTAGGGTACCAAGGCTTTCTAGCCGCTGTGCGCGGAAAAACTGCGCTTCAAGTTGTTTCTTCTCAGTGATGTCAGTGTTGACGATAAGAATTGATTGGGGTTGTCCCATTCGATCGCGTACTAGTGTCCAGCGACTTTGAACGATGATGTTTTTGCAATCTTTTGGTACTTGGCTCAACTCTCCTTGCCAAGACCCATGTTCCAAAACAGTCAAAATGGCTTCTTCTAGTTGAGGTGATGTTTCCTTATACAAAAGCTTGTTAGCATTTTTATCTACAACTTCACCTGCTTGCCATCCATACAGACGTTCCGCGCTTTTATTCCAGAATAATATTTGGTGTTCTAAATTGCAAACGAGAATGGCGTCTGTGGCGATATCTAGTAAATTTGCTTGCTGGTTGATTTTGTGTTCTGCTCCCTTACGCTTGGTAATGTCTTGGAAATAAACTGATAAGCCATCCCGTGTGGGATAGGCGTGTACTTCAAACCAAGTGTTAAGTGGCGGGTAAAATTCCTCAAATTCAACAGTGACCTGTTGTGTTACTGCCCTGTGATACTCGCGATAAAATGCTAGAGTAATGGCGTTGGGAAATTCCTCCCAAACGTTTTTGCCAACGAGCTGCTCTTGGGTTCTGTGCAAGATCTTGGCTGCTTGGCGATTGACATAGGTGAACCGCCACTCGCAATCTAGAGCCAAGAAACCATCAGCAATCCTGTCAAGAATATTAAAAATTTTACTTTTTGCTGCCTCTGCGTCCATACGGGCGGCTTCTTCTTGAGCAAGAAGTTGTTGGCACTGTTGTTCACCTTGTTTGCGTTCGGTAACATCGCGGACTACAGCAAGAAAACCGCGATCGGCACCGTTATCATCTGTTAATAAGCCAATCGATGACTCAACGTAAATTTCTTCTCCATTCTTTTTATAATGAATATTCTCTCCTTGCCAAATCCCTCTCGCTGCTAATGGATTGTAAGCAGCCTGTTCATCCTCTGCTTTGCTCGAGCAATAGCGATTCACTTCTTCCAACTTGAGACCAAGAACTTCCTCAGCTTTATACTCATATAACTTTTCTGCTGCTTGGTTCCAAGAAGTAATGCGATTTTGAGAATCAAAAACAATTACTGCATCATTTACCTTGGACAGAATATAAGTCTGAAATGTGATTTGTGCTTCTAATTGCTTGCAATTTTCCATTTCCCTTTGGAGTAGCACCTTTGTTTGAGAAAGCTCTGCTGTGCATTTTTCTATCCGTCTTTCTATTTCATCACTAGCTTGGTACATTTGCCGATTGACTTGCTTTAATTGGATCTTCCACTGGTTTAAAAGTTGCTGTAATGATGTCATAACACCAAAAATTTCTACAGGATCTAGCACTGGCAAAAAGTGGGTCTGAGCCGATCTGTCCTACCAGTTACAAAAATTCTTCTTGAAGTCATGTTTACATAGTTCTCACAAACAGCTTATAACTTAATGCAGTGCTGCTAAACCTCAACTGTTAATTTATTGGGACTCTTGAATATTTATCCAACTCAACTAATCATTTTTTAATTTGCACAGCCTCAGTTAGCATCACTTTTGTAAAAAGAGTGAGAACGCCCGTTCTGCTGTGCAAATTAATAGCGCAAACGCTGGGCAAGTTAGATAGACTTTAATGTTGCAGTTCTACTTAGAAAATTATTTGGAGATGGAAACACTTGCGCTTTCTTTGACAACTTCAATTCCTTTATTGCTAAGAGGAAGTTGCACGACATGAACTGAACAAGGAGCGTGGTGAAGGACATAATTACTGACGCTACCGAGCAACAGTTCTGCTAAACCAGAGTGACCTCGACGTCCAATGATAATAAGATCTGCGTTCCAACTCTGAGCTAAGTCACAAATGACTCGACTGGGATTGCCAGGAATTTGTCTAAACTCAGTGTTCACATCAGCTATGTTTGCTTGAGCACATAATGCTCGCAACATCTCTACACCTTTATTTTTCCACCTGTCCCACTCCTGTTGGTGAAAATCTGAGACTTGTTCCCACATTGCTGGGTAGTATTCAAAAGTGGATACGGGTATATAAGGACTCCCTTCTTCTTCATTAGATAAAACGTGTAGCAACAGTAAACTAGATCCAGCCATCTTTGCTAAAGTAAAGCCTTGTTCAAAAACATATTTGCCTGCGTCAGAGCAATCTAATGCAATTAAAATCTTTTTAAACATATTGACCTCTCATACTTAGGCTAAGTGAGTTTTTTAACAGATGATCTTCTTATAATTAGGTATAGAAAAATAATTTGAGAAACTTGTGAGGAATGCGAAAGAGTAAATATGTTCTTATATGAAGATAAAATAAATATTTGTAATTAAGCCATATCTGTTCTTGGTAAAGAAAAATTTCCCTTCACAAGTTCTTCATGTTGTTTTTCTACAACTCTATAAGGCTGAAAATGAAACTCAATCAAGGAGCTTGAGTGTTATGAGAAAATAACTTTATAGCCATTGTATGGCGATCGCATCATAATTTTCTTAAAAATAAGTTAAACTGCGTGTAAAAGTTAGCAGAATATTGGGAGAAATTAGTAACAAATCTTCATCCATGATTTGCCAGTAGAAAAGTCATCTATATGGGTTTTGTCAGAAGAAATCGGCAGAATAGGAGTTATATATCATGCATAAAGAATATATGGAAATTTTAGAAACATTAATTGACAAATTGACATTATCCGCAATTTTAGAAATGTTAGAGCGAATATGCCACAAAAAAGCAGAAAATTTAAGAACTCATTGGCAAGATGAGGCTTCTGCTAAGCTTTGGGAGAAAGCTGCTAAACAGATAGAACAGATAAATGTTGATGTTTGATGAAACATTGAAGAGGTTGGGGGCGATAGAGATGGTGCAACAATGGATTATATGGAGTTAGAGCGTGAAAAGGGTATCACCATTACCTCGACTGCTGTCACTTGCTGGTGGCATAATATGCAAATCAATTTAATTGATACACCTAAATGACGCGGGATGTCTGGTAGCCTCGTCAATTTATTGCGAGTTCCAAAGACCAAGCCATGTTGACTTCACGATTGAAGTTGAGCGTTCTTTGCGAGTGTTAGATGGAGCAATTATGGTGTTGCAGGAGTACAATCCCAGTCTGTTACGGTAGATAGGTACCTGAAGTGCTATCGCGTGCTGCATCTTGCTTTTATCAATAAGTTAGATAGGTTGGGTGCAAATTCTTTCCACGTTGTTGATGCATTAAGAGAAAAACTCGGTTTAAACGCTGTTGTGCTACAGTATTCCATTGGCTTAGAAGGCAAGTTTGAGAAAGTAAAATTCGGTAAAATGCAAATTGCACAAATCACATTCAATAAATATTTGAATATTACAAAGACTTCCCAAACAACCGCAATTTCATGAGCTTGGAAACTGGGATCGGGGAGCGGAGATTAAAAAACTAATTAGAAAAATAACCTCCTTCCCCAGATACCCGTTATTTAAGTCCTTGTAGAGTTCTTGTTCGCAAGCCTTCAGCGTACATAGTTAAATACTGTAATCTAGTACCATCATTCCTACTGCACTACCTTCAGCTAAAAAATGGAAAATGTTGTTATTGTTGTGCAGAAATCTCATTTACCCAATCTTTGGGCTGGAGAAAGATTTCGGTAAGCCTTGCTTCAGGTGTACCTGGTTTTACTTCGTAGCAATATTCCCAACGGGCTAGAGGTGGTAGGGACATCAGTATGGATTCGGTTCTACCATTGGTTTGCAGACCAAAAACCGTTCCCCTGTCATACACTAGGTTAAACTCTGCGTAACGACCTCGACGGTAGAGTTGAAACTGGCGTTGGCGATCGCCATACTCTATTTCTTGTCTCTGTTGTGCAATGGGCAAATAAGCAGGTAAAAAGGCATGACCGCAAGATTGGACAAAGGCAAAAATATCTTCCCAGTTACGAGAGACTGTTCCTACTTGCTGACTGTAGAGCGCTGCAGGTGTATCTGTTTGAGAACCGACATAAAGCTTTCCACTCGCATCTTGATAGTCAAAGAAGATACCACCAATGCCTCGTTGTTCTTGACGATGTTTCAAATAGAAGTATTCATCACACCAGCGTTTGAAGGTTGGATAATACTCCGGATGATAGGCGTCACAGACAGACTTTAGCGAGGAGTGAAAGTGAATGGCATCTTCTGCAAAGGGGTAGTACGGTGTTAAATCGGCTCCTCCACCAAACCACCAAATTGGACCCGCTTCAAAGTAGCGGTAGTTGAGATGTACTGTTGGCACGTAGGGATTGCGAGGATGCAACACCATTGAGGTTCCTGTAGCAAAAAATTCATGTCCGACGGCTTCTGGACGTTGCGCCAAAATTGAAGGAGGTAGTCTGTCTCCCCACACTTCTGAAAAGTTAATACCGCCTTGTTCAAACACCCGCCCTTCTCGAATCACGCGGGTACGCCCTCCACCACCTTCTGCTCGCTCCCAACGATCTTCCCGAAACCGGGCTTTTGAGTCAAGTTGCTCCAACGCTGTACAAATCTCGTCCTGCAAGTTCTGCATAAATTGCTTGACGCGATCGCGTGAATCCGCAGGAAGTGTATTGCCAGGAGGTGTCAGTAATTGTGTGTGATTCTTTGAATGATAACCCATTTTGGAAGTCCCTTAACCTTTGAGCCAGATTTATTACGCTTAATAACTATAAAGTTATTAAATAATGCAAGATTAAATAATTTTCAAAACTTAATAAATGCTTTTTTGAGGTTATCCTTACAGTTCCGCAGTTCTAGGCGATCGCTACAGACTTTGTGAAGAAATAATTTTAATAATGGTTTTGGTCAAAAGACTCCAGGTATTATAACTTGATAGTTATTAAAGAAGATAGTTGAATAACAGAACAAGCATGGTGAATACTCTACCTCAGTCTACCCCCAAGCAAGCAAAAGCAGGAATCAAAGAGCCAAACCAAGAAACCCTATTGACTCCCCGGTTTTACACCACAGACTTTGAAGCTGCAGCTAGTTTGAATGTATTTGCTCAAGAAACTGAATTAAAAGCGATGCTTGCAGAAATGCGAGCAGACTACAATCGTCACCATTTTGTCCGGGATGAGACATTTGAGCAGTCATGGGAACATATTGACGAAGAATCACGCCGCGTCTTTATTGACTATTTAGAACGTTCATGCATTTCAGAGTTCTCTGGGTTTTTACTGTTTAAAGAACTCTCGCGGAGGCTGAAAGAACGCAATCCACTTTTGTCTGAAATATTTCATTTGATGGCTCGTGATGAAGCCCGTCATGCTGGATTTCTTAATAAAGCAATGGGTGACTTTAAACTCTCACTCGATCTTGCGAGTGTGACGAAAACCCGCACTTATACGTTTTTCCCAATTGAATGGGTAATTTATACTGTCTACCTATCAGAAAAAATTGGTTACTGGAGGTATATTATTATCTATCACCATCTACAAAAACATCCAGAAAAGCAGTTTTACCCTATCTTTCGCTTCTTTGAAAGTTGGTGTCAGGATGAAAACCGTCACGGAGATATATTTAAGGCATTATTGCGATGTCTCCCGACAAGCCGCTCCGCGTCTACGCAACTAAAACTTTGGAACAATTGGAAAGCCAAACTGTGGAGTCGCTTTTTTCTGTTATCAGTGTTTGCTACCCATACACTAACGGTTCACGAACGGGCTAGCTTTTACTATTTACTGGGGCTCGAGCCAACAGAATTTGACCGTCAAGTTGTTCGCAAGACAAACGAAACGGCTGGTCGAGCCTTTCCGGTCATGCTGAATACCGAACATCCAAAGTTTTTTCCACTTTTACAACGCTGCTCAGACTACAACTTAAAATTGGTGGAAGTCGATCGCAGTTCCCAACCCAAAGTTGTGAAACTTCTTCGCAAACTTCCCCTTGCGATCGCAATTATTTGGAATTTGCTGTTGGTTTACTTGATAAAACCAATTGATACTGAAGCATTACGCTTCACAGTTCGGTGAAGAAGGGACGATTTTGTTGCAAGGTACTTACAGAATGTGATGTACCTTGCACGAGGGTATATACATAGCTTAGTTAAAATATGCTTTTAAGCTGGTGTAACCCTTGCAAAAGTTTCATCTTTATATTGCGTGCAACAATCTGGTCGTAAAGGATTGTTGGAAGTACAGACAAAAAATAGAGCCAGTATTCTCTCCCTTGTATCCCTTGTCCCACAAACAAGTGATATCTTTAAATGAGTGCGACACACCTCCCTCTCCTGCTGGCTTGTGGCAAAAATTCAATTGTGAATGGTACCATCAGGCAAAATAGCACCCTGGAGATCGGCATCTGTGAGAATCACTCCGGTTAAGTCTGCGCCTTGCAAATTAGCCTTTCGCAAAACCGCACCTGTTAAATTGGCGTAACTTAAGTCTGCACCTTGCAAACTAGCTTCAGTTAGATCCGTTGCCAAATCTCCCCATTGTATTGTCCGACTCAAATCTGCCCGACACAACTTTGCTCCATCTAAATTAGCATGATGCAGTAAAGCCGCTCTTAGATCGGCATAACTTAAATCAGCCCCGCTTAAAATCCCATATCCCAAATCTGTTCGCTGGTTGGAACTCGGACGGAGGTCTGCTTGAACTAGCAAAGAACCAGAAAGCTTAACAGCATTCAAATTAGCACCACATAGACTAGCTTTGATTAAGTTGGCTTCATCCAAACGTGTCTGAATTAACTTTGCACCTGTCAAATCAGCCTCACGCAAAATAGCACGATATAAATCAGCCTCACTCAAATCCACTCCCCAGAGAATAGCTTCACTCAAGTTTGCTTCGCGCAGACAAGCTTGGCTAAAGTTGGTTTTACCCAGTCGTGTTTGGCGTAAATCAGCATAGCTAAAGTCTGAAGCTACAAGGTTTACATTGGTTAACTCTGCTTCTTGCAAATTAACTCGTTGAAAGCTTCGTTCTCCAGCAGAATAAAGTTTGAGAATTTGCTCTACATCCATATCATTCAACCTTTGATTTTATAAGTCAAGCACGTTCTTACTATGGACAACGATCTTTGAGAGCATTGTCTTCTACTGTTGGGTTAACACTGCCATCAGTTCTTTGACGGACACGATCCGTTCAGCGTACCTAACATTGGCTCCAGAAAAAATTAAACCACGCTCTACATCCCCAGATGCAGCTTTAGCAAGCGCTTGGAGAAGACAATAAGTTTTTCCAGTGTCTCGACACAAACACGACTCTAAACAATTAGCAATACATCGCTGCTCCAGTGCTGTTGATGAGCCAGCCATTGCCTGCTCTGTAAAGGGATTACGTAAAGCACGAGTGGGTTTTCCTACGGGACTGGGCACAGTGACAATATCTTCTGAACAGGCTTTGAGATGGAAGTCTTTATAACGTCGATCGGCATCGCATTCTTCTGTGGTAATGAAGCGAGTACCGATTTGTACGCCGTCTGCTCCAATGGCTAATATGCGATCGATATCGGTTCGATCCCAAATTCCTCCCGTGACAATTAACGGAATTTTGACACCCATCTGTTGTTCCAAATAATCTCGCAGCTGAGAAATGAGGGACTCAATCGAGAATTCTGGAGAGCCAATATTCTCACACTGCGTGAAATGCCCTCCAACCATCTGACAATTTTTGACAATCAAGGCATCGGGGAGTCGATTATATTGATTTTGCCAAGTTTCACAGATGATTTGGGCTGAGAGCAAGTTAGATATGCTTGGTACTAATGCCACATCGGGATAATCTGTAGTGTACATTGGTAAAGTCAGAGGCAATCCAGCTCCTGTTACAATCAAATTTGCTCCACAAGCAGCAGCTGTCTGAACCAACACGGGATAATCTTTGGTGGCAACAAGAATATTAACCCCAATCGCTCCATTCGGGCTAATGGTGCGGGCTTCGGTCAGTTCATCTATCAAAGCCAGTCGATTTACCTCAAAAAAGTTGCCTCGTTTGCGTTGATGAAAATAGGGAGAATGCAACCCCAACCCCAGCGTGGCAATGGTACCTACTCCACCTGCATTGGCAACTGCTCCAGCAAGCTTTGCGCCAGAGACCCTTACTGCCATTGCACCTTGAACAATGGGATAGCGGATAATATGTTTGCCAATCCGTAAGGGATGTAAGATAGACGCCATCAAAAGATATTTCCTTATAACTGTTGAGTAATTCTAGCACCTCAGTGTTCATTGTTTCTCAGATGGGATGATGCTTGGTATTTCTAGAACCTTCAACTTATCAGAACACAATATTCTCATGCATCCGTTTCGTATGCTAGGTGTAGCTGGAGTCTTTGGAGGCGCTCTATTTTCCGTTATTGTATTGGTGTTTTCCTGGTTAAAAAACGCCTGTGTTGCTCCGAAGAGCTTTGAAGGTTTTAGCCTGCTGTTGCACGCGCTCGTTAATGCGATCGCACGCTAACTCACAAAGCTCAAAAATCATTGGCTCGGCAATTTCATAATAAGCACTGGTACCTTTGGGCTGACGAGATAAAACTCCTGCTTGAGTCAATACTTTCAGATGCTTAGAAAGATTTGCTTGCCCCAACCCAGTAGCCTCAGCGATTTCCATCACATTCATTGGTCCTGACTTGAGACAGGTCAAAATTTGTAACCTACTTACCTCTGATAAAACCTTGAAGTAGTCTGCAACCGCCACAAGAACAACTGGATCGACCATGGCCGGCTTAGTTTTTGGCATAGGGAGATTTAACAGTCAGCACAATAATTGATTAATAACTAATCAATATTATAACTAATTGTTAATTCAATTTAATAACAGCGCAGTTATATCTTTTAAACTGAAGGATGAGGTCGAGACACTGTGACAAAATTTTTCTGACGGAGGCTTAGATGGATGCACCCAAGCGTCGTATTGGTCTTGAGCAAGAGTTTTTTCTGGTAGATGAAGTAGGTCAGCTGAGCAATCGTGCTGATGAATTTTTGCAGGGTTGTCACTTAATGGCGGAAGCAGAAGGTTTAAATCCAAATTATTTTGTGCCAGAGTTTGTCAAGAGTATAGTATAAATTAATACATCTCCTGGCTCCAGTGGTACAGAACTAGCCAGAGAATATCTCAAAAATCTCAAACTGGCGCTTTCTGTAGGACGACAAATGGGTTTACGGCTTTACCCTCTGTCTAGCTATCCCTTGCACATTATGCCAGTTATGCGCGATCGCCCCAACTACCACATCCAAGCGAGAACCGTCGGCTATGATAAATTTTTGCACGCAGGAAAATGTACTGGCACACACATACATTTGGAAGTCTCTCCTGGAGTCATTGACCCTCGTGTTGTAGTATCTTACAACTCAACATCAGCACAACGAGAAGAACTACTAAATATCTACAATTTAGCTACAGCTTGCGACTCAGCACTCATTTCCCTAACGAGAGCGTGTCCCTTTTATGAAGGACAGGCGATTGGGCTAGCAGCACATACCATTCGTTATCGAGGGAGTGAAACCTTCGGCTGGGAAGGAGTTTACACTCATTTACAACCTGTTGGTGGACTCATGCCTTATGCTGAAAGTGTGGAGGATTTAGTTGAACAGCACTTTGCTCGTTACTATACTTGGTCGCAAGCAATGGAAAAAGCTGGAATTGAAAGTCACCTGTTTTTAAAAACAGGAGGAAGCTTACTCAAGTCAGGTTGGAATCCGGTAAGACTAAACAAACTCGGCACTATCGAAATAAGATGTATAGATAGTAACTAGCCTTCTGTTATTTTAGCTGTAATTGCACTGCTGGAGAATGCGGCTAATCGAGTCAGAAATGAGAAGTTAACAGTTAAAGCTGCTAAAGGAATGCAGGTATTTGAACTCGTTAATAACTACCTGTATGTACCAGATTTTGAGTATCTGAATGGTGAACTACTTTATACCGCAGCTACAGAGGGAGTTAAACACCCTAAAGTCAAGGCTTATGTCGATTCAATTTTGCAATTTGCTATGGGCTACGCCTTGGAGAAAGGGAAAGCAGATGGTGGTGAAGGAGTCAGTTTTCTAGCAAAACTGAGCCAAGACCTCGATCGCTATCAAACGATAGAAGCCGGAATATTACAAGAGTTTACCCCAACAACCGCACAACTTCCATTAGATGTCGGTTTGCGTTTGGTATGTGAATGTTGTGACAAGTTAGACGCTCAAGTTTCATGGATAGATACAGAAAATCCTCTATTGGTGTTAAATGCTGATGAACGATTGTTACTACAGCAGCCTTAATAGAATTTCAATTCCAGAAGCTAACGTCCTCATAAGTTCCTCACATTTTTTCTTTAATCTCTAAATCATTCAGGACAGTATGCCGGAATTCAGGTATTCTAGCGTGCTCAATGTTTGATATTAATACCATTTGGAAGTCGTCGTTAAATTGTTAACTCTACTTTAAATTACATATGAACTGCAAACGAATTGGCATTCTCACTAGTGGTGGAGATTGTCCTGGGCTTAATGCTGTGATTCGGGCTGTTGTGAGCCATGCAACGCTCACTTACAATTGGGAAGTGCTGGGAATTCCTTATGCAACCCAGGGACTGCTGGAAAGCAAAGCGACGACACTAACGATGCATGGTCTTGACTTACGTGGCATAGATCCCTTGCTCAGTATGGGAGGAACTATCTTAGGAACTATCAACAAAGGAGATACGTTAGCACGTGCAGATGAGATCGTTGCTGGTTATCAGACATTAGGGCTAGATGCACTCATTGGTATTGGCGGTGATGGTAGTGTCAAGATTCTCCACTCGCTTGCATACCAAGGCAACTGGAATTTTGTGGCTATTCCTAAAACAATTGATAATGATGTAGCACTCACGGAAAAATCTGTTGGGTTTGATACTGCCGTCAATACAATTACAGATGCTCTCAACCGCCTCACTTTTACCGCCGCCAGTCATGACAGGGTAATGATTGTGGAAGTTATGGGCAGAAAAGCAGGCCATTTAGCCTTACAAGCCGGGATAGCAGGAGGAGCAGATGTTATCTTGATTCCGGAAATTCCTTATTCGATTGAGGGTATTTGCAAGCATCTTGACAAACTGCGCGATCTCTGGGGACGCAAATTTGCGATCGTCGTAGTTGCAGAAGGCATTGAAGCGGTAAAACTATCTTGTAATTGTAGCGATCGCGATCTGTGGAGCCTAACTCCCAGCTGTGGTATGGGTCAATACATTGCTGACCAAATTGCTAATTACAGTACCAAGAAAATAGAAACGCGAGTCTCAGTTTTAGGCATATTCAGCGAGGCGGTATTCCTTCTGCTTTAGACCGTTTGGTGGCGACAGCTTTTGGTAAAACCGCAGTGGATTTAGTCGCACAAGGACAATTCGATCGAATGGTGGCTTGGTAAAACGGACAAGTTGTTGCCGTCCCTCTACAACAAGTCCTCCTTCAAAGCCCTGCGCCCGTGCATGCTAACAGTTACCTCGTGGAAACTGCTCGAGCTTTGGGCATTTATGTTGGAGAATTGGGGAACCGGAGCACGAGCGAGAAGTTTGTTAGTAACTGTCGGAACACTCAATCAGGTTGAAACATCTCAACGCAAGAAAAAGCACGGGAAGCTTTGACGGAAGAACGCTTGTATGAAGAATATTTACAAGCAGCGGTGAGAAAAAGAACAACTGACAGAAGAAGCATAAGCAACCAAAGTATAATCTCTACAAAGAAAATAGAAAGAAAAAAGTTGACTAATGACACAAACAGTAACAGTTGGAGCAATTAGAGGTATTGCTTCAACGTAAGTTAGATGAAGTTAAAACAGATTACACTCTCCCTCTTTTTCAAGGAGAGGGAGGGTGTAGTTCGCCAAACTCACATTTATTCATTGATGCAAGTTGGTGTAATCTTGCAATTGTCTGCGTGCAGTTTCAAATGCATCACGAATTGCTATATATATATCTGCATGGCTTGTTTCGTCTGATGGGTTATGGTTAACAATGATGTTTTCTTTAGGGAGCGTCAGGTCGATTCGTACATGATAAAGATTGCCTTTACGTTGGTTGCGGTGGGGAGCGTCAACAGTAACCCGACAGTTAATCACTCGATTGTAGAAACGTTCTAATTTTTGAACATTCTCTCTTATTTTCTCTTCAACAGATGCTGATGATTGAACGTTATGGAAAGTAAGTTGCAGCGGTATTGCCATATTTTTATTGTCCTCACTGTCAGATACTAGCTTATCATCTTTATTTCAAGATTAAAGACAAAAATCGAGAAATTGTGAGGTTATATTTAGTACCATACAGTTGGTTATAACAGGTAAAAACCAAAGTATTTTTTTGTACATACTCACAAAAAACATTCGTTCCCTCAGTTAAATATTTTTTTGAATTTGTTTGCGATCGCTTCTCCTAACCTTTCTATCTTTAGAGTATAAAAAAGATGTGAGGAAGTTGTGAAGATAAGCAGTTAAATGACAGTTTTAACTCGCAACCGGGCAACCTTGCAGCCTGAAGTAATTTATTATTTGTAAAAGTTCAGCAGCCAAAAAAATAATTCGAGCGTAGAACCTCACAATTTCCTCAAAGTATTTTTATAAGTTGATAGTGTAATACGGTTCGGATAAGATTCGATCCCCCCAGGCAATTGTTTGGGAGAAATAAAGCCTCCCTTTCGAGCGGGAGGTTGGGGGATCTTCAAGGATTCGATATTGTTAACTGAACTGTATTGGTTGATAGTGGAGTCGGTAGTAGGCTTAATGAAAAAGTATATTAGAGGAGTGTAAATATGTATTTAATACCTTGAAAACCAATCAAAGAAAGCTCCAATTGCAGAAGACATAAAAGCAGAAAACAGAGAGTTTTGCAAAGAAAATACAAGGAAAAATATTATGACTGTTGATATGTTAACAGCAGCAGACGTCATGACTCGAGACGTAGCAACAATCCGCAGTTCAGCAACTGTAGCTGAAGCCGTTCGGCTTATGAAAGCAAGAGATTGGCGATCGCTCATTGTTGAGCGCCGTCACAATCAAGACGCTTATGGTATTATTACTAAGTCAGATATTGTCTATAAAGTTATAGCCTACGGTAAAGAGCCTTGCAAAGTGCGGGTTTATGAAATCATGAGCAAACCTTGTATTGTGGTGAACCCTGACTTAGGTGTGGAATATGTGGCGAGGTTGTTTGCTGAACACCATCTGTTACAAGCACCAGTTATTCAAGGAGAACTGTTAGGTATTATCTCTCTAACCGATATTATCAATAGAAGCCAATTTGTTGAACTACCTAGAACAATCCTGCTAGAACAAGAACTTCAGGATTCCATTACAAAAGCGCGTGAAGCCTGTGCAAAAACTTCTCCTCGTTCCGAAGAGTGCGCTGCTGCTTGGGATGTCGTTGAGGAATTGCAATCTGAAATAGCCCATCAAAGTGCAAAAAGATTAGAAAAAACTGCCTTTGAAGAATTTTGCGATGAATTTCCAGAGGCGATGACAGGACAAGTTTATGATAATTGGTGTGGTGGTTAAGACAATAAATCTTCAGTTCTCCTTCGCTGAGGATTAAAGCTCCTGGATGTGACTGTCCCATTAGGAACTTCGTTGTGTTTCCTCCATGGGAGGACAGCCACATGGTTTCCACACTTACCATCAGAGTTATGAGTTATTAATTGTTCAAGATTAATAACTCATAACTCTGATGGTATGATTACTGACCCTTTTGTTCCGCAACAGCTATTTCTAATAGTGTCTTGAGTACGGAATCAGGGTTGAGACTGATAGAATCAATACCCTGTTCAACTAAGAAGCGAGCAAATTCTGGATAGTCGCTTGGTGCTTGACCGCAAATACCAATTTTACGTCCGTGTTGTTTGACTGTGTAAATTGCCTTTGCGATCGTTCGCTTGACTGCTTCGTCACGTTCATCAAATAAATGCGCCACTAACTCCGAATCCCGATCCAACCCCAGCGTCAACTGCGTGAGGTCGTTTGAGCCAATAGAGAATCCATCAAAGATTTGACTAAACTCATCTGCTAGCAGTACGTTGCTAGGCAATTCACACATAACGTAGATTTGTAATCCATTTTCTCCTTGTACTAAACCATTTTTTGCCATTTCTGCGATCGCACGGCGACCTTCTTGAGGAGTACGGCAAAACGGAACCATCAAAATGACGTTGGTTAAGCCCATTTCGTCACGGACTTGCTTCATTGCCAAACATTCAAGAGCAAAGCCTTCTCGGTAACGCTCATCATAGTAGCGAGAAGCACCACGCCAACCAATCATTGGGTTTTCTTCTTTTGGTTCAAATTGTTTGCCACCCAACAGGTTAGCATATTCGTTACTCTTGAAATCACTCAGACGGACGATTACAGGTTTGGGATAAAAAGCTGCAGCAATAGTTCCTATTCCCCGTGCAAGTTTATCAATAAAGAATTGGGTTTTCTCTTCATATTGATCTGTTAACTCAGCAATTTTATATTTAGCAAGTTCATCTTCTAATTCATTAAAATGAATCAATGCTAATGGATGTGCTTTAATATAGTTGGCAATAATAAACTCCATGCGTGCTAATCCGACTCCATCATTAGGCATAGCAGCCAAGCTAAATGCCTCTTCAGGATTGCCCACATTCATCATGATTTTGGTGCGGGTATGGGGTAAGCTTTTTAAGGGAATTTTTTGCACTTCATAGGGTAACAAACCTTGGTAAACTCTTCCAGTTTCGCCTTCAGCACAAGAAACAGTAATTTCTTGCCCTGTTTTAAGGACAGTCGTGGCATTTGAGCAACCCACAATTGCTGGAATTCCCATCTCTCGCGCAATAATTGCTGCATGACAAGTGCGTCCACCAGCGTTGGTTACAATTGCACTTGCTTTCTTCATAATTGGTTCCCAGTCCGGATCTGTACGGTTGGTCACCAGGACTTCTCCCGATTGAAACTCGTTGATGTGATGCACATCCAGAATGACTCTGGCTTTACCTTGCCCGATCGTCTCACCCACACTCCGCCCTAAGATCAACACTTCACCTTTTTCTTGAAGGCGATAGCTGTGCAAAACGTTTTTTTCCTTTTGGGATTGAACTGTTTCTGGACGTGCTTGCACGATAAACAATTCATTGGTGATGCCATCTTTTGCCCATTCAATATCCATTGGTGTGTAAACACCACGTACTTTTGAATAGTGCTCTTCAATGACATATGCCCAGTGTGCCAATTGTAAAATTTCGTTATCTCGGAGGGCAAATGAGGAGCGATCGCTGGCTACTACCGGAATATTTTTGGTTAATTTTGAACCACCCAAGTCATAAACCATTTTAATTTCTTTTGTACCCAGACGCTTGTCCAGAATTGGTTGATATCCTTGTTTGAGAGTAGGTTTAAAGACCAAGTATTCGTCAGGATTGACAGCCCCTTGGACAACATTTTCACCTAATCCATAAGCCGCACTAATCAATACGGCATCTTTAAAACCCGTTTCCGGATCGATGGAAAACATGACTCCAGATGCTGCTAAATCAGAACGAACCATTTTTTGTATACCTACCGAAAGGGCAATGTTGACGCGATCGAAGCCCTTGATTTGACGATAAGAAATAGCACGGTCTGTAAAAATTGATGCAAAGCATTTGTGACAAGCGTCAAGAACAGCTTGCAGTCCATGGACATTAAGATAAGTTTCTTGCTGTCCGGCAAAACTGGCATCAGGTAGGTCTTCAGCGGTAGCACTAGAGCGAACTGCGACATCGGTATCAGTCCCGTACTGTTGACACAGATGCTCGTAAGCTTGGGCGATTGCTTGTTCTAATTCCTGAGGAAAAGGAGTTTTGAGCATTAAAGACCTTGCTTGTTTACCCCGCAACCGCAGATTGTTTACATCCTCAACATCTAACGAAGCAAAAATAAGTCTTAATTGCGCTTCTAAGCCCGCAGCTTCAATAAAATAGCGATAGGCATGAGCAGTCGTCGCAAATCCTGTAGGAACTTTCACGCCCTTAGGTCTCAGTTGTTGAATCATTTCTCCTAAAGAGGCGTTTTTGCCTCCCACGAGAGAAATGTCTGCAATTCCTACTTTCTCCAAAGGCAATACGAGAGCTTGGTCTATTTCACCACAGCGTTCAGTCTTTTGGTTGACCAGTATTTCTTGCATAATAAAGCTACCTTAATGGAATGGAACAATTTACGAAAGCTGGTTTCACTCAATGAGCTTGTGTTTATTTGACACCTTAAGTTATAAGAAGATACTTTGAGGAAGTTGTGAGGATGTTGTTTGATGAGCGTAACTTTGTCTCATTACAAAAAGTGAACTCTACAGACAAGAAGCAAGGTTAAAGTCTGCATCGTTTGTTTTAACGTCAGTCTTCAGACCAGTCTTCACGACCTAACAGGTCAATAATTTTATCTCTAAGTAAAAAGTTGTTTCTTTCTAACTCCAGTTCTACACACACCCACTCGCGACCGGGAATGTAGTTACACAAAGCATAAATTGGCTGATTGCGGCTTATGGTTCCCTTATTGACAAGTTGACGTGCTTCGTCTTTGATAACTTCTATGTCATATTTGACGGTAGTAGTCATAACTTTCACCCCAGATATTTAGGTTATGCCAACTTATAATTAACTCATAATTATTCATGCTTTGGCTCTACCTCAAACTTATGGAAAAACTTTGAGGAAATTGTGAAGATGACAAAGCAAGCCGTTTCGACAAATGAGTTGTAACTTCTTTAGGGCAGGGAGTGTCAAGGTTCCCTACGGTTCAGGTAGTACCAACTGGTCTCTGGCTTTGACAGCACCAAGTAAGAAACTACCAAATAGCCAACTTCATCAATGCGGAGCATCCCAAAGAGTGCCAATTGCCTTCAGAATTCTATTCTGAACGGCAGGCGCTATCTCAGGAGCGGAGATAGGGTGAACCCGAAGGGACTTAGCTTGTATAGCGGCGATTTCAATCGCAAACGTGTTTTTTCCAAATTGGGATGCTCCCCATCAATGGGATTTTTGTTCAACGGGTGGAGCAAACTTAGGGGTTCCCCGGTATAAAGCAAGTGGCGTGACAGAAGGCTTTAGGATTGCAGAACCGCATCTTCTAGTTGCACCTTGATAAAAATAACGGATGTGGTAAATATAATCAGTTGGAACCAATCAAATATTAAATTATTTAATTATTTTCTCATAATTTCCCCAAAATCTTTTTTTATATTAAAACTACAAAGCTGATATTGCTATTATGTGTGCTTTGATTAATGAGTATTGATTAAACGATATGCGTACAAACCCGATCGACCACTCCTCTGTTACGGTTGCTCTGCTGCTTCCCTGCTGTCTTAATGATAAGTTTGTATCAGCACATCACATGATTTGCATTGGCTTGTCTATCTTCGATCGGTAAAATACAAGACAAGCAATAGTATGATATTTGCTAGTTTGGATGCTAAAATTTAGATTTTTATTGCTTTATTTTTTTTAATAAATAAATAAATTAAGGGAGAAAAGTTTGATATGCCTTATGATGAAAATTCCTCTAGAGTCGATTTCTTTGGATTGTCGATAGAACAAAGAGAAATAGTAGCTTATTTGCGTAAAAAATTCAAGTTAAAGGAAGTTTGCCAAAACATTATATACAAAAAAATTATTCAGCAAACTGCTCGAGAACAAGGGTTACTAGTAACTCCAGCAGCAATTCAGATAGAGTCAGAGCGACTTTTAAGAGAGAGGTCTTTAGAGATAGGTGTGAATGGAGTGGATTGGCTATCCGAGCATATGCTAACAGTCAAAGATTGGGAAACAGAGACTCAAGAAAGTTTGATAGAGCAGAAAGTAGCTGAATTTTTATTTTCTTATGAAATAGAAATGTTTTTTAGCCAACATCAGGCTGATTTCGACCAAATATTGCTTTATCAACTGATTGTTCCTTACGAACAGCTAGCTCACGAACTCTTTTATCAAATTTCAGAGCAAGAAATGAGTTTGTATGAAGCAGCCCATTTATATGATATTGATGAGAGACGTCGTAATTGCTGTGGGTATGAAGGTAAAATTTATCGCTGTAATTTAAGACCAGAACTTACGGATATTGTTTTTGATGCTGGGATAGGAGAATTAATTGGTCCAGTGAACACGCATCAAGGAAGCCATTTATTGATGGTTGAGGGCTTTATTCCATCTAAACTGACAACTACAATACGTCAACATATCTTAAATCAGATGATGGTTCAGTGGTTGGAAAGTCAGCTAAACAATATGCTGCAACACAATCAAGCTGAAAATTCTGAATGATTAATCAAAATTTACGAGATAAGTCCATAAAGATTTTTGAATGTGAAATAGTTAGTAAAAAAGTTGACAGTACAAATCAAGTTAGGATAGGACTGTTATTTGCAAGAAGACCTCTTCTTTGTCCTCCTTGTCTCCCTTGTTTAGATCTCAAATAGGATTGCTATATTTCACTTGTGTGTCGATTCTGTTTCCCGAACAGAGTTCGTTAAAGCAATCGCGATTTCTACAATAAAGCAAGTCTGGTTGCTACCGCTTTCAATCCGGATTGTACCGTTCATTTGATCGACCAGTTTTTTAACCAACGCTAGCCCTAAGCCAGTACCACTCTGTTTCCAGAGATTGTAACTGGGAATGCGGTAGAACGTATCAAAGATCCGGGGGAATTCTTCAGGTGCAATCTCTACTCCTGTATTGGTGACAACTAATTGCAGGAAGGATGACTGGCGCTCTGGGATAGCAGAAATTTTGTCTGAATTTGGTGTGTCTTTTTTGATAGCAACCGCTAGGGAAATCTTCTCGCCTGGAGGAGTATATTTACGGGCATTGGTGAGCAATTCTGTGATAATGTGACTCAAGCTTAGTGAATCAATTTGTACGATCGTTATGTCGGGCGCAAGAGTCATCTCAAAATTTTGCTGCTGATTTTGAAATTGGGTTTGAAACGGTTCAATGATGTGCTGAACCCAATTCTGAAGGTTAATTTTTGTCAGTTGCTCGGGGTAGGTTCCTGCTTCTAAATGTTGCAAGTTTAATATGTCATCGATCAACTTCAATTCGCGATCGCACTCTTGTTGCAAAAGAGCAAGATATTGAACAACTTGATTTCTTGAAAGAGGTGTTGAAGAAATTTCCCGAGTCAGGTCATGTCCCTGCTCGTTTAGGTTTGTCAATAACTGTATTATCATTTTCATATTGGCTATAGGAGAGCGTAATTCATGGGTGATGGTGTTGAGAAAATTGTCTTTCAGTTGATTGACCCTTTGAAGTTCTCTGACCTGGGCTTGAGCCGCTTCATAGAGGTAGGCTTGGCGGAGAGCAACTGCACACTGGTTGGCTACTTGTTGCACTAGATGAATTTCTATCTCAGTGAAACAGGAATCGGTTTCTTTAAATAACCACAAATCGCCCAATATGCCCGTTTCTTTGACGCGATCGTCGAAAATGGGACACGCTAAAATTGCAGATTGATTGCGAATTGGTATCGACTGAACTTGACAGAAGGCTAAATAACATTTCTGTTGTTGCAATTGATTGTAAATTTCCGGTGCGTCTGTCATGTACAACAGTTGTCCTTGACTCACAAGTTCCCCTGGTGCAACATACTGGTAACGGATGATTGAGGATTGACGTTCTCTCGTATAAAATGCTGCATCACAGCATTTTGCTTCCAAGGTTATTGCCAGTTCTTCTACAGCACTTTGCAAGATTTGGTGTCCCTCAAGAGAATCTCGAACTTTATCAGAAATTCGTTTGAGTGTTGCTTCAAAGTTTAAAGATTGCTGTAATTCTAGAGTGCGAAGTTGTACCCGCCGCTCTAAATCAAGATTCAGTTGCTTGATTTGCGCTTCGGCGCGTTGGCGTTCTTGGAGATCCTGTTCTAATTGTTGATTTTGCTGAATGAGAAGTTGCTGCTGTTGTTGAATGAGTAATTGATTTCTAATTCTTGCCAGAACTTCTAGCTCTTGGAATGGTTTAGTAATGTAGTCTTGTCCCCCTAACTCAAAGGCTCGTATTTTATCTTCGATTTGAGCGAGCGCACTAATAAAAATAATCGGAATTTGACGTGTTTTTTCTAAAAATTTTAATTGCTGGCAAACTTCATAGCCATTCATTTCTGGCATATTAATGTCAAGCAAAATGAGATCGGGTGGATCTTTCTGGACAGATTGTAATGCCATTCTGCCATTGAGGGATTTCCGAACGATATAACCCCGCAATTCTAGCATTTTGGCTAATAAACGTAGATTATCAGGGGCGTCATCTATAAGTAAAATCTTGGTTTGGGATGCTGGTTTGAGTAGCGTAATCATAAGATTCTCAATAAGGACTTGTCAGCGTAGCAAGCGCTTCTAGCTCGAAGTTATCGACCAAATACTTCAGGGCATTTGCCAGAGGTTGTTTCTGCGTGGGGATTTGAGCAATTAGTTCATAGATTCTGGCATCGTTAAGATCGAGTACTGCTTCATGGACTCGAGCAATCCACTCTAGTGGTATGACTTGCAAGTCTTGGAGCGTAAAGAGTTGTTGCCGCAAAGTGGCTGTGTTCGGATCTGATGTTGTTTCTTCGGTGTACTTGCTCGACATGCTCACTCATTTGCAGAATCTCAAGTTGCGGCTCATGCAATGTTAATAGTAACCCATTTGGCTGAATGAGACCGGGAATGTGGATCGGTTGGCTATCGCAGTTGCTAAGATTAAGCCGTTGTGTGGTAGATTCTGTAAGATTGTGTCTGTTTGAGGTTGCATTTAATAGAGAGAACAAGTATATAAATACTAGCAACTTCAATTTATAAAAAAAAAATAAAAAACTTATAAAGAAAAAGAGAATTTAACAAATTTTAAATCTTTTAAATTAAATGAAGAAATATGAATATTTCATGGGAAGTGACAAAAAGTTTTTTCTGTTAGGAACTGACATCAAAGTCTGAGAGTGGCAGAGTAAAACTCCAACCGAGTAGTTTAGCAACCTGACCGGGGAGAGCAACTGGATCGAAGGGTTTAAGAATGACACCCGCGATTTGATATTGTCGAAGAATTTGTGAATCTAGCCACCTCGCCTTAGCACTTAGCAGCACGACAGGAATAGCTTGAGTTTCTAAATTATTTCTTAATTTTGTTAAAAACATACAACTATCCATGCCGCTTATTGACCAATCCAGTACAATTGCATCAGGATGAATGACAGCTGCTCTGTGCAATCCTTTTAATGGACAATCGGCAGTGACTACATTCCAAAGGGCTAAATCTTTGAGGCTGAGTTCCACAACCTCTCGCACGCTGACTTCATCATCAATCAGCAAAATCGTTTTAGTGGGTAGAGTTATTTCCCTCACAATATCCATTTTACCAAACTCCAAAACGGAAATAATGCAACTGTGACAACTTCACCGACTCTCGTTCAAGCTGGCAAGGATTGATATTTGCTTATTAAGATAAAGAATTTTTATCTATACCTTTGAAAGGTAAATTGAAAAAATGAAAAACTAATAAAGAGAGGGATTTTGTTACAAAATTTAAAACTCAGTCATTCCAACCAAGAATCTCAGCCACTTCGTCGGAAATGGTCGTTGGTTCAAAGGGTTTGACAATCGTTCCTTTCACACCCATCTGGGCAAACCGAGCGCGATCGCTCCTTTGAACTTTTGCTGTTAGCAAAATGACTGGTATCGATTGGGTTGCTGAATTTGCCTGAAGTTGTTCGTACACTGCAAAGCCGTCCATCTCTGGCATAGATACATCAAGCAAAATAGCATCAATGGATTGTGTCTGGGCAATTTTTAATGCTTCGGGTCCTGATGCTGCCGTCAGCGCGTCCCATCCTCCCAAGTCTGACAAACAAACTTGTACGAGTTCCCGAATTCGTTCTTCGTCATCCACAATTAACACTTGTTTCGTCGTCATTTTATCTCCTTCGGTGGCAATGGCAGAGTGAAGAAAAATGTGCTTCCTACACCAATAGTACTTTCAACCCAGATTTGTCCACCATGATGTTCGATAATACTACGGCATATAGCCAATCCCAAGCCGGTTCCGCCTTTATCACGAGAGTCTGTTGCATCGACTTGCTGAAATCGTCCAAAGATGGCTTCTAATTTCTCTGGTGGAATACCCCGCCCTCGATCCGTTATTTGGAACAGTACATTATCTGTTTGCTGTTGAACACTCAAAGTAATTGTGGAATTAGGAGGTGAGAATTTCAGGGCATTACTTAATAAATTGGTGAGTGTTTGAATAATAGCATCAGCTGATGCCCAAACTTTAGCATTAGTAGGATGGATCTCAAAGCTAATATGTTGTTTGTGTGCGATCGCCTGCACTCCCTCTACAGCAATTTGAATTAAATCAGCCGCATTACAGGTTGCTTTCTCTAGAACAGCTCGTTCTGAATCCAAGCGTTCCAAATCTAGAATATCGTTGACTAACCGCACGAGACGCTCGCTGTCGATAGCTGCAATCTCAATCATGCGCTTAAACTTGTCTGGTTTTTTGTCATAGATACCAGTTTTCAATAAACCCAGTGCTGCCCGAATTGCAGTTAAAGGAGTACGGAGTTCGTGACTGACAATGCCAATAAACTCACTTTTCATTTGCTCAATTTTCTGCTGCTCTGTAATGTCTTCTGCAAGACCTGCAATCCGAACGATTTCCCCTAGTTCATTTTTGATAGGGAATGCCCGATCGCGAATCCAACGGATTGAACCGTCGGGGCGGATGATGCGATACTTTACATCATATTGCTCTGTTTTTTGTTCCATGAATGGAATTTCGACAGACTGGCGATCGTCTGGATGAATGGCATCTAACCAAGAAGAAAAACTTTGGTAAAGGCTTTGACAACTTCTTTGCCAGATGGTTTCGTAGGCATTGCTTACATATAAAAATTGCTTATATTGAACATCTGTCATCCAAAATACTGTCTGGATGTTTTCGGCAAGCTGGCGAAACTTTTCTTCGCTCTCGCGTAAAGCTTCTTCGATGCGTTTGCGCTCCGTGATATCTTGGTGAACTGCAACTAACACATCGCCATATTCGGGGTGTTTAAATACAGAACAAGCCGCACGACACCAAAAAGGGGTACCGTCTTTTTTCACATTATGAACTTCATAGGTAGCTTCTCCATCTTGGAGAACGGTAGCACGAATGGCTTGGTTGACCTCTTCGGCTGTCATGTTTTTATTTTCGTAATTTACAATTGATACGTGCCGACCGTTGAGTTCACCAGAGTCATAACCAAACATCTGCTCAAATTTAGGATTGGCATAGACAATAACTCCATTATTGGATTTAACCAAGCAAATGCCTTCCGCCATGTTTCGGGTGATGACAGCCTGAAGTTCCAGCATTTGTTCTGCTTGTTTGAGTCGAGTCAGATCGCGCAGACTAACGATCGCGCCTGAAATGCTTCCGTTTGGTTCGCGATAAGGTGTATAAGTAAAGCTAATGAATTGCTTAACTAAATCGGGGTAGTCAAACCATCTTTCATCCTGAATTGTCTCTCCTGCCAAACACCTATCTAACTGAGACCGGACAAAATTCTCAAATAAATTTTCACCTAAAACATCCCTTGCGGAATTTCCTATAACCTCGGTATCGGGTTTGTGACACCAATCCAAGTAAGCTTGGTTCACGATTTGATGAGTGTAATTCCGATCTAGCAGTGCAATGCCATCTTTGGTAGTGGATACGATGCGCTCAAACTGGCGCAGAACTGCTTCTGTGCGTTTGCGCTCGGTAATATCTAAGACTACACCGAGCGATCGCAACGGTTGCCCGGATTCATTGTAAATGGCGCGTCCCCGCCCCATTAACCAATGCACCGAACCATCCGGGTAAACCACTCGATACTCGGTTGTGTAATCGGTACTGTTTTTAATAGATTCTAAAAACTGTTGTTCAACCCAACCAATATCTTCAGGATGAATCCGATTGAGCCAGACCTCATAGCCAGGCTCGATACCATAGGGAGCTAAACCCAATAAGGTAAAATGATTGTCATTCCATACTATATTTTGGCTTGGTAAGTGTAAATCCCAATATCCAATATGAGTTAAATCCATAGCAAGTCGGTGACGTTCCTCGCTTTCCTTGAGGGCAAGTTGTGCTTGTTTGCGCTCGGTAATATCATTGTTGATTTGCAAGATCTTAATTGGTTGACCGGCATTGTTTTTTTGTAAAACCCAACGGCTAGCTACAGTAATGGGTCGAGCGTCCCGGCTAAAATGAATAAGTTCTCCTTCCCAATAGCCTTTTTCAAAAAGTTCTGCTTCGATCTCTGTTAATGGTTGAGGAAATTGAGTTTTTAGGAGAATATGCGAGATTTGCCCCAAAGCCTCGGCTTTTGTCCAGCCGTACATAAACTCGGCTCCCTCGTTCCAAAAGGTCATCACGCCGTTCAAGTCGCTCGTAATGATAGTGTCGTGTGCTAAATCCAGCAGTTGCGTCTGTTCTAAAAGAATGAGTTGGATTTGCTGTTGCTCTATAACCGTTTCTAACAGGCGATCGTTTGCTTGAGCCAGTTGTGCTGTTCGCTCAACTACCCGTTGCTCAAGTTCAGCATTCAGTTGTTGCAGGTCAATTTGCGCCTGTTTGCGTTGTGTAATATCGTCACCAAAAATAATAATGCCGCCAATCTCACCTAAAGCAGTATGCCAGGGGTGAACTTCCCAGCGTATCCACTGTTGGCTCCCATCTAAGCGGACAAACAAATCTTCATCACGTTTTTCAGTTGCTCCAGCCAAACACCGTTGATGAATTTGCAGCCATTCCTCTGTGATTTCCGGAAAGATTTCGTAGTGAGATCGTCCTATAAGCGATTCAATCGAATCAAGATGGTGATCGTCCACCCATCTTTGGCTGGCTATCAAATAGTTCATATCTCTATCGAACATAGCAATACCAGCAGGTGCATACCGGACAAATAAGCGTAAGGTTGTTTCCCTTTCCTGCAAACTTTGTTCTGCTCGTTTGCGTTCGGTAATTTCCTGACAAACAGTACTGATACCAATGATGCGATCGCCATCTTTTAAAGGCAAGAAGCTTTCCAACCAGGTTCGTTGCACACCCGGTTGAGCCGGAGTTTCGCCAGTTATTTCCACATTCAGAAGCGGTTTGCCTGTCTCCAAAATGGAACGCAACAGTTGTTCAGCAGTGTCAGCTAATTCGGGTAGCACCTCACGTACCGTGCGACCGAGATGCGCTTCAACGGAAAACCCATTAATTTCTGCAAGTCGCTGGTTAATACGGATAAAGCGAAGGTCGGTGTCCAAGACGTTTAACCCAATTGGGGCTGACTGGTAGATAGTTTCGATTTCAGCTAATTGTTGTTGAAGTTGGATTTGACTTTTGTGTAGGTCCACTTCAGCCCGTTTGCGATCGCTAATATCCCGACAAACGCAGAATCGCAGAATTTCCCCTTCCCATTCCACAACGCTAAAGCCTATCTCTACATCGTATCTCGAACCATCTTTTCGTTGGTGGCGAGTTTCCAAAACTCCACTTTTTACAGATATGCACTCAAGCATTAATTGCTGAAGTTCTTCACAAGTAAACTGAGCATCCCAGTCAAAAATGTTGAGCTTTGCAGTTTCTTCCTGAGAATAGCCGAGCATCTGGGCAAATCGGAAATTGGCATCCAGTACCTTTCCTTGCGTGTTTAAAATAACGATGCCATCAAATGAAGTATCAAAGAGCATCCGGATACGGAGTAGCTCTTTTGCTAAAGTTTGTTCTGTTCGTTTGCGTTCGGTTAGTTCAGTCTGAGCCCGTTCAAACAAAGCGGCTTGCTGGATAGCAATGCTCATCAACCCCCCTAACTGTCGTAGGAGATCGATTTCTAAAGATTGCCACTCATGAGGAGCCGCACAATGATGAGCCGCCAGTAACCCCCATAATTCATCCCCTTTGAAAACTGGAACCAGCAGATTAGCCCGCACCTGGAGATTCGCCAAAAATTCAATGTGACAGGGATCGAACCCAGCCGTATAAATATCAGATTGTGCGACGACCATGCCTTGTTTAAAGAGTTTGAAGTTCTCTTCGCCAATGAAAGGAGCATACATTTGGAGTGGTAAAATAGATATCCATTCCGTTGCAACAGATTCGGCAACAACTGTTCCACCCCAGCCCGGAGAAAATTGGAAGACACTCACGCGATCGCACTCTAGAAACTGTCGGGCTTCATCTACGGTGGTTTGCAGGATACCTTGTAAATTGACAGAGTGCCGGACACGCCCGATCGTCTCCATCACCAAACGGTGTTGCTCAACACCAAGTTGTGCAATCTTCTGTTTGCTGTTGATGCTAGCGAGCAGCGCGATCGTGAAAGCAACCAGTGGAAAAATGCTTAACTGCAATACGTCTTTGGGTTGGGAGAGCCAAAATTGATACAGAGGAGGCAAAAAGAAATAATTAATTGCCAGTATCGAAAGGACAACTGTAGCGCTCCCCGGTCGAAAGCCACCATACCAGGTACTGATAAGAATTGATATGTAAAAAAGAGCACCAACAGTTTGGATTGGAAGCGGTTCTAGCCAGAGCCCCAGCGACAGGGCGAGCGCAGTTGAGCCGATGGCTACTCCATAGGGTAATAATTGCGAATAAGGTTTCATCTCTGTTTGGCTCTACCTGCCTGCAAACACATTCGGACTCGCTGAATTCGGCTGAGTACCCGTGTCACGAGTTCCGGACCTAGAACTGGCTTAGTGATAAAATCATCGGCTCCTGCTGCAAAAGCTTCCTCAAGGAATTGAGCATCAGTATGGGCTGTGACCACCAAAACAGGTAGATCGCCCCACTGGGCATCTTGCCGGACGACTTGGCACAATTCTAAACCGTTCACTATCGGCATTTCTAAATCTAACACCACTAAATCTGGTGATGTCGCTATCAACACCTCCCAAAATTGCTGTGGTTCGGCTAAAGTTTTCACATCTAGTCCCCAAGGAGTCAGTAATGCCGATAAGAGAGTCAGCATGACAGGGTCATCATCTACAATTAAAACCTTAGCTTCTGAAGTTTTGGATTGGGGTAGGACACGCGCCAATGCTTGAAAAATCTCTTGAGTTGTTGCCGACTTATGCAGAAATTGCCGCGCCCCCAAACGCGCCACGGCTAATCGATCGGCAAGAGAGTCTCGTGCGGTAAAAACGACAATCGGCAGATCTGGCCATTGCTCTACGAGCTCTTGTAGCAGAATTAATCCATCTTTTTCTGTACCGGGAAAGCTCAAATCCAGTAGAATTGCATCTGGCATTTCCAGGGCAAGGTGCGAGCGAGCAGCGATCGAATTGGGAGATGTTTTCATGCTAATCCCCCAAGCATCTGCTTGTGCCAGCAACCGTTCCGTCAGCATATCATCATCAGCGATCGCTAGCACGTGAGAAATCTGGTGCTGAGGAACTGTTGGAGCCGTGACAGTTACGGGTGGCTTTGTTAACTCTTGTTGCAATGCCGTCACCAGTTGGGAAAATTGGCAAATTTCTGCATCTGTCTCAATTCGATTATGTATCAATAAATGCTCGACTGCCCGTGCCAATCGGGTACCTTCTGGATATCCAAATGTACCCATTGAGCCTGCGAGCTTGTGCGCTTCATGCAATGTCTCCCGCTGTAACTCCTCGCTGAAATTTCCTGCCAACAGAGCAGTTTTTGCTTGCTCTAGCACCGCAACTTGTTGACCAAAGGAATTGCAAAATCGTTCTAAGACTTGATTAATAGAGGCTATATTTTTAGTATGAGGTCGTTTCTTGCTCTTGCTCTCATCTGTACTTACCGGACGATCTGGAATAGAAATCGCTGGAACAAGCCTTAATCGATATCCCATACCATACACTGTTTCGAGAAGATCTTCTGTCAGACCACCTGCTTTCAGTTTCTTGCGTAAGTCTTTGACATGAGTCGTCACTGCATTTTCAATCGGTGCGTCATCAAATCCCCAAAGTCGATCGAGAATCATCCTACGACTAAAGATACGATGGGGGTTTTGCAAAAACAATTCCAGCAATTTGTATTCTGTTGCTGTCAGTGCAATGTCCTGCTCGTGACACGTGACTTTGCCGGAGATTCTATCCAAACAAAGATTTCCCCAACTTAAAGTGGATCTCGATAGTGTTCCACTCCGTCGCAGCAGAGAACGAATTCTGGCTAGTAATGCTTCTAGATTATAGGGTTTGGTAACGTAATCATCTGCTCCCGCATCCAAACCTACCACAATATCTGCATGGCAATTCTTTGCACTTAATAACAAAATCGGTTTGTGGTAACCTTGCGCTCGGAGTTGCTTGCACAGGTTAATACCATCCAATTTTGGAATTAGCCAATCCAGCAAAATTAAGTCATATCGATCTGACATTGCTAGGTCTAGCCCTGTTTGTCCATCGTTTGCTAAGTCCACACTGTAATGATTTGCACTGAGCAACTTTGCAAGTGCTGTACTGACTGCTATGTCATCCTCTACCAATAAAATTTTCATGAGCTGCATCAAGATTTAAAGAAGATGCTGATGACACAAAGGTTGTTATCATTTCGCATTATCTTCTGCCCAGTCAAGCTGCTCCAGGATCTACATATATCGTTACAATTATGAGTGACATACAGACATCTTGAGAAATTCATTCTGCATTGCGATATCTTTAGTAAAAACGCTTCAAACAGCGAGTCCGGACATTGTTTTTAGGAGAGGTCTAATCCATAACGACTTTTGTATAAATTATTACATACTAATATGAAGACTAGCCTCCTTCTTAACACTGACAGATTGTGAAGACAGGACTTGATTTCGTCCCGATATCTTTGCCTTGTACAATTGGGTATCAGCAACGTGATAAAGTTCCTCCAAGTTAGTTCCATCACAGGGATACTCAGCAATACCTGCACTAAAGGTAACTTGGAATTTTTGCTTTTGAGTATCGATAAACTCATGCTGACGAAAAGTCTGTAGAAATCTTGTTATACGCTCGACACATTGTTGTTGGTCTATACCATATAAACCAATAGCAAACTCCTCACCACCCCAACGAGCGACAATATCCTCATCACGAAAGTCGTACTTTAGCAACTCTGCCAACTGCTTGAGGACTTTATCGCCTGTATCGTGTCCGTAAGAATCGTTGATGGATTTAAAGCGATCTAAGTCTAGAAATACAAAACACAAAGATTGTTTTTGGCGCTTTGCCAACCGTAGTAGATAATTAAAACCTTGCACGAATTTACGACGATTGCTAAGACCAGTCAGTGTATCTATATCTGCTAAATGTTGTAAAATTTTGCTTCGCTCGAGTCGATTGAGTATACGGGCTATCAATTCTGATTCCACAATTGGTTTATTGACGTAGTCATCAGCACCGGATGTAAAAACTCGTTGCACTGTTTCTGGATCGTTATGTGCCGACAAAAATAGTATGGGTAGTTGATTCCAACGAAGATCGGCACGTACAACTTGACAGAGTTCCACACCACTAAAATAAGGCATTTGCCAATCTAAAATGAGTAAATCCGGAGCGAATTGTTCTAATGTCTCCCAAAATTCTTGCGGGTTATCAAGCAGTGCTAATTGAAATCCCCAAGGTGACAGTAATGTTCGTAGAAACTCAAGAATTTGAGGATCGTCGTCTACAATTAGCAGCTTTGCTTCTGGAATATTCGATTTTTGTAACACTTGCGTTACCGCATCCATCACCTCTGAGGGTGACACGGGTTTTTGCAGAAAACCTGTGGCTCCTAGTTTTACTGCTTGGACGCGATCGCTAAAATTCCCACTAGCAGTCAACACGAGCACGGGTACAGGCGATTTGACAGCAGAAAGTTCTACTAACAGTTCCAACCCATTTTCTAAAGAATTAGAAAAACTTAAATCTAACACAATCAGATCTAGTTGAGTGGAGGCCACAATTTTCCTAGCGCGGGCTAAAGTTTTTGCTGTTTGTACTCGTATTCCCCGAAGTTTAGCTTCTGCGGTCAAAGCTGAAACTAACTCCCCATTATCAACTATTAGGAGGTGTATTTGTTGATTCGCGCTTGCTACATTAGAACTAAAGTATAAGCGATTTTTAACTGGTAACTCAACTAATGATGGACTGAATTCTTGCCCCAACTTTTGGACTAGTGTTACCCGCCGAATGACTGCTCGGATACGGGCAAACAATTCGTCAAGTTCGCAGGTCTTCACCAAGCAATCATCTGCCCCAGCATCTAACCCCGCAATTTCGAGAGTCGTGCTATCTCGATCTGTTAAGAGAACAATTGGCGTGTGGTTTCCCTTTGCTCGTAGTTTTTGACAAAACGTAATGCCATCCAGTTTGGGTAGTGCCACATTAAACAAAATTAAGGCATAAGCAAATGCTTCTGCTAATTCCCAAGCAGTTGCACTATCAGCAGCACAATCTACTGAATATTGCTTCATTTCCAAGCTTTCTTTTAGCATTTGTGTTGCTGTTATATCTTCTTCTACAAGCAAAATTTTCATAATGGTTATCTATACTTAGTAGTATGAATTTCTTCAAGACATGATAACAACTCTGTCATTTTTATAAGGCTTTCGTTCAAAGCAACACTCCTGTAAAAGACTAGCTGTGAAGCATAAAGAGGGTTTGAAAGTACCCACGTTAGCATCGGTTTGTTATAAAGTGGTTTTTTCTTAAAATAAACTTCAAAACAAACAAGCTGGCTATTAGTTCAATTATCGACCGCTCCACCTTATAGGCAGAAAATGAAAAACTTATAAAGAAAAGACATATCTTAATAAATTTAAAAATAAGAAAAATCGATCGCACTGTCTTTGGTAAGAGAAATCGCCATGCAGGGCAGCTGCTTTTGCCATATACTAGGACCGATCGGCTGTTCCATATGTAATTTGTATATTAAATCGTAGAAGCGCACCCGAGAAGTTGGGTGCGCTAAATCTAGAAAGAGTAGGCGGTGAGACCAGTGCTGTAGGCGGGTTTCCCGCGACCACCGGAACAGGCCAACCCGGAGGGGGTTCTCCCCGTTGAGCAAACTTCGGGAGGGTGAAGTCTGTCGAACTCACGTTAGTGAGAAATAGATTTTTGCAACTTTGGCGAAAGTTGACGGGCTTTAAGGATCGCTGCTATCAAAAAAGCGTAAGCTAAAGAACCGATGATAACTAAGCTTATACTAGCAAGGTACTTGTGCTGTTGTTTCTCTTGCAATGTAGTCACAATAGACCCAATAGCGTGTATGGTAGCTGTAGTCATACAGCCAATTCCTAAAAGCTGCCAACGCCATGATTTTTTCAGCGTACTCAAACCAATAAAGTAGCCAAAGTAGCCACTGTATGCTACCTGTCCGGAAATATCTCCTAAAATTTGGGGAATTAAAAGTGTTAATCCTGCAAAATGACCGCTTTTTTCAATCTCTTCATGCACGTGCATCATAGTCTCTACTAAAGCAAATCCAGTTGCAGAGGCTGTTCCTAAAAGTATTCCATCTATTGGCTCCCATATCCCAATGCTTTCCCTTTTAGGTGATGAAAGTAATCTACCTATTAAGTAGACTAAGAATACTGGAAATGCTTTGAAAAGTTCTTCTGATAATCCTTGTCCTAAAAAAGTCTTAACAATTATCTCAAAAAAATTATCATCATGATGAGATGAAAATAAATGCAATCCACCTAAAAGGGGTAGAGCTGTAGCTAAACCTACGCTGAATAATAACCACCAAGGCTTATGTTTATGGCAAATTTTATGTATAAAGTAATGACTTGAGATAGCTAAGTAAGCTGCTAAAATGTAGAAGAATTTATCACTATTTCTAGTAGCTAACATTCCTACTACAAACAGTACTGTAATAAGACCTGGTATTAGGAAGCCACTTTGGTATAAGTCAAGCTTGTTTGAGATAACAGGAAATATCTCTGTCAGGCTAAGAGAATGAGCCGTAGGAATATGTAAAGATGATATCGAAGTTTTATTGTTAGTAAATTCTTGTGGGAACTCATGAGAGTTCAAGCTAACACTGTCGCTAGATTCTTGTGAGAACTCATGAGAGTCAATGCTAAGACTGTCGCTAGATTCTTGTGGGAACTCATGAGAGTCAATGCTAAGACTGTCGCTAGATTCTTGTGGGAACTCATGAGAGTCAATGCTAACACTGTCGCTAAGTTCTTGTAGAAACTCATGAGAGTCAATGCTAACACTGTCGTTAGGTTCTTGTAGAAACTCACGAGAGTCAAAGCTGACAGTAATTGTGCAGGAACCTATTTGCAAAATATCACCACTTGTCAAAATACAACGTGTTTGACGTTGACTATTGACAAAAGTACCGTTAGCACTGTTCCTATCTATGACTACTAAATGATTTTGTTCACAGTCAATTAAGGCATGGTAGCGAGAAACTTGGTGACTCTTAAGCAGCATTCGTGCGACGCGCTTACCGTTATGTTCGACGGGCATCTGAGAGAACTCTCGACCCAAGGCTATGGGTAAACTTAAACGTGGTTCTCTCTGTTCTCCTGTCACTGGATCTTTCCAACTTAATTGAATTTGAAAGTTCTTAGTCATTAGTTATTATGGTCTGGCTAAAGTATATACCTTCAAAATTTTGACCGGAGTCCCCTGGGACATCACAAGTTAACCAAATCATTAATAATTTATAATTTGTAATTGGAGGTAAGCAAAATGGTTGCGCTCAAATTTTGATACAGCCTTAGTATTTGACATTCCGGATTTTACAAAAAATCTAGATTGAAGATTGTGTTAGATCGATCGCATATTGATTCCGTGTTAAAACGTTTTCTTCTTCACGTGCTCCTATACGAAATATGGCAGCCAATTCATTTGTAAGAGTGACACATTATAGAGGATAGCTGTGCAGGTGGCTAAGTTACAAGCCAAAATGGAAGCAAATTTAAGCGATTGCGATCGGACCCCTTCTATATAAGCGACTCATCCAAGAGAGGAGTGGGTGAAGCGGGATGGATAGCGATCGCGTTCTCAGTCAGTTCTAGAGCAAAAGTGCAACCCTTGAGTCAGGGAACAACCCGGAGCCCGAATTTATCTATTTACCTTTCCACTGGGAAATGACGACTTATACTGACTGTGACGGATAAGTTTAAGACAGTGCGATCGCATTGGTTTAAGCTCAAAAATTGTGTTTTTGCGTTTTCGGGATATAGAGCAATTAACCTAGAAAGGCATTTTTCTGCTTGAGGATATTTACCTCTGGCTAGAATGTCATAACATTGCCTGTAATTTTGAGCAAAAACAGGCGGTACTGCGATCGCAACTAGATAACTTAGGACGAAAGCATGTTGCTCATCCTTACAACACATCAGCAATACTTGAGGACAAAGGCTTCCTCACACTTCTGGTAGTTAGGCGCTGAATCCTCCGTCAATCATTAAGTTTGCCCCAGTGATGTACCCGGCTTCGGGTCCAGCCAGATAAGCAACCATCCCCGCAATCTCCTCAACTGTACCGTAGCGGGGCAGTGCCAGAAACTGCTTTTTGAGCATCTCGGCAAACTCACCCTCCGGAGGATTCATATCCGTAGCGATCGGTCCGGGCTGCACGTTGTTAATTGTAATTCCGCGTGGACCGAGATCCCGCGCCAGTCCTTGTACAAGCCCTTGTAGGGCAGATTTGCTCATAGCATAAACACTACCACCTGTAAATGGCATACGTTCGGCATTGGTACTGCCGATATTGATGATGCGTCCGCCTTCTTTCATGTGTTTCACTGCAGCTTGGGTTGCCACAAACACGGCACGCACGTTAATTGCAAAAGTTCGATCGAAGTCCGCAAGCTTGAAATCATCGATAGGTGCGATCGCCAGCACACCCGCATTATTAACTAAGATATCAATGCCACCTAATTGGTTCACTGTGTGTTCAACAGCAGCCACTACCTCACTGGCTTCGGCACTGTTGGCTTGGATAGCCAAAGCCCGAACTCCCAGTGCCTGCAATGCATCAGCAATTTCCTTGGCTCGATCGGGCGAGCTGGTATAGGTGAAGGCAACATCAGCTCCCTCATTGGCCAAACGCTTGACGATAGCAGCCCCGATGCCTCGACTCCCTCCTGTAACAAGTGCGCGTTTATTCTTGAGTGTGTTATTCATATTCGATACCATAGATCGGATATTAGATAATTTGCTGTGTGTCTCATGCTTGAAGCATCTCCGGGCTAAAACTAGCGATCGCTAAATTCAAGCATAAAGACCAATATTACAATATTCACAGCAAACAATTCTTTTAAGTCACACTCAAAGCTTTTAAATTCCATTAACTTTTGGTCGGGTTATGGTTGGATTTTGGTTAAGGGATCGGTCAAAGTACGAGAAGATTTTCGGTGGATGGGGAGTTGAATCATAAACTCAGTTCCTTGACCAATTGTGGAAAAGCATTCGCGTATGCCACCATGTTTTTTGGTAATAATTTGATAGCTGATGGCCATACCCATACCTGTTTCTTTGCCTACAGGTTTAGTCGTGAAAAAGGGATCGAAGATGCGGTTTTTTACTTGTTGGAGCATTCCCGGTCCGTTGTCTGTGATTGCAAATGAGAACAAATTGTAATGGTAACGCTTTAATTGTGCGAGAGTGACGCTTCTTCATTAGGTAGGCTTGTTAAAAGTAAATTGTAAAATATTATACATATATTGAGTGCAAAAAGGCACAAGGATCAAAAGCTTCTTATTATATGCTTTGATATCTGTGTTTCATACTAATTGTCTCAAGACTTGCTATATAGTATTCCCGCTTAAGTAAGTAGAGAGGCACAAAAAAACCGAACTATGTAACGAAAAGTAAAGTAGCCGAAAAACCTTTTCCCTTCTGCCTTGTTATGACGATAATTTTTAATGCCGACCTACTTAAGCTATCCAACAGTAAGTTGAATCACGTTTGTCTGGATGCGATCGCCTTCAACCACAAGTGCAAGAAGTTGAAGAGCGGCGTAGCTTTATTGTTCGCGCTGACGGCGATGAGTAAAAGGAACCAGCATTGGAACTCGGCGACGATAATCGGCATACGCCTGACCGTGAATATTTACCAGATCGCGTTCTTCAAACTGAATAGCAACTAAAATGTATGCTGTTGTAATTAATGCAAAAACTAGGTGAGTCACGGTCATCGTCGGAGTTGACCAGAAGCCAAGAAACCAACCGACATAGAGGGGATGACGCACATATTTGTAAAGACCTGGTGTTGCAAACGCGAGATGGGTATATTCTTGACGTTGCAGGTAGAGCCAAACCTGGCGCAGACCAAATAGATCGAAGTGATTAATCAAAAACGTTGATACTAGCACCAGCAACCAGCCAGACGCAAACAAAGCATAGATAATAAGAACGCTCATAGGGTTTGTTATATTCCAGATGACGCCCCCAATGGGTTGCCAGAAATGGAACAGAGCAATTAAGCAAAGGCTAGAAAACAGAACATAAGTGCTGCGTTCAATTGGCTTTGGTACAAACTGAGTCCACCAGTTTTTAAAGCCTTTACGAGCCATGACACTGTGTTGAATGCCAAAAATACCTAGCAAAGCAGCATCAACTAGCAAGGCATTAGCCCAGGAGATCGCTGGTGCTGAATCGATAGAATGGGGAACAACAAAATTTCCCACAAATCCAAAGGCATAAAGAAACGCGAACAAGAAAATTGCATAGCAGACCAGACCGTAGAAAAACGCTGCCAGTCGAGCTATCTTATTTCGTTGCATAGAAGGAAGAGTTTGTACACTCATAAGCGGCTCCTGAATTTGAAAAATAGCGTTTACAGAAAATGTTGACAACGTTTTCGTTGCTTTCTATTGCTATTCTGTTCAAATTTTTTCTTCAAAAGTTTAGTGAAATTCAGGTATGTTTTTTCAGATTTTTGAGAAAATTAAGAAATTTCAGAAAAATTTAGGTCATATTTTGTCATCTTTAAGCGCGGGATGAGCGTACTTGCGGTTGCTATCGAAGAGCGATGACGTCCCCAGTCGCTCTCAAGAAATACGAGCCGAAAAACTCCAGTTCATTGATGTTTTACCGACTTTGATCGTGTATTACATGTAAAGAAGAGTTCCTATCCTTGTATTACACGGTAGGAGCAGTCTAGAAAACACTTCAATCCCAATTTGAATTGAAAAATGGGCTTTTCCATCCGTTCAATGTTAAAGCAATATTTCGCCAACAGTGTCTCAAAGCTGTAGGAAATTAGTATAATGAGAATATTTCCAAGTTTTTGGACTGGCTGTTGGCTTGACCTTACTATCGTCTAATGTTGATTTTTTGAAATATATTTTTGAGTTATAGATAAGTATAAGTTCATTGCCTTAATATGTGTTCGGACTGCGTTTGTATAGCCTTGTACGGACTGATAATAAAACTCTATTGAGTCGTTACCTTGTGGGTTCAACAATCGTAAGTATTGAAAGGATTTATCTGCGTTATATTTTATACCTAAGCCGTAGCGCGTTATTAATAAACTATCTTCTTGTGCGACTGAGAAGTGATTGTACATCTGTAAAACTAGTCCACACGACTCCACTAATTTGCCATGCTTGTAGGCTTTTAAAGCACAGTTTTGAAATTGCTGTATAACGTATTGTGAAATTTTTAGACTCATCTTAAATATATAAACTCAGTATAAATCAACATTTATAGTTCTTGCTACCGAGAACTTGTTTTCATAGATTCTTACCCTATCACTGCCGCATATCCATTAGCAATTGTAATGATTGTAAATGAAGAATTTCGATCTCGATAAGTATCTCCCTGCTAATTATCACTCTAGAAAAAACTTTTTTGCTAATCTACCAAAAGGAGTAAGTTATCAATTGTATTGTTTATAACGGTTAGAATTAATATTTAGCTAAATATTCTTCATGTTCTAACGTTGTAGTGCTTGCTGCAACGTTCTTTTTATTAAAAAGGTTAGTAAAGCCAATAAATAATGGTACGGAAGGGGTTTCCGTACCACTGCCAGGAATATTTATAAGTGTAAAGAGAAAAAATGAAGATAGCGTGTAGAAAAACTTCAGTTGATATGAGGGACAAAATAGAGTAAGTTCTTTTGAAAAAACTGCTCGATTTCCTGAATGTTTGAAAGGGCAAGCTTTCTAGCCCGCCCCAGACAATGGACAATCTATTTTATGGAAAACCTTGCAATCAACCTACGCGGACTACACAACGAAATCCAATGTGGCAGGTTGAGGTATCAACTGTTTCTGGATGTCGTGCTGCTGGTCGGTAACGCTGGCAGTAGTTGGGCGCACAAAGAAAAGAACCTCCTTTGAGGACTTTTCTTGGTATTTGAGCTTGGAGTACAGTAGGGTCGTAACTTTCTTCTTTTGTTGCACCTCTAGGGTTGGTGGGAATGCAGCAAGGTTTTGATTTGTTTTCTGGGTGATGGTCTTGATACCAATCTGTTGTCCATTCCCAAACGTTGCCTACCATATCATATAAACCGTAACCGTTGGGAGGATACAAACCAACTGGTTCTGCTCCAGGAGGGTTTGGTTTTAGGTTTTGCCAGGGAAACTCTCCTTCCCAAGTGTTTGCCATCCGCTTGCCCTTAGGGGCAAATTCATTGCCCCACCCATAAACAGCATTATCCAATCCACCACGAGCCGCAAATTCCCACTCTGCCTCTGTTGGAAGTGATTTACCAGCCCAATTTGCATACGCTACAGCATCTTCATACGCAATATGTACTGCGGGATGGTTTTCTTTCCCTTTAATAGAACTGTCCGGTCCTGTAGGATGTCGCCAGTTAGCACCAGGGACGTAAACCCACCAGTTACAATTTTGTAAATTGACAGGTTGATTTGGTTGCTGAAAGACAGCCGAGCCTGGTACAAGCAGTTCCGGGATAGCACCTGGGTAATCTTCTAGCTTTGGTTGCCGTTCTGCAACAGTTTTATAGCCTGTGGCTTTGACAAAACGTTGAAACTGTTTATTGGTAACTGCATAGCGATCCATCCAGAAACCACTGACACGAACGAGATGAGCTGGGCTTTCTTCAGGGTAGTGGCGATCGGACCCCATCATAAAAGTCCCGCCCGGTATCCAAACCATATCGCGATCGCTTGGTTTTTGAGGAGGTTTGAGTGTTCTTTGTTTACCAAGGTTATGGTTTAAATTCTCTTGGCACAATCTTTCTTGCATAACTCGCTTTCTTTAAGCCGGATAAGGCAATACTTGTGCATCCCACGCTTGAAATTTAGTGCGAAGTTCTTCTAATACGTCAGGGTAATCATCTTTGAGGTCTGTTTGTTCGCCTTCATCGGTAGCAAGGTTAAACAAGTACTCTTTGTCTCCTTGCTTTAAGTACTTCCAATCCTCACTGCGGACTGCTGCTTGAAGTGGTTGTGAAGAACCGGGGCGATAGGCTTTGTAGCGCCAGTATAGCGATCGCGGGTAAACAGCTTTTTTGCCTAAAACGACAGGCAGCAAATTCTTCCCATCAAGAGGATAGTTTGGATCGGGTTTAGTGCCAGTTGCTGCCAAAATTGTTGCAGTTAAATCCATCGTAATAGTCACTTGAGTATTCACTTGATTGGATGGGATAACTCCCGGCCAGCGAATAATAGCAGGGACTCGCAAGCCACCTTCATACAAACTACCTTTTTTACCTTGATAGGGACCAAAATTAGAGTACTCTTCTCCTCCATTATCACTAACGAAAATCACTATTGTATTATCAGCCTGCCCGGACTCTTCCAAAGCTGTCAGGACTTTACCAATTCCATCATCAAGGCTTTTCATCATTGCAGCATAAGTTTCTGGCGAGCCTCCTGCAGTAAAGCTATTGGAATTGTAAAAAGTTCTACTTAATTCTTCATCTTCCGGTCCTTCCCAAGGCCAGTGTGGTGCAGTGTAATGAAGGCTGAGATAAAACGGACGAGTACGAGGTCTTTTAATAAAGTTAACAGCACGCTCGGTATATAAATCTGTTGTATAGCCCGATCGATCTACAAGCTCTTCACCTTCGTAAAAATCAAGAGATCCATTGCCAGTTTTATGGGTGAAGTAGTCAATTGCTCCACTATAGTTGCCGAAGAACTCATCAAAGCCGCTTTTTAAAGGACCATAATTGGGTAAAAAGCCAGTATGCCATTTACCTACCAATGCTGTCTCATAACCGTTAGCTTTTAAAAGAGAAGCTATTGTAGGGTGTTCGGGCGGTAATCCTACAGTTTCTCCCCCAGCTAAGGGTTCTTGAAGACCAACTGGCAATCGGGCTGGATAACGACCTGTAAAAAAGCCTACACGTGTTGGCGTACAAACGGTTTGTGCTGCGTAAGCATTAGTAAATCTTGTACCCTCTTGCGCCAGTTGGTCTAAATTTGGCGTTTGATAATTTGTCTGTCCGTAAATGCTCAGATCGCCCCAGCCCAAGTCATCCGTTAAAATAAACACTACATTTGGACGCCGTTGTTTGGCAGAAACAGAAGAAAAAACGCTCGAAGCTCCTATCGTTATGGCTGTAGTGGCAATAGCAGTGCCTAAAAATTTGCGCCGACTAATTGCTTCTGGTAGATCTTTGTGCATATCCCTATTTCGTGTTTGTTGTGTTGATTGCCTCAGTCACAGTCATCAAAATTTGATTGTTTCAATTACCAAGTACCAAGGCATTTTTCATCCGTCGATTAAAGATAATTTCGCACCATGCAAAGCCAAAAGTACGGTAAATGCATGGAATAACAGTATTTAGTTTGCAAATGAAGACATCATTGCATAAGGGGTGTATGTGAGGCAAGTATTTCTCAAACAAAAGTATAGATTGTGAGGCTACGGTTCTAACTTATGTATAATTATTTCTCTAATTTATGGAAAAAATAAGTAATTTTGGGGATTTATCTTTTCTATTAAATAGTACAATTGTTCTATTAGAAAGAGTTTTTGTTCGGCTATCACCCTCAACTGGGGTAGGAGTTTCTTGTATGTTTGGCCGCATCACACATATTAGCATATTAGTCAAGGACTAAGGTGAGGCGCTTCTCTAGTACACAGAGAAGTTGGAACTTAAATGGCAATAGATAATAAGCAGTGATTTTTTCCCTCCAGAGAATTCCATAATTATGATGACCCCAGTAAAAAGTGCGATCGCAACCCGAGTTGACAAACCATCTAAAACACCCTCTGAGTTTGAGCAACAGTATTTTGAAGAAAATGCAATCGATAGTAGCAGTCATGAAAATTTCGCCTTCCCAACCCTGACGGAAGTGACTAAGGCCATTTTGCATCATGCCTTTTGGTTAGCCGAGCGAAAACGAAAGCTCCCGGTAAAAGAGTATAAAAAATTACTTATAGAGAAAGACTGGAAAGGCGAGGAAAAAAGGTATCTCAAAATAGCTGCTGCATTTGGGAAATTTTTGCCTTGTGAGTTAGCACACATAGAGCCAAGAACCGTGTATCAGTTAGCGGAAAACAGCAAGAAGTACCAGCCTGTTATAGACAAGCTTCTAGACTTAACAGCAATCACACAAGAGGCTGTTCGTTCTTTAATCAAAGAACAACGTACTTCCAGAAAACCGAAAGCTGAAAAACCCAGTATTTGGAGGCGAACAAGTGATGGGAGGAGGTATTGCCAAATTCCACCCATTCACGAACCAGACGAACGGACGGGAATTGCTTTACAAAAAATGATAGATGAAGAAGGATTAAGCGCCCAGCATATTGTAGCTGAAGCTATAGCCTTGCGATCGGCATACAAAGAAGGGCGGTTAGTCCTTATAGATAATCACGAAGTTAAAATGAGTGAAACATAGAAAAAGGTGCGGATGAACTTTCCGCACCCCTACCTACAGATACAAACCTTGTTAAGAGGAACTATATACTTACATTTAGATATGGAATAATGAAGAAGTTGTGGAGACAATTATCAAAAGTAGAAAAATTTGCAATTTCCCAATATTATGGGTTCTAACGCGCACGCATCCCCAACTGTAGCGCAAGGTTAGTTGGGATGCGTTCAAATCTCCACAACTTCTTCATTTTTGTTAATTACAGTTAACAATAGCGTTACTCATAACGCTACTATATAACTCATTCTTTATTTCTAAACACTTATGCTAACCTCCCCTTAGGTAATACCTGAGGGGTATTTTAATGAATTGCACGAAATTCTCCATCAACCATGCATCGTGGTAATTCATGTGCTTGCAGAAATAAAAAAAGATGCGGGAGATCGTCCGCACCAGTGCCTGAAAAACAAACTTTATCAAGAGAAACTAGTCTTGAATTTATCCAAAAAAAATGAAGAAACTGTGGAGATAGCGGTAAGTAATTGAGAAAAGTAGTAAAGATATGATTTAATACTGCTCGGTTAAGGGGAAATAGAGGGGGAAATTAAGCTTATAATGGCCAATGGTTTAGCCACCATCTCAAATAAACGAGTCATAACCGCAGCAGCTGTTCGTTGGTTCTGACTGTATTAACCGCGCATAAGGACCGTCAAGTTGTGACATCTGTTGGTGGGTACCTCTTTGTACGACTTTGCCTTGTTCGAGAACAATGATTTCATCACAGTCACGGATGGTACTCAAGCGGTGAGCCACAATCAGGCTAGAACAACCACGATAGCGCATATTTCGGTCAATAATTTTTTCTGTTTCTGCATCCAAGGCGCTGGTGGCTTCATCTACGATCAAAATTGTGGGGTCGTTGACTAATGCACGAGCAATTTCTAAACGCTGGCGTTGTCCGCCACTAAAATTAGCCGCACCTTCTAAAAGATTTCCTTCATATCCTCCAGGTAAGGCTAGAATCACTTCATGAATTGCCGCATCAATGCATGCTCGCACTAGTTGAGAATTAGATACTGTGTCATCCCACAAGGTCAAATTCTCGCGGACAGTTCCAGCATACAAAAAAATCTCCTGTTCTACCATTGCCAGAGAATTAGATAGTATTGCTCTGGGAATTTGTTCTCTGGGAATACCATCAAAGAGAATTTGACCGGACCAAGGTTGATAAAGCCCTGCGACTAATTTGGCAACTGTGGATTTACCAGAACCACTACCCCCAACGAAGGCGACCCTTTCTCCTGGTTTGATCTGAAAACTTAAATCTTGAATGAGGGGAGGATCGGTTCGCGAATATCCAAAGCTGACATTTTTTAATTCTACATATCCCTGAAGTTGGCAGTATGAAGCATACTGTAGCGGTTTTGGCGAAATAAGTAAATTTTGACTGTCTAATTCTGGATCGATAGGGTTTTGCAACACATCATCTAAGCGGTTCAAGTCACCTTCTAGTTCTTGAAGGGTACTGCCAAAATTGATGAGAGAGTTTACTGGAGTGAGAAAGCTTGTCATTAAACTTTGAAAAGCAACTAACATTCCAATACTTAAGTGTCCATCCATCACCCGTAGCCCCCCAATCGCTAAAATTGCTAGAGAGCTCAAACCAGTTAAAAATGTAGGTAAAAGACCTAAGAATTGATTGGTAATGCTTAGTTCTTGCTGACCGTTGATAAATTTGGTGTAATAGCCAGACCAACGGGCAAAAAAATCAGATTCTAATGCTGATGCTTTCAGAGTTTCCATGCTCTGGAGACCGGCGATTTCAGTACCTGCTACTTTGCCTCTGTCTTGGATGGTTCGCGTATAAATATCTGTACGTTGTCGTGAAACTGCTTGCAATGTCAATATATTAATGGCAGCAAAACAGATAGCGATCGCAGTTAGCATACGATCGTAGGCTAACATGACTGTGGCATAAAATACCAGCATCACACTATCAATAACAGTTCTAGCTAATTGACCCGATAACACTTCAGCTACTTTAGTATTAATCTTAATCCGACTGCTAATTTCTCCGGCAAATCTTTGAGCATAAAATCCTACTGGCAATTGCAAAATATGATGAATAAATTGCCCTGACATTTCTACCGATAATTTTATATTCAGTTTCCGGAGAAAGCGTCTTTGGAGTAATGTCAACCATGCCTGAATAACCATAGTAATTGTCATCCCCAAAATCAGGGGACGAAGCCAGTCTGTACGATTTTCTACTAAGATATTATCTACAAATACCTGGTTGAAAACTGGTAGGACAAACCCTGGAATCACTAAAAAAAATCCCGTTAGCAAACAATAAAGAATAGGTCCCCAAGAATTCTGCAAACGAGCGAGTAATGAGCCGATTAAGCTAGGCTTGCGACCTCCTTTTTGAAATTCTGTTCCTGGTTCCATCACGAGAACTACCCCCGTATAAGCTTCATCAAATTCCTGTAAAGAAATTCGCCTTGGACCTGTAGCTGGATCGTTAAGATAAACCCAATCTTTTTTAAATCCTTCAACTACTAAAAAGTGATTGAAATTCCAAAAGACAATATACGGCGGGCGGAGTATTTTTAATTGTGCCAACTGCTTTTTAAAACCTTTAGCTTGCATTCCGTAGTTTCTGGCAGCTTTAATAATATTGGAAGCTTTACTACCATCACGGGAAACGCCGCAATTTTGCCGTAATTCTGCTAGAGGAACAATTTTATGGTAGTAAGCCAAAATAATTCCCAAAGCAGCTGCACCGCACTCCACGGCTTCCATTTGCAAGAGGCTCGGAGTTTTGACGCGACAGGAACTTTGACTTTTTGCTGTTTCTAATTCTAACGGTGGCTTTCTTTTACGGAAGGGATTTAAGTTTGATAAGTATTTGGATAAAACTAAGTGCATTTCTTATACAAATATTTGCTTTCTAAGAATTTTAAAGCTCCTACTCCAGGCGCGGGGAGTCATGAGAAATTTATTAGTCAATGCCAGTAAATTCACGTATAATTGGTAAGAGATAAGCGATCGGTGCTTGTTCTGCTACTTTTACCCGCACGGTGGTAGTCGTTCCCGCAGAAATTTTTAATTTTGGTCCTTGGGAGGAAGACCAACGATAGCCACTAAAGGTAGACGGCTCAAGTACCATCTCTGCTCGCACTTCCATATCTCCGCCACCAGTTGGTAAAATTTTGGCTGCTAAATCGGGATTGCCGATCGCAGAATTTGCACCTTCTTTAGTGACAGGTAAGGGAGGAACCGAAGTGATTTTAGCAACAATACCGCCAAAGCGTTCTCTTTTCACCGAGTCGGGGGTAATTTGCATAGTCATTCCTGGTTGAATCTGCTTGCCATCTTTGATGCTAAAGTAGGAAATGGCTATCAATGGGGTGTTATTTTGTCGAAGATTCACAGATGCAATGGGAGTCGCGGGACTGACAACTTGACCAACGAAAGCAGAGGTTTCCAAGACACAACCACTATTAAGACTGACAATTTGGCTATTATCTAATATTTGTTTTTCTAGTTGAGCGATCGCTCGATTGACTTCTTGAATTTGATTAAAGTTTTTATTAAGGTTTTCTACGTTTTCCTGGTCAATTCGTTTACTCCTAGTTTCTAAGTCTTTCAATTGCGTTTGCAGTTCTCCTACAGAACTCAGATTTTGTAAGTATCTCTGTTGGGCTTCTGTTTCTTCTACATCTAATTGCTTAAGTTGCGCTTGGATATCATAGACAGTTTGGCGTCCTTGTTTGTATTCTTGCTCTGCTTGTAATAAAGTATCTTTGGCAATTGCTCCTACATCTAAAAGTTGCTGACGCTCTTGAAATCTGTGTTTCAGTACGGGAACAAGACCCCGAGCATCTTTGAGGCGTTGTTGTAGACTTATACGCTGTTCGCGGATCGCATTTAAACCTTTTTCATAAAACGCAGGTGTGAGTGTTTGGGTATCCCGCAACCGTTGAATATAACTAGCCCTTGCAGATGCGATCGCTTCTTTTTCCTTCATTGTATGCTGTTGCTGAAGTAAAATAGAAGACTGGCTTTGTGCTTGTAATTCGGCGATTTTCGTGCGTTGCAATTGCAACTGTTGCTTAAGATCGGTGGGATCGATTGTAGCTAGGATATGTCCTTTTTCAATACACTGTCCAGGTTTGATATTTAGACTTTTTAATTGTCCTGAAATGGGAGACTCAAAAGTGATGACTTGATAGGGTTGAATAAGCACTCCTTTCCCTGAAACAGTGATGGGAATACGTCCAAAAACACTCCAAACCAACCCAATGAGGATAAAACTACCTAACGCCGTCAAGGGTAGCCAATCGAGAGGGTTGACCAACTGCATTAATCGATCCAATCTTTCTGGAGAAGATAAACGCTCCAGTGATTCCTTGCGAAATAGACTGTCTTTTTCAGCCATATATGTTATAGCTCTTGTAGAAATATTTTGTAAAATAATAAGAAATTAATTATTGCCTATTGAGGCGTTTAATCATCCAGTCAAATCTAGCACCTGCTAGGGCGGTATTGTCTAGGGTATCTAAGTCAAGTTCATCTTCAACTTCAATATCTTCTGTTAAAACTGGGTCTAGTTGGTAGGCTAGTTTGCCAAATCCCCGGCGGAATAACCGATCGCGAATTCTATCCGCTAACACTACCGCGATCGCTCGATAAAACCTGGCTGTAAATCCTGTATCTTGTTTTAATTTTTCCATGAGGATGTGCTTTGGTAGTGCCAATAATACAGCAGATTCTGCTGCTTTGACTGTAGCGGAGGCGGTTGTCATTTCTACAAAGGACATTTCTCCCAAAATTTCACCCTTGACTGATGTAGCAATTTCTTTTTGTCCCGATTCAGTCTGTTGGCTGGTTACAAAAATACCTAATTTTCCATCTAACAATATATATAAGGCTTCTGGCGGTTGACCTTCCTCTATAAGCACCGTCCCAGAATGAACTTTCATTCTAACGCCTCGAGCAATCATCCAATCAATATCAGCATCATTCAAGATAGCAAAGACAAATAAAACTTTGCGTAACGGTTCTCCCGGTACTACTTTGTTTTTAATAAGAAAATCAGTTAATTTTCGCAACTGCTTCGACAGAAAAATAGATAACATTTGATAAAAACGGGCAGCAAATTCTGTATCGTTCTCCAATTTTTTAATTAATAAATGTCTGGGTAACGATAATACCCGTGAGGGTTCTAAGGCGGTACAAGTGCTAGATGGAGGACGATTATCTATAAAAGATAGAAATTCTACAACTTCGCCAGCTGTTACGCGCTCAATTTCAACAGCATCTTCTATATTTCCTGTAGGAGAAACACCAATACTCAATGCTCCTTCTAATAGAATTTCCACTGTGTCAATAATTTCTTGACCTTCTCGAAGCAGAATTTCACCAGTACGGTATTCCGTATATTTACCGATATTTATCATCCAAGCAATATCGCGATCCTTAAAAACCGCAAAATTAGGAAAATGAGTTAGCAATTGTCCGCTCATAGGATCAAATCTAGATTATAAGTGTAATAAAATTATCTGTCACGCCAAGAACTATACTGTCAATTTTGACACCATAGGTTAATCTGGTTCATAGGGTTTCTTCGATCGTGTCGTAACTGTCTGTGAAAACCCTTCTCTATGTCCCTTGCAAGCTTTTTTCTATTTTTTGTCCTTTATAAGGTGGAAAATTAACCGTACTTAATATGAATTGGAAAAAAAAGTTTATAAATCTTATAACAATTCCAGTTTCTTTGGTATTAGCAACGATCTCTAGTTCTTCTCAAGTAGGAAGATCTGAATCACCAGTGACTTTAAGATGGGATAACTGGCAAATAAGTCAGAACTTCATACCACCAAACCGCAAAGCTCCACAGACTACAGCAGGTGGGGGAAGTCGCGGTGATTCCTGCGATTTAGCAAGTCAAGAAAAGTTAATTCCTTTAATACCTGCAAGTAAGTTAGGTTTAACTTTAGCTGAACGTCCGACTTTTTATTGGTTTGTACCGCAAATAACTGCACAAACAGCTCACTTATCCCTGCTAGATAACAACAATATAGTCTACGAAACAACTGTTAAACTTCCTAACAAACCGGGAATTATTGGCTTTACTCTCCCATCTAATACACCTGCTCTCAAAGTTGGCAAACAATACCATTGGTATTTTGCCATCGCTTGCAATTCCGAAGAATCAGAGAAAGAGATGGCTGTTGATGGATGGGTAGAACGTATCCCAACAACTCCTGCTTTATCACAGCAGCTAGCCAAAACAAATCCCAAACAACTCTCCCAAATGTATGCTAAGACAGGTATTTGGTATGAAGCGTTACATACTATAGTGCAGCAACGTCTTGCTAACCCCAGGGAGCGCACGATTCTAGCTAATTGGCAAACATTTTTAGAGTCAGTCGGCTTAAAAAACTTAGTTTCGCAACCGTTGGTAGCTAGCAACACTATTAAAACTAAATAGTTTATAAATTTTGTACAACCAGAGAAGCAAATTCATGTCTTTTAACCTCAAAATTCTCATTTTCTCTGCGCCTCTGCTCCTACAGCGCGATAGCTTCGCTTGCGCCAAGGGCGATGCTGCTTTGCAGCCGCTTCGCGCTCGCAATTCCTTCACCAAGATACAACAGCAATTTATACCTGAAAGAAACCACTCCCAAAATCAAATGCTGTATGTGGCGTTCAATTAAAATACAAATTTGGCGATGGCGCGGGATATTAATTGCTACTCCCAGTGCAGTCATAGTTGTATTACTCCTGCGCTTGAGTGGACTATTGCAGATGTTGGAATTAGCTGCATTAGATCGAATGTTTTCGTTGCGTTCTCTGGAGCCTGTTGACTCGCGCATTGTCATTGTAGAAATTAATGAATCAGATGTCCAAAAACTTGGTAAGCGCGGTCATTGGCCTATACCTGATGGTTTATTAGCAAAAATTTTAGAAAATATAAAACAACACAAACCTAGCGCGATAGGTCTCGATCTCTATCGAGATTTACCAGTAGGCTCCGGTCATGATTCTTTAGTGAAAGTCTTTGAGTCTACACCCAATTTAGTTGGCGTGCAAAAAGTTGCTGAGAGTGATGATAGTTCAGCAGTTGCACCACCACCAGTGCTCAAAAAACTGGGACAGGTAGGTGCAAATGATTTTCCTTTAGATGGAGATGGTAAAGTTCGGCGGAGTTTGCTGTATTTAGCCGATAAAAATGGGGAGAATGTATTTAGTTTTGCTTTTAAACTAGCATATCTCTATCTGCACGAGCGCGATGTTTATGTCGGACAAACAGATAATTTTTTAGTGAAAACAGGAGATACTATCTATCCGTTATTTCAAGGCAATGATGGCGGTTATGTTAGAGCAGAAGACCAAGGGTATCAGGTTCTTATAAATTATCGTCATTCCAAGCAGAATTTTCAGCGTATCTCCATTATAGATGTGTTAGAAAATCACACTCCAAAGGATTTACTCAAGGGACGCATTGTATTGATTGGTCCCACAGCCGAAAGTCTCAAAGACCTATTCTATACACCTTATAGCAGCACTGTCTTAACAGCACCCAAACGCATGGCTGGAGTAGCTATTCACAGCCATGCGCTCAGTCAAATTTTAAGTGCGACTTTAGATAACCGACCCTTAATTAAAACGTGGAATAAGCCCCAGGAATGGTTGTGGATTTCTCTGTGGTCATTGATTGGCTCAGCATTGATATGGCAACAAAGATATAGCGGTAGTTCTAAAAGGCGATCGCTATTTCCCCCTCTGAGTCTTTTCCTAGCGGTATGCTGTCTTATAGGTAGTAGTTATCTCGCTTTTCTTGCTGGGTGGTGGATTCCTATTGTCCCACCGTTAATGGCATTAATAGGTGCGGGAATTGCTGTGACAGCTTATATAGCCTGGACTGCGGGAGCTATTCGCAAAACTTTTGGTCGTTACCTTACCGATGAAGTAGTCGCAAATTTGTTAGAAAATCCTGAAGGCTTAAAGCTGGGTGGAGAACGCAAAAAAATTACTATTCTCACTTCCGATTTAAGAGGTTTTACTGCGACCTCTGAAAGATTACCTGCTGAAGAAGTTATCAAAATTATTAACCTTTATTTGGGATATATGGCAGATGTCATTACTCAATATCAAGGGACTATAGATGAGTTTATGGGTGATGGCATTTTAGTTTTATTTGGCGCTCCCATTGCTAGAGAAGATGATGCTAAGAGAGCCATAGCTTGTGCTGTAGCGATGCAATTAGCAATGTCATCTGTGAATCAAAAAATGCAGCACATGGGTTTACCAAAATTGGAAATGGGGATTGGGATCAATACAGCAGAGGTAGTAGTTGGTAATATTGGTTCAGAAAAACGGACTAAATATGGAATTATCGGGAGTCAAGTTAATTTAACTTATCGTATTGAATCTTATACAGTCGGCGGACAGATTTTTGTTTCCGACTCAACTGTTAATGAGGCTGGTTCTATTGTCAAAATTATTGGTTCTAAAAAAGTACAAGCAAAAGGAGTGAAACAACCAATAGAGATACATGAAGTAGGTGGAATTGCTGGTGAATACAATTTGTACCTGGAGCAAGAAGAAGAGATATTTTTGCAACTTCTAGCACCAATTTCCCTAAAATATGCAATCTTAGATGGCAAAGATGTAGATAGCAGTATCAGGATGGGGAAGTTAGTAAAACTATCAGAAAAGGGGGGACAAATTTATTTTGATTCAATAGAAAACTCCTTAAAAGTACAACCATTTACTAATTTAAAGATAAATTTTTTCTTATCTGAAGAAAGCACGGTGAGCGAAGATACTTATGCTAAAGTCTTGGACAAAGCAGCAGAATCTAATAGTTTTTATATTCGCTTTACCAATATACCATCAGAAGTGGCAACTCAATTGAATAGTATGCAGTCGGGATTCGCTTCTCCTTAAAGGAGAAGGGAGCAGTAAATTCTTCTAGGTTGAGGGCTTAGATCGAGATAACCAGGATTCATATATGGATTGAGTAACGCCAAACATTTGCTACAAATGAATGAAATATTAATTAAAAACCACTATAAATTAAGATGAATGATTCCAAATTACTATTGACAGGTAATCAGTCCTTAGTATTCGACAATACTCAAACATTTTGGCAGGTTGAATCAGGTGCGATCGCTCTGTTTGCCATTCCCATTCACCAAGGATTTGAGGGGGTCCGCCGCTATCTGTTTACTGTCCGTGCGGGGGAAGCATTGTTTGGGATAGCTGCTAAGACGCATAAGATTTTAGCGGTATCTATGGAAGATAGTTTATTATGGCAACTGACTGTAGAGAGTGAGGAGAAATGCGAGCCAGAAAAGTTTCTCGAGTTAGTGCAGATTTGGAGGAAACATATCTGTAGTTGTGCAGGCGATCGCGCCGTGATTTCCCCCGTGTTTTCCTATCCTGAAAAACTGAATAGTTGGGACACTATCCAAGTGGCTCTCAACGAACTCCATAGCGATTTCTGCCAAATTTTAATGCAAATAGAACAGGAGGAGTTAACCGCAAAATGGCAGCAATTCCAAGCACGAGAACAACTTAATCATCAAGCAAAAGTTGGTGCTTTAGGTAATTTGGCAGCAGTCCTCAAGCCAAAACAAGCGGAATTTTTGCAATCAGAGACACCTCTTTTAATTGCTACAGGTGCGGTAGGCAAAGCATTAGGAATAAAGATTTTGCCCCCTGCACGTTCCGAAGATATGAATCGGATTAAAGAACCCCTAGAAGCGATCGCTCGTGCATCGCGCATTCGTATCAGGCGGGTTTTACTGAACGATAAATGGTGGCAAAAAGATACTGGACCCCTCTTGGCATATACACAGCAAGATAACCGTCCTGTAGCAGTGCTACCGGTGGGTGCAAGAAAATACGAAATTTTTGACCCAAATCATACTCGCATTCCTGTAAATAACGATACTGCCCAAACACTAGCTCCCTTTGCCTATGTGTTTTATCGTCCCCTACCCGACAAACATCTCACTGCTATCGATCTGTTAGTATTTGCTTTCCAAGGACAAATCAAAGAAGTGCTCGTCATTCTCCTGACAGGTACAATCGCCACATTACTGGGGATGTTAACTCCCTTAGCAACTGCCGTTCTCATTGATTCTGCTATTCCCGACGCAGACCGAGGTTTATTAGTACAAATCGCCTTGGGTCTTTTTGCCGCCAGTATCGGCACAATAATTTTTCAAATTGCTCAAGGTTTTTCCACCCTAAGACTGGATACTAAAGCCAGTATAGACTCCCAAGCAGCCCTCTGGGATAGATTATTAAATTTGCGAGTATCTTTCTTTCGTGAATATTCTATTGGGGATTTACAATCTCGTGTTTCCGTTATCACTCAGATTCGTCAGAAACTCAGTGACACAGTACTACGCACAATTTTTACAAGTGTCTTTTCCTTACTCAATTTGGGATTGTTGTTTGTTTACAGTTCTCAATTGGCTTTAGTGGTAGTAGGAGTAGCACTGGTGACAATCGTCTTTACCACCGTCTCCGGCGTACTGAACCGTCAAAAGTTGCGTCCTTTAGAAGAAATCGAGGGAGATATTTTTGGCTTTACAGTACAGATGGTTGCTGGCGTGTCTAAACTCCGTGTCACCAGTGCAGAAGACCGCGCCTTTGCTTATTGGGCAAAAAAGTACAGTCAACAGCTAAAACTCAAATTGAGTACAGAATTCATTGAAGATATCTTAGCTATATTTAATACCATTATGCCAACTGTCAGTTCAATAATTATCTTTTGGTTGGCGGTCACGTTTATAACTCAAGCCCCGTCTGCAGGGGATGCAGGATTATCTACAGGTAAATTTTTAGCATTTAACTCAGCCTTTGCCATATTTATTGTTGGAACAACGCAATTAAGTAATACTATAGTCAGCATTTTGGATATCAGCATTTTCTGGGAACGGGCAAAGCCCATCTTTCAAGCTCAATCGGAAATTGACCTTAGCAAAAGCGATCCGGGACGATTAACGGGTAAAGTTAAAGTCGATCGCGTAACGTTCCGTTACCGAGAAGACGGTCCCTTGAATTTAGCTGATGTCACCATTCAGGCACAACCAGGAGAATTTATTGCTTTAGTAGGACCTTCTGGTAGTGGTAAATCCACACTTATCAGGCTGTTGTTGGGATTTGAAACGCCCAAAGATGGGACGATTTACTACGATGGGCAGGATTTATCAGGGCTAGATATATCTGCAGTACGGCGGCAAATTGGTGTAGTGCTGCAAAACGGGCGGATTAATAGCGCCTCGATTTTTGAAAATATTTCTAGTGGCGCATTGGTGACAATGGAAGAAGCTTGGGAAGCAGCACGCATGGCTGGTTTTGCTGAAGATATTCAGTCAATGCCAATGGAAATGCACACGGTTATTTCCGAAGGAGGGACAAACCTGTCTGGCGGACAAAGACAGCGACTATTAATTGCCCGTGCTTTAGTATTAAAACCTAAAATTCTTATTTTTGATGAAGCGACCAGTGCCTTAGATAATCGCACCCAAGCTATCGTTAGTACCAGCTTAGACAATTTGGGAGTAACACGCATCGTTATTGCCCATCGCCTCAGCACTATCCAGAACGCCGACCGAATTTATGTCATTGAAGCTGGGCGAGTTGTTCAACAAGGTAAATTTGAGGAATTAGTCAATCAAGAAGGATTATTTGCAAATTTAATGGCACGGCAGATGTAGCAATCCTTTTTGAGATCCGGACAAGGGAGACAAGGGAGACAAGGGAACGAAGTTGAAGATCTCAATACCTTTGCCAAAACGCCCTCACATTAGAAATGTGAGGCTATACAAACAAAGCCCACCTGCGTGGGCTAAAACCCAAAGCCCACGCAGGTGGGCTTGGTTTATGTAGCCACAGACTTCCAGTCTGTAGGGCTTTTGAGAAATTGGCAAAGGTATTGAGATCTAGCAGTAACACAAACCTGGCGGTTCCTTAGAACTACGACTATCATAGAAAAAATCTTGTCACTATTAATACATATATGCAACTTCCTATTATTTCCTTAACACTGATCCTAGCTTTAGCTTCCCCATCTCTAGCACAAGCACCGACTCCAACACCTGAAGAACAGATCGCGGAAGCTGTTATGTTAAATAATAACGCTGGAGGTCTAATTTATAAGGATTTGGTTGGTTTGAATGAATTACAAACAGCGTTAACGCAATCTCAACAGGCTTTAACTATTTTCCAAAAATACGGTGCGAAAGCCGGGGAAGCTAACTCCCTTACGAACATTGGATATGTATATCTCCGTCAAGGTAAATATCCTCAAGCGTTGGAATATTTTCAATCCTCTTTAGATATTCGCAGAAAAACACGCGATCGCCAAAATGAATGGATACCTGTTTCCTATCTAGGTGAAGTGTACGTCAATTTGGGACGGTATCCTCAAGCTATAGAAGCGTATCAAAATGGTTTAGCGATTCTTCGAGAACTAAAAGCCGCTAACCCAAAAGATACTAGCTATGCTACAAGCGAAACAATTATGCTTGGCGATCTGGGTAGCGTTTATTTTCGCACGGGACAGTATGCCAAAGCTTTAGATTTTTATCAACAAAGTTTAGCTCTCCAAAAAACCAGTGATGATAAGATTGGCAGCATTCAAACTCTAAATAATATTGGTGTAGTTTATGTTAACTTAGGAAACTATGCTCAAGCTGTAAATTCTTACCAACAAGCTTTAAACAGTTTGCAAGAATGCTGCTCAAATTATTTAGGTACGCAAGCAGCAACTATGAATAATCTCGCGGGGGCTTATTTTAGCTTGGGTCAGTCTCAGAAGTCTTTAGAACTCGCAGAGCAATCTGCAAATATTTATAACAGACTGAGTAGTACTAATTCTGAAGAAGTTAACAAACAAGATATTAAATTACTTTACGATTATCTCGGTCAAAACTCCCAAGCATCTCAACAATTTGTCAGTCGTGCTATTGTTGGTGATGCTTTTGGTAAAGACTCTTTTCAATTCCAAGGGAGAGCAATCAATCTTAATAATATTGGACAAATATATGCAAACTTAGGTAAATACGACCAAGCTTTAAAGATATATCAACAAGCTTTAAATATCTACAAGGAAAATAATTACAAACTAGGGGTTGCTGCCACTCTTAATAATATTGCGCGTGTTCATAGCAATTTAAGCAAATATCAGCAAGCAATTGAATTAAACCAGCAAGCCTTAGCTATTTATCGAGAAGTGGGCGATCGCACCGGGGAAGGTGTGACAATGAGCCATCTAGGACAAATTTACCAACAGCAAAATCAATACGCCAAAGCGGAAGAATTGTATCAGCAAGCTTTAGCTATACACCGCGAAGTGAGCGATCGAGCCAGTGAAGCCACAACAATGAAATTTTTAGGAGATACTTTATCCGGACAAAATCAACCACAGCTAGCAATTGCATTTTACAAAAAATCAGTTAATTTAACTGAGGAAATTCGGCAAAACTTGCGCGTTATGCCAACTGCTATTCAACAATCTTATACAGAAACGGTAGCAGAAAGATACCGCCGCCTCGCCGATTTATTGCTTAAACAAAATCGTTCCGCAGAAGCGCAACAAGTTCTGGATTTACTCAAAATCCAAGAAGTGAGTGATTTTATCGGAATTGAGCGCATAACACCTAAGAAAACAGCAGTTGCTAATAGCGGACAAAGAGGAACAAATATAGAAACTCCAGTATCCCAAAATTTACCACTCAAGCCCCAAGAACAAGATATTACACAAAAATATAGTGTCATTCAAGACAAAGCGATCGCACTGGGACAAGAACTCACCAATCTCAGAAAAATTCCCCAAACTTCGCGGACATCTGCTCAAGAAAAACGCATCGCTGAATTAGTCAAACTCGAACAGGCAATTACGGCTGAATTTAATAAATTCACCAAAAATCCGTCTGTAGTAGCATTAGTGCAACAATTATCGACTAACTCCGGACAGGAAAATCTCAGTTTGCGTCAACTTAACTCACTGCGAGATAATTTACGCCAGTTAAATCAAAAAACAGTCTTATTATATCCCTTAGTTTTAGAAGATAGATTAGAGTTAGTTTTAGTAACTGCGGATTCACCCCCAATTCACCGTCCGGTACCAGTCAAAGCATCTGAATTAAATCAGGTTATTACTGAATTTCGCCAAGCCCTAGTAGCTCCTTATAAAGATAGCAAAAATTCTGCCACACAATTATATAATTGGCTCATTAAACCTATTGAAAATGACATCAAACAAGCTGATGCAAAAGCAATTATCTATGCTCCGGATAGCAAACTGAGATATATACCTTTAGCAGCATTATACGACGGAAAAAATTGGTTGGTTGAGCGTTTTATTGTCAACAATATTACGGCTGCAAGTTTAACTAAATTAAACAATAAACCTCCAGCATCTTTAACCACTTTAGCCGCTGCTTTTACCAAGGGTGATTATCAAGTAGCTGTAGGGGAAAGAAAAGAAACATTGAGCGGGTTGCAATTTGCCAAAGCTGAAGTTGAAAATTTAGCTAAGACAATTCAAAACACAAAGATTCTTTTAGATAAAGAATTTAACACCCAAGTTGCCATCCCACAGATGAATGATTACAAAATCGTGCATTTAGCAACGCATGGCATGCTAGTGAGCGGTAATCCTGAAGATTCATTTATTTTGTTTGGGGATGGTACACGTGTCACCCTTAAAGATATAGAAAATTGGTCTTTACCTAATGTTGATTTAGTCGTTTTAAGTGCCTGTCAAACTGGTTTGGGCAAACAATTAGGTAACGGTCAGGAAATTCTAGGTTTGGGATATCAAATTCAATTAACAGGTGCCAAAGCCTCTATTGCTTCATTGTGGTCTGTTTCTGATGGTGGTACGCAAGCCTTAATGAATGCATTTTATACAACATTAAAAGCTGGGAAATTGAGCAAAGCCGAAGCTTTACGCAACGCACAATTAGAATTATTAACAGGAAGTAACAGTCAATTTAAACACCCCTATTATTGGGCATCTTTTATTTTAATTGGAAATGGACTATAACTCAATACGGTTCAGTTAACACACCAGACACGGAGAGTCGCTACGCCCCGCGTCCGGGGCGACAGCCCCAATAGGTAGCAAGTGGGGTTATATTAATAAAATTGGAAAAATAGTTGTCCCACCAAAGTTTGACGCTACCATACCCATCTCTGAAGGACTCGCGGTAGTGCAGATTGTAGAAAACAACCGTCGTAAATTAGGTTAACTTTTAGTTTTGTCTAAAAGTACAATAGTGCCAAAGTATAATTTTACAAAAACATAACTATACCCTACCACTGGAGAAAGCGATAGGGGATTTTTCATTAAATCACAGAGCTAAATACCTGTTGTGCGGTTAAATTCAACTGTGGAAAAGTAGGTGACGCAATCAAATCATCGCCCCTAAACGGGGCCATTTGATATTCACCGTCAATCAATTCGCAAACAGTAATTGTAGGTTGTTTGGGATTGCCAATAAACTTACGCCCGCCCAATGCAGCGTAATCTACAATCCAATATTCGGGTATTCCCATCTCTTCATAATTCCCGAATTTATTATGATAATCATCACGCCAGTTTGTTGAAACTACTTCAACTATCAACGGTACAGATTCAGGGTAGATAACAGTCGATTCTTTTTTCCACAATGGTTCATTTTTTAAATTGTCCCGATTAAGTACCAATACATCGGGTATGTAGGCTGATTCACCATGAGGCGTTTTAACTAAAGCGGATTTTGGGATGGTATAGGGTAGCTTACACTGCTTAAATTCAGTTACGATTTGTTCAATCAAAAAACCTACAACATCTTCATGGTCGCCAGTTGGTGGGGGCATCTCAATTATGACTCCGTTGTGTAGCTCGTAGCGCCGGGGTGAGTTTTCTGGATACCATTCAATAAATTCATTGAAGGTAAATAGCTTTTGTAGTGGTAGTGTTTGGGTCATAAAAGCTACTGGTAGGGTTGATTTTTACTGTTCATTCTTTTCATTTTACGAAGAGTATTCGCGAACCATTATATCTTCTAGAAAAAGCACTCGCTCAACTGCAATTCCCTACACCCAAGCTTCGCGCTGGGGCGCAGTACTCTTGCGGCTAACAGTCCACTGGACAGTAAGAACTCTAGAAAGTCAAATAAAGATTTCAACTAAAAAAGTCCCAATTTCCTACCAATATATAATCATTTTCAAAACTTAATGGTAAAGAGACTTCTCTACAAGTGTTTTTTGTTACATTGTTGGTCATAACCTAGATTTTTAAGTGGGACGGGGGAATATTTGAGGAATAGGTAAGGCGAATTTATTCTGGTGCAACACAAGCGTGGCTTGGCACGGGGTGATTGGGAAGAGATTAAGGAGGAAGATGAAGAGGAAATGACTGAAGAATAATTGCAGTATCAGCACCTTCTGTAGACGAGCCGTAAGGAAGTGGGAAGTATTTGCTCTAGTATTACGCGGTTGAGCAAACTCACGAAAAATCCCAATCTGTGAGTAGCCGTGAAGGCAAGAATTCTGGATAGATTGACCTCAATAACTGATATAGCAGTCCTACATGATTTACAAACACCTCTTCCTTGTCCTCCTTGTCCTCCTTGTCCTCCTTGTCTCCCTTGTCTCTCTTATCTCTCTTGTTGAGATCTCAAATAGGATTGCTAGAGAATTCACATCGCCAATGGAAATTTTTCTTTAATGAAACGTTTGGTCAGCTGTTCCACAGCATCTTCGCGATCGACATTAGCAGCCAAAACTTGCAAGAGTTCTGCTAATTGAGTTTTCATCAACTCCATTGCTTCGCTCCGATGAAGGAAGCCGACTGGTAGTGCTTTACGAAAGCGGACATTTTGCTCCGTGGCAGATGCAAGCATTTCAGTTATGAGGTGACTCCATTTAAAGACATCTATAGCAATTGTAAGGTGCAACGAGGAACTTTCTAAAGCAAGCACTTCATGAACAAAACCACGAGGGAGATACAATAAATCACCAGCTTGGAGATAAACTTCCCGTGGCGATGCGTCTAGTATTTTTTTTGGTATTGCTTGGATGTGAGCAGCAGTGGGTAAATCTAAAAAGGAATCGTAAATGCGCCAGAGTTTAGCACCTTCTAATTGAAGAATGAAAACGTCGTTTAAATCAAAGTGCGCTGGATAGGCTTGTGAATTCTTAGGTGTTAAATACAGGTTTGCATTTACAGGATGATTGAGAAATTGTTCCAGACGACAGCAGAAAGCAGCAATTGCTTTCCAGTGGTACTGAAGCTCGTGTATAAGTAAAGTATGACCTTGAGAATAAGCTTGGTAAAGGTGATTAATACTAGGAACTGTATGGGAATCAGAATATTTAAAATCACTAGAGCGATTTAAAGAATCAGTCTCAATATCGCCCGATCTCAAATTAGCGAAACATATGATATTGTCAATCTCTTTCATTGAGAGAAGGCTAACATAGTAATTTGCATCTTCTCTCATCAAAACAAGTGGTTTTTGCTCCCAATAATTGGTTAAAAAGGTTTGTGAATCGATAGGTTGAATTAATTTCTCAAAATCAAAATCTGGGTTAGACATTGTTTGTTACATTCAGACTTTTGGTGCTTGGGATTAGCGTTGAATCATTAACAGTCCTTCTTTAACCAAACGTCGCACCAGAACTACTTTGCTATGACTGCTGAGGATACCTGGAAGGTCTTTGACGAGAAATTGTTCTGAGTTGGTGATAAAGCGAAGCGCTGGCTCAATGGACTGCGGCCCCTCAACGGTTCCTCCTGGGAATTGAATGGTTACTGAATCCGTTTTTCTGGTGATATGACAAATCATTCCCTTTCGCTTAGCAACAGTAGTATTGGGATCGATTTCATTAACTGCATCCAAACTGATAAAATGTCCATCAGGGAGTGGAGACATCCCTCCAATGAAACGTTTGGTTAACCGTTCTATAGCGTCTTCGTGGTTGACCTTATCAGCAAGGACTTGCAAAAGTTCTGCTAATTGATTTTTCATCGATGCCATAGCTTCGCTCCGATGGATAAAGCCTACTGGTAGTGCTTTGCGGAAATGAACGTTCTGTTCGGCGATAGATAAAATCGCTTCCTGAATGAGAGTTGCCCACTCAAAGACACAAATTCCCACTGTCAGATGTAATGAGGAGCTGTCTGAGGTCATTGCCTCATGAACACAACCACGGGGAATATACAATAAGTCACCCGCCTGCAAACAAACATTATGGGTTGGCGTGTCTAAGTTTTTCGGATCGACTGCATAACCTCTGGTAACGAGGGGCAAATCCGATAAATATTCATAAATTTGCCAGTGTTTCGATCCCGCAATCTGAAGTACAAAAACGTCGTGTGTATCATAGTGCGGTGGAAATCCTTGAGCACCTTTAGGTGTTAAGTATAGGTTAATATTTACAGGATGATTGAGAAATTGTTCTAAATTCCGACAAAAAGTAGCAACTGGCTTACAGCGATCTTGAATTTTCTGAATACAGAATGTGTTCCCTTGGTGATAAGCATCGTAAAGTTGATTTGCTGAATAGGAATTTGCATAATCTGGTCCTATCTTTGTATAGGGTTCAACGGATACTCCTTCTTTAGTCTTAAACACTCTACAGTCAGAAAATTTGAGGTCGGTAAAGCGAATGAGATCGTCTATGTACTCTGTTGAAAAAAGATTGGCATAATAATCTGCTTTTCCTCGAACAAGAAAGAGCGATCGCTGCTCCCAATAGTTTTTCAAAAAGATATCCGTGTCGAGGGGGTGAATCAGTTTTTGAAAATCGAATTCTATTTCAGACATTGCTTGCAATTCTCTACAGGAAAGCTGTGTTGTTTTGTAAATTAATGCTCTTGATTTTGACCAAATGGAATGCCAAAATACCCAATAAAAGACAACGTAATGTCAGGATATTGCTTACCTACAGAAGAAGCATCATGGATTAAGTTATCTGTCGGAGCAATATACGCTTCTCTCGGTGCTACTTTCAATTTAACGACCGGATAATCGGGGTATTTTTTCATAAACTCATCGCCTACGGTTGTCCCTCGATAATGCTTATAAACTTCGTCGTCAGAAAAGCCTAGAGCCTCGAACATCTGCATAAGTGGGAGGTTAATAAATAAAAAGAAGCGCTCTTCTCGTCCCAAGTTAATACAGATCCGATTTCTGGATTTATGCCTGCGTCTGAGTGGTGCTCGATCCCAACTATCAAGGTGCATTCCTACAAAATAATCGGCGTTCTCCATTGTGAGTGTTCGCAATCCGGGTAATGTCACTTGCAGACCCAGTAGTTTTGGTGGCTCATGCGACAGACAATAATAGGATAAATAATTGATGATTTTGGTCATTGCACTCTGATATTCTGGGTGCGTATTAGCAGGTGGATAGTATTGAAGTGTTTTAGTTCTCGTGTTTAACTCTTCAAGTATGACTTCCAATGGTGCTAAAATCTCATCTGGAAAGCGACAAACACCAATATACGATCCCAGATCCCAAGAACTAAGGTGGGAGAGCGGTTCATTAATACCAAGACGGTGATATTCTGTTGGGTTCGGTTCTTTCCATGGTTCTTTGGGTACGAACGAATCAGGGCGATATTTGATATGTTCTGGTAAGGGTTGAATTTCCCGTGTCGTCCCCGAACTCAGCCAGATTCTGGGGCTTTGGCTAACTACATTAGTATCCAAAACAACCTTGGTTCCTTCTTGTACGCATATCAATTTACTTTGGGCTAACATAGTCTCCTCTCAAATCAATTAATAAGCTAGTCGATTTCCATTGCCACAAAATCATACGGAAATATCCAAACCCAAGATATGTTTAGAAATATAATCTTGATTGATATTGACTTGGCGTGTTATTGGATTAATGATTCCAGTTTCTTTTAAACGTTTCTCGATATACTGCAAAATTCCTTTTTCTTTCGTGCAGTGGGCGTGACCTACTTCATCCATTTGATTGTGAATTACACTTTCTTCTGCAACGGGATAACCACTACAACTGCCAAAATATTTACATGAATGACATGCAGACGCCATGCGTTTTTCTGCTGCTGCTATAGCTTTTTGATGTCCTGAGCTAAGAATGATATTTTCCATAGGCGTTGCAAACACATTGCCATGACAAAAGTCAATGTTATAAGCATCTGCATAACTATAGATGTCACCATTGATATTGACCAAATAAATAGATTCCCATTCTCTTTTATTATAGAAATTTGGTTTTGTATTAGGAGTATAGTATTGAATTACCTGTTTAATATAATCAATAATTGGTCTAACAATGACTGGTTTTTTACTTTCCAACCACAGATCGAACAAGGTACAATAAGCGATTAAAACCTCATTAGGGCTGATTTCATATCCTTGATGTTGTCCATCAAATGCTCCATTAAAGAGTGGTAAAACTCGAAATGGTATTTTTATTTTGTTATAAAATTTATAAATTTCTTCCAAATAAGGTAAATTCAACTGAGTTAAAACCGTGATACATCCAAAACGCACTTTTTCAGAGCGCAAACAATCCATATTTGCTAAAACTCTGTCTAAAGAATCTACGTTTGTTTGATTAACCCGCAGACCCCCAAATAAATCTATAGAAACTCCTACACCATCAAATCCTTCCCGCAACAAATGAATCTGGTGTTTGTTCAGTACAGTCAAATTAGTCTGAACAGTATTTGTAACGGAATCAGCCAGTTCTCCAAAAATTTGTTGCTGACGGTCAAAAGTTCGCCAGTAATAGTCTGGATGTTGTAAAAGAGGTTCACCACCATGCCAAATAAACTGGATCTCTACCGGGCGATCGAGGCGACTGTAATAACTGGCAATATGAGCATACATCCGATCTAACTGCTCTGGTGCGATCGCTTCACGATTGCCTAACTCCGCGTATTCATAGCAGTAACGACAGCGAAGATTGCAAAACTTAGAACTTTTAATGACAAATTGAACTTTTCTTTTCTCGCCAGATGTCATAAATTCTTCCAAGAAAAACTTAATAAATAGTACTGATTGTTATGAGTTAAACGCTGATACCATTTTGGATTTGAGATTTTAAATTGAGAAAGCCTTTTCTGGGCTTGCTTTAGTCCAACTATCTATCGCATTCTTTGTTCAAATTGGTATGATTTTATGTCTTTCAGAAAAATCTTATAGGCTTCACTCAGCTTGATGGATTGGGAAGATCTCAGCATTTATCAAATCTCCCCATCAACCAAGCTCAAGAGTATGGTTACCGATCAATCTGTAAGTGAGCGAAAGGCTTCCACAGCAGAGGTATTGGAATTCGTGGCAAAATCAACCTCTTCGTCACCTAATTCATCGCGCATCGGAGAATCGTAGGACTGCTTTTGTGCAAAGATAGGACCGCCTTCACGGACAAAATATGCCGCTCTACCTCCAGCCACGGAATTTAACTGTTCATCAGACAATTCCGCCTGTTGTTCTAAAACCGCTTGTAATTCTCCAGCTGTAAAACTATAACCATTCTCGCCAGCAATTTGGATCAGGGCTTCTGGTGCGATCGCAGCAAAAGCATAATTCAATTGTCCCTGTATGATTTGATCCTGAAATGCAGCATCAAAAAATTGAACGACTGTTTCTTGTGACATTGTTACTTCTTGATTTGAATAATTGTGTACTTGTAACGCTTCAGTAAGTATTGTGATAACAATGCTCATTCAAAGCCCGTAATGTCTAATACGCTAGGAAAATTGGCTGAATTTACTAACCATATTTGACTTTTATATAGCAATCCTAAATCATTCGTAAAAATTCTAAGTACTTTAGGCAAGGTAACGTGCTCTATGCCACACCACCGTGCGCGAGTAACCCGCATACGAGGATGGCTCCCCTATGTGTATTTCATAAATCAAATAGGATTGCTATAAAACCTTGAGCATTTTATACCCGATCTAAAAGTTAACTGAGTTGTTTAACTTTTAGTTGGGTATAATTACTGAATAAGGGTACTTGGGTGCCACAAGTATACTCGATAATTTTTGGCTTTGGTGGTTGTACAAATCTTAAGAAAGTATAAAGAAAAAAATGAAAATTTATACGAGAAATTATTTAGTATCTAGAAAAATATAGAACATCCAACCCAAGCCTACGCCACCAGCAATACTTTGACTAAAAATCAATACCTTTGCCAAAACGCCCTCACATTAGAAATGTGGACGGCAGGCGCTACAACGGGGGGAACCCCCCGCAGTCGCCTCAACGGGGGGAACCCTCCGAAGTTTGCTATTGGGGGAAACCCCCAAGCCGCAACTTCTCTCCGCACGGCGCTGCTCTGGGCAACGCGCTGCCTCGGCACAAACAAAGCCCACCTGCGTGGGCTTTAGGTTTTAGCCCACGCAGGTGGGCTTGTTTTATGTAGCCACAGACTTCCAGTCTGTAGGGCTGGCAAAGGGATTGCTTATGAGAATTTATATGACGAACCATCAGAAACGAGAGAGCGGTCAGCCAAATCTTCTCCTACTATCCCCCTTCAGCCAACATGAGAAAATTAAATACCTCACAACTTATCCACTAGTGCTTGCAAGAGCCAGAACCGTGTTCGTGTTTGTGCTCGCTGTGTCCGTGTCCGTGTCCGTGAGCACAATTTTGCAAGTCTTGTTGCATGAGAGTCTCACTCACTTCTTTCAAAGACTCATCTACAGGCTTTAAACCAATCCATCCATCTAGGAGTTCCACATCAAAACCGACCTCACGACGATCGCCAACTTCAATCAAAGGACGACGAATGAGTATAGGGTCTTTAAGCATGAGTAGCAAAGCGCTTTCAGCATCGAGCTTGTCAGGAACTATCTCTCCGGATTGTACTCGTGGAGCAGTGCGATTAAACCATTCAGACACGGGGCGATCGCCAAAAAATGAGCGCAAACGTTCCGCCGTCCAAGGTTCGGTCAATAAATTGTAAGCTACAACTTGATGACCTGCAGCAGTTAGTAAAGTTTTTTGCTTAACACTACCTCTACAGCCTGGTTTTTCATAAAAAATGATTCTTGCCATAAAGTTATCTCCATCAATGGTTAGTGGTTAGTAGTTAGTTCTTAGTGGTCATAAACAACAACTAACAACCTGCTAATTCAGTTAAAAATTTTTAGCAGTAAAGTTAACTGGATCGAACTCAAATCTTTCTCGCATACGAGTTTCTCCATAAATATTAAAAGTTACAGTTGGTTGCTCGCCAACTGCTTCTACGCTGTGAATAGCATCAGGAGTAAAGCTAATAATATCTCCAGGGAAGAGAGTCAGTTCTCCAGTTCGGTCAATTTTGTCTTGAGAATCTGAATGAGGGATTCGCTGCCAAAAAGTATTTCTCTCTTCGCCTTTTAAGACTGCGACTACACCCCAAGTTCCATGATTGTGAATTGTTGACACAGTACCTGGTGCAAATGTCACAGTTTGCACGGTAAATGGAAAACCTAATTCATCATACAGGAGTAAAATAGAGGTTCCTGTTTTGGTACAAGGTTCTAAATATCGACTTTGTACCCAGTAAGAGTTCACAATTAAACGCCTTACCAACATCCGAATTTCTGGAAGTTGGCTAGTCTCATCTTCAATACTACTAAGAACATCTTCTACTTCAGTTAGAAACCGATAGAGACGATAATTCTCTCTTAATAAATCCCAGGGTCTAACTGATTGACAGGCTTGATACTGTCCGTCATCAGTGACAAACCAATCCCTACCTTTCATAACTTTTATGAATAAATTAAGTCATTTTCGATTTCGATTTTGGATTTTGGATTAATTACCTAAGACCCAAAAATCACTTTTTTATTCGTCTTCTTCTTTGGGACGTGTCAAGATATCATATAAAATGCCAGCCCCAAACTCATTTTTATCATCTATTTCTTTTACTCTAGCACTAATCTCTTTAGCTTGCTCTATTTCTCCTAGCTTTGCTAACACTAAACCTGAAGCAGCATATGCATTGAGGTATAATCTGATTCTACAATCATCTTTCCGAGTAGCTAATATTGGTTTAAGTTGCTCCCATTGTTCGGGAAATTGTTCTGCTTCTTTAATTCTATCTATAACTTTAGTTGCTGTTTGCAGTGCCATTATGTAATTATTTTTGTAAAAAAAATATCTGTAGGCAGCTACTAAAATCTCTGTATATTCTCCTGTTTTAGCTAAGGCTTGATTCATATACTTATCGGATTCCAAAGTATTTTCCCAGTTTTCTGCTGCAAGTATCAATAACTTTTTGATGTCTTCTGGAATTTGGAACCACGAAAATTTATCTGCTTCACTTTGCATAAAATTTTTACTGGGTAATAGCTAATAGCTAATGGCTAATGGCTATTAGCTATTAGCTAATTGTTCATGACTATACGCTCTATACCTTTGTTACGCTATACGCAAAACACATGCTACAAGATCTGCAAAGGCTATACGTTAGTTAGAAACCTATTTACAGGTTAGGACTATTAGCCATTAGCCATTAGCCATTAGCCCTCCGGGTTCGCCAGTCCCCTACGGCGGGAAACCCGCCTGCAGGGCTGGTCTCACCATTAGCCATTAGCCATTTCAAAACTGTGTCAGAATATAGAGTAGGGTGAAAAGAACAATCCAAATGATGTCCACAAAGTGCCAGTAAATTTCTGCCATTTCAATCCCAACGTGTTTGGTAGCAGAATAGTGACCGGGACGCCGGGAACGCCATAACACGCCTAAAATCAATAACAGTCCCACAAAAACGTGTAACCCGTGGAAACCAGTCATTAAGTAAAAACAGTTAGAAAAGATATTGGTAGTTAGACCGTATCCTAAGGTTAAGTACTCAACGATTTGACCGAGTAAGAAAATTGCGCCCATGATAGCAGTGATTTTGTACCACTTTTGCATTCCTTGGACATCATTTTTCTTAATGGCAGCATCACCTAGGTGAATGACAAAGCTACTTGATACCAGAATGATGGTATTGATTGTAGGTAACAACAATTCTACTTCTGTTCCCTGTGGAGGCCAAACATCAGCACCACCTCGAAACAAGAGATACGTGGCAAAAAAGCCGGCAAACATTAAGGATTCAGAAACAAGGAATGCTGAGAGTCCTAAGACTCGTAAATCTGGATGTTCTTCGTGACGATCGCTCGTTGTTTCTAGAGCAACGGGGTTGTTAATATTTTTTGCTGCGTCCATCATAAATCTTTAGTTCAATATTGGAGGCGGAGCCTCAAGGTTGGTATTCCCAGGCTTAGCCTGGGAACGAGGTATTTCCAGACTGAGCCTGGGACCGAAGAACTACTGTGCAGGAACAGCCTTTTCACTAGTTTGTGGAGCAGCATTATGGCTATCCAAACCGTAGTCGTAGGGACCGTGTGTAAGAACGGGTAGAACTTCCCAGTTTTCAACTATGGGTGGTGAACTTGTTGTCCATTCTAAGGTGAGTGCATTCCAAGGATTGTCTTCGGCTTTTCTTCCGGCAATCCAACTCCAAATGATATTGATAGTAAATGGAATTACTGATAGCCCTAAGATGTAGGCACCGTAAGTACAAATCTGATTGAGCGAGATAAATTGCGGATCGTACATCGCAACTCTTCGGGGCATTCCTTGCAAACCCAATTCGTGCATGGGTAGGAAGGTCAAGTTAGTGCCAATCAAAGTGAGGATGAAGTGAATGCGACCTAAAGGTTCATTGAGCATCCGTCCCGTCATTTTGGGGAACCAGTGATAGATGCCGGCATAAATACCAAATACAGAACCACCAAATAAGACGTAGTGGAAGTGCGCTACGACGTAGTATGTATCGTGAACGTGAACGTCAAAGGGAGCAGTTCCCATGGTCACACCGCTCAATCCACCCATGACAAACATGGATAGTAAGCCAAGGGCGAAAAGCATGGCTGATGTGAAGCGAATTTTACCTCCCCAAAGGGTAGCAACCCAGCCAAAAATCTTGACACCAGTAGGAACGGCAACAATTAGGGTCGAAATCGTGAAGAACATCCGCATCCAACCGGGCGTACCACTGGTGAACATATGATGTACCCAGACAAACAATCCCACAACGCAAATTGCCAAACTTGAATAAGCGATCGCTTTATATCCAAAAATAGATTTGCGGGCGTGAACCGGGATGACTTCAGACATAATACCAAAGATTGGCAGAATCATCAGATAAACTGCCGGGTGGGAGTAGAACCAAAACAAGTGTTGGTAAATAATTACATTACCACCTGCATCTGGTTTAAAAAAGGATGTCCCAAAATTGAGATCGAACAACAGCAATATTAACCCTGCTGCTAAGACTGGAGTAGATACAAGTGCCAGTACTGAAGTTGCCATAATTGCCCAACAGAATAGAGGGAGTTGATCCCATTTCATGCTGGGAATTTTCATCTTCCAAATAGTGATGACAAAGTTCAGCGATCCCAAAATCGAAGAAGTTCCTACCAACACAATGGCAAGTATCCACAAAGTTTGGGCGGCGTTAGCAGTCACCAAGCTTAGAGGAGGGTAAGCTGTCCAACCAGATTGCGAACCGCCAAAAAAGAAACTAGCAAGTATTAACAATCCTGCGGGTGGGTTTAACCAAAAGGCGATCGCGTTCAGTTTCGGGAAAGCCATATCTCTAGCACCAACCATCAATGGTACTAAATAGTTCCCAAATCCACCAATTGCACTAGGTACGATCCATAAGAAGATCATGATCGTCCCGTGATTGGTCATGAAAGCATTATATAGGTTGGGGTCTAGCAAATCTGCATCTGGGGTTGCCAGTTCGGCACGCATGGCAACAGCCATCAGTCCGCCAATGAGATAAAACAAAAATGCTGTAACCAAATACTGGATACCAATCACCTTATGATCGGTATTAAACGTGAAGTAGTCATACCATTTCCACGCTTGAGGATGTGAGGGGTGGAGATGTGTCGCGACTTGAATTTCGCCTTGACTTTTTTCTGGTGGAGTGTTTGGTGGAAGTCCTACTTGGGTCATATTTTTTCCTCTGTTAAGTGTTAATTGTTAGTTGTTAGTTATTAGTTAAATTAGTTACTAACTATTAACCACTAACTACTAACGACTAACTACCAACCAATGACTTGAGAGTTTCGCCTTGGATTCCCATGTCTCGAACATAGGGAGCGAGAAACTCGGATGTTGATAAATTTGCAGGCTTCACTGCAACAGCTTCTTGCAATTCTTGCTTTTGAGCAACGAGGTTTTCTTCCAACCAGTTGTCAAACTCTTTCTGAGAGTTGTGAACGACAACTTGCGCCCTCATTGAACCGTGGTAGCCGCCGCACAATTCCGTACAAACGATCGGATATGTACCTGGTTTGGTAGCTACAAATCTTAATTCAGTAGGTATACCGGGAATTGCATCTTGCTTCAAACGAAATTGGGGAACCCAAAAAGAGTGAATTACATCGGTTGCAGAAATCTTCAGTTGTACATCTGTACCCACAGGAACGTGTAATTCTCCTGTACTGACACCACTCTCAGGGTAGTTAAATACCCAAGCAAATTGCATTCCCGTAACATTGACAACCAACTCAGCTGGGTTATCTTGTGTTTGTGGAGTTCCGCCAAAGCCATATTTTGGAGTTGCTGAAGACGTCGTTGCTGTTTCTGACTGACTTGATGAGGTATCATTCAGGGTAGCAGCAATTGCACTTCCTGGCATTTGGGCTACATGAGATGGGGAATGGTGTCCTGCTGAAAACCCTCCCATCTGTTGATAAACATCAACGCTGTAGATTCCGAGACAGATAACAATAATCGATGGAATCGCAGTCCAAAAAACTTCTAACGGAAGATTTCCTTCTACATGTACGCCATCTGTATCGTCTCCGCGACGGCGACGAAATTTAACTAGAAAAAGTAAAATGGTTCCTTCTACCACAATAAACAAAGCAGTGGCAATGGAGACCATGATGTTAAAAAAACCATCTACCAGAGGCGCTTGTTGCGATGCTTGTACTGGTAATAAACTGTGGTTTTGTCCAACCCATATGCTGAAAAGCGTGACGACCATTCCAGCAACTAGGGTCAATAGTGAAACAGGAATTTGTTGCATAAATGCCTGCTCTTTACAAAGAACGGGTTAGGGTTTAGTGGTTAGTGGCTAGTCGTTGGTGGTTGGAAAACTGCTTGGCTCTCAACCACTAACAACTATCTACTCTCATTAAGACTATCTCTCTATATCGGGGTGGAGAAGTCTTCTTCTTCAAGATTAACTAGTAGTAGAGAAGATTGCTTTAGTCTTAACAATTGATTAGGGTATTGGTAGCAAGGTTTAATATGTTCACCGCAGACAACTTGCAATTTACATTTTTGTTTACTACAAACTTTTAATTCAGTCACTCTTAAGGATGAAGGATAAAGTATAAAGTTTGAAATTGAAGTGAAAATGACAAAACTTACCCTTTATCCTTTATCCTTCATTCTTAGTTATTTAAAGCAGTATGGGTGTAGCAATTTTTGGAGCAAATTTTGGCACATGCTTCACAACCAATACAGTTGTCTCTGTTAGCGATCGTCATCACCTTCTTTTCAATTTCATCATCATCTTCATCTTCTACAAATTCACCTTCTTCATTCATTGCTTTTAGCAGCAGTACATTGTGGCCGCAAATTTTAAAACATCTGCCACAACCAATGCATTTTTCTTGATCGATCGCTTCCACAAATTTAGGTGTCCAAGTTTTACCACCAAATGTCAATCCTGTTACGGTTGCCATGATTTTTCCTTCTGTCAGTACATCTACAAATGTTACTCTTTCGTTCATACTAACATAAGGTTATTTTTACATTCTTAACTTCTTCCAACAATCTAGGATTTCATTAAAGTTTTCTGACTTACAAAAGTCTTTTTAAATTTTTTTGGTATTTAAATGCGATTTATTTAAAATAAAGTTAGAGAAAAGAGAGCATATTTTAGAAGAGAGCTAGATGAGTTGGACAGTTGTATACCTCAGTTTTCTTACAGAATCCTTTAAAGTTATTATCTCAATTTAATCCATAATTAATGCTATTTATTATCAATAAACTAATGCTTGAATTTTAGAGAATAATTAAGAGTATTAGTAAATACAAAATTATTTATTTTTTTTGTTATCAAAAAACTATTTTAAATGTTAAATTGAAAAATAAAAATGTTGTTTTTTTAACATAAAATTTAAAAATATAAATATTAATATTATTAATAATTGCATGAAAAGATATATTTTAATTATCCGAATTGTTCTAGATTAACAATTATTAACTATATGATGCGAACATGGAAAAGTGTTATTCAATTACTTCTTAAGCGTAGTTTTTTAAAACTTCTTTAGCTCGTTAAGAACACATTTTTAGAAAAATTTATGAAATATTATAAAGTAGGAAACTAAAAAAATAGGCTCTGGTTAAAAACCTTAAATAGCTTCCAATTGGATGTATAGTCCCAATTAAAGATGTGGGTAATGAGTACGGTAAAAAAATCCATTTTTACCAAAAATAACGCGGTGAAGAGTGGAGAGAGTAAAGGACACATCTAGGGGAGACTTGAGCCAAACATCTCAACGATTAGAGTGGGAAGAAGCCATATGTCTTATACAATTCCTAACAACAGTTGCGTTGGATGTGACAATTGCCGTCCCCAATGTCCTACTGGTGCTATCAAACTAGAGAACGATGAATACTGGATCGATCCTAGCCTTTGTAACAATTGCGAGGGCTATTACCCCGAACCTCAATGTGTAATTGTTTGCCCAACACAGTCGCCCATTCCTTTACAGGCAAAAAGAGGGCGATGCAAAATTGACTTTAGAGAAGTAACTAGTCCTGATTTATTTGCCAACGGTAAGACCAATCCATTTGCATCATCACTAGTCATATGGGAAGCTTGTAATGTTCTTTCTCAAAGAACTTCGCTACCTTGGGCAATTGATGAATCTCAAAAAGTGTGTTATTTCAGACAAGTTAATCAAGGAAAGGGAGAAATCTCTTTTCATGTCTCCGAACTCCGTAACAAGGGTGAACTTCTGACTGAATTAGAAACAATAGAGAATTTTGATATTAGAGCGGCTTGCATCAACTTGATTTTTGCTGCTCATGTAACAGCTTTAGATAAGCCTTGGGAACAAGAATTTGCTATCGATGACCGCCAAATTGAGAAATACTTGGGTATGGAAAAGCGCAAAGACTTGAGTAAAAGCGCTAAGCTGGCATTGATGAAGAATTTGGTACAACAAGCTTGTTCGCTGATTGTTTCCATTAATTGGCCCCAACAAGGTTATATTAAGGGGTTTTCTGTAGAAGACAGCCGACTGTGGCACTTGATAGACATTCAACATCACTTTCAAGAAGATAATATTGGGTGTAAATATTTAACTGGGTTAACTTTTAAAGTCAGAGCAGGTGTCTGGTCTCAATATTTCTTAAATAAACAAGGTTGTAAGGAAAGAACTGCATTTTATCAATATGGCAGCTTGCCCAAATCCCTGTTAACCACAGTCATGAGTATTTGGCAACAACATGAAGGTACAGCGCGACTGATGTTATGGCTGTTGTTTAAAACCAAAATGGGGAAGGAACAACGGATCACAGTCCCTACCCTACTGCGGGTAGCTTACGGAGAAGCAAAAATCTCTGTTGCTTGCAGACAGAGGGAAGAACGCAAACGGCTGCTGCGGACTTTTGAAAATGATTTAGAAGTCCTTAACTATTATGGCATGAAACCGACATTTGACCCTGTGACCTATCCACCTGAAATTCAGCCCTTATGGGCGAAATTAGTTGAGATACCCGAAGATCCAGATGAAGCGTTAGAGTTTTGGATTAATGATGCAGGTGGTAATACCCGTATAACAGATGCAAGTCCTCGTGGTAAGTGGAATATGCTCATGAATGCTCGCATATTATCTTTTGAGTTACCACAAGAGTGGGAACATCAAACCATTGAACCAGACAAAAAACAACGAACTGCTACTAAGAACAAAAAAAAGTCAAAAAGCACGGCAGGGTTCTTGCTTGGCGATCAAATTCTACAAGCAAGACAAAATTTAAATCTTTCCCAAAGAGAATTGGCAAAATTGGCTGGTAAAAGCCAAAGTTGGATTCGCGATTTGGAAAACGGTCGTCTTAAAGCCAAGTTAGAAGACCAAGCTGTGCTGCGAAAGGTTTTGGGTATTGCCTGATACTCCATTTCCCTCAAGAAAATACTTGGTCTTTCAAAAGTCAAGCTGTAACTACTTTGAGTCTCTATTCGCTCTTCTCAAGTTAATAAATGTTAAAACTAGTTGTTTGACCGTTAGCAACAAGACCTAAGACAGTCATGCGAGATCGTTTGGCGTTATCCAAGGCTTGTTTCAATACCAAACAGTTTGTGCGATGTATTCTCGCTACCAGTAAAATGCCATCTGTGTGAGGTGCTAGTAAGCTAGCATCTGCTAACCCGATTAAAGGAGGAACGTCATAAATCACCAAATCAAAGCTATTATGAAAACTTGCTATCAATCGTTTCATTTTTTCAGAGGAAAGCAATTTGGTTGGGTCAGGTGGTATAGGTCCAGCAGTGACTACAGATAATTGGTTGATAAATGACGGTTGTCGAATTACTTCTGCAATTGGTAAATTTGCTGAAATTAGGTTACTCAATCCCCATTGGTTATTGAGATCGGATAGGCTGTGAATCATAGGGCGGCGCATATCCGCATCTACAAGCAGTACTCGGTGTCCCATTGCTGTTGCTATCTGAGCTAAATGAAATGCCACTGTAGACTTACCGTCTCCTTGCGTTGCTGAGCTAACGACTAAGGAACGGATAGGGCGATCCGAACTCAGTAGTTGAATATTTGTGTACAGTACGCGCAAAGCTTCTAAGAAATTCGCGGAGTAGTTGTTATGGCTTTGTTCAGCCGTCACAGCTAATCCGGGAAGATGCCTGGAAAAGGCATCTGGTACTATCTTGATGGAAATTTTGGGGTTAGAAGTACGAGGTGAAACATTTTGAACTTGTTTTTCAAAGGGGATAGCGCCTAATAACGGTTCTTTAACTTTCTTTTTGAGGGCATCAATACTATGGTAAGTATTGTCCATTTTTTCTATAAATAGTGCCGTACTGATTCCTAAAACTAAGCTAAGGACAAACCCCGTTATCAAACTACGACGAATGTCGGGAGATACGGGGTTTGTTGGTTGAATCGGTGCTTGAATTAATTGCCAAGGAAGCTCTGTCTGTGCGACTTGGATCTGAAGAGCTTCGCGAGTACTGAGAAAACGGTTCAGGCTTTCTGTTGCTACTTGTAATTTCCGTTGCGATTCCGTGTACTTTCGTGCCAATACTGGTAACTGCTTGCGTTGCTGTTCGAGCTTCTGTTCGGCTTTTGCAAGCTCTTGGCTTTGCACTTCTAAAGTCTCTACTTCAGTGACTAGCTTAGCCAATTCTACGTTTAAAAAACGTTTTGCTTCTTGGTTTAACAAGGGCACCAGTTTTTCGCGTTTTTCTTTCAATGCTTGAACGGGTGGGCTGTCCTCTTGAAAACGAGTTAACTCAGTTGCTATCTGAGTGTCTAACTGACGCACCTGAGCTATAAGCTGTTGGTATACTGTTGCTTCATTGAGCGCTGCTAACTCTCCACTTTGTTTCTCCAAACTGGTTAATTTGGCGCGAGTTGTTGCCAACTGCTGATTGACTGCTAGTCGTTGTTGAGCTAGAGTACTAGCTCGCTCGTTGATTTGCGCTGCTTGGATATCTGGATCGGTTAACTTATACTTTTGTCGAAAAATTTGCTGCTCTTTTTGCAGCTGATCGACCCGCATCTGCATGGACTTGAGTTGTGTCTCCACAAACTGAAGCCCTTGGCGCAAGCTTGTTTGCCTTTCTTCTAAGCTGTATTTTAAGTAAGCTTCAGCAACCCGATCTAGCACTATTTTAATTTCTCTAGGATCGTTGCTCCGATACCGAATTTCTAGAATCTTAGTCTCACCCAAGCGAGTGATGGTCAGAGAATTGACAAGAGAATTATAGTTGATGGCGGGATAAGCTGGCTCTAATAGCTTTGCAATCCCTGTTATCAGTCCGGGACTTTTAAGAACCTGTATTTGGCTATCATAGTCCAGGCTGGGCTGACTTGAGTTGGAGTTCTGTTTGCCAGAGGTTAGATCTAACAACGTACTTTCTTGATTGAGAGGTTCTACTAACAGCCTAAAATTGCCTTCATAAACTGCTTTCTGTTTCAAAGTTGAATAGACAACAGCACCCATGACAACCGTGGCGATCGCTGCAATAACTAGCCCTCGTCGTCGTACAATACTTAACAGTTCACGTAAATTCCAATCTTCTCCTTGTCCTTCAGACCACGGAGAAGCTTGAGGGTGAGGTACTAAGTTCGTATTTTGCTCAGAACTTAGAGGTTGAGAAGAATGATTCTCCATGATTTATTAATGCTTAGAAAAATACAAACAGGATTTGCACAACACAGGAAATGCTAGTTGAAACGGCAACTGAGTTAGGAATTACTCTGCTTTTATCAGATGCTCGCGAACTGTTGACTGCGTTGAAGCGAGTAACTATAAGGATTTAATCATATCACATTAGGATACATGGTTGCTAGATAAATCCTCGCAAAGTGTGTGCTGTAACCTAAAGATGAAAATCCCTCTTTCCTAAACTCTACCTCCTCAAATTTTATTTGGTGAACTACCAGATAAAAATTTATTGTTATGAAAGTATCAAGCAAATAAACTCCTCTAATTTAAATTTCTGCCATAGGGCTGATAAAAAGCTTATAGCTTTTCCCTATAGTAAAGCCATGTAAAAAAAAGTAAAATATAAGCAAATTTAATAGATAAAATTTACATAAACGTGTAGATTTAAGTGATACTATCCTCAAACGTCTCATACTCCCTTTCTCAGGCTTAAAGTATTAATTTTAGTTATTTTCATTCGTCTTTTATACAAAAAAAAACTACGTAAATACACTTAATGTCTTGTATTTTAATTTTAGCGTAGGAAAAAGTTTTGTCAATTGTTTTCAGTAAATTTACATAAATTATTTTTATCCATAACCATATACCTAACTAAAGTTAAACTGTGATATGCTCTGTGTATCTGACAAAATAGCTGTAAAACTTAAAGGGAGTTAGATTTTTGGGAAAAATTTAAGTATATTGGCGGAATATTGGTTTTGTTGCGAAGAGACTGCGGCAAGAACCGCTGATGTACCAGTATTTCAAGAGAGTAAGTTTTTGCATTTAAATTAAATAGTCTATTGTAAGTTTAGGATTTCGGCTTTGAGGGTCGTTTCGATCTCAGTCTATCCAACGGATCTCTCTTTTGATTTGTGGTCTGGAACAATGAAGAGAACCGATTGCCGGAGAAAGTGTATCTATGCAATGGTAAGAAGTGCATATTACACATTTCGCAGAAGCTTTAAACAACCTTTATAGATATTTGACACAGTACGATCGCAGAACAAATCTGTGAGTATTTGTGTGAATGCATGAGTCGTAATTTATACTTAGTTAGACTCATATGTGAAACGCAAACTCTTTTTGTCCGCTTGCTCCTAGGATTGACACACACTCACCCTTTTTAAGAAGTGTTATGGGAGATGCTCAACGTATGAAACTCCCACAATACCGTTGAGGATGCGTAAGCCCTAACTCCCTTCCCACTCTAAAATTAGCGATTTTTGTGAAGCAAGCACTTGTCATCCCAATACTGCTTGGATAAGCCAGAACAAAAACCCCGTTTCTAAAAGAAACCGTGTTTTTTGTGGTGCAGACAATTCTTGACCAAGTCGTATTGAGACTTACTTCACATCTTTCAGTCATGTTTTGAGAGAAAGGAAGTCGTAAAATACACTCTCCAACGAATTCTTCAAGGGGTAGCAAAATCCAGGTATTTTCCACTTAATTGATAGAGTTTTGCACCTCGATTATTACAAACTTTTTCAAGGACGGATTCAATGACACCCAGAGATCGAATCAATGAAAAATTATTACAGTCAAGCTCTTTTTATATAGAAGGTAAAACTCAAGACTCTATTAAGAGCAAACAGAGCATTAGGTTGTCTGTCATTACCCAGTTCTTTCCACCCGACTATGCTGCTACCGGACAGTTAATTGAGGAACTCGTTAAAAACTTAGGACAGCAAGGTGTAGAGGTTGAGGTTTTCACAAGTCAACCGGGCTATGCTTTTAAGGACGCTTCTGCACCAGCCATTGAACAATTTGAACGAATTTTCATTCAGCGATCGCGATCGGCTCAGTTGTGGTTGGGCCGAATTCGTGGCAAAGCTATTAGTGGAGTCTTATTCACTTTGCGAGCAATACTCCATTTGTTTAAGACAAGCCAGCGTTGTAATGTTTTGCTGCTAACTACAGCTCCTCCATTTTCGATTATTCTGGGATACATAGCAGAAACTTTCTTCCGACTGCCTTATATTTGTATACTTTACGACCTGTACCCAGATATTGCGATTTCCTTGGGAGTGATATCTAAGGATCATTGGTTGGCAAAGCTTTGGCGGGCTATCAACAAAAAGATTTGGTTGAAAGCTAAAGCCATTATAGTTTTAAGCCCAGCTATGAAAATGCGGATAGTATCTCATTGCCCGCAAGTAGCAGACAAAGTTTTTGTCATTCACAGTTGGGGAAACCCCAACTTGATTGTGCCTATACCCAAGCAGCAAAACTGGTTTGCCTGGAAGCATAAGCTAGTTGAAAAGTTTACTGTTCTCTACTCAGGAAATATGGGGCGCTGCCATGATATGAATACGATCCTAGAAGCAGCAAAGCTTTTAAAAGATGAGCCTATTCAGTTTGTGTTTATTGGTAGTGGCGCAAAAGGTGAGGATTTACTTAGAGAGTCACATCGCTTAAAACTAGATAATATGGTATTTCTACCATATCAAGACAAAGAAGTGCTGCCCTATTCCTTAACGGCTTGTGATTTATCCTTAGTTAGTGTAGGTGCGGGTATGGAAAGTCTAGTTGCTCCTAGCAAGGTGTATCCTGCGTTAGCAACTGGACGACCAATGGCAGTGATTTGCTCTAAACGCTCGTATTTATGGCAGATGATAGCAGATGCTAACTGTGGTGGTGTTTTTGAAAATGGAGATAGTCAAGGTTTAGCTCAGTTTATTCGCTTGTTGAGTAAAGATCGCCAGCTTGCAAAGAGTATGGGTATGGCAGGTCGTAAGTATATGCAATCTCATTTTACTGCTCAAATCATTTCCCAGCAGTATTTGAAGGTTTTGGAGAAAGTTGTACTTTAAACTGACATTTTGTATCCAAAGGGTATCTCCTTAAAGAGATACTCCCAAGCATAGAGCTATACGCAAACCCCAATCATTGTTTTCGTGACGTAGAACAACAAAAGTTTAAGTCATGTAGGGCAAGAGACATTGCATATCAAAAGACCCCTGTTGTAGTTATTGCCAACGCCACTCCTCTCAACGTAGGTTCTCCACGTATGAGGGTGGCTCCTTTATATTTCAAAAATTAGATAGGATTTTTATATGGTATTTATGAGGCGAACAAATTCTGCCATTTCCTGGTTTGTTTTTTTTATAAATTTATAATGAAGCATTGCTAAATTTTAGCAATGGTAATAATTATTGAACTTCAAAACTAACTCACAAATAAAACTACATAATTTTATGTAACAAATATGAAAATAGTTTTATTTTACTTTTGCTAAAATTTTAAATTTAAAATGCTACTATTGGAATCACCAAGAATTTATGACAAGCTTTGAGTACTGTAGGGTAGGCATTGTCCGCCAAAGGGCTCTTGTGGTAGGGGATGTCCAACACCACTCCTATCCATACGCTTTCCCCTTACACGAAGGTGTATCCCTTATTTGTATTTCAAAAATCAGATAAGAGTCATACATAAACTACTAAAAGCAGGGCGAAAAAGTCATAAATAATTTTATTAGTATTAATTTACATACTCTTCATTTTTCTTGTTAATAAACGCAAAAAATTCACATGAATTAAACAATACACGTAAGTATCCTTAGAAAATTCTTTTATAATGTTCTTATAATTTTTGTGAGAGAAAAACCAGACAAAAATAACAAAACAAAACACCGCAAAATATTTTGGAAAGATTGAAAATTCCAAAAATAAAAACAAAGCTAAAACAATAGCTAAATCTTTGAATTAAATAATCTTTAGTAAATTTCGGCTCTGGGCTTTGATGGTCATTTTGATCTCGGTCTATCCAACGTAACCTTCCTTATTTTTATTGCCGTGGGAGGTCAAATTGCAGAGAAGGTGCGATCGAAATCGAAAACGTTCAAAAAGACGAGCTATTTACTGTCCAACCCATAGTTGTTATCTCGATAGTATGAGTTCTAAATATCAACTATACGCAGATCGCTCGGGTCAATTAGAAGCTAGAGGCATAAGCCGACGCAATGCAATCCTGTTAGTCGCCAATCAGACAGCAGTTCCTCTAGACGGAGAGTGGCTAGAAGCTTTTTGGTGTCAGCAATGTCAGGCAACAAAATGGTATCACGTCCGCAAGCGGGATCGCCGTACTTATGAAGTGTCATTGGCACCATCAGAGCTTTGGCAACAAGCAGCTGGAGTAATTTCCCCTCAAGGGAACCCTTCCGTAGGAGAGTTTACTCGCAGGCAAGCTCGTTTTCTCACCTATAGAAACATCAATGCTTATAAGTTTATGAGTTAAGTTATTGAGGCAACGATAATTTATGCGGCATCAAGAGATTGCCTCTAAACCAAAACTAGTGATTGAGGCAGGACGTACCGAGCGCCAGTACTGGCAAGATTTATGGCGCTATCAAGAACTTTTTTATTTTCTTGCTTGGCGCGATATTTTAGTACGCTACAAGCAAACTGCAATTGGTCTTGCTTGGGCACTGATCCGACCATTTTTAACAATGGTTGTGTTCACTGTAGTCTTTGGTAGCTTAGCTAAATTACCTTCTCAAGGTGCGCCATATCCGATTCTGGTGTTTGCTGCTATGTTACCTTGGCAATTTTTTGCCAATGCACTTAGTGAATCCAGCAATAGCTTAATTGTGAATGCCAATCTTGTGTCTAAAGTCTATTTTCCACGTCTGATTGTGCCTGTTAGTGCTGTCATAGTCAGTTTTGTAGACTTCATGGTTTCTGGCATAATTCTGCTTGGCTTAATGGCATGGTACAACTTTGTACCAGATTGGCGAATTTTAACACTGCCTTTGTTCGTCGCGATCGCATTTGCAGCAGCCATAGGAGCGGGATTGTGGCTGGCTGCTTTAAATGTCGAATACCGAGATTTTCGTTACATTGTGCCGTTTATTGTCCAATTTGGTCTTTACATATCGCCTGTGGGTTTTAGTAGCAGTATTGTTCCAGAAAAGTGGCGATTGCTATATTCTTTAAATCCAATGGTCGGTGTGATTGATGGATTTCGTTGGGCAATTTTAGGTGGAGAATCAAAACTGTATTTGCCAGGATTCATTCTATCTGTGGCATTAGTAGCCATAGTACTAGTGACTGGCATTTGGTACTTCCGCAAAATGGAACGGACGTTTGCTGACGTCATTTAATTAAGGAGTAAAGCAGATGTCTGACACAATTATTAGCGTAGAAAATCTAAGTAAAAAATATATCATCAGCCACCAGGAAGAAAATACCAGTCGCTACCGTTATAAAGCTCTGCGAGATGTCATTGCTACAGGAGCTAAGACTCTCGCTAAAAGCTTTCTCAAACCTTCTGAGAAAAAAGTACTTAATGCTACTCGTGAAGAGTTTTGGGCATTGAAGGATGTTGGTTTTGAAATTTCACAAGGTGAAGCCATCGGTGTGATTGGACGCAACGGTGCAGGAAAATCAACACTGCTTAAAGTTTTAAGCAGAATTACCGAACCAACAAACGGAAGAATCACTATCCAAGGACGAGTCGCAAGTTTACTGGAAGTTGGTACGGGCTTTCACCCGGAACTCACCGGGCGAGAGAATATCTACCTGAACGGTTCTGTTTTGGGTATGAGCAAATTTGAAATCGAGAAGAAATTTGATGAAATTGTTGCTTTTGCCGAAGTAGAAAAGTTTTTAGACACGCCAGTAAAACGTTATTCGTCTGGGATGTATGTGCGTCTTGCTTTTTCCGTTGCTGCTCATTTAGAGCCTGAAATTTTGATTGTAGATGAAGTCCTAGCGGTGGGAGATTCAGCATTTCAAAAGAAATGTCTTGGAAAAATGGGAGATGTCGCAACAAAAGAAGGGCGGACAGTCTTATTTGTCAGCCATAGCATGCAGGCTATTGCCCAACTGACCAAGCGATGCATACTCCTTTCTAAAGGACAAGTTCAATACGATGGGAATACCGAACAAGCAGTAAAATTATATCTTGCAGGTCAAAAACTTGCTGACGAACAACTAGCTTACTACGAAGCTCCTTTAACAAAAACAGGCAATCATGTAGCTTGGGCGCGAGTACACACTTCTGAAGGAGATGGTATTCACTGCTGGGGAAAACCTATTATCTTTGAGTTTGCCCTACATGTCACTCAACCTCATGAAAGTCTGTGGTTCTCTTTTCAAGTCGTTAATGCTTTTCAACAGCCTATTTGTATTTTCTGGTTTTCCGAACCCGATGCTCCTTTTTATCGAGAGCCAGGAACTTTTATTTTCAGGTGTGAAATACCAAAGTTCCGGCTCTACATGGGTTCATATACCTTAACAACATGGTTTTCCGAACGCCGTAGCGAAACTTTACTTGAGAATCTCAGAGAAATTTGCCCGTTTGAAGTTAGCATGCACAGTATTGAGCGGCAAGAGTATCCATGGCAATCTGATGAGTGCCTTTATTTGGAAGACTCTATTTGGACAACGCACAAATCCATCACATTTAGTCATGAAAAGGTGAATAAATGGCAATAAATCATGATGTAAAGTTGGGTGAAAATGTTAAGATATTTCACTCTAACCTTGTTAACCTCTACGGTTGCACCATCGGCAATGACACCAAGATAGGAGCTTTTGTAGAAATTCAAAAAGATGTTGAAGTAGGCAGTCGATGTAAAATTTCATCACACAGTTTCTTGTGTGAAGGTGTCATGCTCGAAGATGAAGTTTTCATCGGTCATGGGGTAATGTTTACTAACGACCTTTACCCCCGCGCTACTAATGAGGATGGCACTTTAAAAACAGCTGATGACTGGTATGTAGTTAAAACCAAGGTCAAGCATGGTGCTTCTATAGGAAGTAATGCTACCATTCTTCCTGGAGTCACAATTGGAGAAAAAGCAATTGTTGGAGCAGGGGCTGTTGTTACTGATGATGTTCCTGACTACGCCATTGTTGTAGGAGTACCAGCTAAGAAAATAGGCGATGTTCGCGATCGCTGCCAAAAGTTGGAAATGATAGCCAGTCACTTGAGTTAAACAGCCAAGAAACCCTAAAAACTAGGCCTTAACGACAACTCATGAATTCAAAACTAGTCTGTAGCGTGATGTCTATCATCAGTAGTTTTGCCATTACAACTACTGTTCCTCCTGCTCAAGCCGCTCAAATTATCTACAATGGCACGGGTAATGTCAGTAAAATTGAAAACTTCACAGCTGATGGCATTACTTATGATATCACCTTCAAATCTGATACTTTTCTTAACTTGTTTGGTTTCCCTAGCAATCCTGATTTTAATACACCTACTTTTTGGAACAACCAACAAGGAGCTAGAAAAGTTGCTAATGGCATTGAATTGTTGCTAAATACCCAGCCTACAGTTCCGTCAAAAGTTAACAATAGCTCCTCTGTTTTAGTTCCTTATAGAGGCATAATAGCTAGCAATCAATCGCTATATATAGTCAACAAAATAGATGACTATATTACGAGGTGGTCTAATTTTAGAGGGGAAAGCCAAGACATTTTTACTTTAGGAAACGAGAAAGCAAATTATGCTTTATTTACGGTTAAACAACCCCAACGCATTCCAGAAAACAATTTCCTTCTGGGAATGCTTGGAGTTGCATTAACGATTGGCTTGAAGCAGATCGAGGGCAGAAGTTCATCAAAACGCTTTTGATTTTTTTCAATTGAAAAGCTTCTGGCTTTAGTAAGTTTTATTTGCGTACAGTTACCTGTTTCTACGGTTACCGAGCGCTTTGTAGACCTTTCTCTAAAGGTCTCATTTTTTATAAAATAGTGAGTGATAAATCATGGAAAGCAACATCAAGATTGGTGTCATTGGCTATGGCTACTGGGGACCAAATTTAGTAAGAAATTTTGCAGAAATTCCTGGTTCTCAAGTGAGAATGGTCAGTGATTTTAAACCAGAATTGCTGGCGAAGGTACAATCTCGCTATCCCTCTATCCAAGTTACGACGGATTGCCGAGATATGTTTTCTGACCCCAAAATCGATGCTGTTGCGATCGCAACACCAGTCAGTACACATTTTGACCTAGCATTGGCAGCTTTACAAGCAGGCAAGCACGTACTTGTTGAAAAGCCAATGACAGTCACCTCCGATCAAGCCATGAGGCTGATCGACGAAGCAGAACGGCGTAATTTAGTGCTGATGGTGGATCACACCTTTGTGTACACAAGTGCTGTACGCAAAATGAGAGAACTAATCGCCAACAAAGTGTTAGGCGATATTTACTATTACGATTCTGTTCGAGTCAATTTAGGGCTATTTCAGCATGATGTTAATGTCATTTGGGACTTGGCAGTACACGACCTTGCAATTATGAACTATGTACTGTCATCTCAACCATATGCCGTTTCTGCTACGGGTATGAGTCATGTTTCTGGAGGACCGGAAAATATTGCCTACTTGACATTATTCTTTGAAGGTAATTTAATTGCTCATATCCACGTAAACTGGTTAGCACCAGTGAAAGTACGCCGCACGTTAATTGGCGGTACGCAAAAAATGATTGTTTACGATGACTTAGAACCCAGTGAAAAAGTCAAGATTTACGACAAAGGAATTACAATCAAAGACAATTCTGAGAGCGTATACCAGATGCTGATTGGTTATCGCGCTGGAGATATGTGGGCACCGCATTTAGATATGACAGAAGCAATTCGAGTAGAAGCATTGCACTTCCTCGATTGCATTCGCAAAGGCGAACGTCCCATTACAGACGGAGAAGTAGGATTGCAAGTCGTCAGGATTCTTGAAGCGGCTTCACAGTCTATGAAGAGACAAGGTCGATTGGTTGAACTAGATTTAGCGAGGGTAGCAGCATGATTCCATTTGTCGATTTAAAGGCTCAGTACACCAGTATTAAAGAAGAAATCAATTCTGCTGTTCTCAACGTACTGGAAAGCACTCAATTTATTTTAGGTGATGAGGTAGCCAATTTAGAGAAGGAATTTTCCGGCTACTGCGGGGCTGATTACGGGATTGCTGTCAATACAGGTACGAGTGCATTACACCTCGCACTACTAGCAGCTGGTGTTGGTCCTGGTGACGAAGTCATAACCGTACCTTTCACCTTTGTTGCCACCGTTGCTGCAATTTATTATACTGGTGCCCGACCTGTTTTCGTAGATATTGACCCTGTTTCCTATACAATCGATACTACCCAAATCGAACAAGCAATCACCGAACGCACTAAAGCTATTTTGCCGGTGCATTTGTACGGTCAGCCAGCAGATATGGAGCCCATTCTGGAAATTGCTCGACGTTATAACCTGGTTGTCATAGAAGATGCGGCTCAAGCTCATGGGGCAGAATACAAAGGGCAACGAGTTGGTAGTCTGGGTGATATAGGATGTTTCAGTTTTTATCCCGGTAAGAACTTGGGTGCTTATGGAGAGGGAGGCATGGTTGTCACCAGCAATCCCGAATATGCCCGGACTATGCGAATGCTGCGTGACTGGGGACAAGAACGCAGATATCACCATGTTTTAAGGGGATACAACTATCGCATGGATGGTATCCAAGGAGCTATTTTACGGGTGAAGTTACGCTACTTAGATAAGTGGACTGAAGCACGGAGAACTCACGCAGCGCTATACGACCAATTATTGGCAAGCGCGGGTGTGACAACTCCAACTGTTATGCCCTACAGCCATCACGTTTATCACGTTTATGCGATCGCGTTACAGCAACGCGATACACTGCAACAGAGTTTACAGGAACAAGGCATTCAAACAGGGATTCACTACCCCATTCCAGTACACCTACAAGAAGCTTATTCATACTTAGAATACAAGCCGGGAGATTTTCCTCATTCAGAACAAGTGGCAAAAGAAGTTCTTTCGCTACCAATGTACGCTGAACTGACAGCAGCACAAATTCATACCGTTGCGGATAGTATCAAAATTGCTCGAGGGGTAAAAGTTTAATGTCCGATACTCGTCCTGGTTTAAATTCCCATCGCCTTGTTACTTTAATGCGGCAAGCAATTCAGGGCTGCAATTTGCAACTTCAAAACATGACAGTACTGACTGAAGCCGCAACTGGAGCATATGCAGTCACGCCCGTCTTGGCAGCAATGGCAGGAGCAGACAAGGTATTTGCGATCGCTCGTGACAGTCGTTATGGTTCTGTAGAACAGGTAAAAGCAGAAGTACAGCAAATAGCTGAAATTGCAGGGGTCAGAGATCGCATTGAATTTCTCACAAATAAATCAAAAGATGTTGTCGCTCAAGCAGACATCATTACCAATAGCGGTCACGTGCGTCCTATTAACGCAGAGATGATTGCTTGGATGAAGCCAAATGCAGTTATTGGGTTAATGTATGAGGCTTGGGAGTTTAGACCAGAAGACGTGGATTTGATAGCTTGTCGCCAGCAAAATATAAATGTAGTTGGTGTGAACGAGCGGCATCTATCTGTAGATGTGTTCTCCTTTTTGGGAATAATGGCGGTAAAGCTTTTATTAGACGCTGGTATCGCGGTCTACAAAAGTCAGATTTTGCTGTTGTGCGATAACCCTTTTCGTTCCTTTATCGAACGGGGTTTAGTCAATGCTGGTGCTAGTGTAGATACTGTTGATAGTTTGGCAGAAGCTCCTACAGATAAAACATACGATGCTATCTTAGTGGCTTTGCAGCCGCGCTTTGAACCGCTACTCTCTACAACAGATGCAACTGCGATCGCCAAATATTGGCCTGGAGCGTTGGTTGCTCAGTACTGGGGAGACATAGATCGATCTGCCTTTTTCTCCCACAACATACCTGTATGCCCGGAAGTTGAGCCAAAACCAGGACATATGGGGATTTTGCCATCAGCAGTGGGACCAGAACCAATTATCCGCCTGCAAGCCGGAGGATTGAAAGCAGCAGAAGTGATTTGGCGGCAATCTTCCAACGATGCAGAAATGAAATTTGTTCAACTGTTGTAAAGGTAGATGGGAAATGGCTAATGTCCTTTTAATTGGAATGGGTATTACCACTTTAAGTGCTTTAGAATCTTTAGCTTCTAAATGCCACGTTCAAGCGGTAGTCAGAAATGTCAGTTCCGATTCCAAGACAGACGATCCTGTAGTTAACTTTGCTTGCCAAGCAGGTATTCCAATCTTTTCAGAAACTTCCACCAAGCAGATTAGATCGCTAGTATTAAAATTTCAGCCAGATTGTGTGGTGGTTTCATCATATAACTACATTCTGCCACCAGATCTGATTGAATTGTCTACCTTTGTCAATGTTCATTATTCTCCCTTACCGCATTATCGGGGTCGCGCTAATGTTAATTGGGCAATTGTCAATGATGAACCTTGCGCTGCAATTACAATTCACAAGCTCAGTGCTGAACTAGATGGGGGTAATATTCTATTTCAGAAGCTTATTCCCATTCGCGATCGCGATACTGTAGCCGATCTGTATCACCAGTTAAATGAGATTCAGCAACAGCATTTAGGAGAAACGGTTATTAAATTATTGCAAGGTTACCAAGGAACTGAGCAAAATAGTGCCGAAGCTACCTATGGTTGTACTCGCCTTCCTGAAGATGGTGAAATTAATTGGTCTGCACCAACAAGAAGTATAGACTGTCTGATTCGGGCATTAGTCTTTCCCTTCCCTGGGGCTTATACATACTTACTCGGGCGAAAATTGTTAATATGGCAAGCCGAGATAGTTAAGAATCCTCCTTCCTATGTAGGACGCATCTCAGGTCGAGTCATCAACCGAGCTAAAAAAGAAGGTTATGTTGATGTGCTGACAGGTGATGGAGTGCTGAGAATTTATGAAGTTCAATTTGAAGGTGAAGAAAAGACAGCAGCAGCAAACGTCATTAAATCAGTTAAAACAACTTTAGGTCTCAGAGCATCTGAGCTACTAGAACGCATTCAAACTCTGGAACAGGAAATAATCAGGTTAAAAGAAAATGCCAAATAAACGAGTCTTGATTACAGGTGGAGCAGGTTTGGTTGGATCGCACATAGCCGATCTGCTAGTTAAAGAGGGAACTTCCGAGATCGTTATTGTAGACAACTTTACACGCGGGCGACGCGAGAACTTAGCTTGGGCAAGAGAAAACGGTCACGTAGTTCTTGTTGAAGGTGATATTCGCGATCGCGAACTCTTAGATGACGTCATGCAACGTGTGGATGTCGTCTTTCATCAAGCAGCTATTCGCATCACTCAATGTGCTGAAGAACCGCGTCTGGCGTTGGAAGTACTTGCAGATGGTACTTTTAATGTCTTGGAAGCAGCAGTCAAGGCAGGGGTAAAAAAGGTAGTTGCGGCTTCATCTGCTTCCATTTACGGTATGGCAGAAGAATTTCCGACGACAGAATCCCATCACCCCTATAATAACCGCACCCTCTATGGCGCAGCTAAAACATTTAATGAGGGTTTGTTACGCAGTTTCTATGATATGTACGGTTTGAACTACGTAGGGTTGCGCTACTTCAACGTTTACGGTCCGCGCATGGATATTCACGGTGTATACACTGAAGTTCTGATTCGCTGGATGGATCGCATTGCCGCAGGTCAGCCACCCTTGATTTTTGGGGATGGCAAGCAAACCATGGATTTTGTTTACATTGAAGATATTGCTAGAGCTAACATTTTGGCTGCGAAAGCGGATGTTACAGATGAGGTCTTTAATGTTGCAAGTGGTGTTGAAACTAGTTTAAATGACCTGGCTTATAGTTTGGCTAAAGTGATGGGGTCAGATCTAAAACCAGAATACGGTCCGGAACGTAAAGTGAACCCCGTGCAGCGCCGACTGGCAGATGTTAGTAAAGCCAAAAAATTGCTGGGCTTTGAGACACAAGTGTCTCTGGAAGAAGGATTGGCTCGTTTGGTTAATTGGTGGCAGGAACAAAAGCTGACAAAGGAAACAAGCAATGTCTGAGAAAATACAGAATATTCCCATTGCCAAACCGTGGATGGGTGAAGAAGAAGCTGAGGCAGCTAAGCGCCCGATCTTATCCGGTTGGGTGACTCAAGGACCGGAAGTTGCTGCATTTGAGCAGGAGTTTGCAGCATATGTGGGGGCAAATTATGCTTGTGCTGTGTCTAATTGCACCACGGCACTGCACCTCGCACTATTAGCTGTAGGTGTTCAGCCTGGGGACGAGGTGATTACTGTCAGTCATTCGTATATCGCTACTGCTAATAGTGTTCGTTACTGCGGTGCAGTCCCCGTCTTTGTAGATATTGAACCGCAGACATATAACATTAACCCGCTATTAATTGAATCGGCAATTAGCGAGCGCACTCGTGCTATTCTCATTGTTCATCAGATGGGGATGCCTTGTAACTTAAAAGCCATACTGGATATTGCCCGTCATTACGAGTTGCCAGTGATTGAAGATGCTGCTTGTGCGATCGGCAGTGAAATTCTTTGGGATGGACAATGGGAAAAAATTGGCAAACCCCATGGGGATATCGCTTGTTTCTCTTTCCACCCCCGTAAAGTTATTTCCACTGGTGATGGTGGGATGATAACTACAAACAATCCTGAATGGGATAAGCTGTTTCGCCTTTGGCGACAACATGGGATGAGCGTTCCCGATACAGTGCGTCATGGTGCCAAGCAAGTTATTTTCGAGTCTTACCCCATGTTGGGTTACAACTATCGCATGACCGATATCCAAGCCGCAGTGGGGCGCGAACAGCTGAAGCGGTTACCGGAAATTGTGGAACGTCGTCGTTACTTAGCACAGCGATATCAGGAATTGTTGGCAGATGTACCAGGGTTGAAATTACCGACAGAGCCTAGATGGGTGAGAAGTAATTGGCAAAGCTATTGTGTGAGGTTACCGGAGCGATGTGACCAAGTGCAAGTCATGCAGGCAATGTTAGATGCAGGTATTTCAACACGACGTGGAATTATGTGCGCTCATCGCGAAAGTGCTTACAAGAGAGAAAATTGGTTGTGTGGAATCGATCGCCATAACTGTGATTGCCAAAAGGGAAAGTGTCAGCGCTTAACTGAAAGCGAACAAGCTCAAGAGCGTTCTATAATTTTGCCATTGTTCCATCAAATGACTGAGCAAGAGCAAAATTATGTGGTTAAGGCACTAAAACGAATCTGTGAGGTTTGATTGCTATTAACAATGATTGGGAGTTAGCAAAGAAATTGTATGGATAAGATAGAGAAGATGACTAAGCCTAAGCTTGTGTTTTTTCAATGGAAACATAAAGAGACAGCTAAGTTCGTCCAAATGCACATCAAACAACACGTCAAGTGTTTATCCGAATTTTTTGAAGTTATTGTTATTAATGAGGATTGTGACTATCAGGAGATTTGTGATAAGTATCAACCAGATTTAACACTTTTTGAAAGTGGTATTAAATATATTGATTCTTGCAGAATTAGTATTAAAAATACTTCGGCATACCCAGAAATACCCAAGCTAGGATTTCATAACGGAGATTCCTGGTGCGATTGCCGTGCAGGTTTTCTCTCTGATATGGAACATTGGGGTATTGAAACCTTCTTTTCCATTTGCACCACTACAGCTGAACATACACCTGAGATTGCTGAAAACTTATTTGTCTGGCCAAATTTTGTTGATGCTGACATATTTAAGGATTACAGTGAATCTAAAAATATACCAATTTTGTTTAGCGGGCACATACATCATTTGTATCCTTGGCGTCAACAAATCTATAAAATTGTTTCCCAGAATTATCCATCGCTCATTTGCCCGCATTTAGGATATACAGAGCGTTTAACAACACGCATGATGTATGGGGAGCGATATGCCCGTACAATAAACGCTTCTTGGTTTGTACCTACTTGTGGTACAGTTGCAAAAGAAGTTGTTCGCAAACATTTTGAAATACCAGCATCTAAATCATGTCTCATTACAGAAAAAACATCAGCTTTGGAAGCCTGTGGCTTTATTGATATGCAAAATTGTGTTTTTGCTAATGAACATGATGTATTAGATAAGCTTGACTATCTATTTCAAAATTTAGATGAGTTAGAAAAAATTACTAATGCTGGGTATCAATTGGTTCATTCTCAACACACTTTAAAACAACGAGATCAAATTTTCCAATGGTTTAATCTATACAAAAATCTTAAACCCAATCAAAAGATTGTTCAGACCAATCCTTTCAAACCGCTTATCGTTGTAGAAAACTCATCAGAAATTAAAAATTCGCCTATCCACTGTAATGGATTAGATGTAATGCTGCTGAAGCAGGGGGATGAAAAACTTTGGACAGGTCAGTATGAAGAAGCACAAACTTTATATCTTCGTTGCCTGGGGTATATATTCTGGATACCCGAACCAAGACTGCGATTAGCACTATGTAATCTTTATCAAGGAAAGCCAGCAAAGGCATACGAGTGGATTCTCCCACTGATTAAACAAACTCTTGAACACTATAAAGCTTTAGATCCTGACCCAGTCGAGTGGGCTTATTTAATTATTTCCCTTCTCTGCCAAGGAAAATTAGAAGAAGCTATAAAGTGTGCTAATGAATTTCCATCACTTAAGCATCCAGAGCTTGACCGTACTCGTTGGATTATTAATGTATTAGAAAGTACGAGAGAGAATGAAAATTTAGCGTATAGCGATCCCTTAAAGTACCGCTTTAGTGTTCATCAACTACCCCACCGAAGTTTTGATGAGTGGGTTCAGCAAGTTTCCATAATGTTGCATAATTCTCAACAAGTTGATTGGGCAAAAACGTTAGACAGTGTGCTAGAGTCAAAAATTAGATTTTTCAAAGAACCAAAAAATGGTTATAGTTATCTTCCCAGCTCGTTAACAAACTCTCAAACCTCTATTCCTACTACTGGCTCAAAAAATTTCCTAAAAAATTTAGAAACTCAACCAATTATAGAACCCAAATATATTACACTTAGCAAACAGTTGATTTTGCACTTCAAGTCAATAGCTGGCGATATATTGCGTTTTTTGGAAAAGAGATTCGGTTATTTTCTGCCTTACCGTTTTTCGGAAATGAGAAATGACGAATTTTTTAGCACCATTCAAAGAATTGCAGGAAAAGAAGATATCAAGACAGCAATTATTATTGGAGCATCTGCTGGAGAGGGAACCACTGAGGCTTTTTTAACAGGCATTCGAGAGAATCCAAATCATCCCTCCACATTCTGTATAAACATTTCAAAACCTAGTTTTGTCAAATTGGAAAAGCAGTATTCTGTTATCTCTTCAATTAATTTTCACGAAATTTCACTTTTCTCATCAGAAGATTTTCCTGGTAAGCTCAATAATTGTATTAATGAAATTAAACAAAAATATGCGATTGATTCTTTTGATTTAGTATTAATAGATGCTTCCGAACTAAATTTTAGTAATGAGTTAGAGGAAGTGTATGGAGCAAAGTTATTCGTGCTTGATGATACTAGTACCTTTCAGAATTACAAGAATCATCACAGACTTCTTATAGATCCAAACTATACTCTAGTCGCTCAGAATCCCTCTCTACGTAGTGGCTATGCTATCTTTAAACAAGTTGAATACTAGCCTCTAGAGCGTCGTACAGAAATAAAAATGAAGACAAAAAAACGTTCTTTCTAGCTCGAATATCTTTATATCTCGTAGAATAAACTTGAAGAAAACGGTTTTTTGGCAATACTGTATCGGCGTTCGATAGTAGTCTTATTTGAGTTGTAAAAATTATAAACTGCAAAGAAGCAAAGAGCCTAAGGAAAAGGGGCAAGAGAGAATTTTACAAATGATTTAGTATTGCTATAGAATTCCCCGATCGCAGCAGCGTTACATGATTTACGCGAGGAGAAACTTAATTTCTCCACAAACAACAAATTTTTGAGTAGTTAATCTCCCAAGGTACCGTAATGATTAAGGTTTTTATGCCCTGTTCGGGGCTGGGTCGTGTAAAACGTGGTTTTGAATCTTTTACGCAAGAATGCTTTAATGTATTGGCAAATGAACCTTCTCTTAAGCTAACTCTCTTTAAGGGAGATGGAGGTACTCGAGAGAAAGAAGTTACATTGTGGAATTTACCGCGTAGTGACTGGAAAGCAAATCAATTGGGCAAACTAACTGGAAGAACTGGCTATAATATTGAACAATCGACATTTTTTTTGAGTTTACTACCATATATCTATCAACAAAATCCAGATATAATCTATTTTAGTGATATTAACTTGGGACACGCCCTTTGGCACTGGCGACGTTTCACGAAAAAAAGATACAAACTTTTATTTTCTAATGGCTCTCCACAAGACCCGCCTTTTCCAAGATGGAATTACATCCAGCAATTGACTCCATTTCATTTGCAATCCGCTATAGATGCGGGAGTAGCAGCAGAAAAACAAAGTTTAGTTCCTTATGGTTTTCACCTTCCATCTCAATTACAAATACTGACATCTACTGAACGCAAAAATTTACGCAGTAAGCTTGGACTACCAGAAGAACAGCCCTTAATCCTTTCTGTGGGAATGATTGATAAATCTCATAAGCGGATGGATTATCTCATTCGAGAGGTTGCTAATCTACCTGAGCCACGACCTTATCTTTTATTATTAGGGCAAAAAGATACAGAATCATCTGAAGTGATTGAATTGGGTATGAAATTATTAGGGAATAATAATTTTCAAGTAAGAACTGTTAAACATAATGAGGTTTCTAATTACTATAAAATTGCCAATATCTTTGTGCTTGCTTCTTTGCGTGAAGGGTTACCGCGAGTCCTTGTAGAAGCAATGTCTCATGGTTTACCTTGTCTGGCCCATGATTATCCAATCACTCAATTCGTAGTAGGTAAGGAGGGATATTTAGCAAATTTTGAATTAACGAACAGTTTAACGGGTTTGATATGCCAAGTTTTGGCAGAAGGTTTTAGTGAATCTAAATATTACCTTCGCCACCTTAGCGTCTACAATCGATTCAGCTGGGATAGGCTGCGTCCTCAGTACATTGAGATGATTCACAGATGCGCTAATTCTGAAGAATTAATCTCTCCCCAAAACCGCTCTCAATTGGTGGGAGCATCCTGATTGTTTGTAAAATCGTGAAGTACTTTTTTCATATTAATAACAATGAAATTGTGTTGGCTAATTCCTAGCGATCGCAGTGGTGGGATATCGCCTGTTGCTCTGTCTTGTTGTCAGCAAGCTGCAAAAGCAGGATTTGAGACAACCATGCTCTTGCTTGCGACGCCTAGTAAGATAGATCTTGAGAATAATTTCCGAGTTGATTCTTTAGGGCTGTATGGTTCAGCTCCAGAAGCTCCCGCAGCTTTACTGCAATGGCTGAAGGAGAATCCACAGGACGTATTGTTTTTTAATGCCTGTGGGGAATTTGATGTTATCATTCCTTATGTAACTCCAAACACTAAATGTGTTTATGTTGTCCATGACACTGCTCCTCAGTACTGGCAGACAGCTCTTAAAGAAGAAGAAAATTTAGAGGCAATAGTTGCTGTATCCGAGACCGTCGCTATTCAATTTCGAGATCGTTTACAACAGCCAGAGAAACTTTCTGTCATTTATAACGGCTGTGTCTTCCCCGAACAATCACAACTTAATAATTTACGGCAAGATGAACTTGTATTTTTAGGTGGCGATAATCCAACAAAAGGGGCGTTTGACGTTCTCAAGTTATGGAAACAGCTAGTTAAACTTGGCTTTGCAGGAAAGCTACACTGGTTTGGTCATGTAACGCCAGAGTTTAGGGCTAAGATTGACAAGATTCCTCATTCCAATCGTATTTGTGTCTACGGTCATGTTTCACGCGATCGCGTCTTCTCTGTCGCTGCATCAGCTAAGGTTCTGCTCATGCTGAGTCGTGTTGAACCATTTGGTATGGCAACTATTGAAGCGATGAGTATGGGATGTGTACCAATTGCTTGGGATATTAATACTGGAACAAAAGAAATTGTTACCGCAAGTAAAACAGGGCTGTTTGTACCTTTAGGTAAAATGCGAGCCTTGGCAGCACAAGTTATGTACGCTTGTGAACATTATCAGACTTTTTATTCTGCCGTGATTGAACGCGCACACTCCAACTTCAATGCAGCAGTTATGTGGAAAGGCTATGAATCTCTCATTCATCAAGTTTCGACTCTTCAAGCAATTGAAAGAAGTAAGAAAGGTCAGCAACCAACAGCTTATCAACCTCCAATCCGCCGTTTTCAGGGAATACCTCCCCGCATACGTTTAGCGATTCGAGAATTTATTGGGCGATCGCCTTATCTTGGCTACTGGCTTAGAGATTTGCGTGGTTGGTAAAACTTCACTTTTGAATTGAAAAAGCCAATCTTTATTCCTACATCTTAGGGGAATGATATGGATTGTTATAGGTCGGGAAAATATGCAAAAACTTAGTTTTTTATTTTTAGGTGCAAACAGTCCTTGGGCTTATGGTCTGGCAGAAGCTCTAGCTCAGCAATACCACACTCACGCTGTGCATTTTTATGATTGGCGAACTTATTATCGTCTCCGTCCCAATTGGTCTAGCCGTAATCCCCCATCTCTGCTCAAAAGGTCCATTAACACATTGCCTACTGGCTATGCAGGACAACTAGAAAAGCTATTTAGAATCTACTTACAACAGCTCGTTAAAAACTGGTGCCAACAACTGAAACAGAGTTCAGGAGAAAGCCCCTGGGTCATAGCTTCTGAACCACATTTTGCACCTTGGGTTCGCAAAGTGCCATCAGAACGATTAATATACTATAATTTTGATGATTACGTTCTTTATCGACCTAGCCGCAAAGATCGAATTTTAGCACAAGAAAAAGAATTAATTGAACGGGCTGCCATTACGCTCTGCTCTTCCTACTCTCAACTTGTAGCGCTTCAAAAAATTCATCCCTATGCAAGCAATCGCATACACCATTATCCACATGGAGTTGTAAACACTTATTTAAATCATCAGCCAGAAAAATCTCCAGAAGCAATGACAGTTGGATATGTAGGTAACTTAGGCAATCGCCTAGACTGGAAATTAATTTATGATGTAGTAAAAGCTTGCCCGGAAGTCAACTTTGTTTTTGTTGGTGGTATCGACGTATCTGCCGAAGAAACAAGTGCAGATTGGTATGCAGCTCTTAAAGCAGTGTTTGAATTGCCTAATGTCCGTAATGTTGGGAAAGTGCCATCTGACCAAGTTGCACACTATTACTGGTCTTTTGCAATCAATTGGATTCCCTACGTAGTAGATCACTCCTTTAATCAAGCAGCTTGTCCTACAAAAATTATGGATGGCATTGCTAGCGGTCGCCCGATTTTCAGCACCGATATCCCGGAATGCCGTTTGTATCCTAAATGGATTACGATCTTTCATAATGCGAAAGATGCAGTCACGTACATACGCCAGCAGCTAGCCTCTTATAAAAATCCTGAAGTCTACAAAAAAAGCTTACGTCAACTGAGTTTTGCTCAGCAAAATACTTGGCAATTTCGCGCTCAAAGTCTTGAGAAATTACTAGTACAATTGTAGTTATGTTGGCTCGTCGTACTCTGCTCGCTCTTATTAGTTTAAGCTCCTTCGCTAGTATCTTACGATCGCTACGTAACGCTTCCTCATTAGAAGAAGCAGCCAAAAATTTCAATTTGATGCAGGCTGCACAAGCTCAAAATTTACCTATAAATTATGTCAATGTTTTAGAATTTGGAACACTTACAATTGGTCTTACGAACGACTCTAATACTATTGCGACCAACACGGCAACTATTCAATCTGCCATTGATTCAGTTGGTAAAATAGGTGGAGGAAATATTTATATACCCTCAGGTATATATCAAATTGCTCCGCCGTCTTTAACTGTTAAAGAACCATCTTCACTAATTATTAACTACGATAATATCGTACTTTTTGGTGATGGTATTGGAAAAACAATCCTTCATAGTAGCGGAGATTACTCTGTTATTGATGGAAATGTTGTCAGGGGTCATGGAATTATGATTCAAGGTACTCTAAATCCCAGACAACCAAGAAAAAATGTTGTCATTAGAAATTTAGAATTAAGTGGTGGTACAAATGGATTCACAGGGAATAATAAATGGCCAGCCGATCCACTGACTGGAGATGGATGGGATCTGAGCCATAAAGGGATTGTTTTAGATTTTAATACCTCTTTAGACAACATCACTATTGATTCTGTTTACGTGCATGACTTTAGAGGAGAGGTCATTTATGGTGGTGGAGATGGAATTCAAAAAGTGATTATATCTAATAGTAAATTGCATGGTTCTAATGGAGCTTTGCTGAGTATTGAAGCAGATTTAATCGTAACTAACTGTGAATTTTCTCAAACGGCAACCGCTTGGGTTGAAAATGCAGCTTTATCACCAAATAAATCTCATTATTTCGACAACTGTATCTTTCAAGACTCTACTTATCATGGTTTAGTTTTAACACTTGGTAAATTTCCAGCGCTTAACAAACATATTATTACTAACTGTTCATTTTCTAAATCTCTCTCTGGAGTTTGTGCTTTTGATATCAATCATGTTTTAATTAAAGATAATGTTTTTCGTGATTGTGATAGTGCTTTATTAACAAGTCGTAAAAACAATGATATTGAATTCTTAAACAACAAAATTATTGGTGAAAACCATCCAACGGTTACAGCAAATTTAACAGGAGAAAATAACAATATTTATATTTACAATAATACACATTTTGTTAATGAAAAACTTGAAAAAACTGCCTGTATCTTTTATTTTGGAGAATTACAAAATATAGTTATAGGAGACAATAAATTTGAAAATTGTCGGACTCCCGAACAATCTGCTAGCCTAACAAATGAGAGACCATTATTTCGCAACAATCAATATATAAATGTTGAACGACGAGAATTACAGGGAATTGCTAATTTCTGGCAGAGCCCTCCATACATTATTGAGCCAAAATGTGAAGAAATTGTAGTACTGAACAATACAGGTAATTCAATCATTAGCGTAGATATGAGTACCAAGCACTATGTTAACGGACAAGAGATTTTGATTGTAGGTGGTGCGAGTGACGCACAAGTAAAATTTCCTCAAAATTCTACTACTGTTAAATGTCACGGCGATCGATATTTGAGCGGTAAAGGTGAACGGCTAAGACTGAAATTTCAAAAATCTGACCTGACATGGTACGAAGTTTCATATGATACATCCATGTAGTACGCAATCTTAACGCCTTGAAAGAAGTCAATCAATAAACAACCTCAATTAAGCTTATGAAATCTATCAAAGATATATCTGGTTTGATCTCAATTAGAGGTCATCACTTTTACGCAAATTTAGTTAACTCTAACTCTGTGGTTCTTGACTTAGGTGCTCATTTAGGTCAATTCTCTCATGAAGTTAGTCAGCAATTTGGATGCCAGTGCTATGCAGTAGAAGCTCTACCTTCTTTACATAAAAAGATTCAGGAAACACATTTAATTAGAAAATTTAACTATGCAATCTCCCACTCAAATGAGCCAGTAAAATTTTGTGTAACAGATAATCCAGAATACAATCATATAGGGAACTGGGCTGTTAGTGCTGTACAAGAAAAGATTACTGTTGAAGGAATTTCTTTGGAAAGCTTTCTGAAAAAGCACCATATCCAAAGTGTAGATTTGCTAAAAGTAGATATTGAAGGTGCAGAAATCGATCTCTTTAATTCAATAAGTGATGAAACACTATGTAAAATCAAACAATTGACTGTTGAATTCCATGATTTTGCATTTCCCATTCAAAAAGAAGTTGAAGCCATAAAAGAGCGATTAAAATCTTTAGATTTTGTTTGTGTAGTATTTTCAAAATACAATAATGGTGATGTTTTATTTATTAATAAAAAACAATGTCAAATCCCTTTGCTAAATTTCATTTATATTAAATATTTCTCTAAGTATGTTAGAGGTTTTATAAGAATGTTTATGAGATTGTTTAAGTGAATGAAAAAAACATTTCCACAATATAAAAAATGAAAAGTATATTGTTCTACTTTGGTGGTTTTGCATCAGTAGGTGGCATAGAAACCTTTGGGAAAAATTTGCTTAGCTACCTGCAAAGCCAAGGTTATCGTTGTACGCTTCTATGTTGGGGTCAAACATCACCGTTACTTCAAGTTCTTAGGAATGCAAAAGTTCAAATTTTTCAAAGTCCTTGGCGTTGGGGTTGTAAATGGAATTTGCCAGATTGGATACTTTTGACAATAGGTATTCAACAGCTTCAAAAAGCTGATGCAGTACTGTTTGGTAAACTTTTTCCTACTCCAATCTTAAAACGGCTTCGAGCAAAAGCTTCTTTTACGCACTTCATTTATATAACTCCTTACAAACCCTTACCTCCACAGACGAAGGTAGAGAGTCAGCGTCTTTTAGAAGCACTCAATATCTTTGATATGATTTTAGTGCAGTCATCCTCATTCATTGAAGATTTACATACAATTGGATACAAAGGACAAATTGAAGTTATTCCTTATATTCCTCATGCTCCTGGTGAACTTAAACCTTTTCCAAAAAATGAAAATTTAAAAATTGGTTTTTTAGGAAGATTAGTTGAAGATAAAAATATTCCTTTACTACTGCAATCTTTTTGTAATTTTCAAAAGCAGTATATCAAGGAATCTAATTCTGTACATGGAGAAGATCGAAAGCCAAGCTTACATATTTTTGGTGATGGTCCTTTACGCAATGAACTTGAACAATTAGCTCAAAACTTAGAGATTAAATCCTCTGTTGTTTTTTATGGTAATGTCTCTAATAAAGACGTAGAGGATGCGATCGCTTCATGTCATGTGTTTGCTTTTACTTCTCATATTGAAGGACAATGTCTGGCAGCCTTAGAAATTTTGGGTTGTGGTAGACCAATTGTAGCTACAAAAGCAGGTGCATTACCAGAGATTTTAGCTGATTCCCGTTTGGGCAGAATTGTATCATCTGCCAACCCGGATAACTTTGCTAATAGCCTAATGGAAATAGGAAAGTTAATTGAGCAACAGTTAGTCTCACCAGAAACAATCCGTTCCGCATATCTTGAGCGGTATGCTCCCGAAAAAGTAGGAGAACGCTACAGTAATTTACTGAAATCTCTTAAATAACTGTAATAAGTTTTCTATAAAATAAACAGCATTTTTAACTAAAAAACTAAATTTAAGATGTCATATTCAAAAATTTTAGTGGCACAACTAGGAGCCAGAAAACATTATCAAGAACCTCTTCTATTTCATCGTTGGGGTATTTTAGATAGGCTCTATACTGACTTTTACTCAGGTCATAACAAATTGACTGGTAAATTGCGAAATTCTAGAATTTACAATCATCTTCCCAATGCCCTAAAAAAAGGTTTAGATCGATACGAGCCCGAATTGCAAAATGCAAAAATTATTCACTTTCCAAAATTAGGATATCAGTATCTCCAAGCTTTAAAGAAAGCTCCACCAGAACAAGCACCCCAAATATATATTTGGGCAGGACAAAAATTTTGCCAACAAATTATTCAACATGGTTTAGGAGATGCCAATACTATCTATGGATTTAATAGTGCATGTCTAGAACTATTTGAATATGCCAAAAAACGAGGTATTCGTTGTGTTCTCGATCAAACACTTGCTGAATGGTCACTCGTACACAAACTTTTACTAGAAGAAGAGCAGCGCTGGCCTGGTTGGTCACTCTCACCTTTTAAAGTAGGTGAGGCTGACTTGGAACTATTAGAACGAGAACAACGCGAGCAAGACTTAGCAGATCGAATTATTTGTGGCTCTAGTTTTGTTAAAAATTCTCTAATAGCCAGGGGTGTGGATGGAGAAAAGATATCTGTTTTACCATTAGGTCGCTTAAAAGAAAGAAGCTTGATACAAAATTCATATCTTAAAAGTGTACAGCAAAACGACGATGAGACGTTGAAAATCTTATTTGTTGGTTCAGTAAACTTGCGGAAAGGAATTCCCTATTTACTCAAAGCTCTCAAACAAATCAAAGGGAAAATATCTTTTACGTGTAAAGTGGTAGGTTCCTTGGAAATTAACTATCAGCGTGTTACTGAGTACAGCGATGTATGTACTTTTTTGGGAAGAGTTCCCCGTGCTGAAATGAAAGATTTGTACAATTGGGCTGATGTATTTGTACTTCCTTCTATTTGCGAAGGTTCAGCGATGGTAACTTATGAAGCATTGCTTGCGGGTATTCCTACTATTACTACTGATAATTCAGGCTCGATCGTCAGAGATGGAATCGATGGTGCTATTGTCCCTATTAGAGAAATAGATGCAATTGCCAATCAACTCTTGCATATGCATACCACTAAAAAAGCTTTTTCAACCACAAATAATACACAAGAGTATTTAGATAATTTAATGCAAGAATCAGAAAACAAACTCAGGCAGATAGTAACGTTTCAGCAAAAGAAAATTCAAATGTCTTTAACAAAATGATGTTTTACAGCAATTAAGAAAATTATATTATTTCATGGCTGAATTGTATCTGAATTTATTTATTATAGTCTGCATCGCTTTATTAGCTTGGGGAGTGATTTGTGTAGAACGAATTTACCAATATCCATTTTTTATGGGTAGTATGTTTGTTTCCTTTTTGCTACCTCAAGCGTTTGCTTTGATTCATAATCCAGGTGCAGCATCTTTAGTATCAGTAGAACGAGTCTTACTATTTTCGACTATGTGTGCTGGTGCTTGTTTTATCGGTTATGAGATGAAACCGAATAGAAATTGGTTGTCAAATTTAAATATTGCGATTGATGAACGTAAGTTATTTATAGGAGGGATGGCTCTGATGGCTCAGGGCTATTTCTTTAATTTTTTACTTTCTCGTACTGCGGTCCAAACTGCAGCAAATGGTAACTGGACCGGACCTGCAACCATATATCTTTTTTTAGGTCAGGTTATAAATATTGCTTTCGCAATTTTTCTTTTGCAATTATTGAAACGTCCTAATATTATTAATCTAACTTGTACAGTCATTTCTGGCTGGCCTCTATTACAAAGTGTTCTTGGTGGTCGTCGTCAACCAACAATGACGCTGATAATTATCATAGGTCTTTCCTTGTGGATGGCGCGTCGCTTAATCCCACCAAGATGGTCAGTCATTACCGCTTTAATCTTTATGACTATTCTTATTCCTCTATTTGGTGAAGTACGTAGTGGTTTTTGGGATTTAGTCTTTAGTGGTAATTGGCAAGCAGTGTCAGCGATCGCTCAAAAGGCATTTAACCAATTATTAAAAGGAGAGCTTTTAGAAATCAGAAATGCAGCATTATTGATGGACGTAGTAGAACGTACAGGTTTATATGGTTATGGTTCTGGTTATTGGGATAGCATTATATTTCAATATGTACCCGGACAAATTGTAGGTTTTGAATTTAAAAAATCTTTACAACTGAATTTATTCGATCGCTATGTTGAGTATCTTTCCTCTTTCTATGGTTATACTATACCTAACGGTTACACTATAACTGGTGTTGGCGATTCTTTTCTAGAATTTAGTTACTTTGGATGCTTTACTTTTGGATTGATAGCTTACCTGTTCAAGCATCTTTGGATATCATCTGTTTATCAGAAAAGTACTTTTAGTAGAATTCTTTATATGGGGCTTGTAAGTCCAGCAATGGTTGGTCTGACACACGGTATAGGAAGATTTCTACAAGAAGCTATCTTTCAAACTATTTTTATAGGTTTGGTGACTTTATATGCAAGAAAGAAGAATTATTTTTCGTATATTGAATCGCAAAAATTTGAAAGATAAGTTTCTTTCTTAAAAACATAAAACCAGTTTCTTTATACAGGAAATCTTGATGTATCGTGTGCTTTGCTCGAAGAAATTGTTTTGTTGGAATTGATAGACCTTTGCTTTAGGCTTAGTAACTGGACTTTGTCCGATAGTTTTTTATTGTGAAACCATTCTATAAAATATGAAAATTCTGAATTTAATTCAGTGTTTAAACCTTGGAGGCATGGAAAAATCTGCCTACATTTTAGTCAATGAAACTCAGAATAGAGGTATGAAATGGGAGATACAAAGCGTTACACCGGCAGGTTCTGGTAAACAAATATTTGTAGATTTAAATATACCTGTAAACGATAACTCCTATGAAGGAACTTTTGGTTATAAGTCTCATCTCTCTTTAAAACGCAAAGTTCAATGCTTTTCCGGTGATATCATTTTAGTTACAGGTCCAACCCTTACGGGTTGTCTCAGTATCAAAGGTAATAAACATAAAAAAATACTTGGTATTCATTTTTGCCACAAGTATAATAATCCCAATTTATTAAGATGGAAAATATTTTATAAATATTTTGGAGATGAATATGATGCAATTATTTGTCATTCGCCTTATCTACTTGAGCAAACCGCGCAGATAGCACCTTTTCTCAAACACAAATTGCATTTAATTGAAAATTCAACTCAACTACAACCGTTAGTTACCAAAGATAAAAAACTTTTAATTCGTCAAACTCTTGGAATTCCCGATCGCGCTTTTGTGATTGGTAATGCTGGTTGGTTGATCGAGCGAAAGCGGTTTGATGTTTTTTTGCAGGTTTGCGCCAAAGTTTGTCAATCTTATCCAAATGTCTTTTTCCTGATTGCTGGTGACGGTCCGCTTCGTCAAGAGTTGGAAGAACTTGCTAGAAATTTAGGGATATCAGATAAAGTCAAATTTTTGGGTTGGCAAGATAAAATAGATACTTTTTATCAAGCAGTAGACTTATTGCTATTTAATTCTAATTCTGATGCCTTTGGTCGTACAGTCATGGAAGCAATGGGTTATGGAATTCCAGTAGTTGCTTCTGTCTTAGAAGGAGGGACAAACTCGGTTCTAGTTCATAAAGAAAATGGCTATTTAATTCAAGAACATAATATTAATGAACTGGCAGAATATTGTTTACATCTCATACAAAATCATGAAGTTTACCAAAACTTTCAATTGACTTCACTAGAACTGATTCGAAACCGATTTAGTAATGAATTGTATGTCCAAAAGTATTTAGAAGTCTTTCACAAAGTTTTGAAAAATTAAGCAATACAAATCTTTAAGACCATTACACTTTATTTTTTCGAGAGCAATGCATATCGTTATACTTTTTATGAATGTTGGTAGCTATCATGCTGCTAGACTGCGTGCTGCACATTCTGCCTGTCAACAAAAAAGGTGGAGTTTAACTGCAGTCCAAGTTACAGATAATACCTTAGAACATCCTTGGGGAGACTTGAAGCGTGAAATAACGTTTCCTCTAAAGACTCTAGTCTCTAAAACTGCTAATCTTAACTATACCCAAGAGAGTGCTGCTTCTTTATTACCTTCATTTCTTGACAATCTTCAACCAGATATTGTTGTTATCCCCGGATGGGGATTTCCTGTATCGCGTGCTGCATTAACGTGGTGCAAACGCAAACAAGTACCTGCTATTGTGATGAGCGAAACAAAGTGGGATGATGAAACACGGCAATGGTGGAAAGAGCAACTTAAATTTTGGCTTTATATCAGACAGTATGATGCGGCACTTGTTGGTGGAGAACTACACCGTGATTATTTAATAAAGTTAGGTTTTCCTCAAGAACAAATTTTTCTAGGTTACGATGCTGTTGACAATGATTATTTTGCTCGAAGTGCTCGAGCAGCAAGGCTCGATTCATCTTTGGCAAGGCAAAAATGCCCTGGAATTCCTACCAAACCTTATTTTATTGTTGTTACTCGCTTACTCCAACGCAAAAATGTATCCCGTCTTGTAAAAGCCTTTACCACTTATCACCAGAAAATTGGTGCCGAACAAGCATGGGATCTTGTAATTTGTGGTAGTGGAGAAGAAGAACCGTATATTCGCAATTTGCTCCTAGAAAACAAATTACAGGGCTGTGTTCATTTGCCTGGTTTTATTCCTTATCAAGCACTTGGATATTGGTATGGATTAGCTAATGCTTTTGTGCATCCTGCATTGCAAGAACAGTGGGGCTTAGTCGTTAATGAAGCTTGTGCCGCTGGACTGCCAATTTTATGCAGCCGCACTGTAGGAGCAGCCTATGAACTTGTTTGCGATCGCCAAAATGGTCTGCTTTTCAATCCAGAAAGTCAAGAAGATATGACGCGTGCCCTATTAGCTATTCATCAAACAGATTCAGCTTCAAGAATAAAAATGGGGCAATTAAGTCAAAAGATTGTAGAGAAGTGCAGTCCTCAAAATTTTGCTGATGGTCTTTTAAAGGCAATTGATATTACATACACAATGTCCAATAAGAAGGCTGTTCTAGTATGAGTCTTTTTCATAAACATTCAATTTTTATAGTATTTTTACAGAAAATACTATCTTCTCAATCGTCTTTTCATATAAAAAAGACTTACAAATAGACAATTTGTTAGGGTACGTTGGAGCGATATGCAAAGTGTGAAATACCCAAAATAGCGTTGACATTGCTTAAGTCTTAATAGAAATTGTTTTTTCTGTGTATAAACCTATCAACAGAAGTATTTTGTTATGAAAATTTTAATTTTCACTCCTTATGTTGGCTCCAGTTATGGTGGGACTTCTAAGGCAGTTAAAGAATTAGTTGAATCAGTCAGCAGTTTTGGAACTAGAATCGATCTAATTACGACAAACGCCAATCAGTCAGAGAAACTCACAGTTCCTCTTAATAAATGGATAGAAGTTAAAAACTACAGAATCAAATACTTTTCTTGCTGGAATCGCAATGATTTCATTATTAGTTTACCTTTAATTCAATGGTTAATTGAGCATATTAATGATTACGATCTTGTCCATACAAATACAATTTTTGCTCCAATTGTTTCCTTCGTTCATTGGCTTTGCCAGCAGCGTCGAGTTCCATATGTTATGACCCCTCATGGAATGTTAGAACCTTGGGCACTATCATACAAAGCCTGGAAAAAGAAATTTTACTTTAATCTCATTGAAAAGCCAGCACTACAGAAAGCAAAAGCTATCCAAGTGATTGCTAATTCTGAAGCCGGTCATGTTAAGTCTCTTGGATTGAAAAATCCTATCGTCGTTCCTAATGGAGTTCACAGACAAGAATTTATAAGCTTGCCAGATCCAGAAATTTTTTACCAGCAATTTCCTTCTACAAAAAATAAAACTTTGATTCTGTTTCTTGGTCGTATCGACCCTAAAAAAGGTCTGGACTTGCTAGCTCCTGCATTTGCAAAAGTTCATAAAAAATTCCCTCAAACTCATTTAGTTGTAGCCGGTCCGGATAGTACCGGGTATTTACCTAAAGTGAAAACTGCTTTTAAGCAAATAGGTTGTTTGGATGCAGTGACTTTTACGGGTATGCTTACAGGCTCGTTGAAATATGCAGCCCTGGCTGCTGCTAGTTTGTATGTTGCACCTTCATATTCAGAAGGTTTTAGTATGTCTGTCCTAGAAGGTATGGCTTCAGGGTTACCATGTGTGATTACTACTGGTTGCAATTTTCCTGAAGCAGAAATTGCTAAAGCAGCACTTATTGTAGATATCAATACTCATGCCATTGCTGATGGATTGATTCAATGTTTAAGTCATCCTCAAATGTCAAAAGCAATGGGTAACCGCGCTCGTAATTTCATATTCCAAAACTATACCTGGGATTGTGCTGCTGAAAAGTTAACAAGAGTTTATAAAGCTATTGTTAACCAAAAGCCTTTGTCAACCGATCTTGTCTTAAGCAATGAAAAAGCCTCTCGCCAGCAGTTGAAAGTGAGGGGTGAGGAGTAAGGAAATGGATTAAAAAAATATTGGATTTTTATTTTAACTTCTTCTACAAGAGCCAGTCTTGAATCTTCTCTTAGTAACTTACCCTATGCGTTTAGATCGATATTCCCTTGGTAGTTATACCCCTGGTGCTTCTTACTGGAAACAAATTTTATGGTATTTTCTAGGTTCGCCTTTAGTAGAAAGCCGTGCGCTCCCTTTTTCTGCAATAAAAGTTTGGGTGCTGCGCTCTTTTGGAGCACAAATCGGTCAAGGCGTTCGCTTAAAACCAGGAGTACGGATAAAGTTTCCTTGGCGTTTGACTGTTGGTGATTTTGTTTGGATTGGGGAAGACGCTTGGATTGATAACTTAGCTCATGTCACTATTGAAAGCCACGTTTGCCTTTCTCAAGGTGTTTACCTTTGTACCGGGAATCATAACTGGAACCATCCAAATTTTAAACTGATAACAGCTCCCATCCACATTCAAGAAGGTAGTTGGATTGCAGCAAAGTCAACGATTGGACCTGGAGTGACTGTTGGAACGGGAAGCGTATTGACTCTTGGTGGGGTGGCTGGGCGTTCTTTAGAACCAATGACAGTTTACGCAGGCAACCCCGCTCAACCGATCAAGCAAAGAAAGCCAGAAAGCCCAAGCTTAAACAGGTTTCATCAAACTTGATATTAAGCTTACGGGTTTACAGTTAAAGAGAAAATATCCTTTTCCTTAGTTTTACAGAACCCAAAATTAGGGAAAGGGTAGCTTGGAATGAGGCGATCGCAAAGTTTGCATATCAAATCATTCGGGCGAGCAATGAGAAAATATCTAAGAAGTTCATTATAAATTTAAATATTCTCGGTAAATACTTTAATTATATTTAAATGTGTTGACTTTAAAATGCTCATAAGGTTGTCATTTGTGAAGCGATGCGTAGCAATAACTCCTTTCGCCTACAGTTTTAGATAGTGAATTTTGCTATTTTCACTTCTAAAGATCTCAAAGAAATTAAATGTACGATACTTTTAGGCTCGTAGTTGCGTTTTAGCGCTGTAAATTAAATGACTAAGTGACAATCGGTAGATATTCATTTTCACAATTTCTAATAACAAAAAATAAGGATTGGTAAGGGTATGCAACTATGCGCCAATATTTAAGATACTTATCTCTTTTTTGCTGTAGCTTGTTACTAGTACTCTTCTTTGGTCAGGTCAATGGCTATACCTTAGCCCAGAAAGTATCGCCAGAGGATGCTACTAGCGTAACTGCGATCGCTTTTAGTCAAGATGGGAAAAACGTAGCAGCTGGGTTTAGGGATGGGCGAGTCTTAGTGTTCGATCCAGAGACTGGAAAAGAAAAAAAAGCCTTGCCAGGACACCTAAATACTCCCGTCACCGGAGTGGCTTTTAATCCACTCAGCAACAATCTAGCTAGTGTGGGGAGGGACAGTGTAGCCCGAGTCTGGAAGCCAGACACTGGAGAACAAACCAATCTTCTCCAAGCACACGAAAACCCACCCAGAACGATTGCCGCCAGTCAGGATGGGAGGATTTGGGTCACTGGAGCCGAGGATACCCGAGTCGATGTCTGGGATATCCAAACTGGCAAACTACAGCAAATTTTTGAAGGTCATACAGGCTTTGTCAACAGTGTTGCCGTAAGTCCCGATGGAAAGACTGTGGCAAGTGGAAGTGATGACACCACAATTATCTTGTGGAACCTAGAAACTGGAAAGAAACGTAAAGTTCTACTCGGTCATACGAATGGAGTCACTTCCGTTGCTTTCAGCCCAAATGGAACACTTTTGGCTAGTGCTAGCAACGATGGTACTGTTCGTCTTTGGGATGTGAATAGCGGTACTGTGGATCGGGTTCTTAGAGGTCCTACTAAACGTATTAGGACAGTAGCTTTTAATTTAAGTGGCACCGTTGTAGCAGGTGGAGGTGATGAAAATAACATTTTCTTGTGGAGTCTACCAAGCGGTACGCCACTTGGCACACTTCGGGGGAATAAGTCGATCGCTGGAATTGCTTTTAATCCCGTAGATAGCGATACCTTAGTGAGTGGAGATAATGCAGGTGAGATCGTTCTGTGGGACACCCTCAGAGGTCAACAGAAAAAAATCATTCAAGTACCGCCTAAAGGTCAGGGACAGAAAAATCAACAAAAAATTCAAAAAATTCAAAAATCTCAAGCTTTAATCAATTCAGATCGTCTAAGTTCGTTAAACAAAACACTTCTTGCATCCGTACCTTCACCTCCAGGTGGGCCAATCCTTATTGTTACGAGTGGGTCTAATCCCTTTGGAAACTACTACGCTGAAATTCTACGAACTGAAGGGCTCAACTCGTTCAATGTCAGCGATATTTCAGCAGTGTCAGCAACGACGCTTGCAAACTATGATGTTGTCATCCTTACCGACCTTAGTCTTTCATCCCAACAAGTAACAATCTTTACTAATTGGGTGAATGGTGGTGGCAATCTCATCGCGATGCGTCCTGACAAACAGCTCGCGAGTTTGCTCGGGCTGACAGATACGGGTAGTACCCTCTCAAACGGCTATTTGCTAGCAGATACTTCAAAGCCCGCAGCTAATGGAATTATCAACCAGACTATCCAGTTCCATGGAACCGCCGATCGCTATACTTTAAATGGTGCTACAGGTATTGCCACGCTTTACACAAATGCGACCACAGCAACCACAAATCCTGCTGTCTCATTACGCAGTGTCGGAAGCAATGGCGGACAAGCAGCTGCATTCACCTACGACTTAGCACGTTCAGTCGTCTACACGCGCCAGGGAAATCCTGCATGGGCAGGACAAGAACGGGATGGATTTTCTCCCATTCGATCCGACGATCTGTTTTTTGGTGATTCTCAGCCAGATTGGGTTGACCTTAACAAAGTTGCAATACCCCAAGCAGATGAGCAACAGCGCTTACTGGCAAACCTCATCATCACAATGAATCTTTCTAAAAAACCGTTACCGCGCTTCTGGTATTTCCCAAATGGGAAAAAAGCGGTTGTGCTGATGACAGGGGACGATCATGGCAATGGGGGAACTGGGCCGCGCTTCGACCAATTCAATGCTAGCAGTCCAGCTGGTTGTTCGGTTGACAATTGGGAGTGCATTCGGGGGACTTCATATGTCTATCCCACTCCTGGTATGCCCTTAACAAACACTCAAGCAGCTGCTTATGATGCTCAAGGGTTTGAAATTTCATTACACGTTAATACCAATTGCAGTGACTTTACACCTGCATCTCTTCAAACTTTTTACACGCAGCAATTAAATGATTTTGCTAACAAGTACCCAAGTCTACCAGCACCATCAACCCAAAGACATCACTGCTTGGTTTGGAGTGATTGGTCTAGCACACCAGAAGTAGAACTCAATAAAGGAATACGACTGAACACCACTTATTACTACTGGCCGCCCTCTTGGATTCTCGATCGTCCCGGCTTCTTTACTGGTAGCGGTATGCCCATGCGTTTAGCTAAACAAGATGGGACAACGATTGATGTTTATGAAGCAAATACTCAAATGACTGATGAATCCGGACAGTCATACCCCTACACCATCGATACTCTATTGGATCGAGCGTTAGGGTCAGAGGGATATTACGGTGTTTTCAATGTCAATGCCCATACTGATACTGCAAACTCGTCAATCTCGGATGCAGTTGTTAATTCTGCCAAAACTCGCAGCGTACCCGTTGTTTCCGCTCAGCAGTTATTGACTTGGTTAGATGCTCGCGGTAACTCCTCCTTTGGTTCATTGGTATGGAACAACGGCACTTTGAACTTTACTATTACCAAAGGAACGGGTGCTAATGGTTTACAGGCAATGTTACCCAATCAAGTTGGCGGTGCGCCCCTCAGCTCGATTACACGTAATGGGACTCCCGTTAACTTTACTACGGAAACCATTAAAGGAATTGTGTACGCAAGGTTTGCAGGCGAGACAGGTTCATATGTCGCTACATACGCTGCCGATACTGTTCCTCCAACAGTGACTTCAACATCCCCTAACAACAATGCAATAAATGTAGCAATTGGAACAAACGTTACAGCTACTTTTAGCGAAGCGATCGCACCAACAACCATTAACACAAATACTTTTGAATTGCGTAACTCGGCAAACGCCCTAGTAAGTGCAACTGTCACTTACAACGAAGCAAATCGTACTGCAACGCTAATACCAACAACCTCCTTAGCTGCAAATACAACCTATACAGCCACTCTTAAAGGCGGAACAACAGATCCGCGTATTAAGGATTTGGCAGGCAACGCCTTGGCTACTAGCTACACATGGTCATTTACTACAGGAAGTTTACCCTGTCCTTCCGAACAACCCTGTAGCATCTGGAATAATTCAGCGACACCAAGTAATCCATCAGAAGCAGATTCCAGTGCTATTGAAATAGGTGTCAAATTCCGCTCAGATTTCAATGGATATATAACTGGTATTCGCTTCTACAAGGGTAGCGGCAACACGGGAACTCACGTCGGCACTCTCTGGAGCAGCACCGGGCAACAACTGGCAAGAGCAACATTCAGCAACGAGACATCTTCAGGTTGGCAACAAGTTAACTTTTCTACTCCAGTTGCGATTACAGCCAACACCGTCTATGTAGCGTCCTACCACACTAACGTTGGTAGATATGCAGCCGATAAAAATTTCTTTGCGAGTTCTGGAGTCGATAATCCACCATTATATGCTTTGCGTAATGGGGTAAGTGGAGCCAATGGTTTATACAGCTATGGTTCCAATCCTATTTTCCCGACTAGCTCCTATCAATCTAGTAACTATTGGGTAGATGTGGTATTTGCCACTAATATTACTCCCGACACAACCCCACCAACAGTGACTGGAAGCACTCCTGTAAACGGTACAACTGGTGTCAATCCCAGTACAAGTGTCACCGCCACCTTTAGCGAACCAATAGATATAGCCACAATTAACACCAACACTTTTGAATTACGCAATGCTAGCAACACACTCATACCCGCTAGCGTCACCTATGATGCTGGAACTCGTACTGCAACCCTAACACCAACTAGCCCGCTCGCTACTTCTACGACTTACACTGCTACGCTTAGAGGTGGTAGCACCGACCCCAGAGTCAAAGATGTATCGGGAAATGCTTTGGCACAAAATTACACTTGGTCGTTTACTACAAGCAATACATCATTTGTAACTATCTGGAGTAATTCAGCAACTCCAAGTACAGTCAATACAAATGACTCGAGTGCAGTGGAACTGGGTGTGAAATTCCGCTCCAGCCAGAACGGTTACATTAAGGGTCTTCGTTTTTACAAAGGTTCGCAAAATACCGGAACTCACGTTGGTACCCTATGGAGCAATAGCGGACAACAGTTAGGAAGGGCAACTTTTGCTAACGAAACTGCTTCCGGTTGGCAGGAAGTCTACTTTACAACTCCTGTCGCGATCGCAGCCAATACTGTTTACGTAGCTTCTTACCACACCAATGTCGGTTTTTACTCTAAAAATGAAAATTACTTTACCAATTCTGGTGTCAGTAATTCCCCATTGTATGCACTCCGCAACGGAGAAAGTGGATCTAACGGTATCTACAGATACAGCGCTACCCCTGTATTCCCCACCTCTACTTATCAATCATCTAATTATTGGGTAGATGTCATATTTAGCACAACACCGTAGCTAAAAATTGTAGAGGCGTTATTTCCAACGCCTCTACAATTTTCCCTTCTGCCTTCACTCAAGGATAAATATTCATGCCTACCTACTTAAATAAGTTATGAAAATTTCTACCTAGGGCAGGCAATACTCACCACATAAGGTTTTTTGCAGGCGATGCCCACCTGACTACGTATATTTCAAAAATTAAATAGGAGCCCCATACATATACCTGTATTCAAGCAATCAATACATAGAAATCATAAAAATTACATCACAGTCCTATCAGTAACTTGAACAAATCTAATGAAGAAGTTGCTCAAAAATATATTACTGATGATGCTCGCAATTTTAGTTGTCTTGCAACTAAGTGTGGGCGATCGCGTGCCAATGCAAAAAGTGCTTGCTGCAGATCCGTGTACTTCACCTGCTAACTCAATTGTTGCTGAAAACTGTAAAGCAGGGAATCCTGCGTCTGAGTGGGATATTAGCGGTATTGGAGATTCAAGCATTCAAGGATTTGCCACTGATATTAGTGTGAACCGAGGGCAAACCGTTTCCTTCAAAATCAAAACCCCTGCTCCAAGTTACCGCCTTGATATCTATCGTATGGGATACTACGGTGGACAAGGTGCTCGTAAAGTAGCAACAGTTAACGTACCGCAAAACCAGACTCCCAGCCAGCCGAACTGCATCAATAACGCAACGACTGGACTTATTGATTGTGGAAATTGGGGCGTGTCGGCATCATGGAATGTTCCAGAAAATGCCACGTCGGGAATTTACTTTGCCAAAGCAGTGCGTACTGATACTAGCGGAGCCAGCCACATAGTCTTTATTGTCCGAGATGACTCCAGTACTTCCGATCTACTTTTTCAAACTTCCGATACAACTTGGCAAGCATATAACAACTACGGTGGCAATAGTCTCTATACAGGTTCGCCTGCGGGTCGAGCTTACAAAGTGAGTTACAACCGCCCTTTTAACACCCGTATAGTTGATAACGGTCAAGATTGGGTATTCAACGCTGAATACCCAATGGTGCGTTGGTTAGAAGCTAACGGATATGATGTAAGCTATTTTACTGGTGTAGATAGCGATCGCTTTGGCGATCTGATCCGCAATCATCAAGTTTTCCTATCGGTAGGTCACGACGAGTATTGGTCTGCTCAACAGCGTGCTAAAGTTGAAGCCGCTCGAAATATAGGTGTTCATTTAGCATTCTTTAGCGGTAATGAAGTTTTTTGGAAAACTCGTTGGGAAAACAGCATTGATATTTCAAACGCACCCTACCGCACCTTAGTTTGTTATAAGGAGACCAAAGCAAATGCGGCGATCGATCCAGAACCAACAACTTGGACTGGAACTTGGCGCGACCCCCGCTTTAGCCCACCCAAAGATGGCGGTCGTCCGGAAAATGCCTTAACGGGTACGCTTTTTACTGTCAACGATGGGGCAACTACAGCTATACAAGTACCAGCGGAAGATGGCAAAATGCGCTTCTGGCGCAATACTAGTGTTGCAACTCTTTCTCCAGGAACAACTGCCACACTTGCCAATAGCACGCTGGGTTACGAATGGGATGAAGATATAGACAACGGCTTTCGACCCTCAGGCTTGATTTGGTTGTCCACAAGGACTGTTAACAATGCCCCTGTTCTTCAAGATTACGGGTCTACTTTTGGGTCTGGTACAGCTACCCACCATTTAACACTGTACAGACACAGTAGTGGTGCTTTAGTGTTTGGTTCCGGAACCGTACAATGGTCATGGGGTTTGGATATCAATCACGATCGCAGACCATCAGGTGCAACCCCAGATGTGCGTATGCAACAAGCAACTGTTAACTTGTTTGCGGATATGGGTGTACAACCGGGCTCTCTCCAATCTGGTTTGCAATTAGCAACTCCCTCTTTTGACTCCACTGCTCCCACTGCAACAATATCTTCACCAACTGCCAGTACAACAGTGCAGCTCAATAATCCTATAGCTATTACAGGTACAGCAAGCGATACAGATGGCGTTGTTGGTGGTGTTGAGGTATCAGTTGATGGTGGAACAACATGGCATCTAGCTAACGGTCGTGCTAACTGGAACTACACTTGGACACCCACAACGACTGGGACAGTCACTATCAAAAGCCGTGCGATTGATGATAGCGGCAATATCCAAACACCTGCAACGGAAGTAGCCATTGCAGTTGGCGATCGCGCCTGTCCGTGCAGTATCTGGAACAGTTCCGTGACTCCCGGATTGATAACAACTCAAGACTCAAATGCAGCAGAACTGGGTGTGAAATTCCGTGCCAACCAGAATGGCTACATCAGTGGCATTCGTTTTTATAAAGGACCGCAAAACACGGGAACCCACGTTGGTACTTTGTGGAGCAGCGGAGGAACGCAATTAGCGAGGGCGACATTCAGTAACGAGACATCTTCAGGCTGGCAGCAAGTTAATTTTGCGACTCCAGTACAGATTACTGCCAATACTGTTTACGTAGCGTCCTACCACACGAGTGTTGGTAAGTACTCCAAGAACGAAAATTTCTTTACCAATTCGGGTGTGAACAGTTCGCCCTTGTATGCACTTCGTAATGGTGAAAGTGGTGCCAATGGTGTGTATATTTATCGCTCTACCCCTACCTTCCCCACCAACACTTACCAAGCCAGTAACTATTGGGTAGACGTAGTCTTTACTACCAATGTTGCGCCAGACACTACCCCACCAACAGTAACAGCCAGCACTCCTGGTAATGGTACAACTGGTGTCAGCCCCAGTACAACCATCACCGCTACCTTTAGCGAAGCGATAGATACAGCTACACTTAACAGCAACACCTTTGAGTTACGCAACGCCAACAACACACTTGTACCTGCCACCATCACCTATGATGCGGGCAATAGCACTGCTACACTCACACCAAGCAGTCCCCTTGCAACTTCCACAACCTATACTGCTACACTCAAAGGCGGTAGCACCGATCCAAGAGTAAAAGACTTAGCAGGCAATGCCCTAGCACAAAACTACACTTGGTCGTTTACTACAGGCAACGCATCATCAGTAACAGTTAGCATTTGGAATAACACAGCAACTCCTAACCTTATTACAGAAAATGACCCGAGTTCAGTGGAACTCGGTGTGAAGTTCCGCTCAAGTCAGAACGGTTTCATCAAAGGCATTCGTTTTTACAAAGGACCGCAAAATACAGGAACTCACGTTGGTACCCTATGGAGCAGCAACGGTCAGCAGTTAGCAACGGCAACCTTTATTAACGAAACTGCCTCGGGTTGGCAGCAAGTCAACTTTGGGGCTCCGGTCGCAATTACTGCTAATACTGTGTATGTCGCTTCCTACCACACCAATGTCGGTTTCTATTCCCAAGACGTAGGATATTTTGCTAACTCTGGTGTAAGTACTCCACCTCTGTCTGCACTCCGTAATGGTGAATCTGGACCTAATGGGGTCTATACCTATAGCAGTAATCCTGCTTTCCCCACCTCCACTTATCAATCAGCTAACTACTGGGTTGATGTCATATTTAGTACAACGAACTAATCGTTCGTTCGATCTTTAAAACTTTACCAAACAAAAGCGAGTCCGGGGGCTCGCTTTTTTTATTGTCGAGCCAATTCCACAGATTTGTGTCCCATAACTTATACAGCGATCGCAGTCTTAGACTTACCCATTTTGAAATATGTAACCGATTTTCTATAAGAGGAATATGCAGATGCCCGCTCAAATTTATCATCTGATTGCCTTTCTTGTTGCTGCTGTAGTTGTTCTCTGGACAACTCCTGATGTTAGAAATTTTGGCATCAAAAGCGGACAAGTAGATAAACCTAATGAACGTAAAGTTCATCAACGTCCAATGGTGCGACTTGGAGGAATTTCTATCTTCGCAGGTACTATTGCCTCCTTGTTAGTAATTTGGGCATTAGGTGGATTTGGAAATTTGTCAACTGAAAAAGAATGGCAAATATTGGGAGTCATCCTCGGTGGTGTGGGCTTTTTTCTGATCGGATTAGCAGACGATTTGTTAAATCTATCTCCTATTGCACGACTTATGGTACAGATAGTTGTCGCAACAGGTGCTTGGAAAGCAGGTGTCAGTATAGATTTTTTGAGCATTCCTACAGGTGGGCTAGTTCAGCTGGGCTGGTTGAGTTTTCCCGTCACAATTGTGTGGCTTGTGGGAATGGTTAATGCAATTAATTGGATTGATGGTTTAGACGGCTTAGCTGCTGGGGTATCGGGAATTGCATCTGTGGTTATGTTGGTTGTGGCGTTATTTATGCAGCAACCCGAAGCAGCTTTAATAACTGCAGCCCTTGGTGGTGGGGCATTGGGTTTCCTCCGTTATAACTTCAACCCCGCACAAATCTTTATGGGAGATGGTGGGGCTTATTTTATGGGATTTACCCTTGCAGCCGTGAGTGTAATTGGTTTGGTTAAAACGGCTGCTGTGACTGCAGTCCTATCACCTTTTCTCATTCTGGCAGTCCCAATTATAGATATGTCAGCAGTGATTCTACTGCGAGTTCTTCGGGGAAAATCACCTTTTATTGCAGATAAAAGCCATTTACACCACAGACTGTTAAGGGCTGGGCTGTCGCACAGAAGAACTGTTTTATTTATTTATTCTTTAACCTTTTGGGTTGGGAGTTTGGCATTAGTTATTGCGGGGATACCAAATAGCATTGCTTTTGCTTGTGGTGCTACTTCTTTGCTGACCTACAACAGCTTGAAAGTCCGGAAGAACTCCGAGCAATCCTAGAAAAAAACAATATTAACCAACTTCAGAATAAGTATACTCAACTTCCCTTTGTCCAACTACTTCAGGAGCACGGACTCTCAAACTCATTTGTTCGGCGCGAATAGTTAAAAAAGGTTGACCCAAACCAATCTCCGCAAAAGGGCTTTCCGCCGGAACTTCTAATTTGGAACCGACTAGTCCCAAACGCGATTCCATTTCCGCTGAAAAGCAGAGTAAATTGGTATTTTTGGCGCTAAAACTAGAAGCCCCAAACCACTGTGGCCATGCAAAAAGTGGCTTTTGATAGTTGAGAGTACATAATGTTCGCTCTCCCTGGCGAACAGTAATTTGTTCGCCTTTTTCCCAAGTGAACTCTGCTATTTCTTTGGGTAATCCCCAAATTTCTCGACCACCCGCAACTGATTCTGGATTGTCTACATATATGTGGGAAACCCATCCACCAACTTTTCCTTGATAGCCCACAACCGCCGGAACTACAATTAACTCGCTATACTCCAATTCAGAGCCTTGTCCGTAATAGGATAGATATACACCACCAAGAGTTTTACCGGGTAATACGGTAATGATTTCTAACTCTTTGGGTATCAGGTGACGCACTCGCTGAATCTCGATCGAATGTCCGGTTAGGAGAGCGTAGCCATTCAGTATCCAAGGTGCTTGTGGGTATGCCATTGTTTGCTAGATATGAATAAATGACTTGGTGCTACTGAACCCGTGTTCAAGCAGTACCAGGTTTAATATAGAAGCTAGCTTGCGATCGAGCACCTTACTCTGGGTACAAATTTATTAATAAGTTCGTTGTCATAAATGAAAGTTAAGCGGTTACCGATGACTGTCTTGTAGTTTCAATACTTTTGCGTTCCACTTAGCTATATGCTCGTTTGCTTCTTTATATAGAGGACGCCCTTCTGTAATTAAGCTAGCTTCATTAATTGCCATCTGTAGAGATATCAAATCATTGCGACTTGCAAGTTTTTTAGCTTGATCGAGTGAGGAGCGATCGTCAACAATTTCTATATTTTGTCTGATATCAGCAATCAGTTTTTGTGCTTCATCATAATAACGACCATAACTGACCATGCTAGCCTCGCTAATACCATCTATCATCTCTTCAACTTTTTGAGACTTCGCTAGGTTCCTAGCTTTAGTTAAATAAGCAACATCTTGTGCTTCTTGCTCTTGCTCCCAATTGTCTATTTTCTCCGTTTCTTGTTTGGCTATTGATTGACGATATCTTTCTTCTTCTGCAGCTTGTTCTTCCTGTTTTTCTCTAATATCGTGAATTTGCGCTACTAATTCTTGATACTTAGTTGTTTCCCAATAATCGTTCCCTATTTGTAAGAGTTTTCTAGCTTCAGTTAGTGCTATATAAGAATTATTTCGCTCGTCTTTCTCTAGTTTGGCTATAGCATTTTCATAAATGACTGAAGCTTTTGACCATACAGATCTCCATTGTTTAATTCTGTTATCTACTAACTTATAAGTAGAAACATTGTGCGGAATATTTTTAAGAATATCAACGGCTCTATCTATATCTCCCTGTTGAAATGCATTTTCACCCAATCGCAATATTGCCTGAGACCACTGTTCTATGAGCTGTTCGGCTATTTGATGTTGGGGATGCGATGCTTCTATATTACTTACTAATTCTATGGCTTGAGTCAACTTCTCTACATCTTGTTCGTCCGCGATCGCTTTGCCACAATAGAGAATTGTAGAGGTAGAAGTTTTACTTGATTCTGATAAACAATCGGGAAGTTCTGGTAACTGAAAGAGTTGAGCGAGACCCCATGCGCCCGCACCAACTGGAAATGATAATGTTATAGCAATCCAAACCCACCATTTGAGAACTGGAAACCACTGCTGCACATTCATTTGTCTGTTCATCTAGAGTACAAACCCTTAGTTGTTAATATTCAGTGTTCCCATTTTTTAATAGATGTTGCTAAGAAAACCGTATAAAGTAATATCAATTTTTTAAATAAGTGTCTGAGACTGCTTGGTTAAAATTTGTTAGTAGTTGGCATATACGTAGAGACGCTTTCAGTCAGCGCGTCTTTACAAAGGTTATTGCCAAGCGGGTTTGCCTTAACCAAGTCATGTTGAAATAGTCGCTGCATAAGATTTTTACAAAATTTGAATATGAAAAACTGTAAAAAAATTACCCATCCAAGAGTATCTTGGATGGGCATTCTGAATTATATGAAGGGATTGGAGGCTAGGAAATCAATCCTCCGTTCCCAATCACCAATCCCCTTAAATTACTTAGACTCGGTGAAATCAGCATCAATAACATCATCACCGCTACCACCTGAGGAAGCACCGCCATCAGAGGGGTCTGAGGGAGCACCAGTTGCAGAAGCACCGCCACCTGCTTGTTGATATATGTTGCTACCAACTGCAAAAAGTGCTTGTTGCAATTCGGGCATAACCTTCTTGATTTGCTCGTCGTCTTCCTTAGCGACAGCTTCGCGCAAATCTTTAACCAAACCTTCTACTTTGGTCTTGTCAGCAGCAGGAACTTTATCGCCTAATTCTTCTAACTGCTTCTCAGCTTGGTATGCTAAGGAATCAGCTTGGTTCTTGCGGTCAATTTTCTCCCGACGCTCTTTATCAGTAGAAGCATTTCTCTCAGCTTCATTGACCATGCGCTCAACTTCGGTCTTATCTAGGGTAGAAGCACCAGTGATGCTAATGGATTGCTCCTTACCAGTACCTTTGTCCTTAGCCGTTACGTTGAGAATACCGTTGGCGTCAATATCAAAGATAACTTCAATTTGAGGTACACCGCGAGGTGCAGGGGGAATACCATCAAGACGGAAGGTACCCAAGCTCTTGTTATCATTTGACATTTCCCGTTCACCCTGGAGAACGTGAATTTCCACGTTGGTTTGACCGTCCACGGCTGTCGAGAAAACTTCTGACTTCTTGGTAGGAATGGTAGTGTTGCGAGGGATAATCTTGGTCATGACACCACCCAAGGTTTCAACACCCAGAGACAGTGGTGTTACGTCTAACAGCAAGATACCAGTCACATCACCGCCAAGCACACCTGCTTGAATTGCTGCACCAACAGCTACCACTTCATCAGGGTTTACGCTCTGGTTGGGGTCTTTGCCCAACACGGTTTTCACAAGTTGCTGTACTGCGGGGATACGGGTAGAACCACCCACTAATACAACTTCATTAATATCGTTTTTGCTTAACTTCGCGTCACGCAGTGCATTTTCTACAGGAACGCGACAGCGCTCAATGAGGTCAGCACAGAGTTTTTCAAACTGAGTACGCGTCAGTGTCATGTCCAGGTGTTTTGGTCCATCCTGGGTAGCAGTGATGAAAGGCAAGTTAATTTCTGCTTGGGTAACGCTAGAAAGTTCGATCTTCGCTTTTTCTGCTGCTTCAGTCAGACGTTGCAAAGCTTGTCTGTCTTTACGCAATTCGATCCCTTCTTGCTTTCTGAATTCTTCTGCTAGGTAGTCAACAATTTTCTTGTCGAAGTCGTCACCACCAAGGTGGGTGTCTCCAGACGTTGCTAATACTTCAAAGACGCCGTCACCCACTTCCAGAATGGATACGTCGAAGGTACCGCCACCAAGGTCAAATACAAGAATGGTTTCTTGGCTCTTCTTATCAAAACCGTAAGCCAAAGAAGCGGCTGTTGGTTCGTTGATAATCCGCAAAACTTCAATACCGGCTATCTTACCTGCATCTTTAGTTGCTTGGCGCTGGGAGTCGTTAAAGTACGCAGGAACGGTAATAACGGCTTGAGTTACGGTTTCACCAATATATTTGCTGGCATCTTCTACCAGTTTGCGGAGAACTTGTGCTGAAATTTCCTCAGGTGCAAACTGTTTGCCCGCTACGGGACAGTCTAATTTTACGTTACTGTTGCTGTCGCGTAGAACTTTATAGGAAACTTCAGTCGCTTCATGGGTAATTTCATCAAATTTACGACCAATGAAACGCTTCACTGAATAAAATGTGTTTTCAGGGTTCATCACTGATTGGCGCTTTGCAATTTGACCAACCAAGCGATCGCCATTTTTTGCAAACGCTACGACTGAAGGTGTTGTCCGAAAACCTTCTGCATTCGCAATTACTGTAGGTTTACCACCTTCCATAACTGCTACGCAGGAGTTTGTAGTACCTAAGTCAATTCCAACTACTTTTGCCATTGTAGGTGCTGGCTCCGTATAACTACAAGAAATTTAAAGAGAGTATTAAGGACTAAATCTTGAACTAACTGAACGAGAAAGCAGCCAGTCCAGCAAGAATTCCTTATGATTTGACGTACTGCTGATATATATACTGAGCCGATGTAGCCAGTCCATGAAGGGTGGTTTTCCGAACTATATTAGGGCGGTTATGCCTCTATGCTGGTTAATAAGACCACTGAGTGATTGGCGATCGGCGTTCCGTCACTCATCTAATGTATGAGAATTAATACTGAAAACAATTAGGGTGAACCGTATCCCTCATGTGGTGTTTGCCGTCTTTTAACAATGGTTAGTAGTTCGTTCGTAGCTACTTATCTACCACTAACCACTAACCATTTACAATAGAAAAACTTCCCTGCTTGTTGCTCGATTTATGGTTACGCTGTCTCCTAGTTTAAAAGCTAGACTTTCGACTCCTTTAAAAATTGGTTCGGTTGAGATCAAAAGTCGCGTCCTCCAGTCGCCTTTGTCTGGAGTGACTGATATGGTATTTCGGCGGCTGGTGCGTCGTTATGCACCAGAGTCAATGATGTACACGGAGATGGTAAATGCCACGGGCTTACATTATGTTAAGCAGTTGCCCAAAATCATGGAGGTAGACCCGAACGAGCGACCAATTAGCATTCAGTTATTTGACTGTCGCCCAGATTTTTTGGCAGAAGCAGCGGTGAAAGCAGTTGCAGAAGGTGCTGATACCGTTGATATTAATATGGGTTGTCCGGTCAATAAAATTACTAAAAATGGAGGTGGCTCTTCCTTACTGCGTCAGCCAGAAGTGGCTGAAGCCATCGTTCGAGAGGTGGTCAAATCGGTTAACGTACCTGTGACCGTCAAAACCCGTATTGGTTGGAACGACAAAGAAATTACAATTCTGGATTTTGCCAAGCGGATGCAGGATGCAGGAGCGCAAATGATTACGGTACACGGTCGTACCCGCGCCCAAGGTTATAACGGGAATGCGCGTTGGGAATGGATCGAACGCGTTAAAAATGTACTTTCAATACCCGTGATTGCAAACGGGGATATTTTTTCGGTTGAAGCTGCACTGAAGTGCTTGGAACAAACTGGTGCTGATGGGGTGATGTGTTCCCGTGGAACTTTGGGTTATCCGTTCTTGGTTGGAGAAATTGATTACTTCCTCAAAACTGGAGAACGTTTACCACCGCCTACTCCAATTCAGCGTTTGGAATGCGCTAGGGAACATTTGGAAGCTTTATATGAGTACAAAGGTATTAAAGGTGTCCGCCAAGCACGCAAGCACATGACTTGGTATGCTAAAGGTTTTGTTGGTGCTGCCGATTTACGCGGACAGTTGAGCGTAATTGAGTCGGTTCAGCAAGGTGTAGATTTAATTAACAATGCTATTGAACTCTTGACTCAAGGTTACGAACCGGAGGAAGAAACGGCATCTGATTTTGCAATGGTGTAATCATAGTCTCACGACTTACCTGTCCAAAATTGATCGCGAAGCAGTTAAGCGAGGAATGTTTCAGGCAAAGTTATTCTTTGAGATGTCATACTTGATTTAGCAACTGAAAATACTCATCTCTGGAAATTCCAGCTGTTTTCAAGTTATTTCTGATGATTGAAACAGGAATTTCATCGTATGTTGGGATTACAACTGGTCTAGAGCTACCCTGTTTGACGTAACAACGATGACTCCCTTCTTGTCGCGCAAATTCAAAGCCTGTAGCAAGAAATACCTTTTCAAGTCGTTGCCAAAAAATAGGTGTGATTTTCGGCATTAAGAAACACCTACTGTCACAAAATGCTTTTCAATCGCCACCAAATCGGGGCTTACCCAGTTTCCATCCTGCAATTTGTAGCCCGTTTCTTCAAGAATTTCTTCTAAAGTACCCATAGAGGCTGCGGTAACTAGAAAAAGGTGAACTGCCTCGTCTAAAGCAATTCTTGCCGCCTCAGGTGTCTGCCCTGAACTCATAACATCTAATGGTATGGCATGAGCTACAAATTGCGAGTCTTCTTTCCAAATTTGAACTGTGTAGTTAACGTACATTTTCCTATCCTGTCTTCACAATTAAGTACTGCCGCCACTGCCTGAATTTTAATTATCGCTTCAACTGTACTGGGCAGAGTCGCGTGTTCGCCCGCACTTACGTGAATTTGAAATGCTGCTTTGGGCAAAGTAACAGAAGCTGTTAAGTGGCGTTCGCAAAGCGTGCCGGAGGCAATCGCCCCTTATGGATGTAAGAAACCTTGCGATTTCTGAGGAGAGGGATAATTCCATTTGCCACCTACTTGATTTCGGGAGATCGGACATATATTCTGTGAATCATTACCATTTCTTACTCCCAAAGTCAACACCCCAGTCTGCGACCACTTCATTCCCATGCAGAGTACGAGCACGAAAGTAAAAACAAGAGAAAAAGGCAATTTTGCTAAATGAAATTAACAAAAATTTGGTAAAGAAATGTGAAGAAAAAACGAGCACGAAAATAGGCAGATTGCAAGGCTGATAAGTCACTCACTGCGGTACTCTAGATAAAGTGAATTTATCTCCTGGCTTTACATACTTTTTTATGACATCTGTTGTTTCCAGTTCCATACGCACAATTCGCATTGGTTCTCGTAAAAGCCAATTAGCACTCGTTCAAACCCATTGGGTACAAGAACAACTCCAGAAACGTTTTCCAGAAATTTCTTTTGAAGTTCACACCATGGCTACCCAAGGTGACAAAATTCTGGATGTTGCCTTAGCCAAAATTGGCGATAAGGGATTATTTACTAAAGAACTTGAACTGGGAATGCTGAATCAGGAGATTGATTTTGCCGTTCACTCTCTAAAGGATTTGCCCACACGTTTACCTGAGGGATTGGCACTAGCGGCTGTTACAGAACGTGAAAATCCAGCAGATGCACTTGTCGTGCATGAAAAATATAAGGATAAACAAATTGATACTTTGCCAGAAGGCGCAGTGATCGGAACTTCTTCCCTCAGACGACTGGCACAATTGCGGTATCATTTTCCTCACCTCAGTTTTAAAGATGTACGGGGAAATCTCAACACGCGCATGTCTAAACTGGATGCTGGCGAGTACGATGCTCTGATTTTGGCTGTTGCAGGCTTGGAACGATTGGGAATGAGCGATCGCATTCATCAAGTTTTGTCCAAAGAAGTGTCTCTTCACGCTGTAGGACAGGGCGCTTTGGGGATTGAATGCCGTGCTGATGATGCTGAATTGATATCGCTGCTTAAAGCCATCGAACATCCAGAAACACGCGATCGCTGTTTGGCAGAGCGAGCTTTCCTGCGCGATTTAGAAGGTGGCTGTCAAGTTCCCATCGGTGTCAATACAGAAATCAACGGTGATACTTTAACTCTAACGGGTATTGTTGCCAGTGTAGATGGAAAAAAACTAGTCAAAGATACAGTCTCTGGAGAGACTGAAGATGCAGAAAAATTAGGAACGGAACTTGCACAAAAGGTGAGAGAGCAAGGAGCACAAGAAATTCTCAACGAAATCTTTGCTGAAATCCAAAGAAATTCTTAATTTAATCTGCTAGCAATGTGATTAGATCAAAGGAAGTTACCGTTGTACGGCAGTAGGGTGGGTATAACCCACCAGTAATGTCACGGTGAGTCATGCCCACCCTACCGCAGAGTTTAAACTAGGCAGAGCTGGGGAAATACAGATTACCATGCGGATTCTATTTGTTGCGGCTGAGGCAGCTCCCGTTGCCAAAGTTGGAGGAATGGGTGATGTTGTCGGAGCACTACCTAAAATCCTGAAAAGAATGGGGCACGATGTACGAATATTTTTGCCCTATTATGGCTACATCTCAGACAAGTTAGACGTTCCAAAAGACCCTATTTGGAAGGGATTTGCCATGTTCCAAGACTTTGCGGTATACGAAACCGCTCTGCCTGGTACTGATATTCCTTTATATTTGTTTGGACATCCAGCATTTTGGCCGCGAAAAATTTACGGTGGGGAAGATGAATTCTGGCGGTTCACGCTATTTGCCAACGGTGCTGCTGAGTTCTGCTGGAACTACTGGAAGCCAGAAATTCTCCACTGTCACGATTGGCACACAGGTATGCTCCCCGTGTGGATGCACCAATCTCCTGATATCACCACTGTTTTTACGATACATAATCTGGCATACCAAGGTCCCTGGCGTTGGTACTTAGAAAAAATTACTTGGTGTCCTTGGTATATGCAAGGACACAACACAATGGCAGCAGCGGTGCAGTTTGCAGATAGAGTCACTACTGTTTCCCCCACGTATGCCGAGCAAATCAAAACAGCTGCTTATGGCGAAGAGTTAGAAGGCTTGCTGTCTTTTATTAGCGGGAAATTATCCGGGATTCTTAACGGTATAGATACTGAAGTTTACGATCCTGGTAATGATAAATATATTGCTCAGACTTTTACACCCGATACCCTAGAAAAACGCCGAGCTAACAAAGTGGCTTTGCAGGAAGAAGTAGGTTTGGAAGTCAATTCTAATGCCTTTTTGCTGGGAATGGTGACGCGTTTAGTAGAGCAAAAAGGCATTGATTTGGTGCTGCAAATTCTAGATCGTTTCCTGGCATATACTGATGCACAAATTGTAATTTTGGGAACAGGGGATAGATACTATGAAAGCCAACTATGGCAAATGGCATCTCGGTATCCCGGAAGAATGGCAACTTACATACTATATAATGATGCATTAGCTCGTCGCATCTACGCAGGGAGTGACGCCTTCCTCATGCCAAGTCGATTTGAACCTTGTGGTATCAGCCAATTGATGTCTTTACGCTACGGGTGCGTACCAATTGTTCGCCGTACAGGGGGACTGGTTGATACTGTCTCTCACCACGATCCGATGACAGAATCAGGGACTGGTTATTGTTTTGACCGATACGAGCCGTTGGATCTTTTTACCTGCTTAATCAGAGCCTGGGAAGGTTACCGTTACAAACCTCAATGGAAAGAACTTCAACAACGGGGTATGAAAGAAGATTTTAGTTGGTATCGCTCTGCCAAACAGTACGTAAATTTATATAGGTCAATGTACGGCTTACCGGAGGAAGAAGACGAACCAATTCTACAAACACAATCAGACACGCAAATTAATGAGGAAGTTGTGACGGTGGCTGCATTACCAGAGTGAATAGCGAACAGCGAACGGCGAACAACGACCTGTTAAGGAGGATAAAAATACCGTAAAATTACCTTAATTGCCAAACATTTAATCACGTAGGGACACAACAATGTTGTGTCCCTACAAAAGCTAAGGATACAAACCCGTACAGATAAGCTTTTCTGACTTTAGAAGTCAGAATTGATGAAGGAAATATTGCCCTAAATTAAATTTTTTGTAAACATTACGGTTCTGCTTGGGAACAATATCAAAGTGCATTCTGTTACCTGTCATTGATTGAAAAAACTAACTTTTTCCACTCGGTATTTTGGCAAGACATTCCTTCTCCGTACACCTATAGTGGTAGCCAATCTTAAGATAACAACTGACTTACAAATTTATTCAGATGACTAAGTCAATGTTGTTGTCGTAACACTGTAACAGCAATCCTCAAAAAACACTCTGAACCATTTTTCCTCTGGGGTGGAAACTAATGAAAAAAATAACTTTGTCTCGTATTTGTGGTTGTGGCTTATCTGGACTATTATCCTTTGTGGTCCTGCTAGGTACAAATAATCGTGTTCTTACAGAGGAAATTCAAGAGTTCAGCATTCCAGAAAATTCAGTTCCTCCCAACTCGGTTCCTCCCAATTCAGTTCCTTATAATTCAGTTCCTCCCAATTCTGTTTCTCCACACTCTACCTCTCCAAACTCCCTCTCTGCTGGAATGATTTGGCCCACTCAAGGCGTTATTTCTCAAGGGTTTCGCAAACGGTTTCATGAAGGCATTGATATTGCCGGACCAGTTGGAACTCCTATTTTTGCAGCAGCTAGCGGTGTAGTGATACACTCCGGCTGGGAAGATACGGGACTTGGCAATGCAGTTAATATTCGACATCCTGATGGTCGCATCACAGTTTACGGTCACACTCAAAAAGTGTTAGTCCGCACGGGACAAAAAGTCGAACAAGGTCAGATGATTGCCAAAATGGGATCTACTGGCAATAGCTCTGGACCTCATCTGCATTTTGAAATTTATCCCAACGGTCGTCTTGCTGCTGACCCCACACGTTTTTTACCACCATTAATTGCAGGAAGGATACCCCCGCAGAAAATAGCAGCATCTCCTACTTATGGTAGAAGATACGATCCCGGTTCTGGTGGAACGTCATCATTCATGGGAAGACGTCACGTCTCACCTTCACAATCAATGTCTGTACCGGGTGATTTTCCCAAACAGGAATATTCTCCTGACAATTTTGATGCTGAACCTCCCGAACCCGTTAATGCTGAATGCAGTGGGAAGACAGTCCTAGAAGGAGAAACAGTGAGCGTTCATGTCAAGGTGTGCTATGAGGACGGACAGCTTTTCTATATAGGACAAAAGAAAGAATACCCTGGTAGTCCCATTAAGATACCAGCCCGGCAGATTGGCGGACAAACCTATCAAGCAAATAACGGCAGTTTCTGGTATCGTGTCAGCCCTCAAAAAGTAGAAGTTTGGCAAGATGGCAACCCCTATCCTATCCGTTCTGACAGATTTGACAGACCAAATGTTTCCGGAGGTTGAAGAAAAAATTGGGACAAGGAGGACAAGGGAGACAAGGGAGAAATTGCTACTACAGCAGGCGCGTAAATCAACCAAGGATCAACAATTGCTCAAAAATTGCCCGATCGCTTTTTGCTTCTTCACTTTAGGTTTCCTCTGCCTTCTGTCTTTTTTAAAACTACCTATCTGTCAGCGATCTAAATCACATTTTCTGAATATTTTTGCGATCGCCAGCATAGTATGGCGCTCTTAGAGTTTCGTGACAAATATTAATTTTTTTTTTCAATTTCTAAGTAAAAATTTCTACATTAAGTCGTATACTATTACATGAGTATTTCCGGAAATACTCAGAATTAACACGGAAACAGGCAAGGCAAATCTCTACATCTAGCATACTTTTTAAAGAAGGAGATTTTTGTGGACTATCTTGCTTATTCTCTACTGGATAGTGCCTATGCAGAGGCAACAGAAGATACTGAATACGATCTTCCTGAATTTCAATTCCAATTCCGTTGGAACAGGCAATTCAAATCGGCTTGGTTAACTTTTGCTAGCCTGGGTACTATTGGTGCGTTGTTTGCAATCCTTGGTCAAGCTCAACCAGCTTCAGCGGCTTACTACGGTCGTTATTACCAGTACTATGTAAACACCAATGGTGGCAATCTTAATGTTCGCTCCGGTCCTAGCTATGACTATCCTGTAGTAGGTAGTGTCAGAAATGGCGCATCTCTCGCCCGAGCTGAAAGATACAGAAACGGATTTGTTCAGTTAAGCACTGGTAATTGGGTTTCTTCTAGATGGATTAGCACAACTCCCGGTTCTGGATATCGACCCGGCTATGGTGTTGGTGGTAGATATGGCAGAAACTGCTACTGCTACGGTACAGGTGGAAGATACCACCACAGAAGAGCTTACTACGGTTCCGGTGGAAGATATGGATACGATCGCGTAGTATACCGTCCTGTATACCGTACTGTATACGTGTACAGACCATATCGGAACGGTTATTACTCCAGAGGCGGTCGCCGCTATTACAACGGCTACTATGCAAGCAATCGTCGCTACTATGACGGTTACAACAGATACAACAGTGGGTATTAATACTCTCTCGTTGTCGTTTAAAAATCCCTCTCAACTGAATTAACAAATTCTGGAACACCCTGTCTTATATATATTATGGAAAGGCAGGGTGTTTTTGCGTTGCTATAGATTATACCTTCGCTCTCCTGATGTTGTCGTTATAACACTGTAAGAGCAATTAACCACGGATGTTTGGAAGCATCTTTAGTTATGGAGAGGAAATTCATGCAAAAAGTGACAAGTTTGCAAGCGTACAGCTATAGTTTGATAACACTTATGACTTTTGCAACTCTGTTAGGTACAAGCAACCACGTTTTATCGCAAACAGCACAACGTTCTCTTAAAAGTTTTCAAACGGCTTTCACTGTTGACTTTGTCTCACCATACTCTAAGACACAACCAACTTCCGCATCGCAGAAGAAACCACCTGCTACCTCAAAAGTTAAAAATCGGTACAGTATTACTACAATTCTTGAAGGTGAGACAGCCAACTTTATAGTCAAAATTTACAAGGAAAACAATCAAATTTTATACCTAGGTAAATCCAGGAAAGACCCTAATAAACCTGTGAAACTACCCGCTAAAGTTGTGGGCAAATCTAAATATCGCGCCAATAATGGTAGCTATTCCTATATTGTCAATCCTGATGGAGTAGAAGTTTGGCAAAGCGGTCGTAAAATTCGTGCCGATCGCTTTCGACTTTCCAAAGTATTTCAGTAATCGGTAACTAGTAATCGGTGGGCGATCGCTCACCGACCATCGCCACTAACAAGTTATACCAAATCCGTTTCTCCATTCCGCACCCTCAACGGTTAGTAAAAAGACGCTTTAGTGGTTCTCCCCTAAACTCTAGATTGCGTCCCACTGAGATTGGGTTCCCGGTCAAACACTGCCTTTGTCTGCTTGAGGTTCTAGCTCAACGTTTACCAACGGTAATTGTACTGTAAACGTTGCTCCCAACCCAACGCCTGGGCTATCTGCCGTAATGGTCCCACCATGCGCTTCGATCAATTGACGGACGATCGCTAACCCCAACCCCAGCCCACCAAATCTTCGAGTCGTTGAAGCATCTTCTTGTCGAAATGACTCAAAAATATGGGGAAGAAAGTCGCGCTGAATACCTTTACCAGTATCGCTGACCGTAATTTGTGCTCGGTCGCCGATTCGAGCCAATTGAATGTTTACCCGCCCATTTTTAGGAGTAAATTTGATGGCGTTCGATAGCAGGTTCCACACAATCTGCTGGAGTCGGGTAGCATCACCCAACACCAGTCCAATTTGAGGCATCACCAAATGGAGGTAGATATTTTTGGCAACAGCGGCTGTCCTTACCGTGTCGAGCGCTGCCTCAATCACTTGCACCAGATCGACGGTCGCCATTTCCAAAGTCAGTTTGCCACGAAGAATCTTGGCAGTGTCCAGTAGATCGTCAATGAGTCGGGTCAGAAGTTTGGCGTTGCGTTCAATAGTTGCCAGAGCTTCAGCTGTTTTAGCAGCATCCAATTGCCGAGATTGTAGCAGTTTTGTCCAACCCAAAATGGGGTTGAGAGGCGATCGCAATTCGTGAGAAAGGATGGCGAGAAACTCATCTTTAACTCGGTTGGCACGTTCGGCAGCAACTCTTGCTGCTTGTTCTCGTTGCAGCAGTTGCTCCCGTTCAATTTCGGCTTGTTTGCGCTCGGTAATATTTGTGTAGACACCCACACTCCCCCTAGGCTGACCCGATTCATCAAACAGTGGCACTGCATGTCCGTACAAACTAAACACAGTGTTATCCTGTCGAACCAGTTCGATTTCTACATCGCGCACTTCCACACCATGCTTTGCCGCGTACTCGACAGGAAGCTTATCTCCTGGTATTTCTCGTCCATTTTGATAAAACTTGTACGGAAGTTGAGACTGTTTGGCTGGGGGAGTGACAGCCACATTCATATCTGTTGGGATTTGTAGCAGCTTTGCATAAGCCGCGTTGACTTTTACCACGTGACACTCAGGATCTTCTGCAAGCGCAATATTAATTGGAATGACATTAAACAGGGCTTGCAGTTCATCGACACGACGTTGAAGCGCCACATTCAAATCTTGAATTTCTGCTTCCCTTGCCTCAAGTTGATTAAATTTCTTGCGGACTTCTGCTTGAGCCTTGCGGAGTGCGGCAACCAACAGAGTAATCAGCACTCCTTCAAGGATGAATAGTGCCAGCTTCAGCCCACTAGCTAGGGTTAACTTCCAACTGTGGTGTGGTTCTAAAAAATAGTAACAGGTAAACCCAGCAGAAAGCAGGGTTGCCACAATTCCCGGACTTTGCCCTCCAGAGAAAGCACTGACAGTGACTGCACCAAAAAATAATAAAAACGGAGCCTGTGTCAATTGGAGAACCGGGTCAAGTGCCAGCATGAGTAACAAGGCAATCAAGACAGATACAATCGCCACTCCATACCGCTTTAAATACTGGGTTTGGTTCAGCACATTTATCCCATATGAGTAGTCGTTAACGCACCCTCAAGAAACACCAGTAATAAAAACTGTTCGCTCGGGCTTGACCATCAGCGATACCAGTTCAACCAGATTGGAGGATACTGAGCGATCGCAGGACTTAATGTTACACCAAGGACAGGTATAACATCAACTGCTTGTCACCCATACGTTCTCCCTTGTCTCCCCGATCCCATCAACAAGCGGATCTCTATAAATGCAACGACCTACAAGCAGCGATCGATAAGCGCTCCCCTTCTGCAAGCACTCTTAATTGTTAATATTATATTGATAAAGAGCCTTGATTCACTTGCGTCTAAAAGATTAACTTTCTTCTAAAATCTTTACTTCCAAAAGTAGCAAAGCCCATCCAAACGGTATAAGCCAAATCTGCCTTACTAGAGATGTTGAAGCATAACGTACCGATTAAAGATCGTAATAGAACATTGAACTCTAGTTTTTAGGTACATCTGAATTATGGGTATTTTTCTAACAGCACTTGCTACAGCATTGAGCCTGCTAATTGTCGATCTAGTTGTTCCTGGTGTTAACATCGCTAATTTTCCATCTGCTATGATTGCAGCTGTAGCAATTGGTTTAATCAACGGTTCTGTTAAGCCAGTTCTATCAACCCTTTCTCTTCCTCTCAACTTTGTCAGCTTGGGCGCGTTTTCACTTGTTGTGAACGGTATCTGTTTTGCTTTAGCAGCATTCTTGGTTCCTGGGTTTAGCGTTCATGGCATCATTGCTTTTCTTGTAGGTCCTGTCGTTCTGTCTTTTGCTAATACCTTCATTAACAATTACTTTGTTGAGAAAAATCTCTCTTTGAAGAGCGGTGAAGATAAAACCAAAGCTGAATTACCATCTAGCTAAATCGCCTTATCTGTTTGTAGAGACGTTGAAAAATTGGTTTCTACCAAATACCGAATTAAGATAGCCCATATGGTGGATTTATTCATTCGGTAATTTCAAGAAAATGTGAGTAAAAGAGTTTAAATAAGAAGTAAGAGCCATATGAAATTAGTTCGTTTTCTTCTCGGTTTGTTAGTACCTCCTTTAGGTATTTTTCTAACGGTTGGAATTGGTCCAACACTGCTGATTAACGTTTTATTAACTCTTTTGGGCTGGCTTCCCGGTAGTATTCACGCAATCTGGGTTATTGCTAAATATGAAGAGAAACTGAATAGAGAGGGAGAGATATATTAACAGCAATGAGTACAAAGAGGTAGCCTTATTTCTACCTTTTTGTACTAGTTACAACAATTTTCCGGTTGATACACGATTTATTCTAGGGTGGACAAGAATGTCTGACCCTTCTTAATTTTATGTACTCTTTTTAGTTAAAATTTTTATAATTTATATAGGACTGCCAGAACACGCAAATCGCATCCAACCATTAAACACACCTACCATAGCAATCCTATTTGCGTTCTAAACAAGGGAGACAAGGAGGACAAAGAAGAGGTGTTTGTAACTCTTTTAGGGCTCAAGACTTGTCGGTTAAGCGTTTTTTCCTCCCCTGCATATATTGTTGATAAAAAATTGCCCTATGTAAAGGTAGATGAACATGCTAAAACCCTTACAAAGGACAAATCTGACTAGTTAGCTTTCTTTGAGACGAATTACTTATTTATTGACTGTTTCCTTGTCTTTGACGGAGTCTTTGTCTTTAAACCTGTCAGCGGCTGCTAATAATAAATCTCTCAAAATTTGTCTGACTTGGCGCTCTTTTCTCGCTAGTGCGGTACCTGCTTCTCCGAGTTTTTCATCAATTTGAGCGTGCTTGTCTTGTACCTGTGCAACTACAGCTTCTGCTTGCGGACGAGCCTTATTAAACCAGTTCTTAGCCTCGTCTAGATACCCTTGAACCTCTTGAGAACGTCCACCATACCGTGCTGTTAGATTAGCTCTTACAAGCGCTAACTGTCCTTGCAGTTGAGCGTAGCGTTTTTTAAGCAAAGCAGCTTCCTCACTGTCTTGGATAGCGTGAATAGCAGAGTCTACAGCAGTTTTGGTGCTAGAAGATTTCTCTTTACCTGTTTCTTTGATTTCTGCTAGTATACCTTCCACTTCTTGTTGGATTTTATCTTCTTGTTCGTCCAATTTAGCCTGTAGCTGCTGAACTTCTGCTTGAGTTTTCGCGATCGCTTCGTGTCTTTTGCTATTGACGGCTTCTATCGCTCCTTCAATAGATGCTGTCACTTCTTCCTTGATTTCGCTACCTTTGTCTTGTAAGTTTTCAATGACTGTAGAGATAGCATCTTTGACAAGAGTACGAAGTTCGGTTGAACCTTCTTTGAACTCAGAAGCTACTTGAGAAACTGCTGATTTAACAATTTCGCGAATGCGATCGCTTCTGAGTTGTCCGGTTTGTTTTGCTTGTTGAAGATCGGCTTGAATTTGCTCTTTGATATTATTAGGCATTTTTTTCTACCAACTAGAGGTTAAATCACTTATGTGGCTAAATGTAGGTGTTGTATAATTTTTGATTCATTGGCATCGGCAAACAAGTGAAAAATCACTTTATCAAATTCAAATTTTGTATATACAGTATCAAATTCAATACTCCTACACTAATATTGTGACGCAGGATTTTTTAAGCAGGTACATCCTTTAGATAGAAAAACTAACTAGCCAAAGGAAAAGCGGCGGCGAGCATCCAACCAAACAAGAATGCGCTTCCAATGGCATAACTCCAACTTTCTTGAAATATATTGGCGGTAAAAGAGAAAATCGCCATAACTAAAGGAAACAGTGGAAGCAGAAGCGCAATAAATCCTAGTTGAGGCAATAGGTAAAGAACTAAAATAAAACCTCCTACCAAAACCATACTCTGTCCCAGCCACCACAAAACTCTCTTTCCAATTCCAATACTGTGTTGCGCTATTCCTGATGCTAAAAACCAAGGAAGACAAGCTATTGATAGTAGGGGAAATAACTTTAACCGTGCAGGAATCAACCACCACTGCAACCACACGAACTGTGCGATCGCACCGAAGGCAATCCACAGCACTGCAAACAATGCAACTCCTATTCCTACAGCTTGTAAAGTGGGACGGGGTAGGCGAAAGATAACGAGTAGCCACACTAAACCAGCGACACCAAACCAAATACTGACTGCACCACCCACCAGCAAACCCCCCAAACTGTCAATATCGCCATTGCGACTGAGTAACGTCAAGACACCACTCGCTACAAACGGTGCTATGAGTAAACCGCCCCAACTTCGCAACTGGTTTACCTCAAGTTTAGATAAGTTGGGAGACAAAGACTCAAATCCCAATTTCTCCTGACTAACTCCAAGCAAAAGAGGAACAACAGCATCCAGTAACACCAGCCATCCCAGTAAGTGCAAGCCATACCAAAGAATACGGCGGTCAACGTAGTCACTGCTGCGTTGTACTCCAAAAGTAGAATCCAGCCAGTTTTTAGCAGCTTGGTGGCTGGGATCGCGAAACAAGATCGTAATGTGTTCGGCGTTAGGAACGATCGCTAGAGAACGCCCCCTTCCATCCGTCAAATTTTGATTTTCTCCTCCGGCTGCTTTCAGCAACCGCCGTGCATTCGTAACAAAACGACCTTCCCAACTTCCTGCTTGCAGTTGCAGATTGCGTGGAGCAGAAGGTGTTACATTTGCGCCTGTGGGTGAAACTGCAATTGTTGCAGCAAAGCGATTGACATCTTGGATACCAACTGACATCACTGCACCGCTTCCCATAGAATGACCGAGCAACGCTAGGCGAGATGAATCTACCTCTGGTTGTTTTACAAAAGTTGCAAGGGCGGTATTGAGGTTTTGCTGAAGAGAATCACGTTCTAATGGGTTGGCATTAGCTCCATGACTGTTAAAATCCCATAGCATAGCAGCATAACCAGCGCGTGCCATAACGTGAGCATAAGCTAACATCAACTGTTTTGACCCGGCATAACCATGTGCTATTAACACGCCCGGTATTTTGTTTGCATCTTTTGGCGCAACGTACAGCATGGGTACGCCTTCAACCTCAAAGCGGCGCATCACCAATCCAGTTCGCGCTGCTACCACACCCCACCAAGATGAAATAATGAGTAAAAGCGCGGCGGCTATCAAGAATAAACGTTTGCGAGTCATGTCGGGTTTTGTTTGGCATACTCTTATTAGGATAATCAGCTCCCGATACAAAATCCTCCACTTTTGGTCAGCACCCCGCACTAAAGTGACGGGGCTTCACGCCTCGATATTTTAGTTAGTTGACCAGCTTAAGTACTTTGTGTACTACGTTTAGAGAAGAGTTGTGCGATTCGTTCACTCGAAATGAGTACTTATACTCAGGGATGAGTGGCAAGGGAATAAGAACCGAGTAATCGGAACAGAACCTTTGACAACTAAATGACCATGAGGGTGATTACCTTAGAAATCCTAGAGTACAAGAATAAAAGTCCCTCCCCGTAGGTGCAACGGTGACAGCATCACCTCCAAGGTAGCGACTAGCCATCAATCCTTGAAGCGAGGTGAAAAGGAGGTAAACTGGTAGCCCAAACTGGTTCTCCTTCGAGCATGAACCTATGAGTAGCGTCAGCGAAGATGCGCCTTAACCGTCGTAATCTAAAACCAGCGCAATCAGGCTGTCGCTGGAGCCAAAAGGCAATGGATAAGGGGCTGGCAAGTAACTTTTTGACCAGCACGCACTCCCAATAAACCCGGCGGATAGCATCGCTCTAAAGGTTTAAATAATGGTCATTTGGAACGAAGTAACCTAACATCCACTCTCAGTCGGTCGATACTGAGTAGGTGCTAACCGTATGTGGTGTTAGGAAAGATTGGGTCAGAAGCGAACGCCTCGTGTAATAACGAGGATATGCTGACGGACTCACGGTGATTTGGAATGTAGAGTCACAGTAGCAATGAATATGGCTAATACACGAGGAGTCACAACAGGAATAAACGATGAAGCAACCCCTTCTTTAAGGGAAAAGCCGACTCATGAAACTGAAAATGACAAATCGATGGTGGACTGGAGACACATCGACTGGCGCAAGCTGGAAAAACGTGTTTTTAAGTTGCAAAAACGAATCTACAAAGCCTCTGAACGTGGTGATGTCAAAGCAGTTCGTAAACTCCAAAAGACGCTGATGAAGTCCTGGAGTGCAAAGTGTCTCGCGGTTAGACGGGTAACACAAGACAACCAAGGTAAGAAGACGGCGGGTGTGGACGGTGTGAAATCACTGACCCCAAAGCAACGTCTCACCTTAGTTGCTAAATTAAAACTAGGTTCAAAGGTATCGCCTACCAGGCGCGTATGGATTCCAAAACCTGGTAAGGACGAAAAAAGACCATTAGGCATCCCGACAATGTATGACCGCGCACTGCAAGCTCTCGTTAAAATGGCACTTGAGCCAGAATGGGAGGCTAAATTTGAACCTAACTCATATGGGTTCAGACCAGGGCGTTCATGCCACGATGCTATCGAAGCAATATTTAATAGTATGAGGCACAAACCAAAATTTGTGCTTGATGCCGATATATCAAAATGCTTCGATAAAATCGACCATTTGGCACTGCTTCAAAAATTAAATACATTCCCCACCATTCGCCGACAAATTCGTGCTTGGTTAAAAGCGGGAGTGATGGATAATCAGCAGTTCCAAGAGACATCTGAGGGAACACCGCAAGGCGGAGTCATTTCTCCACTATTAGCGAATGTAGCCCTCCACGGAATGGAAGAACGGATTAAACAATATGCTGAAACATTGCCCGGTTTAAAACGGGAAAATCGCAAAAGTATATCATTAATTCGTTATGCCGATGATTTCGTAATTCTACACGAAAATCTAACCGTTGTCCAAAGATGCCAGATAATTATATCTGAATGGTTAAAAAGCATGAATTTAGAATTGAAGCCTTCAAAAACACGCCTAACTCACACTCTAAACAAGTATAAGGAAGAAGAACCAGGATTTAATTTTCTTGGTTTTAATATCAGGCAGTTTTCAGTGGGTAAACATCACTCGAAAAAGGGCTTCAAAATAATCATCACCCCAAGTAAGGAAAAGCAGAGGATACACTACGAGCGAATAGCTAGTATCATCGATGACTACAGCACAGCGCCGCAAGAGGCGCTAATTAGTCGGCTCAACCCGATAATTAAAGGATGGTCTAACTACTATTCGACAGTAGTAAGCAGTGAAGCTTACGCCAACCTCGATAGTCTTATGTATCCAAAACTTAGAGCTTGGGCAAAACGCCGTCATCCAAATAAATCAGGGAAATGGGTAGCTAAGAAATATTGGCGCACTATTGGCGGTGATAATTGGGTATTCGCCACAACGTACAAAGGTAATCTCAGGTGGTTAACAAACCACACAGATACACCCATAGTACGCCACGTAAAAGTAAAAGGCGATGCTAGTCCATACGATGGCAACCTAATTTATTGGAGTTCAAGAATGGGCGCACACCCCGAAATGCCAAAAAGAGTGGCAACACTCTTAAAGCAACAGAAAGGAAAATGCGCTCATTGCGGATTGTATTTTCGTGAAGAAGATGTAATGGAGATTGACCACAAAATACCCCTAAGCAAAGGGGGTAAAGACGAATATAAAAATCTCCAGCTATTACATAGACACTGCCATGATATAAAAACAGCTGAAGATGGTTCGGTTGGGGGTATGTAATTAGACAAGCACCAAATTACTGAGGAGCCGGATGAGGTGAAAGTCTCACGTCCGGTTTTGAAGACGAGTCGCTCTGGCGACGGAGCGGCTTAGTTTACTAAAAGACCCACCAACAGATGCGTAGCTAGTTTGTTGCACTGGAATTAAATAGTTAAACAGTTTTACAAGGGGTAAGACAGTGCTATTTAAATATACTGGCTCTAAACATTGGCGAAGCTAACTTTACCCGAAAGGAGGGACAAAAATGTCCAAAGTATTTCTAATTGATGTCAATAAAAGACCACTAAATCCAATACATTCAGCCCAAGCAAGACAACTTCTGAGAAATGGAAAAGCAGCAGTTTTTAGACGATTTCCTTTTACCATCATTTTGAAAGTCACTTTCAAAACAGATGTAGAAATTGAGCCTCTACGATTAAAAATAGACCCTGGTGCAGTTATAAGTGGAATTGCTTTAGTTAACGATTCTACGGGTGAGGTAGTATTTGCTGCTGAAATTAAACATAGAGGCTTTGCAATACGCGATTCTCTTATTTCAAGAAGACAATTAAGAAGAAGTAGAAGAAATCGCAAAACAAGATATCGCCAACCCAGATTTAATAATAGAATCCGACCAAAGGGATGGTTAGCACCAAGTCTACAAAGCCGTGTTGATAATATCAAAACTTGGGTTGAAAGATTGCGGAAAGTAGCACCGATTGAAGCGATTAGTCAAGAATTAGTACGCTTTGATATGCAATTAATCCGCAATCCTGATATTGAGGGTAAAGAATATCAGCAGGGTACACTTTTCGGCTACGAAACACGTGAGTATTTACTTGAAAAATGGAATAGGCAATGTGCTTACTGTGGTGTTAAAGATGTTCCATTTCAAATAGAACACATTCATTGTCGAGCTAAAGGAGGTAGCAACTCAATTACAAATCTGACTTTAAGCTGTGAAAAATGCAACAAGAAAAAGGGGACTAAAGATATCAGAGATTTTCTCAAAAAAGACTCTGCTAGGTTAGAGAAAATATTGAAACAAGCCAAACAACCTTTGACTGATGCAGCCGCCGTTAATTCAACTCGATTTGCATTACTTAAAACGCTACAATCTACAGGTTTACCAGTAGAAACAGGAAGCGGCGGTTTAACTAAATTCAATAGGACTCAACAAGGATTAGAAAAAACACACTATTTTGATGCAGCCTGTGTTGGTCAATCAACTCCTGAAAAATTAATCGTTAAAGGAGTTAAACCATTATTGATTACAGCAAACGGTCATGGAACAAGACAAATGTGTCGTACAGATAAATTTGGTTTTCCAAATCGTCACTGTTCGAGAACTAAATTCCACTTTGGTTTTCAGACTGGTGACATTGTTAAAGCTGTTGTACTTTCCGGTAAAAAAGTTGGCGAATATGTTGGCAGAATTGCAACGCGTTCTACTGGGAGTTTTAATATTTCTACCAAGAATGGTTTAGTTCAGGGAATCTCACACACATATTGCCAACAGATTCACAAGAAAGACGGATATTCCTATGCATTTTAACGAAATTAGACGGCAGATAAATCTGCTCGTGTCGCGGTTCCTCCTTGGTCTGATAGCGAAGCGTGACGCCAGTCATAGACGCAAGGTTTCCCCTCTCCCGGAGGTTTTTAGATGAGAAAAGTCGGGGATCTAACTGAGTGAGTTACCCTCCAAGCAGTTGAGCCATTTGGATACGAGCAGCTGCGATCGAATCGGCTAACTTTTTCCCACCAGACTCATCATTTTCAACATTAATAAACGTGATGTCAGTGATGCCTATAAACCCAAAGACTGCTGCAAGGTAAGGGTTTTGATAATTACAATTCTCGTATTTCCCACCAGATCCATAGCCGGAAGTCCCTCGTGCTGTGATGATAAACATTTTTTTACCCAGCACGAGCGGTTTGTAAGGGTTTGTAGAATCTTCTGGTTCAAACACAAATGTCCGCGTTGGGCGGACAATTTGATCGATATAAGCTTTGAAAGTACTGGGAATGGAGAAATTATACATGGGAATGCCAATGACGTAGAGATCGGCAGCTAAGAATTCGTCTATCAGGCGATCGCTAATAAGAATTCCCTCTTGGAGTTGAGGGGTTCGTTGCTCTGGCGGTGTATGAGCTGCTACAATCCACTGTTCATCGACATGAGGAACTGGATTGCAACCGACATCTCGATAGTTGACGGTATCACCCGGATGAGCTTGCTTCCAAGCCTCAACAAATTCTCTTGTGAGCTTGCGAGAGTGCGAACGTTCTCCTCTGGGACTGGAATCAATATGTAACAGGTGTGCCATAGTTCTTCGGATGGATTACAATTCCAGCTTATGTAAAGGATTCCGGCTCAACTATCTAATTCCTGTGCCACTATCACAATCTTGCTGTAATTTTTCAGTGAACTTCGTACAAAAGTTCAAAAAACGAATAAATAACCGTATGATGGTGGGATTGTAAGAGATAAGTCTTTCTTGGGGTATCCTGTGGAGATATAGATGAAATAGATTGAGTTTCAGATCGTGAAGACGACCGCCACCCATGAGATAGAAACGATCCACTTACCCATCTTGTCCAGCCAATCTCGGGGTTGGGAAAATATTGTAGTCGAGCAATTCCAACACCCTCCGGGTGAAGCGAGGTGTCATTACAGCCAAGAACACGCGATTTATCTGTCTCTTTCCTCCCGTCCAATTCGCTTGCTACAAGTTCACGAAGGTCAGACTTATGCAGGGATGTACGCAAAAGGCGATATTTCCATAACACCTGCAAAGACCCAGTGTTTTGCTCGATGGGATGGAGAGGATAGCCACTTGCAGATTCGGATTGCGTCTGATTTCATCCAGAGCGTTGCAACAGAAGCTCTTGCTATGAATTCAGATCGACTGGAATTGCTGAGCCAATTTCAGGCTCGCGATCCACAAATTGAGTCACTTGGCATGATGCTGGTGTGCGAACTCCAACAGGAAAATTTAGGCGGAAGGCTTTATGTTGAATCACTGGCAAATGTTTTGGCAGTGCATTTACTCAGACAATACTTTGCGTCCAAACCTCACCTTGCAATTTATAAGGGTGGTTTACCCGAGCGTCAACTGCTGCAAGTCTTGGAGTACATCAACGAACATCTCAATCAAGACATTAAGCTCGCAGATTTGGCCCAGTTGTTAGGCATGAGCCAATTTCATTTCAGCCATTTATTCAAGCGATCGCTGGGCATAGCTCCCTACCAATACTTGCTCCAACAACGGATAGAACGGGCGAAGCAGTTGTTGAAACAAACAGACCAATTGATCGTAGACATTGCTTTAGAGTGTGGGTTCAACAGCCACAGCCATCTGAGCAAACAGTTTCGGCAATTGACAGGTATAACACCGCGAACCTACAGAGCAAAATGAACGAGTACGCTTTTGTACGGTAGGTAGTATAACTATTTATTATATAAAAATATTGATAAGTAGTTCAACTTAAAAAAACATAAAATGTTCGTAGATGTGCTTTAGCGCTCAAGGGCAACTACAAGCCTAAAAACATCTTACGTTTCATTTGTTTGTGTTACTTATGAATATCAAATTTCCAAAGCTTATCGCTATTTTCTTAGTGACATTTATATTTTTCATGTTATTATGCCTTCCTCAAGCAATAGCAGCAGAGACAGCTAATGGTGCTAAAATTTTTGACGTTCATTGTGCTGGATGTCATATCAACGGCAGCAATATTATCAGACGGGGAAAAAACTTAAAATTGAAAGCACTTAAGAAAAATGGGATGGATTCTGTAGATGCGATCGCATCTATCGTAACCAATGGAAAAAATAATATGTCAGCCTACAAAGATCGCTTAACACCAGAAGAAATTCAAGAAGTTTCTTCTTATGTTTTAGAGCAAGCCGAAAAAGGCTGGCGGTAAAAAGACTAACTACTCACAATTAACAACTAACCAAATCCCATGAACCTACCTCAATCAAGTCGCCTGCAATTTACCACAGATTTAAACATTTCTCGCCTCTTAAACGGGATGTGGCAAGTTTCCGGCGCACACGGGCGCATCAACCCAACATCTGCCATCCAAGCCATGTTCCAATATGTAGATGCAGGCTTTACCACCTGGGACTTAGCAGATCATTACGGTCCGGCGGAAGATTTTATTGGTGAGTTCCGCCGCCAACTGATTGCGACTCGGGGTCAAGAGGCTTTAGCTAATATTCAAGCTTTTACAAAATGGGTACCCCGTCCTACCAAAATGACAAAAAAATTGGTAGAAGAGAATATTAATATCTCTTTAAGAAGAATGGCAGTAGAATGCCTGGATTTAATGCAATTTCACTGGTGGGAATATCGAGACAAAAACTATTTAGATGCCCTCAAATATATGGCGGAACTGCAAACAGAAGGGAAAATTAAACATTTAGCCTTAACGAATTTTGATACAGAACACCTGCAAATTATTACAGAAGCAGGCATAAAAATAGTTTCCAACCAGGTACAATTTTCTCTTGTCGATCGCCGTCCTGAAGTGAAGATGATTCAGTTCTGCCAAGAGCATGACATACAACTGTTGACTTACGGTACGGTTTGCGGTGGTTTTTTATCAGAAAAATATGTGGGTGTTTCAGAACCAAGAGGGTCTGAGTTAGCTACCGTCAGCTTGCGAAAATACAAAAATATGATAGATGGTTGGGGAGGTTGGCAGTTATTCCAAGAATTACTGTCTGTTCTTAAGACCATAGCCGACAAACATAGCGTTAGTATTCCTAACATCGCACTGCGTTATATTTTAGACAAACCAACAGTAGCAGGTGCGATCGTTGGTGCAAGGCTTGGGATAGCGGAGCATCTAGAAGATAATGCCAGAGTATTCAGCTTTACATTAGATACTGAAGACTGCGATCGGATAGATGCTATCTCTAGCAAATCGAGGAACTTATATCAGTTAATCGGTGACTGTGGGGACGAATATCGCCGATAGGTATTTACAGTTTAACACTTTTTTAATACTTAAAAAAAAGGTAGAAAGTCGGATTACCCACCTGTCATCCTTTCACCTTATGACCATAATAGGTAAATAGGTATGATAGTACACAGTTCATTCAATCCGTCATATTTTACCTAAAGTCGGAACTGCTAAAACACTTGTTAAACCCAGCCTACCGAAAATACTAATGCTTACAATTACTCCACTTCTCTCAAATCAACTTCCCAGCCTACATTACTCCTTCACCCCAGAGCGCTTCGATGAAACCTGGGAAGCTCCTTTGTCTACCCTTTTAGGGCTTGGACGTGCGGCGGGTGCTGATTTTATTGAATTTTTCTTAGAGCGTGTTAATTATATTAGTTGCCTTGCAGAAGAGGATACTATCACCAGCATTACACCCCGCCTGTCTACAGGTGCGGGAGTCAGAGTATTTCGTGGCAAAGCAGATTGTTATGTTAGCACCAACGATATAACATTTTCCGGGTTGAAAGCAGCGTTGGAAAAAGGACTTTCTATCATGGGGTTGCAACTCCCCGCGCCCAACTCTTTTATCCCAGAAATTAATCTAGAATTGCTGAGAGACTACGCTACCAAAAGAGGTAAAGATGGTTGGCTACCTCTTTGTAGCTCAATTCGAGAAATGGGAGAACTATTGCTTGAAAGTACCGATCAACTCAAGCAAAAAGCCAACCACATACAATCGCGCCGCAGTACCTATTTCCGCGATTGGCAAGAAGTTTTAGTTGCAGCGAGCGATGGAACCTTTGCTCGTGATATTCGCCTCACTCAATCGGTAGGTCTCAGCCTTCTGTGTGCTGATGGCGCTCATCGCACTTCTATTGCAGAACGTGGCGGTAACACCAGCGACCCCAATTTCCTGAGAACTTGGGACTACAAAGAAGCAGCAGAACACATTTCAGAATCAGCAGGAAAAATGCTCTACGCTGATTATGTAGAGTCGGGAACTTACCCCATTGTGATGGCAAATCACTTTGGTGGAGTTATCTTCCACGAAGCATGCGGACACCTGCTCGAAACAACTCAAATCGAACGCAACACCACTCCTTTTGCTGACAAGAAAGGCGAAAAAATTGCCCATGAGAGCTTAACTGCTTGGGATGAAGGGCGCACTGACAATGCCTTTGGTACCATTGATATGGATGACGAAGGTATGCCAGCCCAAAGAACTCTGTTGATTGAGAAAGGAGTTTTGAAGAACTTCTTAGCCGATCGGGCTGGTTCTTCCCGTACCGGACACCCCAGAACAGGTAGCGGTCGCCGTCAAAATTTCACCTTTGCTGCAGCCAGTCGGATGCGTAACACCTATATTGCGACAGGCGATTACAGCCTCGATCAAATCTTTGCTTCCATTGACAAAGGTATTTACTGTAAAAAGATGGGTGGTGGTAGCGTTGGTGCTACAGGTCAATTTAACTTTGGTGTAGACGAAGCGTATTTGATTGAAAACGGCAAAATTACCAAGCCATTAAAGGGAGCAATTTTGATTGGTGAAGCAAAGGAAATTATGAACAAAATTTCCATGTGTTCTCAAGATTTATCCCTCGCACCAGGTTTTTGTGGTTCTGTTAGTGGCAGTATCTACACTACAGTAGGACAGCCCCACATTAAAGTTGATTCCATCACTGTAGGTGGACGGTAATGGCTAATGGCTAATGGCTAATGGCTAATGGCTAATGGCTAATGGCTAATGGTGAGTCCAGCGCTGCAGGCGGGTTTCCCGCGCCCTGGCGACTGGCGAACAAGGGAGGGCTGATGGCTGATTAACTCGTTCCCAGGTAGAACCTGGGAATGCCCTCCTAGTGGCTCTGCCACTTATGATAGGAGGCAGAGCCTCCACTAATACACTCCCAGGCTGAGCCTGGGAGCGAGAAAAACGCTTAAATTCAAAATTGCCAGACTATGCCCAATATTACTGAAATTGCGACTTACGCCAAGGAAAATGCAGAAAAGCTTGGCATCAAAAAATTTGACATTTATGGCTCAAGTGCAGACCAAACCAGCGTACAAGTAGATCGCGGTGAACCAAAGCAAGTCAAAGCTTCCAATCTTTCTGGTGTCACTGTACGCGTTTGGAATGAAGACAATACAATGGGTGTCACCACAACGACAGATGTAGACCCCAAAGGGCTAGAGTTAGCTTTGAAAACGGCATATGAAGCAAGTTTCTTTGGTGTAAAAGAAAATGTGCCAGATTTTAGCCCAGAATCAACTGTTCCCATAGAGCATTCCTCTGAAGAAAAAGCACCTCAAGTCCCTGTTGCTCAACTTATTGAAAGCTTGTTAACAGCTGAGAAAGAGTTAATGAGCGCTCATCCGGCGATTAAGGGAGTGCCTTACAATAGTTTGGCGCAAAGAGATATCGATCGCTTCTATCTCAACAGTGATGGTGCGTTGAGAACAGAATCTCACTCCGTCGCATCAGTTTATCTTTACAGCAAAACAGAAGAAGACGGTAAAAAACCCCGCAGTGCTGGTGCTTTTAGAATTAGCAGGGGTTTGGACAATTTAGATATTAATGGTTGTATCCAGGAAACTGCAGAGAAAACTATTAGCCACTTGAATTATGAAAAAATCAAGTCGGGTAAATATCGAGTTGTTTTCTCCCCGGATGCTTTTTTGAGTTTGCTAGGTGCTTTTTCTAACATATTCAACGCTCAGAGTATTTTGGACAAGCAAAGCTTATCGACTCCTGATGATTTAGGTAAGCAAATTGCTTCTCCTCTGCTTTCAGTTGCTGATGATGCTCTACATCCAGCCAATGTTGGTGCAGAAGCTTTCGATGGTGAAGGAACTCCCACTCGCCGCATTTCACTCATTGAGAATGGCGTTTTAACCAACTTTCTCCACAGTGCAGGTACTGCAAAAAGAATGAACGCAACCCCAACGGGTCATGCCAATATTGGTGCAAAAGTTACTGTTAGCCCCAATTTTTATCATGTCTTTGCAACTTCTGCGACTCCCGAACGGGAATTGAACTTGGAAACGGCTGAGAATGTCATTTTGATTGATAATTTACAAGCCCTTCACGCTGGGGTGAAAGCTTTACAAGGTTCTTTCTCTCTACCGTTTGATGGTTGGTTGGTGAACAAAGGTGAGAAAGTTAGTATTGAGTCAGCTACTGTTGCAGGAGATTTTCTCGAAGTCCTCAAGTCTATTATTTTTGTGGAACAAGAGGCGGAATTAACTCCTGGCGGGGTTTGTCCCAGAGTTTGGGTTGACGAACTCTCTATTACTGGTGAGTAGCTAGATTTTATTGGGTGGGCATTGCCATACAAGTCATCATAATAAAATAGTGGTGTTTGTTCCTGCTGACCCAATAGCGATCGCACGCACTCACTACATTAGATAAACAAACAACCCATGGCGTGAGTTGTTAAATGCGATCGCTTGTGCAGTACCTAAGCCATTGCTATTCTAAAAGGTGCAAACTGCAACATAGAAAAACACATGAACCGAGTTTCACTGGGACGCAACTTGATTGTTGTCACAGCTATTCTCTCCATAGTTGTGCCTATCGGCGTAGACGGTTTTCTACTTGCGAAAGCGCATATGGCAAATCCACTGTGGTTACCGCATGCGAAACTGCATTGCGCGATGTCCTTTTTTGCAGCTATCAGCTTGGGAGCAAGTGGTTTAGCTGTGCTTTGGACGCGCCCAACAACAGACCTCGCTTCAGCTGCGATTGCTGCCTTTCTCTCAACCGCCTTCTGGATGGGGCTAGTTCTTGCAGGTGTATGGCCAGAAACGTCGTATGGTTTCTCGAACGATCCCAATCTCACCAACTTTCAACCACCTGTTATGTTCGGGCTGCTTGTCGATCCAAACGTTGCCCTAGCACTTGTCAGCATCATCCTTGGCTGGGTTGGCTTTGCACTGATAGGTAGTGCAGTAGGTAACGTAGGAGAGTTGAATAAGGAGCTTGACTAAATAGCCAAATTCTTATCTAAACTTATTCATAGCTAACTAGAGTGAGTAAGTTTATGTGGAAAGTATCTGAGTTTGGTGATTTAGTGGGGATTTCGCCATCTACATTAAGACGGTGGGAAGAGGAGGGTAAGTTAATCCCAGAAAGAACATTAGGTAATCAACGAATTTATAATGAATCCCATTTAGCAATAGCTAAAAGTTTGAAGTCAGGTAAATACCCAACCAGGGTTGTTATATACTGCCGAGTCTCATCAAACAACCAAAAAGAAGATTTACTGAGCCAAGTAAAAGCAATGGAAAGCTTTTGCTTGGCTCAAGGTGTTTCTGTGACACAAACAATGCAGGAGATTGGAGGAGGATTAAACTTCAAGCGTCCAAAATTTCTGCAAATTATTCAATGGGCGATTGCAGGTGAATTAAAAAGCTTGTATGTAGCACACAAAGATAGCTTATGTAGGTTTGGGTTTGATTTGGTTGAGCAGATTGTACTGTGGGGTGGAGGCAATATTATTGTTGCCAACGCAGAAACGTTATCTCCGCATGAAGAACTAACTCAGGACTTACTTTCAATTGTCCACTGTTTTAGCTCAAGACTTGATGGGTTACGCAAATATAAATCAAAAGTAAAAAAGATTGTAGAAGGTGTTGACCCATGTACAAAATAACGGTTATACTTACTCATATAAGCAGGTTTGAGCAAGTAGAGTAATGTAAGCATTAAAAAAAGAGCTAAAATTAAATAACAAAGAACGCTCTCTGATGCGTGGCCTAGCAGGATTTAAGAGATTTGTTTACAACTATGCTTTAGATTTAATCACGGCAAGCTGGGATTTTGATGGCATCAAAGCGGGTGATTCTCAGCGCTTAGATGCGATTAAGAAAGTATTTACTCAAGTCACAATGAAGAAGAGCGAATATGCGTGGACACGAAAATATCCATCCACAGTATATCAATCAGCTTTTCATTTGAAGAATGCTTTTAGTCGTTGGCGCAAAGGTTTAGCCAAATTCCCAGTTAAAAAGTCAAAAAAGAAGGGAGATTCTTTTACTGTTTACAAAACGTCAGGAATCTATCTTGAAAAAGGGAAGCCAGCAATACCTTTTACTAATAGAGTTGTCATTAATCCAGGTAAGAGAATTCCTCTGCCAGGAATTAAAAGTTTTCGACTTCATGAGGCAATTAACTTTATTTGCAGTTCACAAACATTCACGGTTTCTAGAACTGCGGATAAATGGTTTGTATCCTTCGCTCTAGATACTGAAAAAATCCCACCAATTATTCACCCTATAGAGAAGATTGGTGTGGATCTAGGAGTCAAAACTTTAGCTAGTTGTTCTGATGGCACGACTTATGCCATGCCAATTACCACAAAAATAGCGAAAACCAAGCTTGGTAAATTGCAGTGGCGAAATCGTAACAAGGTACTAGGAAACAAAAAACTAAAAATTAGAGCATCTAAAAACGCTCGGGAGTTTTACGCGCTTGTAGCTAAATCCCATGCTCGAATTGCCAATATTAGGCAAGACGTGACACAAAAGATGACAACTGATTTAAGTCGTAAAGCGTATATAATTCGCATTGAAGACTTAAATGTTCAAGGCATGATTGCCAACAGTAAGTTAGCTGGTGCTGTTAGCGATAACTGTTTTTATGAGATTCGTCGTCAACTCACATATAAGCAATTTTTCTACGGAACAAAAGTCGAATTAGTTGACAGATGGTATCCCAGTTCAAAGATGTGCTGTAAATGCCATCATGTTCAACCGATGACTTTATCCCAAAGGATTTTTTGTTGTGAAAGTTGTGGGCATACACGGGACAGGGACGACAATGCGTCCGTCAATCTTGAGAATGCCCCTAACAATAAAGTAAGGTTGGCTTGACCTGAACTTAACGCCTGTGGACAAGAAGTAGCCGTCTACCTTGGTTGAAGCAGGAAGGAAACGCTAAACGAATCAACAAGTTTGAGGAAGTTTAGGTAAGTTTTTCGGAGCAGAGTTAAATAAAAAGATTTAACTAAATTCTGGGAAATTCCCTATACGGTGGATCTTAAGAACAACATCCTTAGAATAGTGTCACTCAAGTGGCGAACAACTGCACCAAACAGTTCTTCCTTACCTCCGAAGTTTTGATATATGGTGCGTTTGGCAACATGAGCTTCACGAGACAGGATGTCCATATCGATCAAATCATATCCAAGCTCTAAACACACGCGAGTTGCGTCTTCTAACAACTGCTCTACGGCGTGTTTTCAATTTAATAAATAAACCCTGCATTATTACCTAAGAACGAAAACACTAACAACTGCTCTACGGCGTGCTTCGCAAGCATTATTGCGCGGATGGGTAGGTGTAAAACAAGTAGTTCCTATAAAAAGTGCTTCAAACCTTTGATGTGTAAGAATTTAAGCCCCTAGAAAAATAAAAACCATCCGCGCTCCTTATTAAATAAGCTTTTCAGCCATTTTCTCTTGTCATTACCATCCGCGATCGTGCTATGATTAGACCATCCGCGCTACTGCACCTTGAAAATCACATAGAGCAAGCTTTTCAACTCCAAGCAGTTGCAACTTATACGACTCCCTTTTAGGGATTGAAACACTGAAGCATCAATTCCCCATGAAAACTTGGTTACGTTGCAACTTATACGACTCCCTTTTAGGGATTGAAACATTACTACTTATACAAACTATTTTGGAATTTAAGTTGCAACTTATACGACTCCCTTTTAGGGATTGAAACAAAAAGTAGATCGCTTATAGTATCTCGAATTTTGGCATTCGTTGCAACTTATACGACTCCCTTTTAGGGATTGAAACGAGTTGAGCAAAGAGGAAAGTTGAGTTGAGCAAAGAGGAATGTTGCAACTTATACGACTCCCTTTTAGGGATTGAAACACTAAAATCAGAAATACCGAATATTTCATCAAAAGCACAGTTGCAACTTATACGACTCCCTTTTAGGGATTGAAACCTTATATGAAATTAGAAGAATTAAAATCATCTTACGTTGCAACTTATACGACTCCCTTTTAGGGATTGAAACGGGATATGAATCAGCACACTCAAGAAAGATACGAACTGAGCGCGTTGCAACTTATACGACTCCCTTTTAGGGATTGAAACCAACCAGACCAGCCGAGCGTAATGTATCGATTAAAGTAGTTGCAACTTATACGACTCCCTTTTAGGGATTGAAACTACCAACTCAAGTCAATCGGTGCTGACCTCCCCGTTGCAACTTATACGACTCCCTTTTAGGGATTGAAACGCAGAGTTGGGCAATTCCCGAGAAGAGGCTGAGAAGTTGCAACTTATACGACTCCCTTTTAGGGATTGAAACACAACAACTGGCAGCCAATAGCGCACAGAAACGTTGCAACTTATACGACTCCCTTTTAGGGATTGAAACCACACGCTGCTACTATCTTCTGTTGTCCCCTGGTTGCAACTTATACGACTCCCTTTTAGGGATTGAAACATATTTAATACTTGCCATAATAAATTGTGTACTGTTGCGTTGCAACTTATACGACTCCCTTTTAGGGATTGAAACTGCAAATCAAGGTATTACTGTAGATGAATTAGAGGCTCTGTTGCAACTTATACGACTCCCTTTTAGGGATTGAAACGTAGAGTATCACCGGAATAGTACCGGGATTATCACGGTTGCAACTTATACGACTCCCTTTTAGGGATTGAAACATGGTTGGGATGCCGACAATATCAACCAAAAGTATTGTTGCAACTTATACGACTCCCTTTTAGGGATTGAAACATGAGAAAATCTAGGCTTCAACTCGGAAGCCTAGAGTTGCAACTTATACGACTCCCTTTTAGGGATTGAAACGTAATGTAGCGGTAGAAGTATCAAAACTTCCTTTGGTTGCAACTTATACGACTCCCTTTTAGGGATTGAAACATAAAGCGTATGCTGTCTACTCATTTAGAGAGAAGTTGCAACTTATACGACTCCCTTTTAGGGATTGAAACAACTTTTAACAAATCCCTGTATACTTCGCCCAGGTTGCAACTTATACGACTCCCTTTTAGGGATTGAAACACGCGCACGTACAGCACGCAGCTTACGCGCTCGGTTGCAACTTATACGACTCCCTTTTAGGGATTGAAACTTATATAATAAAGTGCAGATTTGTACTACTCCTTGTTGCAACTTATACGACTCCCTTTTAGGGATTGAAACCTTAGTTTGTCTCCCTTACCAAGGACAGAAACTTGCGTTGCAACTTATACGGCTCCCTTTTAGGGATTGAAACTTAAAAACCCGCTCATTTCCGCGCTCAATTAAGTAGTTGCAACTTATACGGCTCCCTTTTAGGGATTGAAACCTCCAGCATTATGCAAGAGGCAAGCCAAGAAGCGAAAAGTTGCAACTTATACGACTCCCTTTTAAGGATTGATACTAAATCTGCCTCTTGTACCCCCTTTATGATTAAGTCCGCGCAGGCGGACTTTGTTTGTATAGCCTCGATTTCCAATCGTTAGGGTAAAAGCAGGGGTGTTTCATTCTTTCTTTACAGAAGAATAATTGAACAAAGTCTTTTCCCTCTAAAACGTATAAAAAATCTTCGGTTTACCGTACTTTTTTATAGTAGTTATTTCTAGTACGGTTATTATGAATTTGATAGTAGTTGAAGCCGAATCACAAAGCTTTTCTCCCAGGAATATTATGAGTATATAAAGCAAAGTCACAAGAACGCAATTTCTACTTATTCATAATACCTATGACACTCATTCGTTACAATCCCTGGCAAGAACTAAACGCTATCCAACGCTTGTTTGAAGATACAAGAGTTCCATTTGAGAAAGATTTTGTGAAAGTTCCGGCTGCTGAACTGACTCAAACAGATGATGCAGTTCATCTCAAATTGGAACTTCCAGGAATGGATGCTAAAGATTTAGATATCCAAGTAACAGAAAACGCTGTTTCTATTAGTGGAGAGCGCAAGTCCCAAACCAAGACTGAAGACAAAGGTACGATACGGACAGAGTTCCACTATGGTAAGATTCAGCGCGTCATTCCATTACCTATCAAAATTCAGAATACTGATGTCAAGGCAGAGTACAAAGATGGGATTTTGAATTTGACGCTGCCTAAAAAAGAGGAAGAAAAGAACAAAGTTGTCAAAGTGAACTTAGAACAGCTTGCGTCTTAATTGGTTGCTTGGGTATTGATTTCCCTTTGCCACAATTAAGTAATAACAATTTGTTAATTTACGAGAAAGCCCAGTCTAAAGACTGGGCTTTCTCGTAATTTTGTTCAAAGCGAATCAGTTCGATGGATAGATTCGATAAGTTCCTCAACTTCTTCATCATTGGAACATTGCTGCACGTGAGATTTAAACCACTCTAATTCTTCCGGTTCCGTGTTTTGCACTTGATATACGAGTAGTGTTCCTGCTACCCGTGCTAAGGTGAGTGGTTCGCAGGGAATGCCATCGAGCAAAAGACTGGCATCTCGATACAGCCGTTCTGCTGCTCTCTCATCAAGTGGTTGTCCCATTTGAAGAGCAATTTCTTGCAAGCTTTGTTGAATCGATTGCTGAATATCCGATGGAAAAGAATCGTTCATCTGGTGTAATCAAAAAGCGCAGTCCACTAAAGTCAATTGTATCTTTTAGTTTCCCCTCTCCCGTGCGATCGCTTTACTGAATATACAAGCTACAAGTTCTTAGCTAGCCATCACACTTGGTTTTTTATTGTATGAGTTCAGTATTATGTATAATATTGTACTTAATACTAATTTCAACTTGAGCTAGCGGTTATCGCTAAAATGCAACCATAATAGGCAGAGAAAATAACCTCTGTCTTTGGAACTACAAGACAAACTTCACGAAAAATGGATGTCCTAATTTAGTGACTCCATTAAGTGTACCCCAAGAGCTATCGGCAGTCTTAGTATAAAAGTTAGCATTATCGCAACTGGCGCTATTGAAAAAAGTAAAAGGACAGTTGTAGGCGAATTGAATTTCCTTGAGTATGCCCTCTTCATCCTTATAAGAGTATTTTGCCCAACCTTGAGCACCAGAATGTCCCGGATTATCTTGCAACCATAATTTTACTTGTTCTCCTTGACTGATTTTTTGGGGAGGAGCAATAACGTAATGTCCGGAAGTTGCTTCGTAATTCTCGAGATTTAAGTCAAACTTTCCTTGTTGATTATCAATGATGATATAACAAGAGAAATCACCTGCGGAAAAAGTACCGTCAGCCACCTTAGCTTTTTGTGCATAAGACACTTCAATATTGTAAGTGCCTTCATTGTTAAATACTTGAAAAATATCTGCATGAAAATCATCAACGTTAATGAGAATAAAGGTAGGGTGCTTTTTCCCAATGTCAGTTCGTGAAGGACAATGAAATCCCGTATTTACATAATTGATTAAAGAATTTTCCAGACCTGAAATGGGTTGATGGGTGTGTCCCATAACCACCAGTTCTGCTTCAGCTTCAAAAGCCAGCTGTTGAGCAAACCATCCCATATAGCTGCCGTTGGCATCAGCCATAATTGCTTTATAGGCAAGTAATGCAGAATGGTTTTTCTCCCGCCATTCCGAAAATAAATTCTCGTAAATAGTCTCAGCTTCTGCAAAGGTAGTTTCCTTCCCCAAAGCTAATTTGATTGGTTGCGTTCTCTCAATACCAGTTGAATTAGCAACAGTGTTAAGAATCAATTTAGCTAAAGATGAGAGTGTATCCCATGCTTGCTGTTCGTTTCCAGTTAATATTTCAATTGGATTGGGAATTGCATCTTTTAAGATTTTCAATAACCCCGGTACTATATCCCAACCAGATGGATCTCCTGAATCGTTTAAGTCAGCAACAGTTTGACCGGGCTTGAGTTGCTTTTGTCGCATGGAAGCAACAGCGCGGGTAATAAATTGACCCAGGGGTAGTGGAGCTATTGGATTGTTTGCATTGTTATAAGGGGCATTGAACATTGTATAGATATGCCCGTGAGTGCAAACAATTTTTTTGTTTTCAGCAATAGGGTAGTAAATATCACCAGGTGATAATTTAATTTTGTAGCCTTTGGGGTTTTGTATCTTATCTAAATCATCCTGGGTAATGGTCATGTCGTGATTGCCACGCACATAGGTAACATTTCCCTCAAGAGCAGTCAAAACCTGGCTCAACTTTCCATGGGAACCAAAAATATTACTGTTGGCTGCAATTATGTCCTCAAAGCAAGGTGGTTCTCGATCTGATGGGTAAGTCCAAAAATCAACTACGTCACCTAAAAGAATCAGTTCTCTAATGGATGGAGCATTTGCAATGACCCAATCTAAAACAGTTGCTAAGTAAGGTTCGTGAAGCTCTTTTTGATACCAGACAGTAGGAGCATTTGTACCAATGTGAATGTCACTTAGGACAACTATTTGATTCTTCATAAAATTTTCTACCAAAAGTCATTACAGTCATAGGCTACGTATATATAGCACTGTCATCCGTGTTTGTACGCATTCTTTTTAAAAAACAGTTCACCAGAAATGCTGTATAGAATTCAGTTTTGAAATGAGCCGCTTCCAGCGCGATCGCGATTTTTCTTTTGAGATGAGCTCGTTGGATTAGCTTCTTTAGGACTTACGCAAAGCTCCCCAATCGAGCGGCTACGGTGGTGTACAGATCTCTAGAAAAGAGATGAAACATCGTGAAAAGGGAGAATTGGAGTTAAGTTCCCCCTTTTTTAAGGGGGGTTAGGGGGGATCGAAACCGCAATGAATGCACTATATAAGACTTGTGTACACCACCGTAGCTTTTTAAGGAGGGATCTGCAACACGTGAAAACCCCAAAATAGCGTTGACGTTGCGTAAGTCGTGTTCTTGTTACACTGTTGTTTTCTAAACAGATGTAGTATAGATTTGTAGTATGTTTTGGATGTGAATAATCATTACTAATTTGTAGTAGAGATCCATGCATTAAAGCGCTACTACGAACAGAATAATATTTTATATTTTTTTCATAGTTGTGTTTTTTCTTGTCTACCTACTTACATTTCATCAATTAGATTTCTAGCAAAAGCGTGTGTTGTTGATGAATATAAAACTGCTACCAGTTTCGCTTTAGATTGCGTCCATTTCAAGCTAGAACATCCGCCACTTAGAGGTTGTTTGAAAGGTGGTTAGCTGTGATTTTACACACTCGGAGATCCCCCCTAGCCCCCCTTAAAAAGGGGGGAAAATACTTTTAAAGTTCCCCAATTTATCGGTAGATTTAGGGGGAACTTGAATGTTTTGCTACTGATGAAAGGACTTTTCAAACATTTTCTTAGAGATATAAAGACATATTTATATATAATAATTATGATTTTACTATTTATAAAGCCGCATCTGCTACTCCATCGTAAATGCAATTGATAGGCAAATTTTTATCAATTTAATAATTATTATTGCGAGATTTAAAGACATATTGTACTGGAAAAATACCGAGTTTAAAATAAAAGTATTTCCGTATTTATAACATTTAATAAGTGAGATTTTTTTAGTAAGCTGAAATGAAATCTTTAAAAAAATAATGAAAATATTTACACATAAATATATACTCAATATCTCAGTAAGTCAGTTTTTCCAGTTTGAGCAATTGGGTACTACTTACAAGACAGAAGTTTTAGCTGGGGTCACGACATTTATGACTATGGCTTACATTTTAGTTGTGAATCCTAGAATTTTATCAAATGCTATATTTCAAGAGCAGCCAGGAGATTTGTTCAATCAGATTCTCATTGCCACTGCCATAACCTCTGCATTTGCAACCGCTTTAATGGGACTGCTCGCAAATTATCCCTTTGCTTTAGCCCCAGCGATGGGTCTCAACGCTTTTTTTGCTTTCTCGGTGGTTTTGGAGTTGAAGGTAAGTTGGCAATTAGCATTAACATCTGTTCTACTTGAAAGTCTAATCTTTATCGGTTTGATTCTCAGTAACATTCATATCCAAATCATCCAAGCCATTCCAGCTTCCCTCAAATACGCTACTGTAGCGGGTATTGGTTTGTTTATTGCCTACATTGGATTGTCTGGTGTTCCTGACGCACCATCCCTAGGAGCAGGTATTATTGTTGCCAGTCAAGCAACCCTAACCACTATAGGTTCCTTTAAACATCCTGCTACCTTAATGTCAGTTTTCGGTTTAATGCTGACCGCAACCTTAATGGTACGTCATATCAAAGGAGCGATACTGTGGGGGATTTTTGCCACAGCACTGTTAGGCTGGACATTGGGAATTGCTCCTTGTCCCGAGAAAATTATCGCTTTACCCAAATTTCCAGACGCTCTGGTAGGTCAAGCATTTATAGGGTTGAACAATATTCAGCCCGACCAGGTGTGGAATCTCATCAGTGTCACACTAACGTTTTTGTTTGTGACTTCTTTTGACACCATTGGTACACTCACTGGTTTGGGACAGCAAGCTGGTTTTATCAATCAAAAAGGTGAATTGCCTCATGCGAGCAAGTCATTGTTAGCTAGTGCGATCGGCATCTCCTTTGGTGCATTGATAGGCACTTCCCCATGCGCGACTTATCTTGAGTCTGCTTCAGGAATATCTGAGGGGGGAAAGAGCGGCTTCACGTCTGTGGTGGTAGCAATCCTTTTTTTACTTTCGCTGTTATTCACTCCTGTCTTTGCAGCAGTCCCTGCTTTTGCTACAGCACCTGCATTGATAATAGTAGGGGTTTTAATGATGAGTAGCGTGCAAAACATCAATTGGAATGACTTATCTGAGGCAATTCCGGCATTTCTTGTTATTGTGACTATGCCTCTAACCTATTCAATTGCAGAAGCATTGGCAATTGGTTTTATTTTCTACCCCTTAATGAAAGCTTCCCAGGGAGTGGCTCATCAACTGAGTAAGCCAGTTTTCTTTTTGGCAGCTATTTCTATGTTGCACTTGATGCTAAAAGCTTAGAGGCTGTTGGGAAATTCTTTGCGATCGCTCTTGGGTGATAGAAAAGCAATTGCTTGTGCAGTACCTAAGCCATTGCTACTCTAGAAAGTGCAAACTGCAACACAAAAAACACATGACCCGAGTTTCACTGGGACGCAACTTGATTGCTGTCACAGCTATTCTCTTCATATTTGTGCCTATCGGTGTAGATGGTCTTTTACTTGCAAAAGCACATATGGCAAATCCAATGTGGTTGCCATATGTGCTTTTGCACTGTGCAATGTCCTTGTTTGCAGCCATTACTATGGGAGTAAGTGCTTTGGCTGTCCTTTGGACTTGCCCAACAACAGATCTGGCTTCGGCTGCTATTGCTGCGCGGATGGGTAGGTGTAGAAAAAGTACTTCTTGAAAAAGTGCTTCAAACCTTTGATGTGTAAGGAGTTAAGTCCCTTGAAATATAAAAACCATCCGCGCACCTTTCCACACAAGCGTTTCAGCTATTTTCTCTTGTCATTCCCATCCGCGATCGTGTTATGATTAGACCAACCGCGCTACCGCACCTTGAAAACTCCATATTGCAAGCATTTCATCTTTTAGCAGTTGCAACTTATACGACTCCCTTCTAGGGATTGAAACTTGAATTGTGCGATCGCATCGACGTACAAATCCAAGTTGCAACTTATACGACTCCCTTCTAGGGATTGAAACTTTACATCAAGAGTTTGAACAACTAAGAGTGAAATGTTGCAACTTATACGACTCCCTTCTAGGGATTGAAACGTTGATTCAATAATTGACTCATTAGGGCAATTTAAGTTGCAACTTATACGACTCCCTTCTAGGGATTGAAACGATTTACTTGGTGGGGAGTAATGATGAAGTTCTGTTGCAACTTATACGACTCCCTTCTAGGGATTGAAACTACCTCCTAGCAAATCATCCCAAAACTTTTGCTCGTTGCAACTTATACGACTCCCTTCTAGGGATTGAAACCTAATTCAGATTGCAGTTGGTCGATAGCAGCAACCAAGTTGCAACTTATACGACTCCCTTCTAGGGATTGAAACTGTCCACTTTCACAGCGAACTAATATGAATATACAGTTGCAACTTATACGACTCCCTTCTAGGGATTGAAACAGAGAGCATCACCCCCGCACATCAGATTGTGATGTGGTTGCAACTTATACGACTCCCTTCTAGGGATTGAAACAATTAACACAAACAGCACCAAGCACGGGATTTGTTAAGTTGCAACTTATACGACTCCCTTCTAGGGATTGAAACGAGTTTATTTTCTCAGAGCACAATACGCCCAACACCGATGTTGCAACTTATACGACTCCCTTCTAGGGATTGAAACGGCAAGCAAGGGTTTGATTATGAAAAGCATACCGGTTGCAACTTATACGACTCCCTTCTAGGGATTGAAACTGGGTCTTAATTGCTGAGATGGCTCAAAGAAAGATAGTTGCAACTTATACGACTCCCTTCTAGGGATTGAAACTGTTTCTCACAATCGAACCTTAGCGACTCTTGGGAAGTTGCAACTTATACGACTCCCTTCTAGGGATTGAAACTTTAAAAATGACATAGTGACTCCTATTGATTGGGGTTGCAACTTATACGACTCCCTTCTAGGGATTGAAACTTGGCGATCCGATTAACCAGGAAATCTCTGAGGTAGTTGCAACTTATACGACTCCCTTCTAGGGATTGAAACGTGTGGTGTGTGTGAGTAAAACCTAAAATATTTACGTTGCAACTTATACGACTCCCTTCTAGGGATTGAAACAGATAAGTCTGATATTGAATCGTTAGTTTTAAAAGGTTGCAACTTATACGACTCCCTTCTAGGGATTGAAACAGCTCGTGAGCGGCTAAATGTCCTTTTTACTAGAAATCAGCGTTGCAACTTATACGACTCCCTTCTAGGGATTGAAACTCGCAATCTGCTGGGGCAAGTAGTGTGCGATCGTTGCAACTTATACGACTCCCTTCTAGGGATTGAAACAGTGATGTACCCCGTTCCGCCTGCGATTCTGCCGGTTGCAACTTATACGACTCCCTTCTAGGGATTGAAACATACTCTTTGATTACTTGAATCATTTTACTTGATGTTGCAACTTATACGACTCCCTTCTAGGGATTGAAACAAAGCAGCAGTAAAGTGAGTATTTGTACTATCATCATAAGTTGCAACTTATACGACTCCCTTCTAGGGATTGAAACAGGAAAAATATCTCTCCTATAAAGTAAGTAAAGCTAGGTTGCAACTTATACGACTCCCTTCTAGGGATTGAAACTACCTTTAGTCGTTTCCTTGCGAAATACTATGCTAGTTGCAACTTATACGACTCCCTTCTAGGGATTGAAACGGAATTCTACCTGATTCAGTCGCAGCAAGCATTCCAGTAAGAATATTTTTAACACGTAGCGAAGACCAAAAATTGCTGGAATTAAAACGAGGCGATTGCGTACCACAAATCACAATCATATAGAGCAGAACTCCTAAGACTGTCTTCAAGGGGATGGAAAGTCAAAGAATTATCATCCTACTTCAATTAGACTACTGGTAAGGTACGTACCACAATACACAGATGGCAACAGCATGGTTTGAAAGGATTGTGGAATGTGCCCCGTCCTGGTCGAACATTGACGATGAAGATAATGAGAGTGGGAGTAAAAATGATTGGCAATCAAACCAAAGGTAAAAGCTTTCGTGGACTTCTTGAATATCTCGAAAATCAGGCTATAGTAAATATATATATAATAAATGTATTTACTATATAGGCAGCGTTAGTCTTTTAACCCGCCGCCATAGTTGTGCTCAATGAATTTACATCTTGCCGACTCCTACTGTTTAGTTGATTACAGGCATCAGTCATGAATAAAACTCGGTACTGGATTGGTGTGGGCTCAAAAGATCGCGTTATTAAGGGTGTAGAAGGAGGCTTTTGTCAACTTTGTCATGGCAAAGCCAATCCGCTTAAGCGACTTGCTGTTGGTGATTGGATTATTTACTATTCTCCTCATAGTGAAATGGGAAGCACAGATGTGGTACAAGCGTTTACGGCAATCGGGCAGATTCTGGAACAAGAGCCGTATCTTTGTGACATGGGCAATGGTTTTGTTCCTTATCGCCGTGATGTGAGATTCATAGCAGCAGAGGAAGCATTGATTCGACCATTGCTCGATGATCTGTCTTTCACTAAAAACAAGAAATCTTGGGGATATATCTTTCGATTGGGGTTGTTTGAAATCTGCCTCACAGATTTTCGGCGAATTGCAACAGCGATGAATGCTTCCGGTTGTACTCTATGACTATTGACTGGGCAAAAGTTTCACGTTTTACCATGCCATCAGAAAGCGCAGGGTATCTGCTTTGGCAAGTCACCCATTTGTGGCAACGTCGAGTTGATGCAGTTCTGGCAGAACTTGACATCACTCATCTACAGTTTGTTGTGTTAGTTGGGATTGGTTGGCTCACAAGTAAAGATGATTTGCTGACTCAGGTGCAACTGGCAGAATTCTGTAAAATTGATGTGATGCAAATTTCTCAAGTGGCGCGAAGATTGGAAGTTAAAGGGTTGGTAACACGCTCTCCTCATCCGACAGATACACGAGCAAAGATGCTAATGCTAACAAATTCTGGCCAAACAATCCTCGAACAAGCACTGCCACTAATTGAGCATTTGGATGCAGAGTTTTTTAGTTGTTGCAATCATGCTGTCTTACTAGCTGAACTCAAAAATCTGCACCTTAACTGTGTCTAATAATTTCTGACAAAGTTGTCTGCTGTTATAAGTTCGCTGTTCTTTCGCCAAGCTCTGTTCGACTACCGATTGATAGGCACTTCCCCATGCGCGAAATTGCACTGTGCAATGTCTTTTTTTGCAGCCATTACTATGGGAGTGAGTGCTTTGGTTGTCCTTTGGACGCGCCCAATGCTTGAGTTGCAACTTATACGACTCCCTCCTAGGGATTGAAACGCGTTGATTTGCTGCATTGTCAGTATCTCAACTGGTGTTGCAACTTATACGACTCCCTCCTAGGGATTGAAACATAAGGAAGATGTGACGTGAAACCATACTCAGGGCTAAAGTTGCAACTTATACGACTCCCTTCTAGGGATTGAAACAACTGCCAAACACTGCTTGTTTGCGGACAATTGACATCTGACCAAGTATTTAGAATTTAAAGTTGACAAATCCGATATATCGCAATATATTAGATATAATGATAGCGATATATCGTGATACATTAACAAAACCAAGAAATTATATATGTTCAGACAATTTCATCCACGTTTTCCCGTACCAGTCCATGCAGGAGTTGAATTTGGCAATGAATTTTTCATGAGTGCGCGACACGGACACAGAGGTTCGTCTAGTAGTGATTGGGGAAATGAGCCTCGCACCCGTCGCGGTGACATCAAATTTATGCTGCTTGGGCTTCTGTCTGAGCGTGCCCAGCATGGTTATGAATTGATTAAAGAGCTAGAAACCCGTCGGGGAGGCTTTCGCCGTCTCAGTCCTGGCTCTGTCTATCCAACGCTTCAGATGTTGGAAGAAGGCGGTTATTTGACTAGCGAGCAAGTCGATGGTAAACGTGTCTACACAATCACCGAGAGTGGTAGACGATTGTTGAGCGATCGCAAAGAGCAGGCTGATTCAAGAAACGCTCATGACAGTTTTATGGAAAGCAAGCCTTCTGAATTAGTTGAGTTGCGGCGTACTTTAACAGAGTTGAATGATGCTGTGACACACATTGCACGCAATGGCAATTTAGAGCAAGCCAATCGAGTACGCGATCTGCTTGTTCAGGTAAAGCGTGAGATCTACAAGTTTCTTGCAGAGTCATAAGTACAGATGGAGTCCAATACTTGTCGGTTAAGCCTAAAAATGCATTTCCCGCGCCCTGGGGACTGGTGAACCCGGAGGGGGGTTTCCCCCCAACCCCACTTCGTGGGGACCCCAAAGCCCACGCAGGTGGGCTTTGTTTGTATAGCCACAGACTTCCAGTCTGTAGGGCTTTTGAGAAATTGGCAAAGGTATTAATTGACTATCAAATTTTATTATCACGATCGGGACTTATCGAAGTTCTGGATAAGATTATTTATCGCTCTTATTGAATTCCAAGAGTCAATCAACATGAATCCGATCGCATTCATGTTAAAATTTACTTATAGTTTGCAGTTGCGCTATTTTTACAGCGCAACTACAAGCAGAATACAAAAATTTTACACTTTGTTAATTAGCTGGTTCATCTCGAACATCTGTATGGGGCTGAGGTTCCCGCAGGCGTTTGGCAATATTTTCTCGACGATAGTTTGCCAGTTCTTCGTAGATTTTTTTACGGGCTACATTCAAGCTTCCTACGGGCTCATGTTCGCTTAAAGTATGCCAAGGTGTAAAAAACATACCTTCATCAAGACGTTGGCGTTCATCAAAATTAAATTTCTGTGCGGGAATTCGTACTGTTGCGACTTTAATAAATGGTGAATCTTCTTCTTTCCATTCCTGCGTTAGCTGTTCGATGGGTGTCTTGTCATCATCCACATAGAACTGAATCATAAAGTCGAAATAAGCATCTTTTCCTTTTTCAGTCAAATATTCAACTATTGCTTCCCGCAGGTAATTTTCTGACTCTGGCAATGTCTCTGGTGAAATTTCGGGTTGCTGGGGTTTCACCGTCATTTTGACAACGCGATCGCCAAACCGAAATGCTGCCATACTCCAATATTGAATTAACAGGGGATTGCCAACTTTTTGGCTACCAAGTCGTTGTATAATACCATAAGATAATTGTAATTCTTGCATCCTTTCCGGTGGCAGTTCTCCGCTACCAGCATGAAAAAGATCTGAATAACCCTGAATATCATTGACAAAGAACGTAGGCCAGTTATTGAGTGTAAAGTCTTGGGTATTTTCTTCATCACTCAAAACTTTGTTACCAGCAACATTCAGAACTTTGATAGCAAAACCGCGTCCATCGGGGTCGCGATCGGAACGAAATTTTCCTCGTTTTTCAGGCGAACCCCCACTAGAAAACCGAATCCATGCAGGATAAGTTTGAGGTGTTTTAAATAGCCCTACACGTAATGCTTCCGGTAAATTTGGCTCAATAATGAATTCACCCCATACTAAGCCATGACTTTTTGCATGTATTTGTCGTCGGTCGGGACCAGTTTGTTGTTGTGCTTGAAAACTGGTTGCTAAAACTGCATCGACCATTTCTGTTTGTTCGGCAGCAGATATATTTGAAATGCTCACGAAATATTTCCCCTCTAACTTAGCAATTTTTATGACTGGCAATGTTCTTAACAAGACAGCTATTTCAAGGGCAGATGGTAGCTATGTATATGCCCTCTGCCTTTTTCACTCAGGACTTACCCATAACCTTCAGCGGGTTGGGGGAATCAACAAAATGTGAACCCCCAAAATATCGTTAAGGTTACGTAAGTTCTGCGTCTATGTAACCATAACAACGAAATCGTCTTTTAGCATAGAGAGTACAAAGAAATTTAGTCTTGCACGTTCTTGCTGGGAATTTGATAGGTTATTGCCAAGGGCAAATTTAACTCAAAGCACTTCGCAGCCTTTGTTCAAGAGCATCTAAGTCTATTCCCAGGTTTCGCAGCACTTTCATTGCGGCTCCTCCTGTACCTCCCGCACCTTCACGAAGAATCCCTAACAATAAATGTTCTGTCCCAATGTAGTTAACACCGAGTTGTTGAGATTCTTCTACCGAGAGTTCTAAGACTCGCTTGGCTCTGGGTGTGTAGGGAATATCTAAAGGCGTGTTACCTTTGCCCCGACCTATAATTTTTTCCACTTCAATCTGTGCTTTTTCCAAGCTTACCCCCACAGAGGTGAGAATTTCTGATGCTATTCCACTCCCTCCGCCAATCAATCCTACTAAAATTTGTTCTGTCCCAATAAACTCATGCCCCAAGCGGCGAGATTCATTTTGCGCGAAAAATATGGCATCGACCGCTTTTTGGGTAAATCTTTCATATCCTGGAAGGCGGAATCTTTCAGACATCAATCCAAACAGTTTTTGAAAGATAGCCTCAAAAAATCTTTCAAACATAAATCCTTCCTCTGTAGGTGTCTTGTGAGTCGCTTGAGGAGCACGATCGCCAAAAATCTCCAAGCGATCGCTTCTTGTTTTCCCCGTGGTTAAAAAAGCAAGCAAATCCTCCATTGTCTCAGCGTTTGCTGAGTACCAGAGAAATTGCCTATCTTTTCGGCTATTGACTAACCCCTCGTTTCGCAACTTCTCCAAGTGGTGCGATAGGGTGGAGTTCGGGATTTTGAGCTTTTCCTGAATCTCTCCCACTGTCATCCCTTGCAGATCGGCTGCAAACAGCAGTCGCATAATTTCAAGCCGTGGTTCCGACCCCAGAGCAGCAAACATATCTGCATAGCGAGCCGTTTCTTCATTAGCCATATTTCTAGAATAATCGAAATAAAAGAGATGTCAATGTTAATTTTCTTATATAGCAATCCTAATTTGATTTATCTGGCTAGACCCGAGCTTACCAAAAGCACGCGGTGGGAGCTACACCGTTTGAGACGATGGTACAGATATCTTGCTTTTGTATTAAAATTGACCATCTTTCCTTCTGACCTCTGCCATCTGCCCTGGGCGCTTTCTTCTGGTAATATGATAAAATTCCCTTTTTTCAGGCAACTAAAATTAACTTTATAAGAAATGAGTGAGGGCAGGCATCTAGTGGTTAGAATTCTCAGATTAGCAGAAATGACATCTCAAGATCTCTCTGCATTGAAGAGACGAGCTGAGTTAAACATCGAACAAGCCCTCTCCATTGCAAAAGAGGTTATCGACCAAATTAGACAGCGTGGCGATGCAGCCTTAATTGAATACGTGAGAAAATTTGACTATGCAGGGGCAGAACTGGAAAACCTGAAAGTCAGCGAACAAGAGTTTGCAGAAGCTCGCGAATCCATTGAACCTGAAATCAAGTCAGCCCTCCATCAGGCATTTGTCAATATAAAAGAAGTCCATGAAAGACAAATGCCTGAAGAAATTCAACTTGCAGAAATTGACAGCGGAATTTTCGCAGGTGAAAAAGTAACGCCGATCGCAAGTGCGGGGCTGTACGTTCCACGAGGAAAAGGCGCTTTTCCATCCGTGATGCTCATGTTAACAATACCAGCAAAAGTGGCTGGTGTGAGCAAAATCATTGTATGTACCCCACCAGACAAAAATGGCAAGGTAGAACCTGCATCTCTTGTCGCTGCAGAAATGGCAGGAGTGAAAGACGTATACAGGCTCGGTGGAATACAAGCGATCGCAGCCATGGCTTTGGGTACGGGAATAGTCCCCAAAGTTGACAAAATTACAGGTCCATGCAATGTCTATGGTTCTGCGGCTAAGAGAATTTTGTACGGAACGGTGGATGTGGGGCTACCAGCCGGACCAAGTGAGTCCATTATCTTAGCGGACGAACACACAGACCCTCAAATTGCAGCCCTCGATCTGTTAGTTGAAGCAGAACACGGTCCGGAATCGGCTGCATTGCTCGTTACCCATGATGAATCCCTGGCTCTTAAAGCTGCTAAGTATGTCAGTGAGTATTTAACTAAACTTCCCCAATGGAGACAAGAGTTTTGCGAGAAAGGTCTTTCTTCTTATGGTGGCATTTTACTCACGCGCAGCTTAGAAGAATCACTGGAATTTGTCAACGAGTATGCTCCAGAACATTTGGAGGTTTTAGTTAAAGAACCTTTCAGCGTACTGGGAAAGATAAAGAACGCAGGAGAAATCTTACTCGGTCCTTACACGCCAATACCTGTAAGTAACTATTGCTTGGGAGTCAATGCTATTCTTCCAACAGGAGGCTTTGCGCGATCGTATTCAGCTGTATCAGTCTTTGACTTCCTCAAGCGGGCGGGAATAGGCTATCTTACTCCAGAAGGCTATGCCAAACTGAAACAGACAACTCAAACACTCGCAACCTACGAAGGTTTTGCAGCCCATGCTATGGCAATTCAAGAAAGAGAAGGGTTATTAGATTAGGGGTTAGGGAAGAGGAATTCATCAACTGGTTCCCGTGTCCTCAATTCATTCACTCATCAACTCGTTCCCAGGTTCTACCTGGGAATGCATTCTTCGAGGCTCCGCCTCGCGTGTTAGCATCAAGACGGAAGGCAGATCTGACCGGGAAAAGCCCCTCAATGGGACAGGGGGTTGGGGTTTTCGCATTTTAAGGAGGAAAATTTGTCAGACAAAGATTTGCAGTATATTCAATCTCTCCAATTTTCTGATGTTAAGGCTGCAAACGCATTAATGCAAGAATTCCTTAATGCTATTCTGCCTTTTAAAATCATTGAAGTGACAATCCGACCATTAGCTGTGTCGCTCAATTCTCTCAATGGATTTTTACTAACAGATGATGGAAGAAAGCTATTTTTTAAAACCCATGTAGAGCCAAAAAGTATCATCAACGAGTACTATAACTCGACAATTTTAGCAGAAGCAGGTTATCCAGTTATTCAACCTATATTTAGTTCTAATGAATGGGGAAAGCAACTTCTAATTTATGAATATGTTGAATATCCATCCCTATTTGATACAATTCGCAAATTAGAACTGGATAACCAACAAAATGCAGATTTTATTGTTTCCCTGCAACAAAAATCTGATGACAATCTCTGGAAGATTTATTTAGAAACACTCCAGATTTTAACAGCAGAGCAACATGAAAAAGCACCAATTCACCAACTGTTTTCTCACAGACTGACTGGCGGACGCTTTGCTACTTTCTACGAAAATACAGATATTATTTTGCCCGGACATACAATTCATTTTTCTTCACTGGCAAAAATGAAATGGATTGTTAATGGAGTGGAATTCAAAGAGACTCTTGGTAGTCTTGTAGAGCAAGCTATCGAGGTTTTAGACCCATCTAAAAGCGAAACTCCATCTATAGTCGGGCATGGAGATGCTCATAATGGTAATGTATTTGTCGATCGAGACAATTCTGCCTTAATCTACTTCGATCCCGCTTTTGCAGGTCGTCACTCGCCCTTTCTTGATTTAACAAAACCACTGTTTCATAATGTGTTTGCAACTTGGATGTATTTTCCTCATGAAGTTGCCAAAACACTTTCTATTGGTTTAGAAATTAAAGACGATACTATTATTGTAAACCACAACTTTGCCCCTACAGAAGTTAAGCTAGCTTTATTACACTCAAAAATTCAACGAGTTCTTGCTCCTTTAATTAAAGAATTGAAATCTAGAGAATGGCTGAATCCACATTGGAAGCAGTATTTAAAGTTAGCTTTATTCTGTTGTCCTTTTCTAACAATGAATCTCAGCGATACTCAAAAGTTTCCTCCTGAAATCACCCTTTTAGGATTAGCTCTGGCGGTTGAAATGGGTAGTGATGTTCGGGGAGCAACGAAAAGCTTAATAGATTCTGAATTAGATGCTGTCGGCTAAATCACTTCATCCTTTTACCCTTCTCATATGTATCAACAACTTACCACTCTCATCTTTGATTTGGATGGAGTTATTACTAGTGAAAAAAAGTATTGGAATACAGCCCGCTTAACTGTCTGGGATTTGATAAGTAGTGACAGCTACCTTGGTTTTAAAAATTACTTTGATGAAGGTGAGATTTTTTTAAGCAATTTGACCTTAGTAGGTGAAAAGGTTATATCCAGTCAGTTTGTTTATGAATTAAAAAGGCGGGCGGTTAACTCAAACTGGGACTTAACCTTTTTTGTCGTGTCTCTGCATTTGCTGGGAATTCTCAATGCAGTGAAAGCAAATTATCCTGAAGCTTGGGCTAGCATTCTCAGCAATCCTCTTTCTGTTAAAGAGGAGTTAGTAAGATTGAAAAATTTCTTATCAAAAAATAACTATACTTCAACAATTAGCGATGCTTTAATTGAGAAGTTTTGGGAGGAAACTCAAATTTTAACAGGAACAGATGTAGTTGAGTATGTCAGTTCGTTCTCAGAAAAAATTTTGGGAGCAAAGTTAAGTTACCTCCAACCTAAAGGAGATTTATGGCAGCTTTGCTATCATAACTTTCAAGAATGGTATGAAACCAAAGGTAGCGGAGTTCTTCCGGATGAGGATACGATCTTAGACCTAGAAAGTATTAGGTTACTATTGGAAAACTTACGCGATCGCTATACTTTAGGAATCGCAACAGGAAGACCGAGAAATGAAGTGATTCAGCCCTTGTCCCAACTGGGGGTGCTCGAATACTTTGACCAAAAACGTATTGTTACATATGACGAAGTTTTAGACGCAGAGGCAATTCTATCTCGTTCTAGTAACAGTCAGAAACTTGGAAAACCCCACCCATTTGTCGTACTTAAAGCACTTTATCCCGATGAAAATGTTGAAATTTTCTGTTCAAAAGAATTTCAATCTTTAGACCGCAAGTATGCAGCTTATATTGGTGATGCTACGAGTGATGTTGTTGCAGCCAAACAAGCTGGATGTCTATCTATTGGGGTATTGACTGGGGTATTTGGAGATAAGATGGCTTCCATGCAACAAAGTATGCTCAAAAATGTCGGATGTGATGTTATCTTAAACAGTGTACTTGAGTTACCAATGTTGCTGGGAAATAACCTTTAAATATTATTTGAAACAATGGATTATTTAGTTAACGAACATATTAAGGGGATCGCTCCGAAAGAACCCAGACGGGCTAAAGGGAGTGATGCTATTCGTCTGGATAAAGGTGAGTTACCTTACCCACCCTCACCCCACGTTATTGCAGCGATTACAAATGCAGTGACGACAATCAATAGATATCCAGAGATACTTGGAGGTCAGCTCCGAGAAGCACTAGCCAAGTATACTGGTGCAAAGGAACAGCAGATTTTTATCGGTAATGGCTCGGACGATTTGATCGAACTGATTGCTAAAGTCTTTGTCAAACCGGGAGAAGAAGTCATCATCCCAGTTCCAACCTTTTTTGTGTATTTTCTCAGTACTCAAGTTGTCAATGGAAATCCAGTTTTAGTCCATAGAACTGGGGACTTTGGGCTTGATGTTGAGGCTATAGTGCAGAAAGTTACTCCCAAAACGAAGGTTTTGTTTATTGCTAACCCCAACAATCCCACAGCTAACCTGATTCCACGAGAGATTATCCAGGAAATTCTGGAGCGTGTAGAGTGCATGGTGGTTGTAGATGAGTGTTACTATGAAATTTGCCGGGAAACTGTAGCAGACCTTGTCGATCGCTATCCAAATCTCATCATTTTACGCAGCTTATCAAAAAGCTTTGGCTTGGCGGGTCTGAGGGTGGGTTACGGAATTGCCAATGAGACTGTGGTGGATTATCTCTACCGCGCATCCCAAATGTTTAACGTGAATAAGTTAGCCATAGTAGGTGCGATCGCAGCACTAGAAGACATGGAGTATGTCTATTCTAATATTCAGCAAATTTGCCAAGACAGGGAGTATTTAGCTGGGGAACTGGAAAATCTTGGGTTCTTTGTTTGTCCTTCTGCAACCAACTTTCTTTTAGTCCATACAAAACCACTCAACATTCCCTCCATAGATTTGGTTCAAGCACTCCAAGCCAAAAATATTTTTGTACAGGATTTTGGTTTAAAACCAGGATTAGATGCGTACTATTTCAGAACATCTATCGGTAGTTCCGATGAAAATCAGGCATTAATGACACTAATAAAGGAAGCTGTCAACTTTTTGCAGAAGTAGTGTCTTTAACCGATTGTATAAATTTAGCTTTTTTTAAGATTTCGATCTCGGTATTTTTCAGGCAAATTGAAGTACATCGGTAAAGGTGCAAAGCATTGCAGCCCATATAAATCAGCACGATTTTATTAGTTTGAAGATTTGTCATCTACCTAAGAAAGGAATTATTTATATTTCTTTAGGGTGGTGCGATTGTATGAAGAAAATTAACATTCTTATATTAAGTGCCTTATTTTAAAGAATAAAAACATAAAAACTTATGTATAGTAAATCGATGTCAATTAAAGAAAAGGAAACAATATATCATATTGAATTGGTTAAGCATGGAGTTAAATATGATGTGGCTGCAAGAGCAGCTAAGATTTTAGCTTTTGGATTAGATGAAGAAACCCTAACTGAAGAAGAGAAACAACTCGTTAAAGAGGCTTGTAAAATCTGGCTAAAACAGCATCAACGTATAAATTCAATCCTATCAAAATATTAAGAAACTCAAGAAGTGGTGAAATATAAAAATAAGAGTGAAGACTGCTAATGGCTAATAGCTAATGGATAATAGCTAATTGCTTTTTGAGCATTAGCTATTAGCAATCTAAATTTTTTACAAATGATTTAGGATTGCTATATTACACATATTTGTCCAAAAACTTCTCTATTGAGATTTACCTAATACAGCCTACTGCTATTTTTAGTGCTGTCGAACTTACTAGGGCTGTTCTCAATACCCACCAGTAATAACCGAGGAAACTTGAGCGACTTAAATTTTTCCTCCCAGGACTTCTAAAATTTCGGTCACTCCAGCTTTTTGTGCCTCTAGCTCCTGAATCTTAGTCAGTAGTCGCTTGGGAATATACTTGCTCTTTTTGGTAATGCGATCGCCCTCAATCCAAACCTCATAGTGATACCAAGGTTGGGGATAATCTTTACCATTGAGGGTAATAGTCTTCCATTGAATGGAACCAGTACCTGAGCCTTTGTTTCGGCGGGGTTTACTGGGGTTATTCTTACTGGTGGGTAGCGCCTGTTCCCCGGCTTTACTGGGGTTGTTTTTACTGGTGGGTAGCGCCTGTTCCCCGGCTTTACTGGGGTTGTTTTTACTGGTGGGTAATGCCTGTTCCCCGGAATTACTGGGGTTGTTTTTACTGGTGGGTAGTGCCTGTTCCCCGGAATTACTGGGGTTGTTTTTACTGGTGGGTAATGCCTGTTCCCCGGAATTACTGGGGTTGTTTTTACTGGTAGATAAGAACTCTTGTAGAAATTTACTAGGGCTGTTTTCCTTACCCACCAGTAAAACGTCTCTACCCAGTATTGCCAAAATTTCTCTGACTGGTCGTTTCTGCTTCTCTGCCTGTTGAACCAGTTCTAGCAAATGTTTGGGAATGTACTTGCTTTTTTTTCGATCGTTCTCCTTCCAGTGATAATAGGCTTGCGGGTAATCTTTTCCATTCTTGGTAATGGTGCGCCAGTAGATAGTACCGTTACCTTCGCCACGAATTCTGCGATTTTTACTAGGTCTATCTTTACTGGTGGGTAAGTCATGAGTGGGGTTGTTTTCACCAGAGTAGGGATTGGACTGTTCAAGATTTTTACTAGGGCTATTTACAGTACCCCCCAGTAATAACTGACCAACACCGCTAGCATCCTCTGAATCTGACAGCTTGCCAACATCAGAACCATTGGTGGAAGTTGACTTCTGTAACCAATGCTGTCCTATTTGGTTCTCTCGTACAAAACCTGTACGACTTTTATCTGAGACTGTTGAGGTAGACGACTCGATATAAGGCGATCGCTCCGAAATATTCCATCGTCCTTGCTCGTTCTTAGTATTCCCATTTAGATGCTTTAAGTTGGAGTCATCAGCAAAACTTTCAGCCGCTAGCCAAGTTAAATCTTGTGGAATGAACCGCGTCAGTCTCAATAACAACTCAGGCTCAACGGGAATGGCTGTGTTTTTCCCATTCCAGACAACTAAAACAGATTTCTGTTGCTTTCCACAAACAGTTCCTTCTACAGTGCTGTTTCTCAAACGAACGCGATCTCCTACAGACCAAACATCATCGGGATCTGCTGGTTCGTCTCCCCATTCTTCGTTATCCAACCAACCGCGAACTATAAACCATTGATGCTCGGTTATAGTAGCAATCATGATTTCACCTCGACAATCGAAACACTGTAAAGCCTGCCATAACCGAAATTGAAAGCCTGTAAGATGAAGGGTAATAGCGATCGCAAAACGCTATTGCCTTACGAGCGAGCGCACTAAATCCCTGGGCTTCATCTTTAGAGAAATTTTTGGTTTTGTGAGTCGTGGGTTTGAGCTTTGCCATTCAAAGCACCTCCTTGACGACAGTATAGTGAGACCAAACGAGCAAGCAGGTTGCTTGAGCTAGGTAATATATCCCTTGTGTTTCCGAATTGTTTTGAGTCATAATAGCGGTAGATAAAAACTACAAAATTGTAGCCCCTGTCCTCCGAGACAAGGGCGTATTTTTAGTTCCCGTGCAACCTTCAACTAGGAAATTGCACTTCCACAACTGATTTGTTATTGTTGAAATAACAAACAGATGTTTTTTCATTACAAAAATTGCTAATGAGAAAATAGTATAGCAAAAATTGCTATTTAGCAAGAAGATGGATCACCAGCAAATTTTGATTAAGGCGATTAGGGAAAGTGGGTTGACCGCCAGAGAGATTTCTGAGGCGACAGGAGTCAACGAGAGTAGCCTCAGTCGATTTATGAATGGTAAGCAAGATCTAAGAGCTGGCGATTACTTTGCTGTATTAAATTTTCTCCCAGAGGAAGCCAAAAACCCTGCGAAATCTCGTCTGGCGATGGATTCTCCCGTGAGTTTAAAAGTGCTGATCGCGCAAGCAACAGATACAGAAAAGGCAGAAGTTTTGTTTGCGCTCGGGCATTTATTTCTGAAAGAGCATAAAAACACAGAAGCAGTAGATTTACTTCCCGCAGCTTCTTGAAGAAGGTAGAGGGCTTTAGCAATGATGCTTTTGTTGTCCTAACTTTTTCCACTGCCTATTAAGTACAAAAGAGCCATACGAATGGCAACACCACTGCTGACTTGATTTTGAATCAGACTAAATTTAGGATCGTCCATCACTTCAGAACTAATTTCAACACCACGGTTGACGGGACCGGGATGCAAAATTTTGACTTCTGGTTTGCAAAGTTCCAATCTTGAATGCGTAATACCATACATTTGATGGTACTCTCGCAACGAGGGCAATAAATGAGCGGTCATCCGTTCCTTTTGCAAGCGCAGAGTCATGACAAAATCAGCATCTTGCAAAGCAGGCTCTAATTCCCAGTGAAGAAACAATTTACCTGGTTGATCTTCGCCATAATTCGCAAATAATTTCGGTAAAAGTGTGGGTGGTCCTGCGAGATGGACATGAGCGCCACTAGCAGTAAAGCTCCAAATATTTGAGCGGGCAACCCGTGAATGTACAATATCTCCAACAATGGCAATCTTTTTATCCTTAAGGAGTTCAATCTGGGGAGAGTCAGCATCAAGGAGAGTACAAATAGTAAACAAGTCAAGCAATCCTTGCGAAGGATGTTCGTGTTGACCGTCACCTGCATTGAGGACGTTGACCCGTACTCCCAAACGATCCATTTCAGCTGCGATCGCCTGGGGAACACCTGCTTCCTTATGGCGGATCACCATAATATCAGTACCCATTGCCAGGTAAGTCTTTGCCGTATCGAGAATTGTTTCTCCTTTGGTTATAGAAGAAGTTGCTGAAGCAAAGTTGAGCGTATCGGCTGACAACCGCTTTGCAGCGAGTTCAAAACTACTGCGAGTCCGGGTAGATGGTTCAAAAAATAAATTTGCCACCACCTGTCCCTGTAAAGTTGGTACTTTCTTTGTCCGGCGAGACAAGACTTCCATAAAACTGGCAGCTGTTTGCAGGACAGTGTTATATTCGGCATTTGTGAAGTCAGAAAGAGAAAGGACGTGATGGCGATTCCAAGTGGTACTAGACATAAATAACTAACAAGGATAAAGGATAAAGGGTAAAGGATAAAAAATTTATACTTTATTCCTTATCAAATAAGAAATACAAATACCTATGTATCTCCGTGAACAACATACTTTCGTGCAAAGTATATTTTGTCAAGCCTTCATCCTCCATCTCTCATCCTTCAGCTAAGAAAAGTTACTAATCTAAACAATAAATAAATAAATGAGGAATTCTGTTAAGACTTGGTACATTATGAAACAGAGCGCCATGTTCCTTTGTAAAACTAGCCATGCAATTTGATGACCTACAGCCCAGTGAGCCTGAAATAGAAGCAGCAATAGACTATAATCCACTTACGGTTACAACTGACACACGACTCATAGATGTTATTGCTTTAATGAATCAAAGGCGGATTCACAGTTGTTCGTTATCTAATGCCAATTCACACGAATATGGTTTTCCTACCTATGAGACTGGTTCGAGCTGTGTTTTGGTGGTGCAGGAAACAAAATTGTTAGGAATCTTTACAGAACGGGATATTGTGCGGCTGACAGCAGCAAGTATACCCTTTGAAAAAGTGACAATCGCTGAAGTCATGACAAAACCAGTGATTACACTCTCTCAAACGACTTTTAAAGATATTTTTGCCCCTCTATTTTTATTTCGGCGCTACCGCATTCGTCATCTACCGATTTTAGGACAGAAGGGAGAACTCATTGGAGTTGTCTCTCATGAAAGTATTCGTAGTATTTTGCGCCCCATCCATCTCCTCAAACTTATGCGCGTAGGAGATGTTATGACCACCCAAGTCATTCGTGCGCCGGTCACTGCTTCAGTGTTGAGCTTAGCTCAAGTCATGGCAGAGTATAAAATTAGCTGTGTTGTCATTACCGAACAATATCCAGAATTAGACTTGGGACATTTCGTTCACGTTCCTGTAGGAATCGTTACCGAGCGAGATATTGTCCAATTCCAAGCACTGCAAATTAATTTTACAGAAGTTCGGGCGCAGTCTGTTATGAGTACACCGCTTTTTCTATTAAGCCCGGAAGATTCTCTTTTAACTGCTTTGCGGGAAATGCATCGACGACACACAAAAAGATTAGTCGTGTCTTGGGATGGAGGTAAAGAACTCGGGCTTGTGACTCAAAGCAGTCTGCTACGGGTTCTCGATCCAGTTCAAATGTATGGAGTCATAGCAACTTTGCAAAAAACTGTTATTTAAAGGATGAAGTGAATACAAAACTTTTTCTCCTTCATCCTTTATCGTAATTAAGTATCTTCGGGAAATACCCATTTAGGCGGTTCCATCAGTTTTTTCATTCTTGCCACTTCGGCTATTTCTATCATCTGGTCTAAGGGAGTATCTTCAATAAATTTTGAAGTAGCTTCTCTAAACTCTGTATTGGGACACTTATCCCCCAAAACACAGCCATTGACGCAAGCTTCAGCACAGTTAATTTTTGGTTGTTCCACGATTAACTCCTTTGAACATAGGGGGTAGGCCACCCCGCTCTAAAGAGACGGGGCTTTTGCCCATTTCACGGGTGTTTATGAAAAATGTTGTGGGCTTTTGCCCGTGGGTACCTAGCTTAATAATATGACATGAGGAATGGTAACAAATAATTGCTTGCCTCTTGCCTATTTTTGCCGATTTTGGCGTACACATTAGTTTTTGCTGACATTTCCGTATTAAATTCGGAAGTTGCTTGCAACATCTTCTGAATCGGTACACCAAATAAATCGCGCCGGGGTAGCCCCTAAATTCTATTTATGGGGCTAGGCGCAGGCGAAGCAGGCGAATAAATTCGCCGTCAGGTTTCTTTTTGGTTTTGAATGTACATTTTAATTACGTCTAGCAGTGCGCCTCCTACTGTTAAAACAAAGTAAGAATTAATCCACAAAGAAGGTAACCGACTTTTTAGCTCAGGAAACTCTAATCTTAAATATCTAGAAGTAGCCCCCTTAAATCTTTTTACGGCTTTATGTACCCCAAATTGAGGCTCGACCTCTATCAATAGATGTACGCGATCTGGCATTATTTCCATTTCCAAGATTTCGACTTTAATCTCGACTGCTATTTGAGCAAGCAATTCTTTAAGCCTAGATGCAACAGCATTGACTAGTACCTTTCGCCTATATTTTGGGCAAACAATAACGTGATATTTGCATAAATATACAACATTATTGTTTGATTTAAATTTGTAAGACATTTGCCGGAATATTAGTTTGCTCTTCTGTATCTATAGCAGATTCGGAGTTGATGAGTTACAGGATCTAATTCAAATTCCGACGTTTAAAAGTGATTCTGCAATTGATGTACCTCACATACCTCAAAAGTACTGTGTATGATAAAATGTAGTCAGTTAATAAATAAGTAACGGGGGTGATTTGATCTTGGCAGCAAAAACGCCTAGCTTTATAACTGAAATTCCATTAAAAACGACATTTCAGGATATGGCTGTACTTGCAGCCAGATTAGAAACAGGAAGACAGGTATATAACGCTGTATTATCAGAAGGATTAGCTCGAATAGAACTAGTCCGTAATTCTGAACTGTATCAGCCAGCTAAATTCATCCCAAAAAATAGCAAAAAAGAACGTGCTACAGCTTTTCAAAAAGCACGTTCAGCCTACAGGTTTAGCGAATACGAGTTAGAGGCTTTCGCTAATTTAACAGCTATAGCTAGTGTTTGGATTAAGTCTAACCTTGATGCTAATACCATTCAAAAAATAGCTACTAGAGCATTTAAAGCTTTAGAACGAATGATGTTTGGCAAGGCTAAGAAGGTTAGATTTAAACAGAAAGGTCAGTTTGCATCTTTAGAAGGTAAAACCAATAAACAAGGTATTCGCTGGACTGGTAACGTTGTTGAATGGTCTGGTTTGAAGCTCAAAGCCACAATCACTAACGACCTTGTAATCTGGCACGGTTTAAACTCAAAGATTAAGTATGTTCGTTTAGTACGCCGTATCTTTAATCAAAAAACATATTGGGTTGCTCAGTTGGTTTGTGAGGGACTACCTTATCAAAAGCCCAAAAATGTTATCGGTGTCTATATATGACTTTCTCAATCCAAAATCGACAATCCGCTTATGCAAAATGGTATAAGTATAATTTTTTGCAATTAACTATTAATCGTAACTGAATGTCAGAAAACTTTGCAACCACTGGAACCATTGCCGCGATCGCGACTGCTATTGTTCCGCAACAAGGCAGTGTTGGGATCGTGCGTGTCTCCGGAACGGAAGCAATGCACATTGCTCAAACTTTGTTTCACGCACTTGGGCGTCAAGCTTGGGAAAGCCACCGTATCCTTTACGGTTATATCCGCCATCCACAGACACGCCAAGTGGTGGATGAGGCTCTTTTGCTGATTATGAAAGCACCTCGTTCCTATACTCGTGATGATGTAGTAGAATTTCACTGTCATGGAGGAATCATGGCAGTACAGCAGGTTTTGCAGCTGTGTTTGGAAAATGGGGCTAGACTGGCTCAGCCGGGAGAGTTTACCCTGCGGGCATTTTTAAACGGGCGGCTGGATTTAACTCAGGCAGAAAGTATTGCTGATTTGGTCGGTGCGCGATCGCCTCAAGCAGCACAAGCCGCCTTAGCAGGATTGCAAGGAAAATTAGCCAATCCCATCCGTCAGTTACGGGCTAGTTGTTTGGATATTTTAGCGGAAATCGAAGCTCGAATTGATTTTGAAGAAGATTTACCACCGTTAGATGAAACTAAAGTCATCTCGGACATGGAAAGAGTTGCAGCAGAAATAACCAACATCTTGGCAACTGCTGACAAAGGCGAACTCCTTCGCACGGGGTTAAAAGTTGCGATCGTTGGGCGTCCCAATGTCGGTAAGTCAAGTTTGTTGAATGCTTGGAGTCGAAGCGATCGCGCTATTGTCACTGACTTACCCGGTACAACTCGCGATGTTGTGGAATCACAGTTAGTTGTCGGTGGAATCCCGGTGCAGGTTTTAGATACAGCCGGAATTCGCGAAACAGAAGACCAAGTCGAAAAAATTGGGGTTGAACGTTCCCGACGTGCTGCAAGTGGGGCGGATTTAGTGCTGTTGACGGTAGATGCTTCAACAGGTTGGACAGCAGGTGATGGAGAAATTTACGAACAAGTGCAACACCGTCCTTTGATCTTAGTGATTAACAAAATTGACCTAGCATCACCAGAAGAAGTGCAATATCCAAAAAGTATCAGTCATGTTGTTAAGACAGCCGTTGCTCAAAACCAGGGGCTTGATGCTCTAGAAGCAGCGATTTTGGAAAAAGTCAGAGTCGATAAAGTACAAGCTTCTGACTTAGATTTAGCGATTAACCAAAGACAAGCAGCCGCACTCGTGAAAGCAAAAATGGCGTTAGAACAAGTCAGGGAAACGATCGCTCAACAGCTACCTCTTGATTTCTGGACTATTGACCTGCGAGGTGCAATTCAAGCACTCGGAGAAATTACTGGAGAGGAGGTTACAGAATCGGTATTAGATAAAATTTTCAGTAGGTTTTGCATTGGGAAATAGACCACTCAGAGAATCGCAAAAATTATTAAAATTATGTAGGAAATAATTACAATTATTAGCGAAGCTGCTGAGTTAGACAAAATGTCTTTTCTTCAAGAAATTAAGAATCTCAATGTATTGATTGTAGGAGCCAGTCAAGGTATAGGTTTGGGTTTTGTAAAAACACTGCTGCAAGATGATAAAATTGTTAAAATTTATGCAACCTATCGTCAACCAGATTCTGCTTCTGAATTGTTAACTTTGGCCGATCGATATCGCGAACGCTTAACTTGCTTATCAATGGATATTACGGATGAATCACAAATTGCTCAAGTGGTTCAAAAGATAAGCACGGAAGTAAAGCAACTTCACCTAGTTATAAATTGTGTGGGTATATTGCATGAATCGTCTCTAGAACCAGAAAAAAGTTTAAGACAGATTAATTCTGAAAACTTAATGCGCTATTTCCAAGTTAACAGTATTGGCTCGGTTTTACTTGCCAAACATCTGTTACCCTTGTTGCGTCACAAAGAGCATAGTGTTTTTGCTTGCATTTCTGCAAAATTAGGGAGTATTGGTGACAACCAACTTGGAGGATGGTATGGTTATCGAGCCTCAAAAGCAGCTCTTAATATGTTCCTGCGAACAGTGGCGATTGAATATAAAAGAACTAGCCCCAACACTATAGTTGTCTCCTTACATCCCGGTACAACTGATACTCGACTTTCTAAGCCGTTTCAAGCCAACGTACCACCTGAAAAATTATTTTCCATAGAGCGAACAGTCATTCAATTACTTAGTGTTATTGAGCAACTTCAAGAAAATGATAGCGGAAAGTTTTTTTCCTGGGATGGTAGCCAATTGCCTTGGTAGCAGCGATCGCTAGCCAGTGATTTTCGAGCATTCACCGATCACTGGTTAGCGCTCGCTGTGTAATCGGTCAGATTAATCTCCAAATTCGTGGAACTTCGATTGTTCTGTTTTTGCCCATACCCAAGCCATACACAGTAAAACTACAAGGGGGGAAAGACCGATTATTGCGAGCGTAATTGCTAATAACATTTGTGACAACTATTAGGATAAGAGGTTCTCAAAAATAATGAGTTGGTTACTTTACCAACAGTGTGAATGTTTAATTAATGTTAACTTGGGTTATGCATTAAATGATTATACTAAAGTTAAGATAGCAGAAAAATTAGTTTAATTAAAGCTTTTTTGAGAAAAATAAGCTAACAATACAATAATTTTATAATTTTTAATATTTTATCCATTTCAGTAGAAAATAATACAAATAAAAGAATAAGTATTGTAAGAATTCTGTAAAAATAAAAAAAACTTTTGATAAACAAAAAGTATTATCGATCGCTAGCTAAAAAAATAATTACTTAATTTTTACAAGTTTAATATTTTTTAAAAAAAGACAAGTCATTGAGATGATTGACAACTAAATACTTCATTAGATAACTTTCAAAGTGTTAAAGAACGCGATCGCTTGCATTTCTAAGTTGATATTTAAGATTAGGGTGCAAAGTGTGTAGAGATTAGAGCATCACTAACCCTTGAGGTTCGATAGTTCCCTAGGTTGGGAAACCCATCCAAGGCTGAACTCACCACTAACCACTCACTACCTTTATATTTTTATGACCTCCAATTCTCCACAAAAGCTCAATCGACGCCAGTTTTTGATAACTTCAGCTATGACAAGTGGTGGAATCATAGCTACAGATTTTCTATCAAGAGCGCGAGTTTTTGCCCAAGCACCAGCGATCGTCAAAACAGACCGTCCTACCATCCCATATGGTGTAGCCAGTGGCGACATCAGTGGTAATAAGGCTGTTATCTGGAGTCGTACAGACAAACCGGCAAAGCTGATAGTGGAATACAGTCTAGATGAATCTCTCCGAAATGCACAACGCGTGATTGGACCCAACGCTTTGGAAGTCAGCGATTATACAGCACGGGTTTATCTTAAGAACTTACCTTTAGATCAAAAGATTTACTACCGAGTTATTTTTCAAGATTTGGATGATACAAGCAAAGAAAGCGAACCCGCGATCGGTTCTTTCCGAACTTCTCCCATTTATAAAGGTCAACGAGATATCTTTTTTGCATGGGCGGGGGATACTGCCGGTCAGGGATGGGGTATTAATCCAGACTTTGGGGGTATGAAAATTTACGAAACTATCCGGAAACTCAACCCAGACTTTTTCATCCATTCCGGTGACACTATTTACGCCGACGGTCCAATCCAATCAGAAGTCAAATTGGATGATGGAAGCATCTGGAAAAATATTACGACAGAAGCAAAATCAAAAGTTGCAGAAACTCTAGAGGAGTTTCGAGGTAACTACATTTACAATTTATTAGATGAGAACGTCCGGCGTTTTAACGCTGAAGTTCCCATAATAGCTCAGTGGGATGACCACGAAACAACCAACAATTGGTATCCAGGTGAAATTCTTGATGATAGTCGCTACACGGTTAAAGATGTTTCTTTGTTAGCAAGACGAGCAAATCAAGCTTTCTTAGAATATTTCCCCATCGACATCAACGGTCAAGACCCTAGCAGAATTTATCGCTCGTTTAATTATGGTCCTTCGCTGGAAATTTTCATGCTTGACGAGCGCAGCTATAGGGGACCCAACACACCAAATCGCCAAACGGAACAAAGTGCGGAAACGGCATTTTTAGGCAACGCCCAGGTGCGCTGGTTAAAAAATCAATTGCGGAAATCGACAGCAACTTGGAAAATTATTGCCAGTGATATGCCAATTGGATTGGTGGTTCCCGATGGTTCTACTGACTTTGAAAATTTAGCAAACGGAGATGGTGCTGCTTTGGGGCGGGAACTTGAACTTGCAGATCTATTGCGTTTTATCTATCGCAATGACATTAAGAATGTAGTATGGTTAACAGCTGATGTACATTATGCAGCAGCCCATTACTACGACCCCAATCAAGCACAGTTTACCGACTTTAAACCTTTCTGGGAGTTTGTTGCAGGTCCTATTAACTCCGGTACTTTTGGACCGAATCGACTTGATAATACCTTTGGTCCGCAATTAAAATTCCTAAGCATTCCCACAAATTTACAAGCAAATCGACCCCCAAGTGATGGTTACCAATTTTTTGGAACTGTGAAAATTAACAGCGATACAGAAGTGATGACAGTGGCATTGCTGAACCTAGAGGGCAAAACTCTTTACAGCGTCGATTTACCGCCGGAAAAGTAAAACGCCCTAACGGGCGCTTTCAAAAAAAATAATTACCTTAAATATCAGGCGGGCTGTTATGCCCGCCTATTTAACACTTGCTAACCAATCAATTAAGCACTTGCGTATTTTGCAGTAGAGTGTATCCAACTCAGTATTTTTGCCCTATAATAAGTGTTTGAGGGCTAAAGTATAACTCCACAAATTCTGTTAATTCAGTTTTACGGCTAGCTGCCAACCATAAAAGCTAGCTGGGGAAATGCTTTGTCTTTCACTCGAGAACAACTCCTCAGGGGCATCTACCTTTTTTGTTTCTTTTTCAAATTCAACAATAAATACTCTTCCCAATTAATACTAGCGTTTGTCATTTTTTTATGTCAAGAATTCATTCAAAATTGGCGTAAGATGAAGAGTTAGTAATTTAATTCCCATTCCAACAATTTGGGTTAAATGCGGGACAATAAGGACAAGCATGATATCAACAGTCTATGGAATGACCAAGAGACATGACTGACAAAAGGCGTTCTGCTGATTACAAACAAGTCAGTGGCTATGTTCTCGTGGAAATAGCGCGAGAATTTAAAAGCATCTGTGCTCGTGAGGGAATTTCCCAAAGCGACGCAATCGAAGAGATGCTGTGTGAGTGGCTGGCTAAAAGAACTTCTTCCAACTTCTCAAAACCCGAACAAACTTACCTCCCAAGAACGATTGCGGAGTTGGTTCGAGTCAACATGACAAAACTAAGGCACCTTGGAATCAAAAACTTACAAGCGCTAGCCAGAGGGGAAGTACTGCCTACACCAGGAGACTTCGCCATTATCACGTCTACCTTGGGCATTCCTGAGCAAGAACGAAAGATAATTTGGCAACAAACTTTTAAGTGCTTACATGACAATTCTGAAGGTGTAATAGATGAGTATGAGCGTTCTGAAAGTCCTCAATCAACCAGGTTGGAACTATAAGCTGTCTTCTGAAGGAGTGTCTATCCTAGCCCCTACAAAGCAAGATGCAACCCGCCTTGCACAAAACTATGGGGATGTTTTGACAGAAACCGCAGCAAAGATTAAGGGGAAAGTGCGAATAGGATGGAAACGCTGCAAGCATCCCATCGAGTTTTACGGTTGGATGGGTTTGCAAAAAATTCCCGCACCTGCTGACACTAGGGATAAGCCGGGTACGGCTTGCGCCAATGGCGATGCTGCAAAGCAGCCGCTTCGCGATCGCATTTTCTCCAAAGAAAAAGTTTTTTGCAGCCAGTTGTACCTACCAACGGGGTTGTTGTATCGCATGATTGCAGCATCTGAAAATCAGCGTCCGGTTAGTATTGTCAGACAAGACAACAACCAGCAAATCATTGTTAACCAAGCAATGTCTGATATGTTACAGTCTTTTCCGAAGATTGCCACTCAAAGGGTCATGACCCGATTTTGGCTACCGGAAGATTTAGCAGAACTGCAACAGCGTTTACGCAATGAAAGTCGATTTATTTGGACTTATTGCGGTGGACTCAACGAACATACTTGGGCAATTCTCACAACTGAGTTTGAGGCTTTTGAAGTCGAGGGAATTTGGTACAGACAGGGAACCTGTTTGACAACTCCTCAACCCGTGCCGATTCCTTCACGGGCTTCCTTGCAGTGAGTAGCGCTCGGCGAGCGGTGACTCTTCGAGTCACTACTCACTGCTAATATAGCAATCCTCTTTGAGAGCTAAACAAAGGAGATAAGGAGGACAAGGAAGACAAGGAAGAGGTGTTTGTAAATCCTACACGGACTGCTAATATCTTTATTTTTGTTTATTTATTTAAAGATTTATTATTACTTAGAGAAAGGTATATACGTACACAATTCTTAACAGGAATTCTATAAATTCTATAAGAAAAAACATATATTTTGCTGACATTCGTTGACTATTATTAAATAATGGACATCATTCAAAACAAAAACGCTTAACGGGGCTGTTAAGCTAATTTGCCATCAATTATATGGTGCTGTAAATAATACACCCATTGATGGCCAAGTTGTTGTTGGTCTGAGCAGTAATATGCGATCGATGATTGAATCCAAAACCCAAAATCTACAATTCAAATTTCCAAATTGCTATGACTTGGCAACAACATTTTTATCACTTCACATAATAAATAGAAGGTGTGAGAGATGAGTGCGTGTGTTCTTAGAGTTCTCAATCAAGCGGGGTGGAGCTATAAGTTGTCCCACCGAGGGGTTTCTATTCACGCCCCTACAAAACAAGATGCTATCTATCTTGCTCAAAACTATGGAGAAGCTTTGTCGGAAACGGCAGCAAAAATTAAGGGGAAAGTAAAAATAGGGTGGAAACGTTGCAAACACCCAATTGAGTTCTTTGGATGGATGGTCGATCAAACACCACCTTCACTGGCTGAAACTGCTGAAACTCTTTTGCCCACAGGTTCAGTTTTTTGCAGTCAGTTACACTTGCCTGTTGAATTGCTGTATCGAATCATTGCCGCAGCAGAAAACGAACGCCCAGTTAGTATTGTCCGACAAGATAACCACAAACAAATTATTGTCAATCAAGCAATGTCTGATTTGCTACAAACTCCGCCAGAGATTGCAACTCAAAGGGTGATGACTCGATTTTGGCTACCTGAAGATTTGACAGAACTAGAGCAACGATTGCGGAGCGAAAGCCGATTTACTTGGACTTATTCTGGTGGATTGAATGAAAGAACTTGGGCAATCCTGACAACTGAATTTGAGGCTTTTGAAGTAGAGGGAATTTGGTACAGACAAGGAACCTGCTTGACCAGTCCTCAAATCGTACCCATTCCCATCGGAGCTTTTGCTCCAGCTTAAGTAATCACTTAACCAGTGACCGACGATCCTAATCTCCTATCACAGACGCTACGCGTTGCCTATGCCCGCAAGGGCTATACGCCCTCCCTTGTTCGCCAGTCCCCAGGGCGCGGGAGACCCGCCTATGGCACGAAAGTGCCACGCTGCGCTATCAGGGCTGGACTCACCAGTTGCCAGGGCGCGGGAAACCCGCCTGCAGCACTGGACTCACCGCCTGTAGCACTGGGCTAACCACTAACCAATAACCACGTAACTGGTCACCATTAAGGATTTTTTAAATGAACGATTGACATGAAAAAATGACAAGCGCTAATATAGGCAGATAGGGCAGTATGCCACACATTAAAAAAAACCCCATCCACAGATGAGGCCAGCTGATATTTGTGCACTACACGGTATTTTACTCTGGTTAAAATACTGCAGTGCGTCTTATTAAAAAAATAAATTTAAAATAAACAAACACTGTAATATATTAATGTAAGGGCAAGAATGTACGGTGAATGTTGTATACCGTATGTGCGAAAGTAAGTAATTTGTTACTGCACCTTTAAAGCTTGCTTGTTTCGGTTACACCTATTGATTTGAGAAATTGTTGCACAACTTCTTTAATATCCCGTAACTCACCCTCAACTAAATCATTCATTCGCCGCATTTCGTCTGCTGAGATTGTACCCACAAGTTCGGCGATCGCTTTCTTTAATTCAGGATACTTTTGCAATGTTTCCTTCCTGACTATGGGAGTTGCTTCATAAGGTGGAAAATATTGCTTGTCATCTTTTAGCACCACCAAACCCAAGCGAGCAATTTGTCCGTCTGTGGAATTGCCATTGACCATATCCACTTGCTTTTGCAATAGCGATCGATAGATCAACCCTAAATCCATGATGCGAGGAGATTTAGCAAAGCGCAAACCGTAGGCTTTTGCCAATCCAGGAAAACCATCTTCTCGTTCCATAAATTCATAACTAAAACCTCCACGCCATTGAGGTGTATATCGAGCAGCATCAGACAGAGTTTGAATATTGAAACGTTTGGCATCTTCACCGCGTACAGTCATGGCAAAAGTATTTTCAAAGCCCAAAGAACCCATAACTTCCAAATTAAACTGTTGGGCATAAGCTTGTTTTAGTCGTTGAAAAACAACTTTTGGATCGCTAATTGTTTTTTGTTTTAAAATACCGGTAAAAGCCGTACCTGTATATTCAACATAAGCGTCTATTTTACCAGACGTAATAGCTTGATGAGTTACAAAAGAACTAGTGAAGCGACGACGCTCGACCTTGAGGTTAGTTTTTGCTTCAATTTGCTGTGCCAAAAGTTCACTTAAAATGTCTTGTTCGGTAAAACCTTTAGAAGCAACAACAATATCCCCTCCACTTCTTCCATTATTTTGAGAGTTACAACTCGCTACCCCTAAAACCAAAGCAAAAGTTAAAAGGAAAAAGATCAAAATTTTTTTCACGGCACTCCTTTCCCCCTTTTATAATCAACACAGTTACAGGTCAGGTGGTCAGTAATTACTTAGTCACTGTTAATCTTTTTTCTAACCAACCAAGAGCAAAGTCAGCCAGTAAAGCAATCATTGCTGCAGGAATCGCTCCAGCTAAAATTAATTGATTGTTCACAACTGCAATGCCTCGAAAAATTAGCTCTCCCAATCCACCAGCACCAATTGCAGCGGCAATAGTTGCAATTCCAATAGCAATGACTGTGGCAACACGGACACCTGCTAAAATCACACTGACTGCCAGGGGAATTTCTACCTGTAATAACAAGTCTTTATCTGTCATTCCCATCCCACGACCAGCTTCTATGATGGCAGGATCGACACCCACAATCCCAGTGTACGTGTTACGAATGATGGGTAACAAAGAATATAAACTTAAAGCAACAATAGCAGGATTTTGTCCGATTCCACCAATAACAGGTACGGGAATCAGCAAGCCAAACAACGCCAAACTGGGAACAGTTTGCAGAATATTTGCAATGCCAAGAATGGGTTGCTTTATATTTTTTTGACGACTAATTAATATACCTAATGGAATACCTACCAGAGTAGCAATACCAATAGAAATTGCAACTAAAAGCAAGTGTTCGAGAGTGCGTTCTAGAATCTCTTGAGCGTATTTTATCAAGAAGAAGTCGCTGAAGTTCATAGAGCCAATTTTAAAGATTGCAAAAATGCTAAAGCTTCAGGATGTTGGGATTGCAAAAATTCGTTTGGTGTAGCCAAAACGACCAAATCACCCCCACACATCAACCCAATTCTAGATGCCAAAATAAATGCTTCTTGAATATCGTGAGTTACAAACAAAACAGTCTTACCCAATTCTGTCTGCAAGCGCTTGAATTCTTCTTGCAGCTCTAAACGCGTAATGGGATCTAACGCCCCAAAAGGTTCATCCATCAATAACATAGGTGGATCTGCTGCTAATGCCCGTGCGACTCCAACTCGCTGTCTTTGCCCTCCTGAAAGTTGGTGTGGGTATCGTTGAGCAAACTTATCGGGTTCTAAACCAACTAAATGCAGTAATTCATAGACTCTGGTTTTTATTTGTTTTGGCTTCCAACCTTCTAAATGAGGAACCAAACCAATATTGCGTTCCACAGTAAAATGGGGAAATAACCCTGTTTCTTGAATAACGTAACCAATTTTTCTTCGCAGTTTTATTTCATTCCATTGAGTTGTAGGAATACCATTAAATAAAACTTCACCTTCTGTGGGTGCCAAAAGGTGATTGATTAATTTAATGATTGTTGTTTTGCCACTCCCACTGCGCCCTAGTAAGAGTAACGCTTCTCCTTGGTAAATAGTAAAATTGAGATTTGATACCAAAGGGCGCTTGTTTATACTGAATGTTACATTGCGAAATTCAACTGCGGTTCCTGTATCCTGTGGCATTATTCAGTAAATTGCAAGCTGACTTTATGCCATTATACGCACTTATTGCAATTTAGCCACAATCAGTCGAGCTTGTTGATAGCTATCCGACGAATCCCTCACTATTTCCGCTAAGTTTTGGATTCGATCGGATCGTAGATATAGAAAAACTTTTCCCGTTCCACAAGTTCTAGTAAAGCGTTATGTGTAACTGTTGAACGCCGACCAACATTTCAAACGTCAATACAGCGGTGAAGGTCTGCTGGCTAAGGGCAGAATTTTCAAGCGTCAACGCCGTAAGTGTGGAATAACAAGGACGTTGAACAATATCCCTGACTCCTTTACTAAGTTTAATTGATGTTAATTGCAACTTTATCAAGGATTTATAAACTACAGGAGGAAAGGATAGGGAGATTTTACGTTCGCATCTGGCTTACCCTAGCGTTGCTCAAGCAAGCGGGGGTTTGACTGCAAGCCAGTTTTTTGATAAACCCGATTAAATATTGTGATGAAGTTTTTCTAAAGTAGTTTACTATTGATACGGATAACAAAAAATCTTTATTAAGACCAATGGAGATTTTGATTGTTGAGGACGAAATTGAGATTGCTCAATTAATCCAGTTATATTTGGAAAGGGAAGGATTTTCTTGTCGCCACTGTCGAGACGGGTTAAGTGCGATTCAGGTGTTTCAGGCGCAACTCCCTGACTTGATTATCTTAGATTTGATGATTCCTGTTTTGGATGGGCTTGAGGTATGTGCTCGTATTCGACAGCAAGCTAGCCCTAAAGATCCTTACATCCTCATATTAACGGCAAAAGGGGAGGAACTCGATCGCATTATCGGGTTGTCAACCGGAGCTGATGACTACGTAGTCAAGCCCTTTAGCCCTAAAGAATTGGTGGCTCGTGTACGTGCGCTGCTGCGAAGGACGCTGCGTCATGGAAAACAAAGCCAAATCTACCGTACCCAACACTTTACAATTGACATGGAGCAGCGCTCGGCTAACCGGATTCTGAGTAACAATCAACATTCTCCTTTAGATCTGACAACCTTGGAATTTGAATTGCTAGCAACATTAATGAGTTATCCCGGTCGGGCTTGGAACCGGGCGCAATTGATTGACAAACTTTGGGGTAGTGATTTTTATGGTGATGAGCGGGTTGTTGATACCCACGTTGCTAGATTGCGGAAGAAGATAGAACCCGATCCAGCGAATCCTACTTTTGTCAAAACTGTCATTGGAGTAGGTTATAAGTTTGAAGATATATAATTTAACTTATTTATAATAAGGCAGAGAGCGGATGATGGGATTTTTATGTTAATGGTAGCATTGTCCGGGCAGAAGTCTACTATTAAGATAACTTTATAAATAAGATAAATAACAAATATTAAGCTAAATGCATAAAGACCATTTTTAATAGATCTGCACGTGTAAAAGGCTTTGTTAAATATCCAGAAGCTCCTACTAATCTTGCTCTGACTTTATCTACAATTCCCTTACTTCCCGTCACCATAATGATGGGAGTTCTCTTAAACATGGAGTTATTGCGGACGAGCCGACATAGCTCGTAACCATCCATCCCTTCCATATTCAAGTCCAATAAAATCAAATCCGGTTTGTGTCGAATAATTGTCATCACTGCTTTGAGTGGGTCGCTAATTGTAACGACCGAAAAACTTTCATCCTCTAAAAAACGACTAATTTCTCTAAGAATTGTAGGGCTATCATCTACAGAAACAACTTTATATATTTTTCTAGAAACTGTTGATGTTGTGGGAGTAGATGGGATTTGTTCTGCTTCAGCGTCTGTTTTATTTAACGTTGTTAATTCAGGAACTGTTTCTTTTTGAGTGGCGGTGGGGACTCGTTCCTGATGGTTTGCTAAGTTTTCTATCTTGGTAGGGGTTCCTGCTTTGTCACCAGAAATGTTACTACCAGGTAGTGCAGCTTTTTGAGCAGCTTTTTTGTTAGGTTCTGGTAAATAGATAGGAGTTTTTGAGATTTCAGTATAGGTTGTTGGTAATTTATCAAATGGTGGATCTGGTTCGTGTAATAAAACTGTGCCATTTGCAATGTAAGGATATAAATTTCTTGTCAGTACTAATTCATCTTGATTCACAATCACTGCTAGATGACGCAAGCTAAAACCTTTCATCCATTCCGTTAAACCGGGGTCAAGCCCAGATATGGTAGGAGCCCGTTCGGTTGTTTTTATAACTGGATATGGACGCTGATATGGTGAGGAAATATGCGGAGCCAGCGATCGCCAAATGTGTAATCTTTGCTGGCAACGTTCTACTATTTTTTCTGCATCTAGCTTGCAAATGACAGGAACTCGATAAAGAGAATTTGTCAGTTGATAAGTTCCTTGTTGAATTGAAAGAAATGCTTCAAGAACTTCTTTAACTAATTCTTGAATCAGCATTGCTGCTTGTGTCGAATGCAAATAACGCTCGCTTACTAACCAGCATATAGCTTGATATTCAGGAGGCAAAGGAGGGGTTATTGTCTGTTCTTGGCGAGCGGTATGTTCTGTTGATTGAGTTTGTGCATCAGGTTCAAACATCAAACGCAATTGAACGCGAACTTCACCCGTAATGCTATTAATTTGATGACTGAGGCGACGTAAATGACGTTCTAGGCGATCGAAGGGCTCAACAGAATGCGTGGCGTAAGTTATTCTTCCTTGTTCTAAGTAAATTGACCAAGTCACTGAATTGCTGTGTACTTGCAAACAGGTACTCTCTGAGGCACTATATAAGTGCCTTAGCAAACTTGAAGGACGCAGTTTTGTGAAAGTGCCAAAATTATCCATTTCTTAGAGAGTTTCCGGAAAATATACTTTGTCGTCTGTAGTTATACTCTGTTGTTGAACATTGTCTTTAATGATTTTTGAGGTTGTCTTTAGTAGTATTCTTATATTCTGACAGTACGTAAATATATTACAAGATGTAAAAGATACATTATAGCTATTTTTTAGATTTTTCTTCATAAAATAACAATTGAGGGGTTTTGAAAAAGTTTAAATTTACTAATTTGGTTATCAAATTAAACGTTCTAGAGTTAATGGAGGGTCAATAACATGAAGACTTAATCAGATTTACCCAAAATATCATCTTTCTACATTGAATCTTTAAAATTCGATGTCAGCAGAGGTACTAAACCATTGTATTCTATACGTGTAATGTATAAATTTTGCTAACTAGTTGACAGCGAGCAACGCCTGTTTTTGATAGATTTACATTGAAAAAACTTCTGTCTCAGGTAAGATTTCACAATTTTGTAAGATACTTGGCAGAAGAAATTTCTTTAATCAATAGTAAACTATCCAAGATAAGCAAAAGCAATACATATAGTGCAATTGCCGTTTTAAACTATATACTTTGAGGAAAAGGAAATTTGAGCTTTGGACTATAACATAACACAAGAAGTTATGCAGGATACATTAAAACTGGATGAAGTTGTTGAGTTCGCGGAGAACCCAGAGCCCCGTTGTCCTTGTGTGCTCCTGTTAGACACATCCGGTTCGATGCAAGGAACTCCCATTGAGGCATTGAATCAAGGCTTGCAAACTTTCAAGGAAGAACTAATCAAAAATTCCTTGGCAGCGAGAAGGGTGGAAGTAGCAATAGTCACCTTTGACAGCCAAGTCAATATCATACAAGACTTTGTCACTGCCGATCAGTTCAATCCACCGATACTGACAGCACAAGGGCTAACAACGATGGGTTCTGGTATTCACAGAGCTTTGGACATGATTCAAGATCGCAAAGCTCAATACCGTGCTAACGGCGTTGCTTACTATCGTCCTTGGGTCTTTATGATTACAGATGGTGAACCGCAAGGTGAATTTGAAGATGTAATCGACCAAGCGACACGGCGCGTGCAAGCAGATGAAGCAAGTAAGCGAGTGGCTTTTTTCACGGTAGGTGTAGAAAACGCCAACATGAATCGTTTGGGGCAAATAGCTGTACGCAGTCCCTTAAAATTAACGGGGTTAAATTTTGTTGAAATGTTTGTTTGGCTATCAGCTAGTATGTCAGCCGTATCTCATTCTAAAGTAGATGAACAAGTAGCGCTACCCCCCATAGGATGGGGTTCTGTTTGATGGTAATGCGGCTTACTCCAGGTGATAGCAGACAACAATTCATGAATACCTCGAAACAAGTACCTCACTGGCGGGTAGTGGCCGCGTCTGTGTGTGGTACGAGCCACGTAAAAACCAAACAGCTCTGTCAGGATGCTCACCACTGGCAAATATTGCCGGACAGTGTACTCGTTACAGCAGTAGCAGATGGTGCGGGTTCTGCAAGCATGGGAAAAGTTGGGGCAATGGTAGCTGTAGAAACAGCAGTTGACAACATATCTCTTAAAGAGGTTACCCGACAAACCTTAACTGATGACGAAGCCGTTCGTTCCATTCTGTTAGATGCGATTATAGCCGCACGAAAAGCAGTGGAGGAGGAGGCGGCAGCCTGTGAAAAACAACCGTCCGACTTAGCAAGTACCCTGATTATTACAGTGGCTGCCCCTGAAATCGTGGCGGTAGCACAGATAGGAGACGGAGTTGCTGTAGCGAAAGACACACAAGAAAACCTGGTGGCACTAACCTTACCAGATAGCGGGGAGTATATAAATGAAACTGTTTTTTTAACTTCACCAGGAGCGTTGGATGCAGCACAATTAAGAGTATGGCGTCAAGCAATAGTAAATGTGGGAGTCCTGACTGATGGACTACAAATGCTGGCCATGAATATGGCAGTAGGTGCTCCTCATAAACCGTTTTTCTCTCCTCTGTTTGAATTTGCAGCCAATGCAGACGACAAAACAGTGGCAAAAGAACAACTTGTGAGGTTTTTGCGATCGGATAGGATTACGCAACGTACTGATGATGACTTGACGCTAGTAATAGCTTCCTTAAGCCACTAATTGGACAGTTATAACGACGGTCACAAATCGTATACATTAGGCATAAGAATAAATATATCATGCAGGTACTACGTTATCTTCCCAATCAAAAACCCAGTAATATCAGCCTCAGCGTTACTTTAGGGCAAGGTGGAGAGGCTTGTATTTATACAATACCAACCGATAGCGAGTTGGTGGCAAAAGTTTATCACAAGCCAATTCCCGCACAAGGTCGCAAACTGGAGGTGATGATTGCCCATCCACCAGAAAATCCAACAGCCAGTTTGGGTCATATCTCTATTGCTTGGCCTGTGGAGTTACTGCGTTCAACAGACGGAAGAAACAGCGTCATTGGATTTCTGATGCCTCGCATTCGGGGTATGCGTCCTATTATTGACTTCTACAACCCCAGAACTCGCCGCCAACACTGTCCTTTATTTAATTACCAATACCTCATCCGCACTGCTCGGAACTTAGCAGCAGCTTTTGCATCCTTACACGCTTCAGGTTACTGTGTTGGGGATGTGAATGAGTCAAATATTCTGGTTGGCGATACAGCTTTAGTGACGATAGTAGACACAGATTCGTTCCAGGTAAAAGACACGCAAAATGAGATTGTCTATCGTTGCCCTGTAGGCAAACCGGAATTCACTCCACCAGAACTTCAAAACAAAACTTTTGCTGAATGCGATCGCGTTTTCGCTCACGATCTATTTGGGTTGTCAGTGCTCATATTCCAACTTTTAATGGAAGGAACTCACCCATTCTCAGGAATTTTTCAAGGGATGGGCGAACCACCACCATATGAAGCTCGTATTGCTGCAGGGCATTTTACCTACAGTCAAAAGCGACGGGTTCCTTACGTGACAACTCCTATTGCTCCGCCCTGGGAAATTCTCCATCCCAGCTTGCAAGAACTCTTCCTGCGTTGTTTTGAGGATGGACATTCCAACCCACTGCTGCGCCCGAGTGCTCAAAGTTGGTTGCTAGCACTAGCTGAAGCCGAAAATTCCCTCTTGACTTGTACCGTAAACCCCCAACACCGCTACAGCAATCATCTAGAAAAATGCCCCTGGTGCGAACGGGCTTTGCGTTTGGGCGGGCGCGATCCTTTCCCATCTCATAGAGCGATAGCAAATAAAGAACACCTGAAACCGCAACCCAAAGCCAAAAAACGTCAAACTCAACCTCCTCGGATACCGCAACCAGTCGCTGCATTTAATCGGGTTAATCCTCGCAATCCGATGCAGGTGTTTGGTCAAAATATCCCTTACTACAGACCCCCCAAAAAACGGAGATACTACCCCGTCATTTTTTGCTTGCTAGGTTTTGGGTTACTGGGATATTTAGACTTAGTCATTAAATTTACAAATCGTCCCTTTGCAACCCAAACTGCTTCCTACACCCAGCCAATTTTGGTTGCTGCCGGTCAGAAAAAGGGCAGCGATTCTCAAAATTTTGCAGAATTCTACAAGCAGGGGCATGCTTCTTATAAGGTACGCGATTACGAAAAAGCAATTGAGAAGTTCTCTCAAGCCATTGAAAGAAACCCGAAATACGCTAAAGCTTACGTCAATCGCGGTAACGCTCACTACAATATAAAAGAGTACGAATCTGCGCTTGCAGACTACAATCAAGCTTTGAGCATTAATCCTCAAGAAGTAAAAGCTTACGTCAATCGAGGAAATTCTCGCTTTCTACTTGCAGAGTATAGCAGTGACCCGGATCGCGAGTACAACTTGGCCATCTCAGATTATAACTCAGCATTGCGTCTTAACCCCAATGAAGTAGAAGCATTCGTAAGAAGGGGTATAGTACGTGCTCAAATCGCTAAGTACAGTGGAGATTCTCAACAAGATTACAACAAAGCAATTGAAGATTTTAACAAAGCACTCTCATTAAGTTCAGATAGATCGGAACCCCTTTTCCAACGAGGTGTGGTTCGCTATCAAATTGCCCAGTATAGCAGTGATTTTGAGAAAGAGTACAAACAAGCGATCGAAGATTTTGACCAAGCATTGCGTATTAATCCCAAGCTTTCAAAAGTGTATTTAAAGCGAGGTATTGTTCGCTATGAACTGGCGCAATATGGTGGCGGAGTTTCAAGTCGCTACCACAAGCTAGCCGTCGATGATTTGCAAACCGCTGCCAAAATGGCGCTCGAACAAGAAGATATGGATAATTACCAACAAGCCCTTAGCAGCATTTGTGTTGTTGTAGAAAACAAGTGTGACACTTTCTTGCAAACCTCAAGTGTTCGGGGTAATAAATGAGCCAAGATAAAAGATGAAGGATAAAGCAAACCTCTAAAGAAATTTAGAGGTTTGTGTTTGTTTTTGGATGAAAAATGCGAGATGAATTTTTTATCCTTTATCCATCTACCCTTTATTTTTATTTCAGGTGGTGAAAAAAACTTTTTCGTTTTTTTACACGAAAAATGGGTTTATTTATCTTGCCTTTACACTTTTGAGTAAAATTACAGTTAGATTATATACTGAGAATTCGGAAAAAGCCTTTTCTCTATTACGTTCAATAACTTAAAAAAATCATCTACCTGAAACTAAAGAGATAACTCCATGAAAGCAGTAATTTTGGCTGGAGGACTTGGTACGCGTCTGAGTGAAGAAACAAGCGTCAGACCAAAGCCAATGGTGGAAATTGGTGGTAAGCCCATTTTATGGCACATCATGAAGACTTACTCCGCTCACGGTATCAATGATTTTATCATTTGTTGTGGTTATAAAGGGTATGTCATTAAGGAGTATTTTGCCAACTACTTCTTATATATGTCAGACGTAACCTTTGATATGCGCTTTAACCAGATGAACGTGCATGCTGGGAACGCAGAACCCTGGCGAGTTACCCTAGTAGACACGGGTGACAACACCATGACAGGTGGACGTTTAAAACGGGTGAGAGAACATCTTGGCAGTGAAACTTTTTGCTTCACTTATGGTGATGGTGTAAGTGATGTCAACATTACAGAAGCTCTGAATTTTCATAGAGAGCAAAAGACTTTAGCCACAATGACAGCAGTCCAACCACCAGGACGTTTCGGTGCTATTGTTTTGGGACACGAACAAACCAAAATTACCAGTTTCCGAGAAAAGCCTGAAGGTGATGGAGCTTGGATTAATGGTGGCTTTTTTGTGCTTGAACCCGAAGTCATTAATTTAATTGCCGATGATTCTACTGTTTGGGAACAAGTGCCGCTAGAAAAATTAGCAGAGATGGAACAGCTTTCTGCTTACAAACATCATGGTTTCTGGCAACCAATGGATACCTTAAGAGATAAAAATTATCTTGAGGATTTGTGGCAGAAAAACAAGGCTCCTTGGAAAGTTTGGTAAGAAAAGCATGAATTATGAAGACTCGGAAAGTAAGAATTCATAATTCATAATTCATAATTCATAATTCATCTAGTTTCTGTGGCAGTTGTATATGTATGATTTTGCAATTATAGGTGGGGGAATTGTTGGTCTTTCCACCGGGATGGCTTTGGGCAAACGATACCCTAACGCACGTATTCTTGTTTTAGAGAAAGAAAGCCAATGGGCATTTCACCAAACAGGCAATAATAGCGGTGTTATTCACTCTGGGATTTATTACAAACCAGGTAGCTTTAAAGCTAAGTTTTGCCGTGATGGTTGCCGCACGATGGTGGAATTTTGCCAAGAACACGGAATTGATTACGAAATTTGCGGTAAGGTCATCGTAGCAACAGATAAAGAAGAACTACCTCGTTTGGAAAATCTTTACCAAAGAGGTTTGGAAAACGGTATAGATGTCAAAAGAATCACTGCTGAAGAAGTTAAAGAATACGAACCTCACGTCGCAAGTGTTGGGGGAATATTTGTTTCTTCCACTGGCATTGTCAGTTACAAGCAGGTATGTCTCAAATACGCTGAAATTATCAGACAGCAAGGAGGAGACCTGCGTCTCAATACAAAGGTAGAACGTATCGTTAAAAGTGGTAACCATCAAGTATTGGAAACTAATACGGGTAGCTTTGCAACTCGCTTTGTTATAAATTGTGCTGGGTTACACAGCGATCGCGTTGCTAAGATGGGCCAAGTCGATCCACAAGCAAAAATCGTACCTTTCCGGGGAGAGTATTACGAACTCACACCAGAAAAACGTTCTTTAGTCAAAGGTCTGATATACCCAGTTCCCAATCCAGATTTTCCTTTCTTGGGAGTGCATTTTACCCGCATGATTGATGGTACCGTCCATGCAGGACCCAATGCAGTTCTCAGCCTCAAACGCGAAGGATATCACAAAACTGACTTCGACCTGCGAGACTTTACCGAGGTCATGACTTATCCTGCTTTCTGGAAACTTGCTGCCAAGTATGCAGATGAAGGGATGAAGGAAATCATTCGTTCCTTTAGCAAAGCAGTGTTCACAAAAAGTTTGCAAAAACTGATTCCCGAAGTCAAATCTGAGGATTTAGTACCAACTCATGCAGGAGTTCGCGCTCAAGCACTAATGAACGACGGAAAGCTAGTAGATGACTTTTTGATCGTTCAAGGTGAAAACTCAGTCCATGTTTGCAATGCGCCTTCCCCAGCGGCAACATCTTCTATTGAAATAGGCAAAGCGATTGTTGCACAAATTCCCGAACAATCCCATTTGCAACCAACAGTCAGTTCGGTAAATTAAGAAAATTTGCCTGTGCTTTTTTAAGAAGTACGAAGACGAGCAAGCACGGGCAATTTTGTTAGGGGGCAAATCAACGTGTATGTACGAACAGCCCTAGAAAAAGTTTATGAAAGCAACATCACTCGCTACTGCAAAACTTTAAAAATAATGTGTTACTCTGCGTACATACAGTGCAGAAATAAGCAGTAGTCAGTAAAGCACAAGTTATTACGAACACATCAACTCATAGGAATTTACAACAATGAAAGTTTTAGTCACCGGTACCGAAGGTTATCTTGGTTGCTTATTACCACCTCTACTTCTGGAAAAAGGACATGAAGTTATTGGTGTGGACACTGGCTTTTATAAAGTAGGTTGGTTGTACAACGGTACTCAAGTGACAGCCAAGACCCTCAATAAAGATATTCGCGATATCTCTATTGAAGATCTACAAGGTGTGGATGCGATCGTTCATATGGCAGAATTATCCAACGATCCCACCGGACAATTAGCACCGCACATTACTTATGAAATTAATCATAAAGGTTCCGTTCGTCTTGCCAAACTGGCAAAAGAAGCAGGTGTCCGTCGCTTCGTCTATATGTCTTCCTGTAGCGTCTATGGCGTAGCGACTGAAGGTGATGTGACAGAAGAATCACCCGTAAATCCTCAAACAGCTTATGCAGAGTGCAAGACTTTAGTAGAAAGGGACGTGCGACCTTTAGCTGACGATGATTTCTCTCCTACCTTTATGCGAAATGCCACGGCTTTTGGTGCATCCCCCAGAATGCGCTTCGATATCGTTTTGAACAATTTATCCGGTTTGGCTTGGACTACCAAAGAAATCAAGATGACCAGTGATGGTACCCCTTGGCGTCCACTCGTCCATGCCCTAGATATTTGCAAAGCTATTGTTTGCGCCCTAGAAGCACCCCGTGATATCGTACACAATCAAATCTTTAACGTAGGAGACACTGCTAACAACTATCGCGTTAAAGAAATTGCTGAAATTGTTGCTGGAATTTTCCCCGGATGCCAACTCAGTTTTGGGACTCAAGGTGCAGACAACCGCAGTTACCGAGTCTCTTTTGAGAAAATCAACACTGTATTACCAGGCTTTAAATGCGATTGGGATGCCAAGCGTGGCGCACAGCAGTTGTATGAAGTGTTCTCTCAAATTGATATGAGTGAAGAGACTTTCACATCTCGAGGATTCACTCGCTTAAAGCAGCTCGAGTATCTCATTCGTACCCAGCAAATTGATAAAGATTTCTTCTGGGTTAAGAAGTAGACAGGGGTAAGCAAACCCACTCGCTATCAGAAGTTCCAAATCAACCCATGAGATTTGGACTTCTTAAATTTAAACGCTCGTACCCTTCATTGCTCTAGTAGGTGAGTTACCATTGCAGTTCGTTGTGCCTGCTCTAGTAGATACACTTAAGATTTTAAGCGAAAACTACATCATCAAATATATAGTAAAAGTTTTCACTTAGCAAATTGGTTTCAGAAATTGTCTAATCTACCTGTGTAGTTACAGTACAAAGTGAGGATACCCATGATTTTTACGAAAACCGAACTCCAAGGTGCATACATTATCGATTTAGACCAAAAGCCGGATTCCAGAGGCTTTTTTGCGCGGACTTTCTGCGCTCAAGAATTTGAAGCACACGGCTTAAAGCCCACAGTTGCCCAATGCAACTTATCCTTTAATTACAAAAAAGGGACATTGCGGGGGATGCACTATCAACTTCCTCCCGCAGCAGAAACAAAATTGATTCGCTGCATAAGTGGGGCTATCTATGACGTAATTATAGATATGCGTCCTGAATCTCCAACTTACCTTCAACATATTGGTGTGGAACTTACCGCCGAAAATCGCCGCGCCTTATACGTGCCAGAAATGTTTGCCCATGGGTATCAAGCACTGACAGATGGGGCTGAGGTTGTTTATCAAGTGGGTGAGTTTTACACTCCGGGCTACGAGCGTGGTTTGCGCTACGACGATCCATTTTTCAATATTCAATGGCCTGTGGAAGTAACTGTTATTTCTGAGAAGGATAAGAATTGGCCTTTGATGTCTATGATGACCGTTGGCGGAAGTGTTTCATGAATGGCTAATAGCTAGTACTGCAACTAACAACTAACAACTAACAACTATCAACTAACAACTACTGGGAACTGAAATCGATGATTATTGTAGATCGCGCCTTACAAGCCCGTGCAGAAGCTCATAACCCTATCAAGGTCGGCATGATTGGAGCAGGTTTCATGGGTCGGGGAATTGCCAATCAAATCACAAATTCCGTACCCGGCATGAAACTGGTTGCTATTGCCAACCGCAATGTTGATGCTGCTCAACGTGCATATTCAGAAGCCGGAGTTGAGAATTATCAAGTTGTTTCCTCTGTTGGCGAATTGGAAAGTGCGATCGCAAACGATGGGTACGCAGTGACAGATGATGCGATGTTGCTGTGCCGTGCTGAGGGGATTGATGCGTTAATTGAAGTGACGGGTGCGGTGGAATTTGGCGCTCATGTTGTTATGGAAGCAATAGCCCATCACAAGCACGTCATTATGATGAACGCTGAATTGGATGGCACTATTGGTTCCATCCTCAAAGTTTATGCAGACAAAGCAGGCGTCATCCTCACCGCTTGTGACGGTGACCAGCCTGGGGTACAAATGAATTTATATCGTTTTGTAAAAAGTATTGGTTTGACTCCACTATTATGTGGTAATATCAAAGGCCTACAAGACCCATATCGCAATCCTACGACTCAAAAAGCATTTGCCGAACGTTGGGGTCAAAAAGCTCACATGGTAACCAGCTTTGCAGATGGGACAAAAATCTCTTTTGAACAAGCGATCGTTGCCAACGCTACAGGGATGAAAGTCGCCAAGCGCGGTATGTTTGGATATGACTTTCAAAGTCATGTAGATGAAATGACTGGAATGTACGATGTCGAACAACTGAAAGAATTGGGCGGCATTGTAGATTACGTTGTTGGTGCAAAACCAGGTCCTGGAGTTTTTGTATTTGGAACCCATGACGACCCGAAGCAACGTCACTACCTCAATCTCTATAAGTTAGGCGAAGGTCCGCTTTACAGCTTCTACACCCCATATCACCTCTGTCACTTTGAAGTACCACTGTCAGTGGCTCGTGTTGTTCTTTTCCAAGACTACGTCTTAAGCCCTCTCGGTGCTCCTTTAGTAGACGTTGTGACGACTGCCAAAATTGACCTGAAAGCTGGGGAAACTTTGGATGGTATTGGTTATTACATGACTTACGGTCAATGTGAAAATTCCAACATTGTTCAAGAACAAAACCTCCTACCAATTGGTTTGGCAGAAGGATGTCGTCTCAAGCGAGATGTTTCCAAAGACCAAGTTCTGACATATGACGATGTCGAACTACCTTCAGGTAGATTGTGCGATAAGCTGCGTGCCGAACAAAATGCTTATTTCTTCAAGACCCTAGCAGCAGTGTAGGGATTAGGGACTCGGACTCGGAACAAAGGAGATAAGGTAAAATGGCGTGCGTTTAATCTCCAATGGCTAATCCCCATTGCTCCTTATCTCCACCAGAGTCCCTACTTCTCCCAATCCCCAAGTTCCGCGTTTACCAAAAAGTGTATAAACTTCGTTTACTTAATTTCCATGACAAAATATTTGTTAAAAATTAATAATAGAAAAACAAATTTTTAGTATCTTAAAAATCAATAGGAGGCGAAAGTAGATTGCCAAACAGTCTATAAACTGCTAAAACGAAGGTGCGGCGTTAAAGACAATCGTCATAAACTTTCCTCCGGTGATTACTGACCTTATAACCCCCAAGCCCTAATTTCTATAAGAATTGGTATAGAGTAAATCCACCAGGTTTAGTATGAAAATTGCCCTAGTTCATGATTACTTAACTCAAAAAGGAGGGGCGGAGCGCGTTTTTGAATTGCTGTGCAAGCGCTACCCTGATGCTGATGTTTATACTTCCCTGTACGATCCCGAGGAGACTATAGACTTAGGAGAACGTGCTGTTAATACAACCTTCTTACAAAGTATACCAGGTGCTACGAAGTATTTTAGATTGATGGCACCCTTTTACTTTCCTGCCTTTCGCGCATTAGACTTACAAGATTACGATCTAATTATCAGTAGCAGTACTAGTTTTGCGAAAGCAGTGCGGAAAAAACCAACAGCACGTCATATTTGCTTCTGTCATAATGTAACCCGTTTTTTATGGGATACAGAAACTTATTTACGGGAGTACGGAGACTATCGATATTTTGCCCCCCTCATCGAACAAGTTTTTGGGATGATGAGAAAAGTAGACTTAAGCTACGCACAGGAGCCAGACCTGTATATTGCTAACTCCAGTGTTGTGGCGCGGCGCATCAAAGAAATCTACGGTAAAAAAGCAATCGTCATCAATTATCCCATTGATACATCAAGATTTGTTTTTTCAGATACCAAAGAAGACTTCTATCTTGCCTCAGCTCGCATGATTAGTTACAAACGACTTGATATAATAGTCGAAGCTTTCAACTGGCTGGGGTGGCGGTTGCTAATATCAGGAAACGGTCCGGAAAGAGAAAGGTTAGAGTCTAAAGCATTAGGCAACATAGAATTCGTAGGACACGTTTCCGATGCAGAACGCACTCAGTTGTTTTCCAAAGCTAGGTCTGTTATAGTAGCAGCCCTAGAAGACTATGGATTAGTGCCAGTAGAAGCAAATGCTAGTGGAACGCCAGTTATTGCGTTTGGTGCGGGTGGTGTATTGGACACCCAAATACCTGGTAAAACAGGGGTCTTTTTCAAGAGGCAAACACCGGATTCGCTGCAAACTGCACTACTAGAAGCCAGGGATATCTATTGGGATTACGGGAACATTCGTAATCATGCGGTCACTCATTTTTCAGAAGAGGCTTTCTTTAGTAAAGTCGAACAAGTTATTGACCAAACTTGTGCAGTAAAGTAACTATTCATTTGATTTGATTAGCTGAGGGATAATAAACGTGGTTCAAAGCAGTCTAGGTCCATATGTAAATCCAGTTACTGAGTCAGAACCGGGTTACGGACAACTGTTAGCGGTTTTAGTACGCAGATTCCCCTGGTTTTTAGCAGTGTTTGTGGCATCTCTTGCCGTTGCAGGCTTAGTAACAAAAAGAACACCAACTACTTATGGAAGCTCAATGCAGCTTCTCATAGAACCTAACTATCAGGGCAAAAAAGAAGCAAACGCTTCAGTAGATAGTCAGTATACCGATCCCAACATTGAAATAGACGCTGCGACCCAGTTGAACTTGATGAAGAGTTCTGAACTGATGGAAAAAGCGGTAAGCAAGCTCAAGCCAGAGTACCCTGATATAACTGTTGAAGCTTTAAAAAGCGCCTTAGCCTTAGACCAAGTTAAGAGAAAAGAAGATAACACCGCAACTAAAATTTTCCAAATAGACTATATCAGTACCGAACCAGATAAATCCTACAAAGTCTTGGAGACGATGCGGCAAGTTTATCTGGATTACAACATCAAACAGCAAGACGAACGTATCCGAAGAGGTCTAAAAGTCATTAGGGAACAAATTAGAAAAGTTAATAGTGACGTTACAACAGCAGAGACCAATCTCCAACGCTTTCGTAGAAGTGAGAATATAATTAACCCGGATACACAGGCAAAAGCCACAGAAGATGAACTGACCAGAATTCAGCAAGAACGCGGTAAAACTCGTGCCGAGTATCAAGAAGCGGATGCTCGTTACAAAAATTTACTACAACAACTTCAAACGACCCCGGAAACGGCCCTTGCTGAAGCCCGTCTCAGTCAATCGACCCGCTATCAAGGTTTGCTGAACGAAATCCAGAAATCCGAACTGCTTCTGGCACAAGAACGCCTGCGTTTTACCGAACAAGCACCTAGCGTACAAAAACTTGTAGAACAACTTCAAAGCCAGAAGGCGTTGTTGCAACAAGAGCAACGGCGAACTTTGGGTGTAGAAGCAAAACCTCAAGTACAGGGTCTTCTAGAGCAAGGACAAAAAGGTCAAATTGACCTCAATCTTTCATCAGAACTGTTAAAAACAAGAACAGATTTATTGGCTCTTGTGGCTCGCGATCAAGTTCTAGCAAAGAAAGAAGATCAACTGCGTACCGAACTCAAACGCTTCCCCCGCGTGTTGGCTGAGTACAATCGTTTAGAACCTCAAGTACAACTTAACCGGGACAAGTTACAGCAGCTGTTAAAAGCAGAACAAGTCCTAGAGCAGGAACTCGATAAGGGCGGCTACAACTGGGAAGTGATCGAAAAACCCAAAATGGGTGTGAAGTTGGGTCCCAACCTCCAACAAAATCTTCTCTTAGGTGGAGTCGTAGGACTGATGTTGGGTGGGATTGCTGCTTTCTTGAGAGAAGCGGCTGATGATTCCGTTCACACCACTGCTGAATTAGAGAAGCAAGTTGCCTTACCACTGTTGGGAACAACACCGAAACTACCACCAGCAAGAGCAGCCAGAGATTCTGTGATTAAATTGCCCTTTGGCAAGCCTCAAGAACCCGCACCTTGGACAATACAAGTGTTGCAGTCCTCCCCTCGTTGGGAATCATTAGATCTGATTTACAAGAACATAGAACTTTTGAATTCTGTTTCCTCGTTCAAATCCCTAATGATTACTGCAGCCTTACCAGATGAGGGTAAATCCGCTCTAGCACTAGGTCTAGCTATGAGTGCAGCCCGCTTGCACAAGCGAGTTCTGCTTATTGACGCTAACTTGCGCGAACCTTCCCTGCACAAACAGTTGAACCTTCCCAACGAACAGGGTCTTTCAACTCTCCTCGCTAGTGATGTTTCCATACCCAATCAAATTAGCATTCAATCTTCTGGGTCTTCTTACATTGATATTTTAACTGCCGGACCTACCCCAGTTGACCCTGCTAATTTGTTGAGTTCTCCTCGCATGCAGCAGTTGATGGCAACATTTGAGGAAAACTACGATTTGGTCTTGGTGGACTCAACACCAGTCCTGGGTCTAGTAGATGCCCTGCTAACAGCATCATCTTGCCGTGGAGCAATTATGGTAGCTAGCATTGGTAAAGTGACCCGCACCCAAATGGCACAAGCTACAGCTATGCTCAGTCGCCTGAATCTCCTTGGAGTTGTCGCGAGTGGCGTGTCTAACTCTGGTAGCGCTTATATACCCTACACGACAACCCAAAATCGATTTGCCCTCCAACAGGCTATGGAGAAATAACCTTTTAAGGTTGGTTTGGCGGAGCAAGGCATTGCGCCCCCTATAGTTCAAACAGGGAAAAAATATTGCATAACAAGAGCGGATGCGATCGCATCCGCTCTTGTTTGTTTTATGCACTGCGTATTGTATCGCCACCCTAAATTACCCACAAGAAATTCACGAACGCTTCGGCGAACATAATTCGCCACCTTACAAACGCCTGCCCCTCCAGAGCCGCTATGCTACACTTAAGCCGTTAGATAGATGCTCTAAGTGCCTTTTACAGTTGAATATAATTAGCAGATAAGCCTTAAATGACTGGTAAAAAGGCTATTTTGCGGTCATAAACTGCCCTTCAGCTATCTCCTTTTTCTATTACTAAATGTTAAGAATGTAACTCTTAGCTAAGCCGATAATGTATCTTTAGTATGCTAGTAAGTTAATATACATTAACTCTTATTTAAAATAAGAAACAAGTTCTTTTTTATGTGTTGGTTCTTAATTATTTAACAGCTAAGCTTCAGTATTTCCCTTGTAAGAACAAATGTGAACTTAAAAGACTAGTTTTTCCGCGAGCGTGTCTTTGTTGAAATTACTAATTCCTTCCCAAAAGAATATAACTTAAAGGTGTAGGGTGGACAATGTCTGTTATTACCCCACCATTCAACCTCGATCGCCGTATCCGCCCAATAACAATTGGTCATTTTCGCCCCGGTCAGTGAATCATACCGCTTTGACAAAACAAGCCAAAGCTGCAAATGAGCCTTACTCCTGGGCTAAAGAGACAGATCTCTATCTGTGTTTATAGTGTAAAAGATTTTATAATCAAGTAAGTAATGCCTGGAGATAAATGTCAACCATCAATCGTTACGTATTTAAAACTTGAATTATACAAATTCAGAAATTAGATAAGTATATAAAATTTCTATATATCGGACTCCTCTGTGAGTTTTGAAATATACGTAGGGCTGCAAAGCTTGCTACATAAAGCTTTTAGTTAGTGTTTTACACCCTACAGTACTTAAAAGATTTTATAAATCATCACAATTTTTATATAAGAACGTTTACGGAATTTGTGCGCTCCAATGAGTAGTAATAATTCAGGTTTTTAGAAGTGCGAATCTAACATTATGATAAAATTACTACTGAAAATGAGTATTTACAGAAAACCGTTTACGATAGCTTAATAATTCAATGAAAAACGCAGTAACTCTATAAAGAGTGAATAAAGAATCTCAAGAAGCAACTGCTATTTCTACTGCGTCTTATATCCTAGAGATCGAATATCCATACGGATAAGCCAAATCAAGTAAATGAGTGGAACTTTATAACGTTATCCGGAAAATTCTATCGTAAGTAATGAATCTAGTACATCAAAAAAAATTAGATTATGGTGTGCAGTTGTTATTAGAGATAGTTATGAGGTTCCATAAGCCCACTCTACGGGTTGTTCCCAGAGCAAGAGAGATGAAGATCGCTTACGGCATTCTATAGCTTTCAAGTATCAGGTCGGCAATCTACTACCTTATGAGATGAAATACATATGACAACCTCAATAATACCAACAATACAAAATTACTATAAAGTGAAACAGCAACCACAAGGCAATCCTCCCCAATATTGTACGCTTCAATGGCGGCGCAATCAATTGCTGGTTATGCCTCCTGGGGAAATTAAGCAGCCGTATATGCCTTCATTGCACAAACAGCAGCTCCTTGTGGAGTGTTTAAAGGGTAGCCCAGCAACTTTAGTTCGCATAGACCCAAACTTAGGTGAAGCTCGATTAAAATTTTGGGCAGACGCGTGCCATGCAGCAGCTAAGCCAATTTTCCTTCGCATACCTTCTACTGACGCTCAACAAAAAGGCAGTAGCCTGCTCTTTGGATTGTTAAAACGGCCAATTGATTGGCTGGTGGCTTTGATCTTCTTACTGACATTTGCGCCTTTGATTCTGGGTTTAGTTTTATTGATGCGCCTTCACTCTAAAGGTCCAATTTTTTCTCGTCAATGGCATATTGGCGAACGGGGTAGACTCTTCAAGGTCATCAAGTTTCGTACAACTGCAACACAGCAGAAAGGCTTTGAAGAGGATGTAGTCTACCAAAATAGTTTATGCGATCGCAAGGATGAAGAAGAGGTAACAGTTCTTGGGCGTTGGATGCGTAAGTATGGATTGGACAATTTGCCACAGTTGCTCAACGTGCTGCGAGGTGAAATGAGTTTAACAGGACCCCGATGCCGGTCATTGAAAGATGCCGTGCGACTCAATTCAGAAGCACAAAAAAACCTGAATCGGTTACCAGGAATCATAGGCTCGTGGGAAGTCGAGGCAGAATCAGATCTGTTGCATCTAGATAGCCAAATATCCTGATTAACTTGTTGGCACAGACGCAGGCGGCTAAAGACAACCGAGCGAATATAACTTACAAGTAATATGTTATCCAGTCTACCTGTCAAATAAGTCCGCCACTTGTCTCTATCATTGGTATTAGTCTGACAAAATTATTTATGGATGCAGTTTGCGGTAATTGAGCTATTCATTTGCCGCAATTAGGTGCAGTCATAAGCTCAATTTTCCCAACTGTCTGGAATCATAAAAAACTGAAACGTCATGGCAGACAGACGATGAGCAAAAAGTAAATTGCACGGACATCAGGTCTTTAGCGTGCCCAGTTACAAAACCCCCGAGACAAACAAATGCAGCCTAAAATCTCCAAACAAGTTAACACTCTCCTAAAAAACATCATCAAAGCTAATAGGTTTTGGAAGGAAAATCACATAATCTTAAGAGAGTTTGGCAATTTTCGCAAAATAACTGTCTTGGCGATCGTGTTTACCTTCCTTTCAGCGACTTTTGAGGGTGTTAGTGTCGGATTTTTACTTTCCTTTCTACAAAGTCTAACCGATCCAACTGCTTCACCTAAAACCGGAATTAGCTGGTTGGATGTTTGGATAACAGCTCATGCCTCAACAGTCAATCCGCTATACGTAATATCTCTGCTGATCTTACTCAGTACTTGGACTCGTTCGGGCTTCAGCTATTTAGCATCAATTTATACAGAATCTGCCCAACTTAACCTTGCAGACCGTTTGCGAAAGCGGATTTTTGAACAGCTACAGTCTTTGCAACTGGGTTATTTCACTGAAGCTCGTTCTGGCGAAATCATGAACACGATGACGACAGAAATTGAGAGATTCAAGCAAGGATTCAGTGGAGCAGCTTTTGTACTAACTAGGGCATTGGTAGTCGTTGTCTACTTTATCTGTATGTTTTTGATATCGTGGCAATTGTCTATCCTGTCAGTTTTGTTATTTTCTCTTTTGGCAGTAGGCTTGACAACACTCAATGCTAGAGTCAGAGAAAGCAGTTTTGATATTTCTAAAGCTAATGGTAAATTTAACGCGATCGCATTAGAGTTCATTAATGGAATTCGCACCGTTCATGCAAATGGAACTCAAGAATTCGAGAGACAGCGTTTCTACAAATCAAGTAAAGAACTACTGAGCGCCTCGATAAAAGTTGTCGCCAGTTGGACACTCGTAAAACCCATAGCGGAAAGCGTTGCAACGACAGTTCTTATCGGTTTAATTATTATTTCCTTCGTTAAATTTACACTGCCAATCGCTTCGCTGCTAACCTTTTTCTTTGTCCTAGTGAGAGTGGTGCCAAGTTTGCAGGATATTAATGGAACTCTCGCCTATTTAAGTACATTGGGTGGCTCGCTAGAAAATATCAAGGATCTCTTAAGAGAAGATGACAAAACCTACTTTCAAAATGGCAACATTGAGTTTCCTGGATTGCAGCGCTCAATTGACATAGTCTCTGTCGATTTTGGTTACCAACCCAGCAATTTGGTACTTCATAACGTGACTCTCTCTATTGAAAAGGGTAAAATGACGGCACTGGTGGGCGCATCCGGTGCAGGTAAAACAACACTCGTTGATTTAATTCCTCGATTTTACGACCCGACAGAAGGACATATCTTTGTAGATGGTGTAGATTTGCAACAGTTTAACATTAACTCGTTGCGCCAGAGAATGGCAGTCGTCAGCCAACATACCTTTATTTTCAATACTTCAGTTTGGGATAACATTGCTTACGGTACACCCAACGCCACAGAAGCCGAAATTAGAGAAGCAGCCCGACTGGCAAATGCACTTGAGTTTATCGAACAAATGCCCCAAGGTTTTGCAACAGTTTTGGGCGATCGCGGAGCTCGTTTATCGGGCGGACAACAGCAACGTATTGCCATAGCCCGTGCATTATTGCGAGACCCAGATATTTTGATTTTGGACGAAGCAACCAGCGCTCTTGACTCAGTATCGGAAAGACTCATTCAAGAATCTATAGAAAAGCTTGCTGTTGGTCGAACGGTGATTGCGATCGCTCACCGACTCTCAACAATTGCCAAAGCAGACAAAGTCGTCGTTATGGAATCAGGAAGAGTTGTAGAACAAGGAAACTATCAAGACTTGCTACAAAGACGCGGCAAACTTTGGAAATATCATCAAATGCAGCATGAAGTCGGTACAGTCGAGTAAAAAGTTCTGATACAAAATAGCTCCTGAAGAAAGCAGAGCCAGAAGCCCTGCTCTCTTCAGAGCTAACAAACGCTTCATTGACTGTGTGAATTGATGTGTGAATTGAAATAAATAGCTAATTGAGCGCCAAAGCAGATCTACGTATTTGTATTTTATGAAATAGCTATAAACTAATTTTCTCTAAAAAGACAATTTACATTCTATAAATGAAGCAATATAAAAGTTTTCTTGATGAATGTTTAAACCGATTGCAAAAGTCTTTCTTTTTTAATTTAATAATATCACAATGAATAATTATACATGAATAGTTTTACTGGATTCAAAATGAAAGTTTCTATTATTATTGCAAATTACAACTATGCTAAATATCTACCTACTGCGGTTGAGTCAGTCATAGATCAAACGTATACAAACACGGAAATTATCATCGTAGATGATGGTTCTAAAGACAACAGCCCAGAGGTTATTCTACAGCTTGCCCAAAAGCATCCAGGTAAAATCAAAGCAATTTTTCAAGAAAACCAGGGACAGGGAGCTGCTTTCAACACGGGATTTGAGGCAACAAGTGGAGACATTGTTGCTTTTTTAGATGCTGATGATATTTGGAAACCTAACAAATTAGAGCAAGTTGTAAAAGCTTTCAATCACTCAGATGTTGTTGGTGTAATGCACCTGCTAGATAATGTCGATAGCGAAGGAAAACTTATCCCCAATTCTTCTGTTGTAGGAAGGGTTATGGATGACGATTTAGCAAAAGTCATTGTAGCAACAGGTAACGCTTGGTGTTTTCCGCCAACCTCCGGGCTAGCTTACCGACGCAGCGCTCTAACAAAAATTTTTCCTATAGATAGTGTGAAGTGGCGACTGTGTGTTGATGGTTGTCTTATTTATTGCACGGCATTTTTAGGAAAAATTAAGACGCTGAATGAAGTTTTAGGAAGCTATCGCCTCCATGGCAACAATAACTTCATTCAAGCAAAAGTAGAATTAAGTATGGATGGACAAACTGGAATCAGAATGACCAACCAGTACATCAACACCTTTCTGGAACAAATCGGTCATCAAGCTAGAGTCGATCTATCGCGCAACCTTCAGTACCGACGTACCAAATATTACATAAATAGTAAATGGAATTGTAAAGAAGCTTTGGCTATTTCCAATTTAATACTGGGCTGGCCATTTTACAATTTCTTAGATAGACTTTACTACCTTGCTAGGTTTTGGTTAAAAAATTCACAACTCCTTTATAAAAGGATAGCCTATGCAAAATCTTAACAAGACTTTTGTAGGGCTCTAATCAATTCTACGCTTCCAAGAAACCCGGTTGTGGAAAAGCTCGGGTTTCTAAAGCCCACTCAAAGAATTAATTGAACATTTCCATCAAATTCAATAAATCTAATCTATGACAAGGGATTGTAATATTATTTACATAGTTTTTTCATAGAAATGTGTTACTTACTATTATTAGTTGAAAATTTCTTAAAACCTTCCCGTTAAAGCAAAAATACGTAGTAATGAGAATATGAATGGCAGTAGAAAATCCCCAGAACCCTTAGTTAGTATTATTACACCTACTTATAACCGTCCCGACTATCTAAAGGCGGCATTAAGTAGTGCGGTTAAACAAACGTACCGCAATATAGAAATTATTGTTTCTGACAATTGCAGTCCGGAAAACCCCCAACCCATTGTGGAGTCTTTTAATGATGATAGAATTCGCTTCTACCGCAACTCAACAAACTTGGGGATGTTTGCCAACACCATGAACGCTTTTAAAAAAGCAAGGGGTAAATATGTGGCAAGTTTGCTTGACGACGATATGTGGGAAGAGAACTTTTTAGAAAAGCTCGTACCACCTTTGGAAGCTCATCCCAATTTAGCTCTTGCTTTTTGCGATCATTACATGATGGATGCCAATGGAGAAATAGATAGTGCCCTTACCGAGCATTGTTCCGAGCTATTTAAGCGAGCTTATTTATCTGAAGGAATCTTTCAACCTTTCCACAAGCTTGGCTTAATAGATAGGGCCGTCTCTACAGCGACAGCCGCCTTGATTCGTCGAGACGTTGTGGACTGGAAAAGTATTCCATCAGAAGTTGGTGGTTCGTGGGATTTATACGTGAATTACCTGTGTTGTCGCAATGGTTTGGGAGCGTATTATTGCCCTGAAAAATTAACTCGTTACAGAGTTCACGAACAAACAGACACAATGATGAGCGGTAGTCGAAATTCTCAAGCAAAAATCCGAAAAGCTCAAGCCGATCTTTTCTGCTATGAGAAGTTTATCGAAGATGAAAGACTCAAGGAATTTAGACCATATTTTCTACAACAATGGGGATACGTAAGTACTACTTTGGGAATTGGTTTGATGCGCTCCAAACAAATTAAAGAAGCGCGTCCTTACTTCTGGCGTTCTTTGCGTCAAAGTCTTAGCTTCCGAACAATGGTTGCACTTCTATTAAGTTTTGGACCCCCCAAAATAGCAGCTAAGTTTTAACTGAGAATTGAGTAAATTTAAGACTTGCCAGGGATTTTCTACATTATAAAAACTGACATAACACCAATCAACAGCGAAAGATGATGAGAGTAACCGGTTGTATTACCACGAGGAATCGTACCGAACGTTTGGAAGCATGTTTGGAAGCACTGTGGAACTCTGATGTTAAACCCCACACAGTGATTGTTTCTGATGACTCTCCAAGTAAAGAAGTACAGGAACAAAATTATCAGATCGTTCAGAAATATCCAGGAACAAAATACATTATAGGTCCTCGCCGTGGAGTCTGTGCTAACCGCAATAATGCAGTTAATGCAATCTCCTCCTCTGAAACTGATTTTGTTGCCTTTATTGATGATGATATTTGTGTTAAACCCGACTTTATTGGTCGTGCCCTAGATAGATATTCTCAACTATCTCCAGAACAAAAAGACCGTACCATTCTTTCAGGGATCAGTCGCAGCCCAGATGGTACTTACGAAATGGTTTCGGGAAAGTTATCTTTCCGGGGATACTTCTGTCAAGCCGATGTTCCTGAATCTGTCGCTATTCACGCCACCCTGTTTCCTCGAAGATTTTTTGACCAAGAACAGTGGGACGAAAATATTTTCTTTGGCTATGAAGACGCAGAGCTTTGTTTGAGAGCTTTAAAACAAGGCTACAAAATTCAACACTGTCCCGAACTGTTAGTAACTCACGCAGCCAGTGATGGTTGTACAAGTAGTTTGCACGAACCAGGAGTGGGTAGCTTGACAAGATATGAAATCTCAATAGAAGCAGCCAGACTATACGTCGGTATAAAACGTTATAAAGATTTATCTCCCAATCCAATTAAATTAATAGCGTTTCTCATCTTATACTTTGTTCATATGACGCTCTATTTGATAAAGCGGGGAGGAATTCAAGCTTGGCCTCAAATTGTTCGTTTATCCCGCATTCAGAAATTGTGGCGTCCATCTGTCGTGTAGACAGTCAATCTCAGATTATGGCGTAAATTATACAGGAACTTAAATGTGAAACTCTGCATCGTTACCCACAGCGTTATTAAAGGTGATGGACAGGGTCGGGTGAATTACGAGGTTACCCAAGAAGCAATTCGTCGCGGTCATCATGTTACCTTGTTATCAAGTCAACTAGCTCCAGAATTACAACAAAACGACCAAATTCACTGGGTTCCAATTCCGGTTGAAGGATGGCCTTCTGAATTGCTTCGCAACTTAATTTTTGCTTTTTCCAGCACAACTTGGTTGCGTAAGCACCGCTCTCAATTAGATGCAGTCAAAGCTAATGGTGCGATTACTTGGGCTAAGAGCGATCTTAACGCCGTCCATTTCGTACACAGTTCTTGGCTAAAATTCTCCTCCAAACAGGCAAAGTCAAAGTCAGTAAAAACTGGATTCCATCCACGCCAAGTTATTTACGATCTATACCAGTGGTTTTACACGGCTTTAAATGCTAGGTGGGAAAAGAAGTCTTTTCGTCAAACACAAATTGTGGTAGCAGTTTCTGATAAGGTCGCTAAAGATTTGTTAGAAATTGGTGTACCCCCAGAGTCCATTGAGATTGTTGTCAATGGTGTGGATTTGCAAGAGTTTTCTCCTGGTGTTAGCGATCGCCAAAAATGGGGTCTTCCGGAAGCCGTACCCCTTGCTTTATTTGCAGGTGATATCAGAATTCCTCGAAAAAACTTAGACACGGTACTGCACGCGCTTGTGAAAGTACCGAATTTGCATTTAGCAGTTGCAGGCGTTACAGAAGGTAGCCCCTATCCCCAGCTAGCAGCAACACTGGGGCTAAATGACCGAGTCCACTTTTTGGGATTGCGCCGTGACTTACCAGAAATCATGAAAGCAGTCGATTTCTTTGTTTTCCCCTCCCGATACGAACCCTTTGGCTTGGTTGTGATTGAAGCTATGGCAACAGGCGTACCTGTCATCACTGCTACTTCCACAGGTGCAGCAGATTTGGTCACACCAGAAGCGGGGATCGTTTTACCAGACTCAGACAACGTTGAAGCTTTGGCTGCTGCAATGTCAAACCTGACAAACAACCCACAGGTGAGAACTCAAATGGGTCAAGTCTCGCGAACAATAGCAGAACAACACAGTTGGAGCAAAATGGCCCAAACCTATATGGATTTGTTAGAAGATTTGAGTGGTAGGGTTTAGGGACAAGAGGGATAAGGAAGAATTGCTCATCTCCAATCCCTAACCCTAACCTTCTTCCATCACTTTCTCTCCTAGAAAATTTGAACCGCTCTCTTCAAGTAAGTCCGCCTGCGCGGGCTTAATTTGTATAGTCGCGACTTCCAATCGCCTCAATTATTCTCTCGCGCTTAGTGACACAAACAGCGCTAACCTCTCACCTTTATCTGTTTTTCATCCCGACATTCGTAATTTCCTTAACTTTATATATAGACTTTGTAGTGTTTTTAACGTATAATAGAACGAATAATTTGAAAAAATAAATGGGCATTAAGCGCTACGAAAACTCTATTTGATATTTAAACGGTACAGCAAATTTCAACTTGGTGAAGTACAGAAATATCCATCCGTGCATATCAGGTTCCCTCTCCAATGCTTGAGGGAGAGGTGTACTCCATTTAGACGCAAAGCGCTGTACCTAGGTAGAGCTAAAGCTCACCAAAACCTAAGTATCTACTGTTCTTAAGGACGCCAGTCCTCCATCTCGTCATAAATTCAAGTAGCGCACCTCAAACAAAAGTTAAGTCTGTTTACTCTCTGTTAAGAAAAAATGTAAAGAATCCCAACATTTTTCTGTTTTTGCATAAAACTTTTCCGTACATCCGATTAAGTAACGGAGAAAGGTTCCACAGCCTTTTCCCTCAAAAGCTCTTTAGCTTTGTCTAAAGGAGTTTTATTTTGGTACAAATAACTTTTTGGCATTCTGATAACAAACTTCACCTTTAGGTTTAGCAATATCTATACCAAAACGTCTTAATTGTACAAAATTTAACAACTGAATTCGGATTGCTGTCTCAATCAAAGCTAACACTTATTACTCTAACGTGAGTTCGATGAAGTCACAACAGACCTCCTTGCAGCAGAGGGGGATCAAAAGCGCAATAAGCACTCTTTCGGCTTGCGCCAAGGGCGATAAGCGCTCTTTCAGTTTGCGCTAAGAGCGCTCGCGCTCGTTGCTCCTCCGTCATTCTTACTGTTAGGACAGACACTGTCAGAAGCTGTAGAACTCCCGTTAACCCAGTAGATCCATAACTATAACTAGTGACTGCTCATTCAAAGGAGCCATCATCATATGCAGGAATTGCCATCAGTCGCCATCTGTATTCCCACTTATAATCAGGCTCAATACCTCATTCATTCAGTATCAAGTGCTTGCAGCCAAACATATCCCAATATAGAAGTTTGGGTTTCAGACAATGCCAGTACCGATGAAACCCCTGAACTCATGAAACAATTGTGCCAGCAGTTTCCTCAATTGCGGTATTACCGTCATTCAGAAAATATGGGTATGACTCCCAATTGTAACTGGGTTTTAAGCCAACCGGATACAGAATTTTTGATTCGCCTGGACTCAGACGATAATATGTCTCCAAGCTATGTGGAAACTTTAGTAGCTCTGATGCAAAAGTATCCAGAAGCAGGTTGGGGTCATGTAGCCACATTGGAAATCGATCAATTTGGCAATTACTGTTCCGAACGACGAGTCATCAGAAAGCATGAATTTCAAAGTGGAGAAGAGGCACTCAAAGCTTCCGTTTCTGGATTGCGAACTGCTTCCAGCATTTTCATGTTTAAAGCCAAAGCTTTACGAGAAGTAGGGTTTTATGGTGATGGACAACTCAAGTATAGCGAAGACTACGATCTAGCAGTCAGAATGTCCGATGCGGGTTATGGGAATGTATACTCTGACGCCTTATTGGCTGAGTATCGTGTATGGAAAGATACTGCAGGTGTGCGAGTCAAGAGAAAAGGCGATCAGTTGCGGGCTTATCTGTGGATATACAACCGATCGTTAATGTCTGCTTTTGAAAGACGCGGTTGGAATACGAAGGTCATTGATAAATATCGGCGCAAAATGGCTCTTATTCATTCAGCCGCTTGTTTTTCTCCCATTTTTTCCAAAACAGAACGGGCAGAATTGATCGATTTGTTAAAAGAATTGGGAGATTCACCTGCCTTGCGGATTCGTCTTTTTGCACTTTCCTTAGGTTTGGGTCCGTTCTTTGAATGGCAGCATCATACAGAATTAAGGTTAAAAGGCATAGTTAAGAGTTGGTTAACTAAAATTAAGACGATAAATCAAATAAAAGCAGCATAATCAAAACACGCTAAAGTCATCCTGAAAATAAAATCTACAAACGAAAAAAAAGTAGGTTGCAGATCCTCTTCGGAATTAAGCATAATAAGACTGTTTTATAGTAAGGATGGGAGTCTTTGCTTTGCGAGTCAAATCAGGCTCTTATCCTTAACTACAAATTGCTCTGTCTTATATGCTCTGACTTAAGATGACTTCAATGGCAGATTTTCCCTCCGTTGCTATTTGTATTCCCACATACAATCAAGCTCAATATTTAATTCAGTCCGTGCGTAGTGCTTGCAGTCAAACATATCCAAATGTCGAAGTTTGGGTTGCTGACGATGGTAGCACTGACGAAACTCCTCAAGTTATGGAACAGCTCTGCCTGCAGTTTTCCCAGGTTCACTATTACCGCCAACCAAAAAATCTGGGAATTGCTGGCAATAACACTTGGTTAATGAGCCAGCCAAAAACTGACTTCATCGTGCGCTTGGACTCAGATGATGTCATATTTCCCAATTATGTTGAAAAATTAGTTGCGCTACTACAAAAGTATCCACAAGCAGGTTACGCTCATACGGCTATTCAAGAAATTGACGAGTATGGAAATAACCGTTCCACGAGCCGAGTTTCTAGAAATCACGAGTTTCAAGATGCAGATGAAGCCCTTATGGCAGCAGTGTCTGGCTATAGAGTAGCAGCCAATATCGTCATGTTTAGAGCAAATGCATTAAGGGAACTTAGGTACTATGAAAACCGTCCTGAATTCGTGGAAGATTACGATCTATCCGTAAGAATAGCAGATGCTGGCTATGGTAATGTCTATTCAGATGATGTACTGGCTTGCTATCGAGTATGGACTGACGTTAAAAAAACAAGATCCAAACGCAAGCATTTGCAATTAAAGGGATACGTTCGGATTTTCAACGAAAGTTTCTTACCCGCTTTTCAACGTCGGGGTTGGGATACAAAAGTACTAGACAAGCAGAGACGCAAGATGGCACTTTTGCACTCTGCTTATTGTTTTTTGCCTATTTTTGATAGAAAGGAACGAGCAGAACTGGTCACTCTTCTAAAACAATTGGGAGATTCACCATCGTTGCGGCTGCGTCTTTTCGCCCTATCTTTTGGACTGGCTCCTTTCTTTGAATGGCAGCTCCATACAGAGCTTAAGTTAAAAGGCATAGTAAAAGATTGGTTAAGCAAGCTTAAAGCTCGTTCAACACTCAACACAGTAAGTTAAGTTATCTGTTAGCAGTTACTAGCGATCGCTAGTAACTGCCCGGTACTGGTTACTGTTAACACATCAGTATAAACTGACTCAATCATTTAAGCAGCAACTCATGATTACCATCACTGCCATTGTTCCGACTTACCGTCGCCCAAAAGACCTCAGTCGTTGTTTGGAAGCACTCAAAAGACAAAACCGTCTGGCAGATGAAGTGCTAGTGGTGGTGCGCGACACAGACACCGACAGTTGGGCATTTATTAAAGAATACAACCCCGAACCTTTAAAATTAAGAACTGTAACAGTTACAGTACCGGGAGTCGTAGCCGCCCTGAACGCTGCTCTAAAAGAAGCAAAAGGAGATATCGTTACAGTTACCGATGATGATGCAGCACCTCACAGCGATTGGTTGGAACGGATGGAAAAATACTATCTGTCAGACCATCTCGTTGGCGGCGTGGGTGGAAGAGATTGGGTGTACTGGCAAAACAAATTGCTCGATGATGGTACAAGTGAAGTTGTAGGTATCGTTCAATGGTGGGGACGAGCAATCGGCAAACACCACATTGGCGTAGGGAAAGCCCGCGAAGTCGATCTTCTCAAAGGTGTGAACATGAGTTTTCGCCGACAGGCGATCGCTTCCATTGGTTTTGACGAACGCATGAGAGGTACGGGTGCTCAAGTTCATTTTGAAATGTCACTATGCTTGGCAGTGAAACGAGCGGGTTGGAAAATTATTTACGATCCAGAAATTGCAGTCGATCACTTCCCCGCACAACGTTTTGACGAGGACAAGCGGGACAGACTTAATGAAACTGCAGTGATCAATTCAGTACACAATGAAACCGTAGTATTATTGGAACATTTACCCTTAATTAGACGCATAGCATTTATATTGTGGGCTATGTTAATAGGAACCCAAGAAGCTTTAGGTTTAATACAATTGCTGCGATTTTTACCGAGTGAAGGAAGCTTTGCTAGGCAAAAGTGGTTGGCATCAGTTCGGGGACGCTGGCAAGGCTGGCTAACTTGGCAAGCTACCCAAAACCAAGCATCAACTAAGACATTATTAACAGTAACCAGTGAGTAAATAATTCGTAATTCGTAGTTTGTGATTAATAAATTCTTGGTTACAAATTACGAATTTCCGCACAGCAGCTTGACGACCTACCTAAAAACTATTTAGATACTTTCACCTTGGAGTGGCGCAGTGTTTCAAAGGCAGCCGATCTCAAATCCATACCCTGTAGCAAATAATATTCCACAAGCACCACCCCTGTACGCTTGGATAGCCATTGGAGCGCTAATACTTTTTACGGCTGCGGGTATTGCAGTGCGTGCTGCCAGTATTATGCGTCCGGGATACATAGTCATATCTTTCGCTGTTGCTCTTCTCCTGTATTTTCGATATCCTGCCCTCTACGTTGGGTTCACTTTATGGATGTGGTTTATCACGCCCTTCGTTTCTCGCTTAATTGATTATTACAGTGGCAGCTTTGATGAGTCTAGATTGATACTAGTCTCCCAATATTTGGTGAGCTTCATCACCATGTATTCCTTCAAGGACTTACCCAAATTTGCCCGACAGGGAGGGTTACCATTTATTCTTGCCTTCCTAGGCGTAGTTTATGGTTATCTTATAGGATTAATTAAAACTTCACCAGTCACCGCAACCCGTTCCCTTTTGGATTGGCTGGTTCCTATCTCCTTCGCCTTTTATTTCATTGCCAACTGGCGAAATTATCCTGAGTACCGCAAAAGCATACAAAGTGCCTTCTTGTGGGGCGTGTTGGTCGCAGGAGTTTATGGAGTCATACAATACCTAATTGCACCAGAGTGGGATAGATTTTGGCTACTCGGTACAAAAATTACTAGTTTTGGAGATCCAGAACCATTAAAAATCCGGCTTTGGAGTACGATGGCATCCCCAGGTCCTTTTGCCGTCATGATGATGGCAGGGTTGTTACTTTTATTTAATTGCACTGGGCCAATCGTTATTCCGACCGCAGCCTTTGGCTACCTCTCCTTCCTACTAGCATTGGTACGGACTTTATGGGGATGCTGGTTAGTCGGGCTGCTCAGTATGATTACTGCTATCAAGCCAAAACTACAAATGCGTCTTATGGTAACGATTTTGGTAATGACACTTTGTGTTGTTCCCTTAACCACTATGGAACCATTCGCCGACGCAATCAATTCTCGTTTGCAAACATTAACAGAGCTTGATAAAGACGATAGTGCAAATGTCCGAAAAAAGATCTATGAAGATGGTCTTAACAGGGCTATAACAAACTATCTGGGCAATGGTATCGGAAATACGTTTATTGTTGACAAAGACGGCAAACTACTACCACTTGTTATTGATAGCGGAATTCTAGAAACATTTTTTACCATAGGCTGGTTTGGAGCGATCCTTTACCTAGGGTCAATGATCCTGCTTTTTCTCAAGGTATTTCAATATACTGAGTATCGTTTTGATGCTTTTATGGCAGCAGCCCGTGCTGTCGCCCTTGGTTGTTTTGTAGCGCTACCTGGAGGTAGTGCAATGCTAGCCTTTTCTGGGATGTTGCTGTGGGGCTTTGTTGCCATTGTTATGGCTGGTCATAAGTATTATCAACACCAACAACAAGCGAATAATTTTCAACAAGCATACCTTCAGTACTACCAAAACATAAACCCAGATATCAATAACTTTCCTCAGGGTTAAATGGTTGGTAGGGACGCAGGACCACCGCGCCCCTACTAACCCTAACCTGAGTTGGATCGATCTCTTATAAATGCGCGAGAATTGGTATAACCACTAGCCACTTACAGCTGACCAAACATTATGGTTTGTCGTTAGTTCCCCATATACTGCCATAGTCTCTTCATGAACGCGCAACACGCTTAATCTTTCCAAGTTTTGTTGCGCTTTGTATTTCCATGTCTGCAGTAGATCGGGAGAACTGAGCAATTGCTTTAAAGCAGATGCTAAAGCACCACTGTCAGCTGGTGGAACTAATATCCCCGCTTGACCATCATCTAATGCTTCGGGTATTCCGTCTACACGTGTAGCGACGATCGCGCAACCGGCTTCACGGGCTTCTGGAATGACAAGTGGAGATGGGTCTCGGTGAGAAGCCAACACAAAAATATCACAACCTAACATATAGGGTTGTGGTTCTGCTTGAAAGCCCTCAAAATGGATTCTGTCTTTAAAAGGGCTGTTCTTGGCTTGCTCTTCAAAGATAGGACGGTCGGGACCATTGCCTACTAAGTAGAGATGGGCATCTGGAAAATCACAAGCAATTTGAGCAAAAGCATCAATTAACTCAAAAATCCCTTTGCGCTGATACATTCCTGCAACAGTTGCAATTGCTGGTTTATGCAGTTGCATTGGTAAGTACTCTTGAAGCCTTCGACCACGGACACTTCCCAGAGTCCCATTAGACACAACCCTCAGTTTCTGTCGGGCAATACCGCGCTGTGCCATTGACTCAGAAACGGCATGGCTGACTGCAATGACGCGGTCTGCAAAACCCATGAGTGTTGAACTGCGCTGAAATTCATTGTGTACTGTAGAGACTAAACCATAGCTAGATGAAGCCTTTAACAATCTTGCCAGTACAACCCCAGTCATCATATGGGTATGGACAATATCCGGCTCAAACGCTTTAACAATTTCTCGGTAACGCAAAGCTGCATTCAGAAGATTGATGAGCGTTCTTGTTTGATCCAATTTGAAGTGTTTGACACCATAACTTGCGAGCAGTGTCTCGTACTCTCCACCTACAGAAGCAACACCTACTTCATGACCATTTTTAGCTTGCAAGCAAGCTAAATCTACCGCCACATTGACAATTCCATTACCGATTTCTTGGACGTGGTTTAAAATGTGCAGAACACGCATTGAATTCGGCTCTTCCTTAAAACATATAACATCAATCAAAAGAAGTTAGGTTTCTCCGGATAGATTTGCCAAATTTTGCGTATGAAAAAAAAACTTCAAAGAATCTTTTAAGAATCCTAATATTTTTTAATAAGAAGAAAACGTCCGGGGCAGAGAGCGGGTGGTAGGGGTTTGGTAGAGCAGAAAACCTACCTACACTACTAAAAGTTTTTTATAAATGATACAGGATTCCTAATACAGTATGACTAAACAAGAGGCGCTATAAGAAATTATTCAAAACCCTGTTTTCCAAACTTTTGAGCTTTCTACCTCGGGCTTTTCTTACTTCTACCTTCATTGTAAATTCGCTACAAAACCACTGAAGTTTTACAAGGCTCGTGTCCAGTTTTACAAGGCTCCTTTAATAATTCTTGGTAAATAGCTAGAGTTTCTTCATTAACCCGTACACTGCTAAATCGTTCTAAATTTTGTCGGGCGACAGATTGCCACTTACGCAGTTCAGTAGAATCGCTCAATAGTTTTGTTATAGCGTCTGCTAAAGCATGACTATCTTTAGGTGGTATTAAAATACCTGCTTGTCGATTGTCTAATGTTTCAGGAATACCATCTACATCACTAGCCACGATCGCACATCCCGCTTCCCGTGCTTCTGTCAAAACCAAGCCAAAGGACTCGTTGTATGAAGCTAGGACAAAAATATCAGACGCCAGCATATACTTTTGAGGCTCTGTCTGAAAACCTTCAAAGTGAATGCGATTTGTCAATTTTGTCCCTTTCACCTTTTCCTCAAACATCTTGCGGTCGGGACCATCTCCCACCAGATAAAGATGGGCATTGGGAAATTTATCGGCAATTTCTACAAAAGCATCAATTAACTCACCAATTCCCTTGCGTTGATACATCCCTGCAACAGTCGTAATTGCGGGACGGTGTAGGGGTAGGGGCTGGTATTCCTTGATGCTCCGATGGCGGGGGCTACCTAATGTTCCATTGGCAACAACGCTCAATTTGCTCTGTGGTATACCCCGTCGTTCCATTGATTTAGCAACTGCATGACTGACAGCAATGACGCGGTCAGCCAATCCCATAAATATTGCACTCCGCTGAAACTCATTGTGTACTGTAGAAACCAAGCGGTATGATGAGTTTCTTAAAACAGAAGCCAATACAACCCCCGTCATCATATGGGCGTGGACGATATCCGGTTGAAACTTTTGCACAATGTCTAAATAATTCCACGCTGCTTTTAAAAGCTTGATGGGCGTTCTTGATTGGTCTAGATGAAAATGGGTAATGCCATAACTGTGTAGGAGCGTTTCAAATTCTCCTCCTGCAGATGCGACCGCCACATCATGACCTAACTTTGCTTGCTGACAGGCAAGATCTACCGCCACATTAACGATCCCGTTCCCAATTTTCTCTACGTGATTTGTAAGATGTAGTATACGCATTTATATTATCTCCACAGCGGTCGCTGACTATGTTTATTTAGTTGTATGTGTGTGTGTAATTAGTATATACAAAGGCAACCGGCTCTCTAAGTGAATCCTCATAAAACATTTACCTACTGGATGACTTTGAAAAAGATTTCATAATGACTTGAGAACCGCTTTACAAATCCACCTGGTAAACCTCCTAGCTGCGAGCAGTAAGAGGCAATTGCTTGACTTTTTTTATTTTGAACAGAAGTAATTGAAAGGCGGCGTGCATTTGCCATATCCTGCAATTTCAGCATGAGAAAAATAGGAGCTCGCCAAAATATCCAAATAGGATACTGCAATAGATCTACTTTGACACCTGCGTTGCCTATGGCTTCCTTTACTAGTGTATAGGTAGCTTCATGATCTTTATGACAGTCTTTTCTATGAGGAACATAAATTTCCTCTGGATTGTAAAGCTTTATCAGTTGAACTATTTGCTCAATTGTCTCATTTCGTTGTTCGGGTTGTAAGTCTGGTAAAGCTCCATCAGGTTTATCTAAAAAGTGAATCCTTGATGCTTCTACTCCTAAAATATCTAAAGCTTTTAAGGCTTCCTGCTTGCGAATTTGAACAATTTCGCGCCCTAAGGGTGAATCGGAACTCTGTCCACCCTGTCCATCTGTCAAAAAGACCACTGCAACAGGTATTCCACGTTCCCTTTTCCAAGCGATCGTACCACCGCAGCCAAAGGTTTCATCATCTTGGTGGGGTGAAAACACCAAAGCAGATTTTTCGCTAAAGGTTTCCGGTTGACTGCCACGACGTAAAAGCCACCAAAAAATTAGGCTAGAATGAACATCTTGTATCGGGTAAAGCCAAGTGTTTGGCACTTGTTTTTGTATTCGTTTCAGAATTTCTTTTATACTCATGTATTTTCGGAACCTACGAAGATTTAAAAAACACACTTTCAGTATTATCCTTTAATTTGTGCTTTTTATTATTCAAAATATGTTCACTTTTGACTAAAAAAATATAAATTTATTGTAATCTCTGTTATCTACGCAACAATTTGTACTTTTACTAAGATATTGGACAGTGTGAACTGAAAAATTAATTGACAAGTACTATTCCCCAGGTTTTAAGGGGTGTTTTTCACAAAAAAGCGGGTCACTTCAGAGTAACCCGCTTTTTATGGTGCTTGCATTTTTCTACACTGGCAAATTAGAAAATTTCGTTTACCCTCCCATTTGGTACATAATGACTTTTCCTTTGTGATCTTCCTCAACAAACACTAAGTATTGTCCGTTGGAACGGCGGAAAGCCCGGACTCCATAAGGGATATCCACCCAACCACTTTCACTCCCAACTTCAGGACCGGGTTGTAATGTTTTAACAAGCACCCCCGTTTTCGCGTTGTAAACGTAGACTTCTGCCTTTTTGACGCTGACGGCAAAAACATAATCCTTTGCAACATCGACTGCTGAAGGAGTTAGCACTTCAGGAGGGGCAGTTTTATCGACTGGAAAAACAATCCGCCAACGAGGTTTGGTATTACCCTTACTCCAATTATCAAAGCGGGCAATTTCCGATCCCACTAATTTTGCATAATCACCATTAATGGCAGGGTTTTCTTTGGTATAACCCGTTAAATACATAGTGTCCGTTTCGGGAAAATACTCTATTCGGCGTAAATCGGTAAAGAAGCTGGGAGTCTTCTGCTTTTCCATGGACTTATAAGTATAGACGGGGTTGCCCTTGTTATCTATTCCCTGTAAAGGATAATGCCGAATGCCAACACCATCCTGCGTTCGCAGAGTTTTCCACACATCACCTTTGCTATCTACCCACCATCCGCCAATATACGGATGATCTAGGCTGTTATCGTATTCACCAGTATCAAAGGCTCCATTACCATTTTTATCCCGCCAGATCCATTCGCCTGATTTTGGTTGATTGGGTGGCCAAGTTCCTTGAATGGCCTGTTTACCTTCGTAAGTGCCAACAAACATGGACGATGGAATAGCAATTTCCCCATCTGTGTCTTTCTGAAAACGATAGATTTGAAGAAAGACACCGTACATATCCGTGAGGAACAAATACGGCTTGCCCTTGATACGGCGGAAGAAGGGGGCGTCGGGTGCGGTATTCAAACGCGGATCTTGAGGATACTTAAAGGAATTGATGGTGAAACCTTTATAAGTCCACTGTTTCCCTGGAGGTTTGCTGTAATCCATGACGAAGTGTTCGTCTTTTGTGTAAACATCTACAGCGTCTGTGGCGGGATCTCCATCAGCATTATCTATAAATGACAAACCCATTAACCGCCATTGTAGTTTTCCGGATGGAGAAAATTGTTTTAATTGTGCGCCGGAACGTTTAAAACCATCAGTAGCAACGTAAAGATTACCTTTGGCATCTGCACCGACTCCAGCAATACCACCAAACTTTAAATCCCCTACAGCACCGGGAACACCTGCATAAATCCCACCTTTTGTACCTAATGTTCCTACTTGTACTGGCTTGGCTCCCGTTATGTTGTAGATCAGTACTTGTTGGCGAGGTCCATTATCCGCTATCAATAGCTTGCCTTGATTATCAGCTGCGATCGCACTCGGCTTGGCAACATCTGCGATGCTACTTGGCAATTGCTTTCCTTGTTTTGAATAATGGAGAATCTTACCAGAAGCAGCGCTTTCTTCCTTTGGAAGAATCCAGAGACTGCCTTTGCTATCAACAGCGAGCGGACCTGGGTTGGAAACAGAAAAACTGCGGAGTTCCTTCATTGTGTTTGTATCGTAGACTCGAATTTTGTTCCCTCCCGAGTCGCTTACATACAACTCCGAACCCGCGTTTGCCAATCCCGTAACTTGGCTTTTGGTGCTGACGATCGCCATACTTTTATCCCAGCCACGACCACCTGAAAACGGAGCGGTTTTTCCGGTCGTCTTGTTGTAGCGTCTTACACAGTACCAAGTTGTTCCCTTGGGTGGGTAATCCTCTCCCGGACTCCCACTCAGACGCTGGGACATAGCGACGTAAAGGTAATTTTTATCAGCCGTGACAGCAACTCCACCAAGTCTTTCCCATCCGTGTAAATCATCAGCTAAACCAATGACATCACCATTTTTATATATTCCTACTTCTCGACCAGCTTCATCCCAGTGACTGTTAGTATAAACTGTACCATCAGCAGCAACGTACATTCCACTGATTTGAATTTGCACCCACTTTTTTGCTCCACCAAACGAATTTGCTATCCAAGACGTTGTGTAAGCATTGGCAGCAGGTGTAATTTTGGGAACAAAGTATGTTGTTATAAAAGTGGCTGCGATCGCACCAACAATTAGAGCTAGTGCAAACCTATAGTACTTCCTCTGTAGAAAGTGCTTGCGTTGAGATAAACTTTGTTTGTAACGGTTAAACATATATATTTTGGTTCAATATTATTAGTCAATATCGCTACACACTTACATCTGTATAGTTTCTCTACAGCTAAATTGTCTACCTGCTGTTCGCCTTCATATACTGAGTATCCCTTTTATACATGATTAAAATTTAACCCCTTACTATTTCGTCTTATTTTTCTACAATAAAAACTCCCCTTCTTGAAACCATCAATTGAACCCATAAGTCTTATTAATTTGCCATACCTCACATTAAAAATTATCCTAGTTATACTGAGAGTAGAATTTCCATCATTAATATTTACCAAAACTTTATCAAAAAAACATATTTTTTAAATAGATTTTAATTCATTGCCTGAAGTTTATCCTACATTATTATTTATTAGGTCATTTTAAATACTCAAATAATTTTATGGGATGTAAAAATTCAATGATTTTATTTAATCTATTGGACAATTACGGGGAAGTATTAAATAATACTCAAACTATTTTTTGCCCAACTAGATAAAAAAATTAATTCAAAGATGGCTTATGTTATATAGCAGTCCTAACTGAGTTACAAACACCTCTTCCTTGTCTCCCTTGTCCCTCTTGTTCAGATCTTAAATAGGATTGCTATAAATTAACAGCCATTAAAATTTGTATTGTAAGATTTACAAACTTTATGCAATTGATTCAAAATATTTTTGTATAAACAAGAACAACTCAGTCAAAGCTAATTTGCACATTTTATCAAATAAAATTAAACTATCCTGAAGATAGATGATAAGCAGTAAAATCTCCCGGCAGAATGACATAAAATTTTCTGATTCTGTACGGAAATGAAGAATAAATTTACTGTCAGCATCAACGAAGTATGCTGAATTCCAGACAAAGGCGAAAAAATAAAGATAAGTAGACACTCGCACAACCAGTACTTGGAGAAAGGTAAGTGGAAGGTAACAAAAGAAATGCTGCTTCAACATCTGCGTCTATTCTCTGTGTAGGAGTAGGCTGGTTTCCCAAAACACCAGGCGGACTCGAACGATATATCTACGACCTCACTCATGAGCTAGCAGCAAATCAAGACCAAGTTGAATTATGCGGAGTTGGTCTACCAGAAAACGAACCAAATTCGCCAGTAAAATTGACTAACTTGGCATCTCCAGAAATGCCAATCTGGAAGCGATTTTTGTCGATTCGCAATACATTTAAGAAAACAAGATGTGCTAAACCAGACGCCATTAATTTACATTTCGCGCTATACAGCGTTCCAATTCTGGATCTCCTGCCAAAAGAAGTACCGATTACCTTTAACTTTCACGGTCCTTGGGCATACGAAAGTAAAGAAGAAGTCACCGAGCAAAATCTAAGTGTTTTTCTAAAAGCGTATTTTGTAGAACAAAGAACCTACAATCACTGCGATCGCTTTATTGTTCTCAGTAAAGCATTTGGCAATATTTTACACCAACAGTATAAAATTCCATGGCATAAAATTCACATCATTCCCGGTGGGGTTGATGTTGCGCGTTTCCAACCAAATCTATCAAAACAAGAGGCTCGTAATAAATTGGGGTGGCCTGTAGATCGTCCAATTCTATTCACATCTCGCCGCCTGGTAAATCGAGTAGGACTGGATAAATTATTACTAGCTCTAGCAGAAATTCAGCCAAGAATTCCAGATGTTTGGTTGGCAATAGCAGGTCGCGGTCCGCTTCAAGAGACCCTACAACGACAAGCTGATGAATTAGGTCTTCACGATCGCGTCCGATTTCTTGGTTACTTACCCGATCCAGACTTACCAGTAGCATACCAAGCTGCCGATTTCAGCGTAATGCCAAGTCAGTCTTTTGAAGGTTTTGGACTAGCCGTTGTAGAGTCTTTAGCTTGTGGAACACCAGTAGTTGTGACCCCTATTGGAGGAATGCCCGAAATTATAGAACCATTTTCACCAGACTTAATTACAAGTTCTCCAGAAACTTCAGCTATTGCAGAAAAATTAGAACACGCCCTTTTAGGAAAAGTGCAAGCGCCTTCACGAGAAGCTTGTCGCCAGTATGCCGTTGCCAATTTCGACTGGCATAAAATAGCCCTAGATGTCCGCAGTGTGTTGCTTGCTTGATGAGCTAGATCCCCTTAGATCCTTACTTCTTATCGTTCCCAGCCCCTACCTGGGAATGGAGCCTCCGCCTTGCGTAGCAGTATCGAGCAGAGGCAGAACCTGGGAACGAGGTGAGGGGCTAATAACTTTTTGACCATTAGCTAATAGCTATTAGCTATTAGCAATCCAATTTTTTGACAAATGATTTAGGATTGCTATAGCAGCTATCAAAAACCCTACAATCAAATTTATTCAAATATTCTACACTTAATATGAAAATTCTCTTCCTCGACCAAAGTGGCAAACCGGGCGGAGCAGAACTATGCTTGATAGACATTGCTAAACCCTATAAAGATAAATCTTTGGTAGGGTTATTTGCTGATGGTTCTTTTAGAAATTTACTAGAAAAAAATCAAATTCCCGTCGAAGTTCTGACAACCCAACAAATACAAGTCCGTAAAGAAAGTAGCTTGGTACAAGGATTGGGTAGCTTGAGCCAACTCATACCCTTAATTACTAAAGTTGTACAGAGAGCAAGGCAATTTGATGTCATCTACGCCAACACGCAAAAAGCATTAGTGGTTGGTGCATTAGCCAGTTTTTTCAGCCAACGCCCCCTTGTCTATCACTTACATGATATTCTTTCACCAGAGCATTTTAGTCAAATAAACCGTCGCATTGCCGTTACTCTAGCCAATCGTTTTGCTTCATTAGTCATTGCCAATTCTGAAGCAAGTAAAGCTGCTTTTATAGAAGCAGGGGGAAATGCAAAAATAACAAAAGTTGTCTACAATGGTTTTGACCCAGCAAGCTTTAAAGTTCAAGAATCCGAGATTCAGCAACTCAAACAAGAACTAGAACTTGATGGTCAATTTATTGTCGGACATTTTAGCCGTCTTGCACCTTGGAAAGGACAGCATATATTAATAGAAGCACTGGCAAAATGTCCCCAACAAGTGACAGTTATTTTAGTGGGTGATGCTTTGTTTGGCGAACAAGAATACGTCCAGAATTTGCACCAAAAAGTGAAAACACTAGGACTGGAGAACAGAGTAAAATTTTTAGGATTTCGTTCGGAAATTCCCCTATTAATGACAGCTTGCAATGTTGTTGCTCACACCTCAACTGCTGCAGAACCTTTTGGGAGAGTTATTGTAGAAGCTATGCTTTGTGGAAAACCGGTCATTGCAGCAAAAGCTGGAGGTGCGATTGAGTTAGTAGAACACGGTATCAATGGTTTTTTAGTAACGCCAGGAGATACTCAAGAACTAGCAAGAGTCATTACGAATTGTTTTCAAGAGAAAGAGAAAACCGTGACTATCGCTAACAATGCCAGAGACACTGCAAGTCAGCGTTTTAATGTCACAGTTATCAATCACCAAATTGCTCAACTTCTTAACACTACCATTAGCCATTAGCCATTAGCTATTAGCCATTAGCCATTAGCTATTAGCCCCTACAATCCAACTAATTCACGAGCTTCAAAATCTGTAAGTTGTTGCGCGATCGCCAGTCTTGTCTCCAATTTTGCTACACTAAATTGATTGCGTAAATATTCTACATGAGCTACGGCATTTGCTTTATCAGACGTCAAACGCATGAAAGTATCTACCGCTTTTTGATATTCTTGATTAACAAGTAACAATTCAAAACGACGTGCTTTGCGTTGAGTATCGTTCTTTAAATCGATATCAAAGGCAGCGTTGCGATCTGCATTACCTTCAAATCGGTTTATCTGGTGCTGTACCGCCATCAACTGAGAGTCAATTTCATTAACTCTTTGAACAGCTTGAGCGATCGCAGCTGGATAATGATTCAGTTGCATCATAAATTAAATATAGTTATCCCTATTAAAATTGTAAGTAGTTCGCAATTCCCAATGCTGGCGGTAATTGCGAATTAAAAATTGCGTATTTTTCTACGCGGCTTCTCGTACTTGAGGCTTGTCATTCACCTCCAAAATATTTAGCGTAAGTTGTTCGGTTTGAGGAACTACAGCTTGTTCCAATACTTGAACTTCAATATTGACACTCACCAGATAACTCCCCGTATCCGAACCAACGACCTCAGCGACTAATTTTGCGATATCTGGGCGTTTTGCTGTCAACGGGTCGCGTAAGATACAGCGATCCCATTCGTGCTTGGCAGTTGGATTGAGGCTGAGAATATAATGCTTAATCATAGGACAAATCGTTGAACCCTTCTCCCTATAACTGTTCTGCACCCGTTTTGCGTTTGACTTTGCTTTAGGACGCTATATCTATTATAGTACATAAGTACTAAAAATGTCTGCTCCCAAACTGCCAGAAACACGTTCAAATTGGGTGGACATTGCCCACCCAACTAAAAACTAACAACTAACCGTTGCTCAATCACCTCTGCCATCAAGGGAAGATTTCGCCAATTGTCCTTCGTTGATCCAAATAGCTTGCTGAGGTACGGGAATAGAAATTCCGGCTTGGTCAAAGGCAATTTTCAGACGGCGGCGATATTCCCGTGCGACATCCCACTGCTTGAGGGGTTGTGTTTTAATCCATACCCGGATAATCAAACCCCTGTCGCCAAAATTATCGACTCCCAAAACCTGAGGGGTTTCGACAATTTGATACTGCCATTTAGGATCTTCGTCCATTTCCAAGGCAACTTTGCCAATCAATTCCAAGGCTCCATCTATATTGGCATCATAAGCTACCGGGATAGTGAGATCGGCCCTCGACCAACGACTTGAACGATTGGCGACTATTTTAATTTCACTGTTAGGAATTGAGATCAGCCGTCCCTCGGCGTCTCGCAATTGAGTCATGCGGAGATTGAGACTTTCTACCAAACCTCCCACATTACCCACATCTATAACGTCGCCAACTGCGTATTGGTCTTCTACAATGATGAGAAAGCCGTTAATTGCGTCTTTAATTAGGTTCTGCGAGGCAAGGGAAATTGCCACACCCACTAAACCAGCACCGGCTAGTAAGGGCAGAATATTTATACCTAATGAAGTAAGTGCTGCTAAGATTCCCGCAACTATCCAAACGATCGTCACAACACCTTTAGTTACGCCAGAGATAGTGGAAATTCTTAACTGCAAGCGTTCGGAAGTTTCAGGAGTCAGCAAAACGCGGCTGTTGACGAGTGCTGAAGTAAAGCGATCGATGAGAGCGTAGCTAAAGCGAGTAGCGACATAAGTGACCAATCCTACAATACCCAATCTTAAAGGGATTTGTAGGGCTGTCAGAATTTCAAGTTGCAGTACTCGCGTGATGGGAAACAGACCCAGGATAAAATAAATTCCACCTCCCCACAGCACTGCTTGAGCCAGTTGAAACAAGCGTCTCCTGACTTCATGCATATCTCGATTTTGCTGCTGTTTGAGTTGGGTGGTAATAGGTTTATCAATGGAAGGAGTGGGAGCAAGCTGTTGTGCCAATCGCTTGCTAGATCGTTTCTGCCATTGGTTTAATCCCAAACTAATAACAAGCACGGTTAAACCCGCACCAGTAGCAATTCCACTTTGACGAATTAAACTTTTTGGGTGTCGTTCCTGTTTTCCTTCCCTCAAATGTTCTTCTAATAATTGAGAGATCCTAGTTGCTGCCTCTTTCGGTTCTACTTGCCGCAGGTTAGCATCCTGCTGGGTAATGGTCATCAAGTATCTGCCGTTAACGCGGATAACGGGGATTTGGTTTTCTGATGTCACCTCTACTTTGAGGTCATCTCTGGGTGATTGGAAATAAGTTTGACTGATTGTTTCCAGATTTTGGTTGATTTGTTCTAATCTTTCTGAAATATTTGCCCTTGGTGCCGCTACCTGGAACAAAGAGCGACCATCCAATGAAACCCAACGCGAAACAACTCTCGTATCTGATTCAGTTGTTTGAGTCGTAGGAGTTTGCCAAACAGGCAAAAAGGGTATTTGCGCTGACGCTGGAGGCATCGCCCCAATCGTTATAACTGCGGAAAAAAGAGCGACTGCCAAAAATTTAAAGCGCACTGTATACACCTCCTCGTGCAGAATAGACTGTCGAGTCATGTTTAGAGGTTAGCCCTAAACCCAATCTGAGTAATTTTACTTGCCTCTCCTCATTTGTAACAAATATTTAACGATCGCCAACATGAAGATTGGACATTGAGCGCCTTACTCATTCCCCCTCATCCCCCTCATCCCCTTTTGCATTTTTAAAAATTTGGAATACTCTAGTAGAGTGCGTAAATGGTTACGCATCTTTTTACTCAAATTGAGGACTATTTAATGACTGCAACTTCTCCCCGATTAAAGCACGAGGTTAAAGACCTCGCCCTAGCTTCCTTGGGAAGACAGCGCATTGAATGGGCTGGACGAGAAATGCCCGTTTTACGGCAGATTCGCGATCGCTTTGCCCAAGAAAAACCTTTCGACGGAATTCGCCTGGTAGCTTGCTGTCATGTCACCACAGAAACAGCTAACTTAGCAATTGCACTCAAAGCTGGTGGTGCGGACGCTGTACTGATTGCTAGCAATCCCCTTTCAACTCAAGATGACGTAGCGGCTTGTCTGGTAGCCGATTATGAAATCCCTGTCTTTGCCATCAAAGGTGAAGATGCAGAAACCTACAACCGCCACGTACAAATTGCTCTAGATCATCGCCCCAACATCATTATCGATGACGGTTGTGATGTCGTCGCTACCTTGGTACAACAACGCCAGCACCAACTTGCTGACATTATCGGTACCACTGAAGAAACAACAACAGGAATTGTCAGACTCCGCGCCATGTTTAGAGATGGCGTACTCTCCTTCCCCGCAGTTAACGTTAACGACGCCGACACAAAGCACTTATTTGACAACCGCTACGGTACGGGGCAATCCACCCTTGATGGTATCATCCGGGCAACAAATATCTTGTTAGCAGGTAAAACCATTGTTGTTGTCGGCTATGGTTGGTGCGGTAAAGGAACAGCGTTACGCGCAAGAGGGCTTGGCGCTAACGTGATCGTGACAGAAATTGACCCCATCAAAGCGATCGAAGCTGTAATGGATGGTTTCCGAGTGATGCCAATTGCAGAAGCCGCACCCCTGGGCGATTTGTTTGTCACCGTGACAGGTAACAAGCACGTCATTCGTGGCGAGCATTTCGATGTTATGAAAGACGGTGCGATTATTTGTAACTCCGGTCACTTTGACATCGAACTCGATCTTGTCGCCTTAGGTGCTAAAGCAAAAGACGTGAAGACAGTACGCCCCTTCACCCAAGAATATCTTCTTAACAACGGTAAATCAATCGTTGTTTTGGGAGAAGGACGCTTGATTAACTTGGCTGCTGCAGAAGGTCACCCCAGTGCGGTGATGGATATGAGCTTTGCAAACCAAGCTCTAGCTTGCGAGTACTTAGTGAAGAATAAAGGTAGTTTAGAACCCGGTATTCACTCCGTACCAACTGAAGCAGACCAAGAAATTGCTCGTTTGAAACTGCAAGCAATGGGCATTCAGATTGACAGCCTAACCGCAGACCAAATTGAGTACATCAACTCTTGGACTTCTGGAACTTAATGACAGAATTTTAAATAATAGATTTTGAATTGAGAAAGCTTTGATTTAAGCTCAACTTTACCAAAATCTATTATCTAGTGTTGGGTGGGCACTGCCCACCAACATACGGTGAGCAATGTCCAGCCTATAAAAAGCATTATTGAGAAATCAGTAAACACAGAGAAACTCAATTTCTTTGATAATATCTAAAGTATTAATTATTGTTTTCATTTGACTAAACTAAAAACAGACTTCAACATTTAGATTACACAATGTGGATTGAACGGGGAAACCCCTTTTAATACAACACAGTAATAGCTGGGGGAGTTATATCTTAATATACGGCAAGTCTTTTGGATTACTGTAATACCGATGTGATAGTAGATGATTGCATTTTCATTAAAAAATAGAGGATTCAATCAAGTGGATTCATTCAATTGGAATTTATTAAACTTTAAATATATTGTTAAAGATAAATGGATATCACTACGAGCCGATACTTGCCAAATGCCTAATGGCAAAATAGTTGAGCCTTATTATGTTTTGGAATATCCAACATGGGTAAATATTGTAGCGTTAACAAAAAATCAAGAAATTATTTTAGTAAAACAATACCGCCACGGTCTACAAAAAACAGTTTTAGAATTACCTTGTGGTGCTGTAGAAGCAGAAGATATTTCACCATTGGCAGCAGCAAAACGCGAGCTATTAGAAGAAACAGGTTACACTAGCGATAATTTTGTTGAAACTGGCATTTTGTCACCAAATCCAGCAACTCATAATAATCTTACCCATTGTTTTTTAGCTACAAATGTAGAAAAGGTAAGCGAGTTAAATCTGGATGACACGGAACAGATTGATATATCGCTGTTACCTTTAGAAAGAACTATAGAAGTAATTGAAAGTGGGATAGTATTGCAAGCCTTACATATTAGCTCATTATTTTTAGCATTAAAAACGCTTGGTAATTTGCATTTTCGCTAGTCAACAGAATAACTACCTCTAATCGCCAATTGCTCTCTAATAATCGCAACAGCTTGCATAACACCATTCTCAGCTTGAATTTTCTTGCCCAACTCTCGAGCTTGTTGGCGCATATTTTCGTCACTAGTAACGACTTCGATCGCCTGCGCTAATTTGTCTACCGTCAATTTCTTCTGAGGAATCGGACGGGGACCAACGCCTAGCTCAAAAACGCGCTTTCCCCAAAATGGTTGATCCCCAAAGAAGGGACAAATGACGGTTGGTTTTCCCGCCCATAACCCCGCACCAGTGGTACCCGCCCCCCCATGATGAACAACCGCAAGACAATGAGGAAATAGCCAATCGTGAGGCGCAGACTCAAGGATGTGAATACTATCGGGAACTTCTGATGGCGACAAACCACCAATTCCAGTTGCTAAAATAGCACGCTGACCGGACTTCTGTACTGCGTCTATCACTAGCCGAGTTGTTTTAGCTGAATCTTGTGACACCATACTCCCAAAGCCAACATAGATAGGAGCAGAACCACGTTCTAAAAATGTCAGTAAATCAGCTGATGGTTGCCAATTAGATGGAGTCTCTAGAAACCAATAGCCTGTTACGAAAGATGTGTTATCCCAATCAGCAGGTACTGGGACAACATACCCGCTGTAGCCATACAACTTGGGTACAGGTTGACCGTGTAAAGTTAACTCATCTGTGAACGGTGGCAAACCAAGTTTTTCTTGACGCCATGTATCGATCGTGCGGCGATAGGACAAAACAACGAACTTGAGAAACAGGGTATAACTCAGTTGATTGAAAAATCCACCATAATTGCCACCCCCAAGCATGGGGTTGGCGAATGCTCGTGTTGGAGAATACCCTGGAAGTGAAAATGCCAGAAATCCCGGTATTCCAAGTTTCTCTGCAATATGATACCCTGCTAGTGCTTTTGGATGGTAAATCACTGCATTTGGTTGGTATTGTTGAGCACTATCCCACGCATCGTCTATCATCTGGCGCAGCATCGGCATCACTTTCCGCATCAAACTAGCGGATTTCTTACCTGCGATCGCTGACTTACCTTCATCTGTTTGAATGAGGTTGACAAAATCTGCATGAATGGGAGCAAAGTTTAACTTGTGTGAGATCGCCAATGAAGCAAAACTTTCATCTGTCGCCAGCATGACTTCAAAACCTGCTTGTTGCAAACCGCAACCCAATGCAATGTACGGCTGAACATCCCCTCGTGAACCTGCTGTTAGGATTAATACACGCTTGTTGTGCTCAACGTCTGGCAACATCATAGATGGGGGACTCAGTTGATGACTCTTGAAGTATAACTCCGTGTTCGATGCTTAACGGCTTGTCAATGTTTACAAAAGATTTAATTCACGCAATTTACAACTTGTAAGGTAGGAATTTGTTGAAAAAGTGGCTATGTTAGCGGTATACACTTTTGTCAATCTTGACCATAAGAAAGAAATTCTTAGTATTAAGGAAGGACTTGGGGATCGCACGATCGCCAATTGCAATGAACGTGAAAATATTCTCTCAAGAATGCAATGAAACAATGGTTACTTACAGTTCTACTACCTCTAGTGCTACTTCAGAACTCAGCTTTAGCTCAAACACCTCCACTCACCACTTCTGATAACAAACAGTTAACATTACTTCCCTTAGAAGGGACTAAGCAAATTCAACTAAATTTAGTTAATTGTAGCGGGTGGTTGGATTGTGCTTTGGCAGGTGTTTTTCTGCCGACTAGTGCATATATTGATAGTAGAGAGTTGCAATTTGATAACCGAACTCCAAGAGATGTCAGTGTTCTCAATCCTGCAGTTATCGGTCAAGGTGAAATTACGGGCTATCAACTCAATACATCTGCTACATTCATCTCGCCTAAATCTCAGATTTTACCTGCCAATCAAATAGTTGGTATCAATCTTATATTAAAACGCTCTGCAATGCCTCCCGACCATTACGTCGGTGCTGTCTATCTCAATTTTGATACTGGTAGCCGCTTAACATTACCACTAGATTTAAATGTCAGAAGTGGTCCACTTGTTCCTCTCCTTGTACTGTTATTAGGAGTGATTCTTGGCAGGCTCATGCAGTACGTAGAAAAGTCGGGTGGTGCTCAAGCAGAGGCTTTGCAAGAAGTGAATCGTCTTGATTTAGATATCGCAGATGCCGATTTAGAAAATAAAGATGATAAAAAGATATTAGCTAATATGTCTGATGAAGTCCGAAAATTAGTTTTTCGAGACAAAATTGATATGGCAATGTCTCACATTGAAGCTATCAGAAATCGTTTGGAAGTTTTACTAAACTTACAACTTATGGAGCAAAAAATAGGGGAAGAAAAAATTGATTTAAAAACAGAACAATTGGTGCGATCGCAAATAGAAAGAATCCGCTTTTTTCTTGCGGTACAAGATGACGCTGCAGCCAAGGAATTATTAGAAAATTTAAAAACAATTTTTGAGGGTATAGAGACTAGAGCGGCCGTTGATTTAGAAATGACTAGGTCTATAAACAATGCAGAGGCTGCCACCGACCGTATTATCAAAACAGAATCTGTTCCATTCTACAAACCTACCCTAGCCGAGCGTTTGCAAAAGTTTTTAGTAATGCTTTCTGGCTTATCAGAACAAGTTCGTGCTGAAGCAACACTATGGTTTATCAAACCTTTGCTGTCCTTAACTCTGTTACTGACTCTAACTGCTGTGGGACTAAATTCTCTCTACATAGAAAATGGTAAAACTTTTGGAGCCAGACCTTTTACTGATTTTCTAGGGTTAATACTTTGGGGATTGAGTGCTGATGTTGCTAGCCGTAGCTTAAGTCAAATGAAGGATAAAAGATAAAGATTTTATCAAGAAAGGCAGAGGGCAGGAGGCAGGAGGCAGAAGGGAATGCTGGCTCCGCCTTCTTCAATTTATCCTTTATCCTTCAAGACAGTCATGCTGCATAACAAATAGGGGTAGGTTGTGAACCTACCCCCATTGTTTCTGATATACTCCGCCCGACAGATGCAGCCACGGGCTTTAAGCTATCAACCAAATTCACCATATCTTCCAAAGACAACGCCTGACGTGCATCAGATACAGATTGTTCTGGTTCTGGATGGCACTCTATAATTAACCCATCTGCCCCACAAGCAACGGCTGCTTTTGCCACAGGTGCAACGAGTTCTCGCTTACCCACAGCATGAGAAGGATCGACAATCACGGGTAAGTGAGTTATTTGTTTGAGTGCTGCGACCGCAGCTAAATCGAGTACGTTTCGGGTGTAATTGTCAAAGCTGCGGATACCTCGTTCGCACAACACAACATTCGGATTGCCGTGGCTGACTATATATTCAGCTGCCATCACGAATTCTTCTATAGTTGCTGCCAAACCTCGTTTTAGGAGTATCGGCTTACCGGCTTGTCCCAGTGCTTTAAGTAAATCAAAGTTTTGCATATTGCGGCTACCAATCTGAAGCATATCAGCACGAGCCGCTACAACTTCTATTTGGGAAATGGACATGACTTCTGTCACAACTGGAACACTGTAACGCGATCGCACTTCTGCCAAAATTTGCAGTCCTTCTTCTCCCATACCTTGGAAAGCGTAGGGAGAGGTACGGGGTTTATAAACACCCCCACGTAAGGCTTGAACTGGTGCGAGAGACAACTTTTGAGCTACAGTTTCCATTTGTTCTTGGCTTTCAACAGCACAAGGACCGCCAATAATAACCAGTTCCTTTCCGCCAAAAGCAACTGTTGGGGAGAGGCGGACGATTGTTTGGTGATGAGAGTGAGATTTGGTGACAAGTTTGGCGTTATTCATGAGCAGAATGGTTAGTGGTGAGTAGTTAGTGGTTGGTAGTTGGTACGAGTGCAATGCTTTGCGCCCGTATCGCGAAAATAAGTGGTTGACAACAAAAAAGCCCAGAATCTGAGTTCCGGGCTTTAACGATGCATTTGCATAACGCTATTACCCGGAACTTATTCTGGGCCAAAAATAAAAGCTTGTGGTAAAATAGCGATTTTTTCTAACTTTATCCTTCATCATTCATCCTTTATCCTTTCTATTTCTCCTCAAAAAACAAAAACCGCAGAGTGCGCTCTGCGGTTCACCGGGTGATTTCCATGTGGAAACTAAATTCACTCCCGGTGAACCACCCCAAACCAAAAATAAAAATAGGAATTAGTGCTTAACATTTGATTAATGCTTTGTGGAAAAAGATAGATTAGACTTATATACATGACCTTAACAGAGGCAGAGAGTTGCGTCAACCCCCCCACAACGTTATGAAACTTGTAGGCAGGTGTCCTATGCCTGAAGAATGGCGAATCGCAAGTGCGTGCGCTTGGCGCAGACCAAAGGGGCTGTATTTTTTGACTTCACCTCACGAACTTCTTACCCCATATAAAGGGTAACCAAGCTGTTACGCATTTTATTGCAGTTAAGCAGAAGGTAGGATACTTGTCAGGAGTACGTTTCTTAGTGTTGAATCTTTTTGAATTGCTTATGCCCGGTTCCAAAATTCTTTCCACATCTTTTAATTATCAGGGAGTCTACCCTTGCCCTGTGTGCCGTGTGGGTAAAATTAGTCATATGCCACTGATGGAGGCTATGTCTTGTGACTTTTGTCAGCAAATTTTTGTTGCTAATGTAGAACAACAACAACTCAAAATGCCTTCGAGACAACCTCCTCTTATTTGGTATTGGAACGGCTTCAATTGGACAGAAGCCCAAATAGAAGGAGTCGAATTTGGTTGGGGTTACGTGCTAGCTGCAGTTGGTTTTATACTTCTTCCCACTGCTTTAATTGGTATAGTAGCGTATAATTTTCCACCCAATACAGAAGTTCCTTTATCGTGGGTGCCATATATTTGGACAATATTAACCTTTTCTTTTCATTTAGCCATTATTGTTTGGCTGCTGATTGAGGTTTATCAAATTCCGATGCGAGCTTATGTACGAGCATTACAGCAGCGATTTCTAGGCAGAGGGTAACATAAAGATTGATTTAATTCAGAAAATATATCTTTTGATAGTAGATGCTCACAGTTCAATTGTTTTCATCCAGAAATAAGGAATACACTTTGTATTACTTATTTACAATTGATAACACGAGCGTTAAATACTTGTATCAAGTATTTACATTCTTGTAAGGTTTATGAGCTAAAAAAAAATCTGTTGGATTCTTGATTATTATGAAGGATAAAGAATGAGGGATGAAGGATGAAGTAAGCGGAAATAAAAGCAACTCCAAACAAAACGCAAGAACGGGCTATAACCTTAAGTTCCAGCAATGGTCACTGGTCACTGGTCACTGTTAAAGAAAGATTATACATAATGATGCAGTCGAAATTTGTCTGTATCACTCATAATGAAATTAATTTCCCCCATAAAGTCTTATGAGCGAGCTGGAGCGGTACTATAGATTGTTGGAATTAGAGCCTGGAGCAACACTTGAGGAAGTCAATCAAGCGTACAAAGATTTGGCTTTTGTATGGCATCCCGATCGCCTGCCAAAAGAAAACGTCCGCTTGCAAGAGAAAGCGCAAAAAAAGCTGAAAGACATCAACGAAGCTCGGGACAAATTGCGCTCTTTCAAATCTCAGTATCAAATGTCACATAGCAGAGCGGCATATACGTCTTACACGCCGACAAAACCCCCTCAAAAAACTTATCAATCTCCAACTCCAAAGCCTAGCAACGACTTAAGTGGGAAGGATTTCAGCAACTCTAACATGAAAGGCAAAGATTTATCCGGTAGAAATCTGAGCTACGCCAACTTGAGCGGTGCCGATCTCAGTGATAGTTTTATGCATAAAGTCAATCTCAGAGGTGCAAATTTATCTGACACAAATTTGTTTAGGGCAAATTTATTGTTATCTGACTTAAGAGAAGCGAATTTATGCGGCGCTAATTTGATAGGAGCCGATTTAAGTGGTGCTGATTTGCGAGGAGCTAATTTAACAGGAGCACGCATGAGTTCTGGCGATAGAATTCTTGTAAAACTGATAGGAGCTAACCTGACTGGGGCAATTATGCCAGATGGCAAAATCTTTGAGTAATGACACCGTTGTCATTTACCATTTAAGGACTGGATTGCCCTCACTAACTCCTCTGGCTCTACAGATTTGGGAATATGCAATTGAAATCCGACTGCTATAGCCTGTTGATAATCGATCTCGGCAGCATAGGCAGTCATTGCGATGGCAGAAATTTCTCCCCCTTGCTCTGGTTTCAAGCTCCTCGGAATTGCGGGAGTATTGGGTTAACTGGTTCTTTCTAGCTGAGAAATCCATTGATTGATTCGATCGAGCTTATCAGTAGAGAGCCGCTGACTCGCCACTCTAATCGCTTCTTTGTTATAGATTTGCCATAAAGAAGAAATCATTTCCATATCTTCACAAGCTTCAAGATAACTTGCTATTGTTATAAGGTTTTCTTCGCTTAACCATTGCTCCAGTTCTTTCTCATGCTCCACTTTCATTTGGTTGAGCTTGTCTTTTTCGAGACGAGACAATTGAGACCAAATCACTTTTTTCACACTGTCCGGACGACGTGACATAATTTTTGTTACATCGTCCCATTCTTTAGCCTTGCGAACTCGAGCGACCAAACATTCTATACTGTACTCAAATGCCCATTCTTGACAATTCAGTAGTTCAATAGCGTAGTTTAGTTCTAATAATGTGAGTTCTTGACAATTTAAAAACCAATTTTTAATAGTATCATTATAAAAAACCAATTTCTTTTCTTCTGTCCTAAATTTGCGCTTTTTAGCATCCAATATTGGGCGCAGCAAACTCGGTCGAATTTCAGGTGGCACCTCTTTAAACTCAATATCAAAGGTGTTAATCACGGTTGGCACTCCACCATTTTCTATTCCATTTGATTCTGATAATGTCCAACGAAAATATTCTTCGCAGTTGGGACAATCCGCTTCATATACGGTCACAAACTCAGATGGGACAGAGTGAAAATATTCAAGAGTACGAATCAGACCGGGCATTGGTTTGAAGACGTGGTGACAGTGCGGACAGCACCGCGATCCTAAGGTTTCTGGATCGCAGGATACCGGGTCAAGACTCCATTCTCGATGGTCGCAGGGACGACCAAGCCTGTACCAATTGTCGGTCATGTCTAAGATGGTAGCAAACTCTTTTCCTGGTGCCGGACGCAGTATTCTGCCAATCATCTGCAACCATAACGTAACGCTAGTCGTAGGACGAGCAATCACAATTGCCTCAGAATCGGGACAATCAAACCCTTCTGTCAAAATGGCACAATTGCTAATTGCAAGCGTTTCACCACTCCTAAATCTATCTAAAATTGCTTTCCGCTCATCAGAAGGTGTATCTCCATCAAGATGTTCGCAAGCGATACTGTTGGAGCAAAACATTGCTGCGATCGCTTGCGAGTGCTTGACATTGACTGCAAAAATAATTGTTTTCTTACCAGCACAAAAATTCTGCCACTGCTTTAACACCTCAGAAGGTTTGTAATCAGAAGCGACTTCCTCTAATTCTTTTTTAGTAAAATCACGTTTAGAAGGAAGTTTGTGTTTGGAATACTTAAAACCAGCTATTAACTTATAATCTGTCAAATACCCAAGAGCGATCAATTCCTTAGTTGTAATAGAACAAATCAAGTACTCGAATATATCTCGCAATCCATAACCATCTTCTCGTCTTGGTGTAGCCGTCACTCCCAAAATGAGTGCATGAGGATAAGCATCTAACAATTTACGGTAACTCAGAGCCGAACAATGGTGAGCTTCGTCAACAATCACTAACTCCGCTTTTGGGTAAGTTTTGCGGCGATAAAGAGTCTGGATGCTGGCTACTTGAATTAAAGAATCAGTTGGTTTGTATCCTGCTTTGAGGATTCCTGGTTGCACTCCACATAATGCTGCTAATTTTTCTGCTGCTTGGAGAATCAACTCTTCCCTATGAGCCACAACCAGTACACCTTCACCCCTACAACTAAATTCAGTTGCAATAGCAGCAAAGATAATTGTCTTACCGCCACCCGTACTCAGTTGCAGCAAGATTTTTCTCATCCCATTTGACCAAGCACTTAGGGCTTTTGATACCAATTCTTGTTGGTAATCGCGCAGAGTAAACATTCACTCTAATAAGTTGTTCGAGTTTACTATGCCACAAGCATAAAACAAATTACCTGATTTTAATTGATGGCGATGCACTACAATGGAGCCTGCATTGGTAAAGGCAAACTCTCACTCATGCAAACTCGACAACAACAAATCACTGGAACAAGCAGCTACAATTACTTGCTGTTCCTGCCGGAACGTTATGAAACACAAGATAAATGGTCGGCAATCCTGTTCTTGCATGGTTCAGGTGAAAGAGGGTCTAACTTAGAAGATGTCACAAGGCATGGTGTTCCTAGAATTGTAGAGGAGCAACCAGACTTTCCCTTTATGGTTGTTTCTCCCCAATGTCCCCAAGGTCAGTATTGGTCGGTGCCGCATTTGAGTATTCTTTTAGATGAAGTCTTAAATTCCTATCACGTCGATCCAGATCGGGTTTACCTAACAGGCATCAGCATGGGAGGTTATGGAACGTGGCGTTGGGCTGCTGCCCAACCATATCGATTTGCTGCTATAGCGCCAATTTGTGGGGGTGGAAACCCAACGGAAGCCTGCAATCTCAAAGACATTCCAGTATGGGCATTTCATGGCGCACGCGATTTCATTGTTCCCATCAGTGCCTCGCAAGAGATGGTTGAGGCACTGAAAGCTTGCGGTGGTAATGTGAAGTTCACAGTCTATCCAGAAGCCGACCACGACTCGTGGACGCAGACCTACAACAATCCAGTACTATTTGATTGGTTTAAGCAGCATCAACGGAAGAGACTGACCGAATAATTCATAATTACAAATTATGAATTTATTCATTACAAATGCATTAACCACGCTTCTTAAATTAAGTCCGCGTAGGCGGACTTTGTTTGTATAGCCCTAGAATTCTATTCTGAGGGCAATCGGTACTCTTAAAGATGCTCCCATTAAAAATAGGTTTATGAATACATTAATTAATGAAACACGAGTGATTCTAATTGGTGGCTCCTCTCACACAGGCAAATCGACCCTCAGCCAATCTTTGGCGGCGAAGCTTGGTTGGAGTTATCGTTCTACGGACAACCTCGCTCGACATCCCGGACGTCCTTGGGTAGGTGCAAATGGAAAGGCTATTTCAGAGTACGTAGCAAAACATTATCGAACGCTGTCTATTGACGCTCTTTTTTTGGATGTATTATCGCATTATGAGAAAAATGTATTGCCGCAAGTCGAGGCTATTGTTCATTCTCATGCGTCTGATTTATCAACAGAACGCCTTATACTTGAAGGCTCTGCGTTATGGCCGGGATTTGTAGCGAATTTAGTTGGCAAAAATGGTGTTAAAGCGATTTGGCTTACGGCTAGCGACCAACTGTTCCAAAACCGAATTAAGCGTGAAAGTAATTTTTATAATGTAGGTGAGGATGAAAAGTACCTAATTCAAAAGTTTCTAAACCGTACCCTGTTCTACAATCAACGCATGAGGGAGGAGGTTGAGTGTTTTGGATTTATGTGTATTGATGTAGAATTTGTGTCAATGGCAGATGAACTTTTAAAAAAATGTATGGAATTGATCGAGGTTTCGTAAATGGGTGATGTTAACGAATTGTCATCCCAATAAGGTAGATACAATCTGCGTTCATCAGCATTCATCTGCGGTTGCTGAACTCTTGGAGTTCTAACATTGTTGAATGGGAATCTGAATCACAAACTCTGCGCCTGCTTCAGGAGTAGAAAAACACTCCAACTTGCCGTTATGTTTATCAGTAATAATTTGGTAGCTAATAGATAATCCCATTCCAGTACCTTTATTAACAGGTTTGGTAGTAAAAAATGGGTCAAATATACGTTGTTTAATCTGTTCGGGAATACCACGTCCATTGTCAGCTATAGCGATTTCTACCCATTGAGTATCAATAACTGAAGTGCGGATAGAGATACTTGGTGTTTTCAGATTCATGAATCCTCCGTAAAATGAATCCTCTAAAGCATCGATCGCATTAACCAAAATGTTCATAAATGCCTGATTTAGAGGTCCGGGATAGCATTCTACTGGGGGTAAAGCACTGTAATCTTTAATAACTTCAATACTTGGACGAGCGCAATGAGCTTTGAGACGGTGTTGCAAAATCGTCAAAGTACTGTTAATTCCCTCATGAATATCAACAGCTTGAACTTCCACTTCATCGGTGCGAGAGAAATTACGGAGAGTCTTGACAATTTCTCGGATGCGATCGCTACCCATTTTGATAGAACTCACAATTTTGAGCAAGTCTTCTTGTAAAAATTCCAGATCTTCATTCTCTGCTTTCTCTTGAATTTCTGTTGGGGGATGGGGATAGTGCTTTTGATAAAGTTGGATAAATTCTATCAGAGTTTGAGTATACCCTTCAATATGATCCAAATTACCATGAATAAAGTTAACAGGATTATTGATTTCGTGGGCAACACCCGCCATCAAAAGTCCCAAGGTTGCCATTTTTTCTGATTGTATTAACTGAAACTGCGACTGTTGTAATTGTTGTAAGGTTGCCCTAAGTTCAGCTGTACGCTCGGCAACTTGTTGTTCTAAATTTTGCGTGAGATGGCGTAATTTTAAATGAGTTTTAACACGAGCAAGCAGTTCTGCTTCTTGAAATGGCTTTGTAATGTAATCGACTCCACCCAAGTTAAATCCCATAACCTTATCGGTGGTATCTGAAAGAGCCGTCATAAAAATGATGGGAATTTCTTGGGTAATGGGTGAGGCTTTCAGGCGACGGCATGTCTCAAAACCATCAATACCGGGCATCATAATATCCAGTAAAATCAGATTGGGTAAATTGCGTTCGGCTTGTTTAATAGCACGTTCACCATCTTTCGCGATCGCAACTTCAAACCCCGCATCAGTCAAGACTTCAGAAGTTACGGCCAAATTCGCCGGAGTATCATCAACCACCAAAATTAATTGTACCTCTTGCATCTTTCACCTCTTTACATCTTTAATTAATGGATAAATTGCTGAATAAAAGCTTCTAGTTCCTCTACCTGGAATTTTCCGGTCAGTTCCAGAATATGCTTTACAAAAGTGGCATAACTTTGCTCCTGATTTTCTAAAGTAACAACCACTTCCGCTAGTTTGTTCAAGCGTCCATCTTGAACAAGTTGAAGCAGCTGTATAAGGACTTCTGCATCAGGGACAACCAGTTTTACAGACGGAATACTTGCTGATGTCTCTTCCAAATGAACTGATGGCTCAAGTGGTAATGCATTGGATTTATAATTCCACTGAATTTGCAAGTGTTTTTGTAATAGTTTAAATAATTCCTCAGCTTGGACGGGTTTCACCAAAAAATCATCACCACCAGCATCAAGGCTTTGTTGTTGATCGATTGTCGAAACTGATGCGGAAGAAACAATTACGGGAAGTCCCTTAAATGTCTCAGACTGTCTGATCTTTTTGAGAAATTCATACCCATCCATTACAGGCATTAAGAGATCGGTAATAATTAAATTGGGCATAATCTGATTCACCTTAGCCAACGCATCTTGCCCATCTTCCGCTTCCACAATGACAAAACCTAGTGGTTCCAATAAGTTGACAATTACCGAACGATTTTCCCATTTGTCATCAACCACTAAAATTGTTTGTTTACCCCCCTGATACCCAACCAATTGCTGTCCGGTAATATTTCTGACAGACTGTTGCCATTCCAAGGCTAGAGGTAAATTTACCTCAAAGGAAAAGGTGCTACCAACTCCCAACTGACTCTGCACTTGAATTTCACTGTTCATCAAAGTAACGATGTTGTGACTGATAGCCAGTCCAAGTCCCGTTCCTTCGGCGTGACGTTTGCCATCACCTACCTGTTCAAAAGGAAGAAAAATTTTGGCTAACGATTCTGTACTCATACCAATGCCAGTATCGCTAACTTGGAACCGAATTGTTATTTGTGAGTTTGCTTGACCAATAACCTCAACTTTAAACGTAACTTTCCCTCGATCGGTAAACTTAACAGCGTTCCCCAATAAGTTAATCAACACTTGGCGCAACCGTTTATCATCGGCTTTGATTCCTTCTGGTAAGTTAACATCAGGCAAATAGACAAAATCAATCCCTTTTTGCTCTGCCCGAATGCGGACTATCTCTGCAATGCCCTGTAACAAAGATGGTAGATGAATCGCTTGGGGTTGCAATTCCAGCTTGCGGGCTTCAATTTTCGATATATCAAGGATGTCATTAATCAGCGTCAGCAAATGAGAACCACACTGGTGAATAATATGAATACCTTTATGTTCTTTTTCTCCCCAACTGTGGGAACGGTTGAGAATTTGGGTGTAGCCCAGAATGCCATTTAGTGGGGTGCGGAGTTCGTGGCTCATATTTGCTAAGAACTCGCTCTTGGCCTGATTTGCACTATCGGCAGCCGTTCGTTTCTGTTCCAAGGAAGCATACAATTCTGACAATCTCGCTGCCATCTGGTTAAATTCCCGCGCTAATTGTTCAATTTCATCGCCAGTGTGAATATTTAAGCGATAATTCAGCTCGCCAACCCCCAATTTTGCAGCGCCCAGTTGGAGTTCCTGAATGGAGCGAATCACGGGCAATAAGGTCAAGGCAAACTGGGCGATGAAAATCAACAGCACGATTCCAATCAGGGCGTAGGTGGCAATGGTAGCAGTTTGCTGAAATCGTTCGGCGGCTTGGCGGGTGGCAATATCTTGTTGCTGCACTTCCTCCACAAGTACTTTAAGAAACATTTTGATGTCATCTTGGAAGGAGTTAATAGCTTTAACATCTTGCTGTGCCTGAAGAGTGGAAGACTCGGTTTGGTTTTTCAGCTCTTCCACTAGACGTACCAGAAACTGGTGGCGGCGAAGTACCACATTGGGTTGCTTTGCCTCTGGCATCAGTTGTTTCAGTTGAATCAAAGTCATTGAAAACCGAGAGGCAGCTTGTTCGTAGACTAAAATATCTGCTGTACTGCGGTTGAGCAACAGATAGTTCTTCAGTGCCGAGGTTTGCTCTTCTAAGGAAAGCTGTAGGTCTTGAGTTTTGCGAACGGCTTGATTTGTCAGGTATTGGCTGCGGTCAACCGATTGTTCCGTTTGTTTAATAAGGAGTGTACTGCCTCCCACTAATACAATTGTCAACCCTACAGAAATCGCTGTCGAACCAATAAACTTGGTAAGAATCTTCATTGTTATTTCGCGGCTACTGTGACAGATTTTAAACGGAGATAAATTTGTCGCACTTGCTCGTAGTCACTATCTTTCCCTAGGGTATATCCAGCAGATTTTGTCCCACTTACATCCACAACACCAACTGGGGCATCAATTAATGCCTGTCGCAATTTGATGATGACTTCTGGGGAAAATTTCTTTGTGTTGATGACAATAGGTGGCGATGGTATGGGATCGGATTCCCAGATAATTTTGTATTGGGTAGTAGAGAGTTTGCCTGCTTTCTGACTTCTTAAGAAAGAGGCTTTGTCTTCAGCGATCGCATCCACTAGACCTGTTTTCAAATCTGTTTGTGCTTTGTCATGACTGCCAGAATAACGGATTCTAGTGAAGTCCCGCGTTGGGTCGATCCCCTTTTCCTGAAAGGCATTCATGGGCATTAGGAACCCGGATGTAGAGGATGGGCTCACAAAGGCGAAGCGTTTGCCCTTTAAATCCGACAGGGATTTAATGTCTTTGGTCGTATCAGCAACAATTATGCTAGTGTACCAGGGCCGTCCCGTGGTTTGATCGATTGGTATGACAAGCGGCTCAATGTTAGGATTGCGCTCGCGTGCCTTAATATACGTTACTGCAGCTAAATACGCCATATCTACCTCCTGGTTTACCAACAGATCCACCGCAGTTGCGTAGTCCTTTGAAATTTGGAAGGAGACCCGGCGCTGTAGGGTTTTTTGGAGGTAGTCTGCTAAGGGTTGCAATTTTTGTTTTTGTTCTTCCGGGCTTTGCCAGGGAATGACAGCCACTCTTAAAGGTTGAGCCTCTGTAAAATTCGTCTTTGCCTTTGCTCCAGATTGAGCAGGATTGTTGGATGAGGGTGCTTGACAACTAGCTCCCATTGATGTTAATAAAACTAATAAAAAAAAGCTGACGACTTGTTTGAAGACGCGCTCGTTTTGCCAGGAAAAGAATTGTTTCATGGTGTTTTGGGGTTTCAATTCCCGAAGCTAATTATTGGGTATTGATGGTGTTAGGATTCCCCAAAAAGCACCTTGAATTCACAAACTCCCTCAAGTTTAGTTGTATCTACTTACTAGAAGATATGCGCGATTGTCTGCAGCGATCGGTGGAGCCACAGTTATGGTCGCCAAGTAGGGCTTGAAAGAAACAAATCTCCAGAATTTGACAATTTTCTCAACTTTGAACCGTCTCGAGCGATCGCATACATAATGCTTTGATTCCCCGATTGTTCGTTCGTTTTTTCTTCTTTGATAAAAGCAATTTGCTGACTATCTAAAGACCAAGTTAAACTCTCAATTCTAGATGGCGGTAATTGTGAAGCTAGCTCGGTGAGCTTGAGTTCATCAACTGCGATCGCGTACAGCTTTTTATTAGAAAAATTTCCGCTTGTAAAAGCAATCTGCTTGCTATCTGGTGACCACTGCAATTCACTATATTCCCCCGGCTTATCAGTCAATTTTTTAACAGTTCCTTGAAAAATATCAAGCACAAAAATATCTAATTGAATCCCAAATTCTTGACTACCTTGGTCATGATAGTAAGCAAGCCGAGTTCCATCAGGTGACCATGATAAGAGACCAGAATAAGCTTGTTTCTCAGATGCATTTGATAAATTCTTTAGCGTTTTGTTTTTTATATTCAGTAAATAAATTGGTAGATTGCGCTCTTTTCCGTATGAGAAGGCAATTTGAGTCCCATCAGGTGACCAAATGAGTTCGGAAGGGTAATCATCTCCTGGTGCGCTAGTTATCGTTGTCAACTCTGAGCCATCCGTACTCATCTGAAATATACTGTTATCTTTGAAAAAGACTACTTTTTGTCCGTTTGGTGATAGGTATAAAGAAGACGAAATTTCTTTTTTTGGTGGAATACCTCCTATCTGCCATTCTTTAATCAATTTAGTTTTTTCAGTACCAATTGTATTGCTGAGATATAGAGATACGTTTCCTGGAGTATCGGAGGTACTGCCATCACAATCTCTTGTAAAAGCTAATTTTTTGTCATTTAAAAACCATTTCATTCTATATCTAGAAGCTTTGCAAAAAGACCCCGCAAAGATTTTAGTTAATCCAGATCCATCTGCATTAATTGTATAAATATCAGTCTCATCGCTAACAAAAGCTAGATGCTTACCATTATTTGACCAAACCATGGTTGGACTAACATTTAGATTTCGCGAAAGCTGTCGGCGGTTTAAACCGTTAGTTTCAATCGTATAAATATTGAATTGATTCGTATTGCGCCTCATACTTAAAAAAGCTACTGTATGACCTTTATTTTCTTGAGGAGCAGCAATTGTGGTAGTATTTGAGTTATAAAGTACAAAGCTAAAAAGTACAGTGGAAAATAAAGCAGATAAGGTCAGTGGAAAAAATTTCATCAAACGCATCATAAGAATAGCGATCGTTTCAATTTCTGGTTATAAAACCGCACCACTTTTTAAGCAGTACGGTTTGGATTTTTATAAAGATTTTCAAGTTAATAAATTAAAAGTCATAAGCTTGAGGTTTTGCTAGATTTCAGGCATTGACCTGCCATCAGTTAACCTCGGTTTGATTTGTCTGTAAGTACCTACAAGGTGAAATGCGACTATTCCGTAATTCTGCGAAAATATTTTTCAACCTCCCGAAACTGTTGTACATAGCACTGTCAGTATTCAATTCAGCTTTTATGGGTCAAATTTATAAAAGTTGGACTGGGAGCATCCCAAAGAGTGCTAATTGCCCTCAGAATAGAATTCTGGGGCTACATAAACAAAGTCCACCTGCGTGGACTTAGCCTGTATAGTCGTGATTTCAATCGCAAACGTGTTTTTTCCAAATTGGGATGCTCCCAGTTGCTAATGGTCTATCGCATTAATTTTACTGGGTAAGTGAACGCACTAACCACTCTCGTTCCCAAGCTGAGCCTGGGAACGAGGTGAGTGACTATCAAAACTTATGTGGTGAACCACTAGGTTGAGGCTAGGAACGAGAGAATGACAATTCAAACCTACTCTACAAAATTAATCAATCAGTTGTGGAGTGGGAATTTGGGTATCAATGTATGATTGAGATAATGTGGGGATTGACCAGGCACTTTCGCCTGCCTTGTATACTTTAGCAGGTTCAATATTCAATTCAATGGCACCAGTTGCTGGGTTGAATCTAGCAATGGATTGTGTACCATCTACAAACTTAACTGCGATAGGTTCAGTCAACTCTTGTGGTTGAGCATTGGGGCTGAGAGCTACCTGAGTCATAGCAGGTAAGTAGATTCCATCACAATCCCAATCATCATCCGTGATTTTTCCTGCTCCTAAATAGTAGAGTTGAGTTGGTAATTTTTTGGGTTTATTGGCATAAACAGCCAACGTTCTTCCAGTTTCATTGCGGCATTGTGCTCGTTTCGTGGCTGTTTCGATAATATTTTTTTGTAACTGTAATTTTGCCAGTCGGCTCTGAAATTCTTCAGGTGTATAGCCTGCTTGCTCTGGAGCAGTTTGCACTCTCAAAAGTTCATTCAACTCCTGAGTAACCTCAGCATAGTCAGTACCCTTGGTGAAATTTTTACCCGCCCAAGAAGGCTGAGCGATCGCTAAATTCACAATAAATACAACAGCGACAAGAACAACTTTGATAAACTGCATATTTTTCTCCTTTGTTTTACACAATCGTGCTTTCTGACAAAAAATGTGATGGGAAAGTTGGTGTTGCTTCATTCTTCTGTAAGTGACATAAATACTTTTCTATCCATTTCTCGATGCTATTTATGATTTTTGTAACGTTAAAAATCATACATTAATATGAGTTTTACTAAACTTTCAATGACTTGAATTTCAACTAACGAACGAGAATTATAAATGGTTTTAGTTGTTGGTTGAGTTGAAATTTATGAATTCTCCTCACAATCTTTAAACTTTCTCTTGTCTTGGCAAAACTTCTCCAATTTATTTGGATTTACCCAACGATTGATAAATTCGTTGTTTTTGCGGATTTTAATTTGTACTTGTTTTTCGCTTAGCTTCACGACTTCAGCAGGAATTTTGTGAACTTCATCAAAGTCAGCACGAGCTTTGTAAAGCCAAATGACTTTCTGTCCCACTTGAAAATCATCAACATCGTTAACTAAGGAAGGAGTTTTTGCCCAAGAGGGAAAAGCCATAAATAGGTTAAGTACAAGCACTAGAACCACTAAAAGTACTTGAAAAAGTTTCATGTTTTTTTTAAAATTACAAACTTTGAGCTTTAAACTTGTTATTTTGAATAATTTTGATAAGCCCCATTAAACTCAGGCAAATAGCTATTAAGGTCATTGGAGTTAGGGAGGCACTATCTAAAATAATAAACACACCCAAACCTACCAAGACAAACGGTACAAGATTATTACCATAGCGGTTCAGGAGATTGGCGATCGCTGGTTTGCAAGTAAGTTTGTAAGTCAGAGTACACCAAACCCCAACGAGTAACAAGAAAACTGTAATAATAACCAACAGATCTCCAAGGGTAGAGTGAGCAAACAATGGCATATAAATACCTACATTGTCACTGCCATTAGCGATGGTAATAGCTGCTACACTATAAGTCTGGGGACAAAGGAACCCAGCAAAAGGAGAAGAATGAGACAGTTCGGTTTCTGACTCGCTTTGCGATGATGAATCGCTTTCTGGATTAAGCAGACGATTTAGCCCGATGGAGATTGGAACTAAACCTAGCAACCCAATCCATTGTGATGGGACTACTAAACCTCCCAAAAAACCAACTAAGCTGGCGATTGTGAGAGTACAAAAGCCCAGGTACTGACCAATGACAATGTGTCGGTGACGGAAAGTTGCATTGACCTGCGAGAATAACAGCGTCAAGATAACTAAATCATCCAAGTTGGTGGCTGTAAAAGCTGTAATTCCAGTAGGGATAGCTGTCACAAATGAGTGCATTTCTATGTCTCCTTAATCTTCTTACTAGCAATGTTTGAACTAACTGTGGTCTATATCTGCAAGGGCTTTTGTTTCACAGGGCGAATATTCTTTTTTCTCAAAATCTTTAAGAGAGCCTAGCTCATAACCTAAAAACGTATCGATTTGGTGTAACATTGCGATACTTGTAGCGATAAGCTGGGTACAGCTTGCGCCAAGGGCGATCGCAGAAATGAAAAATGCACTGGTGCCTAACTCTTACCAACGAACCAACTCTTCAGCAACTTTGCGATCGTCTCCTGCTAAAATCGCACTTTGACCAATAAGAAATCCCCAAGAACCTACTTGTGCTGCTAATTTATCTGCAAGGCGCTGTCCTGGTGTCAATTCTTGATTTGCTATATTTTGGGTTACTAATTGCTGTTTCTCAATCACAGAGGAATTTTGAACAACTTTTGTACCAACACTGTTAGATAATGTTTTCTTTGCCAGCTTCATCTTGCACCTCGGCGTTCTTGTGATTTACCTTATGTGTCTTAATGTACGCCGACCCAACTATAAGAGCAAATACTCTTTGTTTTCAAAAGGATAAATAAAAGTGATGGTATAAGATTTTCTTAAATTCTTGCTAGAAATCTCTTCTCAACCACAACTGTGTATTAGGGATTTCACACATTGCAGATCTCCCCAACTCCTTTGAAAAGAAGGGGCTATACTTAATTTCTCAAAAGTTTGTTGGGGTGATTCAGGTTGTACCTGCTTGAGCGAGTTGCTGTTCGATGGTTTTGGTTATTGGAGTCTCAACATCTCCTGTGTGCTGGATTGTCACAGTCTCAATCAAGACGATCCAACATTCATCTTTAGCAATGGGTTTATGCATCACACCTTTAGACACTACACAAAAATCGCCCTCTTTCAGTTCTACTTTACGATCTTCAAACTGAATCGTTAGCTGTCATTTGACAACATAAAACAGTTCATCTTCGTTGTCGTGTTTATGCCAAACAAATTCGCCTTTAAGTTTTGCAACTTTGATATATCGATCGTTCACTCTACCTACAACTCTAGGTGACCAAAACTCAGTAACGTGTTGAAGTTCACTCTCAAAATTCTTGGCAACTTGCATCTCATTCTCCTGGAGTTGAGTCACATACACCCATGCTATACGAAACTGGAGAAGCGAACGCACTACGGGTCTGTAAAACTTGAGCAGTATAGTGGTTCCCAAATCAGTAAGCTACGTTGGTAGAGGTGCAAGTGTCAAAAATTATAAGACCGCACCACTTTATTCAGCAGTGCGGTCTGGGTTTTTATAAAGATTTTCAAGTTAGTAAATTAAAAAGTTATTGGTTGTCAGGTTTTCCTAGATTTAAGGTATTAACCTCTTATCAGTTAACCCCGTTTTTCTTTGTCTGTAATTACCTACAAAATGAAATGCCACTATTCCGCAATTCTGTGAAAATATTTTTTTATTTACCAAACTTATAAAGGTTACGATGGTGTACACAAGTTTCGAGCCCCCCTAACCCCCCTTAAAAAGGGGGAATTATCTCAGTAAAGACTAGCCATGCTAGTCTCTACATATGGGGACTGCACGATTAGACCTTACTCAATTCCCTCAATCCGGTCTTCAACCTCCTGGTACAACTCGCGCAACAATTCCAAATTGTTTTCACTCGTCTCCCAGTAACCGCGACCGTTCACTTCCAACAAAGTAGAAACCATTTTGCGGAATGAATGGGGGTTAAGATTCAGCAAACGCTTCCGCATTTCTTCATCTTTGATAAACGTGGTATTGACATCCTCGTAAACCCAGTTATCAACAGCACCTGCGGTTGCACTCCAACCCATTGTATTGACCAATCGCTTGGAGAGTTCTCGCACACCTTCGTAACCGTGAGAAAGCATACCTTCGTACCACTTGGGATTTAACAACTTGGTACGAGCATCCAAACGTACAGTTTCTGATAAAGTACGGACTTGTGCGTTAGCTGTAGTTGTATCCGCAATATAGGATGCTGGTGTTTTACCATCACCCCGCAAGCTAGCAACGACCTTGGTAGGATCGGAATCAAAGTAATGGGAAACGTCCGTCAAGCTAATCTCGGAAGAGTCAAGATTTTGGAAAGTCACCTGAGCGGTTTTCAAGGTCTTTTCAAAAATAGCCCTTGATTCTTCCATCGTACCGGGGTTATCGGCACTGAAAGCAAAGGATTTGCGCTTGAGGTACATTTCCTGCAATTCAGCTTCGCTTTCCCAAGTACTGTTTTCTACTGCCAAGTTAATATTGGATGAGTAGGAACCAGAAGCATTGGAGAACACGCGAGTTGCTGCTTGGCGCAGGTTAATCCCCATTTCCTCAGCTTGTTCCAAGGCGTGCTTGCGGATAAAGTTCATTTCTACAGGTTCATCCGCTTCTGCAGCCATCTTCACTGCTTGATCCAACAGGTTCATTTGGTTGATGAACAAGTCGCGGAATACTCCAGAACAGTTAACAACCACGTCAATGCGGGGGCGTCCTAACTCTTCTAAAGGTATCAGTTCTAACTTGTTTACCCGTCCCAATGCATCGGGAACCGGTCTCACTCCCACCATCCACATGATTTGTGCTAGGGATTCACCATAAGTTTTAATGTTATCGGTTCCCCAAAGCACGCAAGCGATGGTTTCAGGATATTGACCGCCATTTTCTGCCCTATTCCTTGCTAGCAATCGATCTACGACAATTTTTGCGGACTGTACCGCAGCCATTGTGGGAATAGCTTGGGGGTCAAGGGCGTGGATGTTTTTCCCTGTAGGCAATACATCTGGGTTGCGGATGGGGTCACCACCGGGACCGGGAAGAATATATTCACCTTCTAAACCTTGGAGCAATCCTCCCAATTCATTATCAGCGCAAACTTGTTGCAAGCAGAATTCCAAATACTCAAATAGCGGTTTCAGGGTTGTAGCATCTACCTTGGTATAACCTGCTTTGTGCAGCGCTTCTACCCAAGGTTCTTTTTTACCCATATTGAAGAAGTTGAGCTTGGAAACAAGGGAAACTCGTCCTTCTGCATCTGTTTGCTCTTTGACAAGGGCAGAAACAGCAGCACGGGTTGCCATTGTAATATCTTGCAGCAACTGGACATCTTCTAAAATGCCTTTGTCGCTGTTTTGGTAAACTTCATCAATATTGCGTCCTACGCTGTTTGCGATTTGACGGGGAAGACTGAGAATTTCCTCCTCAGGACGGTCTAGGCTGGCAATGTTAACGAGAGTTGCGATCGCTTCTTCTGCAGAAGGTGGTTTCCCTATGACGTGCAATCCACAGGGTAACAGTCGCGATTCAATCTCCATCAACTTGCGGTACACCAAACCAACGATATTATCGCGTTCTTCACCGCTCATATCCTTGGCATCCATTTCTGGTAAGGCTATGTCCTTATCCAAATTAACCATCCGGCATTTATCCATGATGGTATTAACAATAGGAATACCCCGTCCGCTATCTTTGAGAGTTTGGTAAGAAGCGATTAACTCGCTGAGTTCTTTTAAACCCTTATACAATCCAGCATTTTCTGCAGGAGGAGTCAAATAAGAAATTGTTTCAGCGTAACTGCGGCGCTTGGCAATTGTTGCTTCACTCGGGTTATTAGCTGCATAGTAATAAAGATTGGGAATGGTTCCAATCAAGTTATCTGGATAACATTCTCCAGACATCCCCATTTGTTTCCCTGGCATAAATTCCAAGGAACCGTGAGTTCCAAAATGCAACACTGCATCCGCTTGCCAAATTTGTTCTAGGTAGGTGTAGTAAGCCGCAAAACCGTGGTGGGGACTTGCAGAACGGGAGAACAACAACCGCATTGGGTCGCCTTCATAACCAAAAGTTGGCTGAACCCCAATGAAAACGTTCCCAAATTGCTTACCATAAATCAGCAAGTTTTGACCATCGCTGTTGAGATGTCCTGGTGGTGGTCCCCAGTTTTCTTCCAATCGTTGGGAGTAAGGCGTGAGTGCTTCATACTCGCGAACCGACATCCGGTAAGCAACGTTAAGTTCGGGGCTGCTGTACTGTGCTTGTGCATCGTGGATGACTTGTTCCATCAACTCCTTAGCGTTTTCTGGCAAGTCTTGCACTTCATACCCGTTGTTCCTGAGTGCTCTCATGACCTCGTAAATGGAACCAAACACATCTAGGTATGCAGCCGTTCCCACGTTCCCTTTATCTGGTGGGAAACTGAACACAGTGATAGCAACTTTCTTGTCTAACTTTGGTTTGCGGCGTAGATTTGCCCACTTAAGAGCGCGTTGTGCGACTGCTTCGATGCGGTCTTGCAGTGCGATCGCTTTCCCTGTTGTGCCATCACGTCCTGATAGAATGATTGGTTCAATCGCACCATCTAACTCAGGAAGCGCAATTTGCAATGCTACCTGAATTGGGTGCAATCCCAAATCGCTATCTTGCCATTCTTCTGTAGTTTGGAAGACGAGGGGTAATGCCACCATGTAAGGACGGTTTAACCGCTTCAGCGCCTCAATTGCCTTAGGATGGTCTTGACGTGCAGGTCCACCTACTAAAGCAAAGCCCGTTAGAGATACAACAGCATCCACCAAGGCAGTTTTATGAGTGGGTTCGTAGAAAAATGCTTCTACAGGCTTGGAAAAGTCCAATCCTCCTGCAAACACTGGAACAACCCTTGCTCCCATTGCTTCGAGTTCTTGTACCATCGCTACATAGTGAGCGTCATCACCAGTAACAAGGTGCGTGCGTTGCAAGACCAACCCTATACATGGTGCTAAAGGGTCCTTGAGATCCGGAGAGATATCCTGACGGCTGCTGTACCAATTCAGGTACTCTCGCACATCCTCATACATTGTGGTAGCAAGAGGATGCCAAATCCCCATATCTGGGTACACTACCGGTGGTTGGTACTGTACGGACTCTCTATTTCTCGTCTCAACGCCTTTCAAAACGTACTTGTCTGCCAGCATGAGTAAGAAGTTTTCCAGATTATCTGGAGACCCTCCCAACCAGTACTGAAAGCTGAGCATGAAATTTCGGGCGTCTTGTGCTTTATCCATTGGCAGGAACTTAAGCACCTGCGGCAATGTCCTTAGCAGTTTTAGCATTCCATCTTGGAAACCCGCGCCGGATTTTTCCTTGCGCTTTCGCATGAACTGTGCTATTGCACTTTTAGATTGCCCCAACTGTGCCAAAGAGAAACTGCCCATTTTATTTAGGCGCATAACTTCAGGCATTGAGGGGAACACAACGGCTACGTCAAGGCGATCGCGGTATGGTTCTACTGCTGTTACTAATTTCTGGGCTAAGTCTTCTATAAAAATCAGTGAGGCAATAAAGATATTGGCAGTTGCGATATCTTTTTTAAACTCCTCGTAGTTCTCTTTGTCGCGGAGTTCTTCGATTAAATAACCACTGATTTCAATCGCCAGATTGGGATTGTTTTCGTTAATCGCCCGAACCGCTTGTGACAATGCACTTTGGTACTGGGACTCTAACACGACATAGACCACCTTAATTAAGTGACGCCCCTGCAATTGGTTGGGGGCTATGTGTCTAATGGTGGACTTGACGTGAGTGAACATGCTTCCTAGGCTCCTTTGATGCGTGTTCTCTGACAGAAAGAACTTTTTGGCAAATTTGCCAATCGATTCTTCCTCTGGTCGGCAATATCAGTTTTTTACCAGAAAATGCTTATTAGTAGGGCATTTTGTCGTCTATCTGACACAAAATGATATAAAAAATGCAATATTTTGTAAACTTGTTTGACAATTATTAGAAGTATCTACTCACTATTTGTTAATTTTTTGCAACAATTCTTTTTCGGGATTGGGTATTTTTGTGTAGAGAATTAATCGTTCTTTTTTTATTTTTGTATATAGCTAATTAGTAATTAATCAATAACGGAACAAATATTTGCTTAATAATGACAATGGTGCAAGATGCTCGACTTCTTCAAAAATACAGCCGATCCATAGGGGTGACATCCCTCATTCAACGCTCCCTTATCTCTCAAAACCCAAACTTTGGCTGGGAATGCAGTCTGCGAGGCTTTAGCTCGCGTGACAGACGAGTACAGGAAGTGGAGACTCTCTCAAGGGAATCCGGTGGCTGCGCCACTGGAATGAGGTAAGGCGTGAGACCCATGATTCACCAACAGCATCCCAATCAAGAAGTCGGAGATCTCTCTACCTTAAGGCATTATGCCCCTACCCTATACCCCATACTCCCCTAATGACTGCCGATATTTTAATTCTTTCAAATGGACCTGGAGAAGTCACAACTTGGGTACGCCCAGTAGTAAAGCAATTACGACAACAATTGGGCAATAACCGCGAACAAATTAGGATTTCTATCATCTTGTCACCCTGTCCCAACTCCAGTGGTAAAGAAGCAGAAATAGCCCGCTCTTTTCCCGAAGTCGATAGAGTCCAAGCCGCAGAACATTTTTGGAATTTTTTGCTTTGGGGAAAAACCTTTGAGAATTGGGAATGGCGCAAGTGCGGTGTTATTGTTTTTTTAGGTGGAGATCAAATTTTCCCGGTTATTCTTGGCAAAAGGTTGGGATACCGTACAGTTGTTTATGCCGAATGGGAAGCACGATGGTGTAACTTAATAGACCGTTTTGGAGTGATGAAGCCCGAAGTAGCAGCACGCGTCCCTCAAAAATATACTCATAAGTTCACCGTCATTGGCGATTTAATGGCAGAAGCCCAGGGAGGGGAGGACAAGGTAGAATTTCCTCCATTGTCTACCGTGTCTACCCCATCTCCCTTGTCTTCTCCCGAATTGATTGGTTTGCTTCCTGGATCGAAGGCTGCAAAACTGACACAGGGAGTCCCTTTCATGTTGGCAACTGCCGAATATGTGAAGGCAAAAAGACCGCAATCTCAATTTTTGATTCCCGTTGCACCGACTTTAGATGTGGAAACTTTGGCAAGTTTTGCCGATCCTGAGAAAAACACTTTTGTTCAAACCTTTGGTTTTAATAGCGCTTCTCTCAAACCTATTTCCAATACCCAATCTTCAGTCTTTATCCTCAAAACAGAAACGGGCTTAAACGTCGAACTGCATACTGAGACGCCAGCATACGGTATATTATCTAAGTGCAGTATTTGTTTAACAACCGTAGGCGCAAACACAGCTGAACTTGGTTCTTTGGCTGTACCGATGATTGTTTTACTACCAACACAACAGCTAGATGCCATGCGTTCTTGGGATGGATTACCTGGGCTTCTAGCAAATATGCCTTTGATTGGCTCGAGTTTTGCCAAATTGATTAACTGGTTAGCACTGAGAAGATTGGGTTTATTAGCTTGGCCTAATATCTGGGCAAAAGAAATGGTTGTACCAGAATTAGTGGGAAAACTTCAACCTCAAGAAGTTGGGGAAATGGTCATAGATTATCTAAATAATCCAGAAAAATTAGAACAGATGCGAGCCAAGTTACGCGCTATTCGAGGAGAACCCGGTGCAGCGAAAAAGCTAGCATACTTGGTAAAAGAAGAATTGGAGAAATGATGAATTATGAATTATGAATGCTGAACGACAAAACTGGTTACGGGATTTGCTTACGAAGAGTCGGACTAAGGGGAGTGTTAGTTGCGGTAGCTAACATACTTAACCAAGTATATTTTTCATAATTCATAATTCATAATTCATACTTCATCCTTCATCCTTTTTTCCATCGCGCCGTCCAAGTTCGTAAACTCCCGAACCGATACAAGCCAGTATTCCCATGCTGATAGACCAACTTTGACCCAAGCTAACTTCTATTCCCCAATTACACAAACCGCCAAGTACTAAAAAAGGCAGAATGCTAAAAAGCGAAGCATAAAGGGCATTTTGAGATTCCCTTGCCTTTTTAGTTTTTTCAAATTCCGATTGGCTCATGTAGAGGGAGCGCTCTGCAAAGTTAAACCAGCTGTTGAGTTGTAGAGTTACCCATTCACTGGCGGTCGAAAATCCCAAATACAACGCTAGCGACCACAAACTCGTTCCTGCGATCGCTATTTTATCGAACTCAAGGCTAAAAGGCAGTATTTCAGTCAACATGGCTTCCGAAGGTACTGTAGATGATGCTTTTCTGCTTCTATCGAAGCCAAATCTACTTTTTCACCAAAGGTATTGTGATAACTTATCAGCATTTTTACTTATTTTTCACTCTACCATTGGGAAGGTTTTTTGGTAATATATTTCGGTGGAAAAAACAAAAATAAGACGATTTTCATTTTTCATTACGGCATACAGGGTAAAAGCGAGCAGATGTCAATAACAATCGACCATCAGATTGAAACTTCTGCTGCGTTTAATTTCTGTCTACTAATTTACAGATAAATCATCGCTTAGAGGAATTTTAAAATGAGTCAGTGGCGACAAACAGTAGCAATTTCTGTAGTCACACTATTTGTATCTGGATTGAGTATTGCTAATTTGAATACTCTCTTGCCCAAGGAAAATAAAAACGTTAATGCGTTTTCCTTTATTTCAATCCCCGAGCGAGATTCACACAGTTCCTCTCCGACTCCGATAGCAAGAATACCACGCTCATCCACACCAGATGCGACCCCACCGCGCCAAATTCAGCCAAAATCAAGCTTACAAGCAACAAATAATAACACTTGGTTAGCCGCTTCTTTCCCCGTGGAAAATTTTAAGGCCTACACTTCAGCATTTGGATATCGCCCCTCAGCAACTGGTGGTTCCCGGTGGGAATTTCACAGTGGCTTGGATATAGCCGCACCACAAGGAAGTTACATTCGCAACTGGTGGGCTGGTAGAGTGAGTAAGGTAGCCGATCGCAACGCTTGCGGTACTCACGTTGTTATTGAATCCGGTCCGTGGGAACACACCTACTGCCATATGGAAGGACACGTAGAAAGCGCAAGTGGTCGGCGATACCTCATAGACCGAGACGGAGGTATTCAACTTTGGGAAGGTCAGCCAGTCCCAGCTGGATTCAGGATTGGTCGGGTAGGGATGACTGGGCGTACAACAGGTCCTCACCTTCACTGGGGATTAAAATATGCCAAAAACTATGTAGATCCCGCTGTCGTTCTGCGAGCAATGTTCTCACAGCAACAAGTTGCAAGAGCATCATCACAAAAATGGACTCCCCAACAATCGCAAGTCGTAATTGAGGAGTCTAAACTTCAACAGGATTCAAATTATTAGTTAGTGGTTGGGGTAACAACTAACAATTAGCCAAACACCACAATCTTCTGTTTTTCTGGCAACTCAGTATACTCCGAAACAATCTTGCGGAATTGCTCGCCCTCGATTGTTTCTTGTTCAACCAATAAATCCACCAACCGATCTACCAAAGGACGGTTTTCACGAATAATACGACGGGCTTCTTGGTAGCATATACTTGCCATTTCTCTAACCTGTCGGTCGATTTTGGTAGCCATCTCTTCTGAATAATCATTGCGGGTCATCCAATCGCGACCGAGAAAAACATCACTGTTTTGATTTTCAAGAGCCACCAACCCCAGTTCTGACATTCCGTACATTGTTACCATCTTGCGTGCAAGATTAGCCACAACTTTCAAGTCGCTACTCGCACCACCCGTGACCTCAGATTCTCCAAAGACCTCTGTTTCTGCTGCTTTTCCACCCAAGGTCATGGTAATGTTGTCCATCATCCAAGCCCGACTGTAAAGCCCGCTATCAATCATTTCTTCATTCAAAATTTGCTGTGAAAAACCACCAACTCCTCCAGAACGAGGAATAATAGTCACTTTATTGAGTGGGTCAGCATTTTCTAAAAGTGTCGCTAAAAGAGCGTGTCCAACTTCATGGTAAGCAATCAACCGCTTTTTCTTGCTATCTAACAGTGGATTGAGAGTTAAACCAATTGTCAAACGGTCAATAGCGTCGTCAATTTCTAGCTGTGTAATTGCTTCTTTTCGCCTGCGTGCTGTCAAAATAGCAGCTTCATTCAAAAGGTTTGCCAAATCTGCTCCTGTAAAACCGGGCGTGCGACGCGCAACCACTTCTAAGGAAACAGATGGGTCAACTTTTTTATTTCGGGCATGAACTTGTAAAATAGAAAGGCGACCTTTACGGTCTGGGGCATCTACGATGACCTGTCTGTCAAATCTTCCGGGTCTGAGCAAAGCAGCATCTAACACATCCGGACGGTTTGTGGCTGCTATAATAATGATCCCCGTGTTGCCCTCAAATCCATCCATTTCCGTTAACAGTTGGTTGAGGGTTTGTTCCCGTTCATCATTTCCACCGCCAATTCCTGCACCCCTTTGCCGTCCAACAGCGTCAATTTCATCTATAAATATTAGACAAGGAGCATTTTCTTTTGCTTTTTTAAATAAATCGCGCACGCGAGACGCACCGACCCCAACAAACATTTCCACAAATTCCGAACCGGAAATGCTAAAGAACGGTACTCCAGCTTCACCTGCGATCGCTTTTGCTAAAAGTGTTTTACCTGTCCCTGGTGGTCCAATGAGCAAGACTCCTTTGGGAATACGCGCACCAACAGCGGTGAATTTTTCAGGTTGTTTGAGGAAAGTGACAACCTCTTGCAGTTCTTCTTTCGCTTCTTCTATACCAGCAACATCATCAAACTTCACTCCAGTTTTTGCTTCCATTTGGAAGCGTGCTCTTGATTTACCAAAATTCATGGCTTGGCTCGAAGCATTTGTGGAGCGGCGTAAGAACAACAGCATCAAAGCCACGAGTGGTAAAATCCACATTAAGTTAATCAAAAGGCTGACAGCCGCTCTACTGTTAGCAGAAGAAACTTCCTCAAACTCAACTTTCCTTTCTTTGAGTTTGTTAATTAACTCTGGATTTTGTTCCAAAAGCCGCACCTGCTGTGGTTGTGTATCTGGCTTTTGGTCTTTTAAATACACTCTCGCGACCTGTTCGGTTTCATCAAGCTCTACTCTGGCAATTTCTCCACTCTGAACTTTCTGGATTAAATCGCCATAAGATAGGGCTTGAGAGTCGCGTTCTGCCTTTTGTGCCAGTGCAGAAGCTCCTCCCGATAAACTAGGCAAGACGAGCAAACTGGCAGCCAGCGCTCCAGTCAAGGCAGCTCGCTTTGCTGTTTGCTTTTTCATCGATGTTTTTTTCTCAACCTTTTTCATAAATAACTACCCTTTTTGTGCTGGCAGAAGCTGAGCGCTCATTTTTATGGCTGTTCTTCTAGCAAATAATTTTTTGGTGTCTAATTGTCTAGTGTAGCTTCCACAAAAAACCATTCCCAAGTTTTTCTCTTGCATACGTCTACTCTTTACAAATTCCTGTATCTGAGATCCCTAACTTCGCACTGATTCGCCCTTGGATCTTACAGTTCCTCAAACAGAATAAAACTCACTCTCAATAGCAAACAATTCTCTACCAATTGAAATTTTACACGTTTTGTCACAACTGGCTGGTCTATAAGCTAATATATAAACATACTCGTAATGACTACGCTTTGCAAAAACCTAACCTTGGATTAAGGCTACTTAATAAATTAAGAGATTGAGAGTTCGTTATGGTAAAAATTGTTGGAATTGGTGGCAGTTTAAGAACAGAGTCTTACACGCAAGTTGGTTTGAAGATAGCTGCACAAAGAGTCGAAGCTTTGGGTGCGGAGGTTGAAATTATCGATTTGCGGCAAATGCAGTTACCGTTTTGTAATGGCGAGCAGGAATATCCAGATTACCCGGATGTTCAGCGCATGCGTGATGCGGTCATTCAAGCTGATGGGTTAATTTTGGCAACACCAGAGTATCACGGTAGCGTCAGTGGTGTCCTCAAAAATGCCCTTGATTTGATGAGTTTCGATCAATTGTCTGGTAAAGTGACCGGGCTTATCAGTATTTTGGGCGGACAACCCAACAGTAATGCCCTGAACGATCTACGAATCATCATGAGATGGGTTCACGGTTGGGTCATTCCGGAACAAATAGCGATCGGACAAGCGTGGAAAGCTTTTAGCCCTGAGGGTAAACTGTTAGATGAGAAACTTTCACAACGCTTTGACCAATTCGCTCAGAGTTTGGTTGAAAATACGCGCAAGTTGCGAGGAGTTAATTAATCCAGAGGTGATACTTTAACAAGATGGAAACAAAGTTTAGCAATTTTGTGAAAATCTCCGTTTCCAAACTCTAAGAAATCGCTCCCATCAAAGCAAGTTGCTGTGTTACTTGTAATTGCGTTAACTCTCTCTTAATTTATTTTTTGTCCTACCCCAATTTATTGAGCAGATACAATGAGTTTAAAATAGATTCTTGCAGTTAAGAGGATGTTTGAAAAGTCCTTTCATCAGTAGAAAAACATTCAAGATCCCCCTAAATCACCCTTAAAAAGGGGGACTTTAAGAGTCTTTCCCTTTTTTAAGGAAGAGTTTAAAAGTCTTTTCCTCTTTTTTTGAGAAAGAGTTTAAGAGCTTTTCCCTCTTTTTTTAAAGGAAGAGTTTAAGAGCCTTTCCTCCTTGTTAAGGGGGCTTTAAGAATATTTTCCACCCTTGTTAAGGGGGGCTAGGGGGGATCGCTGAGTGCCTAAAATCACAGCTACCCACTTTTCAAACAATCTCCCTAAATAAGAGAATGACTCAGGACAAACCAGTCAAAGAATTAGGCATTTGGTCGCTGGTCATTGGTTGCTATAACAGTTTCCTCACCAGCTACAACTGTGCGATCGCGTTTTCCAAAAGAAACTTCTGCATTCTTGATAATAATGTACAAGATTGGGATAACAAATAGACTCAGAACAGTTGCAATGCACATTCCACCAAAAGTTGCTGTTCCCAAAGATTGACGAGCAGCAGCTCCAGGACCTGTTGCGACCAAAAGTGGAATACCACCAGCAACTGTGGAGAAAGCTGTCATTAAAATGGGTCGCAAACGCTCCTTAGCAGCCTCGATCGCTGCCTTTGTAATACCCAAACCTTGTTCCCGAAGTTGGTTGGCAAATTCCACAATTAAAATTGAGTTTTTACTTGCCATACCAATCAACATGACAAATCCAACCTGAGTGTAAATGTCGTTAGCAGAACCTTTGATAATAAGAGCAATTAACGCACCCAAAATTGCCAACGGAACAGTCAGCAAAATAATAAATGGATCGACAAAGCTTTCATATTGTGCTGCTAGTATGAGAAAGACAAAGACAACACCCAAACCAAAGATAAAGAGAGCTTGTCCGCCAGATTCAATTTCTTCTAAAGAAAGCCCGGACCACTCATAGCCAAATCCCTTAGGCAAAGTTTCTTGAGCAGATACCTCCATTGCTTTGATAGCTTGTCCCGAACTTACACCAGGTGCTGGGGAACCGTTAATTTCCACCGAGCGAAACAGATTGTAATGGCTAATCACTGAAGGACCAATGACTTCTTTAATTGTCACTAAATTGCTTAGGGAAATCATTTGACCTGTTTGCGAACGCACGTACAGCTTTTTAATATCCTCTGGGTTTGAGCGGAATGCCTGGTCTGCCTGAACATAAACGCGGTAAGCTCGATTGAACTGGTTAAAGTCATTGACGTAGGTCGAGCCAAGAAAAACTTGCAAGGTGTTGAAAATATCTTCAACAGGAACCTGAAGGGCATTGGCTTTGGTGCGATCGACTTCTACAGAAATTTGCGGTGTGTTGGCGTTGAAGTTGGGACGCAAACCGTTTATTTGAGGTTGTTCGGGAGATGGGTAAGTACTGGCTCGACCAACCAAGCTATTGAGGGCTGTCCCCATTGCATCAAATCCTAAATTCTCCCTATCTTGTAAGTGAAACTCAAAACCACCAAAGTTACCAATACCATTAATAGCTGGCAAATTAAATGGAATCACAGTGGCTTCTTGAATTCCCAACATTTTAGGCAGTAATCCAAAAGGCTGTGGAAAAAATCCACCAATAATCGCTTGCAAAGATTGATTTGCTTCCCGGCGCTCTTCCCAAGGTTTCAGGGTTGTAAATATCAAACCGTTGTTGGGCGTCGAACCACTAAAGCTAAAACCACCAACTGCAAAAATTTGCTGAACTTCTGGCACTTCTTTGAGAATTGCTTCTGCTTTTTCTAACACATTTTGAGTGTAGTTGAGAGACACACCCTCTGGTGCTTGAACGAGGGTGATAAAAATACCTTGATCTTCATCTGGAATAAAACCTGCTGGAACGATATTGTAGATCCAATAGGTCAGTATCAAAGCACCTGAGAACAGTGCTAAAACGACAAACTTCAACCTAGTTAACAAGACTATGCTGCGACTGTAAATCTGGCGAGTTTTATCAATCGCCCAGTTAATACTGTTAAAAAACCAGTTATTTGGTACCTGACCTCGCCTGAGCAAAATCGCAGATAGTGTTGGGGTAAAGGTAACCGCGTTAAAGGTGGATATGGTGATGGAAAATGCGATCGTCAGCGCAAACTGCTTGTAAAGCTGTCCGGTTGTACCGGGGAAAAATGCAACTGGTACAAACACTGCAATCAATACAACAGAGGTAGCAATCACCGCGCTAAACAGCTCGTTCATAGATTGAATCGCCGCCTCCACAGGTTTAAGTCCCTGGTCTTGAATGCGACGAGTGATGTCCTCTACAATCACCACCGCATCATCCACCACCAGACCTGTTGCCAAGGTTAAACCGAATAGAGTCAGGGTATTGATAGAAAAATCCAGGAGTTTGACGAAGATAAACGTACCGAGAAGCGCTACAGGCATTGCCAGTGAAATCACCAATGCCGAACGCCAATTCTGCAAGAATAGGTAAACAATGAGGACAACTAAACCAACTGCTTGAAACAAAGAAACAATAACTTCTTCAGTTCCTGCTTTGATAAAAGTAGTAGTATCAAAAGCGACTTCATAGTGTATACCTGGAGGGAAATTTTCAGCCAATCGCTTCATTTCCGCTTTGACTGCTGCGGCTGTATCCAGTGCGTTGCTACCAGCTTGCTGGTTAATACCCAATCCCACGCCTTGGTGCGTTACCCGATCGCTAGAAGTAAATCTGAGCAAAGAACTGTAGTTTTCGGCTCCTAACTCAGCCCGACCGACATCCTTGAGCTTGATAAGCGTCCCATCTTCCGTAGTTTTAATCACAAGCTCGTTGAATTCTTCCGCATCCTTGAGTCTTCCTTGAGCGTTAACAGCATACTGATACTGCTGTGATGATTGAGTTGGAGGTTGTCCTATTTGTCCGGCACCGACTTGTAAGTTCTGTTGCTGAAGTGCTGTAATAACATTTTGAGGTGTCAAATTTCGGCTGGCGAGACGATTGGGGTCTAGCCAAAGGCGCATGGCATATTTCCGCTCGCCAAATATCTGAACATCACCGACACCTTTGATCCGTTTAATGGCATCTGCAATATAAAGGTCAGTGTAGTTGCTGAGATAGGTATCGTTGTAAATATCTTTTCCTTTGCTTTCATCGCGATCGGAGTAAATCCCAATTGCTAACAAGAAGTTATTGTTAGCTTTTAGGACTTGTACGCCTGTTTGGGTTACAGGTCCCGGTAACCGCGATAGAACGGTTGACACCCGGTTCTGTACGTCTACGGCAGCAATGTCTTGGTCTTTCCCCAGTTCAAACGTTAAGTTAATGCTACTCGTTCCATCATTGGCGCTTGTAGATTTGATGTATCGCACGCCCTCAATACCATTGAGTTGTTGCTCCAAAATGTTAGTTACAGTAGACTCAACGACTTCTGCATTGGCTCCAACATAGTTTGAAGTTACGGTAACTACGGGAGGAGCAATTTCCGGATACTGAGCAACTGGCAATGTCGGGATACAAGCTATCCCAAGTAGTGTAATGATGATAGAGCAAACCGTTGCAAAGACAGGTCGTTTGATAAAGGAGCCAGAGAGGGAAAAAATCATAAGGTTTCAGTCACCGATGGTTGGTATACGCAGCACGAGCTCGTTGGTTCCCAGCCGCAATTTGCTGACTCCCAAGTGTCGCTGCTTCTAACCTGTTCTTGACAAACAGAAAAAATGCCAAATAATAAATCTATCTTTAGATATAAATTTGTGGTTACCTAAGGAGGAAATAAACTGTGTAATTACTCTGACGATTTTAGCAAAAACATCAAGACTTACTGTAAAAGAACTATGAACCTTGAAACCACATGAAACAATAGTTTGACTTATTGTCTATTAACTCATTAAGACCCACTATTTACCTCATTTGATTTCACTGATGTCAAAAGGAGCATTATCTCAAATTATACAAAACTTAGAAAAGTTGGTATTGTAGGTCAAGCTTGAAACAGTATTAAATACAAAGCTTTCAATTCAAAATCCGAAATCTAAAATCTAAAATTTCTATTTTCTATTATTTATGCAGATATCTAAGCTCCAAGGGTTGAGCGAACAAGAAGTCAAAGAAAGGCGCACAGCAGGAAAGAGCAATAATGTTAAACTGCCAACTAGCCGTTCTTACGTTCAAATTTTACGCGAGAACCTTTTTACTTTTGTCAACGCGGTTTTTTTTGCCATTAGCGGTGTTTTTCTGTTTTTACAACGCCCTTCTGATGCTATTTTTGTAGCCGTTATAATTTTTAGTGGTGTCGTTATTGGTATTTGCCAAGAAATTTGGGCAAAGCGAAAACTCGATAAAATTGCTCTGCTAACTCGCCCTGTAGCAACTGTCATTCGAGATGGCAAAGAATATACTGTCGATCCGAGGGAAATTGTTTTGGGAGATCTTCTCCTACTTTATCCTGGCGAACAAATTCTAGTAGATGGTCAAATTGTTGGTGAAGGACGAATTGAAGTTGATGAGTCACTGCTGACAGGTGAATCAGATTTAATTCCAAAAATGGAAGGACAGGAAGTTTACTCTGGTAGCTTTTGTGTCAGCGGACGTGCTTGCTATGAAGCGCAGAAGGTAGGTACTGAAACAGTTGCTTACCAACTTATGGCTGGTGCAAGACAGTTTCGTCAAGTTTACACGCCACTTCAGCAAGAAATTAACTTAATTATTCGGGTACTTTTACTTCTCGCCTGTTTTTTATGGATTTTAATTGCAATTAGTTTTATTATTCGCTCTCAATCATTAAATGAAATTGTTCAAAGAGCAGCTGTCATTGCAGGTTTAATTCCTGCAGGGCTTTTAATTGCAATTACACTTGCCTATGTCATGGGTGCGGTTCAAATGTTGGGAAAAAATATCTTAATCCAGCAAACTAATGCTGTAGAGTCTTTAAGTAATGTTGATGTGTTGTGTCTTGATAAAACCGGAACGCTCACAACCAATCAAATTGAATTGCACGACCTTTACCCCATAGAAGTTCCTGTAGGGGATCTTCGCTCTATACTCGGTGATTATGCTGCAAGTACTCAGTCAGGCAATCGCACAACAGACGCTATTCTTAACGGTTGCTCCGGTTATACCAAGCTTATCAAAACCGAAGTTCCTTTTTCTAGCGATCGCAAGTGGAGTTCGGTCGTCTTTGACGATACAGAAAGAGATGGTACATATGTATTGGGTGCGCCGGAAGTTTTATCACTTGCTACACCCTTAGACGCAACAGCCAAAAATTACATTCAGGAGCAAATTAACCAAGGGTTAAGAGTTCTGCTGTTTGCTCGCAGCCCCGTCTCTGTTTCTCTGGGCGCAAATGACACTCCTTCCTTACCACCAGATCTTAGCGCGATCGGGATCTTAAGTTTTAGCGATCGCTTGCGAAAAGGAGCAAGTGAAACACTACAAGGCTTTACCCAAGCAGAAATTGCAGTCAAAATCATTTCTGGAGATAATCCTCAAACAGTAGCAGCCATTGCTTTACAAGCAGGATTTAGCGAACAAATCAAGCTGATTTCTGGTGCTGAATTAGAGCAAATGAATGATGTCCAATTTGCTCAAGCAGCTTCTAGTTATAATGTGTTTGGCAGAATTGCGCCGCAACAGAAAGCTAAAATTGTTAAAAGTCTTAGGGATGCAGGACATTACGTTGCGATGACAGGAGATGGAGTCAACGATGTCCTCTCCCTTAAGATGGCAAATTTAGGGATTGCTATGGAAAGCGGCTCTCAAGCAACTAGGGGTATTGCCGATATAGTTTTGCTAAAAGATTCCTTTGAAGCACTACCTCCTGCGTTTTTAGAAGGGCAAAGAATTCGCAATGGTATCCGTGATGTCATGAAACTCTTTATGGTGCGAGTTTGCTGTGTCGCACTACTTATTTTTGCCACAGCAATTGTCTCCGATAGCTTCCCGTTGATGAACAAACACAGTGCAATTGTCACTCTCGTTGGCGTTGGTATTCCCACCATGTTTATTCCTGTTTGGGCGCAACCGGGAGAACAATCAAAACAAAGCATGGTGCGTTCAATTCTCCACTTTATTATTCCCGCAAGTTTGTCCATCACTTTGGTAGCTTTGATTGTTTACCTTTTCTACTTAGTCAGTGCCATACTCGATTTACCACCAGCTGCTGGAATTGCTAGGGTTGATTATGAAATTCCTCGCACAGCACTTGTGACCATTTTGGTATTTTGCGAACTCCTATTAATTCCTTTTCTAAAACCGCCTACAACAGCATGGGTAGCCGCTGAACCTCTCAATGGCGACTGGCGTTATACCAGCGTAGCAGGAATTCTTATTATTACCTATTTATTAATTTTATATATTTCTCCTATCCGGGAATTTTTTGAATTAGCACCAATTTCACCTATCAATTGCTTGTGGTTGGGGTTAGTTGCTATAGAGTGGAGTTTCATTGTACGGTTGATGTGGCGCACGCGATTTTTAGACCGCTTTTTGGGGGTTGATTTGGAGTAATATCGTACTGTAAAGGCGAGTCTAGAATTATTTTTTGCGATTCGCGAAACGACTATTCCTTTTCCAACCGAAGACTATCTATTTAAATGAACCGCATTTTGGAGCCAGTACTATGCTGTTATAAAAAAAGCATACTCAATGCGAGTGCTAAGGAATTAAAACTCTTATTGCATATGACTTTCAAAATTTAAATGTGTTTGTCTTACAGTGGAAGCACAGAAAATGCCCAATGCGTTAAAATTCATGAGTACAGACTGATGGATAGTTTGTCAGCACCCCGCTCTGAAGAAACGGGGCTTCGTGCCTCTGCCTTTAGGTAGCTGACCCGCTTAAGTCCTTAACTGGACTACGTTATCGGCAAGAGTTAAAGTTCGTACCTGCGAATACGTGATGCCAGTTCGCTGCTCTACAACCAAATGGTTAACCAGTTTTACGAGGGGTAAGACAGTGCTGTTTGGATAGTGAGGCAAATCTGAAGACGGGTTTCCCGTCGCAGGATATTGCCGAACCCGTAAGGGTACCGACCGATAACTTTGGCAAGGCTCACATTACTGGAGTAGCAAGGTGTTCCCGGCATACAGGGAAGTGGATAGGCACTACTCCTCTGCTTATCCAACCCCGTAAGGGGACGGCTAATAAATTAGCTCGTGTCGTGTTTCCTCCGCGACCTAAAGGTGCGCGGTTTCCACACTCCCGGAGGTTTTTAGATGAAAATTAAAGCGGTTATTTGGCAAGAAAATGGAGTGTGGTGTGGTTCTGTACCTGCATTACCAGGATGTCATACTTGGGGAGAGAGCTACGAACACTTGCTAGAGATGTTACAGGACGCTGTTCAAGGTTGGTTAGAAGTTGCAAGTGAGCGGGAAGAAATTGAGCCAGAGAAGCAGTTAGTTGAGCTATCGATATGAAAGCTATTTCTGGTAAGGCTCTATGTAAAGTAGTGGAACGGCATGGTTGGGAGTTGAAGCGAATAACTGGCAGTCATCATATCTATGCCAAAGAAGATGTTCCTGCCATCCTTTCCATACCCGTTCATAGTAATCGAGATTTGCCAATAGGAACTTTGAAAAGCATCATGAAAGATGCGGGAATTACGGAAAAAGATTTGGAAGAATAATTATCTCAAGAAAGCTGCTTTCTCCACCACAAAAAAATCTCTAATCAGGTGATTGTACAGTCACAATGGCTCGCTTACCCAATCTTAACAGGTATACAGATGCGATACTCCTTCAATAGCTTCCGCCATAGCATTATTGTCCATTTCAGTAAAGAGGTTATTGTTCAATGGATAAACTAGAACATTATAGAACCGCGATTAAACAAGTTTTATCTAGATATTACAAACTAGATATCAACCAACCCGTGGATGGAATTGAACCGCATAGCTCCTGAACAAACTCAAATGAACCAAGTCTTACCACCAAAAAATTCCAAGTACAAAGTTACGTTACTAGAAATAATTTCTGTGTTTTTTGGGGCTATTTTTCTAGTCATGATTGGTATCACCGGGCTAGCGATTCAATTTACGACAAATGCTTTCAAGCCACAAAGAGCAGAAGCTATAGCTAGGAGTATTATGAACTATAGCTTTCCAGATGGTTCTCAAGGTGTACTTGGTTTAAAGTTAGCAGGAGCGCAAATAGCACTTATTACCAGTAACGGTGACAATCCTGATATACGGCTTTTGGTAGCTAGGGTGGTCATTGATTCGCAAACAGACAAAAAGCAAGTTGAGCAAATTCTAGATAGCACGTTTCTCGGAGACAGAGATAATTTTCAAGTCTCTACTTCGAGGTCAGAACCTAAAAAGCTTTGTGGTTCACCAACGCAGGTAACTGTGGAAGAAGGGGTAACGAAATTACCAGACGATGCCAAAAGTCAGTTTACTATTAGTTACAAAACGAGTGTGGTAATTGGCAACAACCGTTATTTTGTTATTCTATTGACTCATGGTGAGGATGGCGTGCAAAAAGCAGAGACAGTTTTTAACTCTTTAAGGTGTAAGTTACCTGAAAGTTAATACAGCACCTTGTAGAATCGTATTGAATACTATAGTCTGTAGCACTTTTGTATTCAAAGCCTTAATGTTCTTGATTATGCAGCCTAGTCAACTAGATCAAATATTAGGGTTAGAAATACAACGCCGTCGTCTAGAAAAAAGCTGGTCTCAAGAGTATTTGGCAGAAGTGACAGGTCTGCACAGAACGTATATCAGCCAACTAGAGCGCGGTTTGAAAAGCCCATCTGTTAGGGTTCTCAACCATATTACTAATGCTTTAAATACAACCATGAGCGAATTTTTCCGAGCCGTAGAGGAATCTTTAAGTGTTGACAGACAATGAAATAGACAGATTAAGGAAAGGCATAATCGCTACTGTAGCATCTCCGGTTATTGGCTCAATAGAAGATTATGCTTGGGAAGCAATTTTTCATTACGTAAAAGATATTCCTCTTTCCGATCCAGCTTTAGGACGTACCAAACTTCTTTATGATGCTGTTGATATTACGACTCAGACTGGTTGGTCTTTGAAATCGCTTCAACTTAATAATTTCACATCAGGAAACACATTTTTTTTTGTAATTCAGAGAGCAGATGTGATTAAAAAAGCTAATCAACTTGGATTTCCCGGTCTTACTGAACAATCTTCACCACAAGAATTAGGAGAAGCTATTATTCAACATTGGAACGAAAAGATTTTAACAAGCCAGTCATTACAAAGAGTTATTAACAGTTACGAAGGTATACTTTTAAAAAATATACAAGGTACTGAATATGTTTATTGTGAATATGAACTTGAGCCACTCGATTCAACTACATTTTCTTGGGCTTGGACAGTCAATAAAATTTCTGGGAAACAAGGAGTAGGTTTGCAAGGAAATATAGCAGGAAAAACAGATTTAGTATGGTACAAAAATCAAAAACAACTTTTCAAAGCAAGAACAATTCTTACCAACGCTGTTCGTATTAATATTGAACGAATTCGTCTTATACTCGAGCGTTATGTAACGACTATCCTTGCTGCTTTACAATCGCAAATTAATAACCCTTTTTTTGATAACAATTCTGATGCAAACATATAGCAATTGCTTTAGCTAACAGCGGAGGAACAGATTCACCAATTTGAGAAGCCATATCGGTATATGACCCAACAAAGTGAAAGTTATCCGGATAAGAATGCAATCTGGCTGCCTCTCGTATTGTGATAGTTCTATTTTGCGTAGGATGAAAAAACCTACCAGAACCAGGATGAAACATCCATCTTGTAATTGTTTTTGCTGGTTTATCCCAGTAAAGCCTTCCATAAGCTCCACTATAATGTTTCTTAGGAGCTAATTCTGGTGGTAAGTCTCTTGCATCTTGCCCTTCTTTTAGAAGACAGACTCTTGCTCTTTGAATCGGAGTTAAAGTACGGGCAATATGGTTAACAATTTTTGTACTCTCATTACGCATTATAGTTTGGTATGAGGTTTGTGGAGTTGATGGATAATCCCCATCAACATATTCTTGCCCTGCATCTAATGGTGGTAAATCTCCAATTGCATCTCTCACTGTAACCATTGAAGAACTATCTAGATCGAATAAATTCATCTGGCGATCGCACAATTTTACAGAGCTACGATCTCTCCGAGTATTTTCATAATGTGTTGGCGTGGGAAAGGAGGGTATTTTATCCAAACTAGCAATAAAAAATGCCCTAGTTCTAGTTTGCGGTATTCCATAATGAGCAGCATTTAAGGAAGCTGAAACAACTTTGTACCCAAACGATTTTAGTTGCTCCGTTATTTCATTTTTAACTACACCATCATATGCCTTCAAGATTTCAGACACATTTTCCATAACGACATAAAGAGGTCTGAACTCTTGTACAAATTCCAAAAAAGTTTTGTACAGTTGATTGCGAGGATCGTTCAGACTGCGTTCGCGAGCAGGAATGTTTTTAGAAAAACCTTGACAAGGAGGACCACCAATTAACGCTGTTAGTTCTTCTTGCTTCAAGTTAAGCGATAAACGTAGTTCTGAAGGATCTACTTTACTTATATCCTGATTGACAATCTTAGTGTTTGGGTAGTTAAGTTTATAGGTTGCTAAAGCTTTTGTGTCTATATCAACAGCACACAAAGATTCAAACCCTGCTAAGTGAAATCCTGTAGTTAATCCACCCGCACCAGCAAATAAATCAATTAACTTATACATCATACTTTGAATACTATAGTACTCAAATGAGATTGTCAACTGATTTTAAAAATGTTTGTAAACTCTCCTCACTACTTCTCCTTAAAAGTACAAACTCCCTTCTCCTATGAAGAGAAGGGTTGGAGTGATGGGTAAATTCAGCAAAACCAACCCAGGTAAGATGTTACCATCTGTAATATTTACAACGATATTCTGAATTAGCTACAAGACTCATGGACTATGGCAACGACAAACAAACAGAAGATAAAGATTGCAATGCGGGCAATCCATGGCAAGAAAACGGAGAACAGAAGTATTGAAACAGTAGAAACTCCAAAAATTTGAAATATCACATGTGCGATCGCAAAACCAAGCAAAGTCCACAGAAAATATTTCAGACCCGTACAAGCCCACTTAAATAGATTGCTCGTCATGATTTTTGTCCTTTTTGACATTTAAATTTTGAGATAAATGCACCCCCGACTGCAATCGACGAGGGTAACGCTCGACTCAGGAAAACCTTTTAGTAGATACATTCAAAGCGATCGCACCATAACTTAGTCTGTTAGGTAACGAGAAACAACTTAAGCTAATTTCCGTTTGAGTACGTTAAGCTGACTCTCAGGTGGTACCAAATCATTTGAACACGGAGAAGAACCGCCTTGTACTTTGACTTGCAAGCTCCAAGGTGCGACTTGCACTGTAATGGCACCATCAAACTCTGCTACGACTCCTAAAAGGATCGCAAGCAAAGCCAAATAAACAAAATACCGAAAATTTTGGTTGAATGAAATCACGTTTGACCTCCAAGCAATTCATTAATTCGTTGTTCTAGTTGCTAGAGACAAAAAATTAGATACGCGAAGCTCTAACAGCATCTGTCGTGGTTCTTCCATCAATGTGCTGTTAGCAGACATTTATTAAATTATTCGGAAACACTCTCACGCCAAAATTAAAGCTTTATTCCGTGAGCTACTGAAACTTAGTTAGCCTTTGTTTGTAGCAGTCAGGGATTGGTTTATAACTTCCGGAAGCAGGATCTAGCCAAATATTGTCATTTGACTGTACATGTTAATATTAAAATCATTATTTAAGTAATTTTTGTATCATAAACTACAAAATATTTATTTCAATCATAAAATATGTAAACTCAATATACACATAAATGTTCGGAAGATATATTCTTTCAATTTTACGTATAAATTGACACAAAAAATCCCTTAGAAAGATTTACAATGTCAATTAGATTTACATTTATATTGTGCACTCAATAAGAAAATGGGCAAAGAAAGTGTTGGAGACCAAGAAGCGCTGCGCGAGATGCTCCACTTCTTCCTAGAAAAAATGGGAGCAACGCAGGTAGAGCTGTCAGAAGGAATGGGTGTTAGCCGGCCTGTGGTGATCGATTTTCTCAATAAGGAAAAAGAACGGTTACCCGTCGATCGCGAAGGGTTGATTCAACTGTGCAAAAATCTTCGCAGTCGTAGAGCATCCAAAAGAAAATTAAAACGAGAGATTCAAAACACATCAGAAAAAGAAAAACTAGAATCAAGCCCTGACGAACTGCGAAAGTTATTGGGAGATACAGGAGCCGATGAACTACTGGAGTCTGCTGGTTTTTTGCCAGAGAAAACAAAGATTATCCGAGTTACGTCGGAGAGATTTTTTCAAGTAGCGCAAATAGCTGCATTGCTGGAGTTACTGGAATTGGAAGATTTACGCTCTACTACTCAGGAGTTTGTAGCAATTGCTAGCAACAAAGTCGCGATCGCAAGCAACAAGCTTTTTTTAAACTCCTCCGATACTCCTGAGAATGACTCCCTTGAATATTTCATTAACAATCTGAGAAAATCCTACCCAACCTTAGGTTTAAAACTGAGATTGGAGGTTATTGAGAAACTGCAGAGAACTTGGGAAAGACTAAAAGCTGGAGGAAAAACTAATTTCTCCCGACAAGAAGCAATTGCACTTTTCCTAAGTATTACCATTAAAGAGCAAATGCTTAAATATCCAACTAACCTTCATATTAGAGTTCAAAAGTTGGAATTCAAAACTTTATCGCGAACCATTAACCGGGAAAAAGAATATAGCAATCTCTACGATAAATTTGTACAAATTAGCCACCAAGCAGAGTGCGAATTGAAGACTCCAGGAATGTGCCCGACAATGGGACTAGAAGCGCACTCCCTAAATTCGCTCAACCCCGTAATTATGGCAATGGTAACGTGTAGCTTTAGTCATGATGGTAAATCTTATGAATTTCTTGAATGGATGTATACCTCTAGTAATACGATAGTGGAGAATGCTATTGGTGCTTGTAGCTTACACATGGGTTTAACTGAAGAAATAGCTAACGTAACCCTATCAACAAAAACCTTAGACAGCAGTATTGATTCCTTAGTTGAAACAACAGTCGTTTTAGGAAATCAACAAAAGTATCAAGGGATTTGGGTCGATCGAGATTCAATGATTACTATGCTGCAAGCAATTGTCTGTGCTGCAAAGCAATGGCTAGCAGAGCAAAGTTGGAATGGAAGCCTCAATTTAGAAATTTATGGTTCTGTATGCAAAACTCTCTCCGAGCTAAGGACGAGATTAACCAATGTTAGGATGGCTTTTCAAAATTTCCAATTCCTTGATGAAGAATGTCGCTCTGCACAAATTAAGAGGATTGCCGATATAGCTAGAGAGGAATTGAAGAAAATTCCCAAGGAAAAAATCTACTTTTCATATCGACTCAATTTCTACCGTTGCTATTTTCTGGCAAAACGATTAGAACTCAGGCTATCAAATTTTCTAGGTAATATCAGTAATGCAAAACTGCTGATCCAAACAATTACAGAAGCTCTTGAAGAAGATTGCGAAGTCAAGAAACAGCTAGTTCCCATTCAAGCTCTTATCCAGTCTGAAATTTATTTGTATGAACTTTCGTGCGGGCACCACCCAGATTTATTTGAATCAAGCAAGAGGAAAAAGTGGCTTGGCTTAGAAGAATGGGACCGTGAAATTAGAAAGGCAATTAAACCAGGCTCGTGTTATAAAGACCCAGGATTAGATATTTATCAAGCCTTATCTGAAATTTATGGAAATGCTGCGCGAATACAGTTCTATCTTTCTAACGATCGCAATTCTCTTGAAGAAGCCGCAACACATTTCTTCAAAGCTGCTCATTATGCATCACGTATTGGTTTAACACAAAGAATGGCTAGATGGCTAGCTTTAGCAGGGCGAGTTTTGGTCAGACTTGGAGATAGCCATTTGCCAATAGAAGCCTTAAGTTTTGCTGAGAAGTATGCTAAGGCTGATTTAACTACCGGTCACAGCCCTAATTTTTGTCAAGCAGTGCTTTCAGAAATTTCTTTGTTAAAAGGAGAATATTTGCTCTTAATTAAAGATGAACCGATCGCAGCATTAGAGAGTTTTTTAGAAGCACTTAAGGGTTCTGTTTATTTGGGATTGAACCGTCGAATTTGTGATGCACTTTTCAATATTGCAAGATGCTCGAAGAAGCTAAGTAACTTTAGTATTCGAGAGGGACTGAGCAGAGTTTTTCAGGAAGGTTTTACGGAATCTTGTAACAGCAAACTCAATCAAATGAGTAACCACACGTCTGAGAAAGTTCTAGATTTGCTTTATAGTCTCTGGAGTAGAGAGGATAATCCTACCTGGTTCCACGTGCGGGGTGAGTTTTCCACACTAGCTGCTCAGACTTGGCAAGGATGGCATGATACCTCTAAACCAGGAACAATAACAAAACACCCCATTGCCGAAAAAATTTTAAGTGAATCTTGGTTGTGTCAAATTGATTAGGGATTGGAGATTGGGCATTAGGGCTTGTCTCCCTTTTGCCTAAAGCAGGGCGTAGCGCATCGCAATAGCAAATCGCAATTCTGAATTTGTGAGAAAATTAATAAAACAGAGGACAATCATTCACCATGACAGAATTACTCGAACAAGCGATTATCAAACTTAAAAACTTACCAGCCAGTCAACAAGATGCTATGGCTACGATGATTTTAGAAGAACTCGAAGATGAAAAGCAATGGGATGAAGCTTTTGAGCGTTCTCCAGATGCACTAGCTTTCTTAGCAGCTCAAGCGATGGCTGAATATCGCGCAGGGAAAACTCAACAGCTAGATCCAGATACACTGTGAATTCTCGTATCACTTCTCAGTTTCGCCAAGCTTTTGGTAATTTACCTGAAAATGTGCAACAGCAAACCCGTGAAGCATATCGTCAATTTAAACTTGACCCAAATCATCCCAGTTTACGTTTCAAAAAAGTACATCCAGAATTACTTATTTATTCTGCAAGAGTCAGCAGAAGCTATCGAGCCGTTGGACAGTTAGAGGGAGATACAGTTATTTGGTTTTGGGTAGGGTCGCATACAGAGTATGAAAGACTACTATCTCAGTTTTCCTAAAGGCATTGCACTGAGATGACTGTAAAAACCTGTTCTACATTGCTACCTAAATTATACTCTTGCTAGATGAGGAAGGAGTTGAGCGTGAAAAATCTCAACTTAGGGTATATATGTTCCAAAGTAATGAGTGAGGAGTGAAAAGTTAAGAGTGCTTATCCTTAAGTCCTCACTCATTAGTTTTAATGGTGGTGATGGTGATGATGACCTACAGCTAAGTGAGGATTCACTGACACCGCTTCTTCTGAGAGCAACTCAGCAATGTGAGCATTTGCCCATTCTGCTACCATTGCCAAAAATGCTGGATCGTCGTTAACGCAAGGCATTTGCACGTAACTGACACCAGAATGCTTTTTCTCTAAAGCGTGGATGATATGATGTACGTCCAATAGAGTTTCGTGGTTTTCTGTCGCAAAGCCAATTGGCATAAATACGATCGCTTTAGCACCCAATTGAATCAAATTGTTTGCAGCCTGTTCGACATTTGGCTGCGTCCATTCAATAAGAGGTGTGTCATGGTTAAGCCAACCAACTGAGATAAGTGGATAGCGGTTGATTAACTTATCCCGCACTAAATCATAAAGTGCTTGACTTTCAGTGATTCCAGAGGTGAATCCCTTAGCTTTGTGGGGACAACCGTGATTCATTAAAATAATGCCAATTTGAGAAGGTAGATAAGCATCGATCAAATCAGCATGAATTTTTTCTTCAACAAGATGCGCCATCAAATCGATATAGGCTGGCTCATTGTAAAAAGAAGGGATATAACGCTGTCCTTTAACCCAGTGTTCGTTACCATCTGCCATCTCAGCTAAAGCATTGTTAACTTGCTCAATGGCAATACCGCTGGTGAAGATAGAATCCACAACTAACAGTGGATAGATAAGTATTTTATCAAAACCTTCGTTTTTGATTTCTGCTAAGACTTGTTTGGGAAGGAAAGGGGCGCAGAAGTTGAAAGCTTTAAAGACTTTCACCCCTTCTCCCCACTTAGCTTGCAGGTTTTTCTCAATACCCGCTCGTTGTTTTTCAAAAATAGAGTTGTGTGGGGAAATGAAATCATGATGCTGGTGTCCCCACTCGTGACGGTCAAATAATGCTAAAAGCTTTGCCAACGGAGGATAAACCCAAGTTGGCACTGGTGCGAATTTTGCAGTCAATAGGTTTAAAGCCTGTTCGTTATAATTGGCGAAATCCTCATAACTTTCAACTTCGCCATAGCCCATGAGCAATACGGCGACACGTTGTTGACCCGATGCGTCCTGGTGCGATTTTTGTAGTTTTTCCGGCGTGGCAACCACAATAAATTCCTCTATACAACTTCAAGAGTGTTCTTTTTCGTACTTGTCAAATTCTATCCTATCCCCCCCCACTGCATTAAAAAGTTACTTTTAGTAATACTTTTGGTGTTATACTCACTTCTATCTCCAGAAGGATGAAGTATGAATTACCCATCCCCCTAACTCTTCTCCCTGAGGATGCTTACTGAAGATCGGTGCGAAATGTTTTCTTTTTCAAAGAAATGTTAATATATTCGCTTTAATGTCAATTGTGTGTATTAAAAGTTGATGCGAAGCTATAAAAAAGCGCTAATTCAGTCAGTTTTTTTGGGTATCGTTTCTTAAATCTTCAAAATTTTTATGTGAAGGCAATCTACTCTATAAAGAGCGCCCTTGCAAACAATAGCAAGAGCGCCGTATTACACCGCTCATAAATCTTTCTACTGTTGGTGCTGCTCTGGTCTGGACCCAATTAAGTCGGGCAAGTCTTCAACATTTATTGGCTTGGCAGTTGCTTGAATCCTGTCTGACAATTCGTAAAATGCTTCCTTATCATCTGGATGTTGCAACACGTAGGCTCGTAATTCGGCTCTACTCATTGCTTTGAAATCCGGTTTGTTCATAACTTACTTGTCCTTGCCGATCGACCGTTATATCAATCTCATCACCTGCTAGTATTACCAATTTCCCATTCCTGTCATCTATTGTAACTAAGTTAATTGGTCTAAGCATTTTGGTAAGCTGGTAGCTCAACCGATACAACTGTTCTAGTTGTTCTCTTGTTGGTTTATCCCCCACACCACCTGCTATTTACTTTTTAATTTTACAATTATGACTGAAAAATCTAATTATAGCAGCAGTGTAGCATCAAATTGTGATTTCCAATCACCAGGCTACAGACGCTCATACCATAATTCATAATTCATAATTTATAATTCATAATTCATGAATATAATTCTTTGTCCTGGAATTCACGAACCAGACTTAACTCAGAGCTTTGTATCGGCATTGATGGAGCAAGCTTCCCCTGGAGCAACAGATGGAACCGTAAATATACTTATTTTTCCTACCAAAAATTATTCAAATCTATTGCCATTTCATATATTTCAATTTTTACACGAACGCTTAAGGAATAGGTTAGAATCACCAGTTGTCTTCATTAGTTTTAGTGCTGGTGTTGTTGGGGCAATATTTGCCGCTCATATGTGGCAAATATTCGGAGGTCGTGTTGAAGCTTTTATTGCTATAGATGGATGGGGCGTTCCTCTGTGGGGTCACTTTCCCATTCATCGTATGAGTCACGATTACTTCACTCATTGGAGCTCATCTTTGCTTGGTAGCGGGCAAACTAACTTTTATGCAGATCCGTCTGTTGACCATTTGGCAATGTGGCGATCGCCTAACATTGTCCGAGGTTATTGGGTAGACTCATATCGTGGGGAGCTATCTCCAAAAGAATGCTTGAGTGCATCTGAGTTTTTGCACTCGCTTATCCAGCACTATCAAGAAAATTAGTCCGGAAAACAGATTTGCCAATTGGGAGTGAGGAATGATGGAGTGTTTGCCAAGTCCCCACTCCCCTATCACAGTTACTATTCCACTCATCCCAGATGTTTCCAACAGAACCTGCTGCTGTCAATACCGGATTTGTCGCCCTATTAAAAAACCGTAGTTTTATGCTGCTATGGATGGGACAGTTGTTGTCCCAACTAGCAGATAAAGTCCTGTTGGTTTTACTTGTTGCCATGCTTAAGAACTATCAACCCTCTTCCGGGTTGCCAGAAAACTCCATGTACTCCACGTTGATGGTGGCGTTTACAATTCCGGCAATTCTGTTTGGTTCAGCTGGTGGTATCTTTGTTGACCGCTTTCCAAAAAAATTAATTTTGATTGCCTCAGACGTTGTACGGGGACTCATGATATTGTTGATTCCCTTTTTACCGCGAGAATTCTTGCTGTTATTGATAATTGCCTTTGCTATTTCTACAGTGACACAGTTTTTTGCACCTGCAGAGCAAGCGGCAATTCCCCTGTTGGTCCGATCCGAAAATTTGATGGCAGCCAACGCTCTATTTAGCAGCACAATGATGGGAGCTATGATTGTTGGTTTTGCGATCGGAGAACCAATGTTAAGTTTTGCTAAAATTTTCCTGGGAGCACGGTACGGTCAAGAACTGATTGTTTGCGGATTGTATTTGTTATCTGGCGCATTGATGCAGCCAATACACCTGAAAGATTACAAATCAGTAGAAGAAAAAGAAAAGTTTATTCATCCCTGGGCTGACTTTAAGTTAGGCTTGCGATATCTCAAAACAAACCGCTTGGTGTTAAATGCCATGCTACAACTGGTTGGTTTGTATTGTGTGTTTGCAGCTTTAACAGTTCTAGCAATTAGATTGGCAGCAGATTTTGGGTTGCAAGAAAAACAATTTGGCTTTTTCTTAGCAGCAGCGGGTATTGGTATTGTACTGGGTGCAGCGCTTCTGGGCCATTGGTGTCATAAACTACACGGTAAACCCTTGCCTCTCATCGGATTTTTGATGATAGCGCTGGTCTTAGGAGTGCTTACATTTATCAAAACTTTGGTTTTGGCTCTCGGGCTGTGTGCCGTGTTAGGTATAGGTGCTGCCTTGATTGGAGTGCCAATGCAAACTCTGATTCAGCAACACACTCCAAGCGCAATGCACGGTAAAGTCTTTGGCTTCCAGAACCATGCTGTCAACATCGCTCTTTCAGCACCGTTAGCAATTACAGGTCCGATAGTAGATCGTTTGGGTTTGCAAGTGACGCTTGTGGGAATGAGCGTCTTAGTTGCTGCTGTGGGAATTTGGACTTGGCAAACTACCCGTCGCGTTTTGCAAGATGCCTTGTGAAAATTTTTGAAATATGGAGAATTCTTGACTATTAACATAAATAAATTAGAAAATATGCGATCGCACTCCTCAAATTTTCAGATAAAATGAAACTTTAAATACTACAATCAAGCAATATCTTCGCTATTCTGTGAGGTTTGGCTGTGCGTTCACCAAGTGTCTCCCAAGGAGATTCGCTTTCCCCAATTTCTCTTCCGCAAATAGAAAATCAAATTAACTCAAAGGTTTCTACACCGCCAGTCGCGACACCCAAACGCGTGAGTGGTGGTTATGCGCTGCTTGACAGCCTAAAGCTTCACGGCGTGGAATATATTTTTGGTTATCCCGGTGGTGCTATTCTCCCGATTTACGATGATTTGTACAAAGCAGAAGTTGAAGGTCGCGGGATCAAGCACATTCTGGTGAGACACGAACAAGGAGCTGCACACGCTGCTGATGGTTATGCTCGTGCAACAGGCAAAGTCGGAGTCTGCTTTGGAACTTCCGGTCCCGGAGCAACCAATTTAGTTACTGGCATCGCTACCGCCTACATGGACTCCATCCCCATGGTTATTGTAACCGGGCAAGTCCCACGTCCGGCGATCGGTACAGATGCGTTCCAAGAAACTGATATCTACGGAATTACCCTACCTATTGTCAAACACTCCTACGTCGTGCGCGATCCCCGCGATATGGCACGCATTGTTGCAGAAGCGTTCCACATAGCAAGTACTGGTCGTCCGGGACCCGTGTTAATTGATGTTCCTAAAGACGTTGCCTTTGAGCAATTTGACTATCTACCTGTAGAACCAGCTTCGGTGAAATTGCCAGGATACCGTCCGACAGTCAAGGGAAATCCCCGCCAAATTAGTGCCGCAATTCAGTTAATACGTGAAAGTCGGCGTCCCTTGCTGTATGTAGGCGGTGGTGCAATTACTTCAGGAGCATATTCAGAAATTAAACGCCTAGCAGAGTTATTTAATATCCCCGTTACCACAACATTAATGGGGCTGGGTGCTTTTGACGAACACCATCCCCTTTCTTTGGGAATGTTGGGAATGCACGGTACTGCTTATGCTAACTTTGCTGTCAGTGATTGTGACTTGCTGATTTGTGTTGGTGCAAGATTTGACGATCGCGTCACTGGTAAATTAGACGAATTTGCTTCTCGTGCAAAAGTCATACATATTGACATCGATCCCGCAGAAGTCGGTAAGAATCGAGTTCCCGAAGTCCCCATCGTTGGTGATGTCAAAACAGTATTGCAAGATTTACTGCGTCGGTGCAAAGAGAGTACACCCAACCAAACGCAAGAGTGGTTGACTCTCATTAACCGTTGGAAAGAAGAGTACCCTCTAGAAGTACCTCACCACCCCGATAGCATTTCACCACAAGAGGTGATAGCAGAAGTTAGTCGCCAAGCACCTAATGCCATCTTCACCACAGACGTAGGTCAACACCAAATGTGGGCGGCGCAATTCCTTAAAGCAGGTCCCCGACGTTGGATTTCCAGTTCTGGTTTGGGAACCATGGGTTTTGGCGTACCTGCGGCAATGGGTGCTAAAGTTGCTTGTCCGGATAGCCAAGTCGTTTGTATTAGCGGTGATGCCAGTTTCCAGATGAACCTGCAGGAATTGGGCACGCTAGCGCAGTATGGGATTAATGTCAAGACCATAATTATCAATAACGGTTGGCAGGGAATGGTGCGCCAGTGGCAGCAAGCTTTCTATGGAGAACGTTACTCATGCTCCAATATGGAAGTTGGGATGCCAGATATCGAGTTACTGGCAAAAGCATACGGCATTAAAGGTATGGTCATTCAAAACCGTGATGAATTGAAAGATGCTATTGCCGAAATGCTCGCACACGATGGTCCAGTTATCGTCAATGCCCATGTAACTAGAGATGAAAACTGTTACCCAATGGTAGCCCCAGGTAAGAGTAATGCTCAGATGGTAGGCTTGCGACGCCAACCTCAAAAAGCATCCCTTGAGCCAATTTATTGCAGCAATTGCGGTGCAAAGAACCTACCTAACAATAATTTTTGTCCCGAGTGCGGTACGAAATTATAACGTCTTTAAATTAAGACAGTTTGGATAACATTTCATCCCTCAACCTCCCTTTTTTGGGGGGTTTTTTGTTTGATAAACTCTTGCAGTGGCTCAGCCTGAGAATGCTTTTGAGAGGAAGCTTCGCCTCCCATACCCTGTATCCTCGTAGAAGAGGGGTTTGGCGTGAAGTCTTTTTTAACTTTATCGAACTCACGTTAATTTTATGAAGGAAAGGGAGTCGTTTAATTTTAAGCGTGATTTTGGGAATACTAAATATACAGCAAAAACAAGCAAACCTTGCTTCAAATGCTTGATTGGGAACTGTAGGGTGGGCAATACCCACCGTATGAACCTTTTTTGTAGCAAAACCTACCTATATAACAAACTGAGAGAATTCAACCGTGAAAAAACTTAAAGAAGCGATCGCTATTTTTAGCGACAACATTATTTTATTCAGTTTAATTATACTAACGATACGATTTCCCGCTAATATCCTCTCAGAAATTGTTGTTCATAACTTGACGCCCAAAGATGAATATGCAAAACTCATCGCGGAATTTAGAGTTTCCTCCTTTTTCAGTGCAATTTTCGATCCCATTTATGTAGGTGCTCTTATTTCCTCTTTATGGGAAATCAAGCAAGGTCGGAGTTGCAACTATTTTGAAGCAATGTCGGCTGGAATTAAGAATTGGGGACAAATTTTTACTATTCGTTTGATCTCTGGATTTTTTCAAACATTAGGATTTTTCGCTTTTGTGATACCTGGAATTGTATTGGCAGTCAGATATAGCTTAACGGATTGTATAGTTGTTATTGAAGGATATAGTAACTCATCTTCTATTTTGAAAAGAAGTGCTTATTTAACAAAAGGAAAAAAATGGCAAATAGTTGTAGGTACTAGTTTAATTGTCTTATTGATGTTAACATACTCTTTTATTGTAGGGATATTCTCTGCTTTTATAGAAAACACTGTAACTACAATCATATTTTCCTGTATTTTAGATATTATATTAGCAATGGTACCTATTTTACTATTCTTATTTTATTGGCAAGCAAGGCAAGTAGAATAACAAGAAATTTCTCCAGGAGATCGCGCTAGTTCTAACAAACGAGGACGCCCATACTCCGGAGAAAATAATTTATGATTTTAACTTGTTACTAATGGCTCGGTGCAAATATTACACCACGATTTCTTCAAAATCACCAGTTATTTAGATCTTTAAAGGTGTTGGCAAATTTTACACGCTTTTAACTTGTTACTAATAGGTTTGAAAGTACTTTTTGGGGTGTAGTCCGTGACGTGCTCTAAGTTTGTAACCATCTGCATAGACAATAGCGGGTTCATTCTCAGCATGAAGTCGATCTCGATCGTCTACAGATAATTTGATTGGACGTTCACAAACAATACAAGTACGCTGACATGGAAAAAACCAACCACATTCTGTAACAACTGCTTGCAAGATTGACCATAAATTTTGGTCATGAACACATCCGAGAATGGAAATACAAAAATCAAATAGACTACACCAGCCAGTTAATTCCTCAGATTTAATCCAGCCAAAATAGGGTTCTAAACTCCAAGATCGCTTGCAGATAAGGACGTTGCGAAGTTCTTGCAACACACTATCACTAAGCTGTACGGCTATTGTACTCCAAAGTTTATTGATGAGCGCCAAGTTTAAATATTCCCGTCCATATTTGTGTCCGTAATAACTATACAACTTGATGATTGATATTTGCCCACGACACTTTTGTTTTACTAATCTTTGAGCAATGTACAGCCCATCAGCAAATAGAATTTCTGGGGTATATGGTGAATTATTAGCAGTGTAAAATTGCTCGATTGCCAAGGCAGCTTTTTGGCGATTGATAGGGGCTAGTTGAAGTGCTACTTCTCGCCATTTTTTATGATAATCTGACAAAATATTAGTTTGAGCGTTAGTAAGTGTTTTAACCTCAATACCTAACCTTTGAACAAGTAGCCTCTTCAAATTTGTATCTGATTCCGATAAAAGCCAGTTCTGCTCAATTAAGTGGACTGGAAGATTCTGCAAAAGTACCTCTTTAACAGATGCCAATTTTTCTTCCCGATACCATTGAGCTTTCCATTGATTTGGGAAAAGTATTCCATACTGTTCTGGTAGAGTGACTCCATGATGAGCGTATACCCGAAACCCATCTAAAAATTCTAGTGCAGGTTCTGCTTCTGCATGTAAGCGTTTTTCAGTATCAAAAGAAATGCGTATGGGACGTTCGCAGACAATACAAATTTCTGTAAATGGGAAAATCCAACCACACTCTATGATTAGAGCTTCAAAAAGTTCCCAGTATTTGGGGTTATGTTTCCAATTAAGACAATTACTCAGCCAATCAAGATAACAGCCATCACATGCCCACCATTCAGGAGCAATATAACAATAGTCATAATACCAAGATTGGGTTTTTAAAGTTGTCCATACTTGTGGTTGTTTCCACAATTGTGTCCGTACTTTTGCTGCTAATAGACAGTGAAACTGGTGGTATAAATGGGAATTTAATATATGGTTGGATTTTTCTTTTTCAATAAGTTGAACTGGATATACTTTGACATCTGAATATCCAGTCAGTTGAAAAGTTAGTTCTTCCTTAAGATGCTTCTGAATTGGCTGACTTAAATTATTAAGCGGAGCGTAATTACGACTCTCAATAAATTCTTTTAGTATTAAACCAGCACTATACGGGCTATCTGTAAATTTCAACAAAGGAGCATTCACATTGAGTAATTGATATATTTCATGAATGATTGCTGTTACTTTAACAGAATCGAGTCTATTTGTATTGGTAGCAATTGCTCTCCACTTTTCTATATAGCTTGAAATTAGAGCAAGCTGCTCAACTGTAGGACGACGAGTACGGCTCATACTGGGTTAAAGAAGTTTATATAAACTAAATAGAAAGTTATTTGTCAGTCAACATAAGTATTTGTGCGTAAGTCCATTTTATATAAAGCATTGGAGAATTGAAATCGGCGATCGCCACCTTTACCTAAGACTTTTGATTTCAAATCGTAGCTGGATTTTTGGAAATAGAATCTGTGACAAATGGTTTAGTAGGGAATCCCTCGGTATTTCCTAGTTGATTTTTGAGTAGATGGCTTGGGTTCGGTAGACGGCGGGGATGAAGGGAGACCTTTCAACTCGCTTTGCTCTTTTGCTAGATTTGAATATCCAGTTTTTTCTTCATCCTTTGGAAATACGTTTTGGGTCGAGTTGTGGGGACGAACAGAGGTTGTTAAATTTTTCTGTGTTATAACTACAGCATCAGCATCTGCGACTTGAGATGAGAGACCATTCGACTCATGCAACCCGGAATCGCTCCGTTGTGTATCGTTTGCTAAATTTTTTTCTTTTTCCTCAACCCAAACCGTCAGATATGACTGATTTTCTACAATTAAACAAAAGAGATTGTCATCAAGAAATTCCTGACAAAATTTGATAGCTTTTTGACGATATTGTATGGAAAAATCTACAAATCTAGTAAAAATTTTATTTTTAAAAATAATTTGTGATGCTCCGTTATAGGAAACACCTTGAACTTCTAAATCCTCGAGACTAAGAAAAAGCATAGTAAAAATCCGAATTTTAATTTCACCACTCTCCAGAAACAAGGCTGAGGGCAGAAAAATTCTGCTAAATAAAGTTCCCCTCAAAGCTAACTTTAGTGGGGCAGAAAGAAAGTTTTTCTTGTTGTCTTCATTGGTAATATGGTACGATCGCAGGCTGTACACTGCCTCTAATAAGCCAATGTCAACTAAAGAGTAGCACTTTCAGGTATTGGACTTTGTGGTGAATGCTCCCTGCGATACCTATATTTTTACTTGCAAGTCATAAAACTAGTATTAGAGAGTATAACAGTTCCTTAATGATTTATACTCTCTTTACATAAGGTTTATCTTAAAATAATAAGAACTTAGAAATTACCCATTGTAAAAAAATATTATATATATTCAGTAAAATTTTTGCGTTCAACTGTTTTTTAGACCCATGACTTTATCTCAATTAAAACTTTCATACTGAAGATACACAGACAATGTGAGAATCTAGTGAGATTTTTGTAAATTTTTTTGATGATTAAAGTTGCAGTTTAGGCGATCTGTTACGCATTTAAATTGCACGCTAACTTGTTATTGTGTCATCAGTCATTAGTCATCGGTCACCAAGAAAGACGCAAACCTTGCTTTTTCATCGCTTGTTGCAATTGAGGCATTTGTTGTTTTGGAACAATTTGGGAGGGAGTCAAATTCGGTTGAGTCAACAGCCAAGCCGCTGTCACTCCAGAAGCAGCACCAATACCCCACTCGCTATGATGAACGCGAGTTACAGCATTAACAATGTGAGTCACGGCTATACTTTTTCCACCAATCAGAAGATTATCTATTTTCTGAGGAATCATGCTTTCCAAAGGAATCATGACGGGACGAACCACAAACTCTCTAGCTGGAGCTTTGGCTGCTTCGTTGGATGGTTCCCAATTACGATAGCGACATCCATGAATATCAATATCATAATGAGTGACCGCAACTACTGTTTTGGAAACATCTCGACTACTTGAAACATCTGTTCTAATATCTGCCTCGCGCATCATAAACTCATTTTGTCCGTGGGCTTGGCGTCCTAAAATTCTGCGTCCCTCCCGAATATAAGGCGTCATACTCAATCCTGAAACTGTACCCATGGGAGACTCTGTTCCAAAGAGGTAGGTTAGGGGAAAATTAGGTTGAGCTTGAGTTTCTAAAAGCCATTCTGCAAAAAAAAGTGCATGATTTTCAGCTTCCTTCAGTGCTTCTAAAGCAAGCCCTCCTACCCAGTTCTGACGCTGTCCGGAAGCACTTACCTCTTCTTGTGTCAGAATTAAGTGCGGATTCATTAAGTTCCAGTCGTTCCCTCGATTCCAATTCACCATAGTTATATCTCCACGGACAGGAGTATCAACAAAGGGGTTGCTGCGGCGCATGCTAACAATACGTCTGTAATTAAAGAAACTTCGACCTGCAAATACGGGAGTCCTCCCAATGGAGAAGTCTTTTCGATGTTCCTCTTTTGATATTCCTGACTCGATACGAGATAAGCGATCGCGACTTAAACCCCCATCATCATGAATAGCAACAGCAAATGGAAAAGTAAATGCTTGGGTGCATTTGGGGTTATCTTTAGGCGCTGCATGAATTTCACCTGTTGTGACCTGAGATTCTGACCCCTGTCGGTGGGGAATGTTTGCCCATCCTATCAATTCTCCCGTATCCGTAGCGTCAATGACTATCATGCGATCGCCTTTTGGAGGTTGCAGTCGCAGTGGGACTTTTTCAAATTCCTCATTGTCAAACCAGGAATACCAAGAAGTTAATTCTTGAGAAAGGCGACCTTTAGGAACGTAGTTAGAATTCCGTGGTATTCTTTTTACTGCGTAAATTGAGACAATTTGCTGTCCCGTACTGTCAAATTCAGCCCCTTTAAACGCAATAGAAGTTCCCCACTGACTTCCTGGTGCAAAACTAGACGAAGACTTCAGCAATTGTTCTGCTGCTGACGCGCCAGCTTTGGGAGGAAAACACAACTTACCCACCCAACAGCTATTAATATCTTTCACTTTTAAAGGAGAAGGAACATTAGACCATGAAGGTAGTTCTACAGGTTGTTGTGCAATTAACTGCTTGAATTCAATCCAACTTTTTGAGTGATTCTCCTTAGCCCGCATAGCCAGCGATTCATCTACAGCCGAGACCCCTTGAGAGCTAATTTGTCCTCCCAGCCAAGGAGTGAGTTCAATCAAGCAAGTCTTTGCTCCCGATTGCATTGCTTCGGATGCTGCGGCTACTCCTCCTAAGGAACCACCAATCACAACAACAGAGCATTCCCAAACCTCTTTTGCTGTAGGTAGAGGGTTGAGTTGGGGTAAACCATTCGTTCCTACGAGTGGTTTAACTTTTGTCTTTGAGCGAGATGTCGGATCGAGGTTCGAGTTTGGTAAGAGTAGTGCAAACCGGGTATGGAAATAACTCAAACTGACAATAGCAAGGAAAGCCAAAGCTGATATTAGTAAAATCAGTGGACTAAAACGGCGAGGTTGCTTCACTAGAGATTGGAGAACAGATTTTTATCTTTCCGATGTTATCTTAGCTTTGCACTATTTCACACCTCCAACCCTCGATCCGCTAGCTCCCCCTATCAAGTGAGGTAAAGCCTTAAATCTGCACTCCGAGCAGATATACCGATACCATCCCTGACCAACCACAGACAAAGCTACAAATGCTGTATTTGCTGACCGAGCTGTTGCATACCGAGTTTTGGAAACGACCTTTGCCATTTCTGCTCAAAAGCGATGCGAGTTTCGACATCGCGTAAAGCACGCCAGAATGGAAGAACCAAAAATTTTCTTGAACCGTTTAAGTGGAAAACTGTTTGGCTTTTACCTTTGATCCGCTTGGAGTTTGCATACTCAACCACTTCTAGCTGCGCTTGTCCATCGCTTTCTGAAAAAATGAACTCATACTCAATTGGTTCTGTATTCCATCTCACAATTTTTGATGTACCGACCTTCAGAAATACACTCAATGCCTCCACAAGTTCATAGAGTGAATCATATGGTACATAAGACGCTGTAAATAAGAATTCTTGTTTATCCGTAACTAATTCCACAGGTAGCCAACCGTAGTTTGCATCACCAAAGCGCACGCGTAATTTTTCAGACATATTTTTCAGACATATTTATATACTGCAACAGAAAAAATAAGTTTTACTAATAATACACAGCCAACAAATTATGGCGGTCGTTGCCCTCCCAATATTATTGTCCTATCTAGATTGTTGATAGTATCAAAACCATTCAAGCAGTCAGAAAAGGTCAGAAAAAGTCAGAAAAAGTCTTCTCTTCATTCATATTACCTATTGGTTTGCGAAAAGTTCTCCAACTAGAGTGAATCAATATGTGAAAGTAAATTTACTGACAGGTTTAATTACCTAGAAGTAAATAATGGCATCTAAGAAAAAAATATTTCTTTTTTTCTTAAATACCATTTAATAGAAGCCAATTTAATCAAAAAACATGGCTTCAACATAGTTTCAACATAATTGTTCGATATTTATCTGTAATCAAAGGAGAAAATTATCATGAGTCAACAACGTCCTTCAACCTTACGTCGCGGTAACCAAGGTGCAGAGGTTGAACGCTTACAGCGCGACCTATCTTACTTGGGATATGATTTAGGACCTGCTGGTATCGATGGTATTTTTGGTGAGTATACGGAAAAGGCTGTTATGGCATTTCAAACAGATAGCCACATAACTGTAGATGGTATTGTTGGTCCTGAAACAGGAAAAGCGTTGGGTGCTCGTCTAGCAGCATAAATCAGTTTCTTCTACTAAAGGCTAAGCAAATTAATGTAGAGAGGTTTTACACAATTTCTCTACATTTTTTATTTTGGATTTTTTGAGGATTTCGATATACGTACAGTAGTAAATTTAAAACTCGTTTGATAGCGTTAGGGCTTTTCCAAATATACCAAACAAACAATATACAAGCTGTATCTGGTAGCTGTTAGGGTGTTGATTGATAAATCAGTAAAGCATTTTCACGTAAAATTGCGATAGCGATCGCCTCAGCTTCAGCAACAGTAATGTCAGAATCCGTAACTGCTTGCCATAAAACTTCTCCTAACAGTTGGCGACCCCATTTTGCACCCAAGTAATACAATTCTGGAATTGAGTGAGCATCAGAAGCATACATGAGTTTCGTAGTAGGAGCTAATTCTAATAACTGTCTGATGGTTTCCCGCATTCCAGATACACTTAAAAAGGGTACTGCTAACCCAAAATCTAAATAAACTTGAGGATATACAGACGCCAAATAACCAGCCTCCCGCATATAAGGATAGGAAGCATGTAACAATACTATTGGTACGCAGCTGTACTGTGGTGACTCCAGTAAATGACGCAAATACAGGGGATTAGCCAATCGTAAATCCAAGTCGGGATCGCCGTAGCCAGTATGTAACTGCACGGGGAGATGATATTTCGCTGCTACCAATAACGCTTGTTGCAACAAAAAATCAATCAGGGGTTTATCTGTAAGTCGCAACTGTTGAGTTGAAAATTTTTGTTTGATGTTGTCAAAATGAGCTACAGCTACCTCTTCAGCTACAGGTTGGATATCTAAGCCACTCCGATAACAGGCAATACTTTTAAAAGCAACGACCCCAGGTGGTGGCGGATCGAGTTCGCTGTTGAATCTGGTTAGGAAAGTCGTAAAATCTGGTGATTGTGGAATTAGCTGTTCTGCTAACATTTCTAATCTCAGAATTCGTCGCACAGAAATAAACCTTTCATGCCATGACAGAGGTAGGATAGTTTCTGGTCGCAAACCATCATCCAAATAGATCCCCTCTAGATTGGCAGCGTGAAAATAAATCTGTGTGAGATCTTCTAATCCTAAACTTTCCCGCCGTGCCAAAATTGTTGTTTCTTCAGGTTCGCAGTCCAACAAAGCTGCAACCTCCCGCAAGCTACGTCGGTAAAAAAACGTAAAGCGGGCATGATTGTTGATAATTTCTGGACGATCGCTTTCTGTAAAAGCAGCTGCATAAGGATATTGGGCAGCTATTTCTGGTTTTAATATGTTGTGGGCGTGTTGGTCAATTAAAGGAATATCAGCTAAATTCATGCTCGGGTTAAATACCGTTAGTATTTTTCTAATAACATGTTGACTTCTGTCTTTAATTCCCAATCTTTCATAGCTTGCCACTCTGCTTGACGCACTGCTAAGAAAGCTTGGGCTAATTGAGGATTTAAAGCTGTTAATAGGATATCGTTTTGCTGGAGGTGAGCGATTGCTTGCCCTAAGTTATCTGGTAATGGATCTATTCCATGGGAATTCCGTTCTTCAATTGATAAATATCCTGGGTCTTGATTCACTGGGTTGGGAGGTGTCAAACCGCGCTGCACGCCATCAAGCCCAGCTGCAATAACTGCACCTAATGCCAAGTAAGGATTAGCTGATGCATCCACCGTCTTCAATTCCAAGTGGCTCGGACAGTTCAAGTTAGGGTCGGTGGGAACTCTCACAGATGCTTCCCGATTATCTAATCCCCAACAGCGAAAAGCACCACTCCAACTATGAGGACGAATGCGGCGATAAGAATTAGTACTTGGAGTCGTAAGTGCCATCAGTGCTGGAAGATGGTGCAGGATACCAGCAATAAATTGTAATGCTATCTTCGATAGACCGCAGGTACTTTGTGGATCGCCCACAAGGTTTTTCTCATCTTGCCAAAGGCTAAAATGGATGTGACAGCCACTACCAGCCGCGTTGGGGAAGATTTTGGGTAGGAAAGAAGCGGTGAGGTTGTGGCGGTAGGCGATCGCTTTGACAGTTTCTCTAAAAGCAATCTGCCAGTCAGCCGCTTGCAAAGCATCAGTGTAGCGCATGGAAATTTCATGCTGACCGGGGCCGGATTCTGGGTAATACTGTTCTACAGGTATACCTTGGGTGATAAGTGCATCGGCGATCGCATTAATGACTTCACAGTTGAGGTCCATTGCCTGAGTTGAGGCAAACACTGTGGAATCAGCAGGAATAGTACCATCAGATGTTTGCCGCAGCAAGTAAAACTCATTTTCAAAAGCGGCTCGCACTTCCAAACCTTGCGATTTAGCTTCGGCTATCATCCGCTTTAAGAAGTTTCGGGGGCATAAAGCCCAAGCCGAACCATTAATTACCATGTTACCCATAGCACGAGCATGACCGGGGGCATAAGGTAAGGGTTTCAGGCTAGACCAATCTGGTATTAAGCGAATTTCACCCACCGGACCTAAATTGCTCTCTGGGACAACTGCATCATACATTACAGGAACTCCCTGTTGACCTACGGAAATACCTACGCCATGCTCAAAGTAGTGAGATAGCATCTCTATATGTACGGCTTTCCCACGGATAATGTTGGCATTATCACACCAAAGAAATCGCACCAATTTCACACCAGTGTCTTCAAGAAACTTACGTACTTTTTTCAAATTATTTTTTTCAACCATTGCTATCGCGCTTTTAGGGTTTAGCTTAATCCAAAAGAAGCCTCTCACTCACCCGAAGGGGAGTGATGAGATGAATTTTGGGGCAATGACGAATTGACAAGGCAGCTTTTGGGAAAGAAGATTCTTTCCCAAAACGTGCCGCCCCCGACCTATGTTAATCGAAGATTAACGCGGGAGTGGGGTCGATGAGGAATTGCCCTTCGGGTGAGCAGTCGCTTCTTGACGGAAACCGCCAAGACCGCGCTGCTCACCAATTTCTTTTGGTTGAGGCAAAGAGTCTATAAGTTCTTCTACTACTTGAGTCATTGTTTTGTCCGACTGAGCAGCATATAAACGTAGTTTATTTAAACGTCTATCAGATAATCGTATTCTTATAGAATTATTTTTCATTGTATCACCATTGTTAATACGTTTATGTTAACATAGGCGGATCAAGGAGGTGATAAACAAATGAGAACCTCATACCAATACAAGTTACGTCCAACAAAGCAAAAAGCTATAGAAATAGATAGATGGCTGTCTATGCTTTGTTCTCAATATAATTATTTGTTGGCTCGACGTTTCGATTGGTATGAGCAAAATCGTTGTCCAATTAACGCTTGCCCTCTCGTTTGTCACCTACCAGAATTACGCGAAAAACCAGACTATTACAGTCAAAAGAAAAGTTTGCCATTGCTCAAAAAGACTCATCCTCACTACGGTGAAATTTACTCACAAGTTTTGCAAGATGTAGTCAAGCGAGTTAAGGTTACTTTTGACCGCTTTTTAAGTGGGGATAGCAACGGTAAGAAAAGTGGTAGACCTCGGTTTAAGTCTCGTGACCGTTACCGGACTTTTACTTATCCACAGATGAAAGATGATTGCATTCAAGGAAATTTGATTAACCTACCAAAACTAGGAAATATCAAGCTTGTTTTGCATCGCCCAATACCGGATGGACTCACGGTAAAAACGGTATCAGTTACCAAAAAAGCTGACGGGTATTACGTTACCCTCAGCCTTGAAGATTCTACAGTTCCAGAAATCAAACCAGATATTAATCCAGAATTTATAACTGGTATTGATATGGGTTTAAAGGAGTTTTTAACAACTTCTGAGGGTGAGACTGTAGAAATACCTCAACATTATCGCAAGTCTCAAAAACGTTTACGAGTTATCCAAAAACGGGTATCACGACGCAAAAAAGGCAGTAACCGTAGACGCAAAGCTGTAAAGCAGTTGGGCAAGAGGCACAAAAAAGTTGCTGACAAGCGTAAAGATTTTCACTTTAAAACTGCAAAACAATTACTGTCTAAATATGACGTTGTTATTCATGAAGACCTTAATATAAAAGGACTTTCAAAATCCAGACTAGCAACATCTCTGCATGATGCTGGATGGTCAAGCTTCCTGTCGATACTATCAAACAAAGCCGAAAATGCTGGTTTGTTGGTGATAGCTGTGAATGCTTCTGGCACTTCTCAAGATTGCTCTAGTTGTGGCGTGAAAGTTCCTAAGAAATTGCATGAACGTTGGCATTCTTGCCAGTGTGGTTGCAGTCTTGACCGCGACCATAATGCAGCGATAAATATAAAAAATAGCGCAAAGTTGGCGGGACGGAAACCGACACCGCCAAACTTTGTAAGACAGAGCGGTAGGGCATTCCGTTCTTAAAGCCAAGAGCCTCCTAAGCAATAGCCGGATTGTCTTGGAAGCCTACACTCAGTCCGAAGGACGAGTGTAGGAGATGTCACTAGGTTTTTTAATGTATCACCTATGACCACCTCAGCATTAATTAGGAAATTTTTCAAGAAATAGCAATTAATTTAAATTTTTGGATGCGCTAAGGATAAACGATCTCAAATTTCGTTTAGATGAGAGAAAACTTTATTCTCAGACAACTCTTAGAATCAGCAACTTTCTTGCAATGGAAGGGATTATACCGGAAGAGCGATCAAAAATTCCGAACCCTGTCCGGGAACGGAATGGACTTCTAAAACCCCTTGGTGCTTTTGGACAACAATTTGATGGGCAATTGATAATCCCAAGCCAGTCCCTTTGCCAACAGCTTTTGTGGTAAACAGATGGTCGAAAATTTTGGTTTTCAATTCCTCAGGGATTCCCACCCCATTATCTTTAATCCCAATCAGAACACTTTTATTTTCTGAGATGTATTGAGTTTGAATCCGAATACAAGCTGTTTTAGCGACCGATAAGTCTTCAATGGCATCAATGGCATTCGCTAAAAGATTCATAAAGACTTGATTGAGTTGTCCGGGAAAACATTTGACTAATGGTAACTCACCATATTCTTTAAGAATTTGAATTTCCGGGCGATTGCCATTGGCTTTTAAACGGTGTTTGAGAATCAACAAGGTACATTCAAGACCATCATGAATGTTAAAAGGGACTTTGGTATCAGTGTCGGCGCGGGAGAAAATCCGCAAGCTAGTACTGATATGGCGAATGCGATCGGTTCCCAGTTTTAAAGAGTCAATCAGTTTGGGAAAATCTTCCCGCAGGTATTCGAGATCTATCGCTTCGAGTTGAGCTAAAATTTCAGCACCAGGGTGGGGAAATTTTTCTTGATAAAGGTCAATCAGGTGAAAGAGATCGCGAAGATATTCTTGTGTTGGTTGTAAATTACTCGCAATAAAGCCCACAGGGTTGTTAATTTCGTGTGCCACACCCGCCACTAAATTCCCCAAAGCAGACATTTTCTCATTTTGAATAAGTTGGAGTTGCATCTGCTGCAAGTCGCTCAGAGAATGTTCGAGTTGCTCGGCGTAGCTTTGCATTTGCAGGTAGAGGTCTTGGGATTTTTGATAGAGGCGAGCGTTTTCTAGGGAGATGGCGGCTTGGGAAATCAGAAGGTTCAGCACTTGCAATCTCTCGGAGGTAAAGGCTCCAGTGGTCAGAGAATTCTCTAAGTACAAAATTCCAATTAACTTTCCTTGATTGAGGACGGGAGTACACAACAGACTCTTGGGTTTGTATTGATTGAGGTAGGGGTCGCTGACAAAGGAATTTTCCGCAACAGCATCATCAATCACTAAAGTTTTGAGCGTGTTTTTGACGTAGTTAATCAGGTGAAGGGGAACTTCCAAACAAGACTCAACAGGAATTGATTGCAGAATAATTGGGCTCCCGGAAAAGGTCGCAAGCGCCTCAACAACCAAATTGTTGCCATGAGGTAACATCAAAGCACATTTTTTGGCTCCGGCGTTTTCCATGACAACTTGCATCAATTTATCGAGTAACTTGTCCAATTCAATTTCGCTTGCTAGAGTTTGTGAGGCTTCGATCACACTCGTCAAATCGAGTTGTTCGGAAACACTGCTACTACTTGAGGGTATTAATGATGTCGTTCCACCGGACACTGTAAGTGTATCGCTAGAATTGAGAAGATTTGTGTCCGGTTGTAGAATGGAGTCAAGTAAATGAGGATAGCGTTTTTCTAAGTCAGAAACTTTTGCGTTTGCACTCCACCGAGCATAGCAATAGTAGGCATGGGTCATATAATCTTGAGCAACTCTTTGTTTCCCCCATTCGAGGTAAAAGCGAGCAGCTAATTCCCGAGCGAGAGCTTCTTCATTAAGGTACTCATTCTCCTGAGCTAGAGAGATAGCGAGATCGTACATCTCGATCGCTTCCGATTTTTGCTTGAGCACTCGATGTCTTTCTGCTTCCACCAAATAGAATTTGTGTAGATAATTCATCGGTGCATGATGCGCCCATTTCTGTAATTTTTCCTGATTGATACGTACCTTCTCAAGAATCATCTGTTGTTCTTGCTCTGGGGTTTGAGGGTAAATTGCCAGTCGCGAGAGTGAATCGTAAAAATAGATAAGTACCGTGACGATTTGTCCTGTGCTAGTATTGAAATAGTCTTCTACTAACGCTGCATATTCTAAAGCTTGCTGATATTCTCCAAATAGATAACATAGATGAAGTTTGCTGAAATAAAAAAATAAAAACCCCAATTTATTGTTACTTTTTTGGAAAAGTGGCAGTATTGTTTCTTCATCAAAAGATTCACCAGATAATAGGCAGGGATTGTCAGTTCTTCCTAGTAAATTCAGAACGATTTGTCGAAACACGGAAGCGCAGCCTAACGAAATCTCTTGTTTGAGTTGACGAATGGTATGATTGTAGGATGCCATTTCGGATTCTAGTAGGGTGAGTTCCCTGCCAATGCAGTATGAAGTGTAAGAATGCATTTGAAGAGAAAAAGCGGCAAATTCTAAATCACCCGTTTCTAAAGCTACAGAATAAGCTTCTAACAAAGGTGATAAAACTTGTCGGGGATGGTTTTTCCAATGCCCGATCATGCCATAAAATGTTTGAATCACTTTAGCTTTCACTTCTTTGGCATTAAACTTTGCCCATAAATTTAAAGCCAGTTTGCCATATTGATATCCTTGCTCTATGTCTTCCATTATCCCACCCAATATTAACCCATAACACAAGTATGCAAAAGCTGATAAAGGAGCATTGCCATATTGGAGTGACAAATTGACCTGTTTTAACAAAATAAGTGGCAATAATTCAGGGACTGCATGATAGGAGTAGGTGATGATAAGTGATAGGATACGTAGAACTGCTAAGAGCGTGACGTCCGTCATTTCCGGTAGATGAATTAAATCTTCAATCGACTTTTCTTTCAAATTGACAGTGAGTTCTAACTGAGCTTGCTCGAGATCGGACTTCTTGGGATTCACGGGCAATTCTTGTCCCAACATTTTCAGGACGCTTAAGGCTGTATATACAGCTTCTCGAGGTTGATTTTGTGCTCCTAAAGTCATAATTTTGACTTCATAAACTTTGACTTTATCGAGCACGCCAGCCGCTTTTTCTAACACAATATCTGCCAATTGTGTCACTTGTTCAAAGTGGCCCGCCAAGTATGCTACCTCTGCTGCTTCTTGATGCAAGATGAGGGTTAACTCGTAATGAGTTTCCCAAGAATGATTTCCCAGAAGTTGCATGGCCGTCGTTAAGTGTTTGTAAGCATTTGTGTAAGCCGTGGCCGTTTTGGCTTTTTGCCCTGCTACCAGATTTAATGATGCTAAATTCTCTCGCTCGTTTGGAAGAGTGATTAATTCTAAACCTGCATTGAATTGATTGACAATTTCAAAGATTTTCTCTTCTTGTTGTGATTTTGGCGTCTTGCTTAACAGCAGTTGCCCAATTTTCAGGTGCGTTGCTTGTTTTTGGTCTTGAGGAATTAACGAATACGCTGCTTGCTGTACTCGGTCGTGAAGGAATTTATAGTTGGCTAATGGCTCATCGCTTATGGTTAATTGTGCGGAGCGATCTGCTATAAGTGGTTGATTGTACTCGCCTTCGTTTTGATAAAACTTATAAACTTCTGTTATGGGAATCACCAATCCTTCCTCTAGCGCTTTCCACAAATCGGCAGATGTCTCACCTAGCGATTGTTCGCAGACAATTGCCAGAGTTGCCAAATCAAAAGAGTTGCCAATACAGGCTGCTAATTGCAAGAGCGATTGCGTGGCTAGAGGCAATTTCTGCAATTGTCTGACCATAAACTCCACAACATCCTCGTTCGTAGCTAACATCTTCACTCCCGTCAGATCGCACTCCCAAGTACCGAGTTGATAGTCAAAACTCATCAAACCTTCATCGTAGAGAAACTTCAGAAATTGATTGCTAAAGAATGGATTGCCTTGCGTTTTTTGATAAACAAGTTCTGCTAAAGGTTGGGCGAGTGGTCTCGAACAACTCAGGGTATCGGCAATCAATTCGTTGATGTTGCTTAGACTTAGGGGTGTTAAGGTGATTGTCTTGATACTCGTCTTAACATCTTGTAAAGTCAGCATCAATGGATGTGTACTCGAGACTTCATTATCTCGGTATGCTCCTATCGTCAACACATAGCGTGTCTCTGTGATTAATAGCTGTATCAATTTCAGTGATGCTTGGTCTGCCCACTGCAAGTCATCCAAAAATATCACTAAAGGATGCTCAACAGTTGCAAACACTTGGATGAATTGTTGAAACAGTAAGTTAAAGCGGTTTTGTGCGGCGGTTGCTGATAATTCTAAGACCGGAGCTTGCTGACCAATAATCTGTTCGAGTTCTGGAATCACATCAATCAGAATTTGACCATTTTCACCCAAGACTGAGATGATTTTATTTTTCCAAACCTGTAATTGTGCATCGCTTTCTGAGAGGATTTGCCCCATCAAATCTTGCAATGCTTGCACAAATCCTGAGAGGGGAAGGTCGCGTTTGTATTGCTCGTACTTACCTTTGATAAAGTAACCTTGCTGTTTGGCAATGGGTTTGTGAATTTCGTTCACAACAGCCGTTTTCCCAATCCCAGAAAAACCCGCTACCATTACAATATTCGATATTCTTGATAAAGTATTTGTGAGTTCATCTGTTGCGAGTTGTTTTGCCTGTGGACGCGCTACCCGTGCAAATGCCTCAAGCAATATTTTGACTTCCTTGTCGCGTCCGTAAAGTTTCTCCGAGATCAGAAAGCGATCGCATATATCTCGTTTTGCTAGTTCAAATGTACCAATTTTGCCTGTTTGTTTCAAGCTCTCGAGGCACATTTCCAAATCATGTCTCAGCCCAAAAGCACTTTGATAGCGATCTTCGGCGTTTTTTGCCATCAGTTTATTGACGATGGCAGAAACAGTTGGGGAAATTGTCGGAGCGATGTGATGAACCAGTGGTGGAGTTTGGGCAATATGAGCGTGAATTAACTCCATGGCGTCATTGCTTGCAAAAGGTAATTGTCCTGTAAGCATTTCAAACAATGTCACCCCCAACGAGTAAAAATCACTGCGGTAATCAATCCCGCGATTCATCCGTCCGGTTTGTTCTGGCGATAAATATGCTAAAGTCCCCTCTAACACATTGGGACACGTTAGAGTTTGAGTTTCTCTTGGCAGTAGAGAGGCGATACTGAAGTCAATCAGCTTGACTTGCTTTGTCATCGGATGAATCAGGATGTTGGCTGGTTTGATATCTTTGTGAATGATTCGAGAGCGATACAATCCTTCCAACGCGCTCACTATTTGAATCGCAGTTTCCAGAAATTCATCAACAGACCCCCCATAACACGGATGCTGGTTGTCACAGACATAATTCTTTACATAATCCTTTAAAGATATACCCCCAAAATCCTCCATCACCAAAACGTAGCTGTTCTTATAGCGTTCCAAACTATACGTTTTAATTACACCTTCTAAGTTAAGATTTTTGGTGATGACGAACTGATTGCGGAATTGTATGAGTTCTCTAAAGTTAGGATACTCACTCCGCATTCTTTTAATAATAACTGGTTGCCGATCTACTTCCCTAATCCCTCGATAAACTACAGTTTTATGACCTGAGTATATTTGTTGAGAAATAAAATAACCAGTCAAATTCACCATAGCTGCCTCTATCAAATCCAATTTTTTTCTGCCCATACAAACTTATTCTTCCCATTGATATAGTGAAATTACCAAGTACAACGCACAAATTTGGTTTTCAAAACGAGCAAAAGCGCTGACTGCTACGGTTGGAATATCAACCCATTTTTGACAGGAACTCTTGTTCTTAGCGGTTCGGATGGTACTTATCTCTTCGGGGACATCTCTATCTGGACAAAACATTGGGGGATTGAAATCGCGGCTATACAAGTTAAGTCAGCCTGTACTGACTTCATACTTACCTCAACTGAGTCCCGTATGATGTACTAAACAGCCTTTAAAGCCTTACCCTCGAATCAATATATTCATTGGGAATGCGTTCGCGAAGCGTGCTGGAGGCAATCGCTTTCCTTAAACGCTTTTGTGACTCCAGGCAGAAGAAAATTGAAATACCTTACACTATATAATACTTAAAACTCCCTGTAGATGTAAAAGTATGTCTGGGTTTTCTTTTATATATGCCGATCGCTCTCTTGATAAAGTTGCTTACATAGAAATCGTGTTTACCTTAAAAAAATAGCAGCGTCAAATCGTACTTCAATCTTACGATAAAAATTTTACAGCTATTCCTAAGTGTAGTATTTTTCCTGGCTACACCTGCAATGGGAGCCCAATATCAAGGAAAGGATATTGATGGCAGAAAGCTACCTGCCACAGTCTACTATGGGGGTACTGGTGGAGTGTAAATTAGCTTGAACCAACAAGAATTTAATAGTTTTTTCAGCGTTTAAGGTAAAGCGATCGCAAAAGTTATACTAAGTCTTTTTTGTATACTTAATTATATTTTTTTAAAAAAAATTAAAGAAAAAATAATGTAACCGAAAAATTTTGTAAAGACGCGCCATGGCGCGTCTCTACGTTCAACTTAAATTTGACGACGGTAGCAGGCGAACTCCATTGAAAAAGTTGCCATACCGGAAGTCAGCGATCGTAAGGCTGTAGAATAGCCAAACATTTTTTCCAAGGGGACTTCAGCCCGAATAACCGAGTCGCCTTGCATGGTTTCAGAACCCAATAGCAAACCACGACGGGATGAAAGATCGCCCTGGACTCTTCCCACAAACTCGTTAGGTGTTTCTACCTCTACAAGCATAATGGGTTCGAGTATAGCAGGCTTTGCTCGGGCAAATGCTTGCTCAAAAGCTTGATGCGCCGCCGACCGGAACGCGAATTCCGAAGAATCAACAGGGTGATAGGAACCTCCTTCCAAAACCACTTTCACCCCAGTTACGGGATAACCTTCTAACAATCCTGATTGCATTGCTTCTTTGAAACCTTTTTCACAAGCAGGAATGTATTCCTTAGGAATCGCACCACCAACAACCTTATTTTCAAACACAAACGGTTCGTCTGAAGGTTCAATTCTGCCAGTGACATGGGCAAACTGACCGGAACCGCCTGATTGTTTTTTGAGTCGGTAGTCGAAACTAGCTTGTTGCAAAATGGTTTCTCGGTAAGCAACTGCAGGCTGTCCCACATAAACCTCAGCATTGTACTCGCGCTTGATGCGCTCAACGTAAATTTCTAAATGGAGCTCTCCCATACCAGAAATGAGAGTGTTATTTGATTCCGGATCTACGCTAACTCGGAATGTCGGGTCTTCCCGTTGGAAACGGTGCAGTGCTTTCGCAAGACGATCTGTGTCTTCTTGCTTCTTGGGAGTAATTGCCAGAGTCATGACTGCTTCTGGAATAAACATTCCTTCCAAAGAAACTTGCATTTCTTCAGAACACAAAGTATCTCCAGAGGCGCAGTCAACACCCAACAGAGCAACAATATCCCCTGCGACAGCAGCTTTGACTTCTTCTCGTTTGTTAGCATGCATCCTCACCATACGACCAATTTGCACTCGCTTTTCTGTTCGGGGATTGTAAACAGTATCACCGGGCTTTAATGTGCCTGAGTAAATACGAGTGTAGGTTAACTGTCCAAAAGACTCTACTGTTAACTTGAATGCTAGAGCAACCAATGGACTGTCAGGTTTGGAATAAATGGGAATCTGAGGTTGGGAATTCCGTTCATTTGTGCGCTTCAGGGCGACGACAAACTTATCTACAGGAGAAGGAAGGTAAAGGGTGACTGCATCCAACAAGTTTTGCACTCCTTTGTTTTTGAAAGCAGAACCCAGTAGCACTGGAACTAGTTCCAGTCTTAGGGTTGCTTGTCGAATAGTCTCCCAAATCAGTTCTTTAGGAACTTCTTCACCTTCTACTAACATGGCTGTCATTGATTCTGAGAACAATGACAAAGCATCAAGCATTTTTTCCCTTGCTTGTTGTGCTTCACCCTTAAGAGTGTCAGGAACTGGATTTTTTACCCAGTTCTCCCCGTTTTCACCCTCATAGTAATTTGCAGTCATTTCCACTAAGTCAATGACTCCGTGAAATTGGTCTTCACTACCAATTGGGTGCTGAAGTAACACCGCATTCAGCCCAAGGCGATCGCGCATTGCTTGCACAACACGAAAAGGGTTTGCACCAGCCCTATCCATTTTGTTGACAAACGCCAAACGCGGAACTCGATACCGCTTCATTTGACGGTCTACCGTAATCGACTGTGACTGTACACCCGCGACAGCACAAAGTACCATAATTGCCCCATCCAAAACCCGTAAGGCACGTTCAACTTCTATCGTAAAATCCACGTGTCCGGGTGTATCAATAAGATTTATTTGGGTATCATTCCACTGACAGGAGGTTGCAGCTGAGGTGATAGTAATGCCATGTTCTTTTTCTAACTCCATGAAGTCCATAATGGCACCTTTGCCACCTCCCCGTACTTCCTCAATATTATGGATTCTGCCAGTATAAAATAGAATTCGCTCCGACAACGTGGTTTTACCAGAATCTATGTGGGCAGAAATACCAATATTGCGGACGCGTTCTCGGGGTTTCATAAACTTCCTTTTTGCAAAATGGACAAATAGCTACTGTCTCAACAGTAACTATCATTATATATTACATTCATACTACAAAAATGTAAAGAGCTACGGTTTGCTAGCGATCGCCATGCATTTCTACAATCGCCCAGTAGGAAAGAGTTGTTTGCTTGACCATACCTGCTAATATGTTGCTCGCAAGCGACTCAAAAGGTATTCCCCTGCAAGAATTGGGGGATAAACAGGCAACAATCCCCTTCGACAGCTTTCCAAACAAGCAATTTCTGTATCGTCGTTTGGATGTGTGAAAAACGCTATCGAGTACCTCGACTGCTTCACCCTATCATCATTAGGAACAATCACCCGATGCTTAGTAGAACAAAACACGTGATTTGTCCACCGTTCCATTAAATCCCCAGTATTAACTATGATAGTATTAGGAATCGTCGGCGCTGCAATCCATTCACCCGTTGCTGTCTGAACTTCTAAACCTCCGACCTCATCCTGAAACAGCAAGGTAATACTGCCATAGTCAGAATGTGTACCCGCACGAACCTGTAGGGGTAATGGTGGTTGTAACAATGGGGGATAGTGCAGCAATCTTAGAGTATGGTTGTGCCGATCGTGGTTAGTGGTAAAAAAATCGAATGGCAATTGCAAAGCGAAAGTAAAAGCTTGCAGCACGCGATCGGCAAGTGTTGTACAAGCCTCATGAAAGTTGAGAATGCAAGCGTAAAATTCCAAGTTATGAACAAATTTGTTACTATCAAAAAATTCTTTGTCTACATTAAAAGCTTCTTTTAAATCGCCTGGTTTATTGGGGTCGAGGCGTTCTCTCCCTACACCAACATAACCACAGTTGCTAAATTCATCACTCCAAGCAAACTGCTGCTTTACTGACAAAGGTAAATTGAAGAAGTCTTTGCTCTGTATGAATACTTGCTCAATCAGGTCTTGAGATATACTACAATTTTGTAAATACATAAACCCAATTTCATGACAAGCTACGTAGATTTGCTCAACTACACTTTGCCTAGCCCTTGCATCATCACTGGTAAAGAGAGAAAAGTCAATGACCGGAATATTATCCATATGACTCGTGAATTTTAGTTTTTAAATTTTAATTGTATTTAACAACTTTTATGTCATGCATTGCTACTCATGAGTAAGCAATTGTCTTAGTAGCAGGAGTACCTCTCCCGCAATACTTTACAATCCCACATCATCCAAAACATTAGATAATAATAGAAACACTAAAGTACGAGTTTCCAAATTTAAAAATGAAACTTATTTTTCAGGCATACAGTGTAGTTTTACAAGTATTAGCAGCAGTAACCTTAGTGACTCCTGCACTTGCAGAAATTGTAAATATTAACCTGCTACAACTTAACGATATCTATGAAATTACTCCTGTCGAGGGTGGAACTCGTGGTGGTTTAGCGCGTGTCGCCACCCTACGAAAACAACTTTACAAAGCCAATCCCCGCACCTACACCGTGTTAGCAGGAGACGCTTTTAGCCCTTCGGCTTTAGGAACTGCCAAAATTAATGGTACACCTCTAGCAGGTCAGCAAATGGTAGCTGTGATGAACGCCTTGGGGTTTGACTATGCGACTTTTGGTAACCACGAATTTGACTTACCCGAAAATCTCTTCTATCAAAGATTGCAAGAATCTCAATTTCGCTGGATTTCCAGTAATGTATCCGCTCGCACCGGACAACCTTTCAAGGGCGTTCCCCGCTCAATAGTATTCAATGTTAAAGGCGATCGCGGTGCTGTGGTTAGGGTAGGATTAATTGGTGTTACCCTCAATAGCAATCAGCCTAACTACGTCAGTTATACCGATCCGATTGCAACAGCCAAACAGCAGGTGATAGCACTAAAGGGTAAAGCTGATATTATAGTTGCCATCACTCATCTATCAATTGAAGATGACCGCAAACTAGCCGAAACTGTACCGGAAATCGACATAATTCTGGGTGGTCACGAACATGAAAATATCCAGCAATGGCGGGGTCGGGATTTTACACCGATTTTTAAAGCAGATGCTAATGCACGTACAGTTTACGTTCACCAATTGAGTTACGATACTATTGATAAAAGTCTTGCAATTAACTCTCGATTGGTACCAATTACCGAAAAAATTCCTGACGACCCAAAAACGGCAAAAATAGTTAAGGAATGGCTAGAACGAGGTTATCAAGCATTTCGTGCTGCTGGTTTTGAGCCAACTCAGGAAATTGGTCAACTGACATTTGCGTTAGATGGTTTAGAATCTAGCGTCCGCAATACATCTACAAAGCTGACAGAGTTAATTGCTGAGGCGATGTTGCAGGAAGTACCTGACGCAGATTTAGCTGTCTTTAATGGTGGTTCCATTCGCATAGATGATGTTATTCCCCCAGGACCAATTACCCAATTTGATGTGATTCGGATACTGCCTTTTGGGGGTAAAGTTGTTGCAATAGAGATCGATGGTGCGCTTTTGCAAAGAGTCTTGGATCGAGGACAAGCTAATAAAGGTACTGGTGGCTATTTGCAAACAGCTAAAGTAAGCCAGCAAGCCAATTCAAAAAATTGGTTGGTTCAGGGTCAACCTCTTGACCCCAAACGCACTTATAAAATCGCTATCAATGACTTCTTAATTAGCGGTAAAGAAAAAGGGTTGGACTTCTTAAATCTTCAACAACCGGGGATTAAACTGATTGCCGAAAAACGGGATATTCGATTTGTCATGATTGACCGATTAAAGCATCAAGCAACTTCTAGCAATTTGCTAAAATCAGACAGTTTAAATTATCCATAATTTACAGCAAATTCCGATGTTATGAGGTACAATAACAGCACTTAGTGAACCAATTTTTTAAATGTTGAGGATTCATCAAGTCGAGAGCAACAGAGATAACTTTATCAACCATTTCGGTTGTAGTTGGAGAAAAAGTACGTAAAAAAGATTTAAGTTGTGACCACCATAATTCAATGGGATTAAAATCAGGAGAATATGGAGATAAACACAAGACTTTTGCACCTACAGATTCAATCATTGGTTCGATTGATGCTAGTTTATGTGCCGGTAAATTATCCATAACTACTACTGCTCCCGGCCATAATTGAGGCAATAAGAACTTCTCAATAAATCCTTCAAAAGCTAGGCTATCCATTGAGTTATTTATTGTCATTAATGCCACAACTTTTTTAAGACTTATTGCTCCAATCACCGTAACTTTTGCTCCCCGGTAAAATGGCTTCATTTCATATACTCTTGTTCCCTTTTGTGAACGTGCATGCGTTCTTGCTAAACCCAGTATTACCCCTGTTTCATCTAAAAATACCAAGTTTTCTGGCTCTATCTCCTTGACTTTTTCCCAATATTCTACTCTGAGTTTTTGAACTCTTGGAGTTGCTGCTTGGCTACTCCGCAATGTTTTTTTTTGCGATTTAATCCTAATTTTTGTAAAGAACGACACATTGCCGTCTGACTCACCCAATTACCTGTCTTTGCCGCAAATAATTCACAGAATTCCACTATTGTTGCATCCGGATTCTCTGACACTAGTTCTCTTAACTCTAATTCCGCATTTGTCAGATGACTAAATCGTGGCTTACCCGGTTTTAATGGTTGTAAATTACCATGACTTTTTTGTTGCTTTACTAGCTTTTGTACTAAACTTTTGCTCACTGCAAATCTGAGTGCTACTTGACGAATCGAGATTTTTTCCTCAATATGCGCTGCCACTATTTTTTCTCGAATATCTACTGAATATGCTTTCATGACAGTATTATCTTTTGATTTTATTAATACTAACTGTACCTCATAACATCGGAAACTGCTGTATTTGTTCATGCCACATCGGTCACAAGTAACCTTGAAGAAGGCTCAACTTTGAAAAGTTAGCGACAAATTCGTACCAGGGCGATCGCTTCATATGACTTGAGAACTGTACAGCCGTATTTTTTATTTTCTTATTTGTTAGTTTGTTACAACTTCAGAGTTATAGCAATCCTAAATGAAATATAAAAATAAGAGTGAAAACTGCTAATAGCTAATAGCTAATGGCTAATGGTCAAAAAGCCATTAGCTATTAGCAATCAAAATTTTTTACAAATGATTTAGGATTTCTATATGCCTTCAACACAATGAGTAAATAACACCTAAAAATGTAGTATTTTTGTAACACGAGTGTTTAATTTTCTGTTACGATGCTACTGATACCTTGTACTCAGCGAAGTCCGTACTTATATGCGAATTGAACCATACGAAGATAGTCAGCTTGATGCCGTCAAAAGTCTTTCGCTTCGGGCATGGGCTCCAGTCTTTGATTCGATTGAGAAAGCGATGGATATTGAGGTGTACCGCTCATTTTATCCTGAGGGTTGGCGTTTAAGTCAGCTTCATGCTGTCGAGTCCGTCTGTGTAGAAGCAGACATGAAAGTGTGGGTTGCTATCGACTCTGATTCAACCGTGGGTTTTATAGCCGTGAAGCTCTACTCAGAGAGTAGAATGGGGGAAATTTACATGATTGCCGTCGATCCAGACTATCAACGTCGAGGTATTGGCACCGCTCTAATGGAATTTGCTCTTGATTGGATGAAAGTTGCTGGAATGTCTGTTGCTATGGTCGAGACTGGAGGTGACCCCGGTCATGCTCCAGCACGTTGTGCATATGAAAAGCTAGGTTTCAGGTTGTTACCCATCGCTAGGTACTTCAAGAAGTTATAGCTGCACTCGGGTTTAAAAATGCTCCGAGCGATTGTCACGTCCGTATTTGAGTTGAGCCTTTGATATTAGAAATCGTCTAGTGGAACTAGCTCGCAAACTTAACTGGGATGACATGGAAGCACGACGACAGCGAGACAACCAAATCAAAGGGGAATTCTACAGATGAACAAATTTTTGGGTTAGATAAGAGACCTACAAAATGAATGTGTTCTGGTAAATTCAAACCCACCAACTTGCTGGCAAATGATGGCTAGTTGAGAATACAGATCCTGGAATATGGCACTACGCTTCAAAGCTTATCTAGAGGTTTCCCCTAGTTTTACCCGATTGTGACCTAAATTAATAGTTCAATAATAGTTTCAAACATGTCACAATCTCTATGAGTAAAATTATCATGTTAATTGGTTCAGTCATGGGTGGTGTTGGCACTATACTTAGTGTTGCAGGCATAGTCAATGGACTGAATACTCGTTCTTTCGTCAGTCAAGCAATACCAGCACAAGGGACAGTCGTCAATTTAATCAGACGCTTCTCAACTGATAGTGATGGTGAAGTTTCCGAGCTTTACTATCCAATGGTTAGATTTACCACAAAATCTGGACAAGAAAGGATATTTGAATCTAATACAGGTAGCTACCCACCACGATTTTCTCTAGGTCAACAGGTAGAAGTGTTATATAATTCTCAAAATCCCAATTCTGTCAATATTAATTCTTTTTTTAGTCTTTGGGGAGTGACATTTGTTTTGACTGCTTTAGGATCGGTTTTTCTGGTTATTGGGGGATGTTTAATAATCATACCGTTGACAAAGAAGGGGCTTTTTACACAGGCTAAGTATCAAAAGTAATTAAACCCAAAATGCTGTTGCTGTAACAAAAAGTCTGGCGATCGCATTAAACAGCAGATGTAAGAGTTTTATATAGAATTTCGATATTGATTTACGATAATATGTTTCTGTAGTCTCTATCTCAACAAAAGGTGTGTTGTGTCACAGAGAACAGTAATGCCCCAATTACGAAGAGAATTAGGGGTGATGGGTGCAACGATGATGGGACTGGGCTCGATTATTGGTACAGGTGTATTTGTAAGTATAGGCATATCTGCTGGAATTGCTGGACCTAGCGTTATACTTGCACTGGCGTTAGCTGCTTTCGTTGCCACTTGCAACGGTCTAAACAGTGCTCAGTTAGCTGCCAATCATGCTGTCAGTGGTGGAACTTATGAATACGGCTATAAGTACCTTAATCCTTGGTTTGGTTTTACAGCAGGCTGGATGTTTCTCTTAGCCAAAACTGCTTCAGCAGCCACGGCTGCATTGGGTTTTGCTGGCTACTTACTGACTACTACCAATCTTATAGGTAGTGGCTTTTTCGTTCCTACGGCTTTAATAGCTGTGGCTATTCTGACTCTAATTGTTCTAAGTGGGCTTCGGCGCTCTAACCTGATTAATATCATCATTGTATCGATAACGCTGCTATCTTTATGTTTCTTTGTGGTTGTTTGTTTGCCAAGTGCCATCGAGAATAGTGCTAAAAATCTTACACCTTTTTTTACGGGAAATACTGCATCCTTACTCCAAGCGACTGCGCTCATGTTTGTAGCTTACACGGGTTATGGTCGCATTGCCACAATGGGTGAAGAAGCAAAAGAACCGCGAAAAACTATTCCCAGAGCGATGGTTGTCACCTTATTGCTGACGATGCTGCTTTATATAGCAGTGGCGGTGGTTGGTATTGGAGCAGTGGGAGCAGATGTTTTAGGCAAGGTCACTCAACAAGTTCAAGCTGCACCGCTTGAACTTGTTGTCCGCAACGTTGTAGGTTCAAGCGGTGGTGTAGTCTTAGCTCTTGGAGCCATGACTGCAATGTTAGGCGTGCTGCTGAATTTGATTCTAGGATTGTCTCGCGTGGTATTGGCAATGGCAAGACGCCGAGATCTACCTGGAATTTTGGCAAGGTTGAATAAGTCAGAGACGACACCAGTTTGGGCTGTGTTGGTTGTTGGCATTGCGATCGCTCTTTTGGTTCTGATTGGAAATGTAAAAACGACTTGGTCTTTTAGTGCCTTCAGCGTTTTAATTTACTACGCCGTCACTAACTTGGCAGCACTACAACTACCTCCCCAAGAACGGCTCTATCCTAAATGGTTAGCTTGGGCGGGTTTGGCTTCCTGTGCTTTCTTAGCTTTTTGGGTAGAACAACAGATTTGGTTAGTAGGTTTAACGCTCATTGCTGTTGGGCTAATCTGGCGTGTCATTGTAAGATTACTAACTACAGACTAGTACAGACGGATCTGGTTAGTTTAATCTTTGCTATTGCACCCCTCATAATGACTGCCTTCAATCCTGAAACTAGTTACGAAGATTTGTGGTTAGACTATGAGGGTGTAACCCACGCTAAACTCTATGAAGATTTGGTCGGCAGCTTTTTAGGAAATTCCCCTTGGCAATTCAATGAATATTGTTTACCACAAACGTCTGATTTTCAAAAATGGATATATCACAACATGGTTGTAGATGATATTTACAAGGGGTTACTTACAAACATATTCTCAGAAATTTATAAGATTGTTGTAGCGCTTAATATTTAGAATTTTTGCACGGGTGCAGCTTTATGACCGCAAATTTACAACCAGGGGATCGCTTTATAAATGCCGAACTGCCGAATCACAAAAATGAACTGGTGAAGCTTTCCGATTTCACTCAGCCCAGCCTGATGGATCGTCACATGGGTTTTACCGACGGTTACCCGTTGATTGTTGTCTTCTATCGAGGCTTCTTTTGTCCTAGAGATCGAGAACAGCTTTCCCAGTTAGTACGGTTTCAAAGTGAATTGGCAGTCAATTACGGCTCCTTGGTAACAATTAGTGTGGACCCGCCTCTAGTTCAAGCTGCTTTCCGGGCTGGATTGGGAGCACAGTGGTCGTTTCTATGTGACGAGAAACGCGAACTGATAAAGCAAATTAATATTTTAGATAGCACGGAAGGTGAGTATGCCTATCGCGCTCAACCTTATACTTTTATTTTGCGTCCCGATTTAACCATCTACAAAATTTACAACGGTTGGTTCTTTGTCGGGCGACCAACACTTGAAGAATTGCGGCACGATTTGCGGGCAATTATGGAGACGCGCTCCGATTACCGCTATGAAGCTTACGATACCGACCAAGTCAAACAAGTTCGCATCCCCCAACAAGAATGGTTGAATGGTGGACCACCATTGGGAGCCAATGGAAGAACTGTGTTGCAAGGAACTGTACGTTGGTTCGATCTCAAAACGGGCAATGGTGCAATTGGCAGAAATGACGGTGGTGAAGATGTCTTCTTCAACTTCACCGCTATTCCAGGAGAGGGATACCGTACCATATCAGCTGGTACGGCTGTCAAATTTGAGTTAGCCCAAAGCCAGTTTGGTTGGGTAGCTCGCAACGTGCGATCGATGTAGAGCAAAGCTTGACTGAGAGAAAAAATTTACTTTTGAAATGCGATAGCGTAAGCGCTAAGGGCTAAAGCCCTATCGCTCTTTTCCAAGAGCATAATTTACCAAGCTTTCATTTAAGTAGAAAGGCGCAAAAAAACCGAAGTATGTAACGAAAAGTAAAGTTGCCTAAAAACCTCTTCCCTTCTGCCATCTGCCCTCTGCCATCTGCCTTGTCATGACGATAATTTTTAATACTGACCTACTTATTATTAATACGCCCAGAGTAGTTATTGCCACCATCGTGCCACATTTGAGATAGCACAACTCGCTTCTGCTATTGCCCCCTGACCTCCTAATGCAAAAATAACTGGAACTAGTGTTTTTATATCTCTCAATAAATTTTGACGAGTACGAAGAGATAACTCATGAAGTGTCTGCCCCCAGACAGGAAAAAGTAAAGTCGTTGGTATCTTTGACAAAGGGAGAGCTAAGGCACTTAAGGTATGGGCGCGATACTCCTCAGATGGAATCTCTCCGGTTATGGCAAGTGCTTCTAGTAATAGCTGTGGGGGCCATTTGTCAGCTAAGGCACTTAGGGTATAGGCGCGATGCTCCTCAGACGGAATGTCTCTGGCTATGGCAAGTACTTCTGGTAACACTGAGGGCAGTTTGGTAGCTAAAGAACTTAGGACAGAGGCGCGAGGAGACTCATCCTGAATGTCTCTGGCTATGGCAAGTGCTTCTGGTAATAATTCTGGTAGCAGTTTATCAGCTAAGGCACTCAAGGTATTGGCACGGTTCCACTCATCCTGAATGTCTCTGGTTATGGCAAGTGCTTCTAGTAATAATTCTGGTGGCAGTTTATCAGCTAATGAACTCAGGGCAGATGCACGAGGAGACTCACTCTGAATCTCTCTGGCTATGGCGAGAGCTTCTGGTAGTAATTCTGGTGTCAGTTTATTAGCTAAGGCACTGAGGGCATTGGCGCGGCTCCACTCATCCTGAATTTCTTTGGCTATGGCAAGTGCTTCTAGTAATAATTCTGGTGGCAGTTTATCAGCTAATGAACTCAGGGCAGAGGCACGAGGAGACTCACTCTGAATCTCTCTGGCTATGGCGAGAGCTTCTGGTAACACTGAGGGCAGTTTATCAGCTAAGGCACCCAAGGCATCGGCGCGACGAGATTTAGACGGAATCTCTCTGGCTGTGGCGAGAGCTTCTGGTAAGACCTGCGGCAGTTTATCAGCTAAGGTACTTAAGGCATCGGCGCGACGCCACTCAGATTGAAACTGTTTGGCTATGGCAAGAGCTTCTGGTAATAATTCTGGTGGCAGTTTGTCAGCTAAGGAACTCAGGGCATCAGCGCGAGGAGACTCACCCTGAATCTCTTTAGCTATGGTAAGAGCTTCTGGTAATAATTCTGGTGGCAGTTTACCCGCTAAGGAACTCAGGGCATCAGCGCGAGGAGACTCACCCTGAATCTCTTTGGCTATGGCAAGAGCTTCTGGTAATAATTCTGGTGACAGTTTACCCGCTAAGGAACTCAGGGCAGAGGCGCGACGCCACTCAGACGGAATCTCTCTGGCAGCAGCGAGGGCTTCTGGTAAGACCTGCGGCAGTTTGTCAGCTAAGGAACTCAGGGCAGAGGCGCGACGCCACTCAGACGGAATCTCTCTAGCAGCATCGAGAGCTTCTGGTAAGACCTGCGGCAGTTTGTCAGCTAAGGAACTCAGGGCAGAGGCGCGACGCCACTCAGACGGAATCTTTCTGGCTATAGCCAGAGCTAATGTTAACATTGAAGGTAGTTTCTCAGCTAAAGCACCCAGGGCATCGGCGCAATACTCCTCATCCTGAATTGCTCTGGCTATAGCGAGAGTTTCTGGTAATAATTGTGGCGACAATTTGTCAGCTAAGGAACTCAGGGCAGAGGCACGACAAGATCGATCTTGAATCTCTCTGGCTATGGCAAGAGCTTCTGGTAATAATTGTGGTGGCAGTTTGTCAGCTAAAGAAATCAGGGCAGAGGCACGATGCCACTCAGACAGAATCTCTTTGGTGAGAGCAAGAGCTTCTGGTAATAATTGTGGTGGCAATTTGTCCGCTAAGGCACTCAGGGCAGAGGCACGATGCCGCTCAGATGCAATTACTCTGGCTATGGCAAGAGCTTCTGGTAGCACCTTCGGCAGTTTGTCAGCTAAAGCACTCAGGGCACAGACGCGATAAGACTCATCTTGAATCTCTCTAGCGATCGCAAGAGCTTCTGGTAATAATTGTGGTGGCAATTTGTCAACTAACGCACTCAGGATATCGGCGCGACGAGTCTCAGACGGAATTTCTCTAGCGGCAGTAAGAGCTTCTGGTAACACCTCCGGCAGTTTGTGAGCTAAAGAACCCAGGGCAGAGGCGCGGCTCAACTTATCCTGAATCGCTCTGACAGCAGCGAGAGCCTCTGGTAATAATTGTGGTGGCAGTTTATTAGCTAAGGCACTCAGGGTAGAAGCGCGGCTCCACTCATTCTGAATTTCTTTGGCGGTAGCAAGAGCTTCTGGTAATAATTGTGGTGGCAATTTGTCCGCTAAGGCACTCAGGACAGAGGCGCGGCTCCACTCATCCTGAATTTCTCTGGCGACAGCAAGAGCTTCTGGTAATAATTGTGGTGGCAATTTGTCCGCTAAGGTACTTAGAGCAGAGGTACGACGAGACTCATCCTGAATTTCTCTGGCGACAGCAAGAGCTTCTGGTAACACCTCGGGCAATTTGCCAGCTAAGGAACCCAGGGCAGAGGCGCGGCTCAACTTATCCTGAATCGCTCTGACGGCAGCAAGAGCTTCGGGTAATAATTGTGGTGGCAATTTGTCCGCTAAGGTACTCAAGGCTAGAGCGCGACGAGACTCATCCTGAATTTCTTTGGCGACAGCAAGAGCTTTTGAGAGTGCTAATTCTTTTGCGTTTGATGGCAAACAATTGACTAGCTCCGCAAGCAATCGTGCTTTTAGCTCTGAATTCGAGCTTTGCAGGGTATAAGCTAATCCTTGTTCTGGAGTCCACACATTTTTTTTCACTAATGCTTGCAGCAATTCTACTGGTACATTAGCTGTGAGACTATTCAGGGATGCAGTCATCAGAGCATAACGGCACTGTAGTGCTATTGACTGCGAAGGTTCTTCGTGAAACATTTCTTCAGCTAAAAACCAAGCGCGTGCTATGTCAGTCACAAAAATGGCATTTTGCCCATTGCTCGCACACGCCTCATACCACCCATTGCGTCCTAACGGAGTTTCCTCCTGTAACAATTTGTGAATTTCCTCTTTTTTACCCGCCTTTTCTAAATGCCAAACAAGACGCTGATATATATAACCATCACTTGGTAGGGTATGCCATAAACCATTTTCGGTTTTTTCTCGGTACCGCTCCAAAAACTGGCAGTGAGCATCACTCAACTTCAAACCCAATCCAGGCAAATCACCATAACGTTTTGGTTTTTCAGGAGCAGTTAACAAATTACGAGCTAAGTCATGAAATAAGTCGTGCAAACGGTAAGTGGATGTACCGTTAAGTAAAGTCTCACCAGGTAATAGCAGCGCCTTACTTTGTAAGTATTCCAATGTATCAGTTGCATCGCGCTCATCCTCTAGATTCCAAAGTGTTACCGTCATTGAGTGAGTAATGGTTGCATCCTCTGGTAACACCCCGAGCCAAATAAAATTTTGCCTTTCTTCTTCTGGCAATCGCTGTACGCTTAAATTTAATGATGCTCTTAAGCTAAGACGTTTTAAGGAAGCTTCATCAGTCATATCACGAGCTTCAGGGTCATCAAAAGTTTTTAACCGAGCAATTTCAAGTTGAATATCTTGTAATAAGATTGCCCAAGACGTACCACTTGCAATCTGGGCTGCTGCCAATTCCAGTGCTAGGGGGAGATACCCAACCTCTTTTGCTAAGGTTTCAGCTTCCTGACACTCTGTCCCTATCATGTCACGTCCTAACTTCTTTGTCAGCAGTTCTATAGCCTGGGATGGTTTCATCACATCTAAGCTATAGATACTCGCTCCTAACACTTTAGCGATCGCACCCTCCCGAGTTGTAACCAGTACCTGACACTTAGAACCACCTACATTAAATGCTTGTGCGTGCTTTGTATCCCAGGCATCATCTACAACCAACAGCACAGCTTTGTCATATAACAGGGTACGGAGATGATTGGTAGCGGCGTCTGTACTGGTTGGCTTAAAGTTATAGTCGCCCAAAGCCTGTACCCAACCACTCAGTAGGGAAAGGACATCGGGTTGCTGACCCAGAGTTGCCCAAAGAATGCCATCACAAAAATGAACTTGTATATCTTCGTCATGTGCTAAAGCAGCTGTAATGGTCGATTTGCCCACAGAACCTAAACCGTGAATGGCGGTCACTGCTAAAGTGCGATTATCTAATGATTTTTTAAGGAGAAGATTCTTTAAATCTTGGCTGTACTCTGGGCGGTCTACAAAGTGAGCGGGTAGGGGTGGTGCTTGAAAATTTCTACCTTGAGGGAAACGGTTTTTATAGATATGTTTATCTATACTGGCTTTTCTTTGCAAAACTGGAATTTGCCCTTCGTTCGGATGTTCTAATTGAATTGCAACCAAACCTTCCTCAAAAGCCCTTTGAAACACATCAAGATTATTTGAAGTTGCGTAGCCCAATCCATCGTAAAATCCAATAGCAAATGCGATCGCTGCCTTATCTCCAATGGGCTGATTCATCCCGATCGCGTAATTGACGTGTTTGCTAATTGCAGTAGCTTGTTTGTCAGAATGACAGACATTAAGCAGTACGCATTCCACATAATCTGCGTGCAACTGAAACAGTGATGCTAGCCCTTTTGCTGGAACGGGCTTGTTTTCTCCTGAGTCATCTTCTAATAGCAAGCTACCATCTTCTAGCCCGTGTCCGCAAAAATGAACAATTTGGGGTTGTTCTTCTGCAAGAGCGTGGCGAATATCCTGAGTGCGGACAGCAGTTCTAATCTTAATCTCGAAGACATCCCGCTTTGCAGCACGGCGGATAGCTTCTTCAATTGAACGAATTTCCTTGTCCAAGCGTAGTCCGTGGGGAATGGCAGCCAGAATCAGAATTGTTTTGATACGCGGGCCGTGACTCATAAACACTTGGAGAAAGGTTTAATACCTACAAGTTGACATATTAGACAGAATATGGGGTTAAGAGAAAGTTGGCAAGAGAACTCTGAATCAGAGTTCTGACTAACTTTCACCTTCACCCAGAACGCTACAATCAAACCAGAGCCACAAAAAAGTCAAGGTGTTCAAAGATTATGGTAGCCATTACCCAACAACCCCAAAAAATGACTGCTGAGGAATATCTCGAATGGGAACAGAGGCAAGATGTTCGTCATTCGTAATTTCTCATGAGAAAGTTAGAAACGTGCAAAGTAAAAACCGCATAGAGGCTCCCTGACAATGATGGTTTGTACTGCTTTTGCGTGGGATTGAATCTCGTTAACACAACCAAAGCATACCAGTAGTTAAGCCTGTAAAGAAGTTTATATTTTGCAATATAATAACCGCTCGCGACCAAACACCTTGGTAAAGTGCTTTAACCGCAAGCGGTGAGACCAGTGCGTTCCCTTGTGCGTAGCACGCTCATCCGCTCATTGCTCTGTGACAGTTGGCTGTTTGTTTCTCTGCTCCTCTGGGTAAATTAGTTATAGGCAGGTAAGCATGAGGATTGGGAGAATTGGATGAAAAGGGTTGTGGGTAGATGGATAAAAACAATTGCATTGGTCTCCACTTTGGTGTTTTTGGCATCCTCAGAGAGAATAACTGCTCAAGACATGGGAGCCTGCTACATGGTAACGACTTCTGGTAGAGCCATAAGTTTGGGAAAATTATGCGGTGTTACACCTTCAGATAAAGGGGTTTTTCGGATTCCCATCAAACGCCGTATGGGAAAAACACCAGTTGTGGACGTTACGTTTAACGGGCATAAAACTTTTGAAATGATTGTTGATACGGGTGCTAGCATAACTCTAATCACCTCAAACATGGCAAATACTCTAAAGCTTAAGCCCACAGGTAACATGCAAGCAGAAATTGCTGATGGTAGTCAAGTCAAATTTTCTCTGAGTCAAGTGAATTCCATTGCTGTTGGTGGCGCTGTGGTGAATAATGTTGAAGTTGCGATCGCTCCAAAAGCGGGTATTGGACTGTTAGGTCATAATTTCTTCGATAACTATGATGTCAAAATTTTAGGAAATGTTATCGAATTTTCTCGGCGTTAAAATCGATCGAGCGGTATGGATCTCACCTTTTTCAATTGTAGTTTCTCTACTGATTGATGGATAAAAACAACCATCTTTGTAAGTAAGTGCTTGTCGTGGGAACGTAACTGCTGCAAGTCCACCACTTTTTCTATATTGTGGTAAAGATGGTTTATCTACTTCACCTCTGTAGTAGGCATTTACCAATCCGTTGTACGAGGTAATTGACTCACCTACAGATTTCAATGTTTGCTGTACGGCTTGTGCGGCAAGAGCCTTGTAATGTGGATTGTCCTTAAGAATTTTATCGAGTTCGGGATAAGTCGTGAAACATTTATATGTCTTCCAACCATGCCGTAACTCATCACCTTTCCAGTAGATTGTGAAAGCATTGCCTGACTCTTCTAGTCTTGAATAATGAGTTTGACGAACATGATAAAGAGCACAATTAATCAAACTGTTGGCGTGTTGGCATTGGTCGAGCCAAAATGCTTCTTCAATATCTGTAAACCTTGCTTTTACTGGCAAAGTTTTATACACTTGTCCTCACCTTCTGTTGTTGATTATATTAGATACTACATACTTTAGCAACTAAAATCAGGAGTATGGCAAAACTTTCTCAGGATGACCATGACTACAGAAGAACGGAAAATTCCGTATCCTCAATCAATTATCATTTTGTATTTGTCCCCAAACGTAGAAGACCCGTTTTAGTCACTGATATTGCCAGAAGACTGCAAGAAATTATCTTTGAATTGGTGCAAGAACATAACTGGAGACTTATTGCATTAGAAATTCAACCCGACCACGTACATATGTTCATCAATGCACCTACAGATGAAGCACCCTCCCAAATCGCTAAATGGGTCAAAGGTCGCGCATCTCATCACTTAAGAAAAGAATTTCCTTCTTTAAAAAAACTACCTGCTTTGTGGACACCGACCTACTTTGTAGCGTCAACAGGTCAAGTAAGCACAGAGGTAGTTAAAAAATACATTGAAAATCAGCGTGGGAAATGAAGACAACAGGTTAAAACCTGTTGCGTCGCGCTTCATCCCCTGGTTAAAAACACAGGGGTTCTCGCGCTCCCACTATGTTTTGATAGGTTTACCCGATCGACTTGATTTTACCCTATTTGGCAGTACACGAGTCTTCATATTTGTTTGGGAAGGTGTTTTCATTAGTGTCTTGTCCGGCGCGTTACGCACATCTCAAAAACGCACTCAACTGAATTTGCGAAAACTGCAAGTAAGTGAAGCGAAGTTTCGACGTTTGGTTGATTCCAATATTATTGGAGTGATTTTTTTGGAATCTCCTCTCAAATGCTGTGAAGTTTACACCGGAAGGTGGGTGCGTAGAAGTTCGACTTCAAGGCGAGCATGGTAATGCTCAAGTTATCATTCGGGATACAGGCAAAGGTATTAGCCCCCATTTTATCCCTTATGTGTTTGATTACTTCCGTCAAGAAAACAGCACAACGACAAGAGCCTTTGGGGGGTTGGGACTGGGGCTAGCGATCGCTCGCCATTTGGTGGAACTTCATGGTGGTTTGGTCAAAGCAGAAAGCTTGGGAGAGGGAATGGGCGCAACGTTTACTGTCACAATTCCCCTCATGAGGAGCGTACAAACGAGCGCTGAAGAGAATCGCATTCGCCATAACTTCCCAATTGTAGAAGGTGTGCGGGTACTGGTTGTGGATGATGAGCCTGACAATCTGGAGTTAATTACCTTTACCCTGGAACAGTATGGTGTGGAGGTGCGTGCTGTAAGTTCATCTCGAGAAGCTCTTTCTATCCTCGCACAATGGCAACCCGATTTACTACTGAGCGATATAGGAATGCCAGAAATGGATGGTTACACGTTCATTCAGAAGTTGCGAGATCTACCTACAGAACAAGATAGGTTTTTGCCCGCGATCGCGTTGACTGCTTATGCTGGAGAAACCAACCACCAACAAGCGCTATCAGCTGGTTTTCAAAAACACTTAACCAAGCCTGTAGATCCTGTGGAGTTAATTTTTGCGATTGGTGAAACTCTTGGGAAAGGCTAATGTCGGTGTTCCGAGTAGCGAAAGTTAATTATCTAGTTTGTCTCTCAGTGACGGTGTTAAAATCATCAATCCTCTGACGACTTCTTCAGGCGTTGCGGTACCGTTGGTGATTCGTTTAACAATTTCCATCACCTCTAACGCTAAGTTCTCTGGAATTCCCGATAGGACTAACCGCTTTAATTCTAAAACGTCTACTCCTTTTTCTAATCCTGCAAGATACTCTTCTACACTGACTTCTAAGTCTTCAATCTCCATTTTTATTGAGCTTTTTTGAATAAAAATACTTCGCGCTCATTATATCTTGATGTTGCTATCATTTAACAGAAACCTTGAAAGTTAGATTTGATAACAAGCTTCTTGACAAAAGTCACCTAATGTAAAAGATTGCCACTGACTGTATTCTGAGCCTTGCCAATCAACACATCTAGGTAATGTTACTTCACCTTTTGTGTCTTTCGCCAAGGATTGAACATTTGAGGGAGCCGATTGCGAAGGAAATGCTCAGCAGTTTCTCTAAGGAGCCTCCCGTAATTAACAATACGACACCACTCACGGTAACCACCATACCCGTGGCGCGTGTCAAGGAGATCTGCTCGCCGTAAAAGAGAAGAGACATGAGCACGATCAAAATGGGGGAAGAAGCAGCAATTAATGCCAGGTTCATTGCTTGTGTAACCCGCAATATAGATCGAGGTGTTAAAAGCAGTCACGCCTAACAACGCTGATACGGACAAGTAGGGAAGATGTTTTTTAACCAGTTTCCAGTGGTCGATTGTTGTCCGCATAGCAAATGGCATCAAGGTTACGACAGCGATCGTCCATCTCCAGAAGGCTAAAGCCACTGGAAGTATATCCATATAAAAAACTCTACCAACTATGAAGTTACCTGCCCAGATGACAGTGGCAACTACTGCTAAAAAATAACCCGTGAATGCCAGAGACTTAGGCTCTGCTTGACCCAATATAGCCCTGTTTTTATTTGATATTTTTCTTTTGATTATATCAAATCTCAGTAAGTTTTATTTTCTTGCTAGGCGATGCCCACTTACAATACTTAAAATTTTTCAGAAGTCATTGATGATTCCTATGCATAGAATAAAAATTATTTCCTAAAAAATTATAGATAGCAGTTCTGAGTGAGTTACAAACACTTCTTCCTTGTCTCCCTTATCTTCCTTGTTTGGCTCAAATGGGACTGCTATAGTACATCTGTTATTCACTGTAAATAGCCGTTCTATAGCAGAAAAATGCGATCGCAATAGTGAAACACTAAGCTTTTCCAGATTTTGAAATATTAATTTATAAATTTTGCCTGAAAAAGTTTAAATCGTTGGAAATAGGAGGAAAGAAACCGTTGCATCTAACTTGAAAATGAGATTTCATAAATTCTTCATTAAGGGTTCATGCTTATTAAATCTGAACTCTGCTATAAATTGTGAGCAGGTAACCTTATGAGTTAGCTTCTCTAACAAGGACAAACATTAAAGTAAGCTGGGGCAGCTTACCTTAGTACCCCCTAATAATTTGTCTGTTAACAAATATAAGTGTTTCCAGGCATTTTGCCTGCTTTGTCCGTGTTTGAGGAAGATGACAAAGTACTCTTTAGTTTCAATTACTTGAGTCTAAAGACCTTAAGTTTGTTAAATGGTTACTATAAATACAGTAATCGAGCAAACAAACTGTTCAACTAGTCTCCAATATATTGGTTTAGGGGTGGAATTAAGAAACCACCCAATTGGGGTGGAAAATTTGTCTACCCCATGAGATTTACATTGACTTCACGTGAAGACAACCATATCATTCCTCCTTGCCAAATCATGCAACAATATTTTCTGTTAGGATATATGCCCTTGAGTTTATTCGTGCATATTCTTTTGGGCTTGAGTTTTGCTACTTTTTCTCAAACAAAATTAGGGTTTAGCAACAACAATCTGCAAAAGCATATTTTGTTTCAAGAGAGTTTTGAACCTCCAGGGGATGGAGAACCAAAAGATACTTCTGGTGCTGGTTCGCGCAAGGGGTTGAGGTATACTCAAAACGAACAGCCTATTCAAGCCTTTATTATGTTGCAGCATATCTGCAGCCAGAATTTACAGTAGTAAAATTGGGTGGGAAGGTGTTAATGGCTAATTGCTAATGGCTAATTGCTAATGGTGAGACTGAAGAAAGCAGGCAGTGGGATCGGTACTGCGGGCATCGGCTATAGCTTACGCCACGGCATACTATGCCGAAGGGATGGGACTAATGGCAATCGAAACAAATGAAGACCATTTAGCAATAAGCCATTTTACAAATTTCTAATAATTTTCTCAATAAAAGCTTGATTGTCTTTACTTTCTGCTTGCTTGAGATACTCAATAGCAATTTGTCCTTCGGCTGGTTGATCCTTGGCGAGGTTAACTAATAACTTTACTGTTTCCCGCAGTTGTATCTTCTCCAAGTATTTGCTAACACAAATCTGTACGAAAACGGCTGCACAGACGACTCCAATCAGTGGAGGGATGATAGGAATCCACCAACCTTTTAAAAAGGCGAGGAAACTAATTCCTATTATTCCTCCACTCGCGATCGCAAGAAGAAATAGTATATTTTTAAATGTTTTAGCCTGCCAACTCAATGCTGCTCCGAGTCCAGACCATAAAAGAATCCACAACCACTCAATTGGTTCAGACCAAACTTTTAGCATCGGTCGCCCATCTAAAGCGGCGCTTAGAATTTGACTGGCAATATTTGCGTGTAATGTGACTCCAGCCATCCTAGACGGGGGATCGAATAGGTGAGTGCTGTAAGGTGTTTGAAACATATCATTCGTGCTTTCTGCTGTTAAGCCAATTAGCACAACCCGATTGTAAATTTTGTCTTGTGGAATGCGCTTTGCCAACAAATCTGTTAAGGAAAACATTTGGAATTGTTTTTCAGTTCCATGAAAGTTAAGTAAGATTTGATAACCGCCTGCATCACTGCGGACGTAGCCACCATAATTGGGTCTAAAGGGAACAAGCACAGTTTTTCCCAACTGAATGTGGTGTGGTAATGTGGAAAGCGGTTTGGGCGTGATTCCTTCAACTTTTAAATACAGTAATGCCAGTCGCAAACCCAAATTGAAACGCAATCCTACTTTTTGAGAGCGAACTGAAAGTAAGGCACGACGAACTTTGCCATCTCCATCCAACACCTGATCTGACATTCCCACCTGACCTAACTTTGACAAAACAGGAGGTGGATCGACTTGACTTCCTACAACTTTCTCAATACCAATTAAATTTGGAGTCGTTTTATACAGTTTGACTAACTCTTGATGACCTGGTTCCACGGGTAAATCTCTATACACATCCAGCCCAATAGCTCTGGGCTTATAGCTTTTTAAAGTTTGGAGTGCTTGAGCGAGTCGCAGATCTGAAATTGGATACTGACCTACTGCCTTAATATCTGGCTCATCAATTGCAATTATGACAACACGGGGATCGATTGCCGCAGGAGAACGCGCTTGGAAAAAATTATCTAGTGCTGCCCATTCCATACCTTGTAGCAAACCTGACAAACGCAACAGAATGACTGAGCCTGCAACACCTCCTGCAATTCTGGCAATCCATGCTTTCCGTAAATTTATATTTTGGGCATACTGTCTGGCAACTTGTCGTGCATCAGCCAAGATATGATAAGCTTGTCTTGCAGCTTGCAGTGCAAATTGTGCTTTTTCTCGCTCAATTTGTCTTGCTCGTTTCTCTAAAGCAAGAGATTTTTCTAGTTCTTGTTTTACTAGTTCTTGACTGGCAGCTAAAAAACGATAGTCTATATCGCTAAGCTTTTTATCTTCAGACCAAGCGAGTGCTTCTTGTAATGCGTGACCTTGCAGAAGTTGTGACTTGTCTTGTTGTGATGAAGCAATCCAAGCTTTTAGATTTTGTGCATAAGGACGCATACTCTCTAGTTGTTTGCCAACCCATTCCTGATTAAAAATGGCTTTGTAAATAGGGTTTTTGACTTTCAGTTTTCCCTGTTTGCGGACAACTAAACCTGATAGTTGTAGTTCTATATGTTCTCGGCTGTCCTCATTTGGTACACGATCTCCCGCAAGTATTTGTTGATATATACTTAAGAGCTGTCCTGCTATTTTTTCATCAGCTAAAAGGCGATCGCGAATAGTCCTAAAATGTTGAGGTTCATCTTGAAATTCCCATCTATCAACGATCCGTGACTTAACAATACTTTCTACCCAAAAAGCCTCTCCACCAAGTGGGATCGTTAAACCACCACTAACAGCATCTTGGATGTAATTCTGTATTATATGACACAATTTTTGTGTAAGAAAGGGCTGACCTCCGGTCCAAGCTAAAATTTCTTTAAGAATGACAGGCACTTGTACAGATTCCCCAGCTATTTCCTCTACAAGCAATCCCTTTGCTAAAGGTTGAACTTGCTCCAGAGAAAGATCTTGCAGTTCTATAGCTCTACCAAGATTAAACGGAGTGCGCTTTTTATCTTGGATCAAATCTGAAGGTGTTGCCACTCCAAACAAAGCAAAGGTAATGCGTTGATATTTTGGATCGATAGCTCGTTGATTGTAGCAAAAACGAATCAGGGCAAAAAAATCATCTACTGGAAAATCAAGACTGAGAATGCTATCCACCTCATCAATAAAAACAACTAATCTTTCTGGTATTTGGACAAGCAGAATATCAGAAATAAACTTACTGAGTCTTTGGGGTAAAGAAACACTTTCGTGTTCTAGCCACCAGGTTTTCAAATTAAGTTTTTTTGAAAGCTTAAAACCAGACCATAACTCGCCCACAATTCCCTTGTACCATTGAGCAGGAGTCACAGTTTCACTGCCAATATTTGTCATGTCAATACTTGTACATTGGAACCCTTGTTGTTGCAAACGGTGCTTGGTTCTCACTAATAGGGAAGATTTGCCCATTTGCCTAGTGTTGAGGACATAGCAAAATTCACCATTCTTAAGCGCTTTATAGAGTTCCTCATCCGCCTGTCGCTCCATATAACTCGGAGCATCACTTCTCAGACTACCACCTACTTGATACACGTAGAAACTCATTACACAACTTAATTAATTACTATAAATTTTGCACTGTTTGACATCCGCGTCTACTCAGTCTTATTTCTCCTCTTTCTATATTAAAGAGTTCCTTGAATTGTAAAGGATGTTTGTAAAGCCCACTCTTGTATCAAGATCCCCTAACCCTCATTGCTGAGAGAGGAATAACTTTCTCAAAGTCCTCTTTTTTAAGAAGCGTTAAGAACGAGCTAAAGCTGTACATACCTCGGCCACAACTTTTACAACATCCTCTAAGAAACTGTTTTCAATTACATATTGAATTAATCCTGTCAATTACAAAGAACTATGGTGCTCTTATCAATGGTTGCCATTGGAGCTAATGGCAAAAATTAAAATTTACATAAGTGTTACTAATCCCCCCTTGTATCAGAGTCTATACTTAAGCCCTTAAAGTATTTTTAAATTGTAGAAATTTTACCAGGAATGGGTAAGAATAACAATTTACAAGGAAACAAGATGTAAATTTTAGCAGTTAGCGATCGCATTCTGCCTTCCCAGTACTAATCGTCAGAAACACCTCCACCAGAGGGTAGAAATCACAAAAGCTTGCAATAAAACGTTTTTTGTCTGTTGATATATGGTTGCCTTATTTCCGCTTGTGTGTAATATACTTAACCTCCAAAGGGTAATAACTGAGTTAAGGTTCCAAATATGAATGAATCCTTTTCTTAAAAAAAGAGAAAGTGTGCTTTTTGTCTTTCATCATTCATGGCAACCTCTTGATATCAAGCAACTAATTCAGTTAGTGCCTTCTCCCACATTTCTACCAGGTTAGAACCAGCTGAAAATAAGGGCTAGTAAAACAGACACTGACCGGACAGTGAATTGATAATATTATCTTTACGTAGTCACAAGCATTTGCTTTTCAATTATTATACTGTTTTGAGAGTGAATTTAGTAAGGATTTGGATTGTAGGAAAAGAAGGAAAATCAGGAAACTAATAGAGAAAATAGTCGGAAAAAACAAGTATTGAAAGTGGTAAAAGTCAGAAATGTATTGATTCATTAGAGGTTAATTGAGAAATTCTATCTGTAGCAATCCTAGCGTGTAACCCCATATCTACTTCCTTAGCGATCTCTAACTTCTATTGTTAGAAAATGACATTGGCATTTTTTGATTAAAGTGGTATTATCTAATACAGATATCGTTAAAAACAATGACCCTCTACCAATACCAAATTGGTGGTAGCCTCACTACTGATGCACCAAGTTACGTCGAACGAAAAGCAGATTTGGAATTGTACAATGCCTTGAAAGAAGGAGAGTTTTGTTATGTCCTCAACTCAAGACAGGTGGGCAAATCCTCTCTGATGGTAAAAACTCGTCAGCGCTTGCAGGAGCAAGGTTTTAAATGCGCTACGATAGACATGACTAATATCGGTAGTGAAAACATTACTCCATTGCAGTGGTATAAGGGAGTCGTTGCCGAATTGTGTTCGGGTTTTAAGCTGTATAAGAAAATTAACTTTAAGGCTTGGTGGAGCGAGCAAGAAGGAATCTCGCTACTGCAAAAATTAAGCCGCTTTATATCTGAAGTCCTGTTGGTAGAATTTCCTCATGAAAAACTTTTTATCTTTATAGACGAGATTGATAGTATTCTCAGTCTAGACTTTTCAGTAGACGATTTTTTTGCCTTAATTCGCTACTGTTACAATCAACGGGCTATAGATCCCGAATACAATCGTATTACTTTTGCAATTTTTGGAGTAGCAACCCCATCAGATTTAATTCAAGATAGGAACTGTACTCCATTTAATATAGGAAAAGCTATAGAAATTCACGGATTTCGATTAGAAGAAGCACAACCATTAGTCAAAGGATTGTCCGCCATACCAGTGAACCAACCCCAAGCAATTTTGAAAGAAATATTGGACTGGACTGGCGGACAACCTTTTCTCACGCAAAAATTGTGCCAGCTAGTTGTTACTTTTATTCAGGGCTCTAAAACAACAGGCGTATCTATCTTCCCTGGGACAGAAGCATTTTGGGTAGAAAGGGTTGTTAGAGAAAGGCTGATCGCTCAATGGGAATCTCAAGACGATCCAGAACATTTGCGAACAATTCGCGATCGCATTCTAGCAAATTCCCAGCGTGCAGGAAGATTGCTTGGCATATATCAACAAATTTTGCAGGGCTTGAAAGTACCAACAGATGATAGTCGCGAGCAAATTGAACTTCTGCTATCGGGTTTGGTTGTCAGACAAAAAGGTTATCTTCAAGTGAAAAACCGGATTTATCAAGAAGTCTTCAACGTAGATTGGGTAGACAAGCAATTTGGATTTTTGCGTCCCTATTCTCAAGCTTTCGATGCTTGGATTGCGTCAAAGCAAACAGATTCTTCAAGACTATTGCGCGGACAAGCATTAATTGATGCTCAGATTTGGTCGCAAGGCAAAAGCTTAAGTGACTTAGATTATCAGTTTTTAGCTGCTTCTAACCAATTAGATCGGCGAGAAATGCAACAAGTATTGGAAGCAGAGCGACTTAAAGAAGTTGAAGCCCGCCTGACAGAGGAACAAAGACGTTTAGCACAAGAAAAGAAAACTGCTCAAGCACAACGGTTACTGATTATGACATTAAGTCTCGCTTTCTTGAAAACTTGCCTCTTAGGAGGATTTATTGTCTATCAGTATCAGCAAAAAGTAGTCAACAATCAAAAACAGACAACCAGTATCATCCAAATCAGTAACTAATGTAGGTGTGCGAGGTAGTCTCTCACAAAATGAGTGGAATTTTAGGACGAAAAGGAAGCTATTAATAATTCTGAATAATGTGATTATGATTTTTTATCTAAAAATCATACAATCCTAGAACCAACTCTATTCAGATTAGGAGGGTTTGATCGGATGCTAAGTACTCCGACTCTAATTGGGCTGATAATTGCAGTAATTGGTGTAGTTGCTTGGATTGGTGGTACTCTGAGAGTTGCTAACCTCGAACTAAATCTTAAAACAACAAAGGGGCGCATCACATTTATCTTTGCTGTGTTACACGTTTTGGGAGGTTTGGCGATTATTATAATTGATTTATTTCTCTAATGACAATTGAGGGAGGTAGTGGTTAAAATACTACACACTTGACACCTCCTTGAATGTTTCAGCCCTATGTTCCGGAAGAGAAAAGCACTTGCTGCTATAGCCATTGGCTTTCCCGTTACTCCTTTAATTGCATTAGTACCCGTGCAACAAGTGGCACAAAACCAACTGAGCCCGCCGGAATGTAGGGTGGCAAAGTGGGAATTACCCGTCAACTCTCAAAATCAACTTCAAAATCTCACAGATCAAAAGTCTGTTACACCGCCACTTGTACCCATTCAACAGTCGCCTTTTCCCTGTTGCAAAGATGATATCTCTTGTTTGGATAATCAATTGTGGGGCGAAAACAATCAATTACCAGACAAAAAAGCGTTGTTAACATCTGTCGATCGCAGCCTGCAATATTTGTCTTCCAATAATGCTGCTACGGATTACCAGAGATATCAAGTAGAGGGAATTACACGAGAACGTGTTATTAAAAGTTTACAAAGGTTTCGCGAACTTCTGCTAAAGTCCAAATCAGCTACAGAACTTAACACTGCGATCGCAAAAGAATTTGTTTTTTACCAATCGGTAGGAAGTGACAGTAAAGGTTCCGTTTTATTTACTGCCTACTACGAACCAGTTTATGCAGCCAGTCGCGTTCCCACAGCAGAGTACCGCTATCCTGTTTATCGTTTACCTCAAGATTTACAATCTTGGTCAAGACCCCATCCTACACGCTTGGAATTAGAAGGTGCTGATGGGTTGCAAGCCGCAAAAGGAAAATTGCAGGGATTGGAGTTGTTTTGGTTTCGCGATCGCCTAGAACCATATTTAGCACAAATACAGGGTTCCGCTCGACTGCAGTTTCCTGATGGAAAGCAAACAACTATAGGGTACGCTGGTAATACTGCCTATAACTATAAAAGTATTGGAAAATCTTTAGCAGAAGATGGCAAGCTTCCACTTGAAGGAATGACTATGCCAACTATTTTGGACTATTTCCGGAAATATCCGCAAGAATTAAATATTTATATTCCTCGCGATCGCAGCTTTGTGTTTTTTCAAGAGAACCACGGAGCACCCGCACGAGGTTCTATTGGTGTAGCACTAACAGCCGAGCGTTCAATAGCAACGGATAAATCCCTAATGCCCCCCGGTGCTTTGGCGTTCATTAGAGCACCTTTTCCATTTGTCGATCGGGCTACCGGAAACATGGAACACCGGATTGTAAGTCGTTACGTTCTCGATCAAGACACCGGAGGTGCAATCAAAGGCGCAGGTAGAGTCGATTATTTTCTTGGTACCGGTCAAGTGGCGGGCGATCGTGCTGGTGTCACAGTCAGTCCCGGTCAATTGTACTATTTGCTATTAAAGTTGTGAGTGGGTATTTGTCACTAGTACTAACGACTAACTACTAGCAATGACAGGCGAGACGCCTGTCTTACATTCCCACAATTTATCTATAGTTACAAATTGGTAACCTTGTTCTATTAATCTGGGTATTAAAATTGCTGCTGTTTCGGCAACATCTTGTCCACCACAAGCACCATCATGCAAAACAATCAGCGAGCCATTACACACCTGCTTCAAAACTCGCTGCGTCACGGTATTGATACCCGGACGCACCCAGTCTTCTGGAACAACACTCCACATAACGGGGCGATAATTCCACTGCTGTAGTAAATTTAATGTTGCAGGTGTAAATAAACCATTTGGAGGACGGACATCCCGTACTCGTTTGGGTTCTAACCGACAAGCATCATAAATAGCTGCTTGGGTTTTCTCCAAACTGTGCTTGAGTTCTGATGGTGATAGCATGGGGAAATTTTTATGATCGTAGCCATGCAATCCAATCCAGTGACCGCGAGCGAAGATTTCTTGCGCTATTTGAGGCGATCTATTGACACAAGCACCCAGCCAAAAGAAACTAGCTGTGATACTGTAACGATCCAAAACTTTCAACAGTTGTGGCGTGTACTGAGGATGGGGACCATCGTCAAAGGTCAGAGCGATCGATTTGGAATTGGCATCCCCGCACCAAAGGCAATTCGGGAATGTTGGTTTGAGAATGCTGTAAAAGATTGGGAAAAGCGGAGCAAACTGCATACAGAGTTATAAGTCTATCCGGACATTATAGCCAAGAGCAAGGGCTTAGCTCATTTTGCTTCTCCATGTTCTCGCTCGGCTAATCTTACTTGTGTTTTTATAATACGAGTTACCCCCTTCCACTCAGCGTAACTTTCCACTGTAACAATACCCTCATCTCGTAACTGCTGAAGTACAATCCAAAAATTTGGATTAACTTCATTGATGTTTTTTTCTGAATTCCAAATCATGAATTTAGCTTCTAGATCGGAAATCCACTGGCAGGGATCATCTATCAAACAGTCCAAAATTTTTTTTCTCATAGTCATTCCGGCACGTCCTTTTTCGTCGCGCTGGTTAGTTAGAGCATTTTAAATGCACGGACTATTTCACCAAGGAATTGATTATTTATTTAAGCAATCAATCATAAGGAAATTCTGAGTATGCTCAAGATTTTACTTGTGACAAATCTGAGTTAATCGTCTTATCTTCTTCTTTAAGACGATAGCCGACTCCATACACTGTCTCAATCAAATCTACAGCCATACCTGCTGCTTTGAGTTTTTGACGCAGCCCTCTAATTTGGGTTGTCACTGCTTCTTCGCCTGGTGACTCAAAAGATAACCAAACGCTGTTAAGTAGGTCGCTTCGGCTAAATATCTTGCGCGGCTTGTGTAGAAACAGCTCTAGTAAACCATACTCTTTGGGAGTAAGATGCAATCGCTTCCCCTTGTAGGACACTTCTCTAGTACTGGTATCAAACTGCAACTTTTCCCAAGTTAATACTACAGGTAAGGCTGATTTGGCTCGTCGCAGCAACATCTGAACCCGAGCTATCAACTCTTCCATTTTAATTGGCTTGACAATATAGTCATCTGCACCTGATACCAAACCTTGGAGACGGAACTCGTCACAATCGTCTACAGCCATTATTATCACGGGCATTTGGTAGCCTTCTAAGCGAATCTGGCGACAGAGGCTAATGGTATCTAGTTGAGAGAAGATTAGATTTAATAATAGTAAGTCATAATTAAATGCTCTCACCAACTCAAGAGCTTTCTGAGTCTCTTCTACCGTCTCGACTTAATAGTTATAATTCTTTAATTTTTTGGTAAGAAGTGTATGATTATATTTGTTATTTTCTAATAAAAGAATCTTCATTTCAAGTTCTCCCATGGGAAAGCATTCACTCTTTTTTGGAAAAGAAGAAATCAGCGTTCCTTCAGGTCTAAAGAGTGTTCTTTGACCTTCAGGTTTGAAATGACAAATACTGACTCATCCAATCATAAATATTATTTGTAAAACTCTTAATTTCACAAAAAACATAATGATTGAAAATATTTAATTCTTTTGAAGAAGAGGTTTCCTGAGTGTTCAAAACTGGCAAAATGAAAATATTTTTTATAAAAGACATTGATAAATTTAGCTATGACTTGAGTGCGAAAAAGTAACATCTTTGTCATCATCGAGAACACAGTTTAAAATTCTTTGATTAAAACAATAAGTTTCACTGACATCGCCACCAAATGCTTAAAGGAAATTCTAAAAACTTTAGCATTTAGCTAAAAATAAACCGCAACTAAAAAATTTGTAGGAATACGACCCTATCATAGACTTATAACATATTTTTTGAAGAATTATCAAAAAAAAATTTTATATATCAAAGATATTTTTAAACTTTTCTTAAAGATTCAGTCCGTGTGGGAGTTACAATAATCACCTCTCCCTTGTCCCCCTTGTTTGGACCTCAAATAGGATTGTGATAGGGCTCCTATAGGGATCTATGATTTCTTCTAAAAATTTAAAAAAATTAATAAATTTACAGAACTTCTATTTTAACTAAAAAGAGCAACTCAATTTAATTGAAGATTGCTTGTCACCCAGAAGCTTAGTTTTATGGGTTTCTCGGGCTTACCTTTTTATGTTTGCGTGTTGAGAAAATCATCAATTAAATATAGAAAAGCCCGTAAAATGTTGTTACTTTGAAATTACAGGCAGCATTATTGACGTAAAATGGATAACCCCTCAAATACAGAGCAAATCTGGCAGTCTCCTCCAGAACCGATCGCCCAAATTCTGAATGCTCCATCTCCTCCCACAATCCTGCTCTCTCCCAACCGTCAGTGGATGGTAGAGTTAGAAAAACCATCTTTACAGGCGATCGCTCACTATGCAGAGCCAGAAATACCATTAGCAGGGTTGCTGTTAAATCCCAAAACTAACACACTTTCCCGCCTGTCATTCTACCAAAATTTAAAGATTAGGGCAGTCAGTGCAGGTGAGGGCGATCGAACAGTAGCCCTACCCAACAGTCCCCAGATTGGCTATGTTAAGTGGTCACCCAACAGTCAAAAACTAGCCTTTACCCTCACTCAAGACACGGGACTCGAACTTTGGGTTGTCGATGTCGATAGTCTCACCGCACAAAAATTAACCGAGCCAACACTGAATGCTGCTTATGGAGAACCATACCGTTGGCTGTCTGATGAAGCACTGATTTGCAAATTCATTCCGAGCCATCGAGGAGAACCACCAGCCAAACCAAACATTCCTTTAGGACCTATCATTCAAGAAAACTTTAGCGGTAAGAGTCCAAGTCGTACCTACACGAATCTTTTGAAAAACCCTCATGATGAAGCGTTATTTGAATACTACTTAACCGCAAATTTAGAAAAAGTGACTTTAGATGGTCACCGTACCCTACTAGTATCAGAAAGCCTGATTCATGAAGCTGTACCCTCCCCCAATAGCAAATATCTTCTACTGACTCAGCTGCACCGACCATTTTCGTATCAACTACCAGCCTCATTTTTTCCAAAAACTGTTCGGGTAATAGATAATACAGGCAACTTGATTTATGAAGTTGCTGATGTGCCATTGTTTATGCGCCGTACCACAAAATTTGATGAAGTGCGGACAGGAAGAAGGGAAATATCTTGGCGGAATGATACTGACGCGACATTGCACTGGGTAGAAGCTTTAGACGAAGGCAATCCTACTCATGATGTTGCCAAACGAGATACTTTATATGAATTAGTTGCACCTTTTACAGATGCGCCAAAACAACTTTGGCAATCTGAATATCGCTTTCACCATATTATTTGGGGCAAAGAAGATGTAGCCCTTGTGTGGGAAAGATGGTACGATACGCGAAAAGAGCGAATTTGGCGCATTTATCCACAAACACCCGACTCACCCCCACAATTATTATTTGACCGCAGTTACGAAGATAAGTACACCGATCCGGGATCGCCAATGACAACCTTGAGGTTTCAGAGATACCGAGTTTTACGCTTTGCACCACAAAGCAATACTATTTATCTCAGCGGTCGTGGAGCATCTCCTAATGGTGTTCACCCATTTTTGGATAGTCTGGATTTAGAAACTGGGCACACACAACGCCTGTGGCAATGTCAAGACCCTTATTTTGAAGATATCTCCTATGTGCTAGATGATGAAGCGCACACTTTAATCTCTCACCGCCAATCCAAAACTGAGCCACCCAATTATTTTTTGTTTAATCGGGCTCATGACCAAATTCCTCAAGCGCTCACTCATTACCAAGACCCCGCACCTCAGTTAGCAGGATTGCAAAGTGAGTTAGTCAAATATCAACGTGCAGATGGCGTGCAACTCTCAGCAAAACTCTACTTACCTCCCGGTTATGATGCCACTCGTGATGGTACTCTGCCAATTTTATTTTGGGTGTATCCACAAGAATTTAAAGACAAAGAATTTGCAGGGCAAATTAATAGTTCTGAAAATACCTTCAGCCGTCCAAGTTATGCGTCTGTTTTATTTTTGCTAACTCAAGGTTATGCAGTTCTCTCAGGTCCAACAATGCCAATTATTGGTGAAGATAATGCAGAACCAAATGATTCTTACGTGGAACAATTGATTGCAGGGGCAAAAGCAGCTATTGATTGTGTCGTTGAGCGAGGTGTTGCCGATCCCGATCGTATTGGTATTAGCGGTCATTCTTATGGTGCGTTTACTACGGTAAATTTATTAGCACATACAGATTTATTTTGTATGGGTATCGCTAGGAGTGGAGCATATAATCGAACCCTGACTCCTTTTGGCTTTCAACAAGAGCAGCGCCATTTTTGGGAAGCAACAGAAACTTACATTAATATGTCTCCCTTTACTCATGCGGCTAAAATCACAGCCCCACTTTTACTTATTCATGGAGAAAAAGATAGCAATCCCGGTACTTATCCTCTCCAAACAGAAAGATTGTATGAAGCATTAAAAGGATTGGGAGCAACTGTTCGCAGTGTCATATTACCATTAGAAGACCACGGCTATTACTCTCGTGAAGCAGTCGGTCATGTACTTTGGGAAATGGTGAACTGGTGTGATAAGTATTTGAAATCATGAACGCCAAGTTGTATCACATTGGGTTTGGACGAGATGATTTTGGGGAGACTCCACCAAGCATCGCTCTTTTGTCTGGCGATCCGGAACGGGCAAAGTTAATTGCCCATTCCTACTTGCATTCGGTGCGTCTTTTGTCGGAAAATCGCGGACTGAATAGTTATGCGGGTCTTTTACCCAACGGGCGATCGCTTTTATGTGCAACCAGCGGTATGGGTGCATCATCTACGAGTATTGTTGTTCATGAGTTAGTACAAGTTGGTATTCGGCTTATCATACGGGTTGGCAGTTGTGGTTCCATACGAGAACACGTCGCCGTTGGTAGCACGGTGATTACCAGTGCTGCTTTATGCCGTCAAGGAGCAGCCAATGACATTGCACCTATAGAATATCCTGCTGCCGCAGATCCTTTTGTGACAGTAGCCCTAGCTCATGCAGCCAACACTCTTAATGTTAAGTATCATGTCGGCATTACGGCATCAGTTGATACTTTTTATGAGGGACAAGAGCGAACGCAGTCAGTTCAACGACCTCTGTTGCGGTACTTACGTGGAATTACGGAAGAGTATCGCTCTTTAAATATACTGAACTATGAAATGGAGAGCGGTACTTTATTAAAGATGGCAAGTGTTTACGGTTTTCGAGCAGGTTGCGTTTGCGGTGTTGTCGCCCAGCGCACTGTGAAGGAAGACATTGTGTTAGCAGAAAAAAATACCGCTATTGACAATGCCATTCAGATCGCTATCAAAGCAGCAGAACAATGGGAAGAACCTTATCAGTAACGGGACTAACCGATGACTCACCGCCGATTGCCGATCGCAGCCCGTTGTTGTAATTGCACTTCAAAGCGATCGCCAGGGGTTGGTTCAATCACCTGTACTGAAAGATGATTGTCTGCAAGCAACGCCCGAAACTCCGCAATACTACCAGTTATTTGAAGCAAAGAGTTTAGCAATCCTTCAAAAACCACATCACCACCAGCCGCTGTATGAATCATCACTTGTGGCTGCAACCATTGAGCGACTTCTAAAGCGTATTTTCTGCCCCTAATAATCGATCCCACTAAAGGTAAACCCAAGTCAAACTGTGGTGCAATCACAACATCTATGGGAGCAGCTTGCTTGAGTGAGGGAGAATGATACCCGTGAGGTTCGTAATACAAACTGAAGCCAGTTTCCAACTCTTTTAGAATGTAACCGTTCTCAACCAAAGTTGGACCGATTGAAGAACCGGGAGTTGCTGTAATAGCGACACTCCGATCCAAATCAAATGTCTCGCCATGAGCGAGTGCTGTGACCCGGTTGTAATTTAACTGCGTGACTACTTTGGCTGCATTGGGAGACGCCACAACGGGAATGTTGCGATCGAGTTGCTTGAGTGTCGGTGTGTGAGCATGGTCTTCCAAACCTTGAGACAGCAAAATCAAGTCAATTTTTTCTGGTATGGTACGTTCTTGAGTCCGAAAACCTTTAAAAAACCAATCCAAATTGCCAAAAGTTAGGGAACCAACGAGCCAAGGATCGATAAGTATTTGTTTTCCGCCAATCTCAACTAACCACGAATTACTGTCTAACCAAGTTAAGTACATAAAGTTTTGTAAAGAAAACACCTAACTTTAATTATCCAGTCAGTTGAAGATTTTTGCTGAGTCCGACCTCAGTTCGATTAATCTACGTTGCTTTAAAAGTTAAAATAACAATCTAAAAGATGACAAGATATTACGACGCTCTGGGGAGCATATTCATGGAATGGGTGTATCTTTTTATTGCCGGGTTGCTAGAAGTTGGATGGGCTATTGGGCTGAAATACACAGCAGGGTTTACTGAACCCCTTCCCAGTGTTGTCACTGTTGGTTGTATGATACTCAGTTTTGCTTTATTGTCGGTTGCACTCCGTACACTACCAGTCGGTACTGCTTATGCTGTTTGGACTGGTATAGGAGCTGTTGGCACAGTTTTGCTGGGTATAATTTTGTTTCAAGAACCCGTTGAATTTCGTCGTATGGCTTGCGTTGGCTTGATTATTGCAGGTGTATTAGGTCTCAGGCTGGTTGCATCCCATTAATTTAGCTATCAATTGTTAGCAAACAATAACAATTGATAGGCTAATGACTGCCGCTTTAAACAACACCCCCCTTACTAGCTCCAATCACTTTTGCAGGTACTCCAACTGCTACAGAGTAGGGAGGAATATTCTTGGTAACAACGGCTCCTGCACCAATGACACATCCCTTACCAATAGTGACTCCATCTAAAACTCTGACACCTGTACCCAGCCAGCAATTATCCTGAATTTCAATTCCTTCACGACTGACTCCATATGCCCTATGATTGTTGGCATAAAGGCTTGAATGCGATGCTATAAGGCATTCCTTGCCAATTTTGATATGACCGGGACCAGCCATACACACATAAGGTCCTAAGTAAGAATCGTCACCGATCTCAATCAAACAATCAGAACTTGATGCTTTAATATCAACACCGCGATCTAAACAAACTCTGTTGCCAATACGTAATAGGCAATTTGCGTGTTTAATTTCCAAACGTGTATGCCAAAGAATTTTTACCTCATCCCCAACTTCAATAGAATTAGCTCCAATTAACTCAACCCCTGTCTGAATATCAACGCCTCGACCCATTTTGGCAAATAGTAAACGATAAGTTATCCGACGTAGTAGATTGCCAAGCGGACGAGGAATCCCCCCTAAAAGATTAATGACAGTTAACTCTGTGACTCGCGGTATGCGTAAAGACGGTTGGACAGGTGCAACTAGATAAACCTTGTGTTCTTGTACTGACATAACTTGTGGGCTTGAGTGTTTTCTTGTCAAATTTTGCTAGAGAAGTATATGTGGTAACAGCGTCTACACTTAGCCTGCTTTGGGACTGAGTGATATATAAATCTTGAGTAATCTACTTCACCATTCCCTAATTTTCTTCTTCCGTAAGTAATGTTTATTCCGCTAACAATGTGATGAAAGCAAAAAAAAGCCCGCTTTTGCGGGCTTTTTTATATGTTTATATGGCTGTCATTTTAGCCGCCTAGTTTTTGTGAGATTGGCAAATATAGGCGAGATGACCATAAATCCTTATGAAGCGACAGCTGTTGCTGGTGCTTCAGTTGCAGCAGCTGGTGCGTACACACTCACTTTCTTGCGAGTTTTGCCTTTACGTTCAAAGGTAACTACACCATCAATGAGGGCATACAGAGTATCATCACTACCGATACCAACGTTGTTACCAGGATGAAATTTTGTGCCGCGCTGACGCACGAGAATATTTCCCGCCCGAACAGCTTGACCACCGTAACGCTTAACGCCCAGTCGTTGAGCATTAGAGTCACGACCGTTGCGCGTACTACCCGTTCCTTTCTTATGAGCCATGATTTCCTCTTGTGTCTCTTTCTCTTGTATTTATCTAATTGGGAGCTAAGTTGCCAACCACGGGCTGTAGCTTTTTACGCTTCAGTTGTTGCAGATGTTTTTCTAGCAACTCTATCCTCTAATTATTCTGCACTGGTTTCTGGCGCTTCTGAAGGTGGAACAGTTCCCGCATCGCTAGCTACTTCACTAACTGGAGCCTGAGATCCATCGGCTGCAGTTGCTTCTGTAGCCAACACTGAACCATTAAGACTGATAGAATCAATCATTAATCTGGTGATTTCCTGGCGGTGTCCCCGCTTTTTACGGGTTTTCTTTTTCGGCTTCATTTTATACACCAGGACTTTGCGACCTCTCAGATGTCGCAATACCGTTCCTTCTACCTTTGCTCCTGTCACAAGTGGCTGTCCAATGCTCAATTCTCCATTGTGCTGCACCAACAAAACCTTGTCTATCGTGACTTTTTCATCTGGTTGAGCAGAAAGCAATTCAATATCGTAAAAGCGTCCTGGCTCGACTTTTATTTGTTTGCCGCCAGTTTCAATAATTGCGTAGGTCATGGAATTGTCCTTGAAGTTGCCGTACAGGTAGCTGAGCTACAGGGTGTTGACAAGCTGCCCAGCTTTTATATCGTCTTCTACCTGATCCGAGCAGGAAGTTAGACAGACAATCCGTAATTGTAGCTTAATAAATTCTTTATTGCAATTAAATTAAGCTTTTGCAGTTACCAGCACCAATTTTTCAGCCTCTTGTTGATTTCTATACCCAAAAGATGGAGCAGATAAAGAGCAAGCTTTCCACTCTGATTTTACTGATACATTCAGCAATCCACACGTACCCCCACGCAACCCTTGTGGTGTGTAATAACGACAGTACCGACAAGATGAAACACAAGATTTTAAGGTTGTCATGATTAAAAATTAATTAAAATTTAAGAAACTTTTTAGTTGCTGATTGAAATACTCTCCATATAAGTATGGCGTTACGATCTTAAAATTAGGATAGAAATTCGATAATTTTCCGAAAAACTTTGTACTTCTAAATATTACTTAATTGAGAATTCTTACTTAAGTACAGACAAGATAGAGTTATGTAATAACACTGACATATTGAAAACCTTCCAAATTCCATCAATGACTTGAGAGACGCCATGCCTTGCGCCTCTACTTACCTCCTCACAAAATCCTCAACTTCTTTATTTAAAACTATAAATGCGGGACAAACGGAAAAAAGGACAAGAAAGAAGTACTCATAATGAATCCCCAATTCCCATTGCCCCTTATCCCTTATCCCTAAATAGCTCTATGTTCCACAAAATTTTAGTTGCAATTGATACATCTGAAATTGGACAACATGTTTTTGATGAAGCAGTGACTTTGACAAAAGCAGTGAATGGAAATCTTATGTTACTGCACGTTCTCTCTCCCTTTGATGGAACGGGATATCTCAACCCTGTATTGCTGCAACCTAGTAGTGTTTACCCAACACTACATACAGAAGCTGTCAATAAATACATGCAGCAGTGGGAAGATCTCAAGCAAGAGAGGCTAAATATGCTGTTTTCATTTGCTCAAAAAGCCAACAAAATAGGTGTTCGAGCAGAAATTTCTCAGAATTTAGGCGATCCCGGTCGCACAATTTGTGAAGTCGCACGCAGCTGGGACGCTGACTTAATTTTAGTAGGTCGGCGCGGTCGTAGGGGGTTAAGCGAGCTGTTCCTTGGTAGTGTCAGTAATTATGTATTGCACAACGCTTCTTGCTCTGTTCTTATAGTTCAAGGACCCGTTCACAATACGACAGAAGAAACTGAAGTGTGCAACACAGTTTCTTCTTAAGTGCAAGAACAAGGCAATGGGTATTAAGAATGAGACAAACTCGGATAATTTCTATTCTCGTTCCTTACTACAAAATCCCCAACTTCTTAAAAAAAGTCAGGGATTTCGAGCGATGATGTGGTAGATAACTAGTCTCGTTGGGCACTACGTATGCTACGAGCAAGTTGCTGTTCCATTCTTTCTAGTTGTTGTCTTTCTTGACGAGTGAGTCTCCCATCTCGGAGAAAGCGTCTTTTTGTAGCTTCAAGAGCTACTCGTTGACGCTGAATATCTCTTTGTTCTGAACGATTTATTGCGGTATATCTTACATTTTCAACTCTAATATTGCGATTATATTGTTGCGGATAAGAATCTCTGCGATTGTAAATCTCTCCAGCAGAGGCTATGGTGGGAAAGACAATTGTAGCAATGCATAGAGCTGCAAAAGTCAACTGTTTCTTCATCTGTTAATCCTCTTTTTGTATTTATTTCCATCAAGAAAACCAGTTTTGAGAATTAGCGAAAACCGCCCCTACGACCACCTCCCATTCCTCCGCCAAAACCCAATCCAGGTAAAACTGAGGGATTTCCTGTCTGAGATCTGCGTGGAGTACTAATCACAACTTTCTCATCACCCTGCAATCCCGAACGAACTTCAGTTTTGTTATTGACAGTCACACCCGGATCGATGGGTGTGAACCTGGGTCTGCCATTCTCCCTCAAAACCAGCACGCCCGTTCCATTGTCTTGGCGCACGAGCGCAACTGTTGGTATTACGAGTGCGTTATTTAATTTACCAACGTTGAACTCCACATCAACATTCATTCCCGGAAGAAGTTTTTGAGAGTTCTGAAGGATATCCGCTCTCACTTCTATGCTGGTGACGTTTGATGTTACAGTTGCTAAAGCAGCAGTTTGAGCAACTTTTCCTTTAAAAGTTTGTCCTTTGAAGGCATCAGCTTTAATGGTGACAGACTGTCCTACACGAATCTTGGCGATATCAGTTTCAGCTACATTTGCTACAACTTGATAGGTAGATGCAAGTGATAAAATTGAGGAAGAAGTGGCTGAAGAAACATCACTTCCCGAAGTTGTTGGAGTCACAAAGTCGCCCGGATCGGCATACTTTTTAGTCACAATTCCGCTAAAGGGAGCACGAACGATCGTGTCTTCTATTTGTGTTTGAACATCTCGAAGTGTACCCTGTGCTTGAACCACTTGAGCGCGAGCTTGCTCGATATCTTCTTGGCGACTTCCTGCTTGAGAAAGAGCTAGAGCTTGTTGTGCCTCTTCAACTTGAGCACGCGCTTGATCGACTTCCTCTGCCTGATATCCATTGTTTTGCTTGGCAAAGTCTTGTTTTGCCACAGCTAAACTTGCTTTGGTTTGCTCTAGATTATCTTTTGCATTGCGCTCTTCTGCCACAGCTTCATCATAAGTGTCGCGAGAGACAGCACCCTCTTGAAAAGGGCTTTGCAACCGCTTTACCCGTGCTTGTGCCAAATCGAGTCGGGACTGGGCTTGCGCTATCAGCGCTTCATTTTTCCTAACTTCCGCTTGGGCTTTGGCAATGTCTTCCGGACGATTACCTGCTTCTAAACGTTTTAAGTTCGCTTGTGCTTCGCGCAAGCGTGCTCGTGCTTGGGCAATTTCTTGGGGGCGATTGCCTGCCATGACTTTTTTAAGGTTTGCTTGAGCAGAAGTCAGTTGCCCCTTAGCTTGCAGTAGCTGTCCTTGGAAGTTGGAGTCATCCATGTATGCTAAAATTTGCCCTTCTTTAACAAAATCCCCCTCTTCTACCAGTAATTTCTTGAGTCGCCCCGAACTTTTAGGGCTAACATTAGTTGATTGTTTGGGTTGAATAGTACCGTTAGCGGCGATCGCGATGGGTAAACTGGCTCTCTCGACAGAAACGGTTTGTAATTTGCGTCGCGCTTCTTGGCGTTGAACCGCAACCAATTGATTGTAAGCAAGGTAGGTTCCTCCCCCTAAAGTCGTTAAAATGAGTAAACCAATTAGCCATTTTGTTAACCATTGGTTTACAGGAGCTTTTTTAAAAGGCGTGGAGGTTCCAGGCTGGATTGAATCAAATGCCATATGAGTTTCTCTTGTCCCTACTGTTGAGAGGGAGGACGTGGCGGAATCCCTAATGCATTGGTTAATTCTTCCTCAGTCACGCCCAACTTTGCAGCACCCCCTTTGATATCAACGCGCGGGCGACGGGGTCGATCTTGGTTTGATGAATCTGTGGCATTGGTGGGAACTCCTACAGCTTCCTTCAACTTTTCTTCTGTTACTCCCAATTTCTTGGCTGCTGCTGCAAAATTTGGACGCGGTGGTAGCCCCAATGCGTTAACCAACTGTTCTTCCGTGACACCCAACTTTGCAGCAGCGCCCCTAATATCCAACCGAGGACGGCGCGGACGCCCATTTTCGTTCGTCTCAGTATCGGTAGATGGCACACCTAAAGCTTCTTTTAACTTTGCTTCAGTGACTCCTAACTTTTGAGCAGCTTCAGCAAAATTTAGGCGTCGTCGTCCTCTCCACCCTCGTTGTTCGCCCGGTTGAGATGAATCCTGTGCTATGCGATCCGAATTATTTGCTGTCGAACTGCCAGCACCTGCCAAACTGCAAGCACTAATCAAAATAGGAACAGCCGCTATAACTAACAAGCGATGAATTTTCATAAAAGTTAATTTTTCAAGAAATGTAAAGTTAACAAATTCAGGGATTTAAGGTTGGTGATTAATGCCTCGCATTCAATCCCCAGTCCTCAAGTCGATCGTTTCTGCTGTATGGGAGTACACAATCGTTTCTTAGAATGTAAGAGGAAGACAATTGGCGTTGCTAGGTAATCGGGGAAGAGAAAGATTTCCCTTACCCCGTTGCTCGTATCCCTACTGGATGTGGTGATATTTGTATTGAGCCAGCCTTAAATGACAGCTTCCCGCACATCTAAATTACAGTTTTGTAATTTCAATAGGTAATAAAAGTGTGCTAGAAGGTTAGATCGATCCGAAAAAAGTTGACAGCTATTTAGGTAAGAATCAGAGAAAATAAGAATTTCTTAATGTAATATTTAAAATCTAAAATTTAAATTATATGAACGTCCTGTTTGTTGAAGATGAGTCAAAAATTGCCAATTTTGTTCAAGCTGGGTTGAAAGAACAGGGATTTGTTGTAGATTACTGTGATAATGGTGATGAGGGATATATTCGCGCCATGGAGAATCAGTACGATGCCCTCATACTGGATATTATGGTACCGGGTAAGGATGGGCTTTCTATCCTTAAACATTTGCGTCGCGCAGGGCGGAATGTACCAGTCATTTTACTGACAGCTCGTAATGAACTAGATGACCGACTTGAAGGGCTTAACCTTGGAGCCGATGACTACATTGCCAAACCCTTTTTTGTGGAAGAGTTGGTTGCTCGCATTCATGCTGTGATCCGTCGAAGTACTGGCGATCGCCAAAACCTACTTTGCGTCGGTTCAATTAAATTGGATCGCATTACGCGAGAAGTCACCTGCAATCAGCAGGTTGTGGAACTCACGACTCGCGAGTTCAACCTTTTGGAATACTTGATGCGTTCTCCCGGAAGAGTTCTTACTCGCACGCAAATTTTAGAACATGTTTGGGGATATGATTTTAACCCCAATACAAATGTAGTTGATGTATGTATTCAAAGAATCCGCAAAAAAATAGACTTGATTGGCGGCTCGGATGGGATTGAAAGTGTGCGGGGAGTTGGGTATCGTTTTTGTAAGCCAGAGTCTTGATCGTGCAACTTCGTTCGTTTCGTCTCCGAATTGCTCTATTATCTGCCGCCCTTGCTGGCAGTACCCTCATTGGATTTGGGGTAACTGCTTGGTGGCAAATTTCTGATGCCAAACGCAGCCGCCTTGATGCACAATTAGAAAATCGCCTATTTCTAGTAGCTAGCCCGCGATTTTACCATCGGTGGCAGTCTTATGAAAGTTTTATACAACGCGAATTGAAAACTGATGCAGAAACGCCTGTTGCACTTTTAGTAATGGACAGAAATGGTTCCATCCTTTACCAATCTCATTCCTGGTCGGTTGGATTGAAAACCAACAACTTGTGGTCTCCTCGTCCCCATTTTTTTCGCGTACCTCCACCGCCAGATAGGGAAAATCCTCTATCTCCACAAAGAGAACAACAACCTCCACCAGAAGAATCGCGATCGCCAAAGGCGGGCGCTTTCCCGCCACGGCGTTATCGTCGTTCTTTAGGTGAACCACCTCCCCCTCCACGATTTGTCACCCAACAAACAACAGAGGGAACCTGGCGTATTGGTGCAGTCACTTTTCCGCATACCTTAGTTGCGATCGCAGTCAGCTTAAACGCTGTCGATCGAGAAATGGTTGCGATCCGCAACATCTTCCTCGTGTCAATACCTGGTGCGCTTCTTTTAGTCGCCGGAGGTGCATGGTTGATATCTGGTAGTACCTTGCATTCCATTCGGAGACTCAATAAAGCCATTGAGCAGGTAACTGTCAAAGGGCTGGATCAAAGGGTTCCTCTTGGTACAACTGATGTTGAATTTGTCAAGTTGATTGAAGTGTTTAACCAGATGTTGGAACGCCTCGAACGCAGTTTTAAACAAGCGTCTCGTTTTAGTGCGGACGCTGCTCACGAATTGAAAACCCCACTCGCTATCTTGCAAGGCGAGTTAGAACAAACTTTGCAACAAGCAGAACCTGGTTCTCAAATCCAACAAAATTTGAGTAATTTGTTAGACGAGGTACAGCGTTTTAGCGGGATCGTGCGTAAACTGTTACTGCTGTCTCTAGCTGATACCGGGCAAATGAGTTTGCATCAAGTAGAGGTAGATATATCTCAACTCTTAATTGAAATGACGGAAGATATAGAATTGCTTGCACCGCACTTACACGTTCAAACATCATTTCCCCCTGAATTGCGTGCTTGGGGCGATCGCGATTTACTCACTCAAAGTTTACAAAACCTCCTCAGTAACGCTATCAAATACAATCTTCCAGAAGGTTGGATAAAAATTCACGGTTACCAGCAAGCTGGAACTGTGTTTGTCACGATTAGCAATTCCTCTCAAAACATCCTACCTGGCGATCGCGAACGAATTTTTGACCGTTTCTATCGCGGCGATCCTGCCAGAACGCGTAAAGTTGATGGTGTAGGATTGGGGCTGAGTCTAGCGAGGGAAATTGCGAGATATCACGGTGGGGACTTAACTCTTGACCCAACACCAGTCGGTCAGACTGCTTTTACTTTGCGTTTGCCAACAAGATAAGCTTTACTAATAGTTCTTTTTGAATTTTAGTTGACATTGAAGAAAGGTTTGATACAATTTAGGCAACCTTTGCAATGAATGAGTATTTTTAACACTCGTTTGACGCACATTATTGATTAGAGTAGGTACTTTCCCTATCTTTTGTGGTCTGCTACTTTATTCTAAGGCATAATTTAAATGCCCCCTCAAGATACAGAATTTGCGGTTTCTACTCCATCAATTGCAAACCAATTGCAAGAAAAGGAGAAATGCTACACTCCGAAACTCTTTACATAAACCTCGTTTTATTAATAATTTTGAAGAAGTTGTTTAAAAGATTTAACTAAAAAATTAGGGAAATAAAAATTATGACATATAAAAAATGTGCTTGAGTTATTTGCTAACAATGAATTAAATACTTTATTTAGATACAGACAAATGTAGAAAAATTTCTAGTTAGTAAAAGCTTTACTAAGTAGTTTTTTCTAGTTGAAACCTTTCTACAAAAGACTATTGACAGTAGTCTGTCACTTACCGTAGAAAGACAGAGATGAGCAGTCAATCTTGTAAGCTTTTAATACAAAAACAAGTATATGTGTACTTTGCGATACCATAAAGTAGCCTCTAGAGTTTACTGAGGTCGAAAAATAAAAGGAAGGCGTAGTAACTCTATTAGCTTTTTTCCGACTTTCACTAGAAACAGCACAAATACCTTCTGACATTCAGAATAGCTGATTTCTTAAAATAAAATTAGAGCAAGAGGAATCGCCAATAAGATTGGGTAAACGGACAAGTGGCTTGAGTAGAAAGCAGCTATCTATATAAAGCCTAAAGGAAACCGAGGCAAATAAGAAAAAAGAGGTAAAATGTAGAAGAAGGATAAAATACTTTAAGTTTCATGTCCTACTTATTACTTTTACCTTGCACTCAAAATGAACATTTCTGAGAAATTTATCAAATTGGTAATTACGAGGTATAAATGAATATATCAGCTTTTAACAAAGAAAAAAATCAATACCGATTAATCAAAGAAAAAGACAAATCAAATTGGCAAAGTGATAATAAAGAGAACGATCTCAAATTTTCAGATATGACATTTGATAAATACATTTTTGGTAATTCCGATCGCGGTCGAGTTGCTATTTTTATAGATGGTTCCAACTTATTCCATGCAGGTTTACAACTTAACATTGAAATTGATTATGCAAAATTGCTTTGTTGTTTAACAGAGAATGCAAGGCTTTTGCGTGCTTTTTTCTACACTGGTATGGATCGCAATAACGAGAAACAACAGGGTTTTTTGCTGTGGATGCGACGAAATGGTTATCGTGTAGTCAGTAAAGATCTCATTTTACTTCCCGATGGTTCCAAAAAAGCTAATTTGGACGTAGAAATTGCTGTAGATATGCTAAATTTAGCTCCTTATTACGATACTGCGGTGTTAGTGAGTGGTGATGGAGATTTAGCATATGCTGTCAATGCTCTGACTTATCAGGGAATTCGAGTTGAAGTTGTTAGCATACGAGCAATGACAAGCGATAGTTTAATTGATGTTGCTGACTACTTTGTTGACATAGAGCATCTCAAACAATACATACAGAAAGACACCAATTCTTGCTATAGCTACCGCCCGTTATCAAATTCTAATTTTTGAGTTCCCGTTTGTAGCAGATCTCACACCTTTTGACTGTTTTCTGTTATTTAGCGAGAAACAGCTAACATATCTCCTTTGTTTTAAGTGAAAAGACATCATTAAACATAAAACGTGCTGCTTTGCAAAACCTGGTTTTTTAAAAAACCGGGTTTTAATAAGTTTTGGTAAATTAGTCATGGATTATACTAAAAGCTTTATACTCCTCCCTTCCTATCAGAAGATGACCTGTCATATCATGTCCGGGTAATTAGTTATAAAAAAGGAGATATGTGCAAAAGCTTAAAATCTTCTTTCTCCCTGCACCCTACACCCTACAAAGCTGCGGTCTTTATAATAAGTCTTTAACCGGGCTTAATATAAGGCTTTATAGGGCTCGGTAGTTATCGCCCACGCCACAAAAATCAGTAATTTTAGAGCGAAAAGGGAGTCGTTCAGTACAGTTCGCCGCTCGCCCAATACTGTTAAAACTTATCTCTTAAGTCTGAGGAGTTTACCTCTACTTAACTTACGATATATGAATTTTCTTTAGAAAATTTTAAAAATATAGATAACAACACAAATAAGATTGTTACGATTAACTATAATATCCGTTTAATAAATAAAAATACAAAAATCAGGTTGTGATGATGAATCAGTAAAATTCCGGAAACCCAGGAAAAGTCTGAAAAATAAGTGTAACTACGGTTTGAGAGGTTTCAATCGATATATTAATATTTAGATGAATAATAAGTAAATAGTCAGCGCTTAATTCTGACGTATATCCCTTATTTGCTAACTTCTAGCATCAGTCTCTCTAATAGCAGAGTTAACTTTTTATTTCTGAATCCTGTACAACTAAAGGAGTGCCAGCAGTGAACAAGATGCAACTTGCAATAGTTATTGGTTACCTTTTAATGACAGCCTATTTTTTTATGAGTTGGTTAAAGTTCAGTCTCCGCCATCCCCATTCTTCTCCAGAAGATAAGTTCTTATCGTTCATTATATTTATCATCACAACCGCTCTATGGCCTTTTGTTATCCCGGTGCATTGTGTTGAAATGCTTAAGACAAGGAAACTCAAGTTTAGTACGGTTATTCCCGTTCTTGTTATGGTTTCTGTGTTTAGTCTTGCACTTACGTGAGCCAAGTTTTATAGGCTTATAGATTCTACATCTCGCACTCTGTATTTTGTGTATACCACTATACGGTAATCATTCTATAAACTGCAAGAAAAATTAACCTAAAACAAAGTTCCTATTTTTTGACTCGGCTTGTCGGATGTGTTTATTAAGCCTCAATTACAATAAGTGAAGTTGTTGTAATTCTAGGATAGAGGCATGAGAGTCTGGTTGGCTTGCTTTTTAGTACTGTTTGCTCTAGCAGAGTTTTTTGACTGGATCAAAGAATTTCAGTTACCTTTACCTATATATATTTTGGGGGGAGCATTTTTAGCGGTTGCATCCAACTACGACAAACTTTTTGAATCATACTTCAGTTGTGCTATTGGTGAAGCAACTTTAGAACAGACTCCCCAAGCCCACTTAGATTCATCACTTGAGTACCCTTATTCCATCTCCCCTAATTCTCCCGCTCTTCAAAATTCTCAACAACATGAAATAGAAAATTAATTACAGGTACGCGATACTTTGCCGAATGCTACAGTTAGCGCAAAGACGGTACGTGTTGAGCACATACCGTCTTTGCGCTTATCAGCTTATAGTAGTACATCAGTTCCCTTTACAAGGAAAGCTGTTTACACGGTGGGTTCAAGAATCACAATCCTTCTACTCGAGAATGCGAGATCCCCACAAGTTCCTCAAATTGTTTTCCTAATTTTAAAGTTAACCAACCCCAATTCAAAACGGCGAATTGGTTTCTTTACCGGGCACTGTTATGGAATACCTTTACTATTTAGCGAATACTACCCTCACACTGAGGCTCGTTGAATTCCTACGTGGGAAACCGCAAATCTCTGTTAGCTTTATTACTGTAATCAGTCAAATTGATGGCTGGGTTATTAAAATTAAACTAAGATCTTCTATCCCTCCTCAGTTAGATGGAGATCTCAAGGCTTTCTTGAATGAAATAGGAACTCCTCACTCCCCATCAAAGCGCGTCAGCATGGCTTTGGAAAGTTTGGAAGTTGGATATCATCCGGTTGAAGTTATGCATCGATACCAAGTTGCTGTCGTTTCTCATGGCAGCCCACAACCTGAGGATATTAGAGCATTTCGAGAACAATTTATCAATGGGTTGGGCTACTGTCCTCCAACTCTGGCTTGATTCCAAGGTCATGCTTCAAGTCTTTACGTTCAAATGGGCACAAAGAAAGGAAATTTTACTTGTTTGTTTTATTCGTAACGAGTGGCGTTCGCGAAGCGTGCCGGAGGCAATCGCCGTCGGTGAGACGCTCCCAATGACCTCAGTTGGTTTTACTGAAGTTTTTTGTTGTTAAAACACTTAGGAACGACGTTTTGTGTCGTAGTTTGCACCAATCTTATTTTATCTTGGAGGGGAAAACAAACACCCCTCTGTTTAGTATGTCTGGTAACCCCTATTCGTGGTTGGAACAATCTCTAGAAACTATTCACCGTGCTGACTGGTATCGTACCGTACAAACTATTCAAAGTCGCCCCGGTGCCACAGTTGTTCTAGAAGGACGAGAGGTAATAAATTTTGCCAGTAATGATTATTTAGGGCTAGCTGGTGATGAACGCCTCGTGATGGCAGCAGCAGCAGCATTGAAAGAATTTGGTACTGGTAGCACTGGTTCGAGGTTACTGAGCGGACATCGCCAACTACATCGAGATTTAGAAGAAGCGATCGCATTCCTCAAACAAACAGAAGATGCAGTCGTTTTCAGTTCGGGTTATTTAACAAACTTGGGTGTTATCAATGCACTCGTGGGCAAGCGAGATTTAATTTTATCGGATCAATACAACCATTCGAGCCTAAAAAATGGAGCAAGTCTCAGTGGTGCTGCCATCATAGAATACCGCCACTGTAATGTTGAAGATTTAAAAATTCAATTGAGTCAATCTCGCCAAAACTACCGACGTTGCCTAATTCTCAGCGATAGTGTCTTTAGCATGGATGGCGATTTGTGTCCTTTACCTGCACTTTTAGAGCTAGCTGACCAATTTGGTTGTATGTTGCTTTTAGATGAAGCCCATGCAACTGGAGTGCTTGGAGAAACTGGTGCGGGTTGCGTTGAACATTTTGGGTGTGGGGGAAAACAGTTAATTCAAATTGGCACTTTAAGTAAAGCCTTGGGTAGTTTGGGCGGCTATGTAGCAGGAAGTGCAACTTTAATAGATTACTTGAGAAACCGCGCCCCTAGTTGGATTTATACTACAGCACTGTCACCTGCTGATACTGCAGCAGCGCTAGCCGCACTAAAAATAGTTTTGGAGGAACCCCCACGTCGTATCCAATTATGGCAAAACGTTGCTTACCTTAAACAAGAAGTGCAACGACACCTACCCAATTTGAAATTGCTACCTTCTGAGTCACCCATCTTGTGCTTTCAATTGTCAAATGCAGGCGATGCTCTAAAAGTGGGAGAGCATCTTAAATCTTATGGCATTTTTGCTCCTGCTATTCGTCCCCCTACCGTTCCCACCAGTCGGATACGGATTTCTGTGATGGCTACTCACAAACTCGAACATATTCAGAAATTAGTAGAAGCTTTGACGGCGCTCGGGGATTGATAACCCTATCTCCTATTAAAGACGCTTTCGCACTGCTGCAGGCTATGGTTCCCAGAGTGCAAAAGATTTGTCTGTCGGACTCGATTCACCAGCGATCGGTAACCACCAGTAATTCATGACTGATAAGTTAGCAAGCTGTCCTCTGCTTTCAGCATAGCTAGCTTCATTCTGACGTCACTCCTTTCTAACCCCCAACTTCTCTATTTTTCTATTAAAAAAGATATTTATCGAAAATAGAAAGGCATTTTTTGAACAAATAAATTTCCTCGCTGCTGTGATTGAAATCACACTTAAATATAATCTTTTTCTATCAAGGAAATGACAGCAATATTATTAGCTTTTTTAAAAAGCTTTTTGAGAAATTATTTATAAAGTTAACTTTAAACTTGATATCAGTAGTTCAAAATTAGCTTTACAATTGGCACTTCAATTTCAAAAAATACGCAGTACTATTTTTACCTTAAAATTTTAAGTATTAGTACTTTATTCGTTAAAGTTCTTAAGAAGTTTTGTAAAGAAAAAAGCTTGACAACCTCAATATTTAGTTTATCAGGAGGAATTTCTATAAAGAATATTTAAATTTTTAGAAAAAAAATTTGTTTTTATACGGTTAGACAATATTAAAAATGCTACAGCTACTTTGTGAAGGTAGCTTGATTTTATACATTCTTTTTAAAGATTTATATGGAAATTCATGTAAATCCGGAAATAGTATATGCATAATTGAATCAATAAATGTGAAACCAAATATGAACACTTACTCAAAAAAAACAGCAGGTTATCTGCAAATAATTTATTTATAAGGAAAAAAAACACATGAATAATATGCTTGTTCATCTGTTTAGTACATTTGTTTTTTCAATATCTACGTTAGCTGTTATGTCTAATGTCTCAATAGCACAAGAGGCTACAGTAGTTCCTCAAGAAAAAACAGCAGAAAAGATTTGTGCTTTTGATACGGTAGAAAATTTATTGCCTCCCATACAAAACCAGCAAAACCCATCCTCTCTTGGTTACCTTGCTCAACAGGGCTTTACAGAGAACGCAGATGGTTCTTGGTCTTGTTATGCAAGCGATCCTAGAAAGCAAGGGCGCTATTACACGCTCTTAAAAGTTCAGCAAGTAGAAGGGAAGCTAGTAGCCACTTCCTTTTTAGAAGAAGGTAGTCTCATGGAGGGACAAGAAAACCGCAGTTTGGAACTGTTTATGCTCCTCCTTCAGAATCATACGAAAGCGAAGCCGAGCAATCTTCAGAGCATACAGAGGTATCTAGAGACTTTTATCTCTTTGGTTAAAGAAGGTAAGGTACAAGCCTCTCCTCGTGGATATCTCTTCGATCAACCCAATCGTGCATTTGTTCTATTCCACCCTGTTAAAGGGGAAAAACTTAAGGGTTCGGGAATTACAATCAATATCAATTCTCCTCAAAACTTAAATTCTTCCACAATTTCTTCAACTGGTTTGTAATCACATCATTAAATGGAGGTGAATGTCCTTGAAAAAATCAACAGTTAAATCAATCGCTTTTGCAGCCTCATCGTTAGCAGCAGTCATGACTGCTCCCCAAGAAGCTTCAGCTCAACTGAACGTTGGACCCTATGGAATTCAAAATGGTTTAGAAGGGAATTATCTCCAATATCAGCTTTCCGGACAGAATTTAGACCAAATGCGAGGTATTGCTGAATGTAGTGTAGGGTTTGGTCCTTCTTGCAACAAGACGGGAGCCATACTCCAGCAATTAGTGGAATCGAATAACGGACCTAACGCTCACCAATTGCTGATACGTGCAGCTGGGGGAGAAGAGAATTTCCGTCTATTTGCAAGTTATTATGGCAACAAGCCCGAACGTCTTGAACGGATTCCCTACGCCTCATTCTGGCAAGATGATAACCCTTTCATCATGGATGGACATCGATATGTTTTAGGATATGCAGCTAGCAGAGAACCAGTAAAGGGTTTGGGACAAATTACTCAGAAATTTTACTGGGCACCCTTGCAGGGAAAAGGTGATTCTTTAAGTCCTCGCAACGGATTGTTGAATCTCAAACAGTCCTACGGGCGTTTGCTGATGGAGGAAGCCGCTAAAATCCCGAATCTCAAACAGCAGTTTAAAGCTTTAGGGCTAGAACCACAAGCAGAAAATTATTACTGGTCGCACATTACTCGTGCAATGCATGCCTTAAATAGTGGAGATGAAGACCAGCTCCAACAAAACCTTCTTCAAGTTCTCTCCATGCCTTTCTTTGGAGAAGGTGGTGGCGAAAATATGGGGCGTCCAAATTTACAAGTTGCTGATGACTATCTTAAAGGGGAAGGTCTTTTGGGAGACGTTTTTGACTTGGAGTCTTCGGTATTGACATTAGAGCCAGATATGGGAGGAGAAGTTGTTTCTTACCTCTCAGCAGGAGAAGTTGTTACAAAGGGTGGTGGCGGTTTTAATTACACCTATTTACTTGGGTTGTTAGCTCTACTTCCCTTCTTGTTGGGGGGCGATGGAGATAGCTCTTCTGGAACACCTCCTAATCCCATTCCCACACCGGATATTAGCCAACCACCTGTAGGAACCCCACCTGTAGGAACTCCACCTGTAGGAACCCCACCTGTAGGAACCCCACCTGTAGGAACCTCACCTCCTGATGTGAAGTCAGTACCAGAACCGTCAACAGTAACACCTTATGTATTGCTAGCTATCATCATGTTTGTTTTCACTCAAAAACAGTGGCGTACACAAGCAAAAGGTTAAATTATTTAGTAATATTGCTTACTTAGGTTATCAGGTGTTGTTATGTGGCTTGCTTACGTTTAGAGGTAAAAGTAGTAAAGTTCAATATAGATTAATCTTAATGGTTACACGTGACTTTTCAAGACTTTCTACTTTTACCTTCAAATCAACTTAAATTTTATTTATTAAGTTTTACCGAGAAATCTTTTATATTTAAAATTGCTTACTTTTCAGATAATTTCACTAACTTCTGCTAAGAAAATATAGTCATCCTAAATCACTTATACAAGTCTCTTTTATCTTCAAGCTTTTGAACATTCGCTCACGGGTCGCCTTGCAAAAGCCAGTATTCCATAAATGCCTCTAGCGAATCTGCCCTCTGTCTTTCTTGATAATGTAACTGATATGGAAAACAAACTTGGCATTTCTTATCTTATTTTGTCAGTATAAATCAAGACTCGATCTATGTATTTTTTAATACATATTCGGAATTTTAGCGATCGCAATACAACTTACGTTGAAAAGTGCAAGCTCCAAGTTGCCTTTACTACAGACACCAAATAAAAATTATCCTACGGGGTGGGAAGCTTTTGCCTAGGAAGAAGGGCATTATAAGGGAAGATTCCTAAATTAATGTTGCATCATGATTGGAAATTGCCCCTAAGTTGTTCGGTTATACGACTTTCATCAATATACAAATGAGTATAACCTCATAGGTAGTAGTCAATGCCAGCCCTAATATGTGTCAGTGGCTCTTGAAAGGGGTGAAAACTTGTGTACCAATGGATATTGCCGAGTCTGAGCGAAATATTAGTCAACAGTCAACCCAGTGCGACTGAATGCTCTTCTGCCAAAGCCGAACAGCAGTGGCGCGTGAGCATAGCAGCTACAGAACAACTGCTGTCAAAAAGTTTGGCAACAATTTCACCTGAAATTAGCCAAGGATTAGTGTTATCAGGACCAGCACCCATACTTAGCGATCCCAAGCTAGCTCAAAGCTTGCAGACAGTTACTTTTACAGCAAAGCCGTTTAATCCTTTGGCCCTCATGCCATTTGAAATGCCCGGTGCTATTGCTGTAGTAGATGAAATTGCTTCTCAAGAAACTATATTACCTTTATTAGAAGCAGATCCGCTCACTGGAGAGCAGTTTTGCCTAGTTTTTACAGAAAATTTTAGACTTGTGCTGGTTTTAGCAGAATATAAAAACGGTAATAAAACTTTTTGTTTTTCATTTGATTCTGAAGTTGTCGAACAAGCATGGCGAGCGTTAGGTGCGCGAGTTATGTTAAGCAATCCTGACTTGTTTGCTGACTTAGAAGAAGTAGTACAAAAATATTATCCAAGCCAGCCGGACTATCACATGGTGATGGAGTTTAGCCGCTTGTTGTTAACACATTTACCAGAACCACAAGAACAGGTAGAAAGTGTTTCTCAGCCTCTCCCTATCTCCCCGTCTCCCGCTCCTTCTGCTTCTCACCGTAGCGATGTAGAATTGTTGCAAGCATTTGCTCATGAAGTCCGTACACCGCTAACAACCATTCGCACCACAACTCGTCTGTTGTTGAAACAACGCAATTTACCTCCTAACGTTATCAAGCGTTTAGAACTGATCGATCGCGAATGTACCGAGCAAATCGATCGCATGGAATTATTGTTTAGAGCAGCAGAACTAGAAACATCTGCTTCTGAAAAATCCACTAATGCCCAGCTCACTGCAATGTCTTTGGATCGAGTCTTGCAGCAAAGTATCCCCCGTTGGCAACAAGCTGCAGACAGGAGAAACTTAACTTTGGATGTTGTCCTACCTCAAGAACTACCAATGGTGGTTAGCAATCCTAATATGTTGGATCGGGTGCTGACAGGATTAATGGAAAACTTTACCCGCAGCTTACCTGCAGGTAGCCATATTCAAGTACAGGTGATTCCAGCCGGCGACCAATTAAAGTTGCAATTATTACCTCTACCCCTGATGGCAAATAATGATAAAGCTTCCACTTCCCCATGTACTCCACCGATCCGAAAAGCACTCGGTCAACTGCTGATGTTCCAACCGGAAACAGGTACTATTAGTCTTAACCTCCATGCAACCAAGCATTTGTTTCAAGCTATTGGTGGTAAATTGATTGTCCGCGAACGTCCCCGTCATGGTGAAGTTTTGACCATCTTTCTACCATTGGAAGTCAACAACAATCAACACACTCCTCCTCGTTCCCCCTGTCAAGCAATGGGAGTTATTAACTGATTGTTTTCAGAAGCAATAGCAAACTGCACTGTAAAAGTAGAACCTTCATACAGTTTACTTTTGACAGAAATAGAACCACCACTACGCCATAGCAATAGTTGTACAATTGTTAAACCTAAACCAACTCCATTAGAATCATCTATACCGGCTGAGCGGACTCGGTAAAAGCGTTCAAAAATGCTAGGAATTTCACTTTCGGCAATACCAATACCCGTATCGCGAAATTCTAATTGAACGTACTCGTTGTGAACTCGTGCTCTTACCCAAACTTCTCCTCCGTTGGCAGTAAATTTAATACTGTTGGAAAGTAAGTTAATTGTGATTTGTCTTAACCCACCACTAACGCACCAAACAGGTGGAATGTCTGTAGGTACGGTGTAAGCTAACATAATACCTTTTTCTTTAGCTATAGGTTGATAAGTACTTACAACTCCTGGAATGAGTTCTGCAAGACGTACTGGTTCTAGTGGCAATCGCTCCAATTGGCGTTCTAGCTGTACTAAGTCTAATACACCACATATTAAAGCATTTTGGCGATCGCATTGAGTATTAAGCATCTGTAAATAACGCTGTCGCTGGGGGGCTTTTAAATTGGGGGAATTTAAAAGCGAGAGCGCCGTTTTCATATGTGTTATCGGTGTACGTAACTCTTGACAAACATGGCTCAAGTATTCATCTTTGAGTTGCGCGGTTTCATAAAGTTTTCGATTCTGTTGTTTTACTTTAACCAGACGTTTTGCTGTTATTTGACGATTCATTCTATCTTGATACTGGATCTGTTTTGTCAAAAGTTGATTAATGAGATTTGGATCGGAAATTGGTGGACAAATCAGATCGGTTAAATCTATTGATTTTGAGGTATCTAATAGGGATGATCGTAATCTATTTAATATTTGTTGAATGACTTTTCCATCAAAGGAAGTTATGGCAGGTAAGAGAAGATTTTTTCGGCTATTTGCCTTTCCTTGTGTCTTGTTTTTCCGTCTTTTTAAAGGTCGATAAGCTAAAATTAAACTACAGAAATTGGGCGATAACACCATGACAAAGTATTCTCGCCGCAGCTTACTATTTGGTAAGCTTTCTACTTGAATATAAGAAGAGGAGGATTCAGAAAACGTGGAGAGCCGATCCTCAATATAGCTTGTCTCCGTAACGTCTTTTCTATCTATCAGTTCACTTTGAGCGGTAGATATGGTATTAGATGTTCTTTGTTCATAATAACGTTGAATTTCTGAGTGCCAAATTTTTCCTGGTGGTAGCTTTACCCATAATGTAGCTGCAATCTGCTGTTCAATTAGCAAATCAATTTGTGACCTGATCATTGATAGTAAAGTCCCAAGACCGAGAGACAGTGGTTGGGGCGGTCCTTCCACACTTAAAGCCAACTGATATACAGACAGATCCTGAGGTAAAGAAACATTCATGAGTAAAGCCTTTTAAGGATGAACTGAAGGCAAAAACAATAAAGTTTAAGGTAAAGTAAGGACATTTTTATTAAGTCTGAATGAAGTATAGGATATTTCCTGCTCTTCATTCTCAGTCCTTATCCTTTATTCTTCACTCTTTGTTTTCATCCTTTCTTGTAAAGCATTGCGTGCGTGTTCTCTGTCATCGAAGTGAATTTTTTCGGTTCCCAAAATTTGGTAATCTTCATGACCTTTACCAGCAAGTAAAACCCCGTCTCCCGATTGTGCTTGTAAAATAGCACTCCTAATTGCAGTTGCTCGATCGCCTATGACGATTGGGTTCGCTGTTTCTGGAATCCCTACCAAAATATCCTGTAAAATCTTTTCTGGATCTTCAGTTCGGGGATTATCTGAGGTTACTATTGGTACATCAGATAGATCGGCAGCAATTTTACCCATTTTTGGACGCTTGGTGCGATCGCGATCTCCCCCACACCCAAAAACGCAAATCATTTTACCAGGAATGAAGGGACGTGAAGCTTTCAACAAGTTCTCCAAACTATCTGGAGTATGGGCATAATCGACAATTACGCTAATGTCCTGCATAGAACTTATTTGTACTCTTTCCATTCTTCCCGGAACTCCAGGAAACTCATTTATTGCTGACGCTATTAGTTGTAAATCTAACCCCAAGTGTAAACCTGCTCCAACAGCTGCTAATAAATTTTCTAAATTAAATTGACCGACAAGTGGTGAACGAAAAGCGACTTCACCTTTTGGTGTATGCAGCATACCACTTACTCCATCAGGTTTATAGTTCAGGTTACTCATCCACAGGTTTGCATTGCGATCGCTAACACTGTAACTCCAAACTTGTTCTGAATTGAGTGATGCAATTAATCTTTGACCGTAAGGATCGTCAGCATTGATGACTGCTCGACCCTTAAGATAGTTTGGGCTAAATAATAAAGCTTTGGCTCCAAAGTAATCTTCCATGTCTCGATGGAAGTCTAGATGGTCTTGAGTCAAATTCGTAAACACTCCTACCTCAAACTGACAACCCATCACTCGACCTTGGGCGAGAGCGTGGGAACTCACTTCCATCACTCCATAATCGTTTCCAGCATCTATAGCAGCGGCTAATTGCTGTTGCAGTTCCACAGCAAAAGGTGTTGTGTGAACTGCGGTTTGTAAAAAATCTTTCCAACGAGTATACAGTGTACCCATTAACGCTGTAGGAAAATTGGCTTGATTTAGGAAATGTTCTACTAGGTGAGTTGTTGTGGTTTTGCCATTTGTACCCGTAACACCCACAAGTTTGAGTTTTTGTCCGGGGTAATCATAAAAACTACTGGCTAGCTGAGCGCAAGCTTGAATCATGTCTTCAGCCGCAATAACGCAAGCTTCTGCTGTGGGTGGATGCTTTTGTATAGCTTGCGGTGAAATCACCGCAGCTACAGCACCTGAGGCGATCGCACTTTGCCAAAAATCTCCACCATCCACCCGTGTTCCAGGCATTCCAATAAATAAATCTCCCGCACCGCAAGCGTGGGAATTTGTTTTCAAGCCCCGGATCTCCAAATCTAATGCAGGGTGTTCGGATGGTAGTACGACATTATCGACAGTTGCTAATAATTCTCTCAGTTTCACTTTATGCACCTCGTTGCAAGTTTTTATTGGCTTATTCTGTACTATTTTTACGTTTCTATAAATGGTTTTAAGAGACTTCTAAAATAAAGCCAATTTTTTCCAGTCAACTTTTTTCTCCTCCTCGTCCAGCAGTACGTAAGTAGAATCAGCCAGTCTCTTACAGGACTTACACAACCTCAACGATATTTTGAGGATTTTATGCGTTGCAGCTCCCCCCATCTTCGTAGCCCCCCCCTTTAAGAAAAATTATTCCGTAAGTCCTACGGTCGTTCAGGAGATGGCTTAATCTCAATATTGTGGCTATACTTACAGAGTAGTGCTAAAAAACAATTAACTTAGCAACGCCGAACCAACACACAGTATCAATATATAGATAAGTTTGAAAGCCTACAAATTTCGAAAGCCTTGAAAAGCTTGTCCAGCAAGGGTTAGAAACAAATTTATCTGGAAGTTCAAAAAAACTTTTGAAAAACCCTTGACAAAGCAAAATCGGGTTGTTACTCTAGATAAAGTGTGAAGCGAGAGAGAAAAGCGCCAACACAACCGAACCAAGATAAAGCAATAGTTTGAAAGCCAAGCAATTAAAAACCTCGTCAAAAAATTAAGTGGCGGGTGAAAACCCAAAACTCAAACAAAAATAATAAGCCAAGAGGCTCGGATGCACTTTGAGTGTGTCGGAGCAAGAACACTTCAAAACGGAGAGTTTGATCCTGGCTCAGGATGAACGCTGGCGGTATGCTTAACACATGCAAGTCGAACGGTCTCTTCGGAGATAGTGGCGGACGGGTGAGTAACGCGTGAGAATCTGGCTTCAGGTCCGGGACAACAGTTGGAAACGGCTGCTAATACCGGATGTGCCCATGGGTGAAAGGCTAGCTGCCTGGAGATGAGCTCGCGTCCGATTAGTTAGTTGGTGTGGTAAGAGCGCACCAAGACGGCGATCGGTAGCTGGTCTGAGAGGACGATCAGCCACACTGGAACTGAGACACGGTCCAGACTCCTACGGGAGGCAGCAGTGGGGAATTTTCCGCAATGGGCGAAAGCCTGACGGAGCAATACCGCGTGAGGGAGGAAGGCTCTTGGGTTGTAAACCTCTTTTCTCAGGGAATAATAAGTTGAAGGTACCTGAGGAATAAGCATCGGCTAACTCCGTGCCAGCAGCCGCGGTAATACGGAGGATGCAAGCGTTATCCGGAATGATTGGGCGTAAAGCGTCCGCAGGTGGTTTATCAAGTCTGCTGTCAAAGCGTCTGGCTTAACTAGATAAAGGCAGTGGAAACTGAGAGACTGGAGTATGGTAGGGGTAGAGGGAATTCCCGGTGTAGCGGTGAAATGCGTAGAGATCGGGAAGAACACCGGTGGCGAAAGCGCTCTGCTGGACCATAACTGACACTGAGGGACGAAAGCTAGGGGAGCGAATGGGATTAGATACCCCAGTAGTCCTAGCCGTAAACGATGGATACTAGGCGTTACGCGTATCGACCCGCGTAGTGCCGGAGCCAACGCGTTAAGTATCCCGCCTGGGGAGTACGCACGCAAGTGTGAAACTCAAAGGAATTGACGGGGGCCCGCACAAGCGGTGGAGTATGTGGTTTAATTCGATGCAACGCGAAGAACCTTACCAGGGCTTGACATGTCGCGAATCCCGATGAAAGTTGGGAGTGCCTTAGGGAGCGCGAACACAGGTGGTGCATGGCTGTCGTCAGCTCGTGTCGTGAGATGTTGGGTTAAGTCCCGCAACGAGCGCAACCCTCGTACTTAGTTGCCATCATTAAGTTGGGAACTCTAAGAAGACTGCCGGTGACAAACCGGAGGAAGGTGGGGATGACGTCAAGTCAGCATGCCCCTTACGTCCTGGGCTACACACGTACTACAATGCTGTGGACAGAGGGCAGCAAGCTAGTGATAGCAAGCAAATCTCACAAACCACGGCTCAGTTCAGATCGCAGGCTGCAACTCGCCTGCGTGAAGGTGGAATCGCTAGTAATTGCAGGTCAGCATACTGCAGTGAATTCGTTCCCGGGCCTTGTACACACCGCCCGTCACACCATGGAAGCTGGTAGTGCCCGAAGTCGTTACTCTAACCATTCGTGGAGGAGGATGCCGAAGGCAGGACTGGTGACTGGGGTGAAGTCGTAACAAGGTAGCCGTACCGGAAGGTGTGGCTGGATCACCTCCTTTTAGGGAGACCAACTCAATTATGAATGATAAATTATGAATGATGAAATTCACAATTCACACTTCATAATTCAGAATTCATAATTTTAGACATCCTAGGTCGTGCGAGGTAAAGAAAATTGGCTTTCAAACTAGTGTGGGTTCGGAAAAAAATGCCAAAGCATTGATGATTTGGGCACTTATCAATAGAAGAAATTCAGCAACTTGAAACCGCAAGGGAACAAGACTGCTGGAAATGTTCCAGCCAGAACCTTGAAAACTGCATAGAAAAGCGAAAGTAACTAAAAGCGAAAAGCTAATAGCTAATGGCTAATGGAAATTAGCGATGAGCAGTTAGCATTCAGCAATAGTGGTCAAGAGAAGAAGGGCTCATGGTGGATACCTAGGCACACAGAGGCGAAGAAGGACGTGGTTACCAACGAAAAGCTCCGGGGAGCAGGAAGCATGCAGTGAGCCGGAGATGTCCGAATGGGGCAACCCAATAACGAAAGAGCGAACCCAGTGAATTGAAACATCTTAGTAGCTGGAGGAAAAGAAATCAATAGAGATTCCCTCAGTAGTGGTGAGCGAAAGGGGAAGAGCCTAAACCAAAGTGCATGCATTTTGGGGTAGTGGGACAGCGAAATCGAATCTAGCGGTTAGGCGAAGCAGCGAAATACTGCACCAAAGAAGGTGAAAGTCCTGTAGTCGAAAGCTTAAGGATAGTAGCTGAATCCCGAGTAGCATGGGGCACGAGGAATCCCATGTGAATCAGCGAGGACCATCTCGTAAGGCTAAATACTACTGTGTGACCGATAGCGAACAAGTACCGCGAGGGAAAGGTGAAAAGAACCCCGTTGAGGGGAGTGAAATAGAACATGAAACCGTGAGCCTACAAGCAGTGGGAGTCCGATTCAACGGATGACCGCGTGCCTGTTGAAGAATGAGCCGGCGAGTTATAGGTACTGGTAGGTTAAGTTTGTTGACGAAGCCAAAGCGAAAGCGAGTCTGAAAAGGGCGCGTTATCAGTATTTATAGACCCGAACCCGGGTGATCTAACCATGTCCAGGATGAAGCTTGGGTAACACCAAGTGGAGGTCCGAACCGACCGATGTTGAAAAATCGGCGGATGAGGTGTGGTTAGGGGTGAAATGCCAATCGAACTCGGAGCTAGCTGGTTCTCCCCGAAATGTGTTGAGGCGCAGCGGTAACGGAAAAACTGAGGGGTAAAGCACTATTTCGGTGCGGGCTGGGAGACCGGTACCAAATCGAGATAAACTCTGAATACTCAGTGGAGAGTTACCAGTGAGACGGTGGGGGATAAGCTTCATCGTCAAGAGGGAAACAGCCCAGACCACCAGCTAAGGTCCCGAAATCATCGCTAAGTGGCAAAGGAGGTGGGAGTGCAAAGACAACCAGGAGGTTTGCCTAGAAGCAGCCATCCTTGAAAGAGTGCGTAATAGCTCACTGGTCAAGCGCTCCTGCGCCGAAAATGAATGGGACTAAGCGATGTACCGAAGCTGTGGATTTAGCAAGCCATCATTTAGCATACAGCCTCTTTTGGAAGACAGAGGGAGAGAGTGAGAGAGTGAGAGAGTGAGGGAACGAAGAATAGTTCCTCCCTCCCTCCCTCCCTCCTTCACTCCCTCGCTCCGCTCCAGAAGGTTGCATGCTAAGTGATGAGATTGTTAACTGGTAGGGGAGCGTTCCGTGGTAGGTAGAAGCAGTAGCGGCAAGCAGCTGTGGACGAGACGGAAGTGAGAATGTCGGCTTGAGTAGCGCAAACTAGGGTAAGAATCCCTAGCCCCGAAACCCCAAGGGTTCCAGAGGCAGGTTCGTCCACTCTGGGTTAGTCGGGACCTAAGGCGAGGCCGAAAGGCGTAGTCGATGGACAGAGGGTGAACAATCCCTCACTTTGATGTGGGAGTCAACGTAAGACGCATGAAAGATAGCAACGCCCTGAATGGATTGGGAGGTGTCTAAGGATGCCGAGTTGTAAATGATAGTGCCAAGAAAAGCTACGTTGGTGATGAAAACATCAAACCCGTACTCGAAACCGACACAGGTGGGGAAGTTGAGAAAACTCAGGGGCGCGAGATAACTCTCTCTAAGGAACTCGGCAAAATGGCCCCGTAACTTCGGAAGAAGGGGTGCCCACGCAAGTGGGTCGCAGTGAAGAGATCCAGGCGACTGTTTACCAAAAACACAGGTCTCCGCAAACAAGCAATTGGAAGTATGGGGGCTGACGCCTGCCCAGTGCCGGAAGGTTAAGGAAGTTGGTCAGGGGGAAACCCTAAAGCTGACGACTGAAGCCCCGGTGAACGGCGGCCGTAACTATAACGGTCCTAAGGTAGCGAAATTCCTTGTCGGGTAAGTTCCGACCCGCACGAAAGGCGTAACGATCTGGATGGTGTCTCAGAGAGAGACTCGGCGAAATAGGAATGTCTGTGAAGATACGGACTACCTGCACCAGGACAGAAAGACCCTATGAAGCTTTACTGTAGTCTGGAATTGGGTCCGGGCTTGGCTTGCGCAGGATAGGTGGGAGGCACTGAAGTATCCCTTGTGGGGGATACCGAGCCAACGGTGAGATACCACTCTGGCGAAGCTAGGATTCTAACCCACGATTGTCTATCCAATCGGGAGACAGTTTCAGATGGGCAGTTTGACTGGGGCGGTCGCCTCCTAAAAGGTAACGGAGGCGCACAAAGGTTCCCTCAGCACGCTTGGAAACCGTGCGTTGAGTGTAAAGGCAATAAGGGAGCTTGACTGTAAGAGCTACAACTCGAACAGGGTGGAAACACGGTCTTAGTGATCCGACGGCGCAGTATGGAATGGCCGTCGCTCAACGGATAAAAGTTACTCTAGGGATAACAGGCTGATCTCCCCCAAGAGTCCACATCGACGGGGAGGTTTGGCACCTCGATGTCGGCTCATCGCAACCTGGGGCGGAAGTACGTCCCAAGGGTTGGGCTGTTCGCCCATTAAAGCGGTACGTGAGCTGGGTTCAGAACGTCGTGAGACAGTTCGGTCCATATCCGGTGCAGGCGCAAGAGCATTGAGAGGAGTCCTCCTTAGTACGAGAGGACCGGGAGGAACGCACCGCTGGTGTACCAGTTATCACGCCCGTGGTAGACGCTGGGTAGCCAAGTGCGGAGCGGATAACCGCTGAAAGCATCTAAGTGGGAAGCCCACCTCAAGATGAGTGCTCTGACTACTACAAGTAGGTAAGGTCACAGGTAGAACACCTGTTCATAGGCAGTCGGTGTACGTGCAGTAATGTACTTAGCCAAGTTGTCCTAACAGACCGAGGTCTTGACCTCATCTCAATGATGAATTCTGAATGATGAATGATGACAATCTTCTTCAATTCACAATTCACACTTGTTTCGCTTTTCTGTGCAGTCTTCAGGGTTTTGAATTCCACGATGAGCCTTCCTTTTGATGAAGTTCATCATTCATAATTCATCATTCATCATTCATTCCTGGTGCCTATGGCTCAGTGGTCCCACTCTGATTCCATCCCGAACTCAGTTGTGAAACATTGATGCGGCGACGATAGTTGGCGGGTTGCCGCCTGCTAAAATAGCTCGGTGCCAGGTTCATAAATCCAGCAAAGCCCCGTTCCTCTATGTCAGGACTGGGGCTTTGTTTTTGGTCTTTGAGAGCAAATGCCTTATTAGCTCTAGACAATTCTTCAATTCATCTCACTTGTTAATCCAATACGGTTTAGTTAACAATATCGATCGCTGCAATTTTTTCTGTGTTTAATTCTACATCTAGCATCTCATACACTATTTCCAGTACATAATAATTTAACTTGGGGACTATGTGTGATTGACAGTATTTTGATTGTTATATTTCTTGAATTTTCGTAACCTGAATTTTAAAATTTGCATTCTGCAAAACCTAAATAACGTACTCCTTCAGGAGTCGTTTCAAATCTACAAGGTAAAATTTCTAACCCAACGTTGATAGCATCTCTTAACAATTTCCCATATATTGGATCTGTAGCATCACCAGGGGCAAATGCTGTACAATCACCTCTGTTAATAAAGTAAAGCATCACTGCACGATGTTGAGGCAGAAGTGCCATCAATTCTCGGAGATGTTTTTGTCCCCGTGTTGTTTCTGTATCGGGAAACAGAGCTATTCTACCCTGTGCCAAAGTTGTATTTTTAACTTCAAGATAAATTCTAGGAATGCTTTGCTCGAGTAGTAATTCCCGCTTTCTTGCTAAAGAGCCACTAGAGGGAACGGTGTTTTTGTTCTCTTGGGATTCATATAAGAGAAAATCTACACGGCTTTTTTTATCTTGACCATATGCGACTTCGGTTAGAAGATGAGTATACTTGCCCAATTCTAAAAAAAGATATTTTTCTAAAGCCAACTTGGTTATTTTATTAGGCAATATAGTATTTATACCAACCCAGGTGGGCTCGCTGTCATGTACCTGAATCATTTCCCAAGTATAGGACAATTTACGATTGGGACGATCGCTGTAGGAAAGTTGCACTAAACTACCAGGAGTACAAACACCCGTCATGGGTCCGGTATTTGGACAGTGGGCTGTGACAACTTCTCCAGAAGCAAGTTCAACGTCAGCAAAAAACCTCTTGTAGCGTTTCAGCAGAATACCGGGGTACAAAGGTGGATAGCGATAGAGGTAGTCCATAGTGGCAAATTTATTCTATTTCAACGAAAATTGGAAATGAGTGAATTAAAGGCTGAAGTATAAAGTATAAAGGATCTCTCCTACTTAACCTTTACTCTCGATACTTGCTCCTCTCAATAAATACTATGAATAACGAATCTTATAATAAAGGAATAGAGAAAGCCAAGCAAAAAGATTACGCTGGAGCTATTGAGGAATTTACCCATGCTTTGCAGCTAGCACCTTATTTTGCTGAAGCATATTATCGAAGAGGCTTGGCGTACTACGATCTCGGAGAAATACACAAGGCTGTTTCTGACTTCACCACAGCCATCGATCTGGCTCAAAGTGTTGAAGCTTACTATAGCCGAGCACTAGCACGAGTGTCATTGAAAAATTTACCAGGAGCGCTTGCAGATGTAGAGCAAGCTATTCGCCATAATATTAACTACGCCGCTGCACATAATTTGCGGGGAACAGTACTCCGCAAACAAGGTTATATTCCTGATGCGATCGCTAGCTTTAAAAAGGCAGCAGAACTGTACCTAAACCAAAAAGATACAGAAAACTGCCGTCAATGCCTTGCAAAAATCAGACAGTTACAGCCAAAAGAAAAACCTACCACTGTAAAATCTCCGACTCCCACGATCGCGCCTTTAAAATCTGAAAGCTCTTATTTTATCCAATTACTCGATAAAGCAGAGAAAGGTAACACCCGAGATGCAATGGAAGACTTAAACTGGGTGTTGCAAGCTGACCCGCAAGATGCATATGCTTATTGTTGTCGGGGAGTCGTCCGGTGCAAACAAGGTAACTACCAAGATGCTATCTCCGACTTTAACCGAGCATTGCAATTGAATTTTCAAGACGCAATTGTTTACCGCAACCGAGGAAAAGCACGATTTCATATGGGAGACCATACTGGAGCGATCGCAGATTTTAATCAAGCACTTCAAATACAGCCGCAAGACGCATTACTTTATGTTGCTAGAGGGAATGTTTTCCGGGAAATGGGTAACCACCTGGGTGCAATTAAAGATTACACTCAAGCACTAGAAATTAATCCCAATGATGCAACAGCTTATTACAATCGCGGTATTGCCTATACTTGCATAGAAGAGATGCATCGCGCTATTGAAGATTACCAGCGTGCGGCTAGTATGTTGTGTGAAAAAGAAGATTGGGTAAATTACCAACAAGTCATAGATAGTTTAAAAAAAATTCATTCATCTACTTCCGAATCTAAAAAAACAACGAACAACTTGCTGCGCCAGCGCTTGTTAAGACTCGTTGGGGGACATTGGGAAATCGCCGAACGACTGATTGACCAAGCAAGATATGACTATCCTGGAATGCCCGAGGACTGGTATCTCGAAAAAGTGATTCATGATTTGGAACGCGATTGGGGTAGATAAGATGGGAGAGGGGAAGGTGCGATACGCCTTAAGGCGTTTAAGCTTTGCTTATCGCTGTTTCCCTCATCCCTTATCTCTTTGCTACAGCTAATTGCAAGCAGCTTCTTCCATCTTCAGCCGGAGACTGAGCAGTCTCATATCAGTCCATACTTCATTTTATGTAAACCAGGCATTCTGCCTTTGTCCCGCTTTTCCCAAAGAGGCACAAAAGACGGATAATTGACGCTGAGGCTAAGATTTTATCAGATAAGGCTTGATTTTTTCGGCTAAAACCTGACTGCGAAGCATAGAGTAATGGTTCCCTTCTATCTCATGAACATCTACCCCACCCAGTGCGAATTTTGACCAACCTCTTGTTGGGTCTTGATGTTCGTGAAATAAGTCGATTATGTCTTCTGTTGCATGGAAGAAAACAACTTTACCAGGGTATGTTTTGATTGTGTAGCGCATTCCAGCTATAACATTGCCTTCAAACACATCAAAAAGATGGCGAAACTGCTCAAATGTAAATTCAGTAGGTAAAAGTTTAAGCTCGATTAATTTCTGCAAAATATAGTTTAATTGCGCGTCTAACTCAGAAAAAGTTCGCAATTCATCAACTGTTATTTGCTGCACATACTCACCTAAAGCACCTGCTGTACTATCAGCAAAAGCGGTTAACACTAGATAGTATTCATTCCCCACTCTTTCTATTTGGTTTTTTAGATCTGTAGATGTGAGTAAAGCCATATCTAGCATTCCTAGAAAAGAAACTTCTTGACCGCTAGCTTGCAATTGCTGTGCTATCTCATAAATTACAAGTCCACCAAAAGAAGAACCTGCAAGGTGATAAGGTCCCTGGGGCTGAACGGATTGCATCGCTTTGATATAAGCTGTAGCCATATCCTCGATAGAGTTTAAAGGTTCTTCTTCCCCGTATAAATTAGGTGGTCGCAAGCCATACAAAGGCTGGTCCAAACCCAGATGACGGGATAATTCTAAATAGCAGAAGACATTACCACCAGCTGGGTGAATGCAAAACAAAGGCGGTTTACTTCCGATAGGCTGGATCTTGACCAAGATAGACTCAATAGGTGGGAACTTTGCTACCCGATGTTTGTAATGCAGGTATTCGATAATTTCCGCTTTACGTTCTCGCAATTCGTCGCGTAACTGTGAAGATAAAGCTCCCTTGGGGGCGCTGTAGCGCAGACGAACTTCTTCATCTAGCCAAAGTTGAATTTCCAACTTTTCTAGGTCAGTTAACAATCGATTAACTGTTTTCAAATTTCTCCCTCCTCTATATCGGTTGTAACAGTAATTAGTGTTTCCGCAATTGGTGTGACGTTATTTTTTCCAGATAGCACCGTTGTTTTGCTGTTTGTTGTACTCACATTAGAACCTTGCGCTCTAGAATTCAGTTCTAAATAATTGTTCTGAATGTACGATGAAAATTGAGCAATAGTTGGAGCTTCAATCATCAGTGTGAAATGAAAGTTTCGTCCCAGTTGCTTTTCTAATTTATTAACCAAAATAATTGCCTTGATAGAACTCCCACCCAGTTCAAAAAAGTTGCTGTGAATGTCAATTTGTCCAATTCCTAAAACTTCCTGCCAAACAAGTGATATTTGCCGCTCTAACTCATTGCGAGGCATAATCCGTGTTTGGGTGTCTCTACCAGCACTAAGAAGCTGTAACTGCTCCCGGTCGATTTCCCCTGTCACTGTCAAGGGCATTTGTGCAAGCTGTACGAAGTCACAAGTGACTGGCGTGCCAAAGTAATCCACAATCCCATAGTTCTGTATTTTTACAATTAAGTCTGAAACAGTAGCACCAATGCCCTTCGTGGTGAAATAAGCAGTTAATTTCTGCAACCCACTAGCTTCTATTTCCAAATACTTCTGGATATACGGTTTGCTGCCATCCAAACCTATTAATAAATGTTCTTGGTCATGGTACAAACCTGTCAGCAAAGAATAGAGACCTTGGGTGGTGGAAATACTGCAAGACCCTCGCCGATGAAGCCAAGATTGTGCAGGATTATCTTGGCTGATGCCTAAGTTATCCCAGTTACCCCAAACGAAGCAATAACTCTGCCGTCCCTGTTGATGGCGTTGATAGTGCGTAAAGCGTTCTAGAAAGGAGTTAGCAGCAATATATGCACCGATATTAGCACCGCCAAATAAATCGGCTAAAGAAGAGAAGCTAATAAACAAGCTATTGGGATAATCTTGCAAGAGTTGATGCAATACCCAGGTTCCTTGTACCTTCGGACGCAGCACCGCCTCTAAGTTGTCGCGAGTTTCTTCTAAAAGCAAATTCTGCCCATATACTACTGCTAGGTGAATGATTCCAGCTAATTCTCCTTGCCATTGAGATAAAGCTTGTGTGAGTGCCTGTTGTACTTGCTCGTACTGGCAAATATCTACTTGTTGATAGCTAATTTCTCCTGGTAATTGCTCTAATTCTCGATAGACCTCGATTTTTTCAGATAAAGGACTTCTCCCCAGCAATAACAGCTTTGCTTGGTAATTTTGCAGCAGATACTTAGCAATCTCCGCTCCTACACCGCCAAGTCCACCACTCAGCAGATAAATACCTCCTTGCTTAAAAGGTAATTCTCCCTTGAGTTGTTGTTTCCAATCTACTTTTTGTAAGCGAGGAACCAAACGCTGTCTCTGACGATAAGCAACCTCCAAAGCTTTTGAGTTTGTTTGGAGTTCTTGGAGAATATAAGCTGCATTGTTCTCTTCTTCCTCTAGCAGAAGATCCACATGGCGGACGCGTAAAGTCGGCATTTCCTGGGGAATAGTTTTGAGCAAGCCTAATATCAATGACTTGGCAGGAGCAATTTTATCTGTGGATGAAGTAGCTTGGGTTTGGCTCCCAACGCATAGTAAGCGCACCGACTGCTGAGAACCTTGAACCTTGGCTAATGCTTGGATTAAGTACAAGAGACTGTAAATGCCTCGTTCTTGAGCTGGTTGGAGTGCGTCTAAAGAGGGGGTATCTGCTGTCAATGAGTCATAAGTCCACAAATGTATAATCTCACTAACAGGTTGACCGTCATAGAGGATGGATCTAAACAGTTGTTGATAGTGGTCGGGATTTTGCGGGTTGATGCAATAGCTGTTATCGCCAAGTGAGCTAAACTCTTGCCCTATTTGAACGCGAATACATGAGCGATTAACCGACTGTAAGTGTTGACACAATATTGACCCTAATCCCGAAGAGTCGAGAAATACCACCGTGTGTCCGCTTATGGGTTGCCAGTCTTGCCAGATAGCTTTTTGCGATCGCCAAATTTTGTGGTAAAACCAGTCAGGTAAGGTATTGCGATCGCCCATTAGGATGTCGAGTCGTTTGAGAATTGTGTCAAACTCCCCGGCTTGAAAACGTTGACTCAATTGGCGGCGCTGGATTTTACCGATAGCGGTTTTGGGAATATCTTCCTTAGCCACTAGAATCAAATAATCTGGATTCAATCCTACTTTGTTAACAACGGTCTGCTGAATTTTCTGAAGTAGTTTTTGCAGTGCTTCGTCTTCTACAAGCGGCGAATGGAAAAAGATGGCTAATTTCTCTGTGACACTATCGGCATCTTTAACCGCACAGGCAGCAGTGTACGATGCTTCTACTTGTTCAATTTCTTCAACTATCGCTTCGATTTCATGGCTGTAGTAGTTGGCTCCATTAATAATAATGGTTTCCTTAGCACGACCAGTGAGTACTAAATGCCCATTAGCAATAAAACCATTATCTCCAGTATCGAACCAACCGTCTGCTAAAAAAGCTTCAGAATTAGCCTGTGGGTTTTTGTAGTATCCCGGTGAAACAGCATCACCTTTTACTTGGAAACGACCAATAGTATCTTCTGGTACAAGATTGTTCTCACTGTCTACAATCCGAATGGTTACTCCGGGAATGACTGCTCCTAAGTCTGTAAAGGCAACACTATTGGGATGCTCGGTTTCAACTCGTCTGATGGTTCCCTGCAAGCAGGATTTGTCTAACCTGTGAAATTTTATTGGTGCTCTTTCAGTTGGCTGGTAAAAAGTAATCGCCGAAGCCATCTCTGCCATACCAAATGCCGCTCGGATTGCTGTTTTTTTCAGTCCATAAGCGAGCGTATTCTCTAGAAAAGTCTCTACTGTTTTAGGAGCAACTGCTTCCCCACCCGTGACTAAGAATTTCACGCAAGACAAGTCCCAATTCTGTGATGATTCTCGCTTCAAGGCTTCGTTGATTAAGGCATATGCAAAGTTAGGTGCCCAGCTATGGGTAATGCGATATTTATCAATTAAGTCTAACCAATTGAGGATATTACCTAATACATACTCTTTTTGCGCGTAAACCAGAGTGCAACCTAACACCACTCCACGAATATGACACATGGAAATACCGCCAATATGGTCCAATGGCAACCAATTCAAGATTGCATCTTCGCGATCGTGTTGATTGAGTAGATTTTCTCCTATAGCGTTAGCGATGAGATTGCGGTGGGTCAATTGAATGCATTTTGGGATGCCTGTTGAGCCAGATGTTAGATTAAAAAACGCTACGTCATTTGACTGACTCGAGTAACACGATTTGTCAGGAAAGTTATTTTTTAAAGCTTCAATAAAAGCAAATTTTAACTTTTCTGCTGGTAGCCATTGAGCTAAAAACTCGATTTCTTGTTGTTGTGCTTGTGTAGTTAAAATGATTGGGCTATCTAAGAAGTTCCATATATGAACTAGCTTATCTACTCCCTTGTTCGATTCTTTATAGGTTGGAGGAACTTCAGTAATTAGGGGAATAAAGCCTCCCAAAAGGCAACCCCAGAACGCGGCGAGTATATCGTAATTAAGTTCTAATTGTAAAATGACTTTATCTTGTGGTTTCAGCCCTAGCTTTCTCAAACCACCAAGAATTCGCTGTGCTTGTACCAGTAAATCGGTGTAGGATTGACGCAGTTCTGTTCCATCAGGCAATAAATAAATTATCCGTTCTCCTTTTGCCTGTCGAGCTGCTGTTTGCAAAATCTCTGGCAAAGTCGAGGGTATATAAGATTCTTTTGGTAAAGAAGTGCCATAGCTAATAGCCAATTGCTTGGTTTGCGAGCTTTGTAATTGTGTTTTTAACTCAGTATCAGAGGAAATTAATTGTTTAATAACAGGAGTATTTAATCTTTGTCTTTCTGGAAGTAAATCTGTTATGTGCAATCGGGGAAGCCTTAGGGAGTCTTCTTGCAAGATTACTGCTAACTGCTCAATTTCTGGCTTTGACTGGAGTTGCTTTTCTATTTGTCCAGCTAATTGAAAATCTAACACTGGCAGACTTATCAAAGCCTGTTTATCTACTTCTCCTGTAGGAGTCAACGGTAGGTTAGATACTTGTACGTAAGCTTTGGGCAGTAAAGGCAATGGTATGACTTCTTGCAGGTGGAATTGTAATTGTTCTGATTCTAGAGGCTGCTGTGAGACGATATAGGCAACTAATTCAGGGCGAGATATTTCTGTTTCCCGAATTAGCACAGCACAATCTTCAACAGAAATATGTTCTAATAAAACAGATTCCACTATGTTTGTAGTATTTTGTAAATACTCGTGGAGCGATCGATCTATAAGATTAAAAGAATGTTTTTCCATTTCTAGTAAATTCATATGTGAAAAATTGCGATCGCATTTACTAAGATTTTGCTGCTTTGTTGTTTAGATTTAATATTTAGTTTGATTGTGCTGAGTTTTCCATTTGCTGACGCAAGCTAAGTGGTCTCATATCAGTCCATACTTCCTTGATGTAATCCAGGCATTCTGCCTTTGTTCCGCTTTTACCAACATCTGTCCAACCAAGAGCATTTTCCCGCTCACTCGGCCAAATTGAGTACTGTTGTTCGTGATTGACGACAACTTTGTAGATAGTTTTGTCTTCAAGGTCATTCCAACTCATAATTCCTCCAAAAAATTGACACTAAACTTTGCAGATTTTCAAATTTGAGTCGTGGTTGAAAACTAGATAGTATAATGCTTTTTCAACCATATTACATGATTTTACAAGGGTACAGACTCAATGTCTAAAGTCTGGGAACTGCGTATAAGATTTCCACATAACTCTGAAGCATTGAACGAATATCTTTGCAGTTAAAATACATCTGGTCATATTCCACACGTATGCTTACATTTTCTGAAGATGAGTTCATTGAAATAGCAAAATTTAAAGGAAAGTTAAACTTGTCATGAGACATTCGTGCATTCACTTTCAAGTCGGTCTGCTCGAAAATATCTTTGACATTATGGAAAGACATGAAATTAAATGTAGCAAAAAATAACTCCTGTTTTTGTTGGTCTGATAAAATTTGGAGAAGTGGGTATCTAACATAGGGTTCGATATCAATTAGAGATTGCTGCACATTTTTAATTTGTACCTCTTTATCTTCTATAACTTGCTGGCAGAGCGGAACAATATTCCAGAACAAGCCCAAAGCTCCAAACGGATCGGATAATCTTTCTGTTCTACCATTTGAGATAATCCCTACAGAAACCATATTTTCTTTCATCACAGTACCAATGAGGTCAAGGTAGGTACTTAGGAAAATTGCTTTCGGTGAAACTTTCAATTTCCGACTGAATTCAAGTAAGTCAGCAGTAATTTCTGAGTTTAAATTGTATTCTTCCGCAACAGCTTCTACTTGAACTACTAAAGTGGTTAACGGCTTTAATGGTTTATATGTATGGTTTCGTAAGTGGAACTTCCAGAAATTTAATGCGTCTGATGAGCGAATCATCTCTTTCTCTAATGCCACAAATTCCTGATGCACATTAGCTGAAGAGCTTACTGTTATTTCTTTTCCTTTCTTGAGAGCTAAATAAGAATTATACAGTTGATTGAGAAATTCAATATTGCTCCAACCATCTATAATTGCATGATGAATTGACATAAAAAATTCAAATTGATTCTTTGATTTTTGAAAAATATTGAATCTAAAAAGGGGTTCATTAAAATTTTCTACGTCGAATAAGTTTTGCCTATCTTTCTTCACGACATCATCAACATAATATTCTTGTTCGTCTGCATTCATCTTACTAATGTCATGCTCATTGATGGCAAATTTCAGATGTTTTTTGACTACTTGAACTGCAGGTTTTCCGTTCTTATTGATAAATACCGTTCTCAAAGCCGGATGCTTTTGCACGCATATTTCTAGTGACCTCTTAAAGGCAACTAAAGAAAGATTTTCATCATATACATCGTATGATTGCTGGTAATGGTAAACCCCCATCTTTTGATGGTTATTTGCGTAGTGATGCAACATAAACTCCTGCATTTTTGCAAGAGGATATGCTGATTCTATATCTGAGGGAAGTAACTCAGAGATTCCCTCTGGAAGTTCTAATAAGTGTAGGGGTACAGAAGCGTCATTTTCTTGATGCTGGTAATTATTTACTTGTTGACCAAAGCTATGAACGATCCGTTCAGATAGATCGGGTGTGTCGCCTCCTGCATCGGTAGATAAACAATGAGCAATCAGCGATCGCAATGCTTTAGCAAATTCTTGAGCTAAGCCGTCAATCGTAGCACGTTTGTGAAAGTTTTCGCTGTATGTCCAATCTAGTTGTAACTGACTTTCTACTACGAGTCCGTTAATAGCTAGCAAATGACTGCGACTTCCTTGGTGGCTTTGTTGTGAACCGACTGATTCCGGGGCTAGTTTGAATAAAGAATTTTCTTCCATTCCCCAATCTAATTGCCCTAGGTAGTTGAAACTTATCTCAGCTTGTGGTGTTGCTTGCAATGTGGAGGTAATTTCCGCATCCCCACTTAAATAACGCAGCAAACCGTAGCCGATACCTCGTTTGGGTACGGCACGAAGTTGTTCTTTGATAGACTTTAAGCTGTCTCCTAAATTGTCTGTTGCTTTTAATATTAAAAGCACGGGGAAGATTGTCGTAAACCAACCAACTGTGCGCGACAAGTCTACATCTTCAAGAATATTTTCCCGCCCATGACCTTCGAGGTCAAGCAACACAGAGTTATTGCCAGTCCACTTACATAAAACCTGCACGAGAGCAGTCAGAAGGATATCATTGATCTGAGTTTTATAAGCTTTAGGAACTTCTTGCAACAGAACGCGGGTTTCTTCAGGTGAGAGCGACACAAATACTGTGCTGGCAGATGCTACAGTGTTAGCACCGAACGCATAGTCCACTGGTAATCGGCTTATGCGTGTGTGTGAAATGCCTTGCCAATAAGTCAGTTCTTTCTGTGCGGTGTCTGAGCGTGCGTAAGAAGTGAGTTGCGTAGCCCAGTGTTTAAAAGACGTCGTCTTGGAGGGAAACTTAATCGCTTCACCGCGACCGATCTGCTGGTAAGCGGAAAGCAAATCTTCTAACAAAATCCGCCAAGAAACGCCGTCTACTGCTAGGTGGTGGATGACTATTAGTAATCGGCTGAGTTTGTTAGTACCCAAAGTAAAAAGCGCTACTCGCATTATTGGTCCAGAAGAGAGGTTCAAGCTAGTTTGTAGGGAAGCAGCAGTGGCTTCAATAGCAGCTTTTTGCTCTGCGTCTGGTATTGTTGATAGATTTACATGGGAAAAAGGAATGGTATCATCAGGGTTAGCATTAATTTGTTCCCAACCGGAGCCGGAGTGTACAAAACGTAAGCGCAGCGCATCATGATGTACCAATAATTGTTGCACCACTTGTGACAGCAGAGCGGGGTCGAATGTTTGCGGTACTTCTAGTAGAAATGACTGGTTGAAGTGATGAGGTTCTGGTAGATTTTGCTCAAAAAACCAATGTTGGATAGGTGTCAGAGGTATCAAACCACTGACCGGCCCTTGTTCTGCCTTCGCCGTTTGAGTAACGTTTGCTGCTGCTGCCAACTCAGCAATTGTCTGGTGTTCAAATATCTGCTTAGCAGTTAGTTGCAATCCTGCTTTTTTAGCTTTAAAAATAATTTGAATGCTAAGAATGGAATCTCCGCCCAGTTCAAAAAAGTTATCGTAGATTCCAACTTGCTTGAGGCGTAGAACCTCACGCCAGATTTGGGTTAGTATTTCTTCAGTCTCTGTGCGGGGTGCGACGAGAGCTGTTTCTAGTTCATGACGTGCTGTACTGGGTTTTGGTAGCGCCCGACGATCTATTTTACCACTAGGGGTAAGAGGCAGGGCATCTAACATCACAAATACTGTTGGTACCATGTAATCTGGCAGTTTCTCTTTGAGGAAGGAGCGCAACTCGCTGATTGTGACTGCTGTGCGTGTATTGGCTACGACATATGCGACTAAGCGTTTGTCTCCTGGAGCATCCTCGCGAACGATAGTGACGCAACAGTTGACATCAGGGTGTTGAGTGAGTACTGCTTCGATTTCTCCTAGCTCAATGCGGAAACCACGTATTTTTACTTGGAAGTCAATGCGACCGAGATACTCTATATTGCCATCGCTTAAGTACCGGACTAAGTCACCAGTTTTGTAAAGGCGAGAACCTGGTTCTGCACTAAAGGGGTTGGGGATGAATTTTTCAGCTGTCGTTTCCGGGCGGTTGAGGTATCCTCGAGCTAAACCCACACCACCAATGTGCAGTTCTCCCGGTACTCCAGTAGGTACTGGTTGATTGTAGCGATCGAGGATGTAAATCTGTGTATTGGCAATTGAGCGACCAATCGGCACACTCAATAGTTCGCTGTCTTTTTGGCATTGCCAATATGTCACGTCTATTGCTGCTTCTGTTGGTCCATAGAGATTGTGCAAACTGCATCCGAGCCGTGCAAAAAAGCTGTCTTGCAGTTCTTTTGGTAGTGCTTCGCCACTACAAAATACTTGCCGCAAGCTCGTGCAACTTTCCAGATTCTGTTCTTCTAAGAATACCCGTAGCATTGAGGGGACGAAATGCAGTGTGGTAATTTGGTGTTGGGCAATGAGCTTCACAAGATTTGCACTATCGCGATGTCCTCCTGGTTGCACCACCACCAAACGTGCTCCAGTCATTAATGGCCAAAAGAATTCCCACACCGAGACATCAAAGCTGAAGGGGGTTTTCTGTAAGACGCGATCGCGCTGTGTAATTTGATAAGCTTGCTGCATCCATAGCAGGCGATTGCAAACTCCTTGATGAGTGTTCATCGCTCCTTTTGGCTTACCTGTAGATCCCGAAGTGTAAATCGTATAAGCGAGGTGATGGGGTAACACTCCTGAGCGTGTATTTTCTGTGCTAAAGTGAGCGAGCGCTTGCCAGTCTGTATCCAAACATACCAAATGTGCCTGCTGGTGTGCCAGTGAGGCTACGAATTTTTCCTGGGTTAACAGTACCTTGACGCAGCTATCTTCGAGCATATATGCCAAACGTTCTGGCGGATACTCTGGGTCTAAAGGCACATATGCTCCACCTGCTTTGAGAATGCCCAGCAATCCTACAACCATGGAGACTGAGCGCTCGACACACAAACCTACCAACACTTCCGGTCCCACTCCCAACGTCTGTAAATAGTGCGCCAATTGATTAGCTTTTGCGTTCAATTCGCTGTATGTGAGACATTGGTCTTCAAATACCAGTGCCACATCTGATGGTGTCTTCTGCACCTGTTGCTCAAACAAGGAATGGATACACTTTTCTTGAGGAAAATCAAAAAGCGTATTGTTCCATTCCACCAGTAGCTGGTGTTGTTCAGCAGCATTTAACAGCGAGATGTGCGACAGCTTTTGCTGTGGATTGGCGACTAGACCCTGTAGCAGGGTTTGGAAATGCCCTATCATCCGTGTGATACTCGCACTTTCAAAGCGTTGAGAATTGTAGATGAAGCGCAATGACAATTCCTCTCCAGGTTGAGCGATGACTGTAAGTGGGTAGTTGTTCTTCTCGAAGGAACGAACATCACCGATCTGCAAATTCTGTGAGTGCTCCTGTAAAGCCGCATCTACCGGATAATTCTCAAACACCACAATGCTTTCAAACAACGGTAACCCTCTGGGCATATCACTCATTCGTTGAATCTCTACCAGTGAAGTGTACTCGTAAGTACTCATTTCTACCTGTAGCTTCTGTATCTGCTTGAGCTTTGGTAAAACTGTGTCTTCAGGAGACACTCCCACCCGCATTGGCAGGGTATTGATAAATAGCCCAACTATGGACTCCACACCTTTGATGGCAGTTGTACGACCTGAGACAGTCACTCCAAACACCACGTCAGTTTCGCCACTGTATCGTGAGAGCAATAAAGCCCAAGCTGCTTGCACTAAGGTGTTTAACGTCACTTGATGCTGTCGTGCAAACGACACTAGCGCGGAAGTTGCTGCTCTTGGTAGTAAAAAAATCTCTTCGCTGTAATTTTGTTGCAAGGACTTACTGTAGTGTGCCTTATCAACTACGAGTGGCGTTGGGGAAGTCACACCTTGAAGTGTTTGCCGCCAAAATTGTTCGCTAGTTTCCAACTTCTGATTCTGTAACCAGACGATGTACTCGCGGTAGGAACGACTCGGTGGCAGTTGTAACTCTTGCCCCACAGACAATGCTTCATAAAAGCCCAGCACTTCCTTAAACACTAACGGTAGTGACCACCCATCTAGAAGTATATGGTGATAACTCCAGACAAATTGGTAGACATCACTTGACATTTGAATGAGTGTCAGGCGCATCAGTGGAGCCTTGGACACTTGGAAACCACGCTGCTGGTCTTGTTCTAAGAAAGCCGCCAGTTGTTGCTGCTGCTGTTCGCTCGTTAGCCCAGTCCAAGAATGGATTTCTATTGGTAATTTCACCTGCCGATACACTACCTGTAGCGGCAGGTTTTGACCTTCCCAAATGAAAGCTGTCCGCAAGACAACATGGCGTGCTATAACTTGCTGCCATGCAGCACTGAAAGCCTCAACGTCCAAATGTCCTGTAAAAGTACAGCTAAACTGCTGGCAATATATGCCTGAAGAAGGAGCATAAAGGGTGTGGAACAGCATTCCCTGCTGCACTGGAGATAATTGATAAATATCTTGAACGTTATTCTTTTTCATTTATTTATCTCAAGTTAAATTTAATATTAGCTTTCTGCTGCGGAGCCTCTAGGTAACCACTACGAATGTAGTATGACAAGTAAGTGCTCAGCAATTCTGCACTGACTGATGGACAGTTGATAGAGGTTCCCGCAAGCCCACTCAGCGTATTCTGACAGTCGAACGTTACTAAATCATTGGGTGCTGACTCTGCAAAAAAAGGTATTAATGGGTATAATGCATTGTCTGAGGAATGCTCTGCAACCTCAAGCAGACGTGCTCGCCATCGATCGTAGGAAATGACCTCAAGCGAGTAACCAAAAGACCACAGCCAAGTCATAACGTTGCTCCAAAGGGCTGGATGGGGATTAACCACATGAAAATTTTCCCCCAGAAATTTTTTTTGCCTTGATAAATAAACGATACATTTGCTTACATAGTCCACAGGAGTCAGGTCCATCACCATGTTGAAATCCGGAAAACTCCCAAGTTGAATACAACCTTTGAGCATTCTAAAGAGGAGGTCATTTGTATTAGAGGTTCCGGTTTGGCTGTGTCCTGATACTCTTCCTGGTCGATAAATACTCACAGGAAGTCCTCTAGAGCGTGCAATTGTGACTAACTTTTCCGCCACCCATTTACTCTGCTCGTAGCCACCTGCAAGATTACCACGATCTAAAGAGTCATTTTCTCGGAAGATATGCTCTTTAGACAAGCCTTCCTCCCAGGGGAAAACGGAAAAGGTAGAAATATAATGTAGGGATTTGAGTTTAATTTGGCTTGCCAATCTCAGGACTTCCTGAGTTCCAAGAACATTAGCTGCCTTCAGTTTCGGGTACGGGTCGATGAAATTAACTAATGCCCCATTATGATAAATGACATCTATCGTACTTGCTAATGTTTGAAACTGTCGCTCGTCTAAACCAAAAAGTGGTTGCGATAAATCGCCGGTAACTGAGATAATTCTGGAACTAAAACATTCATTCCAGAGTAAGTAGGATTGAAGATTTGCTTGGATCTTCTTTAAGCCTTGTTCCACATTAGAGGAGCGTACCAAGCAATAAATGTCAGCATCAGTCTGCTGTAGGAGTTCACTCAGTAGAAAAGCTCCCAGAAAACCTGTTGCCCCAGTTAGAAAGATGCGTGCTGGCTGTGCGCTCTGCTCAAAAGCTATGCCTTCCGGGCGGATTGTCTGATCCAAAACGGCTTCTGCATTGAGATCTCTGACAGATGTTGTGGCAGTAGCAGTCGGTTTGCAGTTACGAACATTATCAACCACTTCAGCCATTGCTGCAACTGTAGGTGTTTCAAGCAGGGCGTGTAAGGGCAATTCTAGTTTGAACGTATTTCGGACGCGGAAGACCAATTGAGTTGCTGTTAGGGAATGACCACCAAGGTCAAAGAAATTGTCATCAACACCAACTTGCTCGAGCCGAAGCACTTGAGTCCAGATTTCAGCGAGTACTTCCTCAGTTGGTGTGCGGGGAGCGACAAAAGTTGTTTTTAGTTCCGGTTGTGCCGACTCAGGGTTTGGTAGTGCCTTGCGGTCGAGTTTACCATTGGGTGTGAGTGGTAGGGCATCGAGCACCACGAAAGCACTCGGAAGCATATATTCCGGTAGCTTTTGTTTGAGGAAGGAGCGCAGGTCACTCATTGTGGGTACGAGATCTTGATGTGGGGTAATATAAGCTACTAAACGTTTGTCGTCCCCGATGTCTTCTTTGGCGATGACCGCAGTTTCTCGCACATTCGGGTGTTGGTTAAGTAAAGCTTCAATTTCCCCCAACTCGATCCGAAAGCCCCGTATTTTCACTTGTTCGTCAATTCGTCCCAGGTATTCCAAATTGCCATCTCTTTTGAAGCGAACCAAGTCCCCAGTTTTATACAAGCGTTCCCCAGCCTTATTAATAAAAGGGTTTTCAATGAACTTTTCAGATGTAAGTTGTGGTCGATTGAGATAACCACGAGCTAAGGATACACCACCGATGTGTAGTTCTCCAGGAACTCCCACAGGAACTGGCTGTAAGTGTTTGTCTAAAACGTAAAATTGCGTGTTGGCAATTGGGCGACCGATAGAGATGATGCTGTCAGCTGAAGAAGCACTGTTGAGAGTTTCCAGCTTGTGAGCAGCTGACCAAATGGTGGTTTCTGTAGGACCGTATAGATTCCACAGTTCAGTGCATCGTTCTAGCAACTGCTCGGCGAGTTCGCGCTTGAGTGCTTCACCGCCACAGAGAATTTTCAATTGCCTACTGTCGTGCCATCCTGATGCTAGAAGTAGCCGCCAAGTTGCTGGAGTAGCTTGCATAACTGTAGCACCGGAGGATGACAAACGCTTTAACAACTCGGTTCCATCAGTAGCAACTTCGCGGCTGACTACGACTATACTTGCGCCCACAATCAGCGGTAAGTACAATTCCAGTCCGGCAATATCAAAAGATAATGTGGTGACTGATAAAAGGATATCTCTCTGGCTCAGCCCTAGAGTCAGGTGCATGCTATTTAAGAAGTTAACCAAAGCACCATGCAGAATTTGAACTCCTTTTGGTTTGCCAGTGGAGCCGCTTGTGTAAATCACATAAGCCAAGTGTTCGGGTGTAACCTTGCTTTGAGAATTGCCTTCGCTTTCTCGAGCAATCTCTTGCCAGTCGGCATCCAAGCATACTACCTGAGCTTTAAGTTCTGGCAATGTTGCCATCAACCGCTCTTGGGTTAGCAGCACTGGCACACTGGCCTCTTCTAGCATAAATGCTAAGCGATCGCGCGGGTAGGCGGGGTCTAAAGGCACGTAAGCTCCACCCGCCTTAAGAATACCCAGAAGTCCCACGACCATGGACAACGAGCGTTCTACACACAGACCGACTAACACTTCTGGTTCCACACCTAATCTCTGTAGGTGGTGCGCCAATTGATTAGCTTTTGCGTTCAGTTCGCTGTAGGTGAGGCGTTGGTCTTCAAACACCACTGCCACCGCATTGGGTGTCTTCTGGACTTGTTGCTCAAACAATTCATGAATACACAAATGTTTTGGATAATCCGCCTGCGTATTGTTCCATTCGCTCAGTATTTGATTTTGTTCGGCGGCACTTAACATTTGCAGGTGCGATAGCTTTTGGTGGGGATTGGCGACGAGACCCTGTAGCAGAGAAAGGAAATGCCCCATCATCCGTGTGACAGTTGCACTTTCAAAACGTTGAGAATCGTAGATGAACCGCAACGACAATTGCACTCCGGGCTGGGCTATGACCGTCAATGGATAGTTAGTCCTCTCAAAGGTACGAACATCACTAATGTGCAAATTCTGCGAATGCTCCTGTAAAGCCGCATCTACCGGATAATTCTCAAACACCACGATGCTTTCAAACAACGGCAGCCCTGGCGGCACATCACTCAGCCGTTGAATCTCTACCAGTGGCGTGTACTCGTAAGTACTCATTTCCACCTGTAGCTTCTGTATCTGCTTGAGCTTTGGTAGAACTGTGTCCTCAGGAGACACTCCCACCCGCATTGGCAGGGTATTGATAAATAGCCCAACTATGGACTCCACACCTTTGATGGCAGTTGTACGACCTGAGACAGTCACGCCGAAAACCACGTCGCTTTCGCCACTGTATCGTGACAGCAGTAAAGCCCAAGCTGCTTGTACTAAAGTGTTCAACGTCAGTTGATGCTGTCGTGCAAACGACACTAGAGCAGAAGTTGCTTGAGTTGATAGCTCAACAAAGTGCTCGCTGTAGCTTTGTTTCTTGGATGTATGGTGTGCTCTATCGACTACGAGTGGCGTTGGCGCTGTCACACCCTGGAGTGTTTGCTGCCAAAATTGTTCGGCAGTTTCCAACTTCTGCTTTTGTAACCAGGCAATGTACTCGCGGTAGGAACGACTTGGTGGCAGGAGTAACTCTTTCCCCACAGACAATGCTTGGTAATAGCCCAGCACTTCGGTGAATACCAACGGTAGTGACCACCCATCTAAAAGTATATGGTGATAACTCCACACAAATTGGTAGACATCCTCTGACATTTGAATCAGGCTCAGGCGCATCAGTGGTGCTTTGGTCAGTTGGAAGCCCCTGTGTTGGTCTTGTTCTATAAAACTCGCCAGTTGTTGCTGCTGCTCGTGTGGAGATAAACCGAGCCAAGAATGAATCTCTAGTGGTAGTTTCACCTGCCGATACACTACCTGTAGCGGCACATCTTGGCGTTCCCAAATGAAAGCAGTCCGCAAGACGACATGCCGCGCTACGACTTGCTGCCATGCTGCGTTAAAAGCCTCCACATTTAGAGCGCCTGTAAAAGTACAACTGAATTGCTGACAATACACCCCTGATTGTGAAGCATAAAGGGTGTGGAACAGCATCCCCTGCTGCACTGAGGATAATGGATAAATATCGGCAAGATTTTGCCAATTGGTTTTGCCAATCCCTTGCCTTGGCACAACGTTGCTCAACATTTGCTCGAGTTCAACATCGTTGAGTCGTGCGAGGGGAAAATCGCTTGGAGTATAACCACCAGCCTCAGGAGCCAAGCAGTGAGCAATTAGCCCGCGCAACGCTTGCAAAAACTCGTGAGCTAGACGCTCAATGGTGCTGGAGTGATGTAAGTTCTCACTGTAAGTCCAATCCAGGCGCAACTGAGAGCCGAAGATAATGCTATTAACCTCAAGTAGATGGCTGCGGTGGTTGAGGGGGCTGCGGCTAGGACCGCTCGATTCGTTGGCAAGTTTGAACAGTGCTGATGTTTGTAGCACCAAGTCAAATTGACCTAAATGGTTGAAGACGATCTGGGCTGGTCGAGAATGAGTGAGTTGGGCGATGGTTTCTTTGTCATCAAGTAGATAGCGCAACCAGCCATAGCTTATCCCTTGTTGCGGAATGCGACGCAGTTGCTCTTTAATTGACTTTAACGCTTCTCCTGGAGTATTTGTAGCATATTGTAGCACAACGGGAAAGATAGTGGTAAACCATCCCACCGTGCGCGAGATATTCACCCGATCCAATATCTCTTCGCGTCCGTGTCCTTCCAAGTTGAACAGCACGTGAGTTGATTGTGTCCAATCAGATAACACCTGCACTAAGGCTGTGAGCAATACGTCGTTGATTTGGGTGTTGTACGCTTTTGGTACCTCTTGCAGTAATGCACGGGTTTCTTCAACTGACAACGACATCGACACTGTGCGTGCGGATGCCTCGGTGTTTGCACCAGAAGGATAGTCGAGTGGGATGTTTGCCACTGGCTCAAGTGATTGTAAGAGCCAAAAATCGCACTGGCGTTGCAAATCGAGCGATTGTACGTACTCCCACTGCAGTTGCGCCCAATCTTTGAATGATGTGGTTTTGGCTGGTAGTTGTATCGCCCTACCCGCACTCAGTTGCGAGTAGGCAACTTGCAAATCTTCTAACAAAATCCGCCATGACACCCCATCCACTGCCAAGTGATGGATGACTACCAACAGTCTTGAGTTTAACTCACCACCGAGATTGAACCATGCTACTCGCACCAGTAGTCCGCTTGACAAATTTAAACTCCCTTGGAGTTGAGCCGCTTTTGCTTCAATGGCAACTTGTTGTTGAGCTTGTGGAACTGTAGATAAATCTACGATCGCCAATGGCACCTTATCATCCACAGGGGCATTGATTTGTTGCCAACCAGAATCGGTTTTCTCAAAACGCAAGCGCAAAGCATCATGATGCACTAACAACTCCCGCACCACTTGCTCTAAAAGATGTGGCTGTATACCCTGTGGCATTTCCAGCAGTACTGCTTGGTTCCAGTGTGCTGGGGCGCTGAAATTCTCAAGGAAAAACCACTGCTGAATCGGTGTCAGTGGCAATGTGCCGCTCACCACACCTTGTTGCGCCGTAATTGCCTCAGTTGTTCCTACGACTGTTGCCAACTCAGCAATCGTTTGATACTCAAACATCTGCTTGGCACTCAGTTGTATGCCGACACTGTTGGCTTTGGCAATGATTTGCAGACTGAGAATCGAATCGCCACCGAGTTCAAAGAAGTTGTCATGGATGCCCACCAACTCAATGCCCAACACCGATGCCCAAATGTTTGCCAGTCTTTCTTCAGTCGGTGTTCGCGGGGCGACAAAACTGCGGTCGAGTTCGGGTTGCCAAGATGGTTTGGGTAGTGCTTTCCGGTCGAGTTTACCATTGGGTGTGAGTGGTAGGGCATCAAGTACCATGAAAGCACTTGGAAGCATATATTCTGGCAACTTTTGTTTGAGGAAAGCACGCAACTCGCCGATCGTGGGTGCGGATTGTTCATTTGCTACTAAGTATGCGACCAAACGTTGAGCGCCCACCATCTCTTGTGTGGCGATGACTACAGTTTGTTGCACGTTTGGGTGTTGGCTCAGTACCGCCTCAATTTCGCCCAACTCAATGCGGAAGCCACGGATCTTCACCTGATGGTCGATGCGTCCGATGTATTCGATGTTGCCATCAGCTTTGTAGCGGACTAAATCTCCAGTTTTATAAAGGCGTTCGCCTTTGCCCACAAACGGGTTGGGAACAAATTTTTCTGCCGTTAACTCCGGACGGTTGAGGTATCCTCGTGCTAAACCCACACCAGAGATGTGCAACTCGCCAGCCACACCCACTGGTACTGGTTGATTGTAGCGATCGAGGATGTAAATTTGTGTATTGGCGATCGGGCGACCAATCGGCACACTCAATAGTTCGCTGTCTTGTTGGCATTGCCAATATGTCACGTCTATTGCTGCTTCTGTTGGTCCATAGAGATTGTGCAAACTGCATCCGAGCCGTGCAAAAAAGCTGTCTTGCAGTTCTTTTGGTAGTGCTTCGCCACTACAAAATACTTGCCGCAAGCTCGTGCAACTTTCCAGATTCTGTTCTTCTAAGAATACCCGTAGCATTGAGGGGACGAAATGCAGTGTGGTAATTTGGTGTTGGGCAATGAGCTTTACCAGATAAGCACTGTCGCGGTGTCCTCCTGGTTGCGCCACCACCAAACTTGCTCCAGTCATTAATGGCCAAAAGAATTCCCACACCGACACATCAAAGCTGAAGGGGGTTTTCTGTAAGACGCGATCGCCCTGTGCAATTTGATAAGCTTGCTGCATCCATAGCAGGCGATTGCAAACTCCTTGATGAGTGTTCATCGCTCCTTTTGGCTTACCTGTAGATCCCGAAGTGTAAATCGTATAAGCGAGGTGATGGGGTAACACTCCTGAGCGTGTATTTTCTGTGCTAAAGTGAGCGAGCGCTTGCCAGTCTGTATCCAAACATACCAAATGTGCCTGCTGGTGTGCCAGTGAGGCTACGAATTTTTCCTGGGTTAACAGTACCTTGACGCAGCTATCTTCGAGCATATATGCCAAACGTTCTGGCGGATACTCTGGGTCTAAAGGCACATATGCTCCACCTGCTTTGAGAATGCCCAGCAATCCTACAACCATGGACACCGATCGCTCTAGACACACACCGACCAACACTTCCGGTCCCACTCCCAATGAGACTAGGTAGTGCGCCAATTGATTAGCTCTTGTGTTCAACTCACAGTAGGTGAGGCGTTGGTCTTCAAACACTACTGCCACCGCATTGGGTGTCTTCTGGACTTGTTGCTCAAACAAAGTATGCAGACACAAATCTTGGGGATAATTTGCTTGAGTTTTGTTCCATTCGCTCAGTATTTGATTTTGTTCGGCGGCACTTAACAGTGGTATGCACGACAGCTTTTGGTTGGGATTGGCGACTAAACCCTGTAGCAGAGAAAGGAAATGCCCCATCATCCGTGTGACAGTTGCACTATCAAAACGCTGAGAATCGTAGATGAACCGCAACGACAATTGCACTCCGGGCTGGGCTATGAGAGTGAGTGGATAGTTGTTCCTCTCAAAAGCACGAACATCACTAACGTGCAAATTCTGTGAATGCTCTTGTAAAGCCGCATCTACCGGATAATTCTCAAACACCACGATGCTTTCAAACAACGGCAGCCCTGGCGGCACATCACTCAGCCGTTGAATCTCTACCAGTGGCGTGTACTCGTAAGTACTCATTTCCACCTGTAGCTTCTGTATCTGCTTGAGCTTTGGTAGAACTGTGTCCTCAGGAGACACTCCCACCCGCATTGGCAGGGTATTGATAAATAGCCCAACTATGGACTCCACACCTTTGATGGCAGTTGTACGACCTGAGACAGTCACGCCGAAAACCACGTCGCTTTCGCCACTGTATCGTGATAGCAGTAAAGCCCAAGCTGCTTGCACTAAGGTGTTCAACGTCAGTTGATGCTGTCGTGCAAACGACACTAGAGCAAAAGTTGCTGGAGTTGATAGCGTAAGACAATGCTCGCTGTAGCTTTGTTCCAAAGACTTGCTGTGGTGAGGTTTATCGACTCCCAGGGGTGTTGGTGTACTCACCCCGTGAAGTGTTTGTCGCCAGAATTGTTCGGCAACTTCCAATTTCTGCTTCTGTAACCAAGCAATGTACTCGCGGTAGGAACGACTTGGTGGCAGTTGTAACTCTTGCCCCAAAGACAACGCTTGGTAATAGCCCAGCACTTCTTTAAGTACCAAAGGCAGCGACCACCCATCTAGAAGTATATGGTGATAACTCCATACAAAGTGGTAGACATCCTCTGACATTTGAATCAGGCTCAGGCGCATCAGTGGTGCTTTGGTCAGTTGAAAGCCGTGCTGGCAATCCGACGCTAGAAAGTCTTGTAGCTGCTGTTGCTGTTCATCCGGAGATAGTGCCAGCCAAGAATGGATCTCTAGTGGTAGTTTCACCTGTCGGTACACCACCTGTAGCGGCACATCTTCGCGTTCCCAAATGAAAGCAGTTCGCAAGACGACATGCCGTGCTACGACTTGCTGCCATGCTGCGTTAAAAGCCTCCACATCTAGAGAGCCTGTAAAAGTACAACTGAATTGCTGACAATACACCCCAGAAGAAGGAGCGTAAAGGGTGTGGAACAGCATCCCCTGCTGCGTTGGGGATAGTTGATAAATATCTTTAACGTTATTCTTTTTCATTTAACGTTTATCTTAAGTTAAATTTAATATTTAGTACAAAATTGCACAAGTTCGCAGTTGCGCTTTAGCGCTAAAGCGCAACTACAGGTTTTTATTGCGATACGAATTTATCAAATGTAGTACTTAGCTTGATTGTGCTAATTTTTCCATTTGCTGACGCAAGCTAAGTGGTCTCATATCAGTCCATACTTCCTTGATGTAATCTAGGCATTCTGCCTTTGTCCCGCTTTTACCAACATCTTTCCAACCCAAAGCATTTTCCCGCTCGCTCGGCCAAATTGAGTACTGTTGTTCGTGATTGACAACAACTTTGTAGATAGTTTTGTCTTCAAGGTCATTCCAATTCATAATCACTCCAAAAAAATTGACAGTTAGTTTGCTTGTTTCAGCACTGTGTACGCTATTGACTTGCATGCACAGGCAGTTATTTAGTAGGAGATAACATTTGGGATATCCGATTCTACCCGTCGCAAGCGTGGAGAAAGATAGCTAGTAACAATTGCTGCTATCAAGAGCATTCCCATGATGATGAATAGCAAGCCAATGCCACGTCCCGGTCCGACACCAATTATCTTTCCAACACTTCCAGCTAATGGTCCATTAACGGTAAGCAGTGGCTCAAACACACGGTCAGCTAGTGGTCCAGCAACTAGGTAAGCAAGCAGCAGGGATAAATTAATCAGCATTCGGTTGACAGCAAAGACTCTTGCCCGCACATCAGACGCAATTTTGCTCTGAAAAATGGCTTGCCTGGAACTGACAACGATCGGCAGACTGAAAAAGTGAACGAAAATGGCAACAGTACACAACACAACATCACGACGTAACCCAGCTAGCAGCATGCATAACCCACCTAATAGCATAAACCCGAGTACGTTATAGATGCGACGCTTCCCTCCACCCCAAGTGCTGATGAATGCTGTGCCAAGTATCATGCCGCTGCCACCGATGGACAGCATCGTGCCAAGTACGGTGGTCGAGGTAAAGGAAAGGAACAGCGGTGTCGATAGCACAACAGCAATTCCCTCAACAAAATGGTAGATACAGTTAAGAATTAATAACCAAAACAACCCAGGGCGAGTTGTGATATAATTCCACCCTACCAAGCTATCTTTCCACACAAAGTTTTTCGACACTTCGGCTTTTGTTGTAGTTCCAGGTTTGGGTAACCGAACGAGCAAGAGCATCACAAGGCAGAAAACAAAGCTAATTCCGTCAAGTATGAGGACACCTTGAATCTGAATGGTTACTAGCAGAAAGCCTCCTAGCACTGGCGAAATTAGCTGTGCAATAGCTAACCCTAGTTGGAACATTCCATTGGCACGAACTAAATGCTGCGGTGGTACAATCTGTGCGATCGTCGCATCATAAGCAGGCCACTGCAAGGCGTTGAAAGCGGAACTAGCAGTTGTAGCGACGTAGATATGCCAAAGTTCAAGATGTCCAATGAAAAGTAGCAGTGTCATCGAAAGGATGCTCAACCCAGCTCCGCAATTGCCTAAAATCATTAGCCAGCGCCTGTTCCACCGATCGCCAAGCGCACCCGCAAGCGGGGAGATGATGATGTTTGGTAGCATAGTTAGCACAGAAATCAGCGCAAACTGAGTAACTGAGTTGGTATTTTTGTAGACCCATAAACTTAAGGCAAAGCCAGTTAAGCCAGAGCCAAGGAGGGATACCAGTTGTCCAAACCAAAGGATGATAAAGGTCTGCATTTTTTGGTTACTTAATTATCTGCCCGTGCCTGCGTAATGCAGCGTTTCATATGTTCTGCCAGAACTTGGTCGTTTGGTGTGCCTAGTTATTTTTTTAGCTTTCTATCTCCTCCAGTTGTGCAAATAAGTCGTCAAGGTCTGTTTGGCTTAAGCCTGCTGCGGGAAAATCAGTAGGAGTATAACCGCCAGCCTCAGGAGCCAAGCAATGATTTATCAACCCGCGCAAGGCTTGCAAAAACTCGTGTGCGATCCGCTCGATGGTGCTGGAGTGGTGTAAGTTCTGACTGTAGGTCCAATCCACGCGCAACTGAGAGTCAAAGATAATGCTATTGACCTCAAGCAGATGAGTGCGGTGATTCAGGGGACTGCGGCTCGGACCAGTTGATTCGTTGGCAAGTTGGAAAATCTCACTTGTCTGTAGCACCGAGTCAAATTGACCCAAATGGTTGAAGACGATTTCGGCTGGTCTTTGGGCAGAGAGTTGGGCGATAGTTTCTTTGTCATCAAGGAGATAGCGCAACCAGCCATAGCTTATCCCTTGTTGCGGAATGCGACGCAGTTGCTCTTTAACAGACTTTAACGCCTCTCCAGAAACGTCTGTAGTATGATGTAATACTACCGGAAAGATAGTAGTAAACCATCCCACCGTGCGCGAGATATTAATATTTTCCAAAATCTCTTCGCGTCCGTGTCCTTCGAGGTCGAACAGCACGTGGGTGGATTGCATCCAATGAGCTAACACCTGCACCAAGGCAGCAAGCAACACATCGTTGATTTGGGTGTTGTAAGCTTGTGGCACTTCTTGGAGTAATGCACGGGTTTCTTCAACTGACAGCGACATCGACACTGTACGTGCGGATGCTTCGGTGTTTGCACCGCCTAGATAGTCAACTGGGATGTTTGCTACTGGCTGGTGCGATTGCACCAGCCAAAAATCGTACTGGCGTTGCAGGTTTTGCGATTGTACGTACTCCCACTGCAATTGTGCCCAATCTTTAAACGATGTGGTTTTGGCAGGCAGTTGTATCGCCCTACCAGTACTCAGTTGCCCGTAGGCAACTTGCAAATCTTCCAACAAAATCCGCCACGACACCCCATCCACTGCCAAGTGGTGAACGACCACCAACACTCTTGAGTTTAACTCCTCGCCGAGATTGAACCATGCCACTTGCACGAGTGGTCCGCTTGCTAAATCTAAACTCGCTTGGAGTTCGGCGGCTTTTGCTTCGATTGCAGCGACTTGTTGAGCTTGTGGGAGTGCGGATAAATCTACCATCGTAAATGGCACCGTCTCATCCACAAGGGCATTGATTTGTTGCCAACCAGAATCGGTTTTCTCAAAACGCAAGCGCAAGGCATCATGATGCACTAACAACTCCCGCACCACTGGCTCTAAAAGGTGTGGCTGTATCCCCTGTGGCATTTCCAGCAGTACTGCTTGGTTCCAGTGTGCCGATACGGCAAAATTCTTCTCGAAGAACCACTGCTGAATCGGTGTCAGTGGTAGTACCCCGCTCACCACACCTTGTTGTGCCGTAATTGCCCCTGTTGTGTCGGCGACTGCTGCCAACTCAGCAATTGTTTGATACTCAAACATCTGCTTGGCACTCAGTTGCACCCCAGCATTACTGGCTTTGGCAATGATTTGCAGACTGAGAATCGAATCGCCACCGAGTTCAAAGAAGTTGTCATGGATTCCCACCGACTCCACAGCCAACACCGATGCCCAAATGTTTGCCAGTGTTTCTTCGATTGGTGTTCTCGGCGCAACAAAGCGGTTCGAGAGTTCGGGTTGCCAAGATGGTTTGGGTAGTGCTTTGCGGTCTAATTTACCATTGGGTGTAAGTGGTAGGGCATCAAGTACTACAAACGCACTTGGTACCATGTATTCTGGCAACTTTTGTTTGAGGAACGCTCGCAACTCGCTGATTGTGGGTGCGGGTTGCTGATTTGCCACCAGGTATGCCACCAACCGCGTCGCCCCTACCATCTCTTGTGTGGCGATGACCACAACTTGTCGCACATTTGGGTGTTGGCTCAGTACCGCCTCAATTTCTCCCAACTCGATGCGGAAGCCGCGCACTTTCACCTGATGGTCTATCCTACCAATGTACCCAATGTTACCATCTGGTAAATATCGAGCGAGGTCTCCAGTTTTGTAAAGGCGTTGATTCGATTTGTCCGTGGCAAATGGATTGGACACAAATTTTTCTGCTGTCAACTCCGGACGGTTGAGGTAGCCTCTTGCTAAACCCTCTCCAGAGAGATACAACTCGCCCGCCACACCGATTGGTACTGGTTGCATCTGAGCATCCAGTATATACACTTGTGTATTGGCAATTGGTCGCCCAATTGAGGGTTCCTCAGTTGCGCCTTTTTCCACCAAGGCAAATGTCGAGTAAGTGGTGTCTTCCGAGGGCCCGTAGAGATTGAATACCTGTTGGATGTTATCAAGCTGATAAATCTTCTGCACGAGTTGATTTTGCAGCGCCTCACCCGCCAAGTTCACCGTTTGCACAGTGGCTGGTATGCCATTGATGCGATGTAATTCCGCGATCGCACTCGGTACGGTGTTGATTAAGGTCACCTCATCAGATGCAGCTAAATTGGGTAGATGCAAAGCATTTTGGGCTAACACAATCTTGCCACCGCAACTCAGGGGCACAAACAACTCGAACACCGAAAGGTCAAAGCAAATTGAGGTAGAAGCCAGAACCCCCGCACACTGCTGTGGCGTAAACACTTCTTGCGCCCATTGTACCAAGGTGACCGGGCTGTGGTGGCAGATGGCCACTCCCTTGGGGTTACCTGTAGAGCCAGAAGTGTAGATGACGTATGCTAAGTTGTCTGGTGTGACTGAGGTGGCACAATTGTCCGGGCTGTATTGGGCAATCTCCGACCAGTCGGTATCCAAAGCTACCACACGGGCTTGGTGTGCGGGCAACTGCGAGCGCAATTGCGCTTGTGTCAGTAGCACCGACACCTGTGAATCCGACAGCATGTAACTCAAGCGTCCACTCGGGTATGCTGGGTCTAGAGGCACGTAAGCCCCACCCGCCTTGAGTATGCCCAGCAATCCTACCACCATGTCTACTGAGCGCTCGACACACACCCCCACAAACACTTCCGGTCCCACGCCCAATGAGAGTAAATAGTGTGCCAATTGATTGGCTTTTGCGTTCAGTTCGCTGTAGGTGAGCCGTTGCTCTTCATATACCAGTGCCTCCGCATTCGGTGTTCTCTCAACTTGCTGCTCAAACAAAGCGTGCAGACACACATTTTGGGGGTAAACCGCTTCGGTTTTGTTCCATTCCACCAAATACTGGTGCAGTTCCCTCGCTCCTAACAGTGGTAGTTCTGATAGCTTTTGGTTGGGATTGGCGACTAGACCCTGTAGCAGAGTTTGGAAATGCCCCATCATTCTTGTGACACTCTCACTCTCAAAGCGCTGAGAATCGTAGATGAAGCGCAACGACAATTCCACTCCGGGCTGAGCGATAAGAGTGAGTGGATAGTTAGTCCTTTCAAAGGTACGAACATCACCGATCTGTAAGTTTTGTGAGTGCTCCTCTAAAGCCGCATCTACCGGATAATTCTCAAATACCACAATGCTTTCAAACAACGGCAGCCCTTTCGGCACATCACTCCAGCCCTGAATCTGTAGCAGTGGGGTGTACTCGTAAGCACTCATTTCCACCTGTAGCTTTTGTATCTGCTTGAGCTTTGGTAGAATTGTGTCCTCATGAGAGACTTCCACCCGCATTGGTAGGGTATTGATAAATAGTCCAACTATCGACTCCACACCTTTGATAGCTGGGGAACGACCCGAGACAATTACGCCGAACACCACATCAGTTTCTCCACTGTATCGTGAGAGCAGTAAAGCCCAAGCTGCTTGTACTAAGGTGTTCAACGTCAGTTGATGCTGTCGTGCGAACGACACCAGCGCGGAAGTTGTTTCACTTGATAGTGTCAGAATTTCCTCGCTGTAGCTTTGTGGCTCGGATACGTAGTGTGTATCGACGACGAGTGGCGTTGGTGCTGTTATGCCGTGAAGTGTTTGCCGCCAAAATTGTTCGGCAACTTCCAAGTTTTGCTTTTGTAACCAGGCAATGTACTTGCGGTAAGAACGACTTGATGGCAGTTGTAACTCTTGCCCCACCGACAATGCTTGATAATAGCCCAGCACTTCCTTAAATACCAACGGCAGCGACCACCCATCTAGCAAGATGTGATGATAACTCCAGATAAACTGGTAGACATCATCAGACATTTGAATCAGGGTCAGACGCATCAGTGGTGCTTTAGACAGTTGAAAACCAAGTTTTCGATCTTGTTCTATGAAACTCACCAATTGTTGCTGCTGTTGTTCGCTCGTTAGCCCAGTCCAAGAATAAATCTCTAGTGGTAGTTTCACTTGCCGGAATACCACCTGTAGCGGCTGCTCGGAGTGCTCCCATGTGAAAGCAGTTCGCAAAACTACGTGTCGTTCTACGACTTGCTGCCATGCGGCAATGAATGCCCCTACATCCAGACCTCCTATAAAAGTACAGCTAAATTGCTGGCAATACACCCCTGAAGAAGGTGTATAAAGGGTATGGAACAGCATCCCCTGCTGCACTGAGGATAATGGATAGAGATCGGCAATCGGTTTCTTATTTTTGGTTATCCCTTGTGTATACAAAACATTGCTCAACAATTTGTCAAGTTCAATGTTATTTAGTTGTACGAGTGGAAAATCAGTAGGAGTATAACCGCCAGCCTCAGGAGCCAAGCAATGATTTATCAACCCGCGCAAGGCTTGCAAAAACTCGTGTGCGATCCGCTCGATGGTGCTGGAGTGGTGTAAGTTCTGACTGTAGGTCCAATCCACGCGCAACTGAGAGTCAAAGATAATGCTATTGACCTCAAGCAGATGAGTGCGGTGATTCAGGGGACTGCGGCTCGGACCAGTTGATTCGTTGGCAAGTTGGAAAATCTCACTTGTCTGTAGCACCGAGTCAAATTGACCCAAATGGTTGAAGACGATTTCGGCTGGTCTTTGGGCAGAGAGTTGGGCGATAGTTTCTTGGTCATCAAGGAGATAGCGCAACCAGCCATAGCTTATCCCTTGATTCGGGATGCGACGAAGTTGTTCTTTGATTGACTTTAAAGTCTCCCCTGGATGGTCACAGGTGTGATGCAATACCACTGGAAAGATGGTGGTAAACCATCCCACCGTGCGCGAGATATTAATATTTTCCAAAATCTCTTCGCGTCCGTGTCCTTCGAGGTCGAACAGCACGTGGGTGGATTGCATCCAATGAGCTAACACCTGCACCAAGGCAGCAAGCAACACATCGTTGATTTGGGTGTTGTAAGCTTGTGGCACTTCTTGGAGTAATGCACGGGTTTCTTCAACTGACAGCGACATCGACACTGTACGTGCGGATGCTTCGGTGTTTGCACCGCCTGGAGAGTCAACTGGCATGTTTGCCACTGGTTGGTGTGATTGCACCAGCCAAAAATCGCACTGGCGTTGCAGGTTTTGCGATCGCACGTACTCCCACTGCAATTGCGCCCAATCTTTGAAGGATGTGGTTTTGGCAGGCAGTTGTATCGCCCTACCCGCACTTAGTTGCCTGTAGGCGAGTTGCAAATCTTCTAATAAAATCCGCCATGACACCCCATCCACTGCCAAGTGGTGAACGACCACCAACACTCTTGAGTTTAACTCCTCGCCGAGATTGAACCACGCCACTTGCAGCAGTGGTCCGCTTGCTAAATTTAAACTCCCTTGGAGTTCGGCGGCTTTTGCTTCAATCGCTGCTTGTTGTTGCGCTTGTGAAAGTGCAGATAAATCCACAACTGTAAACGGTACAGCAGCCTCAACTCCTGCATTGATTTGTTGCCAACCAGAATCGGTTTTCTCAAAACGCAAGCGCAAGGCATCATGATGCACTAACAACTCCCGCACCACTTGCTCTAAAAGATGTGGCTGTATACCCTGTGGCATTTCTAGCAGTACTGCTTGGTTCCAGTATGCCGATACGGCAAAATTCTCAAGGAAGAACCACTGCTGAATCGGTGTCAGTGGCAATGTGCCGCTCACCACACCTTGTTGTGCCGTAATTGCCTCAGTTGTGTCGGCGACTGCTGCCAACTCAGCAATCGTTTGATACTCAAACATCTGCTTGGCACTCAGTTGCACCCCTGCACTACTGGCTTTGGCAATGATTTGCAGACTGAGAATCGAATCACCACCGAGTTCAAAGAAGTTGTCATGGATTCCCACTGACTCAAGACCCAACACCGTTGCCCAAATGTTTGCCAGTGTTTCTTCGATTGGTGTTCTCGGCGCAACAAAGCGGTTCGAGAGTTCGGGTTGCCAAGATGGTTTGGGTAGTGCTTTGCGGTCTAATTTACCATTGGGTGTAAGTGGTAGGGCATCAAGTACTACAAACGCACTTGGTACCATGTATTCTGGCAACTTTTGTTTGAGGAACGCTCGCAACTCGCTGATTGTGGGTGCGGGTTGCTGATTTGCCACCAGGTATGCCACCAACCGCGTCGCCCCTACCATCTCTTGTGTGGCGATGACCACAACTTGTCGCACATTTGGGTGTTGGCTCAGTACCGCCTCAATTTCTCCCAACTCGATGCGGAAGCCGCGCACTTTCACCTGATGGTCGATGCGCCCGATGTATTCGATGTTGCCATCGGCTCGGTAGCGAACTAAATCTCCCGTTCTGTAAAGCCGTTGACTCGATTTATCCGCAGCAAAGGGGTTGGGAACAAATTTTTCTGCCGTCAATTCCGGACGGTTGAGGTAGCCCCGTGCTAAACCTTCACCCGCAATGTACAACTCTCCCGCCACACCGATTGGTACTGGTTGCATCTGGGCATCAAGTATATACACTTGCGTGTTGGCGATCGCTCTGCCAATGCTGGGTGTCCCAGTTGCGCCTTTTTCTACCAAGGCAAATGTCGAGTAAGTGGTGTCTTCCGATGGTCCGTAGAGATTGAATACCTGTTGGATGGTTTGCTGCTCGTAAATCTTCTGCACGAGTTGATTTTGCAGCGCCTCACCCGCCAAGTTCACCGTTTGCACAGTGGCTGGTATGCCATTGATGCGATGTAATTCCGCGATCGCACTCGGTACGGTGTTGATTAAGGTCACCTCATCAGATGCAGCTAAATTGGGTAGATGCAAAGCATTTTGGGCTAACACAATCTTGCCACCGCAACTCAGGGGCACAAACAACTCGAACACCGAAAGGTCAAAGCAAATTGAGGTAGAAGCCAGAACCCCCGCACACTGCTGTGGCGTAAACACTTCTTGCGCCCATTGTACCAAGGTGACCGGGCTGTGGTGGCAGATGGCCACTCCCTTGGGGTTACCTGTAGAGCCAGAAGTGTAGATGACGTATGCTAAGTTGTCTGGTGTGACTGAGGTGGCACAATTGTCCGGGCTGTATTGGGCAATCTCCGACCAGTCGGTATCCAAAGCTACCACACGGGCTTGGTGTGCGGGCAACTGCGAGCGCAATTGCGCTTGTGTCAGTAGCACCGACACCTGTGAATCCGACAGCATGTAACTCAAGCGTCCACTCGGGTATGCTGGGTCTAGAGGCACGTAAGCCCCACCCGCCTTGAGTATGCCCAGCAATCCTACCACCATGTCTACTGAGCGCTCGACACACACCCCCACAAACACTTCCGGTCCCACGCCCAATGAGAGTAAATAGTGTGCCAATTGATTGGCTTTTGCGTTCAGTTCGCTGTAGGTGAGCCGTTGCTCTTCATATACCAGTGCCTCCGCATTCGGTGTTCTCTCAACTTGCTGCTCAAACAAAGCGTGCAGACACACATTTTGGGGGTAAACCGCTTCGGTTTTGTTCCATTCCACCAAATACTGGTGCAGTTGCCTCGCTCCTAGCAGTGGTAGTTCTGATAGCTTTTGGTCCGCATTGGCAACGACTGCTTCTAGTAAAGTCTGATAGTGCTCTACCATCCGCGCAATGGTACTAGCATCAAACAAATCAGTGTTGTATTCGATCGCCCCCATCAATCCGGCATTTGTATTCTCCAGAAACAGAGTTAAATCAAACTTAGCTGTGGAGCTTTCAATTGCCAAGCTCGCCAAGGTTAAATCAGCCAGTTCCAACTCAGGCATCGGCGCATTTTGCAGCACAAACATCACTTGAAATAGTGGTGTATAGCTTAAAGAACGCTCTGGCTGCAATTGCTCGACTAACTGTTCAAAGGGTAAGTCTTGATGGGCGTAAGCACCAAGGGCAACTTCCCGCACTCGTGATAGTAAATCGCTAAAACTGGGGTTACCAGATAAATTGCTACGCAGCACTAGGGTGTTGACAAATAAACCGATTAACTCCTCGGTTTCTTTGCGATTGCGGTTGGCAATCGGCGTACCCACGCAGATGTCAGTCTGTCCGCTGTAGCGGTAAAGCAATGTTTGAAACGCTGCTAAGAGGGTCATAAACAGCGTCACCTCTTGCTTCTGGCTCAAGACAACTAGCTTCTCACTCAGTTGTTGAGAGAGTAAGAATCTTTCAGTTGCTCCAGTGTAAGTTTGAATTGCAGGTCGCGATCGGTCGGTTGGTAATTCCAACAGCGATGGAGCACCCGCAAGTTGTTGCTGCCAGTATTCTAACTGCTTTGCCAGTACCTCTCCCTGCAACCACTGCTGCTGCCACAGGGTAAAGTCGGCATACTGAATCGGTAGCTCGGGCAATGCAATAGGTAGCTCGTTGCAAATAGCTTGGTAGACTGTTGCTAACTCACGCACCAGCACGCCCATTGACCACGCATCCGAAACTATGTGGTGCATCACCAGTAGCAGGACGTGTTCTGTGGGTTGAAACTGGAACAAACTAGCCCGCACTAACAAATCGGTTGCTAAGTCAAACGGACGCACTGCGTCTACTGCTATCAATTGCTGACAAGTGATTTCGCCATCGGTGGCATCCATCTGCTGCAAGTCTACTACTCTCAGTGAGAGCGGCATACTGCTAGCAATAACCTGCATGGGTTGCCCATCTACCCGAACAAAGTTGGTTCGCAAGGCTTCGTGGCGGCTGATGATGTAATTGAGGCTCTGCTCCAGTGCTATTATATTGAGTTGACCTTGAAAACGTACAGCTACTGGAATATTATAAAAGCCGCTTTCTGGTTCAAACTGCTGTAGAAACCACAAGCGCTGTTGGGCGAATGACACTGGCATTTCCATCTGCCGTGGCACTCTCACGATAGGGAGAGTTTGTTGAGATGGTTCGCTTTGCTGGGCAGTGGCAATGGACTCAGCTAGGGTAGCGACAGTCGGTAACTCAAACAAGCTACGCAATGGTAACTCCACTGCAAAAGTACTTTGCACCCGTGACATCAGTTGCGTTGCCAGTAAGGAATGTCCTCCCAAGGTAAAAAAGTTGTCATGAATACCCACGCGATCGAGTTGCAGCAGGGAAGCCCAAATGCTGGCTAGCATTTCTTCAATGGGTGTTCTGGGAGCAACGAAGTCCTGCGATACTTGAGATTGTCCAGAGGGGTCTGGTAGTGCTTTACGGTCAACTTTGCCATTGGGTGTGAGTGGAAAGGCATCGAGCACCACAAAATAAGACGGCACCATGTACTCGGGTAGTTGCTGTTTGAGGAAGGAGCGCAACTCACTCACGACTGGTGTTGTCTGAGTCTGGGGTACTAGGTAGCCAACCAAGCGCTTGTCGCCCCCAATCTCTTTGGCAATGACAACAGCTTGTTGTACAGTTGGGTACTGGCTTAGAAGTGCTTCAATTTCACCCAATTCAATGCGGAAACCGCGCACTTTCACCTGATGGTCAATGCGTCCGATGTATTCAATGGTACCATTGCTTTTGTAGCGAACTAAGTCCCCAGTTTTGTAGAGCCTTTCACCGGGCTGGTTGCTAAAGGGGTTGGGAATGAACTTTTCAGCTGTCAACTCAGGGCGGCTGAGATAGCCCCGCGCCAAGCCATCACCACCAATGTGCAATTCCCCAGCCACACCCACCGGGACTGGTTGTAAATTGGCATCCAGGATGTAGAATTGGGTGTTGGCGATCGCTCTGCCGATGGACACCGCGCCAGAATCGGGCTGCACCTGAGAAACGGCTGACCAAATGGTGGTCTCCGTTGGACCGTACATATTCCACAAGCTATCGGCACGCTCGAGCAATTGTGCTGCGAGTTCGCGATCGAGAGCTTCACCACCACAAAGGATTTTCAATTGAGGATTGCCAAGGAAGCCTGCTTGCATGAGGGCTCGCCAAGTGGCTGGAGTGCCTTGCATAATTGTAGCGCTGGATGTTCCCAGAGCCGCAGTGCTGCGACCGCCATCGGCAATCAAATCGCAGGTAAGCACAACCCGTGCGCCTTTGCTTAATGGTAAGAACAACTCCAACGCCGCAATATCAAAGGTAATGGTTGTCACTGCTACCAGTACATCTTCTGATACTATCCCCGGTTGAGCCGACATTGAGTTTAAAAAGTTCACTACCGCCCTGTGGGGAATTTGCACTCCTTTAGGTCGTCCGGTAGAACCACTCGTGTAAATGGCATACGCTAAATTATCGGCGCAAACATGAGTGTTGGGGTTGGATGAACTTTGGTGAATTGGCCAATCTGTGTCTAAGTAGACAACATGCCCGTGTGTCTCTGGCAGAAGCTCTGCTACCGCCTGCTGAGCGAGCAGTACTTTGGCACCCGAGTCTTCCAGGATGTACGCCAATCGCTCTGGTGGGTAAATGGGGTCGAGGGGGACATAGGCCCCACCGGCTTTGAGAATTGCCACCAGTCCCACTAACATCTCGATTGAGCGTTCGACACAAATGGCGACCAACACTTCCGGTCCGACACCCAACTGGAGTAGGTGATGTGCGAGTTGATTGGCTTTGGCGTTTAACTGAGTGTAGGTGAGTTGTTTATCTTCAAACACCACTGCCACAGCATCGGGTGTTTTCTGAACTTGTTGCTCAAACAAAGAGTGCAAACACAATTGTTTGGGGTAGTTTGCTTGAGTATCGTTCCACTCCACTAGCATCTGGTGTTGTTCGCGATCGCCAAGCAGTGGGAGTTCCGATAGTTTCTGATGGGGATTAGCAACTACTGCCTCGAGTAGAGTTTGATAGTGCTCTACCATCCGCGCAATGGTAGTGGCATCAAACAAGTCGGTGTTGTATTCAACAACCCCCATCAATCCAGCGCTTGTGTTCTCCAGAACTAGAGTCAAATCAAACTTGGCTGTGGAGCTTTCAGCTGGTAATAGGCTTCCTTTTAAGCCAGGAAATTGCAACTCTGATAGCGCCGCTTGCAGAGTAAACATCACTTGGAACAGTGGCGTGTGGCTTAAAGAACGCTCTGGCTGCAATTGCTCGACCAACTGCTCAAAGGGCAAGTCCTGATGGGCATAAGCACCAAGGGCAACTTCTCGTACTTGCGACAGTAAATCGCTAAAACTGGGGTTACCAGATAAATTACTCCGCAGCACTAAAGTGTTGGCAAATAACCCAATTAACCCCTCGATTTCGTTACGATTGCGGTTGGCAATCGGCGTACCTACACAAATGTCGGTCTGCCCACTATAGCGATACAGCAATGATTGAAACGCCGCCAAGAGCGTCATGAACAGCGTCGCTCCTTGTTTCTGACTCAAAGCAGCCAGCGTCTCGCTCAGTTCTTTTGAGAGTGAGAATTTTTCAATTGCCCCTCTGTAAGTTTGAATGGCAGGTCGCGGTCGGTCTGTAGGCAGTTCCAACAAAGCGGGAACACCTGCCAGTTGTTCTTTCCAGTATACTAGCTGCTTTGTTAGTACCTCCTCCTGCAACCATTGCTGCTGCCAATGAGCAAAATCGGCATACTGAATCGGCAATTCTGGCAGCGCGAGTGGTAGATCGTTGCACTTAGCGTGGTAAACTGCTGCTAGCTCGCGTACCAGTACGCTCATTGACCACCAATCTGATACGATATGGTGCATCACCAGTAGCAAGATATGTTCTGTCTCTGTCAGCTTGAACAAACTCGCCCGCAACAACGTGTTATTTACAAGGTCAAACGGTTGCGCGACTTCTTCGATTCTCAACTGTTGGCAAGTGCTTTCTCGCTCAGTGGGATGTAGCTGTTGTAAGTCTATGACTGCTAATTCTACAGTCTTGCTGTTGGCGATCGCCTGTATCGGTTGCCCATCTACTCCTATAAAGTTGGTACGTAGAACTTCATGGCGGTTGATGATGTAATTGAGACTGCTTTCAAGGGCAGCGATGTTGTGGAGACGACCTTCAAAACGCACAGCCGCCGCAATGTTGTAAAAGCCACTATTAACTTCTAACTGCTGTAAGAACCACAAACGTTGTTGGGCAAAGGACAGAGGCAGCTTTCCTGCTCGTGAAACGGAGGAAATCGGAGGGAGAGGGGCACTTGAGGTCTGGTTCGCCTTTTGCAGAAACGCGAGGATTTCTGCTTTGCGCTCTTGTAACTGAAGGCGCAGGGATGGGGACAATGTTCCTTCGGGGGCGCTACACCGCAAGCGTTCGCCATCAACCCACAGTTTTATATCCAAACTGCATAAGTAAGACAAAAATTCCTCGATAGTTTTCATAACTCTATCTCCTCTCTGTTGTCTGCTGTATCGTTGGGAAGAGCATGTATTTGTTGTACTATCGAACGAATCTTATCAATGCGCTCTGCCAGTCCTGCTACACTAGACTCCTCAAACAAGCTGTTTAAGGGTAACTCAACTTGGAAAGTTTCACGCATCCTAGAAATGAGTTGAGTCGCTAGCAAGGAATGCCCCCCTAATTCAAAGAAGTTATCGTAAACGCCTACTTGCTCAATTCCAAGTAATTGTTGCCAGATGTTGGCAATGGTTTGCTCGAGTTCATTGCGAGGAGCAACGTAAGCATTACTGAGTTCGGGTCTTGGATGTGATGGTCTTGATGAGATTGTATTCTCTGAAGGTTCCAAGAAATCTTTTGGAGTGTTTTCCCAGGCTTCCCGAAGGTGCAAATCTCGGGGACATATCACAACTTGGGACAATTGAGTTCCTAAAATGCGGCTAAAGGCATCTACACCTTCAGCGGGCAATATCGCTAGCTTCAGCATTTCATTACGCAATTTCTGGAGTACGTCGGGTAGCGAGACGTTGACTGCCATACCTACTTCTTGCCATGTATCCCAATTAGTACATACGGTAAAATTGTCACCTTGGGAATTCTTGTAGTGAGTAAAGGCGTCAAGAAAGGCATTTGCACTAGTATAGTCTACCTGACCAAATCCTCCGATGATTGAAGTAATTGATGATGTGAGAACAAAAAAATCTAAAGGAGTATCTTTAAAGATTGAATCGAGAACTAAAGTGCCTTTCACTTTGGGTGCTAGGATTTTCTCTACACTATCTCGAGTTTTGCCTATAATTGCGCCACCGCCTGGAACTCCTGCGGCATGGAGCACTCCATGAATCTGACCAAATCGCGCCTTTGCCTTTGCAATAGCTTCTTGCATTTGTTGAAGATTACTGACATCTGCGGCGATCGCCAAAACTTCAGCACCCAGTTCTTCCAGTTTCCGAACTTTCCGAATCTTTAAACTCACGCTATCCTCAGCCTCATGACTATCAAGCCATTGTTCCCACTCCTCTGTGGGGGGTAAAGCCGATCGCCCGATAAGGATGAGTTTGGCCTGTGCGGTTGTCGCCAAATATTCCGCCAGCACAAGTCCAATGCCCCCAAGTCCACCCGTAATCAGATAGACTCCTCCTTTCCTGAACCCTGGTGTCGCTTCGTTAGGCTTATCTAACTGAACTGGCTCAAAGGTTTGTACCCAACGGTGAGAACCGCGATAAGCAATAACCCGGTCACTGAATTGAGTTTGTAGCTCGTGCAGCAACTGGTCTATCAGTTTTTCCTCTTGCCAACTTCTTTGTGGAGCGCTCGCAATATCAATACTGCAACAGCTTATATTTGGGTATTCTTGCGCTATCACCTTAACCGGTCCAAGTAGAGTTGCTTTCTCCGGACACAGCGCCTCAACGCCCGTAACTTCCTGCATATTGTTGGAAACAACAGCAATTCGTAGCTTCTCACTGACAGTCTGTTGCCCGAGAGCTTGTGCTAGAAACAGCAGACTGTAAAATCCTAAATCTTGAGATTTGTCAATCGATTCGGGCCCTGATTCTGCTTCACCCTCCGACGTGACATTCCATAAATGAACAATTGTTTGTGGCGTTTTTCCTTGGGTGCGTAGTTCATTAAGCAGGGCATTGTAGTTATTTTCTTCTCTGGGGTTTAAGGTATATACATCGTCCCTCAGCTTGATAAATTCCGACCCTACCTTTACCGTAATGACATTTTGTCCCTCAAGTTCGAGTTTTTTCACAAGTTGAGAACCCAAGCCACACTCATCAATAAACACGAGTGTATTGGACTGAACTGGTCTCTCATCTAGTTTACGGGTGCTAAGCGGAGAGCGTTTCCAGGAAGGAATGTAAAACCAATCAGCAATTGGCTTTTTATCTGGTATGGATGTTGAAGACAACATTTCGACATCGGTCTTGACAACATCTGCTTGTTTTCGGGGTTCAATCCAGTAACGCTGACGCTCAAAAGGATACGTTGGCAAGGGGAGGCGATGACGCTGCTCGCTGGCATAAAATCCCGACCAATCCACCTGTACGCCTGCAAGCCAAAGCTTTCCTAATGTACTCAGCACGAAAGCAACATCCGATTGGCGATCTTGGGGATGGCGTAAGGAAGTCAACACGACTTGCTGAACTGCCTTATTTGGATGCTGTCTGACTAAGGTACTTAATGTGCGTCCGGGACCGACCTCCAGCAGAATCTGCTCTGATTCATGTAATAACTGTTGGACACCTTCGGCAAAGCGTACTGTAGAGCGTAAATGCTTTGCCCAATACTCTGGATTTGTTGCTTCTGCGGCAGTAATCCAAGTCCCCGTGACGTTGGATATATATGGAATTTGTGGGGGTGTTAAGCTGACTTTTTTGACCCGTTCAGTGAAGGACTCAAGTATGGGATCCATCATTTTTGAATGGAAGGCATGGGAGGTATGCAGGCGACGGCACTCTACTCCTTGTTCTGCTAACTGCTTCTCTAATGCCTCTACAGCCTCGAAGGTACCTGCAACCACGCAAAAGCTGGGTCCGTTGACTGCAGCTAAGGAAAGTTCCTTGCCCAAGAGAGTTTGCACCTTCTTTTCTGGCAGGGGAACCGAAAGCATTGCCCCTGCGGGCAGTTGTTGCATCAAATGTCCCCGTGCAGCAACTAACGCTAGGGCATCTTCCAAGGAGAAAACACCCGCCAAACATGCAGCAACGTATTCACCGATGCTATGACCGATCGCTGCCTGAGGGCGCACTCCCCATTCCATCCACAATTGTGCTAGGGCGTACTCAATGACAAAGAGCGCTGGTTGTGCGATCGCTGTCCGTCTGATTTGCTCTGTAGCAACTGCGGTGAGTTCTTCCCTTGGGAACAGCACATCGCGCAGGTCTAATCCCAGGTGAGGCTTGAGGAGTTCCGCGCAAGTATCTACCCGATCGCGAAATGTCGGTTCGGTCTGGTAAAGTTCTCGACCCATATTAACATACTGCGCTCCCTGCCCCGAAAACATAAATACCACGGGTCGGGCTTTGGGTTCTATAAAGCTCGTCAGAACTTGTTTTGGATCTATGGGATTCAGTGCGCTCGCTGCTTCGTTAATATCTTGACACACCAGCATCCGTCGATGCTCGAAAGCACGGCGACCGATGCTTTGGGTGTAGGCAACATCAGCAAGGTTAACTTCGGGATGCTCTTTTAGGTGTTCGGCTAGATTGACAGTTGCGCGAGCGAGTGCAGAATCAGTTTTGGCGGAGAGAACCAACAGCTGCCAAGGTCTGGATTCTCCAGAAGACTTAAGAGTAGGGGCTTCTTCTAGGATGACATGGGCATTAGTACCTCCGATACCAAAAGAACTGACCCCAGCCCGACGCTTAGTTCCGTTGGTTTTCCATTCTCGCAGAGTCGTATTGACGAAGAAAGGACTATTGGCAAAATCAATCTTGGGATTGGGCTTTTCAAAATGCAGGCTTGGTGGTATTGCTTTGTTTTTAAGTGCCATGACTGTCTTAATGAGACCGGCTACACCAGCAGCTGTATCTAAGTGTCCAATATTTGTTTTCACCGAACCGATGGCACAGAAGCCCTTCTTTTGGGTTGTGCCACTAAAAGCTTGTGTTAGGGCGGTGATTTCAATTGGGTCTCCCAAAACTGTTCCGGTTCCGTGGGCTTCTACGTAAGTAATTGTTTCTGCTTCAATCCCAGCTATAGCCTGAGCTTCCGATATCACGGCTGCTTGACCTTCCACGCTGGGGGCGGTATAACCAACTTTTAACGAACCGTCGTTGTTGATAGCCGCTCCCCTGATGACGGCATGGATGTTGTCTCCATCAGCAAGGGCATCTGATAGGCGCTTGAGAAGCACAATTCCGACACCGTTGCCACCAATAGTTCCCTGAGAGCGGGCATCAAAGGCTCGGCAGTGTCCATCTGGAGACAGAATCATGCCTTCTTGGTACAGATAACCTGTTTTTTGTGTTATGCCAACAGAAACTCCACCAGCCAATACCATATCACATTGGTAATTCAGCAAGCTCTGGCACCCCATTTGAACAGCCACTAATGAAGTAGAGCAGGCAGTGCTGACGTTAACGCTGGGTCCGGTGAGGTTGAGTTTGTAGGAAACTCGCGTAGGTACAAAATCTTTATCATTACTGATGAAAACTTGATATGTGCCTACGGATTCGATTTTATCGCGGTTTGAGATGAGGTTATAGAGTAAGTAACTATTTAGACCAGCACCCGCATAAACACCAATCTGACCGTCATATATTTCAGGGTCATAACCAGCATTTTCCAAAACCTCCCAAGCACACTCTAGAAACAGGCGGTGTTGGGGGTCCATAACTTCCGCTTCTCTGGGTGTAAACCCGAAGAATGACGCATCAAACATCTCTACGTCTTCTAACAAACCATTTGCTTTGACATAGTTTTGATGATTTAATAATGCCCGGTCTATGCCTGCAGCTTCTAATTCCTCATCAGTAAAAAATGAAATGGACTCAACACCGTCGCGTAGATTCTGCCAAAACTCATTAACGTTCTTGGCTCCGGGAAAACGACCAGCAATGCCAACGATCGCGATCGCATCCATTCCCTCGTGTGTTTCCCAGTTATCCATTGTTCTTCTTCCTTTGTTTCATCAGTGGTTGTCGTTTCAGAGCTTCTATTTGCTTGCTAGCACGATCGTTGAGTTTCTGTCTTGCAGGTGTTGCCCCATTCTGCTCCTGTCCGAGATATTGCGCCAAAGTACTTATAGTTGGATATTTAAATAAGTCAACTACCGAAATTTCTTTGTTAATGTTGCCAAGTAATTTTTGATTGAGTTTGCTATGAACTTGAACGACCAGAAGTGAATGACCGCCGAGTTCAAAGAAGTTGTCGTTCACACCGACTTTTTCCAGATTCAGCACCTCTTGCCAGACATGAGTGAGAATTCGTTCCACTTCGTTTCGCGGTGCAACGTATGCTTGGGCCTCTATTCGGGTTTGGTCGGGGGTAGGCAGGGCTTTACGGTCAACTTTGCCATTGGGTGTGAGCGGAAAGGCATCAAGTACCACAAAATAAGATGGCACCATGTACTCGGGCAGTTGTTGTTTGAGGAAGGAGCGCAGCTCACTCACAACTGGTGTTGCCTCACTCTGGGCTAGCAGATAAGCAACTAAGCGCTTGTCCCCTGCAATGTCTTTAGCTATGACAACGGCTTGTTCTACAGTTGGGTGCTGACCTAAGATTGCCTCAATTTCGGCTAATTCAATCCGGAAACCGCGCACTTTTACCTGATGGTCAATTCGTCCGATGTACTCAATGTTACCATTACTCTTGTAGCGGACTAAATCTCCGGTTTTGTACAAGCGAGAACTCGCATCACCAAAGGGGTTGGGAATGAACTTTTCGGCTGTCAACTCAGGGCGGCTGAGGTAGCCCCGCGCCAAGCCATCACCACCAATGTGCAATTCCCCAGCCACACCCACTGGCACTGGTTGTAAATTGGCATCCAGGATGTAGAATTGGGTGTTGGCGATCGCTCTGCCGATGGACACCGCGCCAGAATCAGGTTGCACCTGAGACACCGCTGACCAAATGGTGGTCTCCGTTGGACCGTACATATTCCACAAACTATCTGCACGCTCGAGCAATTGTGCTGCGAGTTCGCGATCGAGAGCTTCACCGCCACAAAGGATTTTCAATTGGGGATTGCCCACAAAACCTGCTTGCATGAGGGCTCGCCAAGTGGCTGGAGTGCCTTGCATAACTGTAGCGCTGGATGTTCCCAAGGCAGCAGTGCTTTGACCGCCATCAGCAATCAAATCGCGGGTGAGAACGAGGCGTGCGCCCCTGCTCAATGGTAAGAACAACTCCAACGCCGCAATATCAAAGGTAATGGTCGTCACTGCTACCAGTACATCTTCTGATACTATCCCCGGTTGAGCCGACATTGAGTTTAAAAAGTTCACTACCGCCCTGTGGGGAATTTGCACTCCTTTAGGTCGTCCGGTAGAACCACTCGTGTAAATGGCATACGCTAAATTATCGGCGCAAACATGAGTGTTGGGGTTGGATGAACTTTGGTGAATTGGCCAATCTGTGTCTAAGTAGACAACATGCCCGTGTGTCTCTGGCAGAAGCTCTGCTACCGCCTGCTGAGCGAGCAGTACTTTGGCACCCGAGTCTTCCAGGATGTACGCCAATCGCTCTGGTGGGTAAATGGGGTCGAGGGGGACATAGGCCCCACCGGCTTTGAGAATTGCCACCAGTCCCACTAACATCTCGATTGAGCGTTCGACACAAATGGCGACCAACACTTCCGGTCCGACACCCAACTGGAGTAGGTGATGTGCGAGTTGATTGGCTTTGGCGTTTAACTGAGTGTAGGTGAGTTGTTCATTTTCAAACACCACTGCCACAGCGTCTGGTGTTTTTTCAACTTGTTGTTCAAACAACTGATGCAAACACAATTGTTTGGGGTAGTTTGCTTGAGTATCGTTCCACTCCACTAGTATCTGGCGTTGTTCGCGATCGCTTAGCAGTGGGAGTTCTGATATCTTCTGATGGGGATTAGCAACCACCGCCTCGAGTAGAGTTAGATAGTGCTCTGCCATCCGCGCAATGGTAGTAGCATCAAACAAGTCAGTGTTGTAATCAAGAAAGCCGCTCAATCCAACATCTGTATTTTCACTGAATCCTTGGGCAGTGTTCTTTAAGGTGAGGTTCAAATCAAACTTGGCAGTTGAGCTTTCAAGTTCCAATGGCGAGAGCGTTAAGTTGGGAAGTTGCAACACTTGCATTGGTGTATTGTGGAGCACAAACATCACTTGGAAAAGTGGTGTGTGGCTTAAAGAACGCTCTGGCTGCAATTGTTCCACCAACTGCTCAAAGGGCAGGTCTTGATGGGCGTAAGCACCAAGGGCAACTGAGCGCACTTGCAAGAGGAAATCAACAAAACTGGGATTGCCAGACAAATTGCCCCGCAGCACTAGAGTGTTGAGGAATAACCCGAATAACCCCTCTGTTTCGGCACGATTGCGGTTAGCTATTGGTGTACCCACACAAATGTCAGTCTGACCGCTATAGCGATACAGCAATATTTGAAATGCTGCTAAAAGCGTCATGAACAGTGTCACGCCCTGTCGCTGACTTAGGGCAGTTAGCGCTTCACATAACTCTTGAGAAAGTTTAAATTTCTCAGTCGCCCCCTTATATGTTTGAATAGCGGGTCGCGGTCTATCGGTGGGCATTTCCAACAAAGCGGGAGCACCTGCGAGTTTTTCCTTCCAGTATCCCACCTGCTTTGTCAGTTCCTCTCCCTGCAACCACTGTCGCTGCCAAACAGCAAAGTCAGCATACTGAATCGGCAACTTTGGTAGGGCGATGGGTACATTGTTATACGCAGCTTGATAGATTGCTGCTAACTCGTTTACCAATACCCCCATTGACCACCAATCTGAAACCATATGGTGCATCATCAGTAGCAGAACGTGTTCTGTCTCTGTCAGCTTGAACAAACTCGCCCGCACCAGTGAGTCAGTTGTCAAGTCAAAAGGTTGTGCGGCTTCTTCAAGGATTAATTGGCGGCAGGTGCTTTCTCGCTGTGTTGGCTCTAAGTGTTGCAAGTCTACAGTTGCCAGGGTTATGGTCTTGCTGTCAGCAATAACTTGTATCGGTTGCCCATCTACTACAACAAAGTTGGTACGTAGGACTTCGTGGCGGCTGATGATGTGATTGAGACTGTATTCTAGAGCAGTGACATTGAGGTTCCCCTGAAAACGGACTTGCACGTGAATGTTGTAAAAGCCACTCTCAGGCTCTAATTGCTGCAGGAACCACAAGCGTTGTTGGGCAAAGGACAGTGGTAGTTTGAGCGATCGCGAAACGGGCTGAATTGTCGCTAGAGCGGAACTTGAGGTCAGACTAGCTTTTTGTAAAAACGCGAGAATTTCTACTTTGCGCTCTTGTAACTGAAGGCGCAGAGACGGTGTGAGTATTCCCTCAGGGGCGCTACACCGCAGACGGTCGCCATCCACCCACAGCTTTACATCTAATGTGCAGAGGTCAGACAAAAACTCCTCAATAGTTTTCATAGCTGTATCTCCTCTTGTTCACCGACTGATGAAATGAACTCAACACCGTCGCGCAGATTCTGCCAAAACTCATCAACGTTTTTGGCTCCTGGAAAACGACCAGCAATGCTGGCGAGCACTTCCATTTCATCATTGGTTTCCTGGTTATCCATTGTTCTTCTTCCTTTGTTTCATCAGTGGTTGTCGTTTCAGAGCTTCTATTTGCTTGCTGGCGCGGTCATTGATTTTCTGCCTTGCAGGTGTTGCCCCATTTTGCTCCTGTCGGAGATATTGCGCCAAGGTACTTATAGTTGGATATTTAAATAAGTCAACTACTGAGATTTCTTTGTTAATGTTTCCAAGTAACTTTTGATTGAGTTTGCTATGGACTTGAACGACCAGAAGTGAATGACCGCCGAGTTCAAAGAAGTTGTCGTTTACACCGACTCTTTCGAGATTCAGCACCTCTTGCCAGACATGGCTGAGAATTCGCTCCACCTCGTTTCGCGGTGCAACGTATGCTTGGGCCTCTATTCGGGTTTGGTCGGGGGTAGGCAGGGCTTTACGGTCAACTTTGCCATTGGGTGTGAGCGGAAAGGCATCGAGCACCATAAAATAAGACGGCACCATGTACTCGGGCAGTTGCTGTTTGAGGAAGGAGCGCAACTCACTAAGGGCTGGTGTTGTCTGAGCCTGGGGTACTAAGTAAGCAACCAAGCGCTTGTCCCCTGCAATGTCTTTAGCTATGACAACGGTATGTTGTACAGTTGGGTGCTGGCTCAGGAGTGCTTCAATTTCGGCTAATTCAATGCGGAAACCGCGCACTTTCACCTGATGGTCAATACGTCCGATATACTCAATATTACCATCTTTTAGGTAGCGAACTAAATCTCCAGTTTTGTAGAGCCTTTCACCGGGCTTTTTGCTAAAGGGGTTGGGAATGAACTTTTCGGCTGTCAATTCAGGGCGGCTGAGATAGCCCCGCGCCAAGCCATCACCGCCAATGTGCAATTCCCCAGCCACACCCACTGGTACTGGTTGTAAATTGACATCGAGGATGTAGAATTGGGTGTTGGCGATCGCTCTGCCGATGGACACCGCGCCAGAATCGGGCTGCACCTGAGAAACGGCTGACCAAATGGTGGTCTCCGTTGGACCGTACATATTCCACAAGCTATCGGCACGCTCGAGCAATTGTGCTGCGAGTTCGCGATCGAGAGCTTCACCACCACAAAGGATTTTCAATTGAGGATTGCCAAGGAAGCCTGCTTGCATGAGGGCTCGCCAAGTGGCTGGAGTGCCTTGCATAACTGTAGCGCTGGATGTTCCCAAAGCCGCAGTGCTTTGACCGCCATCGGCAATCAAATCGCGGGTGAGGACGACCCATGCGCCCCTACTCAATGGTAGGAACAACTCCAACGCTGCAATATCAAAGGTAATGGTCGTCACCGCTACCAGTACATCTTCTGACCCTATCCCCGGTTGAGCCGACATTGAGTTTAAAAAGTTCACTACCGCCCTGTGGGGAATTTGCACTCCTTTAGGTCGTCCGGTAGAACCACTCGTGTAAATGGCATACGCTAAATTATCGGCGCAAACATGAGTGTTGGGGTTGGATGAACTTTGGTGAATTGGCCAATCTGTGTCTAAGTAGACAACATGCCCGTGTGTCTCTGGCAGAAGCTCTGCTACCGCCTGCTGAGCGAGCAGTACTTTGGCACCCGAGTCTTCCAGGATGTACGCCAATCGCTCTGGTGGGTAAATGGGGTCGAGGGGGACATAGGCCCCACCGGCTTTGAGAATTGCCACCAGTCCCACTAACATCTCGATTGAGCGTTCGACACAAATGGCGACCAACACTTCCGGTCCGACACCCAACTGGAGTAGGTGATGTGCGAGTTGATTGGCTTTGGCGTTTAACTGAGTGTAGGTGAGTTGTTCATTTTCAAACACCACGGCTACAGCGTCTGGTGTTTTTTCAACTTGTTGCTCAAACAAAGAGTGCAAACACAATTGTTTGGGGTAGTCTAGTTGAGTATCGTTCCACTCCACCAGTATCTGGTGTTTTTCTTTGGCAGTAAGCAGTGGGAGTTCTGATATCTTCTGATGGGGATTAGCAACCACCGCCTCAAGTAGAGTTTGATAGTGCTCTACCATCCGCGCAATGGTAGCTGCGTCAAACAGGTCAGTATTGTATTCCAGATAACCAATCAATCCAGTGCCTGTGTTCTCTAGTGATAAAGTCAAATCAAACTTGGCTGTCAAGCTTTCGATGGGAAACGGAGACAGCGTTAAGCCTGGAAGTTGCAACTGTGACGTTGGCGCAACGAGAAGCACAAACATCACTTGGAAAAGTGGTGCATAACTTAAAGAACGCTCTGGCTGCAATTGTTCCACCAACTGCTCAAAGGGCAGGTCTTGATGGGCGTAGGCGTCAAGTGCAACTTGACGCACTTGTGACAGTAAATCGCTAAAACTTGGGTTAGCAGACAAATCGCTCCGCAGCACTAAAGTGTTGAGGAATAACCCAATTAACCCCTCGATTTCTTTACCATTGCGGTTGCCAATGGGTGTGCCAACGCAGATATCAGTCTGGTTGCTGTAGCGATAGAGTAAAGTTTGAAACGCTGCCAGTAACATCATGAACAGCGTCACACCCTGTTGCTGACTCAGTACCGCTAACGCCGATCTCAGTTCTTTTGTAAGCGCAAATTTCTCGGTTTTCCCCCGGTAAGTTTGAATCGCAGGTCGCGGTCGGTCGGTGGGCAGTTCCAATAAAGCAGTCGCACCCGCCAGTTTTTCCTTCCAGTATGCTAGCTGCTTTGCCAGTTCCTCCCGCTGCAACCACTGCTGCTGCCATATAGCAAAATCAGCATATTGAACCGACAACTTTGGTAGTGCAATTGGCTTTTGACTGCATACAGCTTGATAGGCTGCTGCTATCTCACGGATAAGTACGCCCATTGACCAACCATCTGATACTATGTGATGGATAACCAGTAGCAAAATGTGTTCTGTCTCTGTCAGCTTGAACAAACTAGCCCGCACCAATGGGTCAGTTGCCAAGTCAAATGGGCGTTGGGTTTCTTCTACGGCTAGTTGCTGGCAATAGCTTTCTCGTTCGCTTTCCGATCGCAAATCCACAACAGTGAGTTTCAAGGAAAGTCTGGGGTGGATGACTTGAAAGGGTTGCCCGTTTACCTGAATAAAGTTAGTACGTAGGGTTTCGTGACGGCTGATGATGTAATTGAAACTGTATTCTAGAGCAGTGACATCGAGGGTCCCTACAAAACGCATAGCCGCAGGAAGGTTGTAAAAGCTAGTATTCACATCTAACTGCTGTAGAAACCACATACGCTGTTGGGCAAAGGACAGCGGTATATGCCCGTTCCGTTCCATAGGGCGCAGGCTAATGGTTTGAGCAGTTTCGGTGCCCTTTTGCAGCAGCAGTATAATTTTTTCCTTAAAACGCTTAATATCGTTTAATAATTCTGGGGTTAATACATCTTGAGGACCTCGATAGCGCAGTTTACCACCATCGACCCACAATTCTACATTCTTTGCCGAAAGCTCTTGTAAAAACTCAACTAAATTCATAATTCCCCCTCTATCCAATTGTCCTGGCTTAATTTAGTTGCTGATGCAAGAGATGCAAAGGAGGTAGAACCATCTTCTATTGGTAGTTTAATAAGTTCTAATTCATTTTCTAAGGAAGAAGGGGGTGCTGGCGGTGTTGTGTTTGCTATGGCTAATTCCTGCAGTAATAGTTCTGCCAGTTGCATAATGCTGGAGCCATCAATGATTTTTTCTACAGGAGCATTCACCTCAAGGTCGGTTGCGATCGCATTTTTGAGTTGAACAGCCATTAAAGAATCAAGACCTAATTCCAGCAAGCTTTGGTGCGGATTTAAAACTAACGATTCGTCAAACCCCAACACTTTAGTTATTTGCTCTTGTAAATAAACTACCAACAGATGCAAGCGCTCGTCACTTTGAGCTTGCAACAATCGCGGTAAGATATCGGAATGTCGCACTGACGGCTGCTGTTGCCCTTTCTGCGATTGTCCTGCAAGCAGTTCTAGGAGTGGGCGTTTTCCCCTGGCTTCATATACCTCTTTGAACAAACTCCAATCGATATTAGCCACCGTTGTCTGAACAGACCCCTCTGCCATTAGGTATTCCAAAGCAGCGATCGCATTCTCCGGCTGCAAGCCGCTTACACCCATTCGAGACATCCACCTCTGGAATTCCTCTACGACCATACCACCATCAGCCCAAGGACCCCAATTCACAGTTAATCCAGGCAATCCGAGTCCTTGACGGTGATGGGCCAACACATCAAGGAAGTGGTTTGCCGCTGCGTAGTGCGCCTGTCCCTTGGAACCCCACACTGATGCAATGGAGGAGAAGTTGACGAAAAAGTCCAATTTCATGTCCTGCGTCAGTTGATGCAGTATCCATGTCCCCAACACTTTAGGACGCACCACTGATTCAAAGGTATCCGAATCCATATCTTTGATGGGTTTGTAACCAGAAACCCCCGCAGCATGAACAATTCCTCGGAGAGGTGGCATGGATGCGTTCATTGTTGCAAGCAGTTTCACCACATCCGCTTCATCAGACACATCTGCTTGAGCAACGAAAACCTTGGCTCCAAGTTGTTCGAGTTGCCTGAGGGTTGATTGCACTGCATCTGAAGCCGCACTTCGTCCAACCAAAACCAACTGTCTCGCCCCCTGAGACACCATCCAACGAGCTACTCTCAGTCCCAAAGCACCCAAACCCCCGGTAATTAGGTAAGTGCTATCTGAGGAAAGCTCCACTTGTTTGAATTTTGATATTTCTTTAAGTATTAACCGAGGAACATACCGTTTGCGCTCGCGAAAGGCGATATGGTCTTCACCAAGAGAATTCTCAATTTCTGCTAACAGTTGTGTTGCTTCATCACCAGTGGATTCCGGTGCTAAATCAAACATTCCGCCCCAGAGTTCGGGATATTCCAGGGCAATAACTTTACCCAGTCCCCATAATGGAGCTTGAGCAACGGCCAAGGTAACATCGCCTTTGACTGGTATCGCTCCCCGAGTCACCAACCACAATTGGCATGAAGCTAACTCATTGTACTGGCTCAGGGTTTGCACCAGATGCAATACGTTAAGGCAACCAAGGTTTTGAGCCGACTCAAGAGTTGGGATAGTCAGGGCATTTGGTGGCATTGCTTCTAAACTCCACAGATGGACTATTCCCTTTAACGGTGGCAATTCAGCCCTTAAAACCTCTTGAAACAGACGCTCAAAGTCCTTAGGGCTGGTGGGGTTGATGCTCCAAATTCCCGGTTTTAAGTTTTGATAGGCTTTTCCATTGTAAACTAGAATACAACTCTGTCCGTGCTGTTGTAAAAGTTCTCCCAGTGCTTGTCCGACACCGCTAGCATCGGCAAAAACCACCCAGGTTCCTGGTGCCTGTCTTTGGGTGTTCTGTTGCACCGTCTGCTGCGGCATCTGCTGCCACTCTATTTCGTAGAGCCAATCTTTGATAGCGGTAGTTTGTATTTCTTGTTGGTGTTGCTTAACCAAAACTTCTAGCATCTGGGGCAGTATTTTCATCTGCTCTTGTGAGAACTTACCTGCCGTCTCCAGCTGCTTTGTTAACTGTGCTATGTTTCCTTGCTGCAGAAGGTTAACAATAGAGGTTTGGATTGTCTGTTGAGATGATAATTCTGTTTGTTGATGCTCGCTCTCAGCCTTTTGCACCCAATAGCGCTGTCGTTGGAAGGGATAGGTGGGCAACATTACACGCCGACGCTCGTAGCCCCGGTCGAAGCCAGACCAGTCTACCTCTGCTCCGCGCACGTATAGTTCTCCCAAACTCTGGAGTAATACCCGCCAATCTTCTTGTCCCGGACGTAATGAAGGCAGCCAAGCTCCTATCTTATCTGGCAAACAGTTGCGCCCCATCCCCAACAATGTTGGTTTTGGTCCTATCTCCACAAATACCTCATATCCCTCTGCGTGAAGTGCTTTGAGACTTTTGCCAAATTGTACCGGACAGCGCAAATGGAGACACCAGTAATCAGACGATATTTCCTGTGGAGTCAGTCGCTCTCCTGTGAGATTGGAGATAATGGTCAATTGAGGAGCACCATAGGTGACTTGTTCAGCTACTTCACGGAATTCAGCCAGTATCGGTTCCATCAGTGGTGAGTGGAAGGCGTGGGATGTTTGTAGCTTTTTAGTCGATATTCCTGCTGCTTGTAAGTCAGCACAAATTGCTTGAATTGCTTGTGTGTCGCCGGAAATTACCGTGTTGGAATCTCCATTAAAAGCAGCAAATGATACTTTTCTAGTATATATATCAATAAATTTACTTATATAAGCTTCATCAGAAAACACTGCCACCATTTCACCACCTGGAGGTAGAGTCTGCATCAGGCGGCTTCTGTTGGCAATCAGTTTTAAGCCATCCTCCAAACTCAAGACTCCCGCTACAGTGGCGGCAACGTATTCCCCGACACTATGACCCATGACAGCATCAGGGTGAATTCCCCAGGATTGCCACAATTGCACCAACGCATACTCTATGGCAAATAGAGCGGGTTGAGTGTAAGCGGTTTGGTTAATTGGTGAAGTCTGACCTGGTTCCGGGTAAAGAACCGATAGCAAAGGCTTTTCCAGATAGGAACGCAAAATTTCATCGCAGCGATCGATGGCGGCGCGGAAGACGGGCGCAGTTTCGTAGAGTTGGCGTCCCATACCCACATATTGAGACCCCTGACCCGTGAAGAGAAAGGCTATCTTCGGTAAACTGTTGCTTTGTCCCTGAAATACCTCTGCTGTTGTCTGTCCGGCAGAGAAATTCGCTAGCTTTTCACGCAACTGTGCTCCAGAAGAGGCAACTACACTCAACCGATGGGGAAAATGAGTTCGACCTGCATTAGCGGTATAGCAAATGTCTCCTATGTCTGCAGATGGATTGACAGCTAGGTAATTATTATAGCGAAGTGCTAATTGCTTGAGGGCAACTTCAGTCTTTGCCGATAGTGTCAGCAGATGCACCGGGCGTTCTACTTCCGCTCTCACAGTCTCTAGTATCGGTGGCTCTTCCAACACAATATGGGCATTCGTACCGCCCATACCAAAAGAACTGACTCCAGCCAACCGCCGCTTTTCTCCTGAAAACCAAGGTATTGATGAGGTTGGTACCACCACTGGTAGTTCATCCCAGTTGATGTAAGGATTGGGCTGTTTAAAGTGCGGGTGTGGTGGAATTTCGTTGTGTTGGAAAGAAAGCACTACCTTCATTAAACCAGCAACTCCTGCTGCTGGTTCTAGGTGACCGATGTTGGTTTTTACCGAACCAATTATCAGAGGGTTGTCTTGACGACCTTTGCCAAAGATAGCCCCTAAACTTTCCACTTCAATGGGGTCACCCAGTGCCGTTCCCGTGCCGTGAGTTTCTACATAACTCACTTGGGAAGGTTCTACCTTAGCATTCTCCAGAGCCTTAAGAATGAGTTTTTGCTGAGCCAATCCATTGGGAACTGTTAGACCACTGCTAGGACCATCGTGGTTGATTGCTGAACCTCGAATCACAGCTAAGATGTTATCTTTGTTGGCGATCGCATCCGAGAGGCGTTTGAGCACCACCACTCCGCAGCCCTCACCCCGACCAAAGCCATCAGCAGCAGCATCAAAAGTCTTGCATCGACCGTCTGGGGAAAGAGCGCGTGCTTTAGAGAGAAAAATGGTGGTTTCTGGCGATAATATTAACTGCACGCCGCCTGCTAACGCCAAATTGCATTCTCCTGCACGCAGGCTCTGACAAGCCAAATGAACGGCGACTAAGGAAGAAGAGCAAGCGGTATCAATCGCCATGTTGGGACCCTGTAGCCCCAGAACGTAGGACAACCGACCAGAGGCAAAGCAAAAACCATTTCCAGTGCCGGTGTAAGCGTCGATGCGTGTGGGGTCACCCAACTTTATTTGCAATTGGGCGTAGTCATTTTGTCCAATGCCCACAAAAATGCCAGTTTGACTGCTACTTAACTGGTTTGATGGCTGTGCGGCATTTTCCAAAGCTTCCCAGCTCACCTCTAGTAGCAGGCGCTGCTGGGGGTCTAAGCTGACTGCTTCCCGAGGGGAAATCCCAAAGAACAAGGGATCGAACTGGTCTACCTCATTTAAAAAACCCGCAGTCCGAGTGTACATTTTCCCCAGTGCATCGGGGTTTGGATCGTAATAATCGTTAATGTTCCACCTCTGGGCTGGTACCTCAGAGATGGTGTCTGCACCTTCATGCAATAGCTGCCAGAATCTCTCCGGGTCATTCGCTCCCCCAGGAAAGCGACAACTCATGCCGATAATAGCAATTGGCTCTGTTTTTGCATTCTCAATCTCAGTAAGTTTGGATTTTAACTTCTGCACTACAAAAAGCGATTGTTGCAGTGCAGAGAGTTGACTGGTATCTGACGGCAACTGACTCATATCAACAGAAAATCTCCTTATCTATACGCTTCAAATTCTTGAGCTATTAAAGCCATAACCTCCCTTTCTGAAAGTTGTTTAATTTCTTCCAAAGAAGTAGTCAGTTCTTCTTGATTTTGTGGTAAATCCTGACTTGTCTGAGCAGAAATATCTAGAGAAAGAACATCTTGAGATAGGTATTGAGCAAGGGAATTGATGTTGGGATAGTTAAAGGCTAGAGTTGAGGGAAGGAATTGCCCTAAATGGTTTTGCAACTGGTTTTTTAGCTCAACTGCTATCAGAGAATCCATACCCATATCAAAGAAGTTTTGTTTTGGATCGGGCAATTCAGATGGTGGAAGCCCCAGAACCTTGGCGACTTCTCCTTGAATGTGGGTCGTTAATAGGGAGAGGCGTTCGTTTGCCGCCGCCGCCTGTAATTTTTGTAGAATATCGGACTGCAGAGCCGATGACTGAGCAGTTTCTGCCCGGTCTTCTGTGTTAGCAAATTCAACAAGTAACGATGGCAGTTGACCGCTAACCCTTAATTGCTGTCTCAAAACCGACCAATCGATTGGTAATACCCCAATCTGTGAAGTCGCTTGTCCCAGAACTTGTTCTAGAACTTGCAATCCTTGCTCTGGAGCGATGCTCTTTAATCCCATCGCATTGGCAGCCTGGTAACGGTTTACCAAACCAGTTGCCATCCCCACATCAGCCCAAAGTCCCCAGTTGATGCTTAATCCCGGTAGTCCTTGGAATCGGCGATGATGAGCTAGGGCATCCATGAAACTGTTGGCAGCAACGTAATTCCCTTGACCGGGCGAGCCTAGTAATGAAGCTGCTGAAGAAAATAAAACAAAGAAGTCTAACGGCAGACCTTGGGTCAACGCGTGTAGATTCCATGCCCCTTTCACTTTTGGAGCCATCACTTTACTATAACGCTCCCAGGAGTGCTGTAGCAAGATGCCGTCATCTAAAACTCCAGCAGCATGAACAATTCCCCGCAGGGGTGACATTGATGTGTCGATCGCTTCAAGCAACTTCAGTACATCCGCTTCATCAGACACATCTGCTTGAGCAACGAAAACCTTGGCTCCAAGTTGTTCGAGTTGTCGGAGGATTGATTGCGCTTCATCTGAAGCTTTGCTGCGTCCAGTGAGTACCAATTGTCTTGCCCCCTGTGCCACCATCCAACGGGCTACTCTCAATCCCAAAGCCCCCAAACCTCCAGTAATTAGGTAAGTGCTATCTGAGCGGAGTGCCACTTGTTTGGATTCTGACAGTTGTTTGGGCACCAAGCGAGCGACATAGCGATTGCCGTTGCGAAAGGCGATATGGTCTTCCCCACAAGAATTCTCAATTTCTGCTAGCAGTTCTATTGCCTCATCACCAGTAAATTCTGGGGCTAAATCGAGCATTCCGCCCCACAGTTCGGGATGTTCTAGAGCCACGACTTTGCCCAATCCCCATAAAGAAGATTGCGCCACCCCAGGAAGTTCCGAACCGACTGGTACCGCTCCCCGTGTCACCAACCACAATTGGGGTAGGGGGGAAACTGATGCGGGAAAATCCCTATTCTTTTTAGTTTCCAGTTCTTTGATGAGAGCTTGTAGCAAATACAATACGCTACCAACACCAAGGGTCTGAGCTTGTTCTAGAGAGGAGATTGTCAGAGATGAAGCCGATTGTGCCTCTAAACTCCACAGGTGGATAATTCCTTGTAAAGGACGCTCTAGAGTTTCTAAAACTTCTTGGAAAAGACATTTAAAATCTGCTGGGCTAGAAGGGCTAATGCACCAAGTTCCGTCCTTTCTTAAATTACAGGTATTCCCCGGATGAACTAAAATACAGGTGTGACCTTGCGATCGCAAAAGTTTGGCCAGGTTTTGTCCCACACCCTCCAAGTCAGCAAAAATTAGCCAAGTACCGATTTTTTGAATTCCGCTTTTCTCTTGAGCCTTTACCTGAGGCGGCAACTGTTTCCACTCTACTTCGTAAAGCCAATCTTTAACAGATGCTGCTCCTAGCAACTGTCGGTCTTGTTTGACTAACAGTTCTAATAGCTTTGGCAACATTCTTAACTCGTCTTCTGAAAGTTCTCCTGTCTTTTCTAAATTTTGAACTATGTGTTGGGTATCTCCTTGGTTTAGGAGTTGCACGATGGGGCTTTGAATCTTGTCTTGGGATAAGTTGTCTGCTTGGGAACTATCGTTTGCGGCGCTCTCCACCCAATAGCGCTGTCGTTGGAAAGGATAAGTTGGTAATTGCAGACGACGACCGCAGTCCCAGTCAAAACCAGACCAATCTACCTCTGCTCCACGCACGTATAATTCCCCTAAACTCTGGAGTAATACCTGCCAATCTTCTTGCCCCGGACGCAACGAAGGCAACCAAACTCCTACCTTGTCTGGCAAACAGTTACGCCCCATCCCCAACAATGTTGGTTTTGGCCCTATCTCCACAAACACCTCGTATCCTTCCGCGTGAAGTGCTTTGAGACTTTTGGCAAATTGTACTGGGTAGCGCAAATGGCGACACCAGTAATCAGCTGATATCTCCTCCTGAGTGAGTGGCTCTCCTGTAAGATTGGAGATAATGGTTATGTCGGGAACACCATAGGTTATCCGATCGGCAACCTCCCGAAATTGAGCCAGTATCGGTTCCATCAGTGGTGAGTGGAAGGCGTGAGAGGTTTGTAGCTTTTTGGTCGGTATTCCTGCTGCTTCTAGGTCAGCACAAATTTCTTGGACTGCTTGTGATTGACCGGAAATTACCGTGTTTCCCCCTCCATTAAAAGCAGCAAATGAGACTCTTTTGTTATCAATCTCAGTAACAAAACGGATATATTTTTCATCAGCAAACACTGCTACCATTTCACCGCCGGTCGGTAGACTCTGCATCAGGCGGCTTCTGTTAGCAATCAGCTTTAAACCATCTTCCAAACTCAAGACTCCCGCTACAGTGGCGGCAACGTATTCCCCGACACTATGACCCATGACAGCATCAGGGTGAATTCCCCAGGATTGCCACAATTGCACCAACGCATACTCTATGGCAAATAGAGCGGGTTGAGTGTAAGCGGTTTGGTTAATTGGTGAAGTCTGACCTGGTTCCGGGTAAAGAACCGATAGCAAAGGCTTTTCCAGATAGGAACGCAAAATTTCATCGCAGCGATCGATGGCGGCGCGGAAGACGGGCGCAGTTTCGTAGAGTTGGCGTCCCATACCCACATATTGAGACCCCTGACCCGTGAAGAGAAAGGCTACTTTTGGTAAACTACTGCCCTGTCCCTTGAAGACTTGTGCTGATTCTTGTTTAGTGCAGAAGTTTGTTAGTTTTTCTCGCGCTTGTACACAAGAAGAAGCCATCACAGCAAGGCGGTGGTTAAAATGCGATCGCCCCGTATTGGCTGTATAGCAAACATCAAAAAGCGATACTTCAGGATGAGATGCAAAGAAATTTACATACTTTTGGGCCAGTTCCACAAGCGCCTTCTCACTTTTTGCCGAAAGCGTCAAAAGGTGCAGGGGGCATTCTGTGGATTTTGGATTTTGGATTTCAGATTTTGGATTCTTACCAGCATCGCTCAATCTAAAATCGATAGGTGCTTCTTCTAGAATGACGTGACAATTTGTACCCCCAAAGCCAAAGGCGCTGACCCCAGCCAAACGTTTTTCTGTACCAGCAACCCAAGGCTGGCATTCAGTAGGGATAGAAAAAGTTGTTCCTTTGAGGGAAATATAAGGATTTAACTGCACCAAATGTAGATTCGGTAGTATTTCCCCGTGTTGCAGTGAAAGTACCACTTTGATGAGCCCAGCAATTCCAGCCGCTGCTTCTAAATGACCAATATTGGTTTTAACCGAGCCAATCCAACAAGGTTGGTCTGGCTGACGATCCTTCATGAGCACAGCTTTTAAAGATTTAAATTCAATTGGATCTCCTAAAGAAGTGGCACTACCGTGAGCTTCAATGTAGCTAATTTGCGCTGGTGTCACTTCTGCATTTTTCAAAGCTTCACGGATGACCGCTTGTTGGGCAAGTGCATTGGGTGCTGTCAGTCCATTGCTCAGACCATCTTGGTTAATTGCTGAGCCTTTGACGATCGCCCGAATATTGTCTTTATCCCGAATTGCATCTTTTAGGAGTTTCAGAACGACTACACCGCAGCCCTCCCCCCGTACATAACCGTCAGCCTTAGCATCAAAAGTTTTACACCGACCGTCAGATGCCATCATCTGCGCTTGAGAAAAAGTTATGCCCATATCGGGGGACAAAATCAAGTTGACCCCTCCAACCAAGCACATACTGGACTCGCCACTCCGCAAACTTTGACAGGCAAAGTGGACTGCGACCAAGGACGAAGAGCAAGCAGTATCTATTGCGACACTTGGACCTCTTAAATCCAGCACGTAGGATATACGGTTAGCTGAAATGGAGGAAGCAGTACCCGTGCCGCTATATGCATTTATGCAGGAGGAATTTTGATAGAGAAGCCTGTGATAGTCAGCGTTGCAGATGCCAATAAAAACTCCAGTCTTGCTGCCAGCTAACTTTTGTGGTGCAATTCCCGCGTTTTCTAGAGCTTCCCAAGCCACCTCCAACAACAATCTTTGTTGGGGGTCTATTGGCTCTGCCTCACGAGGGGAAATGTTAAAGAAACTGGGTTCAAATCGATCTACCTGCTCCAAAAAGCCACCCCAACGGGTATTCATTTTTTCTGGAGTCGCTGGCTTTGGATCGTACAGGGCATCAACATCCCAACGCTCTTTTGGTACTTCAGTGATGGCATCGACTTTGTTATGCAAGATTTGCCAAAAGACTTCTGGGTTGTCAGCACTGGGAAAACGACAGCCAATACCGATAATTGCTATGGGTTCCATTTCCTTTACATATCATTACTAATGTGTCAGCCAACGAATTACGGCTTACACCTTGACTGCGACTTCCTCAAATAAATGCTGCGCCAGAGCCTTAATAGTTGGGTAATCGTAGAGTAGAGTAGGATCGATCTCGCATCCAAGCCACTTTTCTAAGTCACCAGTCAAACTGACTGCTGTCAAGGAATCCACACCATACTGCTCAAAAGGAATCGTGACATCAATCTGATTTGAGTTAATTTCCAGTTGTTCTGCTAAACGAGATACAAGCCAAGCTTGAATTTTTTTGACAGTTAGTAGCTCCTTTTGTGCATCCTTTTTAGGAGAAATCGTTAGATTCTCTTTGACTTCAACATTTAGCATTTCCATCGCTCGTGTCTCTACAGGTTTAACTAAAACGTTTTTTCACAGGGTGTTTGATAGATGTTTGACTTTTACAAACTTTGATGTGCTAACACAGATCTTATTGCTTGGAAGCTTGCAATTGTTGCAACAGTGATTCAATTTCAGTATGCAAATGCAAGAATTTCGTTTTGCTCTCTGGATTCTCACTCCAATCTTCCAAGACATTCAAACTTCCACGAAGGAACTCAGACCGACAGGTATTGCGCTGTATTTTACCACTGGAAGTTTTAGGGATACTCCCGGTCTTAACCAGTACGGTGGCATAAACCTGTAGACCGTGTTCCGCCGCTACAGCCTGATTAATACTTCCAACTACCTCATTCACATTGAGTTTTCTCAAATAATTACGCTCTACCTCTTGAACAACGACCAATCGCTCTTCACCCTTAACCTCGACTGTAAACACCGCTCCACAACCAGCGCGTAGTGCCGGATGGCTCTTTTCTACGGTCAGTTCAATGTCTTGAGGATAATGGTTTTGCCCTCGGATGATAATCATATCTTTGACACGCCCGGTGACGAATAGTTCGCCATCGTGCAAAAATCCCAAGTCCCCCGTCCGTAAAAAAGGTCCTTCTCCAGTATCTTGCAATTGTGCTCGAAACGTTTCCTCGGTCTGTTCTGGTCGATTCCAATAGCCTTGGGCAACGCTAGAACCAGATACCCAAATTTCACCCACCTCATTAGGTTTGCAGCGGGTCATAGTTTCCGGATGGGCAATAACAACCTTTAGATCCTCCAACGGTTGACCGCAACCAACTATTGTTTGAGTGAAATTGTCTTTTGTGCTGTCAGCTAAAACCACCTGATTTTTCTCTAGTGCTGCTTTTTGGACAGTTTGTAAGACGGGCGGAGCGCTTGCACAACCACCAGAAACAATTAAAGTCGTTTCCGCCATACCATAACATGGGTAAAATGCTTCGTGACGAAAGCCACAAGATGCAAAAGCCTCTGCAAATTTTTTCATTGTCTCGGCGCGGACTGGTTCGGCTCCGTTGAAAGCCACTTGCCAACTACTGAGGTCGAGAGTTGCCTTCTCTTCGGGAGTAATCTTGTGTACGCACAAGTCATAGGCAAAATTAGGTCCGCCACTGGTAGTAGCTTTGTAGTGGGAAATAGCCTGGAGCCAACGCAAAGGGCGTTGGAAAAAAGCCTCTGGAGACATGAGAATGCATGGAATACCCAAGTACAAAGGCTGAAGTAAATTCCCAATAAGACCCATGTCATGAAAAAGAGGCAACCAGCCAACGACAATAGATTGTGAATTCTGTTCAAATCCCTTCTGAATCAGCTGTTCGTTGTGCAGCACATTACCGTGACTGACCATCACTCCTTTTGGAGTTCCTGTAGAGCCAGAAGTGTACTGGAGAAAGGCTAGAGTATTGCTGGACAAAGCTGTTTCTTGCCATGATTCTGCTTGAGAGCGGTCGATGCTATCTGTAGCAAAACACTGCAAGTCGGCTAGTCCTTCATTCTCAGAAAAGCGACTCTTGATGTTACTTAATAAAGCCTCTGTTGTCAGTAACACCTGAGGCTGGGCATCCGCGACAATTGCCTCAAGCCGGGACATTTTTTGATTGCGTCTGGGTGGATAAGCTGGAACCGCCACCACTCCTGCATACAGACATCCGAAAAAGGCAGCAATAAATTCCAGCCCCGATGGATATAGCAGCAAGGCTCGTTGTCCGCTAGCTCCTATGCTCTGCAATTTTGCCGCGATCGCTCGTGACAGTCGGTCTAATTCTTCATAAGTTAGACTAGCTAATTCTGTGTCTGCATCTTTTATAAAGGTATAAGCTCTTTGGCTTTTCTGCTCTAAAGCTCTTTCCCTTAACACGTCTACTATAGTACAAAATTTCTGTAACATTGTTTCACTCTTGTAATTTATTTGACATTAAAAATTTAGTGGAGCCATATGGTAAATGCTCTTATTTAAGTAACAAGCTCTACACTCAATAGCGCTTGCTTAATACCAATTTTCTATGAAGCTGTACAAGATTTTTACCCCTCCTAACCCCTCCGCTCTTCGCGCATATGCCGCAAGCGGTGGAGTTCTTTTTATGCATCTTCATATGGAAACGGTACAAGACTGTAAACTAATGCAAAACTCTTGCTTTGACATTAGATGTAACTAACGTCAAGACACACATTAAACGAGCGGTATTAAGTTTACATTCACTTAATGTATGTCACCTAAAGTAAACATTATCATTGTACTTTAATTTAGAAACTACCTCTTAAAGTAGATAAATATTTACTTCTTAAAGTATAGTCCTTTCTAAGAAATTTGTTTTTAGTCTGGTAAATGAAATTTCAACCTTTTTGTACGAGAAGTAGGTTTTGTGTACTCTAAATTCCATTTTAGAAACCAGTAAAAAAGTGGGTTTTGTAGAGTCTAAATCTCAATTTTTACTAACACCTGAAGCTGGACATCCGCGACAATTGCTTCGGGTCGCGACATTTTTTGATTGCGTCTGGATGGATAAGCTAGAACCGCTACCACTCCTGCATACAGACATTTAAAAAAGGCAGTAATAAATTTTAGCCCCGATGGATATACCAGGAAGGCTCGTTGTCTGCTAGCTCCTATGCTCTGCAGTTTTGCCGCGATCGCTCGTGACAGTCGCTCTAATTCCTCATAAGTCAAACTAGCTAATTCTGTGTCTGCATTTTTTATAAAGCTATAAGCTCTTTGGTCGTTTTGATATAGGGCTCTTTCCCTTAAGACACCTACGATATTATAAAATTGTCGCAACATTTACTTTGTGTTACTCCAGGTTTATGTGTTATCAGTTTTTTATTGCGTAAAGTTATCTCAACCAAATAGTTCAACGATATTATTCTTTTGCTGTGCGCTATTAACTAAAATTTAGGGCTGTTGATATGGTAGTTGTGCCAAGCTAGTTAATAAGCTCTTACACTTACCTCAATCACAATCCCCTGTATTTTACAATATCATTTTCTCTTGATTTTGCAACTATAAAACATACTATTTTTTCCTATTCTTTTTAAAATTTTTCTTAATTGACTTTCTTAATTCACTTTAAATTAAATTTTCAATCAATAGTATGAAAAGTAGGTTTTGTATCTTCAGAATACTCTTGCAATCGAGATTTATTTGGAAAAAACTCGTAATGCATAGTTGTAAGAGTAATTTTGAAAAATTTTAACCCAGATAAGGGAACTCATAAAAGCTTTTCTCATTTCTTTCTACTTATCTTACTTATCTTACTTTTTGAGTTAATACCTACTATTAATATGTAGGGCTTGCAAGATTATTTATTAATGGATTGCTGTGCGTGCGAACGCTATGAGAAAAGGTAGAACTAAGAAAATTTTTAGTTCCACCTCAGTAAAGTTTTTATTCCTTTTATTGTCAAAGCTGCCTTGACAGAGCAAACATCTTTGACACTCTAAAATACCGATGATAGAAGGATCTGTACCTTAATTTTTAAGTTATTACTCTCTTCACGCGAAAAGATTACCCAAACAGGATGATAGGAAATGCCTACCCTACAAGGCTCGGTAATTTTAAAGCGGAAAAGGAGTCAATAAAATTATCTTATCTGAAGTTGGTTAAGTAAATGCCAAATAAAAAAACATGGCATATTTAATACTCTCCGATTTTTCTTAAAATTTATCCAATTCTTCACACTAAGTATGAACTGTTGGATTCAGTTGAGAACCTTGGTCGTTCCAGTAAATATGGATACCAATCACAATTGCATATATGTATTGCATATACGCCATTCACAGACACACTAGCAAACCACATTTACTAGCGATCCGAACAATTTTTTCAATTGACATACCCTCTAGCTTTAGACCAGCTTATATGTATAAATGAACATCAAGTAACAGTTAACTTTTAATTTTAACCGGATACTTGCTTTTCATCTTTATAGTCGAATAGATAATCAAACAGATCTGCATGAGCTTTTGTCAAAACTCATGGCTGTTTTGGGAACACTCTATTCTTATTATTGTTAATTTTTATAATTCCTTACTATACCTTTAGCAGTAAGTTTTTGCATATTTTTTTTACGTCTATAGATAGATGAACTATTAATTTATCTATCCTGAAAAATATATAACAGGATGACAAGCAAGCTAAAAATCTGACTCCGTAAGCTTTTGAAGACGATGAGCTAAAAAAAGATGGAAGAAGTTGAACAACAAAGTGTGAAGAAGGCAGATGTCAAAAGGTATGCAATATGGTAGAAGCTTCAACCCATTACGTGGCTTCCGCTCAACTAGCAATCAACAAAGAAGATCGTTAAAACAAGCAAAAGCATAAAGCGATCGCTCAAGGATTGCTAAGTACGAGTACTGATGACTTTGTTCGGAATTCCACATAACACTTGTGTAGAAGTCTAGCAGTGGTTGTCTGTAGCGCTTGAAGGGAGGGTAGCTGTGAGGTGGTTTTGGAACGGGCTAATTCAAACTATATTCTGGGTTTGGAACGTCACTTTTTTGTTAACTGTCTGTATGGGGATACTACCTGTTGTTGGTGTACCGTTAGTACTGGCTACGGTAGCAGGTGAAATCCCTAGTGAGTTCTTTTTAACATTGGTTGGTTTAGTTGCAGTACCAACTGTGTGTACTTTCCTAGGAGCCTTCCACTTTCGACGACAGCCCATAAAACTCCTTCGCTTATTTTATGGAGTTGAAGCGCCACTGTTTCTGCTGTGTCTGTTGCGGTTATTTCTCATTCGGGAACTGACTCCCGCTAGTACTCAAATTTTAGCCACAATAGGAATCTGTATCGTAGCATTCTTTCTAGAAATGCTGTTTGGCTATGCGTCAACCCGCAAAAGTGGATTGCAGTGGCTGCAAATGTTAGCACACAGCTTGATGTTGTTATTTGGTATCTACGCAAGTGCAGTGCTGCTGTTTTATGCCTTACCTTTAGGAGCATTTTTAGTACAGGAATTTTTCAAATTCGATTGGGCGCGTGGTCTTTGGCAGATTTTAGTTTCTGGATGGTGGGTACAAGGGGTATGGTATTTCCTGTTATTTTTAATTCTCTGGATACTCAGTACAGCGTTATTTGTTGTTATGCCTTTGGCACTAGCGGCACTCTATATTAACTCCGGACGAAGAATTTTACAGGCATTTGCTTCACAGAAGGGAAAAAAATCTACTTTCACTGGCGCTAGTGCCGTTGCGATCGCTTGGATGACGGCATTCATCATTTTACAACAACAGCCGCAAGTCCAAGCCTTTTCGCTTTTAGCTCATCCAGCATCAAATGACAGTACCCGCCAAGCACTTTTGGCAAAGTCAAATACCATCCGTGAGGGTTTGGTGAACGCTTACCTATCCTCTTATCGCTACCTCAGTACTAAAGAAGAAAACAATCATATTAGCGAGATGTATCGCAGTGTCTTTGGATTGAGCCAAACTGTTGCCAATACAGTACAAGAAAGTTATAACTCCTTCATGTCGCCATTTCTGTACAATGGGTCTGACAAAGACGCCGAGAAAGCCGAAAAACTTTATGCCGAGTTTTTTGATACACCACTTCAAAAAGCAGAACGACAATTAGTCAGTCACGCAGTGCAATCCACGTTTAACCGACAAGAAGTCAAAGCAGGGCTACTCAATATTAATGAGAAAAAAGTGTGGCTGCGATCGCAACAAATCAAAGTCACAGAACATGGTGATTGGGCGGATTTAGAACTTTATGAAGTCTACAAAAACCAGACACCTGAAGTTCAAGAAATTTTCTACTCCTTTTCCTTACCAGAAAGCGCCGTCATTACAGGATTGTGGTTGGGCGATACAGGTGATTTGCAAAAACGTTTCCCCTTTGTTATCGCGCCTCGCGGTGCTGCTCAGAAAGTTTACAATTCACAAGTAAGACGAGAACGCCCAGTAGACCCGGCGTTACTCGAACAAGTCGGACCGCGTCAATATCGCTTGCGAGCATTTCCCATTCCTCCACAAGCACCAGTCTTGCAAAGCGTACCCCAACAAAGACCAACTGAAATGCATTTATGGCTCACTTATAAAGTGATGCGACAAGAAAGCGGTTGGGCTTTACCCGTTCTAGGGGAAAAACGCAACATCTTTTGGACTCATGAAACCAAGCGCATCCGTAACGGTAAAGAGGTAGCACTCAAAGACGAGCCTTGGTTAGAACCATTTTTGCCAGCAACTGGAAAATTTCTGCCAACGTTGCATCAAGTTAACTTTCCTGAAGGTCACAGCATTTTAGTCAAGCCGCTCTTAAACAAGGATTATTCCTTACCTCAAGCAAAACGATTTGCCTTAGTTCTAGATAGTTCTTTCAGTATGAATTCCCACGTGAAAGAACTGTCACAAGTTTTCACGTGGCTGCAAAAACATGGCTTTGCAGATAAAGACTTGGCAAATAATGACGCTGACTTATACATCACTGCTTCTAAAGGTGCTGTTCCTAAACGATTAGATGACATCGGGCAATTTTTAGCTGAAAAAATGACTTTTTATGGCACAATTCAACCACAAGAAATGCTACAGCAGTTTAACCAGTTGCGTGGTGATACAGCTTATGATGGTGTTTTACTATTAACTGATGAGGGCAGTTATGAGTTGTCAAAAGATAAAGTTGCCAAGCAAAACCCTGGGAGTGAAATCAAAGCAACACTTGCACCTTTATGGATGATACATTTAGGTTCACTACCCGCAGCTTATGATGATGCTACGTTAAAGGCAATACAGGATAGTGGTGGTGGAGTATCTCAGCAAGTTTCAGAAGTTTTGCAAAGAGTTGCAACGAAAGCAGTGTTGGGAGCTTCTACTGTTAGTGTAGTCGATGGTTATGCTTGGTATAAAAATGAATCAGACACCAAAGAGAGCAAGATTACATCTCAAAAAGAAGATAATTTCCAGCAACTGGCAGTGCGACAATTAATCTTGGGGCTGAGCAAGGAAATTAATTTAGAGCAGTTGGAGACTTTGGATGCAATTCACGCCATAGCTAAAAAGTACGAGTTAGTCACTCCCTATTCCTCAATGCTCGTACTGGTTAACGACGAACAAAGAAGATTATTGAAACAAGCAGAAGCAGAAAGCGATCGCTTCAACCGCAAAATTGAAAATGGTAAAGAAGATTTGAGCAAACCCAATAATCCGTTTAAAGTCAGTACCAACGAATCTTCTAGCGGATTGATGATAGGGATTGTTGCGATCGCTTTACTACTTTTGTCTAAGCGCTCTAAGCGAGCGATCGGTAACTAGAACGCCAGCCCAGCAGTCAAAAGGGGAGCAAAAAATATTTCGTTAATGTAGAAACGCGTGCTGGCGCGTCTCTACGAAAAAATTGAGTTTTTGAGATTAATGTACCGTCTCTCTAGAGAATGTTGTTATTGGTTTCCTGCGAAATTGGAATACAGATAGTAAATTCTGTACCCTGACCTAGTTCAGACTTGCAAAAGAGTAAACCACGGTGTTTTTCAGTGACAATTTGATAGCTAATCGACAAGCCCATACCAGTGCCTTTACCTACAGGTTTTGTAGTGAAGAAAGGATCGAATAGGCGTTGTCTAACAGCCTCTGACATCCCGATACCGTTGTCCGAAATGCGGATTTCCACTTGATGAGCATTAACTTGTTGAGTATGAATAGTAATTGTTGGAGTGGTTATTTTTTCTGAATTATTCACTAATGAATCTTCCAACGCATCAATAGCATTACTCAAAACATTCATAAATACCTGATTTAATTCTCCTGCATAGCATTCCACTAGGGGCAGGTTGCCATAATCTTTGATAATCTCAATAGCTGGATGCTCTGATTTCGCTTTCAAACGATGTTGCAGGATCATCAAAGTACTGTCAATGCCGTCATGAATATTCACTGCTTTTCTTTCAGATTCATCCATGCGCGAGAAGGTTCGTAGAGAAGCGACAATTTTACGAATTCGATCTGCGCCTATTCGCATGGAAGATAGTAGTTTGGGCAAATCTTCCATCAGAAATTCCAAATCAATTGCTTCTGATTCTTCCTGAATTTCTGGATGAGGAGATGGGTAATGTGTTTGATAGAGCGCCAGTAGTCCTAGTAACTCTCGGGTGTATTCGTTAGCATGGTTGAGGTTGCCATATATAAAATTGACTGGATTGTTAATTTCATGAGCAACGCCAGCAACTAATTGTCCTAAGCTAGACATTTTCTCTGTTTGCACGAGTTGAGCCTGTGCTTTTTGGAGTTTGTCGAGATATTGTTGAAGTTGAGAAGCTTTTTCTCGCTCTCGCATTTCGGATGCTTGCAAAGCTGCGTTTTTAACTTCGAGTTCTTGTAAGTAAGTTTGCAAATTGGTATAGAGACGAGCGTTATCAATTGCGATTGAAATTTGTGCAGTTAATAAACTCAGTACCTTCACCCGTTCTGGAGTAAAAGCACCAGAAATCAGGTTATTTTCCAAGTAAACAATACCAGTAAACTTGCCAGAATGAATGAGTGGCAAACATAAAATCGATTTAGATTGATGTGTGATGATATAAGCATCATTTGCAAAACGCAAGTCTTTGACAGCCTCATCTAAAACTAGGTTTTCTTTAGTTCTCTCAACATAGTTGAATAAAGCAATTGGTAGTAAAGGTGAATCTGTTTCTAACTGTGAGCTAATGACAACACTAACGTCCTTACTTTCAACCATTCCTATTGCTTCTAGCATCCACTGATTTTCATGCTTAGCAATAAAGTAACCTCGGACAGCACCAGCATTTTCGATGACATTTTTCAGCAATTTTTCTAGCAAGCGAGTTAGCATCATTTCTTCTGACAGCACTTGTGAAGCTTTCATCACTGTCATAAAGTCAAGCAGATGAGAGTCTCCGGTAGTTGTGGAACTCGTTTGAGCCAGTTCTAAATGTTTTGTTGCTGAGTTTTGTATGTTTTGCGATCGCGTAATTAGATACGGATATTTCGCTTCTAAATCTTTGACTTTAGCAACAGCACCCCAACGCATATAGCAGTAGTAAGCATCTGTCATGTATGTTTTGGCAATACTTTGTTTATCCCATGAAAGATAGAATTTAGCTGCTAGTTCGCAGGCTAATGCTTCTTCGTTGATGTACTCGTTTTCTCGAGCAAGTGCGATCGCTTTATCGTACATCTCAATTGCTGCTAATTTTTCATCTAAAACCCGATATCGTTCTGCTTCTACTAAATAGAATTTATGTAAATGATTCATTGGGGCATGATGCGCCCACTTTTGTATTTTTTCTTGATTTGCCTGGACGCGAGCGATAATGTCCTGTTGCTCCGATTTTGGAATATTAGCATACACTGCTAACCGCACCAGAGAATCATAGAAATAGAAGAGTGCAAAAATTATTTGTCCAGCCGCTGCACCCAAAGAATTTTCGATATGAGTAATATGTCCCAGCGCTTGAGAGTAATTTTCAAACCAATAACAAAGCTGAAGTTTATGAAAATATAAAAATTGAATAGCTACTTGGTCATTGGTTTGCTGATGAATGGGTAACATTTTCTGCTCATCGTAGGCTTCACCGCTCATCACGCAAGGATTTTCAGACTTTCCCATGATGTTTAAAACTGCTTGCCAATGGATTTCGTGATAATTAAGTGCAGTTTCTTGCTTGATTTTATCAATAGCATTCCAGTAACTTGCCATGTCTCGTTCAACAACAGTAAGTTGCTTGCCAACCAAATATGATTGGAAGCAGTACTGAAATGCAGCATAGGCAGCCCATTCTAAATCTCCCGTTTCTACTCCGTTAGAGTAAACTGATTGAAAAGTTGTTAAAGTATTGCTGATATGTTCTTGCCAATGGCGAATGAATAGATTTACCGTTTGGTAAGTTCTTGTGTAAACTGCTTTAGCATTCAATTTTGAGCATAAATCCAAAGCTAATTGACCAAACTGATACCCACGCTCAATATCTCCCACAACCCCACACAGCAGAAAGCCATAAAGGGAGTATGCATAGGGAGATACAGAAGCATTACCATATTGAACCAATAGATTAACTTGTTTGCAGACCACTAGAGGAACCAACTCTGGAGTACCCAAGTAAGCCGCACTAAATAGACGTGTTAACATCCTCAAAGCTGCAAGTTTCTTGGGCTCGGTCATTTGAGGTAGGTTAATTAAGTCAGAAGGTTCCTTTCCACTTAAAAGTAATGCAGTTTCCTCTAGCCCCTCCCCAATATCGGAAGGTTCCACCTTTTCGGGAAACTCTATCCCCAACATATTTAAAACTTGTAGCCCCGTATTAATTGCTTGTTGAATTTTATTTTGCCCAATATAAGCTTGAATCTGGACTTCACATACTTTCACTGTGTCTAACAGGTTTTTAGCTTGTTGTTGCACCGTCGTAGCAAATTTCTGCATTTCGTCAAAATTACCGCTTAAAAATGCCACTTCTGCTGCTTCTTGATACAATGCTAATGTCAGTTGATAGTGACTTTCCCAACTATCAGATGCTAATAGTCTTATACCTGCTTGCAAATATTTAATGGCAGAATCATGTGCCGTAGCTGCTTTTGCTCTTTCTCCTGCCATCAAATTCAGTTCTGCAATTTCATGTTTTTCTTTTTCATTTGTTAGTAAATCATTTCCGTAATTAAGTTGATTTACGAGAGCAAAAATATTTTCTTGTCGTGCTTCTAGTGAAGTGTTATTTAATAATAATTGACCGATTTTTAGGTGTGTTACTTTTTTCTCTGCATCAGGAATCAAAGAATATGCAGCTTGCTGTACTCGGTCATGTAAGAACTTGTAATCAACTTTGACATCCGTTAAGCTAATCTTGCCTGATTCTTCTTGACCAAACACTAGAGGAATTTTATAGTCTTGAGTTAATGGTAAAATTAATCCAGCTTGCAGAGCAGACCACAGTTGCGCCGCAGTAGTTAGCGGTGATGATTCGTTAACAATTGCCAAGACATCTAGGTTAAATGTGCTGCCAATACAAGCAGCAAGTTTTAATACTTTTTGCGTTTCTATTGAAAGTTTGCGAATGTTTCTGGCTGTCAGTTCAACCACATTCAGGTCAGTAATCCCAATTGCTTGAATGTGTTGGATATTCCACTGCCACAAACCTGAATGGAAGTTGTACGTTAACAAGTCTTCTTGATGTAGAGTTTTCAGCAGTTGTGTTAAGAAAAACGGGTTTCCTCCAGTTTTGTGAAATAGCAATCCTGCTAGTGACTGAGTATGTTCTGTGTTATTCAAAGTGTCGCTAATTAACGCTTCTACATCGGTTAACTGTAACGGTGATAAGACAATGTTATTCACCACAGCACCCGCTGTTTGAATCTTGTTCAAACTCATTATCAGTGGATGGGTGGGCGAAACTTCGTTATCGCGGTATGCTCCAGTTAATAATAAGTATTGGCGATCGCGATCGGTCATCAATAGCTCAATTAAATTCAATGATGCTGAATCTGCCCACTGCAAATCATCAAGAAAGACAACCAAAGGATGGTCTTGGCTGGTGAATACGCCGATAAATTGCCTAAAGACACGATTGAACCTATTTTGCGATTCTGCCGCATCCAACTGTGCTACAGGCGGCTGAGTCCCAATAATTAGTTCGACTTCGGGAATTACATCGATAATTATTTGTCCGTTTTCTCCCAAAGCAGTTAATAGTTTCTCTTTCCATGCTTGGATTTGGACTTCACTTTCGGTAAGTAATTGCCCGATCAAAGATCGAAATGCTTGAATTAAGGATGCATAGGGAATATTGCGCTTGAACTGGTCAAACTTGCCTGCAATAAAATAACCTCGTGCGCCCACAATCGGTTTATGAACTTCATTGATAACGCTAGTTTTACCAATCCCTGAATAACCAGAAACAAGCATCATTTCGCTTCTACCGTCTGCCACTCGCTCAAATGCAGCCATCAAGGTGGCAACTTCTGCTTCACGTCCGTATAACTTTTGTGGAATCAAAAATTGCCCCGATTTATCCCGCCTTCCCAATACAAAATTTGTAATCTTGCCAACCGTTTGTAGTTGAAACAAGCATTCCTCTAAATCGGCTTTCAGTCCCCAAGCGCTTTGATACCGCTCCTCTGCTGTTTTCGCTAACAACTTTAAAATAATTGCCGTAATTGCCTCAGGGACATTTTCCAGAACGCGGCACACTGTTGCTTTACAAGGTACAGCGGGCATTTTGGCAATGTGGCAGTGTACCAATTCCATTGGGTCGGTAGTCTGAAATGGTAAAGTACCTGTCAGCATTTCATACAACGTCACCCCCAATGAGTAAAAGTCAGTGCGATAGTCAATAGCTCGATTCATTCTGCCTGTTTGCTCGGGCGACATATAGGCCAATGTACCTTCCAGGCAATTTGGATTGCTCAAGGTAGGATTTTCTTTATCGAGGCGCGAGGAAATACTGAAATCAATTAGTTTGACTTCCCCAGATTCAGGATTGATGAGAATATTGTGTGGCTTAATATCTTTGTGAATAATTTGTTGACCGTGCAGTTCTCCTAAGGTGTGTGCGAGATTAATTGCCACTTTCAGGAAAGTAATCAAGTTAGTTGTTTGATTGGCAATGACTTCTTTGAGCAAACTACCAGGAACGTTTTCCATCACCAAAGCTAGGCTATGCTGATAATTCTTTAATTCGTAGGGTTTAACAATGCCGGGAATTTGCAGCAGCTCGAGAATTTGATATTCGTGGCGCAGTCGTGCAATGTCTTCTAAAGATGGATGTTCATCAACAAGAGTTTTGACAATAACGGATGCGTTATCGGTATCTCGCCGTCCGCGATAAATAACGGTTTTACTGCCGAAGTGAACGGTTTCCAGAAGTTGATAACCAGATAATGTTGTTGTCATTTTTATCTTGCAAGTTAATACGCACTCTTAATGTGCCCGTGCAAGTTTAGTTTTGTAATCTTTAAAACAAAAATATATGTTTTTTAATAAATTGTTACCTAAATTTTCGCAATATGTGGAAAAGAAGGAATAGTTCGTGGAAAATTTACGCAAACCAAATATGTAATTAAGAAAAATCAACGAGTAACTCCAGCTATTAAAGTTCTCCAGAAACCCATCCCACAAGATGAGATAATTGATTTTTTGCAGTTCCCTTAAGCAAGAGAGGTTGCTATGCCAACAGCCACAGCATCCGTTGGGAAAATACGGTGGCGCATTTCAATAGTTCTCGCTGTCACAGTATTCGTCAACTACTTAGATCGCAACAATCTCTCGCTAGCACTACCACAAATTGCTCGCGATTTTGGTTGGAGCGATCGCGAAATTGGTTCAAATGGTGAATGGCTGTTGGGGGCATTCTTTTTATCATATGGATTGTCAAATATGCTCCTCAGCCCACTAGCCGAACGGTTTAGTCCCAAACGCAGCACAATTGCAGCCATAGCAGCATTTTCTTTATTCACAATTTTGTGTGCGCCGTTGGGACAGTCCCTCACTGCACTGATCGTTCTGCGCTTGCTGTTGGGGTTTGGCGAGGGAGTTCATATCCCAATGCTGAGTGCAATTACCAGCCATTGGTTTCCAGACACGGAGAGATCGCGAGCAAATGCGATTTGGGGTCTTGGAATTATCCTTGCTACCGCATCTGCTCCCCTACTTATCGTTCCGTCAATTTACTCTATTGGTTGGCGTCCTACCTTTGCGTTATTAGGTGCAGTCGGGATGCTAGTGTCAATTCCACTCGTTTGGTTTTTTGTGCAGGATGAACCGCATCAAAACCATAGCGTAAACGATATGGAGTTAGTATATATTCGCACCGGACAGGGAAGTGCTGAGAATGCAGGAATGAGAAGACAAAGAGGAAGTTATTTGCGCGATCGCCGATTTTGGTTGGTTGTTTTGGGCGGTACCCTCAATGCCTTCTGTGCCTTTGGTACACTCAACTGGTTGCCAACTTACTTTAACCGTGCCAAAGGTATTGACTTCGAGCAATTGGGATGGCCACTAACATTCATTTTTGCAGCTGGAATCGCAGGTATTGTTGTCATGGCATACTTGGGAGATAAACTTCAGCGCCGAATACTGCTTGCAAGCATTGGTTTTTTTGTTGCTGGTATTATGGTTTACATTGCATCAAGTGTTAATGCGTTAGGTTTCTTAGTGCTGTTCTTTGCGATCGCAGTCTTCTTCCAAAGTGCATATGGTGCTCAAGAATACGCAATTGTTCAATGCCTGTTACCTCCCAACCGAGTGGGTGCTGGTACGGGACTGTACAATGGTCTTTCCGTTCTCTTTGGAGGTGTTGGCGGTTCCCTTATTCCTGGTTCAATTGTGGCGGCAACTGGTAGTTTTAACGCTGCAATTTTAAGTATTGTTGTCGGTGCTTTGCTAGCAGCCACTGTAATGTTTCTGTTGGCACGGATGATTCAGTACTGATTGCCGAATCAACACTTTCGGTAAAGACTAGTACATGAAGGCAGAAGGCACAAAAGCTTTTATTTTAAGCTTTTTGTCTGTTACTAAGGGTTACCTTATTTACGCCGTGTTGTACTAGAGCATTTCTTATGATACTGGTAGATAAATTTATCTGCATCCATCCGCGTTCACCAACTACTGTTTCGTACTGTTGGGGAAAGTTCATAATTTCTGGATGAATTTGTGCCTGAATTTACAAAAATCCCTACTTGAGCGCACGCATCTATAATGAGACTATGGAAAATGATAGGTAAAATAGGTGTAATTATGCAGGCTATTTTTTGGACTGTAGAGGAAGTTGCCCAAAGAGCCAAACAGTTTTATGAAGATGGGATTCGGCAACAGGTCGAGCATCGCGATAATATTGGCAAAATGATTGTTATTGATGCTGAAACTGGCGAATATGGAATTGATAAAACTGGTGTAGAATCAGTATTAAGCTTAAAGCAGAAGAATCCAAACGCCAGATTATTTACTATGCGAATCGGTTATGATGTTGCATTTAGTTTTGGCAATGCTCCTATGAAACGTACAGTTGAATGATTTACGGAAGATTGATTGACCACAAGGCAATAGTTCCAGTGATTTTCCGTTTCCCACAACAACCGGATTTTTCTGTGGATTTTGCCATTGATACTGGATTCAACGGCTATCTTACCTTACCACCACAAGCAGTTAGTGCAATGAATCTTCCTCTATATTCCAGTACACCTATAAGGTTAGCTGACGGTAGCGAAGCTTTATCAGCTATACATTTATTGACTATTGTTTGGGATGACGTAGAAAAAGTAGTCCTAATTTTAGCTTCTGGTTATAAACCTTTACTGGGAACTGCGATGATGGAAGGATATCATCTAGAGATAGATTTTGAAGACAATGGTGTGGTTTCGTTAGAAAAAATACAATCTCCAATGTCATAAGATTCTTATTTAGATAAATATCATAGCGATTGTCCTCTCAAAATCAAGTTAAAGAAATCAATGCGAATATTTTGAGTTCGTACTTTGATAGTACGCCTTGACAGAAACTGAATTTCCTATTTCTCTAGAAATAAAACTAGCAGAATTGCACGTTAATGTTTTGGAAAGGAGAAACCAGATTTCCAATTCCCTCCCCTTTCCAAGGGGAGGGTTAGGGTGGGGTAAAAAAGACTAAAACCTCTGCCTCTAATGCAGCAATTCCTCAACCTGATGCTGGCTCCATAATTGTCTGTAAAGACCGGGTTGCTGCAAAAGTTGCACTTGCGTTCCTGTCTGAACAATCTTACCTTTATCCATAACAAAAATTCGGTCAGCCGCCGCCGCCGCAGACAACTGATGGGTGATAAAAACGACTGTTTTCTTTTGCGTGCCGCTAGAAAGATTATTTAAAATTTTTGTAGCGGTTTGGTTATCAACACTAGAAAGGGCATCATCTAACACTAAGATAGGAGCATCAACTAGTAAGGCTCTAGACAAAGCAGTCCTTTGACGCTGTCCCCCAGATAAAGTTATGCCGCGTTCGCCAACTATTGTTTCATACTGTTGGGGAAAGTTCATAATTTCTGGATGAATTTGTGCGAGTTTGGCTGCTGCTTCTACCTCGACTTGTTCGATAATTGGATCTCCATAACGAACGTTGTTCTTAATAGTGGTACTGAAAAGAAAACTATCTTGGGGAACAAAAGCAATAGCGCTTCTTAAATCGCTCAAGGCTATTTTAGTAATATCTACACCATCTAAAAATAGTTGCCCCGGTTCAATATCTAACAGTCTTGGCAAAGCATTTGCTAAAGTGGATTTGCCCGAACCAATAGCACCCACAATTGCTACCAATTCACCAGGGGATATGTTAAAGTTAACGTCATTTAGTGCGGGTGTGGAGTAACCAGGATAGGTAAAACTTAAATTTTTAGCTGTTAGTTGTCCCTGAACTTTCTCTTTTGGCAAACGAATAGCGTCTGAGGTGTCTTTAATTTTGGGTTGAACGGTGAAAATTGTTTCAATGCGATCGATACTGACTTCCCCCCTCTGGTATGTCGTGATGGTAAAGCCTAACAATGCGGTGGGAAAAACGAGACGTTCAACATAGAGTAACAGCGCAACAAAATCACCAACAGCAAGAGTTCCGGCTGCTATCCGGTTTGCTCCCAGCCAAATAATAATTAAAGAACTAATAGTCGCCAGACCGCCAATGAGTGGAAACAATGTATTCCTGCTTTTTGCGAGGCTTAGGTTAGCTTGCAATAACTCTTCGTTTCTCTCGGCAAAAGCTCGGCGTTCATTTTCTTCTTGAGCGTAGATTTTTATCAGCGCAATTCCGCTGATATCCTCTTGGATCAGTTCGCTCATATTAGAAAGTTTCTCTTGTACGGCAAGTTGCTCGTTCCGAAGGCGATTGCTAAACAAATGAACCAACAAAAACATCAAGGGATATATTGCCAATGATGCTAATGTCAGATCCACACTAATTGCTATCATCACTGGTAAAGTGAGCGTGTAAGCAAATAGGGTATTTGCCAAACTGAGAACCGCAAAACCCAATAACCGACGAATGTTATCTAGATCGCTTGTTGCCCGACTAATCAGATCCCCTGCAGTATGACTGGCAAAATATGATGGTTCTAATTTCAGTAAGTGCTCAAAAATCTTTTGTTTCAGGTCAAATTCAACCTGACGTCCCACACCAAATATCCATATGCGAGAAGCCATACGGATCAGCCACATGGCTGAAGTAAACAATACTATTCTTATAACAAAATATGATATTTGGCTCGCACTAAAGTCTGTAGAGAGCTTCTCTATGGTGTCACGGATCAATAAAGGGATGTAAACGCCCAACCCGTTGACGATCAATAAAGAGATAATCCCTAAAGTTGCATCCCGCCAATGAGGACGCAGGTATGCACCAAGTTTAGCAAGCCGTCGTGATTTTGCCATTCAAGCCCAGAAAGCAACTCTTTTATGTTATATCAAACCCAAATATAGCCGTCTTCTTACTGTAGGGCAATTTGAATAAAGTTTGAAGGATGAAGGATAAAGGATGAAAAAAGAATCGTATTCCGATGGAATTCCCCAACTCAATTGATAGGGCGTACTTTATACTTCATACTTCACACTTTATCCTTTTACGAAAAATTACCTTCCACCACGCAAGAAGCCAGAAATATAGTTGAGGTAAGTTTCCCACACTCGAGACGTGATTGACAGCGTTTCGGCATTAGGCACAAAGTCTTCAAGTCGCAATCCACGTCTGGTAGTATCAGCCGGGGTTTGCGCCAAGTAGGGTGCTCCGCTAACAATCCCATTTCCGACATCTGAGACACCTGCTGTTGCATTGTATGCTGATGCTACAAGTGTTTCATTTTGGGGTGTGAAGGAATCTGCCACCGAAGCAGTTAACCGATTATTTTGAAACACCATTTGACTGGTGATGGATGGATCGACCACCATCGCTGCGACTGGCGATCGCACTAGAAAATAAGCAACAGCTGGTGTACTCGCCAATAACAAAATCACCAACGCCCAACCTAGTAAATATCCTCCTGGTTGTTTTAACCCACCCTTGTCCATATTTTGTGCTGCCAGAATCATCAGCAAAATGGAGGCTCCTAGAGGTTTGAGAGGGAAAGACACCACTCTCCACAAGGAGGCAATAGCAGGTTCGTTGGGGTTGATAAAAGATAGCAAGACCACAACGAACAGAACAACCAAGAATAATCGAGCAACGAAATTTCCTTGAGGATAAAACCTCTGAAACAGAGAGTATATAATGGCTCCCACAAGCAGCCACAGTAATACTCGGCTTAACAGTACAAACATAGATTGACTCTCAAATCTTAATTTTTCGGTCAGCCTTAGGTTTTAGGTAGTGGGGTTATTGTACTGCCAAATTGTAAAAGCACTGTTACTTGACATCAAATACCTCACATCCACAAAACAACGACTACCGTCGTAGTGATTTTAGAGCAAATTCTTTCAAATGGAACAATGAATCTGTAATTTTCCTCATCAGTAATTTGCCTCCTGTAGATTGAGTTAACTTAGTTAGTAGTTTCACGATATACAAGGAAAACTTATGTCGCAAGGAAAACCCACTATTTTGGTGACAGGGGGAGCCGGATACATTGGTTCCCACACAGTGCTTGCCCTCAAGCTTGCGGGTTTTGACGTTATAGTACTCGATAATTTGGTTTACGGTCACCGCGATCTGGTAGAACAAGTTTTACAGGTCAAACTTATTGAGGGAGACACAAACGACCAAGCATTGTTAAATAATTTATTTAAAACACATGACATTGCAGCAGTTATGCATTTTTCAGCCTACGCCTACGTAGGCGAATCAGTGACCGATCCTGCAAAATACTACCGGAACAACGTTACTGGCACTCTCACTCTGTTGGAAGCGATGCTAGCAGCGTCTGTTAAAAAATTTGTATTTTCTTCTACTTGTGCAACTTATGGTGTACCCCAAGTTGTACCTATTCCAGAAGACCATCCCCAAAACCCCATCAATCCTTACGGTGCAACCAAACTCATGGTAGAAAGAATTCTATCTGATTTTGATGCTGCCTATGATTTCAAATCCGTCCGTTTCCGTTATTTTAATGCTGCTGGTGCTCATCCTCAGGGTTTGTTAGGGGAAGATCACAATCCAGAAACTCATTTGATCCCCTTGGTATTGCTAGCAGCTATGGGTAAGCGCGAATCTATCTCTGTTTTTGGAACCGATTACCCGACTCCCGATGGTACTTGTATTAGAGATTATATTCATGTTACGGATTTGGCAGATGCCCATGTTTTAGGGTTGGAATACCTGCTAAAAGGGGGTAATAGCGAAGTTTTTAACCTAGGAAATGGGAATGGCTTCTCAGTTAAAGAAGTGATTGACACTGCCAAGACAGTTACAGGAAAGGATATCAAAGTTGTGGAATGCGATCGCCGTCCCGGTGACCCACCCTCACTGATTGGAAGTGGTGAAAAAGCTAGAAAAATTCTCGGCTGGAATCCACAGTACTCATCTATTGAGAACATTATTGCTCACGCTTGGCAGTGGCATCAGAAGCGGCATAAGTAAGGAGACACGGGAGATAAGGGGGACAATAGAACTTGCTTCCTTGTCCCCCTTATCTACCCCCTCTCCCTTGTCCCAATTCCCTACTCCCTGTTTCTGCTTCGCAGTACTGCAAAAGATACACCCAAAGCAGCAAGGGCTAATGAAGCGATCGCCCAAATTGGAGTGCTTTGGGTCTGAGTGGGTTGAACATCAGTATTGAGATCTTGTACTTGTGTATTATTTGCTGCTACTGGTTCTGTAGTTGCTGAACCTACAGCAACTGTGACTGAAAACTTTAACTCAAAGGGTTGAAAATTCCCTTCTTTTTTTGGTTTGCCACTCAACTGTAATAAATAAGCCCCCGGTCTGGGAAAGACAATTTCCGATCCTGGTATACCTTTATACTTTTCTGCTACTACAGGTTGTAAAGACGGTTCTAGCAAAGGAGGTTCTTTCTGAGAATAAGGTTCAGCGTAAACAGCTAATTGGCAATTGCACTCAGTTAAAGGAATAACTTTTCCACCTCGACGGGTTAGAGCAAACCAGGTTTTGGTTGCTTCCCCCGCACGGGGATTATCATTTGGTTCTAGATGGAGAGTCGCACCTACATCTGCTGCAGTATTGACCTTGTGAGCGCGGACGGTGGAAATTGGTAGTAAAATTACAAAAATCAGTGTTAATTTGTACCAAAAAACCTTCTTTGTCAGTAGAGAAGGGAAGGTATTTTTGCTTATTTCTGTCTGAAAAGAGAGGAAAGAAGTGGGGCTAACGCGACTTGGTAGAGGAAACATAAAATTTTTGTATAGATAAGATTGACCAAAAAAAGCGCCAACGTACCAGTAAAACACCTAGTGTTACAAAGCTTAAAAGCAACACTGCTAACTTATTCTTCCAACTTAGCTGTAAAGCACCTAAGTAATGAGAACCGATGGTCACAGCATGAAAAGTACCGAACACTAAAGCAGGTAAGCTCAATAAATGAATCAGTCTCCAAAATTTGCCCAGAAACTTTTGCCAAGAATCAAAACTAGTTAAGGCAGCAGGAGTCATCAAAACCAATGCTATAGCACCAGCCACCATTCCTAATTGATACTCTTGTGTCAGGAAAAAGAAGGCTGCAAAGTTCCATTGCAATGAATGTTCCATCATGTGAGTTGTATGAGCTAATGACAGCACAAAAGCACCAACTCCCAAAGCACGACGGTAACGGAGAGGTTTTGCCCACAAACCGCTGATGGGGCGAGCAATCAGCGCCAGTACTAAAAATACCAACGCAATATGTCCAGTGTAATCTACCATGGTGTCACCAGTTCGCAAAAGCGTTAGCACACCGATAGTGAGAGTTACCCAACCACCCAAACGAAATAACTGACTGCGCTTATCTTGACCAATTAAGGCTGTAGATACGCCAACACCTAGCATCGTGGGTAAAGTGCCTAAGCCAAAAGCTAGCATTGTGGCTGCGCCCATCCACCAGTTACCAGTTTCAGCCGCTTTAATCTGGGCAGCGTAGAGGAATCCGCAGGGCATTAAACCCCATGTTATCCCCAAAAGCGCGGGTGTCCACCACTTGGTTTGTAGGGAAAGCTTGACCATTTCCGCACTCAGGCGGTTATGCAGATTGCCTTGTAAAAAAGGGTGTAACACTGGAAGACGGGGCAAAAACTCTGGATTTATTTGTCTTATCCCAAACCAAATCAGCAGAATGCCAGTTATAATCGCCATCCATTGGCGTAATTCACTTCCAATGCCTGCTAAATATCCGCTCTTGAGTAATACGGCACCTAGCGCACCAATGGCAGCACCAACTAGAGCGTAACTTAGCATTCTCCCCAAGTTTAATAATACGTGAAACAGGAATTGCTCTTGCCAACGGGGTTGCCTAGATGTCGCACTTCCTGTTTCTGAATTATGAGATAGAGAAAATGCTACTGAAAGAGGACCGCACATTCCAAAGCAGTGTCCAAAACTTCCAAGAAACCCTAGGGTTGTAATGAGCAACAAATGTAACATTAGAAAATTCAATAATTAGATATAAAATTTTTGGAGCATTGTACGTACTTTGACAGCCATATGGGGAACTCTAGATGAAGTTGGTACTTCTGTCAAAAGACAAAGTGTCAAACAAAAGCGGTTGCAACGTCCTATGCTGGGAAATTAGGAGATAAGAGGACACGTGGAGGCAGCGCGTTACTTTATTTGCTGGAGTGATGACGGCTGTCTGGTGAAAAATGAACAAGAAAGGGTTTATTAATGAAAGCAAAGAAAAAATGGTTTTGGTGGGTGCTGTTAGCTTTGACAACTATGGTTGTTGTACTGGTTGCTAAAGGATTGTTTCCACAGCCTCAAGAATCGGTTATTTATAGTATTAGAGTTGAGAATTCTGTTCCTGTCAAGAAAGATGCGGTCAATAAGAACACGGGGAATCCTCCGGTCACTACCTCTTCTCCCCATCAGTCTTTACAAGAAAAGGTCGATGGAGCACAAACAACCAGTACTCCACAAGTCTCTAGCGATAAACTGTTTTCCCATCTTCAAAAGTTAAATTTTATACGTCATACTCCTGTAGAGCGATCGCGAGCTCGCTCTTACATTAGTTCGGAACTCAAAAAATTAGGTTGGCAACCCCAACTTGAGGAGTTTACCGAGAAACAGTTGGATACCACTAGAGAAGGCGTTAATATTTTTGCGGAAAGACCCGGTACAAGTAAAGGAGCAGGTGCTATCCTAGTGGGAGCTCACTATGACAGTGTTTTCTTTTCTCCGGGCGCTGACGATAATGCGAGTGGAGTTGCTGTTATCCTGGAACTTGCACGACTCCTCGGTGCGCGTCCCACTGCCAAAACGCTGCAATTAGCTTTTTTTGATTTGGAGGAAGCGGGGCTTTTAGGTAGCAAAGCTTTTGTCAAAAATAAAGCTCACCTAGAAAATCTTGAAGGTGTTATTGTGATGGATATGGTGGGTTACGCTTGCCATACCTCAGGATGTCAGAAGTACCCATCGGGTTTGCCTGTCTCTCCAAACAGCGACAAAGGTGATTTTGTCGCTGTGGTTGGCGATGCCGAGCACTTGCCAATTCTCAATGCTTTTCAGCGAGCAAATGCTTCTCAAACTGCATTGAATAAGACAGCAATAACGTCTTCTCCTACATTGCCATCTGTACTGACTCTGCCAGTACCTCTTAAAGGTTTGCTGACACCTGATGTTTTGCGTAGCGATCATGCTCCCTTTTGGTATCAAGGCATTGGTGCTGTTTTGGTGACAGATACGGCTAATTTACGAACTCCTCACTATCACAAACCTAGTGATGTCCCAGCGACTCTTGACCGTGAATTTTTTACGGGGACAGCACAAATTGTTGTGAATGCGGCGACTGAGTTGTTGGAACGTAGTTAGTTGTGAGTGGTTAGTGGTGGGTAGGAAAATATTACACAAATTGGTACTTTTAAACCACTCAAAGGAATAATTTATATGAACTTGGTGGAATCAAAGCAAAATCTTTGATTTCACCTTTTCTAACAGCCTCTTAGAAAAGAATTTTCTAAATAAAAAAATATTCCAAAATTTTTTGTGTATGGAAGAAAAAGCTGTTACTAATGAAAGACACACAGGGATACCCAACTCATAAGATGTGACCATTTATTTTTCTAACTTTTCTCAGAAATCAATCCTACCTATTGATTGATTTCAGATGTGATTTCTAATGTCAAGCTTAAATTACTCAGCCAGAGGTTAAAGGCAGTTGCTGACAAACAGGGCATAAAAATAATTCTTTTCCCATACCCAATGACGCCAGGTGCTATCTCCTGACGGAGATACTATTTGCAAAGCACGGGTTACGACATGCCCTTATAGGCTCGTTCCTGAGGTCGGGAACCGCCCTACAGGACTAGACTCACCGCAACGCACTGGCTCTCCAATGTCCTATTTTCAAGAAGGAATATTTATGGTGATTCTTCAAGGTACTACGCAAAGCGATTATTTAGAGGGAACGCAAGACAATGATTTCCTGATTGGTGATTTAGGAGATGACATTCTTATTGGTCTATCTGGGGATGATTTTTTGGAGGGTGGAGAAGGTCGCGATCGCATAGAGGGCGGTGATGGCAACGATCTTCTCTATGCTGGGCTGAGCAAATTATCCTATGCACCGGGATATGGAGCCGATCCACAAGGTGAGAATACCTTGTATGGTGGTCAGGGTAACGATTTACTTTTTGGGTCTTTTGGAAGAGATTATTTGTATAGTGAGTCTGAAGATGACGAAATTTTAGGTCTCTGGGGTGATGACTATCTTGATGGAGGCTATGGGAATGACAAATTAGATGGCGGTTTTGGTAATGATACCCTCATTGGTGGCGATGGCAATGATGTCTTATATGATGGCAGTTATAAAACAGGCTATGGCGATGACGTTCTTGATGGTGGAAATGGTGATGACGTTCTTGATGGCGGTCAAGGGAACGATCGCCTTTTTGGTGGAAACGGTGACGATCGACTGACTGCGGCTGGTTTTATTCCTTCTGGTACTGGTGGTATCTTTGGTTTGAATGAAACAGATATCCTCGTTGGAGGACAAGGAAGAGATACGTTTCAATTGGGAGGGCGGAATGCTGCAGGAACTCTTTGTGTTTACTATGACGACCCCTATGACACAGGCGCTGGTAATGATAATGACTACGCCATGATTGCTGACTTTAAACCCAATGAAGATACTATCGAGCTTGTTGGAAAAAGTACTGACTACGTTTTGGGATCGTCTTCGGTTGGTTCTTCAGAAGGGGTAGCAATTCACGTTGTGAATGGTAAATCGCAGGAATTGATTGCGATTGTGCAGGGTGTATCAAGTTTGAATCTTCAGGACGATTACTTCAAATTTCTTTAAAGAAGGCAAACGCGTATAATTTTCCCCTCACCAAAAATGTTTGGTGAGGGGATTTTGATAATTCTTGAGGACTGATGTACTGACCAGTCCTTAGGAAATTTATTTGATTTTTCCGATTTGGAATGCAAATCTTACCTTTTATGATTAACTGATGAAAATAGATGCTAACGCTGACAACCCTAAAAATGATGTTATAAAGCACGCAATTTCACTACTTGATTTTTTTCTTCGCAAACAAGCCGCCTAAACCAAACAGAGCAAGTGCTGCCATAGTACCTGGTTCGGGAACTTGAGTTGTCTTGGAAGCGTGCGGGATGCCACTATCAGCAGTGGGTGAATTGGAAGCTACAGGAGTATTGTCTTCAGGGGTTGGATTGGAAGCTACAGGAGTGTTGTTTTCAGGAGCAGGATTGGAAACTACAGGAGTGTTGTCTTCAGGAGCAGGATTGGAAACTACAGGAGTGTTGTCTTCAGGAGCAGGATTGGAAACTACAGGAGTGTTGTTTTCAGGAGCAGGATTGGAAACTACAGGAGTGTTGTTTTCAGGAGCAGGATTGGAAACTACAGGAGTGTTGTTTTCAGGAGCAGGATTGGAAACTACAGGAGTGTTGTTTTCAGGAGCAGGATTGGAAACTACAGGAGTGTTGTTTTCAGGAGCAGGATTGGAAACTACAGGAGTGTTGTTTTCAGGAGCAGGATTGGAAACTACAGGAGTGTTGTTTTCAGGAGTTGGATTGGAAACTACAGGAATAGTGCTGCTACCAGTAGGATATTTTGTGTATTGGTATACTGTAGTGTTTTTTTGTGCCTCCTTATCGATCGGCAGTTGACTCATTTGTACACTGCTATCAATAATGACTGGCAATGCATCGCTTGTCTCATTGAATTTATTATTTCCTGCTTTAACTGAGTAAGCTACTAATTGAGTATTGGGATATTGACTCAAAACTTTATTTGGGTCATAACTCATAATCCCATCAGGAAAATTATCAATTTTCACTCTGCTAATTGTTCCAGAAGGGGACTGTAAGAACAAAACGATATGTGATATTGAATATTTATCTGGAGCATTGATAGCCAAAGTTTGTACGGCGGCAACAGAGCTACTAATTGATGCAATAATTGTTGCTAAACCAATCATAGATCCTGCTGTAGAAGCAAACAAAAATTTAGTCACTGTGCGCTTAATCATTTTTCACTTCCCAATTATTTAAAAAAACTTTTTAGTTGATGTCTCTCAACTGAATCAAGACTAACATTGGCAAAAATCTTTTTAAATCGGGATAATAACTGAACTTCTTTTATGTCAGAAATTCAATCAATATCTAGAAAAATAAAGAAAAAAATACCAAAATCCTAAGTGTTTAAAAATCCTTAATAAAGAAAATATGAAAGTAGCAACGCTTAACTTGACTGAAATATTTTCTTTACATGAAGGTGTTTGGTAATAAAAATTCATATGATAATGTGTCTTATGTTACTAAAATCTTGAAAAAAGTATGGTCGTAGAAAAGTCAGTTTTTTAGAAATGAATCTTTAATGCGATCGCTCGCGAACATCATTGTCTTTCTTATTTCTCAATACCCAGGTTTATCTCAAAAAATATGGTATATTTTTTTACTTTTTCTTAAAAGGTTTTCTGTAGTTATGGTATCATTGTCTAAATTCAACCTAAGTACTTACCCGGTTTTCCAGAGTACCCGCGTGGTCAGCCCAAAACCTGGTTTCTATCTGTTGGCACCTTAATCTAGAGATTGGTGAGTCCCTGCCTACCTAAGAGATTACCTATGGGCATAGGGCTGGCATTGCCAACCCTACAAAAATCGTTAAGCTTAGCGCAGAAAGGCGTAATAATAAAACGTTTCCTTTTTAAATAGGTACTATGACGCCTGTCAGTACCTAGTTAATAGGGATTGTACCTATTTCTTTCGCCAACGTGCGTGTTCAGATCCTTTCAACAATCGGGGATCGTTCAGCGCCTCACAATGAATTTGGTTAAGTACTAATTCTTCACAAGTTCCTCAATTTTGCCTTCTAACTTTACAGGTGAGGCAAGTGAATATTCCACAAATATTTCACAAAGGACACAAACAAACTATGAGAGTTACAAATCTCGAAGAACTAGAACAACTTATCCAACGCGTTAAAGCAGCTCAAGAAGTCTTTGCCACCTACACTCAACAGCAAATAGACCAAATTTTCAAAAAAGCGGCTCAAGCTGCGAACGCCCAACGCATACCCCTAGCAAAAATGGCGGTTGCGGAAACAGGCATGGGCATTGTAGAAGACAAAGTTATTAAAAACCACTTTGCATCTGAATATATTTATAACAAGTACAAGCAAGAACGTACTTGTGGCGTTATTGAAGACGATAAATCTTTTGGTATTCAAAAAATTGCGGAACCAGTAGGGATCGTAGCTGGAATTGTTCCTGTCACCAACCCAACATCAACCACTATCTTCAAAGCTCTAATTTCTCTCAAAACACGCAACGCCATTATCTTTTCTCCTCACCCCCGTGCGCCTCGTTGCACTATAGAAGCGGCAAAAATAATTCTAGAGGCGGCTGTGGCTGCAGGTGCGCCTGAAGATATCATTGGTTGGATTGATGAACCGACGGTGGAACTCTCGAAAGCATTAATGCAACACCCTGAAGTGAAGCTGATTTTGGCAACGGGTGGACCCGCTATGGTGAAAGCAGCTTATTCATCGGGACATCCATCATTGGGTGTAGGTGCTGGAAACACTCCAGCTGTCATTGATAGTTCTGCAGATATTCAAACGGCAGTTAGCTCGATTACGATCAGTAAAACCTTTGATAATGGGATGATTTGCGCTTCCGAGCAGTCTGTCATCGTTGTGGATTCAGTATACGAGCAAGTTAAACAAGAATTTATCCGTCGTGGTGCTTATGTTTTGACAGGGGAAGAAAAAGAAAAATTAGGCAATTTAGTGCTTAAAGAGGGTCGTTTGAATGCAGCGATTGTCGGACAATCGGTAGAGTCTCTTGCAAATTTGGCAGGAATTGACCTAAAACGGGTTGCGATCGCAAATCATGGCGAACAAGTCTATTGTCCACTACCCACCAGTTACAAAGTTTTAATTGCTGAAGTAGAAGACATTGGGAGTCACGAACCTTTTGCTCATGAGAAGCTATCGCCAATACTTGCAATGTATCGAGCCAGAAACTACCACGAAGCAGTTCAAAAAGCTCAAAAGTTGGTGGCTTTTGGCGGTCCCGGACACACTGCAGTCCTTTATACAGACCCGGCGAATCTAGATGATATTGTTTACTTTGAGAACACTCTTAAGACAGCACGACTGCTCATCAATACTCCTTCTTCTCAAGGTGCGATCGGCGACCTCTACAACTTTAAACTCGATCCTTCGTTAACTTTAGGTTGTGGGACTTGGGGCGGGAATACAGTTTCAGATAACGTAGCTCCTCACCACTTACTAAATATTAAAACGGTGTCAGAACGACGGGAAAATATGCTCTGGTTCCGCGTACCACCCAAAATCTACTTTAAGTACGGCTGTTTACCTGTAGCATTGCGCGAGCTAGCTGATAAAAAACGAGCTTTTATCGTCACTGACAAACCGTTATTTAATTTAGGCATCTTAGAGAAGGTAACTAAAGTTCTAGATCAAATCGGAGTTAGTTACGATATCTTCCACGATGTTGAACCCGATCCTACACTCTCCAATGTCGAGCGGGGGCTTGCTTTACTTAGAAACTATCAACCAGATGTGATTATAGCTGTTGGTGGTGGTTCGCCCATGGATGCTGCTAAAGTCATGTGGTTGATGTACGAACATCCAGAAGTTGAATTTGAAGGGTTGGCGATGCGGTTTATGGATATCCGCAAGCGAGTTTACGAACTCCCCGCACTGGGTCAAAAAGCAACAATGGTAGCGATCCCCACGACTTCTGGAACGGGTTCGGAAGTGACACCCTTTGCAGTGGTTACAGATGACCGTGTGGGAGTGAAGTATCCTCTTGCTGATTATGCCTTGACTCCAAACATGGCAATTGTCGATCCTGAGTTAGTGCTGAGCATGCCCAAGCAACTCACAGCTTACGGTGGTTTGGATGCTCTCACCCACGCTCTCGAATCTTATGTATCGGTTTTAGCAACGGAATTTACAGAAGGGTTGGCGCTTGAGGCTATTGGGCTACTGTTTAAGTATTTGCCACGTTCTTATAAGAACGGTGCTAAAGACCCAGAGGCAAAAGAGAAAGTCCACTATGCAGCTACAATTGCTGGAATGGCATTTGCAAATGCGTTTTTGGGAGTTTGTCATTCCATGGCTCATAAGTTGGGATCGACTTTCCACGTTCCTCACGGTTTGGCAAATGCACTGCTGATTTCTCACACGATCCGCTACAACGCTACAGATATACCCTTTAAGCAAGCTATCTTCCCACAATATAAATATCCTCATGCCAAAGAACGGTACGCAGAGATTGCCGATTATCTAAAATTGGGTGGCAATACTCTTGAGGAAAAAGTGGAGAAACTTGTTGAAGCCGTGGAAAACTTGAAGCGGGAAGTTGAAGTTCCCAGCACGATTAAAGAAACTCTTAACGAGACCGAACAAGAGTTTTATGCCAAAGTTGAGGAAATGGCGGAACGTGCGTTTGATGACCAATGCACCGGAGCAAATCCACGTTATCCTCTGATTGACGACCTGAAGGAATTGTATATTTTGGCTTACTTGGGCTGTAAGAAAAGTGCGGCTCCATTCCATGAAGAATCGATAGCAACACCTACGACTGAATTAGCAACAAATTAGGACGCCTGTAAAGATGCGCTATGGCGTGTCTTTACAAAGCTTAAACAAGGAATTTCCATCATGCAACAGTTAACGGAACGCACGCCAGACCGAGCATACGACATTCTCCGCTCGGAATACCGCCCTCTGGATGCTATTTTTACACCCAAAGCGATCGCAGTCATTGGAGCAACAGAAAGACCGGGGAGTGTTGGACGTACCGTACTTTGGAATCTCATCAGTAATTCTTTTGGCGGTACGGTATACCCCGTCAATCCGCAACGCCGTAATGTTTTGGGAATTAAAGCATATCCCAACATTGCGGAAGTCCCAGAACAAGTAGATTTAGCTGTGATTGCGACACCAGCTCCTACGGTTCCGGGAATCATCAGTCAATGTGTTGGTGCGGGAGTCAAGGGCGCAATCGTTTTATCAGCCGGTTTTAAGGAAACAGGAGCGGCTGGCTTTGAATTGGAACAGCAAGTTCTCGAACAAGTCCGCCAGGGTAAAATGCGACTGATCGGACCTAACTGTCTGGGTGTTATGAATCCCATTACGGGTTTAAATGCTACCTTTGCTAATGGCATGGCTCGACCCGGTACGGTTGGTTTTATCAGTCAAAGTGGAGCACTTTGTACTTCTATTTTGGATTGGAGCAGACGTGAAAATGTAGGTTTTAGTGCTTTTGTCTCCATTGGCTCCATGCTGGATGTAGATTGGGGCGATCTGATTTACTATCTCGGTGATGACCCGCAAACACAAAGCATAGTGATTTACATGGAATCTATTGGGAACGCCCGTTCGTTCCTTTCAGCAGCACGGGAAGTCGCCCTTACAAAACCAATTATTGTGATTAAAGCAGGTCGTACTGAAGCCGCCGCACAAGCAGCCGCTTCTCATACAGGGGCTTTAGCTGGTAGTGATGCTGTTCTAGATGCTGCGTTTCGTCGTTGTGGCGTACTGCGAGTGAATAGTATCGCCGACTTGTTTGATATGGCAGAGGTGCTCGCAAAGCAGCCCCGTCCAAAAGGACCGCGCCTCACAATTATTACCAATGCTGGAGGACCGGGTGTTCTAGCAACTGATGCTCTTATTGGTAGTGGTGGAGAATTGGCAGATTTATCTCCCGATACGCACTCAGCTTTAGAAAAGATCTTGCCACCACATGGCAGTCACAGCAATCCTATCGATATTTTGGGTGATGCCGATCCAGAACGGTATATTCAATCACTGGAAATTGCTGCGGGCGATCGCAACAGTGATGGATTGTTAGTCATACTCACGCCTCAGGCTATGACCGACCCAAGCCAAACAGCCAAAAAGTTTCAAGCTTCTGTAGCGACTTTACAAACAACATCCCTGCGCGGTAAGCCCATTCTTGCCAGTTGGATGGGTGGAACCGATGTAGCAGAAGGTGAAAGTATTCTCAATCAAGCAGGTATTCCCACTTATAATTATCCTGATGCGGCAGCTCGAGCATTTAGCTATATGTGGAAGTATAGCTATAACTTAAGAGGTATTTACGAAACGCCAGTTTTACCGTGTGCTTTTGGGGAAGGTGTGCTCAACCGCACTCAAGTTGAACAAATTATTCAAAACGCCCAACAGGAAAACCGAGCTCTTCTCACCGAGTTTGAATCAAAACAGGTGCTAGCAGCTTACGGCATTCCTACAGTACAAACGTGTATTTCTACAAGTGAAGAGCAAGCAGTTGCTTGTGCAGAAGCGATTGGTTACCCTGTAGTTGTTAAATTACTTTCCAAAACCATTACTCACAAGACTGATGTTGGTGGCGTGAAGTTAAATCTTACCGACGCTGACGAAGTTCGGAGTGCTTACCGTTCCATTCAATCTTCTGTTGGTAAATGGGCAGAAAGCAGAAGACAATCAGACACACCCCCCTCCCCCTCTCCTCTCTTTGAAGGAGTCACCGTACAACCCATGGTCAAACTTGATGGCTATGAGTTAATTGTTGGTAGCAGTATAGATCCGCAGTTTGGTCCGGTGTTAGTGTTTGGTACGGGTGGTCAACTTGTAGAGGTATTTAGCGATCGCGCGATCGCTCTTCCACCACTCAACAGTACGTTAGCACGCCGGATGATGGAGCAAACCCGAATTTACAAAGCACTCCAAGGAGTTCGGGGGCGGGAAGCAGTCGATATGGGAGCATTAGAGCAACTGCTAGTGAGATTTAGTCAACTTGTCGTCGAGCAACCGTGGATTAAAGAAATTGATATTAATCCCTTATTGGCAAAACCCGTAGCAGGAAATGAAAATTCCCCACACCCTTCTCTGATTGCTTTAGATGCTCGTATTGTTTTACACGATGCAGATACGGATCTAGAGCAACTACCAAAGCTTGCTATTAAACCTTATCCAACCCAATATGTGGCTCCTTGGACATTAGCAGATAGTACTCCAGTCACCATTCGCCCCATCCAGCCAGAAGATGAACCTTTGTTAGTAAAATTTCACAAAACTTTATCTGAAGAAAGCGTTTATTTTCGCTATTTCCACATGATTAAGTTGAAATCTAGAGTGGCTCACGAACGGCTCACGCGGATGTGTTTCATTGATTACGATCGCGAAATGGCACTTGTTGCCGATTATATCAATCCCCAAACTGGAGAACATCAGATTTTAGCAGTTGGGCGGTTGAGCAAATTGCACGGCAAAAATGAAGCAGAATTTGCCATGCTTGTGAGTGACCCATATCAGTGTCGCGGATTGGGAACGGAGTTAGTTCGACAACTCATACAAGTTGGTCGCGATGAAAAGTTAGAGCGAATTTCTGCCGAAATTTTGGCAGAAAACTACGGTATGCAAAGAGTTTGTGAAAAACTTGGTTTCCATATCTATCGCAGTTCTGAAGCTTCTGTAGTGAAAGCAGAAATTTGTATTTAATCATCAACCAAACCAATGAGAAGGAGCAAAGCTAGGGTCAAGTTCTTCAGTTATTTGACGGCTTAGCTCTTCTTCGTTTTTATGACAAATATTTTCAATTTCCCGATGAATTAAGCCTTTAATACATTCTTTTTCGTCCAAAGAACAAGGCAATGAATTCAGGCTAATGGATGATGGTTTTTGAGGAGTATCGACAACTACATAGCAATTAGAGATTTGACTCAGAACACGAGCAGTCAGTTCTTGGCGCAGGTCGGGAATCGAAAAAGCTTTTTGATAGGGATGATGGGGATAGGTTTCAAGAACCGCATCAATTTCTCTAACAATAGCAGCCAAAGTTAAATTAACAATAGTTTTCATAATTCCTCTCGCTTACCCTACGAGCCCTTTATCGGGACTTGTACGCGGGCTCTACTTTTATGCTTCCAATGTAGGTAATTAATATGAGAAACTTGTGAGGAAAAAGTATTGCATCGGTAAATCTATTGAATTAATATTAAGTTTTACAAATTTCCGCCTGCCACTCGTTCCCAGGCTCAGCCTGGGAACGAGGTGACGAGGTGATAGAAAGTTTTTAGGACTTATCAAAATTTACGGAGCGAGTCCTAATTCACTTCAACGCTGCCAATTGCTTTACCATAATTGCCAGTGCCAATGCACCTAGGGTAATCATCAATCCTGCAGGCATAAACTTTCGCGTTTTAGCTAATCGGAATGCGAAGAAAACAACTAAAATGGCAGTGATACCAGACGCTAAAATCACTCCCCAACTTTGTCCTTGAAATTGGACAAAAGCCGCGAAAAGCAGTAAGACACCGCTCAAACTACCACTTACAAGCGAAATCGTACTACTACTTTTGAAGTAGCCAATAATACCACCAAAAATGACTAAAATGCCGTAGGCAAGCGCTGCAACAATACCTAAAGTCATTGTTAAAACCTGTGTAGATTTTGATTTTGCTGCAAGCATCGGCAGAAAATCTACCATAACTCTCAACCAACATCACATTAAAATATACCAATCTGAAAAAAGAATGCTACAGATCATTGGATAAAAATAAGCTCTAGCAAGGCTTTATCAATCCAAAATCTACGCATCCACGCATCCAAAATGGTATTAATTGATGGATAATCAAGTAGTTGCAAAGGTTCAGTTTCTCCAACGTCAAGCAGCATCCCTTTTACTCTACCAATCTGTTCTTCACGGCGAAGCGGGGAAAGCATTTCTTGATTTGTTGCAAGCTATACGCTATATTGATGCGGATGCGCGAGGTTGTCTTCAAGCCTACGGCAGTTATTTCAAATGCTTAGCTGCAAGAGGTCAAAACTGGGAAGATTATCTCGTGACTCAAATCCTTAGAGATGACAATCCTTTTTCTCGACTTGCTCAAAAGCAAGAATTCGAGAAAATGCCATATTCTTTGATAGCAGCAGCAGAGCACGATTTACAAGCGCTGCAACGTCTTTATGAGTGCAGTAGCGCGACTTTAAGTGAGTGGGTGCAAGCCGGAGCATATTTACCTATATCACCAGTGGTGTGGTATGTGGAGCCAGAGGAGGCGGTGGGAGATAAGGAATTACCCGTAATAGAAAAACTACAATATTTAGAAAATTGGGCTGACGCAGTTGAAGAATTGGCTGTATATTATCGTAAATCCGGTACTGGTTTGTTGGCAGAGTGTCAAGCTTTGCGCTGGGAAGCAGGACAGTTTGTTGGAATATACCATCCCGATCCAATTCGTTTGAATCAATTGACCGGTTATGAGGCTCAAAAGGAAGCTTTGTTAAAAAACACTCAGTTTTTATTATCAGGACAGGTCGCCTTACACGTACTGCTGTACGGGAGCCGTGGTTCGGGAAAATCGTCTTTAGTCAAAGCTTTGTTAAATGAATATGGCGAACAAAACTTACGCTTGGTGGAAGTGGCAAAATCTGAATTAAAAGATTTACCAAAAATTGTGGAACAGTTACGCGGTTTACCACAAAAATTTATTATCTTTGTTGACGACCTTTCTTTTGAGGAAGATGATGATGCGTTTAAAGCGCTCAAAGTGGTGTTAGAAGGGAACTTGACAGCAAGACCTCAAAATGCCGTCGTATACGCCACCTCGAACCGCCGTCACTTAATTCGAGAATTTTTTGCCGATAGACCCTCTCCTAAGGAAAATGACGAAATTCATGCTTGGGATACCATGCAGGAAAAGCTTTCTTTTAGCGATCGCTTTGGTTTGACTTTGACTTTTGAACCAGCCGATCAAAAAACTTACTTGCAAATTGTCCGTCATCTTGCACTCAAAGCTGAAATTGGAATATCTCAGGAGGACTTAGAACGTCAAGCTTTGCAATGGGCGACCCGTCATAACGGTCGTTCCGGAAGGACAGCACGACAGTTTGTTGACTTCTTAAAATCAGATTTGGCACTATCTAGGGACTGGGAGCTAGGGATGGGGGACTAGAGACTGGGGACTAAAAAATCGATGACCAATCCCCCAATCCCCCAATTCCCCCATCCCCTTATCCCCAGAGGGGACTCCTACCTTCCCCAATCCTCTTTTTTAAAACCTTAACTATAACTATGTTAAAAACCAGCAGTCACCAATCAGCGATGGTCAGCAATCGGTTTATTATAGGTATAATTGCTTTTGGCGTCAGTTTTAGTCTCAGCCTCTTCCTGAGTTGGGATTTTAATAAAGCCTTTGTTACAGGTTTGGTCACCGTACCTGCGACTTATCTAGCTGCATTTTTTGTAGATAAACGACGCCGAAACAATGAAATGCTTGTTTTAGATTCTCTCCAAAGGAGAATTCAAGAACTTGAAGGGCTGAAATTTCGCATTGTTTCAGAAATTAAGCAACTTGAAGCACATAATGCTTTACTTTATTCAGAATCCGGTAAATTACAAAATCAGCTTGTAGAACGTCGCACTCAAAGAGATAGTCTTCATCGAGAACTTAGCTCTTTTTTCATAGAAAAGCAGAAGTTAGAAGCAGAAATTAATTATCTTCAAAACGAGCTACATACACTAGATAAGACAAAAGTAGACTTGAATCATTCTTTCTCTGCTCTCACTTCAGAAAAACGCCGTTTGGAATTAAATTGCAATGTGTCTCGTGTTGAGGTGACAAATTTACAAAATCAGCTTCTTGAACTTCAACAACAAAAACAAGAACTAGAAAGTAGTATTACCCTGCTTAACAGACTCAAGCCACCACTCGAAGAAAAATTGTATGAGTTGCGAATTGAAATTCACGAGATGGAAGTGCAAGAACAACAGCAATCTTTGTTACTGACAGCTAAAAAAGCTGAGCGAGAAAGCATAGAAGCAAGCTTAAATTCTTTACATGAAGAACTCACGGAGCAACGGAGAGAGCTAGAACAGTTACAAGGACAAGTTTCATTACTTCTTGAGGAACGCGACCAATTACAAAACCAGGTCTGGGAACTGCTCCAACAAATGGAAACTTTAACTTCCGATCCAACTTTTGATAATAATGAGCAAAACAGAGAAGCAGAGTTTTTCCCCTTCTCTGAGTTTATGGATTCTTTAGAACCAGTAAATAGTTTAGCAGATAATTTGGAAGATTCATCGGAAGAATGGGCTAAACTCGTAGAAAAGCTCCCAAATTATGAAATTCAGGTTTTAGCAGCTATACTAGAACAAGAGAACCCCAATCCTACAATAAAAAAGATCGCAGAAGACAACATCACAATGCCAAATTTGCTAATTGACTCTATCAACGAACTCGCTCGAGATACAATTGGTGAACTGTTAATTGATACAGCATCAGACAAGCCTGTAATTTATCAAGAGTACATAACAGATGTCAAAAAAGCGATCGCAATCCATCAAGATATAATGGCTAGGCAAACCTCAAGAAATTAAAGGCATCTACATATTTATATTCTCGTCACTGGATCTCAACCAAATAACGAGAATAGAACGAGGTGATTTACATGGCAAAGCTGAAAATATCAAAAAAAGTATCTACTGCTTTAATGAACTCTCTAGGTGCGGGAGTCGTACCGAGATTGGGGTTAGAGCATATAGCAGTAGGAAGAGAAAAAGAACTGAAAAGTTTATTGCAAAATCTTGATGATATAGCCGAGGGTGTAGCAGCATTTCGCTTTGTAGTTGGTAACTATGGTTCTGGAAAAAGCTTCATGCTACAGTTAGTCCGCAGCTATGCTATGGAGCAAGGTTTTGTAGTTGCTGATGCTGATTTATCCCTGGAACGCCGGCTTGCTGGAAGTAATAACGAAGGTTTGGCAACCTATCGAGAATTAATGAGTCACCTCGCCACAAAAACTCGCCCTGATGGTGGTGCTTTAGTTTCTATTTTAGAAGGATGGATTAACAAAATCCAACAAGAGGTCGCAAAAGAAAGTGGAATGCGTCCCAATGATGAAGGTTTTGACGACAAAGTAGAAGAGAAAATTCGAGAAGTAGTTCAGTATATCGAAGATTTAGTTCATGGTTTTGATTTTGGGAGCGTTATTGTCGCTTACTGGCGGGGCTATCGATTGGATGAGGATAATTTAAAAAATGCTGCTCTCAAGTGGTTGCGGGGGGAATTTACTACAAAAATTGAGGCAAAAGCAGCCTTAGGAGTTCGCGTTATTATTGATGATGAAACGTGGTATGACTACCTTAAGTTATTAGCCAAGTTTGTTGCTGAAATTGGTTATAAAGGGCTTATTGTTCTGCTTGATGAAGCCGTGTATTTGTACAAAATACCGACTACAGTAACCCGTGAAAAAAATTACAACAGATTGTTGGGAATGTTTAATGACACCATGCAATGTAAGGCAGAACATCTTGGAATTATTATTGGTGGAACGACAAGATTTTTAGAAGATCCCAATCGGGGACTTTTTTCTGATTCTGCTTGGCGAAGACGTACCAAAGAAAGCCGTTTTGCGTCACAAGCTGGAGTACAGGAATTTTTGGGTCCCGTACTGCGTCTGAATCCGCTTGTAGAAGAGGAAATTCTCATCCTTTTGCAAAGATTAGCTGAGATTCATGCATTTAATTATGGTTACGAGCAAACTTTGACAAATAGAGACTTGAAAGAGTTTGTCCGAGAAATTGTCAGTCGGTTAGGTGCTGAAGCTTTGCTGACTCCTGGTGAAATTGTACGGGATTTTATTAGTGTGGTAAATGTTCTCTACCAAAATCCCAATTTTACTTTTAAAACACTCATCCATGGCACTGATTTTAAACCGACTTCTATCAGAAAAAATATAAATATCAATGTAGATGAAGATGATGATGTTGCAGAAATAAGTCTGTGAAATGAGTGAGACTATTTTTTCCAAACTTGCACCCTTTATTCAGGAATATATTTACGATCGCAACTGGACTGAATTAAGACCAGTTCAAATCGAAGCCTGTAAAGTCATTTTTAACACTGATGCTCATTTGCTGGTGACGGCTGGAACAGCTGCGGGAAAAACAGAAGCGGCTTTTCTACCTGTTTTGACTGAATTGTACGATAATCCTGCGACTACAATTGGAGCTTTGTATATTGGTCCTATTAAAGCTCTAATTAACGATCAATTTGAACGATTGAATGACTTGTTAAAAGAAGCGGAAATACCTGTTTGCTGTTGGCATGGTGATGTTTCTCAAAGTCATAAAAACAAGCTTTTGAAAACCCCTAGAGGAATTTTGCAAATTACGCCGGAATCTTTGGAAAGTTTGTTAATTAACAAACACAATGAATTGTTTCGTCTGTTTGGAGATTTGCGGTTTGTCATTATTGATGAAATTCACGTCTTTATGGGTTCGGAACGTGGTTGTCAAATTCTTTGCCAGTTGACGCGCTTGGAGAGGGTAATTGATAAAGAACCTCGCAGGATTGGGTTGTCGGCGACGTTAGGGGATTATTCGATGGCTGAGGAGTGGTTGCGCTCTGGGACTAAAAGAGCGGTTGTTACTCCAAAAATGGAGGTGGGGAAGCGTCAAATTAAGTTGGCTGTGGAGCATTTTTATGTTGGTGATATAAACCGCAGAGGCGCTGAGGGCGCTGAGGAAAGAGAGGAGGAGCTAGGTGAGTGCGATCGCTATATTTTTAATTTGAGTCAGTCGCGAAAGTGTCTGATTTTTGCTAACAATAAGTCTCAGACGGAATCGGTTATTGGAGCATTGCGAAAAATTGCTCGTGAGGAGGGGGAGGACGATATTTATCACGTCCATCATGGCAGTATTTCTGCTCGTTTGCGTCAAGCGGCTGAAAGTGCTATGCGCGAACCCAATCGTCCGGCTGTCACAGCTGCAACCTTAACTTTGGAATTGGGTATCGATATCGGTTATTTGGAACGTGTCATTCAGTTGGAATCTCCTTTTTCTGTTGCTAGTTTTTTACAAAGGTTGGGTCGTACTGGGAGAAGAGGAGAAGCGGCTGATATGCGTTTTGTCTGTGCTGAAGAGGAGATCTCTTCGGAAAAGTCTTTACCAGAACAAATCCCTTGGCAACTTTTACAGTGTATTGCTATTATTCAACTTTATTTAGAGGAGCGTTGGATTGAGCCAATTAAGAATCCTAAATATCCCGTGAGTTTGTTGTATCAACAAATGATGAGTATTTTATTATCTGAAGGTGAAATGTCACCTTCTCACTTGGCAAAAAAAGTTTTAAGTTTGCCCATTTTTGGCAATATTTCTAGAGAAGATTTTAAATTATTAATAAATTACTTAATTGACATCAATCATGTCCAGTTAACGGAAAAAGGTAACGTAATTCTTGGTTTGACAGGGGAAAAAGTTGTTGGAAAATTTCAATTTTATGCTGTTTTTTCTGACGCTCGGGAGTATGCTGTCAAACAGGGTAATACGGACATTGGCAGTATCTCTACACCAATCCCTGTAGGAAATGTCTTCGCTTTGGCGGGTAGAACTTGGGAAGTTACGGAAGTTGATTTCAAAAAAAGGATTGTTTTGGTAAAACAGGGAGAAGGTCAATCAAGTATTTACTGGCGTGGGGGTAGTAGCACTATTCATACAAAAGTTTTGCAAAGAATGCGTCAAGTTTTGTGTGAAGAGACAGAATATAGCTATTTACAAAAAAATGCCTTACAAAGATTGCATTCGGCTCGCAAATTGGCAAAAGACTCTGGATTGGATACAAGTTATATCGTGCAATTAGAAAAAGGTAAGTGTTGTATTTTTCCTTGGATGGGGACTGTTGCTTATCGAACTTTAGAAAGATTGCTGAACTCTTTTTGTCGGGAATCTCTAGAAATTAAAAGTATGAGTGGCAATAATCCTTATTTTTTAATAATAAAACTAGCGCCAGAAAAATTAAAATATTTGCAATCGGAAATTCTTTCCCTATGCGAGCAAAGAATTCCCAATGCAGCTTTAGTCAGTACTTCTGAAGCACCGCAGATGCAAAAGTATGATGAATTTATTCCTTACCCACTTCTACGGAAAGCATTTGCTAACGATTATTTAGATATGATGGAGCTTAGAGAATGTTTTAAAAGTTCTGGGCGAATATAAGTCGCTACTATACAAATAAAGTCTGCCTGCGCGGACTACTAGTTAAAGAATCAAGGTTTTGAAACCCACGTAGGTGGGTTTTGTTTGTATAGCCGCGAACTATATTCGCAAATGCACAAAACCGAACACAATGGTAGATATGCAATCCGAATTTAATTTTTTTCAACACTGGTATCCCCTATCACCAATAGAAGATCTTGACTCAACGCGACCAACACCAGTCAAGCTTTTGGGACTCCGTTTGGTCATTTGGAAACCAAAGTCATCTGAAAATTTTCAAGTCTTTTTAGATCGATGTCCCCACCGTCTTGCACCGTTGAGTGAAGGTCGAATTGACGATAAAACTGGCAATTTAACGTGCAGCTATCACGGGTGGCAATTTGATTCTCAAGGGATTTGCACTCACGTTCCCCAAGCAGAAAAGCCGGAACTGTTGACAGAGAACAAACAACTATGTGCGATCGCATTTCCTTGCTGTCAGGAAAATGGTTTACTCTGGGTTTGGCCTGATGTCAGTTCTGCCGAGCAAGCCGCCAATACACCGTTACCTCTATCGCCACAGCTCGATGCTAGTAAAGGGTTTGTGTGGTCTTCTTTTGTCAGGGATTTGGATTATGACTGGCAAACCCTTGTAGAAAATGTAGCAGACCCCAGTCACGTTCCTTTTGCACATCATGGAGTTCAGGGCGATCGCTCAAAAGCAGCTCCTATCGACATGAAAGTTGTACAATCAACACCAAACTTGATTCAAGTCGCCAGTCAAGGATTGTACAAAACAAGCATTACTTTTGAGCCACCCTGTCACTTGGAATATGCCATTAGCTTCGGTAACCAAGGAAAACAGGTAGGGCTTGTAACTTATTGCATACCAGTGGCTCCAGGGAAATCGAGGATTGTAGGTCAGTTTCCCCGTAACTTTGCCAAAACCCTTCACCATCTCATACCTCGTTGGTGGGATCACATTCAAAACCGAAATGCGGTGTTGGATGGAGATATGATTTTTTTACACCAGCAAGAGTATTTTCTCCAACAGCAACAAGGTAATTGGAAAACTGCATACAAACTACCCACAAGTGCAGATCGCTTGGTTACTGAGTTTCGGAAATGGTTCGATACATATTGTCAGGGACAGTTACCTTGGAGCGAAGTTGGAATCAGTGTTCCAGCAAATTCGACAATCAACGAGAATCGTCAAGAATTACTCAATCGCTACAGGCAACACACTCAACATTGTAGTAGCTGTCGAAATGCGCTGAAAAACATACAGCGCCTGCAATGGATTCTTTTGGGATGCTTTGTCATGATTGTTTCAGCAGTTGCTACCTTTCCCGATGCACTGCGAGCAAGACTCGGTGTACCCCTGATTGTTTTAGCACTTTTGAGCCTATCCGTTTACGCTTGGCTCAAATTCTCCCTAAGCCCTAAATTTTACTTTGTAGACTATGTACACGCTGAGAAATAAATAATGCAAACACTGTCAATTAACAACAACCAACGTCTGCAACTAGCACCTCTTGCAGTTCCATCTCGTCTTCTGTTGGGACCGGGACCATCCAACGCCCATCCTGCAGTTCTTGAAGCCATGAACACTTCTCCATTGGGACACCTCGATCCTGCGTTTTTGGGGCTGATGGATGAAATTCAGTCACTGTTGCGCTACGTATGGCAAACGGAAAATCCTTTGACTATTGCGGTTTCAGGTACGGGAACTGCTGCAATGGAAGCAACGATCGCTAACACTGTAGAACCTGGTGATGTTGTGTTGGTTGGTGTGATGGGTTACTTTGGCAATCGTCTTGTGGATATGGCGGGGCGATATGGTGCAGATGTCAGAACGATCGCAAAATCTTGGGGACAAGTGTTTACTCTGGAGGAATTGCGGAGTGCGTTGGAAACTCATCGTCCGAGCCTGTTGGCTTTAGTTCATGCTGAAACTTCTACAGGCGCACGTCAACCTTTGGAGGGAGTTGGCGATCTGTGTCGTGAATTTGGGTGTCTGCTACTGGTAGATACGGTGACCAGTTTGGGTGGCGTTCCTATCTTTTTAGATGAGTGGGGAGTTGACTTGGCGTACAGTTGCAGCCAAAAAGGTTTGGGCTGTCCGCCAGGAGCTTCACCATTTACAATGAGCCCCCGTGCTGTGGAGAAATTGCAAAAGCGCCCGAATAAGGTAGCTAACTGGTACTTGGATATGACGTTGTTGAACAAATACTGGGGTCAAGAACGCGTTTATCACCATACTGCGCCCATTAATTTGTATTATGCTTTGCGGGAGGCATTGCGCTTGGTTGCAGAAGAGGGATTGGAAAACTGCTGGCAGCGCCATCAAAAGAACGTAGAATATCTTTGGGAAAGGTTGGAGAATTTGGGGTTAACTTTGCACGTTGAGCGAGAATTTCGCCTTCCCACGCTGACCACAGTTCGCATTCCAGAAGGCGTCGATGGTAAAGCGATCGCTCGGCAGTTACTGAACGAGCACAATATTGAAATTGGGGGAGGATTGGGCGAACTCGCAGGTAAGGTTTGGCGTGTTGGGCTGATGGGTTTTAACAGCCGTCAAGAAAGTGTTGATAAATTTATAGACGCATTGGAGAAAGTAGGGGTCAAAGGTTAGGAGAACGGTACCCTTGTTCAGGTAAAACCCATTAAAATGGAGCTTTTTCTCGTTACAGGGCTGCTTGCCTTGTAACGCAATCTAAATAAAGATTTATTACCCCTCATTGCCACTCATAAAACTGTTTGAACTCTCTTACAGAAAATGCAACGCTCTTAACGTGAAGAAAATCCCAAGAATTACGAAAAATATTTTCAAAAGAGTAAACTTTAACAGCGATACTCAGTTAAAGCTGTGTGGAGCATTTTGATAAACTCGCTAAAATAAAGTGTATTTGTACTACTTGTAAGACATATGCAACAAAGAGTAGGAGTCTTTGGCTTTACAATCGACGGTGAAACCTCTAAGGACTTAGACGATGCAATTTGGATCGAGCAACAAAACGAAGGAGTCCTGCTGTCTATCCACATTGCTGATGTAGCTGCTCATGTGAAGAAAGATAGCTACATCGATCGCAATGCTTATAACAAAATAGAAACGAGATATAGAGCTAGTAGTGTGAGTCCCATGCTGCCCAAGCATCTAGCAGAAAACGATCTCAGTTTGTTGGAAAAGCAAACACGGGATACTGTAACAGTACAAGTTCGGCTGTCAGATAGTGCAGAAATTTTAGAAACTAGAATTTTTGAATCGGAACTTTGTAGCTTGAGGAGATTTTCTTACGCTGAAGCAGATGCTGCTTTGAAAAATCGGGATGACGATTTCCACGAAACTTTAAAACTTTGTCAATTGGTAGCAAAAAAACTAACCATCAGACGTCAAGAACAAGGCGCGATTGCTATCTCATTAAGCGATAGTTTACTAGTCACTGAAGATGGTCGTTTGCTCGCGGTTGAGTATAAAAGCCAGCAAATTATCTCCGAATTTATGATTCTCTGTAACTTTGCGGTAGCCAACACTATGGCGGACTGTGGAATCAACATGGTGTATAGAAATCATTCAGCTAAGGAGATCGCTCCCGATCGCAAGCGCATCTTAGAATCAATATCTGTTGTGGCTTCTATGGGCTACATTCAGTCGTTGCTAGTTAATTGGATGAACAAGGCTGAATATAGCCCTACTTTGGCTGGACATTTTGCTTTATCAATACCTGCTTATTGCCATTTTACATCTCCCATTAGACGGTATGTCGATCTGGTCAACCATAGAATAATCAAGGCTTGGTTAAACGGACAAAAACTTCCTTACACTAAAGCAGAGCTTCAAGAAATTGCGATTAAAGCAACTGAATATCGCAATAGTTTACAAGAAGATAAGGATGCATATTTTTCAGGAGAAAAGAAAAAACAGTACGAAAAAAGTATAGTTTCTAACGAGTTTAAAGAACTGCCTCCAAAAGATTTTTCTCGCATAGTTAAATATGTTGCCAAGCAGAACACTGTTGAAACTATAATTGATGAAATCAAGCGGAGAGCGCAAGAGAAAATACTACAAGCTTCAGATTTTACTTACCTTCTATTTTACGCTCAAGATAGTAACGTTCATGAAATAGTCTGCTCGGCTTTAAACGAAACTCCCAACCTAGCAGTTTCAGCACTGACTATACAGTGTCAAAAGGAAGAAAACTGGAAGATAGAAGATTCTATTGTTGATGAAGGTACGGAATTTTGTACTTGGTTTGTTGTCAGTATTGATGGTGTGGCACTCACAACAAAACAAGGTACCACAGATTTATGGAAGGCAACTAGCCGCAATAGAGCAGCAGTTTTCTGGATTCAGGAGTATCTTCGTGGTAGTTTGGTTCACCTTAATGAACGAGAATTGCCTCCTAAGGTGGAAAGCAATCTACAGCCATCAGCTGCGCTTTGCGATCGCCTAGTTATGCAAGAACTGACTCCAAAAGAGTTTAGCCGCGAGGTTAAGCGAGCCATTGAAAATAATACGGTTGAAAGCATAATTGATGAAATTGAACGGCGGGGAACACAAGAACTTTTGCAAGCCTCAGACTTTACTTACCTTTTATTTCACAGTACAGAAACTCGGGTACACGAGACAACTTACTCGGCTTTAACCAAAGTTCCTCACATGGCAGTCTCCGCACTGATGATGCAAACTCAAATTAATACAAGTTGGAAGATAGAGAACTCTATTGTTGATGAGGGCAAAGAATTCTGTACTTGGTTTGTCGTCGCGGTTGATGGTTTGGTGCTGACAACAAGAGAGTGTGCGATCGCCCCAGGAAAAGCAGCGAGTCGCAACCAAGCAGCCGTTTTTTGGGTGCGGGACTATCTTGGCGATCGCTTAGTGAATCCCAGTGAAAGAGCGTTACCCGTCAAGGTCAAAACTGAGGTTCAAAAACCCATTGTCATAGAGACTGTGGACTTGAACGCTCCCGATCTCAATTTTATCGGACTCCTTCAAGAGCTGGTTATCAAGCTCAAGCAACAAGAACCAAAATATACCTTTACTCAGCTAGGAAGCGGGGGTTTTCGCTGTCGCTGTCAGATTAAATTGTTTGAGCAAGAAATCCTCACTTCCGCTGATTATCCTAACAAGAAAACAGCCAAACAACTTGCTGCTAAAGATGCTTACACTCAAGCAATGGAAGTTTTGGAATCCGTACCGAATTTAGTTTTCAGCAAAATCAGTTGATTAAACATGGATATTGCACTAACCGCAGTCTGTAGCTGATGGATGCAGATAAATTTGTACCTCAATAAACTGGGAAACGCTACAGTTACGTGCTGCGTGCTGTACGGTTGCAAGTCAATCAAATTCAGGAGGCCACAACTCTGATACTGTCAATTCCCATCCCGGCAACAAGTCTGGTAGCGTCAAGCGATCGCTATCCCTTAAAACTGTGGGGCTTTGAGCGAGCCGATAAACTGTAACAGTTCGCTCATCGGGGTCAATCAAGATACCAACAGTACTTCCAAGTTCTAGAAAAAGTTGAATTTTTTCTACCAAAACCTTAATGCGGTCTGTTTTGGATTTCACTTCAACTGTTAGGTCTGGAACTAGCTCTACAAAATCACGCTTGGTCTTTTTTAAGCGATCGGCTTTGACAAACGACACGTCAGGAGCGCGTAAGTCCCGCTCGCCCTGCTCTTTTGTAGTTGGCAAAATAAATCCAGCACTAGAACCTGTTACTCTTCCTAGTTTGCGAGGACGTACCCAATTGGCAAGCTGCCGTGCAAACTCCAAGCCAACTTCTTCTGATTCGTAATCTGATGGACCCATAACAACAATACTCCCATCCACCAGTTCCATTTGCCAGTCCGGGTGTTCTGTTTGTAATTCTTGTAAATCCGCAATGGTAAACATGGTCGCGATCGCTATTTCTTTTTAATTTATCGTAATTGCGTAGGTGTAAGTTTGCATATAAAGGCTTATCGCCTACTGGTTTCGATAGAATGGGCTTATTGTTTTAGTGAGGAGATCGACACCATGCCTAAGGTTTTAGATCCAAATGAATCCTATACCTTTAGCAAGTATTTTGATTTGCCTTACTCACCTGAAGATATTTTGGCAGATTTGGGCTGTACTTTCGAGCGCACGGATCTCGAAGATCTCCCCTACTCACAACGTGAATTAGATTGGTTAACTGAACTCGCACACACTATGCGGCGCAGATTGAAACGGGTGAATACAACCACCGAACAAGCCCGCCGTGAAGCATTAATTTTTCCGTTGCTCGATCGGATTTGCGATCTCTTAGATTATTCAATCAATATTGAGTATACTCTTAATGTAAGTAATTGGTTGAAAGGCTCCTTGGATTACTATATTCCCAGTCCGAGTCATCTTCTAATTATTGAAGCAAAACAATCGGATTTGACTAAAGGCTTTACTCAACTTGCCGTTGAATTGATTGCGCTCGATCGCTGGATAGAAAGTGAGAGTCCGATTTTGTACGGTGCAGTTTCGACTGGGGAAATTTGGCGATTTGGTTTTTACGAGCGCAACTTGCATCATGTGGTGGAATGTTTACCACTGCATCCAGTTCCTCAGGATTTAGAGTTTGTAACGCGGACGATTATTGGGATTTTGCAGGGAGAACCAAAGAAGATGCAGTAGTGGCTAGCTCTACAAAATCACGCTTGGTCTTTTTTAAGCGATCGGCTTTGACAAACGACACATCAGGAGCACGCAAGTCCCGCTCGCTCTGCTCTTTTGTAGTTGGCAGAATAAATCCAGCACTGGAACCTGTTACCCTTCCTAGTTTGCGAGGACGTACCCAATTGGCAAGCTGTCGCACAAACTCGGCACCAATCTCTTCTGATTCGTAATCTGATGGACCCATAACAACAATACTCCCATCCACCAGTTCCATTTGCCAGTCCGGGTGTTCTGTTTGTAATTCTTGTAAATCCGCAATGGTAAACATGGTCGCGATCGCTATTTCTTTTTAATTTATCGCAATTGCGGGGCAAGAAGAATCGCAGCATTGCTCGGCATTGGCTATTGAGCCACTCTCAAAAGGAACTGTTGCACCAGTACTACGACGTTAATAAGTTACTGGTTAACTGTCTCAATAGCGGTTGTTGGATTTGTGCTTCACTCACTCTGATGCGATCGACGCCTCATGGCATCAAAGGTTTAAACTAAGTATATTCAGGTAGGTTGAAAAACTTGCTCTGCTGTCAAATTTAATTCCGGGAATGTTGGTGAAGAGATGAGATCGCCGTTTCTAAACTGAGTGACTTGGTATTCGCCCTCGACTAAGGAATAAATGGAGATAGTTGGTTGCTTGGGGTTGCCAATAAACCGACGACCGCCAAGAGCGAGATAATCGACAATCCAATATTCGGGTATCCCAATCTCTTCGTATTTACCAGCCTTTGTCAAATAATCATCCCGCCAGTTAGTACTTACGACCTCAACGATTAAGGGAATTGACGCGCCTTGAGTGATGGTAGATTCTTGTTTCCACAGCGGTTCGTTAACTAGGTTGAGCCGATTCAGTATCACCACATCTGGTGAATAAGCCGATTCATTTTCCGGTGGTTTAACTAATGCAGTCTTGGGTATGAAGTAGGGCAGCTGCAACCTTGCGTATTCAACAGCTAGCTTTGTCACCAAAGATCCCGTTACTTCTTCATGGTCTCCTGTTGGCTGCGACATCTCAACAATCGCTCCATCGTGCAGTTCATAGCGTCCATTGTCCGGTTTCCACCGAACAAATTCTTCAAAGGTTACTAGTTGGCGTAAGGTTTGCGTCATTGCTCGTCCCCTCCTCTGTAAAGTAAGGTCAATCAAATTCAGGCGACCACAAGTCCGATACTGTCAATTCCCATCTCAGCAACAAATCTGGTAGCGTCAAGCGAGCGCTATCCTTTGATACTTAAGTTTCGTCATTTTATAATTTTTCAGATCTAATCTAGAATGTATCAGTTTTAACAATTATGCGAGCGCTTAACTGTAGGAATCAAGAAACCTGGTTTCTCAAAGAAATCAGGTTTCTGAGGCAATCCTTAAAATCAAATTTCTATTTCTGCAAGAAATCTATAGTTCTTCTGCGACCTTTCTGACTTCTTCAAGATCTAGTTCTAAAGATTCAGCAATTTCCTGAATGCTTAATCCTTTCTCCAGTAATTTTGGTACAACTTTTAACTTAGTTTTTTTCAGGACGCTTTGATAATAGCCAGTTTTTTCTATATCTTCACCTAAGTTCAGCATAGTTTGAATCTCCTCTTTGGTAAGATTTGGGAATTTATAGACTACAACGCTTTGGATAAATGTTAACACTTTCAGAAGAAGGTTTTGCTCGGTTAATTCTTCTCTTGCTTGACTGACTAGTTTTTGAGCTAAGGGAGGAGCTTTTTTGGGATTTTCTACAAATAACTTTATAATTCCTATCCCTAAAGAGTCATCTGTTTGACTGCTGAGTTCGTTTAGGTAAATACGGCGTACATGATTTTCCATTAAAACCTGATACCGAGCATGGGGTGGACTTTCATGGCTGCGCCTGTCGTAGATAACAATTGCATACCAATCTGAGTTTGTCGGTTTATACTGACGAAAGTAAACGAAAATTTCTCCAAAAAGCCGTTCGTAAAATTCTTCATCCTTGTATGTTTGTAGTTCTACAAAATATAATGGTTCATTTTCAAAACCTACTAGGGTAGAAAACAGTCCGTCTAATCGAAAGGATTGTTGTTTAATTTCGATCGCAGTAAATTTTTAGATATTAGGGTTTGTGTCAGGTTTACCAATCAGTTCAAAAAAAACTTGTGGAAGTTCTTGAATGAGTTCGTAGAAAAGTATGTCTGTTTTCATAAGTACGAATTACGCATTACGAATTATTCTATCCCAAGCTTCCAGCACTAATCTTTGTGTGCGGTATTCTCCAAACTGCTTAATTTCGTTATTTTTCAACACGCGGAACGTTTTACTAGGAAAGTCTTCACCGTAGACATCAGCAGGGTCTAGAATATATTGCAATTCATCACGGGTCAGTCCGTAGAGTTTTGCATAATATGCGTCTAATTCTGCTCTTAAGAATGCGCGTCTGTTGGGGTTCCAAATACATGGTTCCGTTATATTTTAGTGCAGTAGTTTTTGTGACTGTAGCACATCAGTCACTTCTACCCCCAAAACTATTGGGGGTTATTTTTTTACGTCCTCTTAAAGAAAAGACTGTGGTGCGATCGCGTCCACGTTAAGTCAGCTCAGTTGCGTTCGCAAAGTGTCTCTGAAGGAGGTTCGCAATCGGGAGATTATTTTGATTTTTTGACCCCTTAAACTGAACGCAGTTTTACCTTGATTTTAAAAAAAGTATTTATACTCATGCCATATCAATAATAGAAATGACCTTATCATCATCATCATCAGGCTCATATTCCAAAAGTTCCCCAGGCTGACAATTTAAACGCCTTACAAATGCTGTTGTTGTACTTGTAAATTCACAAATTGATGTCGTTTCTTGATTCCTAAAACTATTGCTTTACAAGGATTTTTGTATACTATAATTTCTTACTACTTTTTGTTTTTTCACATATTATAAAGGGAAAGGGATGTAAATTATTCATGCGTATTTGAGGGGGAGAAAGCGCTTACCGTCGGCAAGCGCTTTCTCCTCCTCACAATTATTATCATTCTTCTTTAAAATCACTTTCACCTTTAGGTTAAAAAGACTAGGCTGATATGGAAACGCCCCTAGTGCGCGGATTGTTGCTAGAGATGCAGAGTGGTTTGTAAAATTCACCTTTTGTCTTGAGATCGCTCATCTAACTCACACCCCGACCTTATTTGGCTCCAGAGATGAGGTTATTAGCTTGAAGCCTCTTGCTCCAATTTATCCATCTCTTTCGCAATAGCATCCCAAGGCGCAAACCGACTCCTTACCAGCAACCAAATGTCCTCATCAAAGCACCTTTCATAACGACGCGATAGCTTCGATCCTGCCCTTTGGACAGATCGCCCATTCCACTTGATGCGTCCAAAAAAACTGAAGTTCAGCACTATGGGCGAGCATATGTTTGAAGTGTATTGCGATCGCACCTCTGAAGGAAAAGGTAACAATAACTCTCTCCATGTATTGGGAGTTGAAAGATTTTAAACTTGACTAAGCAACAATATACAAACTGGGATTGATTTAAATTTGGATGGGTTGAAAGGGTTCAAATCCGCCTGCTTGGTTTGCACTACCTTATTTAAGGTTTTAAGATATTAGGTGAAGCTCAACCTTTACTTGTAGCAATTTTGCTATGGTTTCTTGGGCAGTTAAATCAAAATCAAACTTAGCGACATTTAATTTGTGAACAGTTATGGAGAATGCTTTTGCGACATGAATTTGTGAACAACGACATTTAATTTGTGAATGTACACTTGACTAAACGACGATGTACAAACTGGCATTCAAAGCCAGCAGTCGGATTTGAACCGACGACCTTCCGATTACAAGTCGGATGCACTACCACTGTGCTATGCTGGCACTCTTACACCTTTCACAACAACCATAAGGTTTACTGCTTTCAGGCATTGCACTAGTCAAACAATATAGCATAGGTATCCTTGTTATGCAAGCGATCGCCCAAAAATATATTTATCCAAATTTTTTTTGGACAAGGTTGGGTAAAAGAACGAAAATAAAAGATTGTTCGATCGCACATCAACAAGCATGGCAGGGTTGAAAGGACGAGATTTATTAAGTTTGGCAGACTTCAGTCCCACGGAAGTTCAAGAACTTTTGCAGATGGCAAGCCAGCTAAAGTCGCAACAGTTGAGATTGCGATGCAATAAAGTATTGGGTTTGCTGTTCTCCAAAGCATCTACTCGAACGAGAGTCAGTTTTACTGTTGCGATGTATCAACTTGGCGGACAAGTCATCGATTTAAATCCCAATGTTACACAAGTCAGTCGTGGAGAACCCGTGCAAGATACGGCACGAGTTTTAGATAGATATCTAGATATTTTGGCAATTCGTACCTTTGCACAGCAGGAATTAGAAATTTTTGCTAATTACGCTCAAATTCCCGTCATTAATGCCCTCACTGATTTGGAACATCCCTGTCAGGTATTGGCTGATTTGATGACAGTCCAAGAATGCTTTGGCTCCTGCACGGGTTTAACCTTAACTTATGTTGGAGATGGGAATAATGTGGCAAATTCTTTGTTACTGGGCTGTGCTTTGGTGGGAATGAATGTAAGAGTCGCCACACCCAATGGATTTGAACCAAATGCAGCAATTCTAGAAACAGCACGCTCAATTGCTGGTGGAAAAACTGAGGTATTGCTAACTCACGACCCCGAAGCAGGAACAAAAGGTGCTCATGTTATTTACACCGATGTTTGGGCAAGTATGGGACAAGAAGAAGAAGCAAATGACCGATTGCCAGTTTTTCAACCTTACCAAGTTAACGATCGCCTGTTAAGTCTTGCCGATCCCAATGCAATTGTTTTACACTGTTTACCAGCACATCGCGGTGAAGAAATCACTGACGAAGTCATGGAAGGTTCTCAGTCGCAAATTTGGAACCAGGCAGAAAATCGAATGCACATCCAAAAAGCTTTGCTTGCAAGTCTTTTAGGAGCAGAAGAAATATAAAAAAGAAGTAGGAGTTTCTGAGTGAGAGGTTGTAAAATTGAAATTGTGAGTATTTATCCCTCTCTCTTCACTCCTCTTTTCTCACCCAATTCCAAAATTTTTTAATAAAAAATCCAAAATATTCTAAATAAATAGTGCATAAAGATGTTTTTTGTAGTACTAATGTTCTAGGAACATTTGTATTTTCCTGTTTTCAAAATTATGGAACGTCTCACAGAAGCTCAAAGAGAACTTTACGAATGGCTGGCAGAATATATACGATTGCACCAGCATTCACCTTCTATCCGACAAATGATGCAGGCTATGAATTTAAAATCCCCTGCACCCATTCAAAGTCGCTTAGAACATTTACGTACCAAAGGGTACATTGAATGGAATGAAGGTAAGGCGCGAACTATTAGAATTTTGCGACCGTTAAAGCTAGGTGTTCCCATTTTGGGTGAAATTGCCGCAGGGGGTTTGATAGAACCAGTCACAGAAGCGGAAGAGTATATAGACCTCACCAGTATGACGTTACCTGCGAAAACTTATGCTTTGCGGGTAACAGGTGACAGTATGATCGAGGACTCTATCGTTGATGGAGATTTGGTGTTTTTGCGTCCCGTACCAGAACCAGATCACCTCAAAAATGGCACGATTGTTGCCGCCAGAGTTGATGGATATGGTGCAACTTTAAAACGATTCTATCGTGAAGGCGATCGCGTCACCCTTAAAGCCGCAAATCCCAAATACGATCCCATAGAGGTCAACGCTTTTCAAGTACAAGTGCAAGGTTCCCTAGTCGCCATCTGGCGCAATTACAACTAACAAAGAAAAGTATGAAGGATGAAGGATGAAGGATGAACTGAATTTTTCATCCTTCATACTTTATACTTGAACATTTTTTCCACTCACGACTTACCAATAGCATATGTACTTGTTAAACAAGCGCGTCCAACTGCCAACTTCCAACACGGTAGAGGAGACTCATTTAGCAACATATCTCCTCAAACCACCATTTGTAGGTGAAAACAAAAGCAAATATCAAACACAGCAACCATCATTACCGGGATGTCCTAAAATGCCGGTATCCATCGAATTGCGGGGATATCAGCGACAAGCGATTGACAATTGGTTTGCTAACAATGGTAGGGGAACCTTGAAAATGGCAACTGGTAGTGGAAAGACAATCACTGCACTTGCCATTGTTTGCGAACTCTACAAGCAAATTAACTTGCAAGCCGTGTTAGTTATTTGCCCGTACCGCCATCTTGTCACTCAATGGGCGCGAGAATGTGAAAAATTTAATTTGCAACCCATTCTCGCCTTCGAGAGTATACGCAATTGGCAAAGCCAACTCTCCACACAACTCTATAACGTCCGTTCTGGTTCTCAACCATTTCTCACAATTATTACCAGCAACTCTACTCTCATTGGCGATGGCTTTCAATCTCAACTCAAGTACTTTCCCGAAAGAACTTTGATTGTAGGAGATGAAGCACACAATCTCGGAGCACCCAGATTAGAAGAAAGTTTACCCCGACGCCTCGGGTTGCGACTGGCTTTGTCTGCTACACCAGAGAGATATTTTGATGAAGATGGAACCCAATCTATCTTGGGGTATTTTGGAGCTGTTCTGCAACCAGAGTTTACCTTACGAGATGCGATCGCCCAACGTGCGCTTGTTCACTATCTCTATTATCCCGTACTTGTAGAATTAACTGAAACAGAAAGCCGTGCATATGCAAAACTCACACAAAAAATTGGACGAGCGCTCCTGTATCGAGAACGGGAAAGTGTTGCTCTAGGAAATTTTGAAGACAACGAAGACTTAAAACCCTTGTTAATGCAAAGAGCGAGGTTAGTCGGTGCTGCTGAAAATAAGTTACACGCTTTGCGCGAACTCATGCAACATCGCCGGGACACCACCCATACCCTCTTTTATTGCAGCGATGGTTCCCAAGACGTCACTCAACGTTCCGATTTACATCAAGTGAAAGCCGTCGCCAAAATACTGGGTACGGAGTTGGGTTACAGAATAAGTACTTATACTGCCCAAACACCATTAGCAGAAAGAGAAGCTTTGCGCCGTCAATTTGAAAGTGGTGAATTACAAGGTTTAGTCGCCATTCGCTGTTTGGATGAAGGAGTTGATATTCCCGCGATTCAAACTGCTGTGATTTTGGCAAGTTCGGCTAATCCCCGCCAGTTTATCCAAAGACGCGGACGCGTTTTACGCCCCCATCCCGGTAAAGAACGCGCAACCATATTTGACACGATCGTTTTACCACCAGATCTCGATAGGAATACTTTAGAAGTTGAGCGAAATTTACTGCGGAAGGAATTACTGAGATTTGTTGAATTTGCCGATCTAGCCGATAATGCAGGTGAAGCCAGAATGAAGTTGCTCAATTTACAAAAGCGCTACGGTTTATTGGATATATGAGCTTAAATTGCTGTTTGATCTCCGGACCCGTTCTTTCTCCCTCATTGCTACGCGCCGTGCAAAAATATGCAATTCCCGTGTATGTCCAACCACCAACACCGCCTCTACCAGAGACAATTCCTACACTTGAAGATACAGAAGCAAAGTCTTTGGTAGCAAACAGAGACACTGCGGTCATAATGAACTGGGAAGCAAGCCTCTGTTTCATTCTCCAAAATCTTTCACACACACAGTTGTCTCAAGTGAATGTCTTTAAAGACAAAGCGGCTTTCCGAGAACTCCTCAAAGAATCACATCCCGATTTATTCTACGTAGAGTTAACAAGAGAAACTCTGCAAGACTTTCAGCTACCACAGGAAATTAAAGCAGTGGTACTCAAACCTTCTTTAGGAACCGCCTCCATAGGTATTCGCACAGTGCGAGGACAACAAGAGTGGGCTCGCACAGTAGATTCGGTTCTTCAGGATATCGACAGGGCTACAAAGTCTATGAATTCCGCTATGCTAAGCAGTTCGCGTTTTCTGGTGGAAGAGTTCGTAGAAGGCGAGGAATTTGCTTGCGATGGCTTCTGGGATGCAAACGGCAGAACAGTCATAACTGGGGTGTATCACCATCCTTTCGCCTCGGAATCAGATGTGAGTGATACTCTCTACTATACATCAAGGCAAGTTGTAGCTCAGACACTAGAACCTCTTACTCGCCTTATGGATAAGATCGGAACCAAGCTCGATTTGCATCGCTTCCCATTCCATTTTGAGTTTAGAAGGTACAGTGACGGCAGTCTTTTTCCCATTGAGTTAAACCCACTGCGTTTTGGGCAAGTTGCTCTCCCAGATTTGACAGAGTATACTTTTAATTTCAATCCTTACGAACTTTTCTTCACAGATCGAAGCCCGGATTGGGATTCTTTGCTAGCTGAAGAAGATTCTTCCAATATTTATGCCTTTGTTCTTGGCAGTTTGCCACCGCATTATGAGACTGGAAAATATTCGATAGATGAAGAGTCTTTTCGCAAAACTTTTGGAAATAAGTTGCTCAATTATATACCAAGCAATCCTGCAATAACTCCATTTTTTGGAGTGGCGCATATTGTTGCAGAAAGACTTGAAGATGTTCTTTCTTATCTTCATCTTGACTTTGACAGTTTTCTATGTAAATAGCCTGACTTTGCCATTTTTCAGGCAGTACTATTTATAAAAATATTGATAATGAATTCGAGCAATCTTCTAGAACAAGAGCTAATTCGTTGGAATAATGTTATCTCCAGTCATCCTCATGACCCCAAAGCCTACATATATCGGGGAATGGTTCATTTCAAGTTAGGTAACATTCATGAATCCATCGCTGACTTTGATACAGCTGAAAAACTAGACCCACGCTTAACACCCTACTTGTGGCAAAGAGGATTGTCGTACTACTACGCCGAACGATTTGCTGAGGGGGCAAAACAATTTGAGATAGACTTAACTATTAACTCTCACGATGTGGAAGAAACCGTTTGGCGCTACCTTTGCATTGCTCGCCTTCACGGTCCCACACAAGCACGACAGTCTTTGTTAGAAGTCAGAAACGATTCCCGGTTTGTCATGCGGCGAGTTTACGATTTTTATGCCGGTCACTGCTCTGTTGATGATGTCCTGGCTGTTGGCGCTTCTAACGATCGGCGTCAATCGTTTTATAGTTATCTTTATCTTAGTTTGTATTTTGAAGTAGAGAGTCAACTAGAACAAGCACGGCAATATATGACTCAAGCAGTTAGTTATAAAATTGACGATTATATGTGGCACTTAGCTACCGTACACCAAAAGTTACGCAGGTGGGATTAATTGTTACACGAATCAGGGCGATAAGCTTCGCTGCTCGGCTTACAACATATAGACAACAACATACATAAAAAAATTTTTACCTGGGTTTCTTGAGTGCGATCGCCGATCATCCCCTACATTTTTTTACATTAACGCTCTCAAGTTTAGTTTGATTTGATACTAAATAAAAACGGATAGATTGTGATTTTTTTGTCCAAAGTCCAAAAGATGAATTCTGGGTAATTGCACGCTGACTGTAGTACCTGTTGTATCAGAGTGAATAAATAATTCTCCTCCATGAGCATTAACTATGCGTTTGGTGATAGCCAGCCCTAGACCAGTCCCACTTGGTTTTGTAGAGAAGAATGGCTGAGTTAGTTTTGACAAAACTTCTGGGGGAATTGGTTGACCCTTATTGCAAACATTGATGCAAACTTGCTCTGGATCGGAAATGTCTACTTCCCATTTAATGGCGTCTCCTGGGGAAACTGCTTCACAGGCATTACGGACAATATTAATAAAAACTTGTTTGAGTTTATCTTTGTCTCCCAAAATCTTGACTGGAACTGATACAGGGATCAATTCAATTTTTCGTGCAACGGCTTCTTGCATCTCGCTCATGTCATTGAGCAACTCACTCATGAATCGATCTACATCCAATTCACACAGTTGCAACACCTGGGGTTTGGCATAAAGCAAAATTTCACTCAGCAGATTGTCTAATCGACTGGCTTCATTGAGCGACAATGATAATCGCTCTTTGGCGGATTCAGTTAAAACGGTTTTTTGGAAATACTTCAATCCTAAGATCGTTGTAGTCAATGGGTTACGAATTTCATGAACAATCATTGCCGCAAATTCACCAATGGCTGCTAGGCGTTCCTGTTCTACAAGCTTGGCTTGTGCTGTCCGTAATTCTTCTGTACGTTTTTGTACTTCAGCCTCCAGAATCTGGTTAAATTGGCATTGTTGTTTGTACAAATGATAATTATCGATTGCTGTAGCAGCACGTTCAGCAAACAGTTCGCCTAACTGAATCTCTTCCTCGCTAAACTCTCGCGGTTGCTGATGGAAAGAGCAAATCGTACCAATGACTTCGCCTTCAGCAGTTCGCAACGGTATACCTAAATAAGCGTTATAACCTTCTGGAGCTTCGCCAAACTCTGGGTGTTCCTTTGCATCTTTCACTACTAGGGAGCAACCAGTTTTTACAACAGTGCCTGTTAATGAACCATGCAGTGAATAAAGGTGTTCGCCCTCACCGATATCAATGCTACTAGCCAGTACCTTTTCAAATCCTTCTTGACAAAATGTTACGACTGACCAATCTACATTCAGTAACTCACTGACTCCACAAGCAACGTTATGTAGATAGCTGCTTAATTCCCCAGTTCGATAGTTTAAAGAAGACAAAAGTGCGATCGCTTGTCGAGAGCGTTGCCACATTTGATTTTGTAAAGTTTTCTTTTCAATGGCTTTTATCATAAACCAGAAATTCTTTCAGGAAATACTAATTGTTAAAATTTGGTGAGAAATATCTAACAATTTTCTCAACAGAATATCAGGTTTATATATAAAATTCCTTAGATATTTATAATTTTTTTACTAATTGTTCAATCAAGAATCGGGGGAAAGCTCAAGTTAAAGATTTTATCTTGTCTTTTCCGAACTCTCTCGCAACCAGAGATAAAAAGCTCTAGAACTGTTAGCTTCTAGTGACAAAGAGTGAGAATACCAGTCTATGTGTCGCCAGAAACTTCCCTGTAGAAGTTGTCATAATAATAATGCAATTTTCCACTAAATTTCTATAATACCATGCCACAAAACCCAAGTAAACGACTACATACATGAAAATCTCTCATCACTTAATTCATGAAACTAATTTCATACAAATTCTATGTTAAGTTGTACATTCTTGCTCTCACTTTAGAAGAGCGGGGCTATACAATTAGACTGCGAAGGCAGTCTAATTGTATGCATGTTCATAGAAAATTTGTATTAGAATCCTATTTCTCAATTTTGTCTAGCTTTTACAAGCTGTTTGCGCTTTAAAGCCGAAGTTCCACTTATAGCACTTATTGTTAAAATACCAATTATAGAAGCGGGTTCGGGAACAGTGGTGGTAGATGATACTTTGACGTTATCAATTGCCAGAAATGAGGTACCCGAAGTATCTAAGGCATTCAAAACCCCAAATCCAATGGTGTAAGTACCTGCTGTTTGGAAGGTATGGAAAGTCTGGGATGAGCTTTCTTCAAAACTACCAACTTGCGCGATATCAGCCAGCTTATAAGCTATTGAATTAATTGAATAGAAGGAAAAATCATTAAATGGCAAATAATCTCCTCCTTGAAATTTCCAATTAAAGCTCAATATATCTCCAGCATTAACTGTAATTGTTTGTTTGATTGCAGAGCCATTGGCTGCAGAGGTTCTGTTTACAGCATTCAATGTTCCATCGCTTAGTTCTAGGAATGTTTCAACTACTGTGACATCATCTCCATAAGCTGACATTAATGCTTGTCCATCGATAAGATTAACGCTACCTTTAGCTTCCCAATTCTTCAAATCATTATCAAAATTACCATTTATAACAGCAGCTTGGGATGGCACTAGTAGAAGACTTGCCAGACTAATTATACTAACTGCATTTGCAATTAAGGTCGAACGTATAAGACTTAAATTAACCATAGATATCACTCTAGAGAGAAAAATGAAGAGAGCAGGTAGAGTAGAAATTTACAGAATTAAAGAATGATGCTTTTGGTTACTTCTTTGGCTACATCTTTAGGGAGCATCCCTAAGAATGCCAATTGCCCTCATATTAAAAATATGGGGCTACACAAACAAAGTCCACCTACGTGGACTTAATAAAAAGTCCGCGTAGGCGGACTTAGGTTGTATAGTAGCGATTTCAATCGCAAATGTATTTTTTCCAAATAGGGATGCTCCTCACCCTTAACTAATTTATCTATCATACAGATTGAAAAGAATTATTTTTATAAAAAGCTAACATAGCTTATTCTGTTTGTGTTTTAGTGGTGTTACCCAAAAAGTTGTGTTGTATTTTATACAAAACTATTTTTGAGACAGATGTTGTTAATTCTTCAACAACGGCGAGGAGCAAATTGTATCCCAAAATTCATCCTAATATCTAACTTAAAGGATCGGATATAAAATGAATTTTGGATTAAGCTAAAATGGTAACATTGACTAACTCCCCGCCCTCAAGGGTTCGTTTTGGGTACGATGCAGCTTTTATATTTAGGGTTGATGTTCTAATGAGAACCGTGCTTGAGAAGCGTTAATCCCCAATATCTAAAAAACTGTCTGCAAACTGCGCCTGCAATACACTGTATTGGAAGATAATGTTCGCCTCCAAAAAACTTCTCATTCTGCTAATCACACTTCTCCTGACACTGGTTGTCGGATGTACGATTCTTTTTCCAAGACCGCTTGCTACTAACCCTCGCTTACCATTTGGTAATCCAAGTAATGCCAGTCAAACGGACCCAAATAATTATTTAATAGAAAAACCTCAATATGTTCTTTCATACAATAGAGATAAAGGAATTCCCAACTGGGTCAGCTGGGAATTAAATCAATCTTGGCTGGGTGAAGCACCAAGGTCTAATAATTTTCGTCCTGACGATACCCTTCCGGAAGGCTGGTATCGTGTCACCCCTAACGATTACACGAAAAGCGGTTTTGATAAAGGACATATGGTACCTTCTGCCGATCGCAGCAATAATCCTGAAAATAATGCTGCTACTTTTTTAATGACAAATATTGTTCCTCAAGCACCCGATAACAATCAGGGTTACTGGGCGCGTTTGGAAGATTATGAGAGATCTCTAGCCAATCAAGGCAATCAGTTGTATATCATAGCAGGAGTTTACGGTCAGAAAGGAACTATTGCTCAAGGAAAAGTTTCTATTCCCGATCGAATTTTTAAAATTATCATAGCGATCGCACCTAATGACAGTGTAAATAGGATTAATGAATCTACAAGAATTATTGCTGTTGATACTCCCAACACAAATGGTAATCGCGATGCTGCTTGGACTGAATTTTTAACCAGTATTGATGCTATTGAATACCAGACAGGTTATGATTTTTTATCTGAGGTTAACCCTTCTATCCAAAATATTTTAGAATCTAAAAAGTATCAAATAAGTGATTTAAAATTAAAGAGCAAAACGCGCAAAAAATAACTAAGTTTCTACTACTTTTACAGACAGCCCTGCTAAACGATTGTTCAAGGTTTTCCCTATAATATAAACATCAATACTGATAGTTCCAAAACGCATGACTTTGATATCGCTAAGGTTTTCTTTCAAAACTTTCACAAGATTTTGATACTTATTGACAGTTATTTTGTCTTCTGCACTATGCCAGTTCTGTTCTGCGATCGCAACTTCAAAAAACGAGTCAAGTTCAACCATTTCAACAGGTGTCTCTAAAGGGAGCCCTATTTTTTGAAGAACCAACTCCGGCGTAATATCCTTTTGCTCAGAATCATCCCAAAGAAAAACTTCAAAAGGTGACTCGGACTCACTGATAAACAACAAACCATCTGATGCTTGTTTTAAAATGTTAATCAAACTTAAACTACTGTTAGAGGGTTGTTCGGAGTTGCTCAATTTATAATTCACTCTAAATGTCTTCTATTCCACTTTACTCATTAATTACCTCTGCCGTGCCTGGAGGACTGATAAAAATGATAACGCCATAAATTCACAATTTCCAGTAAAATCAAGTCCTGAGGATTGTAAACAGGGAGACTCAGGTTGGCTACACTTGGTGTAAACATAGACCACATTGCCACCATTCGACAGGCGCGGCGGACGGTGGAACCAGACCCCGTAGCTGCAGCGGTACTTGCAGAATTAGGGGGTGCAGATGGCATTACCGTGCATTTGCGCGAAGACAGGCGACACATTCAAGAACGCGATGTGCGCTTACTGCGTCAAACAGTCAGAACTCATCTTAACTTGGAAATGGCAGCTACCGATGAAATGGTTGCTATTGCCCTAGATATCCAACCTGATTATGTCACTCTAGTTCCAGAAAAACGGGAGGAAGTCACTACAGAAGGAGGGCTGGATATCGTTGGTCAAATCGATCGCATGGAAGCCGTTGTCAATAAACTGCAAGGTGCTGGTATTCCAGTTAGTTTGTTTATCGATGCTGAACCTGCACAAATTGAAGCTTCTGTCAAGATTCAAGCACAGTTTATTGAACTTCATACCGGGAGATATGCTGAAGCTAAAAATGAAACCAGTCGCCAACAGGAATTAACCTTTCTAGCTAAAGGATGCGAGCAAGCAATACAAGCAGGATTGCGCGTGAATGCAGGTCACGGGCTGACTTACTGGAATGTTTTCCCCATTGCTACTTTTCCTGGTATGGAAGAGCTGAACATCGGGCATACTATTGTCAGTCGCGCTGTGCTCGTGGGTATGGAAAGAGCAGTCCGTGAAATGAAACTAGCCATGCGCGCTTAACAGTGAACGGTTAGAGCTGACTGGTAACCCGTGGAAACTGATAACTGATAACTGAAATAGAAGGGTTGTCAATGCGAAAATCCAAAAGCTTGTTTGCATTTCTCAAGTTAAATCGGGATTCAAACTTCTATGAGCGCAGAACAATCTAACAACCTTCCTCTTTGGGTACAGGACAGAGACACGGTTATAGCAAACAGTGGGAATGCTGAATGGCGTTCTCAAACTCCACCAGATTACACTGATTCTAAAGAAGGGCTGGCAAAAGAAAGTAAAGCTAACCATTTTGAAGGTTCACTCGAAGCTATTGTGCAAAATTTGGTGAGAACCTTTGAGATGGAAGCATCTTTCAAGACTAACCCCTCTCAGTGGCTATCTGTTGTTAACGAGCAATTCCGCATGAGTAGCAATGGAGGTCCAGAATACACAGCATCAGATGTGATAAACTCAGGGACTTATAATCTATTTATGCCGGATACAGAAGATTACAAAGCTTCTGAAGAGACTTTTGAATCATCGGGGAAACTTTTCCGCACGGCATTTCCTAAAGGATTTTTGTGGGAAGTCTTAGAGGTTTTCTCCGGTCCCCCCAACGTAACATTTAAATGGCGGCATTGGGGAACTTTTAGCGGTTCGTACAAAGATTATCCGTCAACAGGGGAGACAGTGGAGATAGTCGGTATGAGCATAGCCCGTGTCACTGATGATTTAAAAATTCTTTCGGTGGAACACTACTTTGATAACAGTCAGTTTCTCCAAAAGTTAACTGTTGGTAAGAAACAAACAACAACTTAGTATCATCATAAAGTGCGATCGCAAGAAGAGACGAAAAATGCAAAAATACTATTACGTTTTGGCAAGTCAACGATTTTTACTAGAAGAAGAACCCATGGAGGAAGTTCTTAAAGAACGAACCCGTCATTATCACGAACAAGAAAAAGAAATAGATTTTTGGGTGGTTAAAGAACCAGCTTTTCTAGAAGCACCTCAAATGGCACAAATCAAGGCAAAGTGTCCCCAACCTGCAGTGGCAATTGTTTCTACTGACTCCCAATTTATTACCTGGTTGAAACTAAGATTGGAGTACGTCATCACTGGCGAATTTCAAGCTCCGTCGCCAGCGATCCCTGATGCTTTAGCATCTGTTGCTACCGTATCCTAAATGTAAAGACGCGCCATGGCGCGTCTTTACACTATAAATTTGAAAAAAGAATAAAATTATGTATCAAGCAATTGCCCGGACGTTAACAAAATCTTTAGTCAGTAGTTTATTGCTAGCATTTAGCAGCTTAATTGCTGGCGTAGATTCCGCCATTGCTCAATCACAAAATGTACCTGTCTGTCAACCACCTGGTGCAGGTGAATACCTTTTATTGGTTATTAGTCCCACATCAAATAATCAAAATCAATTGCGTCGTGCGTTACCTGGAGAACTCAAGACAACGACGTGTAGGTACTTGAAAGATACAGTGACGCGGATAGGTGGATTTCGCAGCATAGACGATGCCAATCGCTGGGCGAGGTACATCAGCAATGTTGTTGGGCTATCTGCTATCATCACAACTCGACCAACAGAAGCTACGCCCGGTCAAAATGTCACCTACAAACCGGAGCGATTGGGAGAGGGTTATGCTGTACTAGTTGATTACTATAATCGTCCGGAAGTTGCCAATGAAGTACGGGAAGTTGTAGGAGGAAATGTAGGTTTTGCTACCTACGGGCAACGCCCTTACTTATTAGCTGTTTACACAAATAACCAAAAAGATGCATACACTACATTGCAAAAGCTAAGCGAGCAAGGCTTTTCTGCTGTACTGGTAGATAGTCGAAAAGTTTTGCTGTTACGCTCGGCTGTACGCTTGCAGTAAATTTGTCGTAGGGTTATGAATTATTCTCCCTTGTCTCCCCTGTCTCCCCTGTCTCCTATCAGGTGATTAAGGATTGACAACGAGTACGCCGGTAGACCTGGCCAACCATGATATGGTGATACCTAAAGCTGAACCTGCTATAACTTGAACGGGTGTGTGTCCCAATAATTCCTTGAGGCGATCGCCGTTAAAGTTTGGATGTTCGTGGAATAATTCATCAATCATTTGATTGAGAATGCGAGCTTGCTTACCCGCAGCTTGTCGCACTCCTGCTGCATCATACATGACAATGATGGCAAAAACCACAGCAACTGCAAATTCGGAAGAAGCCCAACCTAAAGTTTGTCCAATACCCGCTGCTAAGGCTGTCACCAAAGCGGAATGAGCACTGGGCATTCCTCCTGTAGTTACGAGAACATTGACGTTCAGTTTGCGATTTTTCACTAACTCAATAACCAGCTTTAGCCCTTGAGCAATCAAACTAGATATTAGAGCTACGAAAAGCACTCGGTTTTCTAAAATGTCGCTTATGTCCTGCATACTATTTATGAATTATGAATTATAAATGATGAATTATGAAAAGAAATATGAATGATAAATGGTGACTTGTAAAGCCGTCTTTCATCATTCATTTTCATTATCTAGCGATCGCGAGTTATTATAAAATGGGCGATCGCAATTAATGCTTGCGCTTTTGCTCCAAAAGGTTCGAGTTCAGTACAAGCCTCTTCAATCAGTTGTTGAGCTTTTGCGCGAGATTCTTCTATTCCCCAAAGACTGGGATAGGTAACCTTATTGGCTTGTAGGTCTTTGCCAGCTGTTTTACCCAATTGCTCTGCAGTCGCAGTGATATCTAGAATGTCATCAATAATTTGAAAAGCAAGCCCAATATTTTGGGAGTAGCGAGACAGGCGTTGCTCTTGTTCTGCTGTTGCTCCTGCCAAAATACCACCACAAACGACACAAGCTTCCAAAAGAGCACCCGTCTTGTGAGTGTGAATGAAATTTAACGTTTCCAGAGGAGTATCTGTTTTGCCCTCCGATTCCAAATCCAGCACTTGACCGCCTACCAATCCAGTTGCTCCAGTTGCGTGACCCAACCGAGCAACCACTCTTAGCACCCGTTCTGCAGGAACATTTTGAGTTTGGGTTGCAACATACTCAAAAGCATAGGCGAGTAAACCGTCTCCAGCTAAAATCGCAATATCTTCACCATAAACTTTATGGTTGGTCAGCTTACCGCGTCGATAGTCGTCGTTATCCATAGCAGGTAGATCGTCATGAATTAACGACATCGTGTGGATCATCTCCACGGCAACGGCAGTCGGTAGAGCCATTTCAATAGTACCACCAAGCATTTCATTGGTAGTCAGACAAAGAATTGGTCGCAACCGCTTCCCACCCGCTAGTAGGGAATAACGCATTGCTTCATATATTTTTTCTGGATAATGCACGAGTACAGCCTTATCCAAAGCTTCATCACAAAGCTGTTTTTTCTCTTTGAGATAAGCTAACAGGTTAAATTTACCTTCCTGTGGAGTTGTCTGAATGTTATCTGCTGCTACCATCCTTAATTATCCTTGATATTCCGTTGTCTACGTAACAATTTTACGGGAAAGCGTCATTCGTCATTGGTGCCGATACCAATTTTGGATAAATGGATTTTGGCTCTTGGATTGAAATGCATTGTATTTTAGCTATCTTCACTGAAGGGCAAACAATCCTGTTAATCCTAATTTGGTATATTTTGCTGACACAAGATAAATGACTAATTTTTGAAATTTTGCCTGTAGCTATTCACAGTGTTTTGCATCAACATAGCTACAGTCATGAGACCTACGCCGCCTGGAACTGGTGTCAGAAATTCCGCAACTCTAGCAACTTCTTCAAAGCGAACATCACCCACGATGCGACTGTTACCACTTGAGTCTGTCACGCGATTGATCCCCACATCTACCACAACAGCACCTGGTTTCACCATCTCAGCAGTGATGAATTCCGGACGCCCTACTGCTGCAACTAGAAGATCGGCATTCTTTGCGATCGCGGGTAAATCTTGCGATCGCGAATGAGCAACCGTCACGGTAGCATCTGCTTCGAGTAGCATCAAAGCCAAAGGTTTACCGACTAGAATACTGCGTCCCACCACCACTGCTTGCTTACCTTGTAGGGGAATGTTGTATTCTTCCAGTAAACTCATAATGCCAGCAGGAGTGCAACTGCGTAAACCCACCTCACCCCGCACCAACCGTCCTAAGTTTTCGGGGTGCAAGCCGTCAGCATCTTTATCTGGAGCAATTTGATATAGCAAGTGCTGGGCATTCAAGTGATTGGGAAGAGGCAATTGTATGAGAATACCATCCACTCGCTCATCAGAGTTAAGTGCAGCAATAACTTCCTCGAGTTCGGCTTCTGTCGTTTCTGTAGGAAAATGCCTACCAAAAGATGCAATACCAATCTTCTTACAGGCGCGTTCCTTTCCACGTACATACGCTGCTGATGCTGGATTATCACCCACCATCAGCACTGCCAATCCGGGCGGGCGTCCTATTTTGGGTTGAGCTTCTTTAATGACAGCAGAAAGTTCTTGCTGAATTTTTTCTGCCTTAACTTTACCATCAAGAAGTTTGGCTGTTTTTGTATCCATCACAATTCGTAGAAGAAGAACGCTACGCAGTGGCATTGCCATCTCATGCACAATTCGCATTCGCGTTTAAACACCACATTCAATATCTTCTCAGATTGCTTGTAAGTCGGTAGGCAAAGATAAAACCAACTATGTAAAGAAATATAAAATTAGAGTCTCGGGACTGGAAACTGGGGCTTATTGTGTCAATCCCGCCCCCGAGCGCTACTTAACCGATAAAAATATCGCTACTTAACCGATATAAATTGTCACTAGCCGATCCCTGATGCCAAAATTGGCAAGTACAGGTAATCATTATGCAAAAAATGAAAAATTTAAATATATTGTTTTTGTATCAGTACGCCCTAGTTTTATCCTTACGCCTGGGATTGACAGTCCTCCTTCTGACAGGAGCGTTTGGCTGCACTAATTTTGGTCGATATGGCTGGAATACAATAGGAGCCAATATCACCCCCATTCAGGAAATCAAACCGCCGAAAGAGGATGATGCAACAGTCTACGTACAGGGAAAAGTTGAGAAACGAGTCCCTTTATTAAAGCGGTTGGGATATCAAATTGACGACTCTACCGGTAAAGTATGGGTAATTACCAATCAAACTGGTATAAAAGAGGGAGATAAAGTTGTTTTTAAAGGTAAAATACGCTACCAATCTATTCCCATTGCAGGGAAAGAGTACGGAGAAATTTACCTAGAAGAAGAGTAAGTATAATTTGTTAGCGGTTAGTGGTTAGTGGTTAATAGCAACCAACAACCAACAACCAACAACCAACAACCAACAACCAACAACCAACAAATAATTATGCAAGTACAAGTTGCAATTGCGATACTCTACCGAGAAAACAAATTCCTAATGCAGTTGCGGGATAATAAACCCAATCTTCTCTATCCGGGACACTGGGCATTTTTTGGCGGACATATGGAACCGGGCGAAACCCCAGAGGAAGCAGTACAGCGAGAAATTTTAGAGGAAATAGGTTATAAGTTACCACCAAACTTTTCCAAGTTCGGCTGCTATTCTGATGAAATAGCGTTGCGTCATGTTTTCCATGCACCGCTATTAGTAGAATTAGATCGGTTAGTTCTAAATGAAGGTTGGGACATGGGTTTAGTAGCACCAGAATACGTTCAACAAGGGAGTTGCTACTCAGCAGTTGCAGGAGAAGTCAGACCAATTGGAGCAGTCCATCAACGTATTCTGTTAGATTTTATAGAGAGCAAACCTATGCCACTCGCTAATGCTTAATTACCAGTCCCAATTAGCCATTAGCCATTAGCCATTAGCAATTAGCAAATCATTAATGACTCCAAACAAACTACCACAATGGTTAAGTCTGGGCTTAGCATTTCCCCTCGCTATACTCAACGCTTGGGTGTTGCTTCAGGTTGTACAGTATTTCCAACCCCTAGTAAGCATTCTTGTCGCCGCCCTCTTGCTAGCTTTTGTTTTAGATTATCCAATTCGGTTTTTCCAAAAACGAGGCATAAATAGGAACTTTGCCATTGTCAGTGTTTTGCTGTTAGCTGTAGTCATTGTTGGGGCTTTAGCTGTTACTTTGGTTCCCTTAATTCTGGAACAGCTCAACGAACTAGTAAATTTTTTGCCTAATTGGATTGATTCTGGAGCACAACAAATTCAAGCTTTTCAAGCCTGGCTTGCTACCCAAACCGTAACCCAAGATCTGCCAGTTAATTTAAGTAGTTTGGTCACTCAACTGTTGGATAGGTTTTCCAACCAACTTCAGTCATTAACAGGTCAAATCCTTGGTTTTGCCGTAGACACGATTGGCAGTTTGGTGAATGTACTGCTGACAGTAGTCATTACAATTTATCTAATACTGAATGGAGAAAAACTTTGGGATGGAATTTTTCAATGGTTTCCTTCTTACATTAGCTCGCCGATACGGCAATTATTACGTGAGGATTTCCAAAATTATTTCATCGGTCAAGCAACATTGGGTGCATTGCTAGCGCTGACACTCATACTGATATTTTTAGCGCTACAAGTACCCCTAGCTTTACTTTTTGGTATTGGTATTGGATTTTTCTCCCTCTTTCCTTTCGGTACGGGTATAGGGATTGCAATAGTGACCTTATTAATTGGATTGCAAAATTTTTGGTTGGGAGTGGAAGTTTTAGCTGTTGCTGTACTTGTGGATCAAATTAATACTAACTTTGTTGCTCCTCGAATTCTAGGAAATTTGACTGGGTTAAACCCTGTTTGGGTTGTAATTTCCTTATTGGTAGGTGCAAAACTCGGAGGACTGTTAGGTTTGTTGGTTGCTATACCTATAGCTAGTTTTATCAAAGATGTAACAGATAGCTGGCGTGATGGAGGTTTTAGAGTTCCACCCAGTGAGGATGCTTCCAGTGACGGTGTGGCTTTAGGAAAAACGGAAAATGTGATTTTAGAGCGATAATTTATATGGTAAATCATTGGGGGGAATTCAGATGGAAGGTAAAAGATTTATCCCCTGCTTGCGATTAGAAAATCTCTTATCTTATGGAAGTGAAGCGTCATTCCCTTAGATCTCGATCGCCTATAGAGAATTGGTGAAATCTGAGGAACAACATAAAGCTAGAATGGAGCACATAGGTGAGGTAATACAGATAATGTTAGCAAGTTATATTGACCAAGCAATGGAACTCGCAGTTTACGAAATTATTGAAGATGATGGAACTTACTGGGGTGAAATTCCTATTTTACAGGGAGTCTGGTCAAATCATCACACGCTTGAAGGTTGTCGGCGGGAATTGAGAGAAGCTTTGAGCGACTGGCTAGCATTAAGATTGCGTTTGGGATTGATGATTCCTGTAATAGTGGGTATTGACTTAAACAAGCTGACTGAACCAGTATAAAGAATGTCTAGAAGAAACTAATCGAAGTGATTAACAAACCGTAAACAATTTGTGAGTATCACCAACATCACGTTATCATCGGATCTTGGCAGGCAGCCTTGTGTATTGGTAGACACTCATGACCGCTTCTCATACACCCCAAACAACCGAACCGAGTAACCCGAATGAGCCCATCGGCGACTACCGCACGGTAGACCGCAGCAAACTCAGCAAGATGTACCAGCACTATGTAGAAGTGAAGGAAAAGTATCCTCACGCTCTACTGCTGTATCGGGTAGGGGATTTTTTTGAAACATTTTTTCAAGATGCCATTGTTGTATCCAGAGAACTGGAACTGGTTCTGACTAGCAAACACGGAGGAGAAGTCGGTAGGGTACGCATGACGGGTGTACCCCATCACGCTTGGGAACGGTACACGACTCAGTTGGTAGAAAAGGGATATGCTGTTGTTATTTGCGATCAGGTAGAAGATGCTTCAGAAGCTGTAGGTTTAGTTCGTCGTGAAGTGACGCGCATTCTGACTCCCGGTACATTGTTGGAAGAAGGAATGCTTAAGTCAAGCAGAAATAACTACTTGGCGGCTGTGGTCATTGCAGGTGACTATTGGGGTTTGGCTTATGCAGATATTTCTACAGGTGAATTCTTAACCACTCAAGGGAGTAATCCAGAACATTTGACACAGGAACTTATGCGCTTGCAGCCTGCTGAGGTGCTCGTTCCCACTAACGCCCCAGATTTGGGAAGTTTATTGCGTCCGGGAGAACGTTCGGAACATTTACCTGAATGTTTGCCTCCATCTTTTTGTTATAGCTTGCGATCGCAAGTTCCTTTCTCCCAAGGCGAAGCCAGAACAAGATTGTTGCAAAAGTTTAAAGTCCGTTCTTTGGAAGGCTTGGGTTGCGAACACCTAGCCCTGGCTGTGCGTGCGGCGGGTGGGTTGCTGGAATATTTGGAAGATACACAGAAGGAAAACGCGATCCCCCTACAAACGCTCCGGACTTACACTCTCACGGATTTTCTCATTATTGACCATCAAACACGGCGCAATCTGGAAATAACTCAAACTGTACGTGATGGCACTTTTATTGGTTCTCTGCTTTGGGCGTTAGATAAAACTTCTACACCAATGGGTAGTCGTGCTTTACGACGATGGTTGTTGCAACCATTGCTTGATATTAAAGGTATTCGCGCAAGACAAGACACGATTCAAGAACTTGTTGATAACAATTCCCTGCGCCAAGATCTGCGACAGTTATTGCGTCAAATTTATGATATAGAACGGCTTACAGGACGTGCTGGTTCTGGTACTGCTAATGCTAGAGATTTATTAGCTTTAGCCGATTCCCTATCTCGTTTGCCTCAAATAGCAAATTTGGTTTCTGTTGCTCGTTCTCCCTTCTTGAAAGCTTTGCAAAAAGTACCACCAGGAATGGAAGAGCTAGCACAAAAAATTCGCCTTCATATAGTAGAGTCACCACCTTTACATATTAAGGAAGGGGGATTGATCCGTTCTGGAGTTGATGCTCAATTAGATGAACGACGCGCCACTGTTGAAGATGACCAGAAATGGATTGCTAATTTAGAAGTTGATGAACGAGCAAGAACGGGAATTGCCAATTTAAAGGTAGGATTTAACAAAACTTTTGGTTACTATATTGGGATTTCCCGTGCAAAAGCCGACCAAGTACCATCGAATTACATCCGCAAACAAACCCTGGTGAATGAAGAACGCTATATCACTCCGGAGTTGAAGGAACGGGAAGCCAGAATTCTAACAGCGCGGGATGATTTAAACCAGTTAGAATACGAAATTTTTGTAGCCTTGCGAGAGGAGGTAGGTACGCAGGCGGAAGTGATTCGCAATATTTCCCGTGCAATAGCAGCAGCAGATGTTTTGTGTGGGTTAGCCGAGCTAGCAATCTATCAGGATTACTGTCGTCCGTCCGTGGTGGAAGGGCGAGAAATCACAATTATTGATGGGCGTCATCCCGTGGTGGAACAGTCTTTACCTTCCGGTTTCTTTGTACCGAATTCCACTCATTTGGGGAATGGGGACCAGGGAAATTCCCCCCCTCTCCCCCTCCCCCCCTCTCCCTCTCCTGATTTGGTTATCCTTACCGGACCAAATGCAAGTGGTAAAAGTTGTTATCTCAGACAGGTGGGATTAATTCAACTGATGGCGCAAATAGGAAGCTTTGTACCCGCACGAGAAGCACAATTGGGAGTGTGCGATCGCATTTTCACTCGTGTCGGTGCGGTAGATGATTTAGCAACAGGTCAATCTACTTTTATGGTGGAGATGAACGAGACAGCAAATATTCTCAACCACGCCACATCAAAATCATTGGTGCTGTTAGATGAAATTGGTAGGGGAACAGCGACTTTTGATGGTCTTTCTATTGCTTGGGCTGTCGCTGAGTACTTGGCAACAGAAATCCGCTCCCGAACAATTTTTGCAACACATTACCATGAATTGAACGAATTGGCTTCGTTGTTATCAAATGTTGCTAATTATCAGGTCACAGTTAAAGAATTACCAGATCAAATTATCTTTTTGCACCAAGTTCAACCGGGAGGTGCTGATAAATCTTATGGGATTGAAGCGGGAAGATTGGCTGGTTTACCAAAAGTAGTTATTCAACGAGCAAGACAAGTGATGGGACAGATTGAAAAGCACAGTAAGATTGCACTAGGGTTGCAGAATTTGGAATAAAGAAAGCCCTTTTTTAAAAAGCAGAAAGTACGTTCGTAGTTGAGCTTTAGCCCCTGCATCGCAACTACGAACGAGAAAGGATTGTTTGCTCCAATTGACTGGTACACAAAAAAGAACATTAAAATGAGAAAACTCGTTTATCACGTAGGTACAACCCTTGATAGTTATATCGCTCACGAAGATGGTTCAATTGACGGCTTCTTAAAGTTTGCAGAGGGAGAACACGTAACAGAATACTTTGAAAGTCTCAAGACTTACGATACAGCAGTCATGGGAAAAAGAACATACGAGTTTGGTTATCAATACGGAAACAAACCAGGAGAACCTGCATATCCTCACATGAAAAATTACATATTCTCAAAGACTTTGAAATTTGATACAGAACTAGACGATCGAGTTAAAATTATCGCCCAAAACGAACTAGAAGCGATCGAGCAATTGAAAGAAGCCGATGGAACCGATATTTATTTGTGCGGAGGTGGAACCTTTGCAGGTTTTTTGTTAGATAACGAACTCATTGATGAACTTATCATCAAACTTTATCCCATTATTCTTGGTCGAGGCATAAAACTTTTTGGCAAGAGTAAAAAAGCAATTCATTTGTCGTTAATTAACTCAAAAAGCTACAACACAGGCGTATTGTTATTAACTTATAAGTTAAATTATAACTAAAAAAGCTTTGCGCCTTTGCATGAAATTCTTCAACGCTCGAATTGGGATGCTCCCTATAGAATTGGTATTACAGCAAATTCAGAGTTTATGAGGTAAGTACTTCATTCAAATTCCGACGTTTAAAAGCAACTCTGCAATTGTTGTACCTCACATACCTCAAAATGCTGTATTTTTATGAACTCAGAAATCTGGACTGATATAAGCCTTGAGAAAGGTTCGCCCACCCTCTAAGCTTGCTACTGTAATATTATCGCTGAAGTGATTTATCGAGTCATAGTGAATGAGGTTGTGGCTTTGAAATCCCAATTAACGAATCATCGAGTTGATTTACAAGATTGCACTATATTTTATCAGCAAAGTAAGTTGGAGTCGAGTTCAATCCCCATCCTATTTCTACATGGATGGGGAATTTCTACGGAGCCTTATACTGAAGTGCTGACATTGATAGCACTTCAGCATACCATAATTGCTCCTGACTTGCCCAGTTTTGCGCGATCGACTCACTCTGAGCTAATTCCCGATTACGCAAGCTACAGCAAATTTCTCCTGTCATTTCTGGAAGCTTTGAATTTACAACAATTTCATATAGTAGGACACTCATTAGGTGGAGGTATTGCCATTACTTTATCTACACTTGTTCCAGAAAAAGTCAGAAGTGTCATTCTGGTAGATAGTACTGGAATTCCCTCACCATCTATACCGGAGATGATACCGCGAAGGGCGATCGAAATGACGGTTCAAATGTTTCTTCCAAGACCCAGATTGAAATTAGTTGATATCCCTTTGGTGTTCTCCTATAACTTGTTATTCAATACGGGAAATGTCATTCAAGGACTGCTAATTTCTATATACGAAGATATCAGCCATCTGCTACCGAAAATTCAAGCTCCATGCTTGTTATTATGGTCTGATAAAGACCTAACTACGCCATTAAATAATGCTCAAGAAATGGCAGCAATTATTCCCAACTCTAAATTAATTACTGTAGAAGAAGGTTTGCACGAATGGGGACTCTGGTATCCTGAGAAATTGACATCACTCATACTGGATTTTATTGCTCAGCTCGAGCAATATTGATACGGTCACCTCTATGACTGGTTAATGACTTATACCAAATCCGCTTTTCTAACCCCTTTTAGCTTAGTAATTAGAAATCACGGCTATACAAACGAAGTCCGCAAGACAAGGACTTCTTATTAAGCCCACGTAGGTGGGCTTAGCCTGTATAGCGGCGATTTCAATCGCAAACGTGTTTTTTCTTCTAAAGTGCATTCTTGCGGTTTCGATCCCCCTAAAAAACTAAAACCGCGTTTCATACTGAAATTCCAATCGACTTTCATCTTCCAAATCTGTGGAACCTCGCACGAGAGTATTGTCATTCACCCGGTAAAGCACATTGTAACGGAAAGGCTCATTAGTTAAGAAAACTCTAGAGAGCGAAACAGAGAAACGCCTATTAATATCAAAAACACCTTCTGCAGCTAAACCCAATACAGAAGCCCTTGACGCTTCGTTAGCAACATTTGTAGGAAATATACGAAATTCACTAAATCCGATCGCTTGTCCTAATGCACTAATACTTCCTTGCAGTCCCCCCAGCACCGTAGAACTGGCAAAAGTAGCAATTCCCAATGCTGTATCTGATTGACCCAATGTATTAATAATCGATCCACCTAATAACGCAATAATTTCTGGTTCGCTGCGACGGGGTTCGCTTGTTAATTCCAAATTATCAGCTAATTGACTGGCGGGTCCGTCTACTCTCGCTTGAACGCGTACCGTTCTTAAAGTCCCAATACTTGTTGAAGGAATGTCACTGATCTCCGAAGAAATGACAGGAGAAGTCAAAATCCTACTTCCACTAGTTTCCGGTACAAGAGCAATCATTCGGACATCTAAAATCGGGTCAAGCCCCCGACTTGGAATAAACTCTGCTGTGTGTTCGTAACCTCGCTCTAAGGTAAACTGAGTTGTAAATAAATTAACTTGCCCACCTGTAAGTCGAATGGTTCCTTCAGGTACGGGTTTTGCTAAAGTCCCATTAATATTCAGATCTCCCTTCGCAACAAAGCTCAGTATGGCTTGCGTTGGATCGACTCCCGATGGTATGAAATTACCAAATACTGATTGCGTGGTGACACGAACATTATTGCCCAAAACGAGCTTTAAGTTGGTAAATTCGATAGGAGAATCGGTCAGTGCGGGTGCAGCACGACCGGGAGAACCACCTGTATTTTGTGCTGTTTCGGCGGCTGAGACTTCATTACTTTTTGTCCGACCACCTTGTGAAGCGTTACCCGCTGCTTGTTGTCCGATGGTGACTTGACCATCACTTAATAAAATCTCACCACTGATATCGGGTTTTAAAACACTTCCCCCAATGACAGCATTACCACTGACACCACCTTGATACAGATTCTGAACGGTCAAATTCAGATTTTGCAGAGATACTTTGAGGGGGTTTGTTGCTGCTTCCTGTTGAGCTTGTTGGCTGGCAAAAATGGGAATAATCCCCTCAGCAGTCAAATTTCCTCGATTGTACTGTCCTTGAATCCCTTGGACATCTACCCTATTGCCATTAAATGCAAGTGTTCCCGTCACATTAGTTAATGGATCTTGCAGAACTTGTGCTTGAAAAGTTGCATTATTAACTGTGGCAGTTCCCGTAATTGTTGGTTGCTTTAATGTACCCCCAATCTCTACATTTACCTGTCCTTGACCGTCTACCCAACTGACTACATCGGTAAAGGCGTTTAACAGGGCTAATCCTCCATCTCGAACGTTAGCCGTAACGTTAATGCGATCGCTGTCTGGTTTTACGGAAGCAAAAGGTAACGGAACTGGTACGCTTCCTTGTGCTTCAAGCGGTTGTGTTCCTGTCAGCAATAAAGTACTGGCAAAATTCAAACGGGCATTGTCGTAATTAAAGCTAAGTTGTCCTGTTTGCACGGGTTGCTGGTTTAAAGTTGCGTTTTCTAGTGTCACTTCTCCTATAGCACGGGGGTCTTTTAAAGTTCCTGCAAGAGTTGCGAGCGCATCCACTTTACCTGTTACATTTACGGTATTGTCTGGTATAAAAGACTGTAGTAATGATATTGGAAAGTCAGCAACACGCAATTGTCCTGATAGTTCTTCTGTCCCCAACTGTCCTGTAAAAGCCAACAGACCATCACCCAAATTTATACGCACTGGGACTAGGGTTACGACTCCATCTGCAAAGGTGCCTTGGGCAATAACCTGTTCTAATTTATACTCACCCCATTGCCAGTTAGCACCTTGAAAATTGAAACTAGCGTTGACTCCCGATTTTAAGGAACCAGCCACCTCAATTTGTCCGTTCAAAGCACCTTGTAATTCTGCCAGAACAGGCAAAGTTTGAGTTTCATTGCGCTGTTGTGCCTGTTGTGTTTTCAAAGCCTCAATTTCCGCAAAACGTCTTAACTGCGTTAGTAAATCTGCGTTAGGCAACCCCACAGGTGTTGTTTGAAGAACTTCTGCACCTGCCAATTCCGGAATCTGCAATCCCCCACCAAAATCTTGGAAATCAAAAATATTAGCTGCTTGTAAAACTTTTTGGATGTTCAGTTGGTCAAAACTAGCTTGAGCTTGGAATTGGGGATTATTGCCAGTTTCTACGTTACCGCTAACAGCTATAACACTGTCTCCTATTCGCAATTGTCCGTTGTTTAAAGATGCCCTTCCATTGGCATAACTGATGCTTCCTTGAAACGCATCCGCACCAACTCTACCCGCTTGAGGTTTTGCGATCGCCACATCTCCTACAACTGTAAACTGCTCCAAGTTAACCGCCAGATCTCCAGAGATCTCCCCAGACAGAGGTTTTAAATTTAAATTATTTTGAGGAACAACGCCCTCCAAAAGAGCAACGGGAAAACTTTGGACGTTAACCAGGAGATTATCTCCCTCCGTTCTTCCTGTTGCGACAGCGTTATCAAGACGAACTAGAAATGACGTTGGGCGATAATTTGAATTCAAACTCACTGCAATTTGGTCTTGCTGACCCGCAAGTCTTAGCTCTCCACCTTGTCCTCCCTGAAAATTAACTCTGCCAGTTAATAAGGGGTCAAACGCCAAACGGTTCACTTTCAATCCCCGCAAGCGAATATTTCCTTGAGCATTGGGAGTCTCTGGAGTACCCCTAACTTGTCCTCGGAAATCCAACAGCCCTGCTAGCGCCACATTAGCGGGAAGGTTGACAGGAATTTGTTGTAAGTTATAACCCCGTGCTTGGACATCCAAATTAAACCCGGAGACTTGAGGCGTTCCTGTTTCCGGTAATTGAACGGCAATTATACCAGCAGCACTCAATCCGGGAGCAGTGGCTCGTTCGATCGCAATTTGTTGTCCGTTCCATTGAACTTGCGCTGTCAGTGGTTGTTCGAGAGCGACTAATTGAGAAAACCGCACTTGACCTGCGGCGCGGATATCTGCGAGTTGAAAAGACTGAGTTGTTCCTGCAACTTGTAGATCGGAACTCAACCGTCCTTTTAGCTGTTGGGAAAATTGGTTAAGTTGAACTTGGGAGACATTGGCTAGTGCATCCCAGCGCCCGTTGTTGAGGTTAATGTTTCTAACGTTAACTGTCCCTCCTGCAACATTCCGTAAAGTTGCTTGTCCCGTTGCTTGAATGGCTTCGGGTTGGAAGGATGCAGTGGTTCCCGCCAGGTTCAACTGAGCGCTTAAGACGCCTCGTTGAATTTGGGGCGGGACTTGGGCAAAACGGCTCAATTGAATTCTTCCAGCATTAACAAATGCTTGCCACCGACCTCGTGCCAGCTGACCTCTTGCTCCGATTGTACTGCCTGCTATGTTGGCTACAGCATCTTGAAAGAGAATATTTTCTCCTTGTTGAGAGATGACTGCTTGTCCGGTTGTGGGATAAGTTGCTTTTGGTGCTTGAACTTGGGCGAGGGCTTGTAAGTTACCTAGAGTACCAGTTACCTTGGCATCTGCGGAAACATTGCCAATGGCAATCGGGGGTGAAGTGTTGTATGCTTTAGCTATTGCATCCCCTGGAAGATTGTTTGCTTCCACGTTCAAAGAGACTCTACCTTGGGGTGCCAGTTGAACTTGACCGTTTGCTGCGATTTGTCCTCCCACTTCTGGTGTTGCCAGAACTTTGGAAATATTGACAGATAGGGGTTGACCGAGAGTCCCGGTGACGGTCGCATTTGCGGAAATACCACCAATGTTAATGGGAACTGATAAACCGTAACCTTGAGCGATCGCATTTCCTGGCAAACTTTGAGCTTGGATATTTAAAGCTACGTTCCCTTGAGGAATCAGTTGGATTTGACCGTCAGCATTGATTCTTCCGCCTGAAACTGGGGTTGCTTGAATATTGGACAAGTTAACAGTTAGGGGGGGTTGTTTGTCCAAGGAACCAGTTACTTCAGCATTTCCCGACACATTGCCTACAGTGATGGGAGTTGTAAAGCCGTAAGCCTTTGCCAGCGCATCTGCTGAAATCCCTTCTGCTTGCAAGTTAACCCTGACATCACTCGCTTTTCCGAGTTTGACTTGACCTTTGCCAACAATTTGTCCTCCGGCGGCTGGAACCAATCGCAGGTTAGAGATGTTAAGTTGAGAAGCTGCTTCTGATATGCTGAGTTGGAAGCCAGTCGCGATCGCATTAAACAAAACGCGATCGACCTGAGTTGGTTTTATAGCACTTGCCGTTCCACTCAGGGTTGGTTGTTTGATAGGTCCGCTCAACTGAATGTTGGCTTGAAATTCTCCAGCGACAGGAACTGGTAAGCTAATATTCAGAGTGTCCAAAGCATTTTTAGCACTGACCGACTTGACTTGTGCTGCAATATTAAATCCTTTTTCGAGATCGACGCTTCCATTTGCCACTAAGGGCGCTTTGCCATAGTTTGCTGTCAGATTTTCCAAAGAAATTTGTTGTCCTTGGAATGACAATCTCCCGGTAGCATTAGAAAACTTTTGGGGAACGTTTTGAATTTGGGTTGTTACTTGATATGCGTTAGCGGTTCCTGTTACGGCAATTTCCGGATTGGATTGTTGTAGCTGAAGTGTCAAGTCACCATCGACACGACCTGCTTGTAAAACAGTTGGCAATTCAATTAACCTGCTCAAGTCGGTGGCTTGAAAGTTTTGTGCTTTTACCTTCAGGTTAGTTGCTAGAGATTTTATTTGAGTGCTTCCATCGAGTTGAACCGTACCTCCTCTGGTAGGTTGAGCACTGACTTCATAATTAACCAGTTGATTTTGAGACTGAATTCGAGCAATTCCATTCACCCTGTCTAGCGTCACAGAGCCCTGTGGTCTACCCGGTCTTGGTGTTGGATCTAAGACCACATCAGCATCTTGAACCCGAAGTGTTTCTAAGTCAGTTTGAATAAAACCGCTTCCTTCCCCTGCTTTTAGTTGAGTTGTGACCCAGTTTCCCTGCTTGTCCTGTTGGATGTAAACATCAGGTTGAATTAGAGTTACGTTAAGGCTGAGCGTTCGCGCAAACAAGAGTCGCAGGGGAGAAAATTCGACTTCTACAGCTTTTGCAGCCACTCTGTCTGGATCTTTAGCAGTTGCTGGTATTGATAGCGCACCAAACCTCAAACTCGTTAGCGAAAAACGCTCTACTTTGCCTATTTGTATGGGTCTTCCCAATAATTGTTCGAGATTGGTCTGAACCAGAGGTGCTAAATCTCGGTAGACAAAGTTCCTTACCCACCAAGCACCCGCTGCAATTCCCATTAGCAAAATGACACCCAGTACAAGACCGGTACGCCCCAATAAAAGGAGCCATAAACGAGGATTGCGAGGGCTAGAAGGCTCCTGTTCGTTTTCTGAATTGGGAGGACGCGTCATAAGCCTTAACCTGAACGCCTGCTGAATTTATTCACTATTCTTTATGATTTCATAAAAGTACATATTTTTGTTGACTGTCTTGTTTTTTCTAGCGAGTGTGAATATACAACGTGACGTAGAAATATAGCCGGAAGCGAAGTTAAATAGAGATCTACCCGATAAGGAAATCATAAAAAATACCTCTACTGAAGGAGCATCTCTCTATCTCCAGACCTAAGCATTTTTCCCATTGATTATAAAATACCAGCTTCAGTTAATGCTTGCTCCAACGCATCAAATATATTCAGACGCTCAGCCCATTCTGTATTTATACTACATAAACCAATACGATTCAGTTAACAATATCTAATCCAGATGCAGAGACTCACGATGGCGGAACAGTTGCGCGAAAATCCAGGCGATAATTTTCTGATGGAGTATTGGGTGGACGACCCTGCTTTACGGTCCGTTATCAAGAAATTGTTGGCGCAGTGTCCGCAGTGGGGACTGGTAGCTGCGGATGGGGTGCTGGTGAAGTGGGAGGGGTAGCGAAGCGATCGCTATATCAATATATCTTCGCCTATAATTCGTGCAAGTGGGTTTTTATAAGTGAAGCTGAAACGCTTTTTAATTTAAGAATCTGTTTCAAGAGAGCCATAATTTGAGGTTTCAATTTCACCTAAAACTATAGGAAACTTTACATCTTTTTTCTGATAAAAAGTTAAAACTACTCTAATTAGCGTTTGAGATGCTTTGCTATTATCCGATATATCAGAAATTAACTGAAATAATTCTCTATGAAATGATACTCCTATAATCCCTCCCTCATCTTCTACTTTGGCTACATAGCTATGAACTTGATTATTAAACATTAGGTTAAGAATTACCTGCTCATCTATCGAAGCAAGTTCTATGTTGATGAGTGAAACGAGCATATTGCACAAATATCGCCCACGGACTCGATTTATCCTCAAATCTTATGGAAAATGGGATCGTGTGCGCTCGGCTAAGAATCTAAACCTTTATCTTGATACACTTATCTTTGTGATGCTCTCAATGATAGTTAACAACCATGCCACAACTTATACCGCAACCGAAGCGTATCGAAGCTGCAGGTAATAAGCCCAAGATAATTGATGAGTACATCGGTCGTGTATCAACTCAGACTGAAGTTGTCAGTATTGCTCATATGCGATCGCCCAGTGGGTGGATTGAACCGGGACAGCGTCCTGAATTTGATGAATTCACTCTAGTCCTGAAAGGCACGTTGAGAGTAGAATCTTCGGATGGGTACTTGGATGTTCAAGCCGGACAAGGGGTCATTGCACGAGCGGGTGAATGGGTTCGCTACAGCACTCCTACAGAAGAGGGAGCTGAGTATATCGCTGTTTGTCTTCCTGCATTTTCACCTGACACCGTGCATCGCGATGGAACAGACAATGAATAAGAATAGTACAAGACCGCTGAATTTATTTGAGTATGAAAAGTTAGCCGTTGAGTGCTTATCTCAAATGGCATTAGACTATTACGCCAGTGGTGCTTGGGATGAGATCACCTTAAGAGATAATCGGGCGGCTTTTGAACGATACAAGTTGCGTCCGCGAATGCTTGTGGATGTGAGCAAGCGCAATTTGGCAACTCATATCTTGAGTCAACCCATTCAAATGCCTCTCCTCATTGCTCCGATGGCTTTTCAATGTCTTGCTTGTCCTGAAGGAGAAATTGCCACAGCAAGAGCAGCTCGCTCCTCTGGTGTTGGAATGGTGTTAAGCACTCTCTCCACAAAAAGTATAGAAGAAGTTGCCAGCAGTTGCCATGGCTCTGATTCTCCTGCTTTGCAATGGTTCCAACTTTACATCCATAAAGACCGAGGACTGACTCGCGCTTTGGTAGAAAGAGCTTACAATGCAGGGTATAAAGCACTTTGCTTGACTGTAGATGCGCCTGTTTTGGGACGTAGAGAACGAGACAGACACAATGAGTTTGCTCTACCACCAGGTTTGCAATTGGCTAATTTGGTCAATATCTCCGGGCTGAATATTCCCTATCAAGCAGGGGAATCTGGTTTGTTTACCTATTTTGCCCAGCAATTAGACCCGGCAATCACGTGGAAAGATTTAGAATGGTTGCAGTCTTTATCTCCCCTACCTTTGGTATTGAAAGGAATTTTACGGGGAGATGATGCCGTGCGAGCAATAGAATATGGAGCAAAGGCAATTGTTGTTTCCAATCACGGCGGACGTCAATTGGATGGTGCGATCGCTTCTTTAAACGCCTTAGTAGAAGTCGTCAAAGCAGTCGATGGGCGTGCTGAAATCTTAATCGATGGAGGAATCCGTAGAGGAACGGATATTTTAAAAGCTCTAGCGTTAGGAGCCAAAGCTGTGTTGGTCGGTCGTCCCATATTGTGGGGATTGGCTGTTGCTGGAGAAGCCGGTGTTGCTCGTGTTATCTCTTTGTTAAGAGATGAATTAGATGTAGCTATGGCATTAAGTGGTTGTGCGAGTTTGAAGGATGTGGATAGTCAGCTTTTAACCTGTGGCACGACTCCAAGTTAATTTGATTAAATCTAAGACGTAATCAACAGAGTTATCTATATATTCTGATATTTCATCATTCATAAGCCACAATTTGCCACCAGTAATATAAATGTTTGTCCACAGTTTTCGCGATCGTAATCTCCGAGAGGCGCGGTCAACAATAACGGTGCGGGTTTAAATCCCCACCTAAGTGCCTTCTGCCCTAGTAGCGAGCGTACTTCTGCCTTCGTTTTAAAGTTAGAGCGGATTTTGGTTGGACTGAAGATCCAATTATTATAAATTTGAGTAGTCCAATTTCAGTGGGAAAAGGTATGGAGTTCCATCTAACACTGGCTGAACGTCACGATTTAACCGGGCAAATTTACCGACAGCTTCGGGCGGCGATTTTGGATGGGCGTTTGCCCGCAGGCGAGCAACTACTACCAACTCGCGAACTGGCGTCTCAATTGGGTGTTTCGAGAAATACGGTGATGGAGGCGTATGATTTGCTCGTGAGTGATGGATTGCTTGAGGGACGCGTTGGTGCGGGGACTTTCGTTGCTGATATTGTTTCCAGCGATCGCTCCCTTCAAAATCTCAGACAATCAGCTATTGAGATCAAACCTTTTTGGCGACAGTTAACTGGTGCTCAATTGTTACCCCCTCCACCAGCCAATTTGATGTATAACTTTTCCCTAAGTCTTCCCGATAAACTGAGATTTCCCTTTGAAGATTGGCGGCGCATATCCGCTTTCTGTTCGCGTCGTTTAGCCGAAGTACCTGTAGGATATGGACCGCCAGAAGGTATCAGAGAATTACGAGACGCGATCGTCAAATACGTGTCCTTCAGCCGTGCTGTCAGGTGTCATCAAGACAACGTCATCGTGACGAATGGCGCACAGCAAGCATTTGATTTAATTGCGCGAGTTCTGATTGAACCGCAAACAGTGGTAGCAATGGAAGATCCGGGCTATCCTCCTGTACGTCTTCTTTTCGAGTCCTATGGCGCACAAGTGGTTGGAGTTCCAGTAGATGCACAAGGACTGCAAGTGGAGTGCCTTCCCAAAAATGCAAAGCTGATCTATGTGACTCCTTCGCACCAGTTTCCTTTAGGGATGCCAATGTCATTACCACGTCGGATCGCACTCCTGGAATGGGCAACACAGCATGGGGCGGCGATTATTGAGGATGATTACGATAGCGAGTTTCGTTTTGCCGGACGACCATTGGAATCATTGCAGAATTTAGACCGTACTGGAAGAGTTCTCTACGTGGGGACATTCTCTAAAGTGATGTTTCCAGAGCTCCGTTTGGGATTTATTGTTGCTCCAGATTTGATACAACAGGCGTTAGTTGTGGCAAAACAACTGAGCGATCTGCACAGTCCAGTGTTAGCGCAAGCAACACTGGCAAAGTTTATTGTTGATGGTTATTTAGCAAAGCATATTCGGAAGTTACATAAAATTTATGACCAGCGTCGGCAATGTTTAATTGCGAATCTGAAGAAATCTTTTTCTCCTTGGTTAGAACCTATTCCCGCTGAAGCTGGTCTGCATATTGCTACTTTTTTAACTTCTGATATAAAAAGTAATGCTGTGATTGATGAAGCAGCAGAACAGGGGATATTTCTTTTTTCTCTTGAGCATTTTTATACTTCATCTACGGTTAAATCGGGTTTGATTTTTGGATATGGTACTATTGAGGTCAAGCAAATTAATGCTGGATTGGATTTGTTAAGAAAAATTCTTTCTAAAAACGTCTAAATTCTAAGAAATTGAGCGAGACAAAACCACCGAGATTGTGTGTTGGAATGTGACGGAAACAGACAATTATTAACCCGATATAATACCAAGCCGAGACACCAAGGCTTGCTCTTTTTCAGGCGTACTCGATGGGGCTGCTTGAAATCAACACCCGCCATCTTCGATTCATCGAAAACACCAGTTTGGGAAAGAAACCATGCTGTTCATCCTAGCTTAGGCTTATGTTGGTCTTTTTTTTGTTTTTAATTTTTAATTTTTTAATTTGAGTTCCATAAATATTTCTGCTATTTCATTTTCATTATATTTATTAATTTCTTGAAATCCATATTTTTCAAAAATTTTCCTAGCTGCAATAGATTTTTTCATCGCATCCAATCTTAATATATATAATTCATTTTCTTTGGCATTTAATAATAAATGTTCCATTAATAATGTACCTATTCCTTTACCCTGACATGAAGGTAAAACAAAGTACCTTTTAATCTCTCCTATTTTATCTACTTTGTTTAATATCTTTAATCCAATACTTCCAATTACGGCGGAATTTTCAATCATAATCCAGAAATTCCCCCCCGGAGTTTGGTATATATTTTCAATATTCCTTATATCCGAGTGCAAGCCAGTTGGATCGAATTTATATCCTCTAGACGAATACATTATTTCCGAAAATTCTTCCAAACTAGCTTGGAATTCGTAACTGTATGAGATTAATTTCATTTCTTTTACATCGATATTGCTAATATTGATTTTATTATCAAAGGAAAGCAGAGGGCAGAAGGAACCTGCACTTAAATTTTCCTTCTGCCCTCTGCCCTCGTACTTCTGCCTTCTGAAAAAACTTTACAACATATCCCATTTTGCAGATATCTCAATGGCTCGATTTAATTAAGTCTTGTTTTTTGTCAAGATTATTTTACATATCGTAATATTTAGACTCCGACTTGACACTACCGCTCAAGGCTAATATTATTAGTCTTAAAGGCTAACGTTATTAGCTATAGGAGGCACTCATGATTGCAAATTTTCAATTCAAAACAACTAACGTCAATGGAGAGCAACTAGCTTATGAGATTGGTGGAAGTGGATCGCCAATCGTATGCTTCCCTGGCATGGGTGACTTGCGCCAGGAATACGATCGCCTTGCCCCCGTGCTTGTGGAAGAAGGCTTTCGAGTCATTGTTGCCGATTTGCGCGGTCACGGCGATTCTTCTGTAGGGTGGGATAAGTATGATGTTGCGGCTTTGGCAAGTGATATCGAACGAGTGCTGGATGCTGAGAAAATTGAGAAAGCTTTATTAATTGGCTGCTCGATTTCCGGTGCTAGCACTGCCTACTTTGCGGCACAGCACCCAGAACGAGTGGCAGGATTAGTCGGATTGAGTCCGATCCGCCGGGTTCCATATACAGGGTTCAAAGGGATGGTGATGCCTTTGATTTTCCAGGTGATGCTCATGCAACCTTGGGGAATCTCAGCCTGGGGCTGGTACTACCGTTCGCTGTATCCCTGCACACCTCCCAAAGATCTTGATGCTTATGTGGCTAGACTGGAAGCTAAACTAAAAGAACCTGGCCGCTTTCATGCTTTCAAGTCAATGGCATTTACAGGGCGCAATCCGGCTCATCTCACCACCATTCAGCTTCCTGTTCTCGATTTTCTGGGTACAGCCGATCCAGATTATGACGATCCACAAGCTGAAGCAGATTGGCTGAAATCAATGATGCCACAAGATGAAGTCCGCCTACTTGAAGGTCTTGGACATTATCCACATCGGGAACAGCCAGAGCGTCTTTTGCCCCATCTGCTTGACTTTGCTCATCAGACGCTACAGTCAAATTCACCTTATGCCAAAGATTAAATATGTGTCCTGCTCCTGCCAAAACATCTTATTCAGAAATTATCCGTACTGCTCAACACTTGTTAGAAACTCAAGGACTAGAAAACCTGTCCATGCAGATGGTAGCGGCTTCTTTAGGCATTCGCGCTCCATCATTATATAAGCACGTCGAAAATAAATCACAGCTTGTTAAGGCTGTTCTAGAAGCGATGCTCGTTGAGCTAGGGCAAGCCTTAGCAGATGCGGTACAAAGACAGAATCTCAAAGATGATTTACAAGCAATAATGATTGCTTACCGTGCTTTTGCACATGAGCATTCAACGCTCTACCCATTACTTTATTCTCGTCTTTCCTCAGAGATGCAGCCGGATATTAAGGTAAGTGCAACTGCTGTGGCTCCTTTACTACAGACAATCGAGCAGTGGGTGAACCCAGAGCAGTCGCTCAGTGCTGCTCGAATTGTCGTTGCATTTACGCACGGATTTGTCCACATGGAACTGGCTGGAGCATTCCGTTTGGGCGGCAATGTTGAGGAAGCATTTGAACTAGGCATTGAAAGTTTGATTGAAATTCTTCACAAATTCCATAGCGATAAGACTTAGCTTAATCCAAGCATAAGCCCCACGTTTGACACGAAGTTATCTATATCTTATAAATAACCGAAGTGTAGCGTGGGATGAACTTTAAGCTTCAATTCCCATCTGAGATGTCTCCTTCGTCTCTTCCTTGAATCTCTTGCTAGGTTTGCATCTTTTTAATTATAGAAACGTAGGTGTCATATTCTTCTGGAGTCAGTTTTTTCAAATACTCAAGGAAAGACTCAGTGACGATCGCACGACCTTTATCAAGCACCTCAACACCCTGCTGTGTCAGAAGCAACTCAAATTTCCGCAAATCGCCTTTGACAGATTTGCGCTCCACATAGCAATTTTTCTCTAGTTTCTTAACTAAAAACGTAACAGTAGGTTTTGGCAACAGACACCGTTGTGCGAGTTCTGCTGGATATTTGCATTCTTCCACAGAGGCAAGAAGGAAAAAGCTCTTAACATCAAGATTTAATTGAGCAAGCGCTTCTTCTGCTTCTCCCATAATGCCTTCGTAGAAGCGGATATTCATTTGAAGCACTTCCCAGGGATCGATCATGAGACTTGACTGCCTATTAGTTTAATATTAAACTATTTAGTATTGAATAGTTTAAGCGTGTACAAAGTTCAGTATAGAGCATTGTACAGTTCAACGCCATACCAAAGCCCAGAAGAGGAATCTATGCCTAAAACTATCTTGATTACCGGTGCGAGCACGGGAATAGGTCGTGCGACAGCAATTTATTTTGCAGAGAAAGGCTGGCAAGTCGTGGCAACGATGCGCTCTCCTCAAAAAGCACATCCCACCCTCAACCATTCCAGAATTATGCTTCTCGAGCTCGATGTAACGAATGATGTCTCAATCAAACAAGCTTTTGATGCGGCAGTAGAAAAATATGGTGCGTTAGACGTAGTGCTTAATAATGCTGGATATGGATTATTTGGTCCAATTGAGGCACTAGGTATGGCAGAGATTGACAAGCAAATCCAAACCAATCTCTATGGAGTCTTACGTGTCATGCAGTCTGCAATACCAATTATGCGTCAGCAAAAACAAGGCATTATTATTAATGTGACATCCATAGGCGGACGAGTAGGATTTCCCTACACAGCAGCCTATCACGCCACAAAATTTGGCGTTGAAGGGATGAGCGAAGCAGCACGGTTTGAACTTGCCCCCCATGGAATACGCATCAAAATTATTGAGCCGGGTGGGATCAAAACTGATTTTAGCTCGCGTTCGCTCGAGTTTATCAAACATCCTGCTTATGAACCGCAGCAAGGAAATTACGAAGCCCTACTGAAAGACAATCGTTCTTGGGCGCAACCAGAAGAAGTAGCCAAAGTAATTTACCGTGCTGCTACAGATGGTACAGATAAACTACGCTATCTTGCCAAACCAGGACCATTTTTCCAGCTTTATAAACTGATGCCCGATCGCTTGTGGCGTGCGTTTGGTTATTATTTACTTAATAAAAAGCCTCGTGCGGTGTAGAGTATCCGCCTGAAACAAGATTGTTGGTAGAATTTACTAAAAACTCCATCGCGATTGAGGAGAGTCCGATATGACGATCGCTTCTGAGTCCCCTAAGCCCTTATCTGAAACCCTGTTTGCAGGCGGTGGCGAAATGGGAGCTTTGATGCGATCGCACGATTGGGCGAACAGCAAGCTAGGTTCAGTCGAAACCTGGCCGCAGAGCTTAAGAACGGGAATTCGGATTATTTTAGGCTCCCGAATTCCCATGTTTATCTGGTGGGGTCGTGCCCGCCGCTACCAAAACCCGTCTATGTCGATCGCCAGATGTGGTAACGGCTCTGGCAGTAGCAACTGAACGAGTCCCCGATCTCATCCTTAGTGATATCATGATGCCAGGACTTGATGGTTTTGAGCTGTTTTTGGCTGTACCAATTAAAGTTTAGGTTAATCTGGCGGGAAAATTGCTCCAGGCAACCAAACAGCGATAGAAAGTTTGATGGCCCGTCAAATCATTATTCTAATAATTGTTCTAGCTCCAGTAGCAATTTCTCCAAGCGCTTACGCTTTTTGGCGTCTGACCAGACTTTGCCCCTAGTGACACGTTCGTCAACTATGCCCCATCTAATATATGTAGCGAACTGTAATATTCAGGTGATTCGTAAACGTTCAATATCCTTGATAGGTGGGGCACCAAATAAGCGAGAATATTCACGACTGAACTGTGAAGGACTCTCGTACCCAACCTGATAAGCCGCATGGGTTGCATCAGCGTTTTCACTCAGCATCAGACGACGTGCTTCCAATAATCTCAACTGTTTTTGATATTGCAATGGACTCATTGAGGTGACTGCCTTGAAATGGCGATGGAATGATGCAGGAGACATACTCGCTTGCTGAGCCAAATCCTCAACACGCAATGATTTTGTAAAATCAGCTTTGAGGCGTTTAATGACTTCTGCAATGCGCTGCATATTGCTACCTGATGTCGCAATCTGGCGAACCGCTTCGTCCTGTTCGCCAATTAAAAGGCGGTAATAGATTTCGCGAATAATCATCGGTGCTAGGAATGGAATATCCTGGGGCGTATCCAAAAGCCGTGTGAGTCTGGTGGCACAATCAATCAACGATGCATTAGCATCACTAACGAACAAGCCTCTCACCGAAGTTTCTTTTTGATCTGGGCGGCGCTGGATTTGGTCAAGAATATTCCAAAGTTGAATTGCGTCCAAGCTCAGCTTAAATCCTAGATACGGTTTGTCTGGTGTCGCTTCGACAATGTATCCACTGAGCGGCAAATCCACTGTGACAACGATATATTGAGCCGCACCATACTCATAGGTTTCCTTGCCCAGCAAAGTTTCTTTTTTGCCTTGAAGAATAATGCACAGAGTCGGTTCATAAACGGCACACAGTGCTGTAGGAGCAGCAGATTCTCGCATAAATTCCAACTGAGCGATCGCAGTTGAATGGATACCGTTCCCCAAGCCATCCGTATAACGAGTCACTAGTTCCACTAGTTCTTGACAAGCATTCTTCGCCGTCTCGCGTTTCAAGAGTTCAATTGCCATAGCCGTTTCGCGATCGCTTTCATCATTTTGCTGCGATTATTATAGAGGATTCTTTTGAGTTCCATCTGACTGCTTGAGAGGATCGGGCAAGAATTTGCGTCTTTTATGTATTTAAAACCCTTTTGCTTAAACCTATGATGAACCTATACTAAAAGACAATGAAAGGATAAGGCAATAGAGCAGGGCATAACAAGCCTATCCAAATCGCTTTGATGACAAAATCGAAGTGAGGACGGAGCCTAAAGAACGCTCAAGCAACTGCCGCTCAAACGAATTGATGTCGGCTGAAGAATCTAGCTGTGTGACTAACTCAATGCAAGGAGATCTACAGATGACTCAGAGAACATGGTTCATTACAGGTGCTTCTCGTGGAATTGGAGCCGAAATCGCACTAGCCGTTTTGGCAAATGGTGACCAATTAATTGCAACCGCCCGCAACAAAACCGATTTGCATCAGTTCGAGTCGAACCCAAATGTGTTGACGCTCAGCCTCGATATTACCGACGAGGCTCAAGTGAAAGCCGCAGTTGCCGAAGGACTCGAACGCTTTGGGCAGATCGATGTCTTAGTCAACAATGCAGGATTCGGTTTGCTCGGAGGCATTGAAGAAACCAGCGCTACTGAGGTAGAGAAGGTATACCGCACGAACGTCTTCGGGCTGTTAAATGTGACTCGTGCCGTGTTGCCCGGTATGCGTCAGCGTCGCAGAGGACACATTATTAACCTATCATCGATTGGTGGCTATCGCTCCTCTGTTGGGTGGGGCATCTATTGCTCAACCAAGTTTGCAGTTGAAGGCATTACCGAAGCTCTGCACGATGAATTAGCTCCTCTAGGCATCCATGCTACTGTGGTCGAACCGGGATACTTCCGGACTAATTTCCTCGATGGCAGCTCGCTCCAGCGCACTGCCATAGAAATTTCCGATTACGCGGATACTGTTGGGAAAATCCGTCACCATGCCTCCGAACTGAACTATCAACAACCCGGAGATCCCACCAAACTCGCCCAGGCGCTCCTCGAGCTCGTCAACGCAGATAACCCACCTCTGCGGTTGCCTCTAGGGACAGACACCCTTCAGGTAATTGCTGCAAAAAACGCCTACGTCGAGCAAGAAACGGCACAATGGCGGGCTCTGGCTGAATCCACTGATTACAGATAAGGAGTGGAAGACTCAGCCTTATCTCTAGTCCTGCATTTTTCACAAACTTGAACGAGGGGAGCCCAGGAGCCCAGGAGCAGAGGAGAAAGAACTTGTACAAGAACTCTCAAGAGCACCCCTTCACCCCAGCACCCTTGCACAAGTTTTGACAGATATGGTGAGAAATCCGGGTAGTGTTTTTGATTGCATGGGAAATACTAATAAATCGGGCTCCCTGACGTATCGATTCGATAACAAAGAGGATTTATGAAAAAATACACCACCGCCCCCCACCGTAAATTACTAACCAGCTTTGGATTAATTAGCTTCGGTTTGATAATGGCTGCCGCCACACCTGTAACCAGTGCTCTTGCCGAGCCAAAGCTTGCAGAGATTGGTCAGATTGTGCAATCTAATGAGAACCAAAATAAAGAAATAGTACGTGAAGGTTTTGCAAAATGGGCAAATAACACTGGTAGTTTCTTCGATCTGCTAGCTGATGATGTGGAATGGACGATTACAGGCAGAAGCCCAATTTCCAAAACCTACACCAGCCGCCAGCAATTTTTGTCGGAAGCTATAGCGCCAATTAACGAGCGATTGAGCGCCAGAATAGTACCCAATGTACGAGGCATTTACGCCGAGGGCGACATGGTAATTGCCTTATGGGATGGAACAGCTACAGCCAAAGACGGCAAACCCTATACCAACACCTATTCCTGGTATATGACCATGAAAAACGGGCGTATTGTCAAGGTAATAGCATTCTTCGATACCATTGAGCTTACCGATTTGTGGAAACGCATTCCTGTAAAAAGGAATTGACCGAAATTAATGAGATACAAACCCCGTCCTTCTTCTAGGACGGCTTTTCTTGTTTCTTTATATACTCATGAAGAACTTCTAGCGGCGCAGCTCCTACAGAAATAGCAAATTCAAGGAAGAAACGCGGAGATTGTGGGACGCTCTGATATTACATATGGGGATCGAACCGAATGGCAAGTTAGCTAATGCAATTATGTTTGCAATCTACAAGCAAAATTTTATGGCATATTTGCCAAAATATAAGCGATCGCATCCCAACTACACCATCTTCAAGTATCATCGTTAAGTTGAACTCAAAGCACTGCTTGTAGAAACGTTGTGTACGTTGTGGTACAGATAACGCAAGTTCAGTGTGGGTAGTTTACCAAAAAACTGGGTTTAAAGCCCCGTCCTTCAAGGACGGCTTTACATTATTTTATCTAGCAATATAGCAGATAAAATATGTTATAATCAGGACATGATAGTAAGAGAAGCCAAGCTAAAAAACGGAACCAAAGAGCAATACTTAGCCCTTGATGAGGCTATCAGAACAACGCAGTTTATTAGAAATAAAGCTGTACGGTTTTGGATGGACAATAAAGGAGTTAGTAAAGCTATTTTGTACAACTTATGCAAAGATTTGGCAGCAGAGTTTCCTTTCGCAAAGAAGTTAAACTCTGCTGCTAGACAAGCTAGTGCTGAACGGGCTTGGGCTGCTATCTCTACGTTTTATTCACGATGCAAAAAAGGTTCGGGGAAGAAAGGCTATCCAAAATTCAAAAAACATTGCCGCTCGGTAGAGTACAAAGTTTCGGGATGGAAGTTATCAAGTGATTGTAAATCAATCACCTTCACTGACGGCTTTGAGGCTGGAACTTTTTCTATATTTTGCAACAATGAAACTCAAGAAGACTTGCACAGATTAAAGATTAATCGGGTGCGAGTAATTAGAAAAGCAGACGGTTATTATGCTCAGTTTTGCTTTGATGCTGACCGCAAGGAAACAGGAAAATATACGGGTAACGTTGTTGGGTTAGATTTGGGGTTAAAGTTTTTCACCAAAGATCAACACGATAATGCCGTGATATATCCACAATTCTTGCGTTCGTCAGAAAAGCGATTAAAGAAAGCCCAACGCCGTCTGAGTAAGAAATTCGTCAAGGGTGCTAAACCCCAATCAAAAAACTATCACAGACAAAGGAAAAGACTGGGTAAAATCCATCTAAAAATTCAGAGGCAGCGTCAAGACTGGGCAATTAAGCAAGCTCGGTGCGTAGTCCACTCTAACGATGTGGTTGTCTATGAAGATTTAAAGATTGCCAATATGGTAAAAAATCATCAATTGGCTAAGTCCATTTCTGATGCTGGTTGGTATCAATTCACTCAATGGCTAGACTATTATGGCAAGATTTGGGACAAAGCAGTTGTGGCGGTGTCACCTAACTACACATCACAAGATTGTTCTAATTGCGGTCATAGAGTGAAAAAATCTCTCAGTACCAGAACGCATTCCTGTCCTAAGTGCAAAATTGAACTATGCCGAGATACCAATGCGGCTCTGAACATTTTGCAAAAAGGAATGAAGATACTCGGTACTGAGTGGCAACTAAACGGTACTTCTGGGCAAGAAGAATCCGCCTCTTGCGAGGGAAAGCATGGGGAGAAGACCGCCTCTACTATTGAAGGGAAACTCGATATAGCAAGTGGACTTCTGTGAACCATGAACTAGAATCACCGTGGCTTCAGCCCGGTGAGTATGTCAATTAAGACCGTTTTTGAATTTGAGCATGTGAATTGGCAAAGTGCTGGCGTAACAAGTCATGCATAAAACGATATCCACCGCCTACTCTTTGCAAAAATAAACGATTGGTGCAGTAGTCAAGAAATTTGGCATAGTTCCAAGGTGCGTAACCGTTATACCAAAGAATTACGCGCAACACGAAATGTTTAATGGCTGGAGTTCCACTTCTAGGTATTGCAATCAGCAGTCCAAGAAATAATGCAGGCATTAGGCTAAAAATGAAATCTTGAATTAGATTAATATTCTGCTGTGTATATATTTTATATGCAAATCTTAGTAAGATAGCAAATAAACCAATTATTGTTGATAGAATTATAGTATTAATAATTGATTGACGAATTCCTTGATTGGGAGTAATTTTGTTTTCTACTTCTGTGCTATCAATACAAAAAAGCAGCCCAAGAATCAGCCCAAAAATCACCCCAAGAACCAGCCCCACGATCGCCCCAAAAATCAGATCGACAAGAATCAGCCCAAGAATCAGCCCAAGAATCAGCCCAAGAATCAGCCCAAGAATCAACCCATTTAAAGACTTCTTAAGAGAAAATTTGAGTTTTTCAACAGGTTGAATTTCACCCCCGATCGACCCAAAAATCGACCCAAAAATCAACCCAAAAATCAGCCCGGAAATCAGCCCATTCATCACCCCAAGAATCAGCCCAATAATCAGCCCTTTTGTCAGCCCTCCTATTAGCCCAAGAATTAGCCCATAAATCAGCCCAATAATCAGCCACTTTAGAGTTACCCTAAAATTTATTAGATAATTAGTTAATTGAATACTTTTTATTTTATTTTCTATTAGATCTCCAATCAGCCCATAAATTAGCCCATAAATCAGTCCATTAATCAGCCCATAAATTAATCCATAAATCTGTCCAAAAATCAACCCATACATCAGCCCATCTGTCAGCCCAATAGTCACCCCTCCTATCGGCGCAAAAATCAGCCCATAAATCAGCCCTCCTATCACCGCACCTATAACTCCCCATAGTATTACGTTATAAACAATTTTTGGAAATTTATTGTTTAACAAATCAGGCTGGATTTTTTCAATAAAAAACTCCGTTGCACTTTCTTCAATTAATCGACGTGATAACCAACTTAACCAACGTTCGGTATTTGAGTGTAATGGTTGTTTATCCTTATAAGGACGTTTAAGCATTGTACTAATATAAGTATCAAATAAATACTGAAACCGCTCTTCAGAAGTTTTCAACTGCTGCCATGCTTGTATTGAGATTTCCTGAGCAGATAGTACAATAATATTTAACAAAAGTGGTAGTTGTGCTATTTTTTGAAAATTTTCATCCTGACTAATATTATGACACAATTGAAAATTATCTGGACTTTGTAAATATTGATAAACCTGTTGTAAAGTGAAAGAACCTAATTCTAATGAGTTATTTAGTTGAAGCAAGGCTTTATATCGTTGATACTCTTCTATCCGACTACAAACAACTACAGGATTAGTCCAATTAGCGGGATGTAAAAACTCATTAATTTTGTTGACACATTTTTCTTGACGCTCTGCTACTAGTTCATCTAGCCCATCTAGCAAGAGGAGAATTTCTTGGTTATTTACTAACTGTTTACCAATCTCTTTTCTTACACCATATTTATCTTTTAGCTGCTCAATTAACCAATCTTTGATACTTTGACTGTCATTCTTCCAAGAAGATAAAGAAAACAGCACTGGTATCGGATGTAGGGGGTCACTTTTAGCCCGATTAACTAGTTCTTCAGCAAGTTTTAAGAGCATCGTAGTTTTGCCCACACCAGGCTGACCTAAAATTAATAATCTTCCATCAATCTCCGGCTGATCATAAATTGCAGTTATTTCCGTATTAGTTAAATGAACTTTTGGTTTTGAGCCTACCTTTATTTCACTTGACCAAGGTAATTCAATCTGAGACGGGTTTTGCTCTGTATCTTGGACGATATAAATCCGATTATGTAATGACTGATTTAATCGTGACTCAACTTCAGTAAGGACTTGCTTTAACAGGGGTTGTTGTATGCGGTTTCTAGAAGATAATGCACTTCCTAATGATAGCTTAATAACTTGTAATTTTTGATTTCGAGGGTTTGTTATACGCGCTGCACGGATTAAATCTTCAATCCATCCTTCTGCTTCTGCTGTTTGTACTGTTTTAAAGATAATTTCTTGTAAACTACCTTCCCCGGCAATCGCTTCCAGGTTCTTATCTAATTCATACCACAGCATTTGCTCTAATGATGATTTTGTAGGGAAAGCATCAACTAGAGCGGATTGTAGTTCCTTGCGTTGTCGTTCAGATAAGCCCATTTTTAATAAAGTGACAATTTACCGGGAAATTACGGACTCTTGAGTTCTCCCCCGGTTGAAACACGGAGGATTCTACGTGACTGAGGGGTTCTCGCTCTCCCACTCTGTCTTGATAGAAAAAATTTACACTATTCTACAATTTAGTTAATAAGCCAAGCTACCCTTTTACTGATTATAGTTATATTTATCTACCGGATATTAAGCGATTGCCTACAGCAGAGCTACGCTTAACGCTCACTCACCAACAAATTTCGATTGCACCCGCTTACTTTGATGAGAATAATCAAGTTCGAGAAGCAGCTAAAAGAGCATTAAAAAAAATTGAGGAAAAAAGTGATGAATATGATGGCGAGTACCTTGTAAAGATAATCTTAAAGGGGGAGTTCCATAATTAGTACCAGCATACCCTTCTGGTTCTGGTTGACTTTCAATGCCATTGAAAGCTCCTTCGTCTAAAAACAACAATCAGTTTTCAAAAATATGTCAGTGTTGCTCTTGGTGAAAGCGCGTTTTATTGTACGGGCGTTCGCGAAGCGGCGGCTTTGCCGCATCGCTATAGCAGTCCAGAAAGCGAGCATAGTTCCAGGGGATGTAGCCGTTGCAGTAAAGATTGTTTTAAAGTATCAATAAGTCAAAAAATCTTTATAGTATAGAGGCATGATTCAAAGAAATGGTTGAATTTTTATCCCTAGAGTCTGTCGTCTCGAACAGACGACTGATATTGGTAGACGCCTTTGGTGTATTCTGGGGAGGAGAAGACGTTGGCTTGTTACCTGGTGCCAAAGCAACTTTCCAAAAAATCAAGGAGCAGAACACAACGATCGTAATTGTGTCTAATTCAACACGTTTGGCTGAGCGTGAAGTATCAAAATATTCTCAAGTAGGTCTTCATCTAGGGGAGCATTACGACCTATTTGTTTCTTCCGGACAAATCACACGAGATGCGATTGTGTCATGTCGTCTACCTTTTTCAACGCCAAGATATAAGTATTGGCTGTATGGCGATCGCCATCCTCAATATGGATCGCCGTCGCAAGAGTTATTTGAGAACACTTTGTTTTCTGTTACTTCTTCGATAGAAGACGCTGACTTCATATATTGTGGCATTCCTCACAATCAGGGTTGCGATTGTGAGTCTGTAGATCCCTTCCGGGAAGAGGTTGAAGCATTGGTCAAAACTGGTCTGGTCATGCTCATAGCTAATCCCGATAAAACCGCTTTGGCGGGTTGTCCATCTCGACCTGTAGTCAGACCAGGGTCTATTGGTGCTCTTTATCAAGAAGCTGGGGGAAAGGTTTGTTATTTTGGGAAACCTTATCCTTCGATCTTTGAATACATTCAGAAGTGGGCAGTTAAACATCTAGGGTTGGAAGCATGGAAAGGTGCCATAATTATTGGGGACAATTGTGAGACAGATATTTGTGGTGGGAATCAAGCTGGTATAGACACTGCACTAATCGCAGATACTGGAGTTGCTAACGAACCAATCTTGACTCTAGGAATAGAGAGATTTTTGGCATCCCTTCCTATGGAGAATCGTCCAAAATTTCTGGTCTCTTCGTTCAGTGCTGGAGTTTATTGAAAAGAGTGTTCATCACTCTTTATATTTCCAATTTTTTCCCCAAGGTGGAGTTCCAAGATTTTTCCAAAAAGCTTGTGCTAATCTTTCGTTTATCTCATCAAATAAATCCTGATTTTCTATTTCTCTATCTACATAATTATATATTCCATCGGTACCGACTTCTAAAGCATACCATTCCCCGTTTTGATTTTTTAACAGATCGATCGCACCAAAAGTATTATATAAACCTGTCGATGTGAGAGCAATTTTAGCCACTTTTTGTGCTTCTTTATCAGGACTTTCACCATATTCATATGTTGCTCCATTTGCGTGAGACACCCAAGGAATTTTATTATTCTTATCTTTAAACCTTCTTACATTAAACCCGAATGTCTCACCATCCACACAATATAATCTATAAACTTCAGGGATTTGTTGCTGGACAAATTCTTGGATAAGCAAGGGCTTTGGCCATCTTTTGGGAATTTGATTTATATTTTCAATAAGTCTATGATTTATCCCACCACAACCTATTGGATATTTCAATATCCATTGAATTTTGGGATAAATAGATAGGATTACTTCAACTTCTTTTTCATTGTTGGCCAAAAACGTTTTTGGTCTTGGTACGTAGTATTCTTTAAATTTTTTTTCTATTTCTCTTTTATCTGCTGCTATTTTTATTGACTTAATCGGAATAAAATTACTGACGTTATAAATATTATTTTCCTCAACGCAAAGCAGATAATTGATATCACCAAAATCTTCTGTTATATCAAGCCATAATGATTTTGAAAGAATATTAGCTAATTTTTCAAACGCCCACTTCCCACCAGTTCGATTGACAATCGTTGGCATCATATTCTTACGGACTCTTATACTACTTTTAAAATACAAGTGACTGCATTAAAACTCTCCGATTTTTAGTTACTCTCCTCTCAACGTAGGAGGTTTCCAGTTCTTAGCTTTCATAATACGTTTTACGTCATCATAATTGATAGGCGTATAATTGTGGCAATCCACCCCCACATCAAAAGATAATAATGTAGGGTCGTCTGGTAGTTGACCGTGTGAGTGTCCGTAAAGGTGGTAAGTTCCATAGTGAGAAGCTTGCCAAACTCTCATAGCATAGTGTAACAAAACAATTAATTGTTTGCCTTGGGATTCTTCAGAATCTTGCACTGTTAACTCGTAATAATCTTCGATCCACTCAAACCGCTCTTTACAAGCTTCGGCTGATTTATCGTGGTTACCACGAATAAGATAGATATTACCGTTGAGACGCTCAAGGATTTTCCGTAGTTTATTAGGAGAACAAAGTCCGACATCCCCTAGATGATACACGCGATCGCTAGAAGACACTTTGCTGTTCCAATTCTCAATCAAAGTTTCATCCATCTCTTCGATAGAAGAAAACGGTCTGTTAGTGTACTCTAAGATATTTTTATGACCAAAATGAGTATCCGCAGTAAACCAAATCATAATTAAATGTGTTTTATTAGAAGAGCTTTTAAAAACCAGTCGTCTATGTATTTTTATTGTAGTATAATATACGTTTGCGTATGTGAAATCGTCAAGAAATATTTCCATATCGTTGGATAATAAGACCTCCTTTCAGAGATATTATGGTCACACAAGATGAAGTCATAGTTTTATCAACCTCACGACAATAGCGCTAGAGTTTTTCCTTCGCGAACTTCCAACCCCGGACGCTGACTGTCCAAAGAGGAACCGGGTTGAGCATTAGCAACCCGGTTGATAAAAACTGACTGATAATCAAACTCATGTGCGATTCCGTTTACTGCGATCGCCTTTCTGGATTGCCCGAAGCTATTGTATATTTGAGACTGCTCTATCAGCATACGTCCTACTTGCTGTACATCTCCTACTTGGCGGTAGTAAGCGATCGCTTTATCCCAATAGGCAATAGACTTATCCATTTGACCCACTTGTTAATATGCTCTTGCCAAATTTTCTCAAACCACCGCCTCACCTGCGCGAGCGTGAGTATCCTTGTAAATCGTTAAAGCTTGCTCCCAGTCTTTTATTGCACTCTGCAAGCGTCCCATTGGTAACTTTCAACACCCTGCTGCACTAATGGTTGACCAGCATCAGGAGTTTGTGCGTTCTTAAGATACTTTTACCCCATCTTGAAGATATCAATGTAGAAATATCCAAATGTCAAAGAGTTGGTCTATCTTTTCCGAAGATATCTATTTCATACTCTTGGGCATTTTCCATTTCATTGACATAGCCGCATTTGGCATTTGGAAAAGAATCACAGTAAGTGACGTAAGGCTTAATATCGAGTACGGGCGTTTGGTCAAGCAGATCGATTCCCTGGATATGCAAAATCAAACCTTCTATTTTGATCAACTTGGGAGCGCTGATTCCAATGGGGTTGGGACGATGGGGGGCGCGAGTCGCTAGTGTCCCTCGTCGGATGCGCGGTCCGCGTGGCAGTATAACAGTAGGGTTCCAATGCTTGTTGAGATGCAGCCATGAGATGACCCAAATGCGCTCAAAGCCATCCATGTCTTTGAGGGCAATGGGAGGTATTATATTGGGGAAAAGTTCTATTTGTGCTATTGCTGGCTGGTAATATGATGGGGCGCGTTGAAGTTCGGCTTGACGTGGCGTACCGTGTCTCTCTTTGTAAGGGGAGTGAATTACACCTATAGGGTGTAAAGTAATTCCATCAGGAAAAGAAACTGCTTGAATGTAGTCTTTGGGCGGAAGTTTAGGCATACTAATGTATTACGGATGTAATATATTATAAGTATTTCAAATAACAGAGGAATCATTATATAAGATTCTCTATTGTCTTTGTGTTCTCTGCGACTCTGCAGTTCTTTAATTTAACAGACATCTGTAAAAACGCTTTAGACAGTGCATTTTTACATGATTTTTTGGAAATGTCTAATATTCTTTAGGTCTAGACCAAATTATGACTTCTGTTAGAGGAATAATTACTTTTTTTGCAGTTAATCTTAGTTTTGTAAACGGGGCTGCTCATATAAGTGGGATTTGGCTGATTTTTTAAGCGAACCCCTATTTGTAGAGATGTTGCAATGTCCCGCCACCTCAAGATGTATTGAGAATACAATAACGGAGTCTTGTTATGACAAATATGATTTCTCGGGCGATCGCTCACATCAGTGGTTTCTTCAAAGAATTTCAAGTTAAGCGTTTCGTATCTGTTGTTCTAGTTGGATTTTTGGTACTAACAACAAGCGTTAATGCTGACCGGAGTGCTCAAGCTGTCACCAAGAAAGTTGACCAAGCAATACAAAGAGATACCTCTGACAGACCAAAAACAACCGGAGAGTGGAATAGAGAAGCTCGTAAAACAGAAGATGATCCTGGCAAACGAGCTCAAAGAATTGCGAAAGAATCCGCAGAAGCAGTGAAAGACTTTGGATCTGTGTATCCAGACACCGCTAAAAGAACCGCAGGCGATCGCGACTAATTCTTCTCCCTTTGATGCGCCCCTCTCCAAATCTAGAGGATACACCTGGTATTCCAGGTATCGGGCTCGCCACCTCATTCCCCACGCAAAGCGTGGGGAATGAGGTGAGGCGGTTCCGTCCACAAGGGGACGCAATGCCTCATATCATGTTCGCTAATAACTTAAAAATGAATTGGTTTGTAGTTGCGCTCAGCAGGTTCGCCGCTCTTGCTCGCTGCAGGCTGGGTAGAGCAGATTATAAACAGAGCATAAGTATCGCTCCGAACATGATATTGTAAATAATTATGAACATTACTATTATTGGTTGCGGATACGTAGGTTGTGCAGTAGCGCAATATTGGCAGAAAATGCCTTTCACAATTACTGCGACTACCACGACCCCCGAACGCGTTCCCTTACTGCAAGCAGTAGCCCAACGCGTTGTCATTGTTAAAGGCAGCGATCGCGAAGGTTTAAGATCGGTTTTAAAAAATCAAGATGTCATACTTTTGAGTGTTGGTGCTAAGGGCGCTGATAACTATGAAGAAGCTTACTTGCAAACTGCTCGAACTTTAATCGATACCCTAAAACAAACACCAACTGTCCGACAACTCATCTATACGGGCAGTTATTCTGTATACGGCGATAAAAATGGAGATTGGGTAGATGAGGAGTCATCTCTCGAACCCGCCAACAAAAATGGGGAAATTCTGAGGGATACCGAACAAATTTTACTATCAGCTTCTGATGACAATCTCCGTGTTTGTATTTTACGGTTGGGAGGAATTTACGGTCCCGGTAGAGAGTTGGTAAAAATATTTGGTCGATTTGCCGGTACAACCCGACCTGGTAATGGAGAGGATGTTACCAACTGGATTCACTTAGACGATATTGTTGGTGCAATAGAGTTTGCCCGCGAGCATCAACTGCAAGGTATTTATAACTTGGTTGATGATACACGCATGACAAGCCGAGAATTATACGATCGCCTGTATGAAGCACACAATCTACCAAAAGTCACATGGGATTCTTCCCAACAGAGCAAGCGTCCCTACAATGCCAGGGTATCTAATAAGAAAATAAAAGAGGCGGGATACAAGCTCATTCACCCCGATAAGATTTTTAAATGATGATTCAAGATCGAGCAACATCTTCCACCCAGTTTTACACTTGGAAAAACTACCGCGCTTGCTACGAAGTTCTCAATCCAAGCTTTTCAGCACCTGAAGGCACGCCCCTGTTACTGATTCACCCCATTGGTGTTGGCTTGTCACGAAAATTTTGGCGGCGGTTTTCGAGTGAGTGGTACAAACAAGGACACCGCAATTCCATTTACAATCCTGATTTGTTGGGCTGCGGTGAAAGCGATATGCCCCACGTTGCTTGCACTCCTATGGATTGGGCACAACAGTTGCAACACTTGCTGCAAACAGTTGTACAAAAACCTGTCATTGTTATCGTGCAAGGTGCTTTATTTCCAGTTGCCATAGAATTAGCCCAACAAGAACCCAATTTTGTTGCTCGATTAGTGCTAGCGAGTCCTCCCGCTATGCCTTTGCTGACGAAAGACACACCCGAGTGGCGGCAGAAAACAATTTGGAATCTTCTGGATTCACCTTTGGGCAATGCTTTTTACCGCTACGCACGACGTGCAAAGTTTTTAAGCTCCTTCTCCACTCGTCAACTGTTTAAAGAAAGCGAGGCTGTAGATGCTGAATGGATAACTACTTTACAGCAGGGTGCAACAAATCCTGAGAGCCGCCATGCCGTTTTTGCGTTTTTAGCGGGCTTTTGGCGTAAGGATTATAGCAGCGCCATATCTTCTATCAAACAACCAACATTAGTCGTTTTAGGAGAGGATATTTCAAGCATTGCCAAAGAAGGTAAAGGATTGAATCCAGATGAATGGTTAGCTGATTATCTTACTCGTTTGCCTGAGGGTCGGGGAGTCAAGATTCCCGGTCGCAATGTTTTGCCCTATGAATCTACTCCTGAATTTGTTAGAGCCATAGCACCATTTATTGGCGAGCTATCCTAAATTTTAAAGCAGGCAGTTCTAGAACACCAATTGAGTCATTCTACGCACCCCGGTTTCTCGGCGTTGCACAGCTTGGTATCTCATTGGCGTAGAGACGCGTAAAACAGCGCCTTTCTACAAGAGAAACGGGATTTTTGAAATGAATGTACCGAGTCTAAAAATCCAAATTTGCTCTTGCTTGCTACATGAAAGTCTTACTTGAGTGACAAATTAAAAAAACGTAACAGCACACTTGTAGTACTTTTGCGGCACACTGATGTGAGGAGACAAAATAAAATTGAAAAGATGGCAACTGAAAATTCCCGCATTGTTACGTATTTACCCCCAGAACTGGCTGAGCGGTTGAAACAATTTTGTGATGAAACGCAAACAAAAACCAGTGAAGCTATCAAACAAATTGTTAGTGAATTTTTTGGTAAACCTCAGAGTTCCTCGACCAGTGCTCAGGATTGGGAACCGCGAGTAGCGGCTATCGAGAAACGGTTATCTTTATTAGATGAGTTTACACAAAAAATATCTGCCTTAGAAAGTTCTTTTGCCGGAATCCAGGAACAAATGAATGTTCCTCCCAGTGTTCCAGCACAAGATATTTCACCAGCAGTCGTAGAAAGTGCGCCTGAAACCGAGCCGGAACCAAGCAACACATCGGAGGAAACTCCTAAAGTTACCTCTCAAAAGAAAAGCAAAAACGGTTCTGTTTCAAAAACTAGCAAAACATCTGAGGACACTCCTGAAGTTACCCCTCAGAAGAAAAGCAAAAACGGCTCTGTTTCAAAAACTAGCAAAACATCTGAGGACATTCCTGAAGTGGCTTCTCAGAAGAAAAGCAAAAACGGCTCTGTTTCAAAAACTAGCAAAACATCTGAGGACATTCCTGAAGTAACTTCTCAGAAGAAAAGCAGAAACGGCTCTGTTTCAAAAACCAGCAAAACATCTGCGGCTACTGCTAAAGTAACTTCCCAGAAGAAAAGCAAAAACGGCTCTGTTCCAGAAACTAGCAAAACATCTGAGGGGACTTCTAAGACCCAATCTCGGAAGAAAAGCAAAGATGAGCCCGCTTTAGAAACCAGCGAAACATCTGATGTCACTCCAGTCGCATCGCCCAAAGTATCTACCGCCAGCCAAACATGCACTGTCAATGAGTTGGCTAAAAGATTGAGCGTCACAAAAACGACAATATCGCGCAACAAAGACCGAGAGAATTTCCGCTCTTGGTCTCAGGGACACGATCCAGAAGGAGTGGCTTGGGAATTTCACCCTGAGGAGATGCTTTTTTATTCATTAAAAGAATAAAAACTCTCAGTTGAAAATTAGCGAATTCCGGGAACCGTGTTTTTGAGAATGCTCGATCGACCAATCTGTAATATCAGAAACTGTCCCGGTATACTTTTAATCTGGTGTCACTAGGAAATTGAATAAGGAACTAAAATGGCACGAGAAATAGAACGTAAATTTTTAGTCAAAGGAAATAGTTGGCGCAACCAGGGAACGGGAAGCGCTTACCGCCAGGGATATATAGCCACGCAAAAAGGAGCCACTGTACGCGTTCGCATAGTAGGCGAGCGGGGTTATTTAACGATTAAAGGACCTACTGTTAACTACTCAAGAGCAGAGTTTGAGTATTCTATTCCCTTTGAAGATGCTCAAGAAATGCTGGATACCTTGTGCCAGAGACCTTTGATAGAAAAAATTAGGTATAAAGTGGAATGGGGGGGTTTGATTTGGGAAATTGACGAGTTTGAGGGTGTTAATAAAGGGCTGATTTTAGCAGAAGTTGAACTGAGTGATGAAAAACAACAGATTGAATTACCAGTCTGGATTGGTGAGGAAGTTTCAGATAATCCTAAATATTTTAATAGCAATTTAGTAAAAGATCCCTTTTTACAATGGTGAGATTATCTGTGTCAAAATCTACAGAAAATACAAAAACCCCTGCTACGTAGGGTAAGACTGCAGGGGTACTTAAGGATATCAATGTGTATTCGACTTCTTATTGTCTTTGACATTTACAAAAATGTTTACTATCTATAGATAGGTTAAATGTAAAGTTAAATTGTGATTTACAATACAATAAATAATTACGAGATTATCTGTATGTGGTATCAAGACAAATTGAGCGATCGCTATGTAAAATAAATATAGAATAAATTCTTGAGTGAATGGGTTTGATGTTAAATATATTAAAAAAAAATCTATATACAATTATTTTAATTAAACATTTTTTTGATAAAAAAATTAAATTTATTGTTTGACAATTTATAGATTGTGAAAAATTGAAAATTTAAAGAATAGGAACTTCAATATGGATATAAACAAGATAGAAATAGAAACGTTTGCTCAACGCGCAGAGGGAATGTATAGACGCTTAGAAACTCTGTACAGCGATTCTAGCGGTACTGTGAATTTGTCACCGGACAGGTTGCCTCAAACTTTTATGGAACTCGGTCATGCATCCGAAATCGTTAAATTAGCGACTGAGGAACTGTACCAGCAAAATGAGGAAATTGCACAGTTACGGAACTTAGCAGAAATAGAACGCCAACGGTATCGGGAATTATTTGAGTTGGCTCCCGATGCTTATTTAGTGACAGATAATTTTGGCATCATTCAGGAAGCCAACCGTTTGGCTGCTCATATGTTTAATTTGTCACAACATTATTTAGTAGGAAAACCAATTGCCAATTATGTTCCTTTAGACGAGCGTCATCGCTTTCGTAGCTTTCTCAAGCAGCTTGAGGAATGTGGAGATAAAGCAATGGAGTTAGTCCTGTGCTTTTTAAAACGCAATGGGGATTTGTTTGATGCTGCTATAACAGTAGCGGTTACCCGCAATAAACAGGGTCAACTCATAGAAGCTCGCTGGCTGATACGTGACATTAGCGAACAGCAAGCTGTGCTAAGAGATCGCCATCCCAAGCTAGCAGAATTAGCATCCATCAACCATGACTCTAACCTGGAGGAAAATCGTCTTTTGCATAAATATTGCAAAGGAGAAACAATTCCTCTCAATCCAAGTGCAATTTGGTATGTGTCTCAGGGTGTAGTCAAGTTGAGTACACTTTGTGAAACGGGAGAGGAAGTGTTAATTGGGTTAGCCGGAGAAGGCATGGTTTTTGGTTCGAGTCTAACCTCGCTACACATTTATCAAGCAACAGCTTTGTCAGATACAGAGTTGTCACCAATTTCTTTAGCAGAAATTTCAACTTCCGAAACTCTCAGTCAAACATTATTACCAAAAATTAATCGCAGGTTAAGGCAAACAGAAGCTTTTTTAGCTGTTGTTGGTAGGCGAAGGGTTGAAGACCGTCTTGACTCTCTATTGCAGCTTCTCAAACAAGAAATCGGGCAAAAAGTTCCTCAAGGGATTTGCTTTAGCGTTCGCCTGACTCATGAAGATCTTGCTAGTGCTTGCTGTACTACCAGAGTCACAATTACACGGTTGATGGGAAAATTACAAAAACAAGGAAAAATTGGTTTTGACTCAAAAAACCACATTATTCTCAAACATTTGTAACAGATGCCATTTCCCAATCCCGGTAGAGGCTTTCGGCGTAGAACATAATCTCTTCATGTGGTAGTCTGATTTTAGCTTTGTCTCTAGGGTACAAGTTCTCAATAGCTGTTGTATCTTGCTCAACTACAGTTGCGACAGCTTTAAGAACTGAATTTTTTAATAATAAATTCAAAACAGGGAACTTCATTTTCGTGTAGACAAGAACAAAAGTTTTAGTACTATTTTCCGTTTCAGGATAGAGGACATGAGTTTGTAACAGTTCAACAGCAGGAGTTTGGGTTTGAAAGGTTGTAAGAGAGGGGAAAGCGTATTCTAAAGTACCTTTATACATTTTAGGCGCGATTGTTAACGCAGGATTGCTTAAAATTTCACTCAGTGTATTGTCATCTCTATAAAGTTCTTGAATAACCCTAGCCCAATACCCATCGCGTTCAAAGCTAACAATATGATTGGCTTTGATTTTAAATAACTCGCGATGGGTGCCATTTTGGTGATTGTAGTCATAATTAATTAAAAGGTTGTCTAAAAAACTGCCTTTGATACTTTTAATTCCAGCAACTCCTAAAAAATTCAGCCCCGTTTTCAATTTTGAAATTAAATTAGGGACTGGAATTTTTGGTTTTAACCCACCATATGTCCAGATACAATCATCGACAACAATCAGTTCTAAAGGTTTTGCAATCGCGTGACCGTTTGTTTTTCCTTCTCGATACAATCTGCCTTCCCCATCAAATTCTAGTGCATGAAAGGGACAGGCAATTGTGTTTCTATCTTTGCAGATCCATCCATCCGACAAAGGAGCTTGCATGTGAGGACAGACATTATCAAGAGCAAAAACTTCGCCTTTCTGATTTTGCCACAAAACATAATCATGACCGTTTAGCGTAATTTTTAAAGGTTTGTTTGCAGCCAACATGGATTTGTGAGCAATTAACCAAGGAGCACCAGGTAAGATAGGGTTCATATTTTTCTCCCTTAAATAAAATGCAGCTGACAGCAGGGCTGAGTTCTTCGCATTAGCCCCCATTTTTCTGTAAAATTGTGACAAATAATACCAGCTTGAATTTGGCGTTTTAGATTTTGGATTGAAAAAGCCTCACTTGGGCTTGATTCTACCCAACTCTCTGTCGCACTCTTTTTTCAAATAGGTATAATTTGTGTTTCTATCCTAAATCATGACAGATTATTCACATTTGTCAAGATATATTTTTTTATGAGTGACTTGCAACCAACTTCCCCTTCTATGCGCCGTCAACCAAAGCAAAAGCGAAGTCAGCAACGTGTTGAACGCATCCTAGATGCAGCAGCTGAAGTCTTTGATGAGGTTGGTTTTGAGGCAGCAACAACTCATGCGATCGCAACACGCGCTGATACAGCGATCGGTTCTCTATACCAATTTTTTCCAGATAAGATGACCATTTTCCATGCTTTGGAATTGCGTCACAGGGAAAGAGTCTATGCTGCATGGGCTAAATTCAACAAGCCAGAAATTATTCAACAGCCTTTTGAAGGATTTGTCTCAGCAATGGCTGCAGTCTATAAAGAACTTCTTCAAGACCAAACTTGCCGAATTGTTTTCATGCAATACTTTACGTCTCCAGCAATTTTTCAAAATATTGACGAAAGTTTTACCCAAGAAGCGATTGACTTCATGGCAAAACTACTACAGCAGCGCAATCGGGCGTTAATTCCAGAACAATGCCAGCTACTAGCTGAAGTGTGCGTTCATGCTTGTAACACATTGGCACTTGTAGCACTACGCAGTCCTGAATCCCACCGACAGAAGCTTTTCGAGCAAATCCAAGTATTGTTATTTGCCTACCTGCGCCCCCACATAGGGGATGAAATAGGGAATGAAGTTTCTCCACCCCAGGTAATGAAAGTAATGAAATCAATCAAATGTCCCCATTGCGATTCCAGTGCAGTGTCTAAAAACGGTCACCGTCATGGCAAGCAGCGTTACATCTGTAAAGAATGTGGCAAGCAATTTCCAGAAAGCTACTCCCGGTGAATGAAAGTAATGAAAATTGGTTGAAAATGAACGCAGCGAGCGCCACAACGGTTTCCGTTTTTACCAAATTAACGAGATTACAGTAATTCTACGCAAGAAATACAAAATTATGAAGTTTCTTAAAATTTTGAGGTCGGTGTTAATTTTTACTGTGCAAGAGGGATAAATAGACGAGAGAGGCATTAGGGCGCATTTACCATTAATGCTGTTTTCAATGGTGTGGGACAAAATGAATCAATCCTATTTAACGAACTTCGGCAAAATTGTTTTGGCAGCTGCTTACTTGGCGATCGCATCTCCAGTATCGTCAGCTATGGCAACTTCCGTACCAAAAAATACCGAAGCACAAAGCGCTGAAACTTCTGCAAAGCAACAATTATTAATTGCTGATGATAATGATGATACTAACATAAAAGCTTCATTATTACCAGAAGAAGTTAAAACAGCGGTATTCAGTGACATTTCTCAACGTGCGAGTGTAGAAGCTTCTGCATTGCGCGTTGTGAAAGCAGAAAGGATTATTTGGCCCAATGGTTGTTTGGGATTAAAAGAAGAAGGAAGTTGTACCAAAGCTTTAGTACCGGGTTGGCAACTTGTCGTTGCTGGTAACCAGCAAATGTGGGTTTACCGCACGAACGAGTCTGGTGCGATCGCAAAGCTTGATGAAGGATCAACCCAAGCTATCACTGCAACAATGATGAAGGTGCGAAGCACCAACGAACAAATTACCAGTCGCACAACTGCTATCCAACGCCGTGAAACCGTAGTGGTACAACGCAGAACTCAAGCAAGTGCTGTAGCGGCTTCCGCACAAAGTTCTCAGTCTAGCGGTGCAGTTGCTGCATCCGTACAAAGCACTCAAATCAGTGCTGCGACTGTTGCTGTTAAGAGCAAAACAGGTTTTACCCTTTCTATTTTGCAACCATCGGGGAGTTTTTCAGAAGCGATCGCCCGTATTTCTGTTAAAGGTAAACGCGGTAAAGGGTATTTCAAAGAACGCTTTTTGGGTGACTACAAATACAAGATTAAGCAGAAAGCTAAATTTGTGAAGGGTTTGAAAGCAGGCGATAGGGTCGTTGTGCGCTTGTTTGATACTCAAAATCGCTTTATCGGCTACAGCGAATTTGAATCTTTGTCTGCAAATACAGTCGTTAATCTGATTTTATCGGCAAACCCAACACAGTATAAAGTTGTTCGTACTGTTTACGGTTTAGATGCTGACTTTGATGGCGTTATTGATGAAGGTTCTACCACCTATGACTACTTCTCCCAAGTAAGCGGTCAAAGTGCTAGCTTCTTCACCAGTTCCCAACAAGTTAAAGTGAGTCAGTTCCAAGCTCAAGGTTATTCAACTGTTGCTAAGACGAGCGTTTATCCTGCATCCTTCTCCAAAGGTGAATTTGCAGTTGTGCGTCAGTCTCTCAATGTTTTTAGTTCTAATTTAGCAGCAGCTTTAAAAGCTAAACCCGGTCAACTGGTACAACTACAAGAAGTGAGCGCGGACGGTAGATCCACTTACGATATTACCCAAATGATGATGGGCTATCGGGAAATCGGGACAGCCAGTGGCGTTCAAGTGAAGTTTTCGGATGTGTCTGTCAATCACTGGGCAAAAGATTTTATTGCTGAGCTAGCAGCCCTAGAAATTATTGAAGGTTTCCCTGATGGAACTTTCCGCCCAGATGAATATGTGACTCGCGCTCAATTTGCAGCCATGCTAAGCCAAGCTTTCGATAGAGTTACAATTCGGAGTGCAGTTAAGTTCACAGATGTCTCAACAGCATACTGGGCTTACAATGCTATCCGCGAAGCTTATCAAATGGGCTTCTTGGGAGCTCCTGGCAATAAGTTCAACCCAACGATGAACCTTTCTCGCCTGGAAACTTTATTTGCCTTGGCAGAAGGTCTCAACTATACTGTCAGCGGCTCTACAGAAGCAATTCTGACCGCCTACACTGATGCAACCACTATCAGAAGCGACGTGCGGAATGCGATCGCAGCACTAACACAACGGGGTATTGTCGTTAATTATCCTGACGTTCAGTCTCTCAACGCTGACAAAGTCGCAACTCGCGCTGAAGTTGTCGCTTTGATCTATAAAGCATTGGTGAGCACTGGGGAAGTGGTAGATATATCCTCGCAATATGCTGTAGGACAATCGCAAATGCAAGTTGGACAGCAAGGAGAAGCTGAAGATCTCAATATCGAACAGGTGAAACCCAAAAAACAGCATTGCAATCAAGGAATTGGTAACGGTGCTGAGGGTTGCGATCCTGGAAATTCTCATCCTCATGGTGGAAGTAACGACGAAGGCGGGCGTACTCCTGGAATGAAGAAGTGAAATATATAGCAATCCTATTTGAGATCCGGACAAGGGGGACAAGGGGGACAAGGGAGACAAGGGAGACAAGGGAGACAAGGAAGAGGTGTTTGTAACTTAGTTAGGACTGCTACAGATCCCCGACTTATCAGGAGGTACAGTCGGGTGAACTACCCACACTGAGTTGGAGTACCAAGTACAGTGTGGGCTTCCAGTTTCACAGGGGATTGCCGCGTCTTGGACTTGCGTCCGCGATTTGGTCTTACATCCCCTCCACTGGCAGACTCCCCCGTCCCAGAGGAGATTAGCATTCTGATACCCTCTGCTCTAATATTTTTAGCAGCATTCTCATCTCTATCGTGATGAGTACCACAACTAGGACACGCCCATGTACGGACATCCAACCGCATCTCATCAACTTGGTAATGACAATTAGAGCAAAGCTTGGAGCTAGGGAACCATCGGTCTATTTCTACTAACACTTTGCCTTCTTTTTCTAGCTTGTATGCCAAGAAGTTAGTAAAAGTCCCCTATCCTACATCAGATATTGCTTTAGCTAATTTGTGATTACGAACCATGCACGGGACAAATTAAGACTTACAGATTGTAACACCTGTGAATAACATTCTCCCAGCCATTCAAACTCTTTTTTGAGCGATGGCAACATGGAGTTTAGACCAGATTGAGACAAACCTTTACCAGTCGCTTTGTAAGTTTCAATGCACTTATTCAGTCCATAGTTCCACCACCAACGCGCACAGCCAAAATGTTGTGCAAGTATTTGTTTTTGTTCATCCGTTGGGTATAAGCGTACTTTTACAGCTCGTCTTAACACTAGTAGTCCACCACATAAGTTTTAATGGGTAAAACGATGTTCAAGCTCATCCTCTTTTTCTCTTCCTCTGCGCCCTCTGCGCCTCTGCGGTTTTTCAATCAACCCTCAAAATTAATGTGGTGAACCACTAGTCTTCACCTCCTTGATTGATTTCCTTACTATAATATCCTATTTGCAGTAAAGCTATTCCGGAAATATTTGGCTACTCCTCATACATCTTTTTCCTCTCTTACCAGGGCGTAAGAATTGGTCAAAGATGTAATCGTCGCAGCCCGCCTTATATCCCGCCACTGATTCGGAGTACCGAATGAGCGTGGGGGACTTACGGCGAATTAGTTAAATTGGGATGGTATCTCCGAAGCTTGTGGATCCAATCTGCAAGGATTGAAACGCGAGGCGGAGCCTCCCTTACTCCCATAGATTGGCTGTATTCTCCCAGGAGAGGGGTTTGGGGTGAGGTTTATTTTGACTTAGGTGGGGTTGGTATTAATTAGCTGCACGATGTATCTGTATCTTATTCAGGAAGATCCCTTCTACGGGGGATCTCGTTAAGGTCTCCCCTACTCGATCGAACAGCTTTATCCAGATCCTGTAGCAAATCTTCTTCCTCATCCCGCTCTTGCTTCAGTTCCCGAATCATTTCCTGACTTGAACCAATTAGCAAGCCAGCAACTGCACCAACAATGGCGTATTTTCGATCTAAATCTTTATAAATTTGGCTTGTGTAGGGGCAAGGAAATAAGTGAGCGATCGCTATACCAATTCCCGTACCCACGACTGCGGTCACAATGCCAGAGAAAGCGATTAATTTGGCGTTCATATATTTTGCCTCGCCATACTCTTTAGTTATTAGGGTACATCTCATGAGTTAGGGTTTCATTGACTTGCGCCTCAATCTTCATTTCTTGTAATAAGCTGTTAAACGGGCATTCTTTCCCTGTTGCTTGATTCACGGGGATCTGACAAAGACTATGAGGTAGAGTCATTAGATACGCTGTCATCGCCAGTTTGCTTTACAGCAGACGAATGCGCTTGTGCGATCGCCACAGGCTGTCCATCCTCGTGCCTGTTAGAGGAAGGTTGTTTGGTTCGATGAGAAGGTTTGCGATTTAGGAAGCGATCCTCGAAAGACTTGATAATTACATACAGAACTGGAACAACGAGCAAACTCAAGATCGTTGCTACCAGTAGCCCTCCAAATAACGCCGTTCCCAACGACCAGCGCGAAGCGGAACCTGCTCCTGTAGCAATTACGAGGGGGAAAAATCCGAGCAATGATGCACTTGAGGTCATGACAATTGGTCGAAACCGTTCTTGTGCGGCGGTTAAGGCTGCTTGTCGAATCGTCATGCCTTGTTCAAAAGCCTGATTCGCAAACTCGACGATCAAAATCGCGTTTTTCGAGGCGAGTCCGATCAGCATCACCAACGCTACGTTCGCGTAGACATCGTTCACCAAACCCCGCAAAGCGAGTGCGCTTAACGCACCCAACAAAGCTAACGGTACGGTCAAAAGAATAATGGCAGGGTCAATGTAACTTTCATACTGAGCCGCTAGTGTGAGAAACACCATAACGATCCCGAAGCCAAAAATCAGAATTCCCAAGTTACCGGCGGCTAATTCTTCGCGGGCGGTTCCCGTCCAATCACTACCAACGCCCGGTGTTGCTGCTTCGGTCACCGCTTGCTGCATTGTTTGGATCGCTTGTCCGCTACTGTATCCTGATGCTTCTCTGCCTTGCAAATTGATTGAGCGGAAGCCATTGTAATGACTGATTACGGCTGGTCCTGTGATAGGTGTAAGTTTTGCAACCTCACTCAATCGAATCATTTGGTTGTCTGCCGATCGCACATAAAGCTGACCGATATCATCTGGCGAACGACGGTAGTTGCCTTCTGCCTGAACGTAAACGCGATAGCTCCTTTGTCCGAGTGTAAAATCATTGATATACTGCGAACCAATGGCGGCAGAGAGTGTGTTAACAGCTTGCTGAAAATCGACATTGAGCGCTTCAAGACGATTGCGATCGAAGTCGATTTCAAACTGTGGAGTACTGGCGGTAAACTGTGTAAATACGTTACCTCTAAGGGCTGGTGTTTGATTCGCTTGCGCTACAATCGCTTGTGCATTAGCAAAAAAATCATCAATTGTCAATCGCCCGTTGGTGCGGTCTTCCAGCTGGAGTTCAAATCCACCCAATGTACTAAAGCCTTGAATCGGTGGGGGACTCACTGCGGTGATAATGGCTTCTGGGATCGTTTGAAATGCACCATTGATTCGGTTTAAAATTGCAGAAGCACTTTGCTCGGGTTGTTTGCGCTCTTCCCAAGGCTTAAGTCTGGCAAAGAACACGCCTCGATTCGATCCACTACCTGCAAAGCCAAATCCGGAAGTTGCGAAAACATTATCAATCTCTGGTTCTTTTTGCAGAATTTGTTCGAGTTTTTCAATCACTCGATCGGTATAACCGAGAGCAACTCCATCTGGAGCTTGAATGATGCCCAATAGAGTGCCTTGATCTTCATTGGGAACAAATCCGGTGGGAACATGAGTGAACATGAAGTAGGTTGCGGCTAAGCCTACCACGAACAATCCAATGACAGCATAACGAACGCGAATCAGAAAATTCACGATCGCGAGATACCGTTGAACGATCCATTGCAGCACCTGATTAAATCGGTTAAAAAACCAGCCAAGCGGACCCCTTGCAGGTTGTGGCGGGCGCAGCAAAATGGCAGATATGCTGGGACTGAATGACAGTGCATTAAACGTAGAAATTGCAATTGAGAATGCAATGACTAACGCAAACTGCTGATACATTTTTCCAGTCGAGCCCGGAAAAAACGCTACCGGGATAAAGACTGCCATTAACACAAGCGATGTTGAAACTACCGCCCCAGAGAGTTCCTCCATTGCCTCAACCGACGCTTGCAAGGGTCTTACTCCCTGTTCAATTTTGCCAGCAATTGCCTCCACGACGATAATCGCGTCATCAACGACTAATCCTGTCGCTAAGATTAATCCAAATAAAGTCAAATTGTTTAGTGAGAATCCAAACACGTAAGCAAATGCTAAAGCGCCGATGAGCGAAACGGGAATAGCAACAATTGGAATAATAGTCGCTCGCCAGTTTTGCAGAAACAGATAAATCACGAGAACCACAAGCGCGATCGCTTCAACGAGCGTTATGATGACTTCTTCAAGCGACGCTTGGACAAACCCAACGGTATCGTAAACGATTTGGGCTTTTAATCCAGGTGGAAAGTCTTTCATCAGGTCATCCATCTGCGCTTGAACGTTTTTCGCTACATCCAGCGCATTACTACCCGGTAATTGATAAATTGCTATACCAATAGCAGGCTTGCTATTATTCCTCGCATTACTAGCGTAAGTTTCCGAGCCGAGTTCGGCACGCCCTACATCTTGGAGTTTGATTAAATTTCCATTACTCCCCACTTTGATAACGAGATTCTCAAACTCTGATGCATTTCTAAACTGACCGTTAACTCGTAGGGGAATTTCATAGCTTTGACCCGGAGGTACAGGCTGTTGACCTAATGTTCCAGCGCCTGCAAGAATGTTTTGCGATCGCAGTGCAGTTGCAACATCTGCCACGGTTAATTGCCGACTCGCTAATGCATTGGGATCGAGCCACAACCGCATCGCATACTGCTTCTCACCAAAGATCGTGATATCACCGACTCCCGGTGTTCTTAGCAGTTGATCCCGCAAATTCAGATCGATATAATTACTGATAAAAAGTGCGTCATACTCATTATTTTCTGGATAAACCGCATACACTAGCAGAATGCTTGTAGAAGCCGTTTGCGCCGTCACACCAAATTGTTGCACGGTCGTTGGTAACCGAGGCGTGGCACGGGCAATGCGATTCTGCACGTTCACTTGGTCAATATTTTTATCCGTCTGCGGTCCGAAATACACCGAGATTTGGCTACTCCCCGCCGAACTGTTCGAGGTCATGTACTGCATTCCCTCGACGCCATTGATTTGTCGCTCTAGTGTGGTTGTTACCGCAGTTTCGACAGTTTCCACATCCGCGCCAGTATAGCTTGCTGAGACCTGAACGCGAATCGGCGCAATATCCGGCAAGTAATTGAGCGGTAACAAAGGAATACACACGCTCCCCACAATCAGAATCACTAGGGTACAAACGGTAGTTAAGACCGGGCGTTTGATAAAAGTATTTGCGATCGACATTTATAAAAGTCCTGGATTTAGGATTGTGGTTGAATGGGCGTGCCTTCTCTAAGTTTGAGTATGCCAGCAGTCACAATAGTTTCACCCTGTCGAAGCCCATCTAAGACTTGATAATTCGTGCCTTGAATGTCACCAAGATGCACTAAACGCTGATGCACTATTTGCTGTGGTTTGCCGTTGACAGTCTTGTTTTCGGTAACAAACACAAAACTTTGTCCGCCAATGCGAGAAATGGCAACAGTAGGAATCAATATACCCGGTTGTCGATTCCAAATAACGCGAGCTTGAACGTATTGCCCATCGCGCAGTCGTCCTTGTGAATTTGCAAAGCGTGCCTTGCTCAAAATCGATTGCTGATTGGAACTCACTGTCGGAGAAATAAAGTTAATCGCGCCGGTGCCAATGGATTGCTGCGTATTGGGATCGATCAACTGAACGGGCAATCCAATTCGCAGTTGCTTCAATCGATTTGAGGGTAGAGAAAGATTGAGATCCAGCGAATCGTTTTGCGTCAGCGTGGTGATTGTTTGTCCGGTGCTGACATAATCTCCCACTTTGACTGGAAAAGAACCCACTACGCCAGTAATGGGTGCTACTACTCGTTTGAGATTGAGATTGACTTGCGCGGCTGCCGTGCTCGCTTGGGCTTCTCGTACATTTGCCTGTGCTTGCCGAACGGCTGCATTGGATGCAGCAACTTGTTTTTCTGCGGCTTGTAAATCCGCAAGCGCAGTTTGTAAATTATTGCTGGCAACATCTAATTGCTGTCTCGCCTGTGCTCCCTCACTGACTAATTGTTGGGTGCGGCTGAACTGGACTTTTTGAAGCTGAACATTTGCTGCTGCTCTAGTTCGCTGTGCCTGGGCTTGTTGAAGTTGTGCTCGAGCTGTTCCTAACGCTGCTTGGGCTGCACTGGATGCTGCGATCGAACTGGCAACATTTGCCTGTGTTTGATCCAAACTCAACGATGCGATGACGGTTCCTTTTTGGACGCGCTGACCGCTAGAGACGAGAATCGCTTCAATTCGACCCTGAATTTGCGGCTGTAGCGTGACTTTTTGCTGTGCTTCTAATGCTCCGACAAACTCAGAACTTTCTTCGAGCGTGCTAGTATTGACTGTTTGAACTTTTACTGGCAATGCTGAGTTTCTAGCATTTGCCGATGGAGCCGTCTGATTGGGAGTCGCCGAACGCTGAATCCCAGAACGAGATAACAAAGTCATCCCGCCAACAGCCAGGACTATACCAAGTCCCAACCCAACCAATAGACCCTGCCTTCCTGAAAGCTTTCCACCAGTAGAATTACTAATTTTAGGAGTCTCCATCAGCGTCACCCCAGTCTTGGCCTACAATCAATCCGATTCATCGCACAGCAACGTATCATTCAGTTGTAGTGGGAACAATAATTGCGTTCATCTGCCATATGAGTTAGATGAGGTAACAGCCACTTGTGAGCCTTGTTACAGTGTTGAGAGCAAAATTGATATTAGCTGTACGATGTCAAGAAACCCAATTTCTATTTCGAGAAATCGGGTTGTTAAACGTGCATATTACTAACTGTGTAAAGTAACTAGCAGTTAGGTTTTGGCTGCTAGCATATATCCTACTTCACGGTATGAGATCCCAGAAAATACTGAACTTTTCAAAATTTACTAAAAGCGGTGCTCTTGTTTTACAGGAGTTAGATGGAGCGTTATCTTTGTTGGAAAATTTGAGTAGATATCAATAATTGAGATAACAAGCAACTACTCTTTACAAAAGATTACAGTTACAGCTTTAGTGCTATAAATCACATCAAGTACTTATGCGATCGCATTTGCTCGATGATTTCTCGAATAACGCGAACAAAGGTCTGTAAGACAGTAGAAGTTTCATCCTGTCGCCAAACAGCCACTAATTCTACCTCCACATTCAAAGGATTGAGAGTTGTGTATACTACTCCATTCCTGTGAATGTTACGAATGGAAGCAGGTGCAAGGGAAACACCCATATCGGCGGAGACAAGACTGAGAATTGTCTGCTTCTGGCTTGCCTTTTGAACAACTTTAGGGCTAAAACCAGCTTGTTGAAATAAACTGATGCATAAATCGTAATAGCCCGGTTCGAGATGACGGGAGACCAAAATAAAGGGCTCCTGAGCAAGTGCTGATAATCTTAACTCCGGTTGAGTGGCAAGTGGATGAGTTTCTGGCAAAATAACTACCAATGGCTCGCTCAGGATTGATTCTTGAACTAATCCTGCATCGGGTACAGGTGGAATCATCAAACCCAGGTGAATTTGGCGATGTTGCAAAGCTTGCACTTGAGCGCTAGATGTCATTTCTTCTAATTCCAGTTCCACCAGTGGAAAGCGCTCTCGGAATATCCTCAGAACTTTGGGCAAAAGACTGTAAGTGGCAAACCCAGAGAATCCTACTGTCAGTCTGCCGTTTTCTCCGCGAGCAACTTGCCTTGCCATCTCTACCGCTTGCGATGCTTTATGCAATATCTGACGTGCTTCCTCCAAAAATGCTTTTCCTGCTTCGGTTAACTGTACTCGACGTTTAGTACGGTGGAACAAAAGCACGCCTATCTCTGCCTCTAGTTGACGGATTTGTTGGCTGAGAGGTTGCTGAGTCATGTGCAGTCGTTCCGCAGCTCGACCAAAATGCAGTTCCTCTGCAATGACAATAAAGTAGCGTAAATGTCTCAGTTCCATAATCCGATTTGAACTTTTTAAGTGTTAATTGCCTGGGAAAAATGTGTTGGACAGTGAAAAAAATAACCCGTATGTTAAAAACTAACAGTTATTTTTCATCCGTGGTTAATTTTGAACCTCACTCAATAGCCAATGAACGCGGATAAGAATAAATGTAAGGCATTAATTCCAAATCGAGTTTTCTCAATCCAAAATTGTATGAGGAAGAACAACGTATGAGTTTAGATTTTAGTACAAAAATTTTTGAAAAAGAGAAGATTGTTTTATCGAACACGGAAGAATATATTGTTCGGGGAGGAAGGCATCTTTTTCCTCTTTTGCCTAAAGCATTTGAAGGAATTCGACAAATTGGAGTTATTGGTTAGTCATCTCAAGGTCCCGCCCAAGCCCAGAATTTACGAGATTCTTTAGCAAGCACTAGTATTAAGGTTAAAGTTGGTCTGCGGGAGAATTCTGCTTCTATTGCATTAGCAGAAGTCTCTGGATTTAGCAGAGAAAATGGGACGTTGGGGGAAATGTACGAAGTCATTTCTGAGTCGGATTTATCCATTCTTCTCATTTCTGATGCTGCACAGGCTGAAAATAAAGAGCGAATTTTTGAGGCAATGCGTCCGGGAAGTACGTTAGGCTTATCTCATGGGTTTTTATTAGGTTATTTGAAAAATATTGGTGAGTATTTTCCTAGCAATATTAATGTTATCGCTGTTTGTCCTAAAGGTATGGGACCTTCTGTCAGACGGCTTTACGAGCAAGGTAAAGAAATTAATGGCGCAGGTATTAATTCAAGCTTTGCCATCGCTCGGGATCTCAATGGAAAAGCAACAGATTATGCTCTTGGATGGGCAATAGCAATTGGTTCGCCTACCATTTTTCATACCACACTGGAATCAGAGTATAAATCCGATATTTTTGGAGAAAGAGGAATTTTACTGGGGGCGATTCACGGGATCGTAGAAAGTTTATACCGATGGTTTATGAGCCATGCTTATTCTCCTGAAGAAGCTTATGTTTATTCAGTAGAATCTATTACAGGACCAATTTCTAAAATTATATCTCAGCACGGAATTGTTGCTGTTTATGAATCATTAGAGAAGACAGATCGAGAAACCTTTAAGAAAGCTTATTTAGCAGCCTATCACCCTGTTATGGAAATCCTACGAGAAATTTATGATGAAGTCACTTCCGGAAACGAAATTCGGAGTGCAATTGCAGCAAGTAACCGTCACAAAAATTACCCTTTGAGCAAAATTGACGGTACATCCATGTGGCAAACAGGTATTCAAATCCGTGCGAATCGAAACTCCAATCGCATCCCCATTCATCCTGTGACAGCAGGAATTTACATTGCAACAATGATGGCTCAAGTGAACTTATTAAAAGAAAAAGGACATTCCTACTCTGAAATCGCTAACGAGTCCATTATTGAAGCAGTCGATTCTCTCAATCCTTATATGCACCATAAGGGAATTGCTTTTATGGTTGATAATTGTTCCATAACTGCAAGAATTGGAGCTAGAAAATGGGCACCCAGGTTCGATTATATTCTCTCGCAGCAAACTTTCAATGCACTCGATAGTCATTTCAGCGTAGATGAATATGTCTTCAAAGAATTTCTAACAGATGAAATACATCAAGTTTTAGCAGTTTGCTCTCAGTTACGACCTCCAATTGCTATTTCAGTAACAGAGTAAGATACTGTAGGTTGAGTAAAACGGAGTGAAACCCAACAATTAACTCAACCTATGATAAGGCAATTCCATTATATTGAAAAGCATTGTCCCAAACATAATCAATAACAGCTTTAGCTTCATCTAAAGAAAGAACGTGGCAAAATCCCTGGTTATCATAAGTGAGCATAGGTATCTCAGACAAATTATCAATTTCCTTACTATTTCCCAAAATTTTGCCACGAATTTCTTCTAAATTATTTAAAGGACCGTGGATATCAAAGTTGATTTCAATACCTGCCTTTCTCTCCATCCATCTTTCAATGCGAGAGTCTAGCTGTTGTGGCGTTAGAGGAGTGGGACTAGTCAAAAGATGATAGTAAACCAAAATAATTTCCTTACACTCCTGCTCCTCAGCAATATCCAACAACATTTGAAAAACACTTATATTAGTTGCTAAATTTTTAAAAAAGAGTGTATCAGTTACATCTTTTTGAAATTTAATCTTTTTATTTTTGTAATTATTGTATTGCTGAAACGCAAAACCACCTAGAGCGATCGCTAACGATAGTGCTGCCAACAGAATGGGCATAACAGTTTGGCTTTTATACTGTTCTACAACCAAACCCAATGCTTCCAGTAAAGAAGTTGCATTGAAAATCAGTAAAATAGCGGCAACAAGTAACAATAGATTTGGTAATGCTTTTAAAAGCAAGGGAATTGCTGCTCCAATAGCAGGAATGCCAAATAGCAAGCGATCCTTCCAAGTCATACTAGTGACAACATTAGGAAAGAGCAAGTCAATATCTAGTTTTGGAATATTTTTGTAGAAGTAAACATACATTTTACCAGGTGTAAAGCTTAACTCCTCTACCTTAAGTTTCTTTTTGCGAAAATAAGCCATTTCTTTAAACTTAATCAGTAAAACAATTCGTTCAAAAGTCTCAATATTTTTTTCTCGCTGCCAAAAGAAGAACTTTTTGAGAAAAATTTTATTGCTGGTATCGCCTTGATAATAGCAATAAAAGCGCTCAAAATCTGCAAAATCAACTTGAGTTTTCAAATCGATTAAAGATTTCTTATCTAATGCTTGTTGTACGATGGATTCAGGTAAAGGGATGTAATTAGCTCTTTCTAAAATGTAATGAAATGCCTCAACTACTTTTGATTCCATCGCGTCATACCGATCGAAACTAGGTTGAGTCAATGACTGAACATCTGCACTAGGATTGAAAGGTACGTAGTTATCTTTGATAATTTCTAAGGTTTTATGAAAGCGAAAGTGGTAGTATGCAGATAAAATTTGGCAGAAATCTTTAAACTTTTCAACATCAGCAGCATCTAACTGACCATCTTGCAGGCAAAGTTCAATAATATCAGTGCGACGGTAGGGAATAAACGCTTCTTTATTTTCATTGACTGTCATGATCTTACATCAACAGGTAGATGCTGCCAAACACAGTTTACAATACTACTATATTAATCCTAAATCATTTATAAAAAATTTGGATTGCTAATTGCTAATGGCTAATCGCTAATTGCTTTTTGACCATTAGCTATTAGCCCTTAGCAGTCTTCACTCTTATTCTTATATTTCATTTAGGATTGCTATATGTTTATCTAACCATAGATGTGTTAGCCGTTGCTTGACCAACCGAATGCAAAACGTTCAGCAGACCATCCAATAAGGTCTGATACTTGCCCATCTCCAATTTCAACAATTCGCTGTACTCCATCAGTACGCTCCACGACATCCACTGAGAAAAACTTACTTTGAATTTTTTTCGCACACTCATATACAATTGGTGGAACGTTCTCGTCTTCACGAGCAGCAAACGGCTGACCGTGTATAACAAAATAACGCCTTTCAGAATCTTCTACAAAATCTTCAACTCTTCGCACACAAAGACCACCCTCAATTGTTCCTCGAAACTTTTGCATTTCTTGCACAACTGTTTTAATATCTGAGGGTCGCTCAATAATTGAGCCGATTGAAGTTTTTAAAGATTTAACATAATCTTTGATGAAAAATCGTTCCCAACCTAATACTTGTAACTCACTTTCTAGATCGTCATCCATAGAGTAAAACTTGGTTTCTGGAGTCAAATCTTTAATTTGAGGATACCAGTTGGGAAGATAATGTGCGGCTAAATATTCTGATAATGAGGTAAAAGCGCAAGCACCCGTGTTATTTATAATATTTACTAGCAAATTATAATCAGATGGCGAAAGCATCCAGCCTCTATAAACTACATCTGAACCATGAGAAAGTTTGGGAGCGCTCTTTGGTGAAGTGGTCGAGAGCGATTCTAAGGAAATGACAGCAGTTTCAAATCCTGCATTTTGCAAAGATTTTGCTTGTTCCAAGAAAGCTTCATCTACTGCTTTCGGGTTAAAGTAATCACTGGGGAAAAGGAAGATCGTGGGAATTTTAGCGTACATACCTCTACCCATAATATTCTTTGCCTTCTTTAGCTATAGGTGTAGGACTGGCAATGCTAAGCTGTCGCGCATCTAAATTGTACTTTTTTTAGCTTGAAAACCTTGCTGTGAGGGTGTTGGTTTTAAAATTTAAGTGCGTCTTAGCTTACTACATTCTAATTACCCAGATCCCCGATTTTTTTATTGCAAATTAGCTGCAGTTGTAAATTGACATGCGATCGCGCGTAGCGAGCAAGCTTTGCTTATCGCGTATCTTCTCATAATCTACAGCATTATGTATTTTAATATATGATTATCATTTCTACTATTTGTATATTTTCTGGAAGTCTCTAAGTAAGACTTATATCCCGGTTTCAACACTTATTTTGTTTTCATTGTCAAGCTTTCTTTATACCAAAATTAGATGAACTTATTTTAAGTTAATTCTTAAGAAATAATTAGCTAACAGTATCAAAATCACATGATTTAGTAATCTGAAATTGTTCAATCAGTAAGATACATTTGTTAGGAAGAAAAAACGTGAAATTTTTGAATTACATCAAACGTGGTCTTGCTTTAATCCTAGTTATATTTAGTTTGTGCTTAGTGTTTCCAAGTCCTTCTTACGCAACCACTCTAGAAGGTTCTGTTTGGAAACTTAAATCAGGTTTAGGACCAACTCAAGTATCTAATTCCGATATTACGATTAAATTTAAAGATGGCTCTTTTAGTGGTAGTACTGGCTGTAACTCATACGGTGGGGAATACACACTTGAATCCAAAGATAAAACTTCTGGCAAAATTAAACTCAGCAATACGTCTAACACTTTTAAGTTGTGCTCGGGAGAAGTTGGCGAGCAAGAGGTAAAATTTCTTACAGCGCTAGAGAAGGTAAAAGAATATCAGTTAACCGATAAAGGTTTGGTACTGCCATATCCATCCCCATCTCGTTATCTGCTATTTACCCAACAATAATCGCCAGTATGAGCGAGTGTATTCTTATCTGTACATTCGCTCATAAATCTATTTTGCTAAGTTCTGTTAACACACATTGGTTTTGAAGAGGATAAAAAACTAGCGGCAATGCTGCACCCAATACTGCGGGTGTGGTCAAAAGTCGTTGGTAAGTGAGCGTTAAGCGTAGCTCTGCCTGCGGCAGAGCTACGCTAATCTTGTTAACAAAATTTTTATTTAATAGGGCGGCTAAAAATATTTAGTATTATTTTGACAGGATAGCTATCTCTTAAAGATTCTCAGCATTGGGATGATATTACTGTACGTTCGCTCCGGATTGAAAGGGTGAAAGGAAACAAAAGAGTTGTGGATCGACTAAAACATAACCCATGTAATGGTTGGGGAAAGAATCCGAGGGTTAGCGTGTAATACAAGGAAGAAGGGAAATCAGACGTTTCTGTGTATTACATGAGTATTATATTTCTACAAGTGCATAAGCTGATTGAACAACTCCCTAATAAGAAAATAGAGAGGAATCACAATCCTTCTGTTTCCGGAAAACATTTTCTACTTATTGTAGAAAATCAGTGAGTCTCAACCACGAGATTGCAAAAGCACACAGGTATTAGAACCAGCACTCATATTTTTTAGTGCATAGATGCATACTCTCTTGCTGTTTATATAAGGATAAGAGTACAACATGAAAACACTTCGATTTTTATCAGTTCACTCAAATGTAAAGTTGCCCAAATTTTCCAATACTGCGCTAGCATCGCTAACTCGTGTCATGAAGGGAGGTTGCTCATCTGATGCTTCACAAGATGGTAAATGTAACTAACCGTAATATAGAGATTCTCAATCATTCACGAACAATTTTAAATACTGTAGGGTGAGCAATACCCGCTCAATAAGTCTTTTACCAGGCAAATCTTATTCTACTTGTATTTCTAGAATCAAATAGGCTTTTTATAGCTTATCAAACATATGCGATCGCGAACTTCATTTTTATAAGGAGAATGTAACTATCATGTCTAATTCAAATTCTCAAGAAAATAAAAACCTTAAGAACAAAGTAAAAATCGACAAATTTCCCAATACAAACCCTGAATCCACTTGCTCTCCAGAAGATAAAAAAGAGAATAAATGTTGAATCAAAATTTTGTAAAGTGATATCAAATTTTTTAAGGAGAGTGTAAAATGTCTAATTCCAGTCCTGAGAAAAATTCAGAAAAGTCGCCTACAGACCAACAAGAATTAGTCAGTCAAAATACTGAAAACACAAGAGGCGGTTGCTCGGGAAACAGTTCAAAAAAAGGAAAATGTGATAATGGTCGTTAACCCTGAAGCATTTGTCACAAGTTAAGAAGGGAACACCAAAAAATAAATTATCCCAAATCAGAAATTAACGTGTAAGGGCGTAAGGCCTTGCGCCCTTACCATGGGATGATTTTTTAATTGGAAGTTCTTTAAGGAATGTAACAAGTCTAGAGCGCCGATCCACTATAGCCTTTCTCAGTCTCATGAGGTACACCCCCCTTTCATCCCCCCTTGGTAAGGCTATCCATTACCCGCATCTTTCTTAACAATCGCAAAACTCGGATGAAGAAAGGGTTTGAGGAGAAATACGGACTCTAGGGGTTGACAAAAATCAAATGATGTAGAGTAGGGGAGATGGAAGTGGTGGTCTGATGGCGGATGTGGATAGCCATGCTTGTTAAAGATCACTCGAGTGGCGAGGGAAAAATTTGTGGAAGGAATTGCGACAGAGAACCTTTCAGGGGCAGTGGATAAGCAAAGGAAAAGTCTACAATGGTGAAAATGTAAGGAGAATAAGTTCTAAAAATATTCGACAACAAATACTTGAGTAAAAAGAAGTTAGTGAGGTGCGAAAGTCATTTTTAGATGGGGTTTGCAGCAGGTTGTATGAGTACGGCAATCATCGCCAGAACACTACTGTTTCAAAAACGATAAAACAGGTATCAGATTCAATCTGTTGCAGAGCGGCGCGAGGGGGCTAAGCCGCCCCCTCAGGACTCCCCGGCGTGCCAGTTTCAAATGACCATACAAAAACTACTACTGATGCCTCAAAGGGTACAAATGGTCATCTTCAACTGGCTGAATCAAAAATCATGAATTCTGCCAGATTTTGAGCACTGAGCTTGAATGTCGTCAAGAAATTGAAAAGACTGCACTTCGAGCTAGCCCAAGACTGGCGCAACAGTTTCAACAGCGATTGTGACACAGAGGGTGTCCAATGGGAGTTGAAGATCTGTGCAGATAGTATAATTATGATGGAAAAAATCATTCAGACGCTCAGCAGTAACGGTGAATGAAGCAACAGATGCGGAGACTAGGGGACAGTCTGAGGCTGTGAGATCACAGATGAGGATCGAACCTCAACAAGCGTTGTCAACGCAAGAGAAATTGGCGGTATAAACCGCTTGGGGGCGAGACTCTGCGCTTTGGTTTGTCTCGACGCCCGGTGTCTGTTAGATCACCATGTAGAAAGAGGATATTGGCGAGTGCTTGAAAACAAGAGGTAAGTGTCAATGTATCAGTGGGCAGAAAAGGAACTCGAGAGTCTGGATTTGGGAGATAGAAGACGGGAAAAACGATTGAGAAAAATGGTGGAAGATTTAGCTTCTCAACCCGGAGAAAGTGTACCACAAGCGTGTGGAGATATAGCAGCAACAACAGCCGCGTATGATTTTTGGAAGTCGCCCTATTTCCAGCCAGATGATATTCGGCAAGCGCATCAAACGAGTACAATTAAAAGAATAGAATCACATCAAATCCTACTGGCAATTCAAGATACAACGAATATCGATTTAACACACCATCCTCAAACGACAGGTTTGGGATATCTGGACTGTGCAACAAGTTTTGGATTAAAAGTCCACTCCAGTTTGGTGGCTTCAATAGATGGAGTGCCATTAGGAATTATTCATCAACATGTGTGGACTAGAGAACTGGAAAATTTAGGCATATCTAAAAAACGGCATCAAAGAGAAACAGCAGAAAAAGAAAGTCAACGTTGGTTAGATACAGAACAAGCTATACATCAGTTAATTCCCCCAGAGAAAATTGTGGTGACGGTAGCGGATTCAGAGGCAGACATATTTGATTTATTCAATCAAGAACGAGCCCAAAATTTTCATTTATTGATTCGTGGAACTCACAACCGAAAAGTAGACCACAATGCCAAGTATTTACATGAAGCCATCAATGCAACACCTGCACGTGGGGAGCTGAAGGTGGAGGTGAACCGCTCACCACAACAGCATTGGAGAATCGCCCATCTCACTATTCGATTTGCCACATTGGACATAGCAGTGCCATCGAATCATATCAGAAGAAAGCAGCTAAATCCTGTGAAGTTACAAGTGATTTTAGCCAGAGAAGAGAATCCTCCAGAAGGCGTTAGTCCCATTAGTTGGTTATTATTAACGAGTCTTGAGATTAAGAGTTTAGAAGATGCGGCCCGGTGTGTGCGTTGGTATACGTATCGATGGTTAATTGAACGCTACCACTATGCATTAAAGAGTGGCTGTGGAATCGAAAAATTACAGTTAGAAACTGGGCGTCGCATCCACATGGCACTAGCAACTTATTCAATTGTGGCATGGCGTTTACTCTGGTTAACTTATGAAGCGCGAATGCACCCACAGACTCCGTGCGATACAGTTTTAGAAACCCATGAATGGCAATCATTATGTGTGACTATTTCGCAAAATCCTCATCCTCCACAAACACCACCCTCTCTTAATGAAGCTGTGAGAATGATTGCTAAACTGGGAGGTTTTTTAGGACGAACTCGTGACGGAGAACCGGGTTTAAAGACAATTTGGCGTGGTTTAAAAAGATTACATGATATTGCTGCTACCTGGAAATTACTGAAAAACCATTGTGCTACTTAACAATTAAGATTTTTGACGGTAGCAGGCAGAGAACAGAGGGCATCTATCTTCTGTTTATCCCTGCTATCAATACAGTTGAAGAAATGCCAAAAATCCGGGTGGCAACTGTTAACGGACTTCAAACTTCATCCCATTTTTCTGATTCTTCCATCTGCGGTGTGCTTTTCCCTTGCGTGCCATTTGGGTCTTAAACCCTTGAACATTCGCTCACTCTATGTTGGTCACGAGCAAGTATTCTCCAATGAACAGAGCAAAGCGATGCTGCATCTACTAGCTTCTTTCAGCACTTCAGGCTAACACCTGAAGTGCTATCAACAACAAAATTCCACAAGTTTTGCCAATCTCGCAGAATTCATGATTTTTGATTCAGCCAGTTGAAGATGACCATTTGTACCCTTTGAGGCATCAGTAGTAGTTTTTGTATGGTCATTTGAAACTGGCACGCCGGGGAGTCCTGAGGGGGCGGCTTAGCCCCCTCGCGCCGCTCTGCAACAGATTGAATCTGATACCTGTTTTATCGTTTTTGAAACAGTAGTGTTCTGGCGATGATTGCCGTACTCATACAACCTGCTGCAAACCCCATCTAAAAATGACTTTCGCACCTCACTAACTTCTTTTTACTCAAGTATTTGTTGTCGAATATTTTTAGAACTTATTCTCCTTACATTTTCACCATTGTAGACTTTTCCTTTGCTTATCCACTGCCCCTGAAAGGTTCTCTGTCGCAATTCCTTCCACAAATTTTTCCCTCGCCACTCGAGTGATCTTTAACAAGCATGGCTATCCACATCCGCCATCAGACCACCACTTCCATCTCCCCTACTCTACATCATTTGATTTTTGTCAACCCCTAGAGTCCGTATTTCTCCTCAAACCCTTTCTTCATCCGAGTTTTGCGATTGTTAAGAAAGATGCGGGTAATGGATAGCTTGGTAAGGGGGGACAGAGGGGGGTAATTTTTGTACCTTACCAGGTTGAAATTTGCTGTAATATATGTTGACAAAAACTAAATTACATATATTGGGGTAAAACCCCGATTGGCATAGGGAAGATCTCAGATAAGCTAACATTTTCGGTTCCTCCAAACAATATTTAATGTACGGCTCCACCCTCCACAGGTTTGATTTTCTTAAAAAACAACACTAGAAATGCACTCAATAACAACACGCATCCTATAAAGAAAAAGCAGTCATTAAATGCCATGACATTCGCTTCGCGACGTACTATTCGATCCATAAGTGCAAATGCTTGATTCTGTGCTTGGGTCGGATCGCTAGTGTGTTGTAAAAACATTTGGATCATCTGGTCAAGGCGATCGCGCGTGATGGGATTTGATAGCGAAATGTCATCTACTAGGCGATTGGAATGAAACCGTTCTCGTATTGATTGCAGCGTTGCTAACGTAGCAATACCAAATGAACCGCCTAAATTCCGCGACATATTATATATAGCTGAGGCTGACCCAATGTGTTTTGGTTCAATCCCTACGGTGGCAAAGCTGGAGAGGGGGGTCATCACCAACGGTTGCCCCAATGCTCGAATAATTTGGGCTGAGATAAGCTGTGGCATTCCCGTGTCATGACTCATTGTGGTATTCATGAAGCAACTGACTCCGAACATGGTAAAGCCGATCGCCACCAATAGGCGTAAATCAAATCGCTGCATTAACTTGGGTACAAACGGCGTAATAAACAACTGCGGTATCCCTGCCCACATAATGGTTTGACCGATCTCCATGGCGTTATAGCCTTGAATTTGAGTCAGATACAAAGGTAGAATAAAAGTCGAACCATACAGCCCTACCCCTAAACCCATTGTCGTAAGAATGGCAATCAGAAAGTTACGGCGTATCAACAGGCGTAGGTTCAACAACGGCTGTTTTTTGACAAACTGCCAAACGATAAAGACGGGCAACACAATTCCAGCCACCATTGCTGCTCGCTGAATTTCTTCTGAGCCAAACCAGTCTTTACGGTTACCTTCTTCGAGAAAAAATTCCAGGGAAGAAAGCCCGATTGCCATTGTCACAATGCCAAACCAATCGCCTTTCTTAATTAGATTCAACTGCATTGGACGCTGGGGCAAAGCATACCAAACGCCAGTAAGAAGCAAAATTCCCGGTAGGACATTGAGATAAAAAATGTACTCCCACCCATAGCTATCGGTGAGCCATCCGCCAACAGTAGGACCGAGGGAAGGAGCCAAGGTAGCTGATAAACCAAACATCGCCAACCCAACAGGTTGCTTGGCAGGTGGCAAAGTCATCAGAATTACCGTGAATGCCATCGGAATGAGCACTCCACCTGTAAAACCTTGGCCAGCGCGAAACAGAATCATTTGTGGTAAACTAGAGGCGAAGGCACAACAGATAGAAAAGCCAATAAACAGAGCTGTATTGACCAGTAGATACCTCTTCACCGAAAAGACTTGAGAGAGCCAGCCTGTAAGCGGAATGACGACAATTTCTGCAACCAGATAAGCTGTGGAAATCCAGGCTCCTTCATCCAGTGATGCTCCCAGTGCTCCAGTGATATCATTCAGGGAAGCATTGGTAATTTGAATATCCAACACAGCCATGAACGCACCCAACAACGTTGCTGATACACCAATCCAGTCTTTGAGCGAGACATCAGGTTGGGTTGGGGGAGTGTGAGTTACGGTTGCCATGGGCATTTACCTCTGGAAGAAATAAGTTGAGCGAGCGTTTATCGAGCGACCTCTAGATTCATAAGACCGATGGTTGCATTGGCCAAACCATTCAGCATAAACTGTACTCCTAGTGCTGCTAGCACTAATCCCAATAATCGCGTCGCAATCTCCATGCCCATCGTGCCTAAACCGCATTGAATGCGATCGCGATCGGCAAGGTAACAAACACGGCAAAAGCGATCGCTCCCGAGACACCAATTAACTCTAAGCGAGTAGCTTGATTTTGAATTCTCAAGGGGTTTCCACGGTAGCTACCACCGACATCCCCGGTGAAATTCGTGTTTGATAGTCCTTAATACTTTGTGGATCGAATACAATCTTCACTGGAATTCGCTGTACAACTTTGGTGAAGTTACCGGTAGCGTTATCAGGTGGTAAAAGTGCGAATCGTGCCCCTGATGCTGGAGAGAGGCTGTCAACTTTGCCAATGAAAGTGCGATCGGGGAACGAGTCGATTTCGATCTCAACCTTTTGACCGGGATGCATTTTAGCCAATTGCGTTTCTTTGAAGTTTGCTACCACCCAGGGTTGCTCTGTCACTAACGACATTAACGTTTGTCCGGGCTGAACGCGCTGCCCTACCTCTACTGTTTTATTCCCTACCATTCCCGCACTTGGAGCAACAATTGCCGTGTAGGATAACTGTAACTGAGCATTTTTTACCTGGGTTTGCGCCTGTTCGACTGCTGCTAGGGCTGCTTGGTATTGCCGTTTATTTACGATAGTTTGTTGTTTAACAGAATTTGCCTCCTGTAATGTCCCTTTGGTCGATGCAAGTTTGGCTTCAGCATTTTTCAAATTTTCCCGTGCCTGTGCGACTCGCGCCTGTGCTTGCTTCACTTGTTCTTGTGTAGCACTTCGTTGTGCTATTAGAGCATCGTAAGCCGCTTTGGCAGCATCAAACTCAGAACGAGGAATGGCTCCGGCGTTAGATAGTTGATTGTAGCGATCGTAATCCAGCTTAGCTTTAGCAAGATTTGCCTCTACTTGAGCTAATTGTGCTTGTGCTGCGGGAACACCTTCTTGCGCCTCACTTAACGATGCTTGTGCCGTAGAAATGCTGGCTGTAGCGGCGTCAATATTACCCTGTGCTTGGGTGGTTTGTCCCTGAGCATTAGTGGAAGCGACGTTTATATTTGCTTGAGCAACATCAGCTTGCTGCTTGGCAACATCCAGGGCAGCTTTTGCCTGTAGGAGTGCTACTTGGTAGTCATCAGGATCGAGCTTGACTAGGACTGTCCCAACTTTGACAGATTGATTATCTTGAACTGCCACTTCAGTGACAGTGCCATTGATACGAGCATTGACAGGATGAATATCCGCCGTGATGTAAGCATCATCAGTGTCTTGATGAGTACTGGCAAATTGCCACCAGCGATAACCATAGATGGCAGCCACAACACCACCAATACCGAGCACGCCCAGCAACAGCAACTTGCGAATCGGTTTGCGGGTGGGTTTGGTAACAGGTGGCAATACAGGAGGAGCAGCGACTGTTAAAGACGTGGGGGGAGAAAGAGTAGTCCCTTCAGCGTTTTGTGTCACTACAACTGAAGAATCCATAGGTTGATAAGAGTTTTGCTCAGTGCCATCGGAAAGGGGTTGAGAAGAATTTAGAGCATCCATAAGAAATTTATCAGTTCAATGTATTTTATGAATTTGAACGCTTGACGTTCTCAATCTCATATAACAGTGTGTCCAAATGCCAGTTATCTTTGAGCCGCAACCCATTTAGAAAGAATGTTGGCTTTCGTGTCACTCCATATTCCATCCCACTGAGAAAATCAGCTCGGACACGATTGCTGTAAACTCTTTCAGAAAAGCTCCAAAGGAAGCGAGGCATATTCAAACCCAAGTTCAGTGCATACTCAACTAAGAAACCATCATCAAGTGCATGCTGATGCTCAAATAGGATATGGTGCATTTCCCAGAACTTGCCTTGTTCGCCTGTTACTTCTGCCGCCTCTGCTGCCCGTTGTGATTGGGGATGCAGAGATGGAATCGGAAAATGACGAAAGACATAACAGAGATCGTTTTCCAGACGCTGCTGAAGTTGTGGTATCAAGCGGTTAGCTTTGTAGCAGTGCGGACACTGATAGTTGCCATACTTGACGGAGACAATCGCCGCTTGAGTCGCTCCTTGAACGCGATCGCGATCGCCAATCGGTTGCTTGAGTTTACCAGAATCAGGAATTTGGCTCATAGAAACTCGACTCATCAGGATACCTCAGCAAACAGGAAATTGTCGCAGCAGTGAAGGTTGAAGTTCCAGTTTTTAGAGCCATGCTTGATGAGATTGCAGTTGCAATTGTCTGGAAAGCCGAGTTTCCCAGAAGGGCGAGTGGCTGTTTGTAACTCTTTGCTGTAACAACTATAAATTATAAAAAAACTTAATTCTTTTTTCGCCTATCGATAGTTTACTTTTCGAGCTGAACGATCGACCAATGCCAAACCAATCTAAAGTTAAGGTATTACCGACTACTTAGATTCACATGCGAATAATGCCGCGCTTGAGAGCTATCACAACTGCTTGAGTCCGATCGCTTGCCCGCAATTTGGTGAGAATATGATTTACGTGCATTTTGACTGTGCCTTCAGTAACATTCAATATCTCACCAATTTCTCGATTGCATCTGCCTTTAGCAATCAAGCGTAAAACTTCGCACTCGCGATCGCTCAGTTGCGCTCCGTTGATGCGATCTGTAAGTTTTGCCCCAATTTCCGGTGGAATATATTTTTTACCTGCGTGAACTGCTCGAATTGCCTTAGTAATCTCATCGAGGGGCGCATCTTTCAAAATGTATCCTTTGGCTCCAGCGTGTAATCCTCGGTAGATGTTTTCATCACCATCATAGGTAGTTAGAATAATAATTCGCGCTTCAGGACACTTTTGCCGAATTGTGGTGATGGCTTCAACACCTGTGATATCCGGCATCCGCAGATCCATTAGGGTCACATCAGGCTGGTGTTGATGAAACAGCGTGATTGCTTCTTCTCCATTGCTGGCTTCTGCAATCGGGATCATCCCAAGCTCGTGTTGTACCATTAAAACGAGTCCGTTTCGTACAACTGCATGATCGTCAACTACAAGAACGCGAATCAAATCAGCCATCGCTTCTACCAAAACTTTTTACTTCAATGAACATAAATTTCGGTCGAATCGTTCCTGCCACTTGGACTTAGCCATTTTATCAAGCAGAAGCGCTTTCATTGTAGCGGGACTTGCACTTGAATTTCAGTTCCTTGCCCTGGATAGCTACAAATTATCAATTGCCCGTTTAGGCGTGATGCTCGTTGTGCCATACTTATTAAACCAAAGCCGCCGTTTTCAACGTTTGGCTCAAAGCCGCTTCCATTATCCCAAATCCTTAGAACGAGCGTCGTGGGTTTATAGGTGAGCTTGACTCGTAATTGGGTAGCTTGGGCGTGTTGAACTATGTTGTTAACTGCTTCTTGGGTGATTCGCAACAGATTTTGACCGACGATCGCAGGTACCAAACACGGCGTTCCCGCAACCGACACTTCGACTTGAATCGGTATCCCTTCAGCCAGTTGCTCGATGCACCGTGGCAGTTTATGAGCGATATCGGCGTATTCGTTGGCAGTAGGATGCAGTGCCCAGATGGAGCGACGGGCTTCGGAAAGTCCGGTTTGCGCCAGGGTAAGGACGCGCTCGAGAATCTGCCGGGTGTCGGTGGGGTCCGAATCAATAAGTTTTTGTGCCATGCCAACTTGAATCGAAATACCCGTAAACGCTTGAGCAAGAGTATCGTGAATTTCACCTGCCATGCGGTTGCGTTCTTCTAGAAGAGCGGTTTGTTTAGCTTCGTCTGCTAGCCGCATTAATTGGATTGTCAGCGTTGCTTGGTGTGCGATCGCTTGAATCAGTTCTAAATCTTCTGCCCCAAACTCGCGCTTCTCGCTAAAGCGGACAGTAAAGCTACCGACGATTTCCGCTCCCAGCAGCAGGGGTATGCCTAACATGGTTTTTATGCCTAACCGTTCTATAAATTGGCGTTGGACTGGGGTAATGTCGGGGTAAGTGTCGAAATCGTAAATGACGGGAGCGCGTTCGTGGAGATGCCTTTTCCAATTCAGATCGCGGGATAAGTCTTCTCGACCTTGAATCCACTGTCCGCTAAGGCGATCGGTATTTTCTGGGGTAGCAGGAATAATGCTTCCATTGAGGTAAACCAAATGCAGTGAAGAGGTATCAGAGTCAGGGTTCGCGAGCCAGAGTGCAGCAGAGGTGGAGCCGAGGTGTTCGCTAGTGACTTGGAGAACGTGACCGAGGGAACGATCTAAATCGAGGTCAGTTGCTTCTAAAAGTTGCTCGCGGGTTTGCAGTCGGTTGAGCGTTTGCTGAAGTTCAATGTTGTGACGTTCCAATTCTTGCGATCGCTCTTGTTCGGCTTGAAGTAGGGCTTGCTGGGTACGTTGGCGCTCGATCGCACTCCCTGCACAATCTGCTGCAATTTTTAATACAGCCATTTCAGCCGAATTCCGATGTTTTGCCTCACGACAGTCATCAAAACCAACAATACCCCAATATTTACCCTCTATCATAATTGGGATGGCATAGCCTGACTTCACGCCAAGTGCTTTTTGCTTGCTGCGGAAGGGTTCGCAATACTCGTCGATTAGTCCGCCAAATGCTTGTCCCTGACACAATAGTTGATATTCTGCTTCGATTCCTTCATAAGAAATTTCTGCACCACTATTTGATTGAATTTGCGAGAAAATGTAGGGAGATGTCCACTCGTAAAAATATCTAATAACTCCCAGCGTTTCGCCAGATAAGTCATGACAGTGTTCGCCAAGACAAACGCGATCGCAATCTAAACTTTCACCAATAATTTGTAAAGCTCTATTGATTGCATCATCAAAGTTCTCAAATGTTAGGATTGTATTTACAGCCCTTGTAGTGGCTTCCAGTATGCGATTGCGCTGGTGCAAAGCTGCATTAATCTGTTCTAATTCTGCCACTCTTGCTTGGGCTACTCTTGCTTGCTGCCATGCCTGTTGCTCTGAGTGCTGGTACTGTGCCAGTTTAGTTTGGAGCGACTCTACCGTGTTTTGTAGCTCTTGAAACTGCATTTGAATTTGAAATTCATTCTCACGACCGTTGTGCCCCTGACTAGAAGCAGAACGAGGTGTGCTCTTGCTTTTGTCCCCTGAGTCCATGCCTTTTTTCTCAACTAGTCACAAAAATTGCTGAACACAATTGTACTGGATAATCTAGTCTCTACCCATTGGTCATATTTTATAGGATAGCTCAGGTAAGGAGGGATGCTACACTAGTACAGTTCGGCGTAAATAAGGCAACCATTAGTAACAGATAAAAAGCTTACATTCAAACTTTTGCGCCTTCTGCCATCTGCCTCCAGACTTCTGCCTTCATGTACTAGCTTCTTCAGATTCACGTGCCACTACTACATAGATGTTGTTGGTTGTTGTTGGAATTTTTGAGATAGTCTTTTAACCAATTGCAACCATCTTCCAATAAATTATTTAAGTCTAAATTCCATAAAATGATTTGGTGTTTATTATCACCAGAAATAATCATATTACCGTCAGCACTAAAACCAATACTGTTGACGATCGAGCTACCATCAAATGCCTCAAGTTGTGCAAGCTCTTGCTGTCGATCTACACTCCAAATCGTTATAGTATAAGCATTTGCAGCAGCAAGAATTTTGCCATCGCCGCTGAAACTCAGGCTTTTAACAGGGCTGAGATGGTTACCAAAAATCTTGGGTTTCTCAACATCTAGGCTCCAAAGTATGACTGTAAGGTCATCACTTCCCGAAGCCAAAAGTTTCCCATTGGGACTAAAATTGATACTTCTAATTGGTAACTCGTGGTGACCTACAGTTTTGATTTCTTGAGTTTTGAGATTCCAAAGTTTAATTTCATTATCTATGACAAAAGCGATGCTCTCACCATCCGGATGAAAAACAATATTTGAAATCGCACCATTGTTATTAAGGGTTTGAAGTAACTGACCGTTCTTACTCCATAATTTGATAGTTTTGTCAGCACTTCCAGAGGCAATGGTTTGATTGTCAGGGCTGAAACTAACACTTGAAATCGCATCGTTATGACCTACAAAAGTTTGGAGTAACTGACCGTTCCGATTCCAAAGCTTGACAGTCTTGTCTTTACTTCCAGAGGCAAGAGTTTGACCGTCAGGGCTAAACACAACACTTATAACGACATCATGATGACCGCGAAGGGTATGAAGTAACTGACCGCTTGAACTCCAGAGCAAGATCGTGCTGTCATCACTAGCGGATGCAAACATCCTACTATCGCGATTGACACTGATACTGGCGATCGCACCTGTATGTTTTTTCAGGATTTGCGGTTGCTGGCATTCCACACACCAAACTTTGATAGTATTGTCCCCACTTGCGCTAACAATGGTCTTGCCATCGGGACTAAAACTGGCGCTAAAGAATCTTTGGGTATAGCCAGAAAAAGTGGTAACTACTTTACCAGTTAGATTCCAAATCTTAATGTCATTGTCCCAGCTTGCAGAAACAAGAGTTTTGCCGTCTGGGCTAAAACTCAAACTTGCGACAAGACTTTTATGTCCGTTCCAAGTTTCGGATTTCCCATTCTCCAGATGCCAAATTTTAATCGTGCTGTTTTTACCACCAGAGGCAAGAATTTTGCCATCTGGGCTAAAAGTAATGCACGTGACAGCATCATTATGTCCAATGAGAGTTTTTAGCAAACGACCATCGCGGCTCCAAATTTTGATAGTTTTGTCCTTACTGCTAGAAGCAAGGGTTTTGCCATCTGGGCTGAATGCGACACTTGTAACAGTATCATTATGTCCAATAAGAGTTTTTAGCAAACGACCATCGCGACTCCAAATTTTGATAGTTTTGTCATCGCTGCTAGAAGCAAGGGTTTTGCCATCCGGGCTGAATGTCACTCTTGTGACGCCACCACCATGCCCGGTGATGGTTTTAAGTAACTCACCATCGCGACTCCAAATTTTGATAGTTTTGTCATCACTGCTAGAAGCAAGGGTTTTGCCATCCGGGCTAAATGTTATACTTGTGACATTGTCTTGATGCCCGGTGATGGTTTTGACTAACTCACCATTGGGGCTCCAAATTTTAATAGTTTTGTCTTGACTGCCAGAGGCAAGTATTTTGCCATCGGGACTGAACTTGACATCGTAGACATTGGCTGTGTGACCCAAAAAGCGATTGCGCTCTGGCATTGTATACACTGCTTTCCACAAAGCTGATTTCACCAGCATCTGAGTTTCGGGAGATGCCACGCCTGATGTTTTCAGTTTTTGCCCTGCCCTGACTGCTTGGATGAGCGACTCCAAGCCATTGTTTGCAGCAAATAGTGCTTGAGATGATTTGCTCAGGGCTTCTATTTCATTTTTTATAGAATTTTGCCAGTTCCACCAACTAATTCCAGCGAGACACATTGCCATTCCTAAACCGCTCGAAAGACTCAAAAAAGCAATGTGTCGCCTGCGTTTTTGCAAATTGATTTCTCGCTTCCTTTGTTCTAAGGAAAGACGAATAAATTCTTTTTCCGCAGAACTCAGTTCCTCATAACGTTGCTGGTGCCAGTAGTCTGCATCATTTAAAGGCTTTCCTCGCAACAGCCCGCCTTCGTCTTTGCTACTGCTTTCCCACTGACGGACGATCGTTCGCAGATGCTCTTGCCAGTGTCGAAATTCGCCGTCTTTTTGCAGCCAATCTACCAAGCGTCCCCAATTCTTAATCAGCGCCTCGTGTACAATTTCTACCGTTTCTTCCCCTGTAAACTCATTGCGGTTTGTAACAACTAAACGGTGTGACGCTAAATGTGTTACTAAATCCCAGTTCTCTGAATTGATTTCATCGCGAGTGGCTAACCTCCGAGTGGCTTCTGTATTTTCCCCCAAACGTACTAACTGCACAAACACTTGCCGCGATCTGGCTCGATCTGTCTCACTTAACTGGGTATAGACTGTTTCAGCATGATTCGTCAGTGCTTGCTCTACACCGCCAATTTCTTCATAACCTCGATGGGTTAGCAATCCTTGGTTTTGTTTTGACCACAATTGTGTGAGGGCAAACTCCAGCAATGGTAACCGTCCTGGTTGTTCTTCTACGTTAGAAATGAGTTTATTTGTCAAGCCATTTTCCAGTTTGACTTGCATCTGGGCTGCTGGTTTTTCAATACAATCGCGCAATTCTTCACAACTCATGGGTCCGAGGTTCAAAACTCTTCCCTGTAAAGCATCGCTAAATGGGCGGTAAGATAAAGCATATCCATAAAAGTCAGCTCGTAAAGTCATTACTAAAGTAAATGCTGGAGCTAATCTCACGGCTGTCAATAATGAGTCTAAGAAGTACTGGCGCTGTTTCTCACTGCAAAGAGTGTAGAGTTCTTCAAACTGATCGGCTATGAGTAACAAGCGACTTTTGGGATTTTGCTGAACCAACTTTTCTATGATTTTGTATAAAGCGTTGCCATCCTGACTGAGTGCAACTTCTAGTTCCAGTTCTACTAAGCGACGGGTGTTGCGATCGCTTCTCGGTAAGTGGCGATCGCGAATAATATCTATCCCTGTTATCAATTGATATTGTTCTTTGTTGGGGAACTGCAATCCTCCTTCCTCAGCTCGGTGGTAGTTCCCGGTTTGACTGGTGAGTTTCAAAGAGGAAAGGGATGTTGCCAAGGCTGCTATTGGATTGTTTCCCGGACGAAAGGAAACGACTTGCCAATCAACCAAAGTATCTTTTTTTAGCTGCGGAACCAATCCAGCAAAAACTGTACTCGACTTCCCACTTCCACTAGAACCAACTACAGCCACTAACGACTTTCTTTTAACCGACGCTAGTAATTCCTTTGTAAACTCCTCTCTTCCAAAGAATAGATCTGCATCCTCCTCGCTAAAAGCAAATAATCCTCGGTAGGGACAGACCGATATTCCACCCAACTCCAACCACGTAGGTGGTTCTACGGCTGGGTTTTGACAAATCACTGGCAACCATGAAGCACCGGGAAAGTCATCTTCCAATCCTTGCAATTTTCGGCGTGCTTGCTGAACAGCAAGATACAGGGGTAGTCGCTGTAGTGCAAAACCGTATAAAAAATTTTGAAAAAATTCTGCTGCTACAGAATTGGGAACGGGTTCCCGCATGACGATCGCTGTAGGAATGTTTAGTTTTTCTAGTGCTAACGCCAATCCCAAACCATCGCAGGAGTTAAAGACCGCTAGTTGTAAACCCTTTTCAATGGCTGTTTTCAGTGCTTCTTCTAATTGTTCAATTGTTAAACTGTTGTTTGTTGGATTTTCATTAATGTATATTCTGCCCGTTTCACCTTCCGTTTGGCTGTGACCTGCAAAAAACAAGATATCCCAACCTTGTGAGTCCCAAAGCTGGGAATTGAATTGCGAACGAGAGGGGTTATTCAGAACAACAACTTCTGCATCTGTTAGGTTCTCAAGAGATTGGGTTTCTATTTCTAAGTTGATATCTTTGCTGTTACCCATGACAGCTAAGATTCTAACTTTCTTTCTTAGCGATTGTGACTCTCCTATTTCCGAACGTTTATACTCTGGTCTGGAAAGAGCCATTTCTGCTTTAGGATAATCGTTGAAAAAATTCCAACGACACCAAGGTATGCGCTGTAATATTTCATCGTTGGTTTCAATAATGACTCTGATTTCTTCTTTGGGATTAAGTTGCGATCGCAGTTGCTGGGTAATGTTCAGAAACTCCTTAGATGCAAGCCAATCATCAATGCTTTGCTGCATTTTTTGAGACAGCTCGTCAAAAGTGACTTGAGAAACATTTGTAACTCCACCGTCATCCAATTCTAGTTCATCATCATCTGGATCATCTGAAGAACGCAAATGTTGACGACCGCACAGATTTTGATAAATTAATTGCCAATTTCTATAGAGGTCGCTTAAATGTGCTGCTGCTGGTAAGCTACCAATAAATTGTTGTGGAAGAGAATACCCTGCTGACCACAATTGGCAGGTAACTCTTGAAAATCCGTTTATTAAATCCCCACTTCCTAATTTAATAACGACTGATTTATAGATTGATAATTTATCTTTTATTTGCATAAATATTTTTTATACTTAATAGCGGTCGATGAAATAAATATTTGGTTTGTAGTTGCGCTATCTTCTCATGCATCGCTACTATACGCAATCCTAAATCATTTCTAGGAAACTTACACTTCCTAGAGCGAATAAAATTCGCAACTATAAAAACAAAGTCCCTTCGGGTTCACCCTATCTCAGGAGCGGAGACGCTACGTGCAAGGCACAAGCTTCGCGTTGCGAAGCTATGCCCGCAGGGCTATACGGGTTCGCCAGTCGCCAGGGCGCGAGAAACCCGCCTACAGGACTGGATTCACCACCTACGTGGACTTTACTAAAAAACCTGCACAGGAAGGTTTTGTCTGTATATCGGTTAATTCTATTCGCTAAGGCTGAATGAAATTTGACATCAACAGCAGAAACAATTCCTACGTATTTTCTCACAAAACATTTAGTATTGCTACTACAAACGCGATCGCTTGCGACGACCTATCTAGTACGTTTTGGTGGTGGACTACCAGTTCCATGGCTTGCTGGTTTTAACCCTCTACTATCTTCCTCATCAGCAGAGACTGAAAGTATATTGCCATTAAATTCTCTACCATTCAGGTTTGCAATAGCACGATTCTCAGTTTCTTGATTGTCTAAGTTTACTTTTCCTTGACCGTCAGACAAAGATTGAATTTGAACATCTCCATATTCCGCAAACAAATTTTCTAAATCTTGCTCTGTAAATTCTAAAGGTAGATTTGCAACCCTAATAGTCATGTTATCCTCCTAAATTAATCAAGCTTCAAAACAACTCAAATTTAAGAACAGAGACGGTTATCTTTGGGTGGTAAATCGGTATTCGTGCGAAGATAATCTCTCAACCACTCACAGCCGTAAACCTGTAGTTCATCCTGTTGGGAAAAACGTTTCCAATTCCATACCAGCACTCTCTTGTCTTCATCACCAGAGACAATTGTTTCACCATTGGGGCTAAACGCAACTTTCCAAACAGTTGCATTGTGTCCCTTAAAAGTTGTTAGCTCCTTACCATCTATTGTTCTCCATAATTTCACAGTCTTATCGCCACTTGCTGAGGCAATAATTTTACTATCGGGGCTAAACGCCACCCCAAAAACTTCAGCATTATGACCTCTGAGGGTTGTCACCAATGTGCCATCAGGTTTCCACAGCTTTACCGTTTTGTCCCAACTTCCTGTAGCAATTAGCTGACCGTTGGGACTGAAAGCAACTGAGGTCACGGGGGAACCCGCGTTTGCAGTTCTCACAAGAGTTCCATCTCGCCGCCAAAACTTGAGTGTATTATCTCGACTAGCCGAAACAATCGTTTGACTGTCGGGGCTAAAGGTAACAGCCCACACCTCATCAGTATGACCGATGAGAGTGGCAATTGGAATACCGTTGGGTTGCCAAAGTTTGACGGTTTTGTCATCAGAAGCAGACGCTAACATCTGACCGTCTGGGCTGAAAGCGACTGCGTTAACATAGAAGCGGTGACCGACAAGAGATTTGATTAAAGTTCCATCAAGCTTCCAGAGTTTAACTGTTTTATCCCAACTGGCTGTGGCTATGGTTTTACTACTGGGATGGAAAGCAATATCCCAAACAGCATTCCTATGACCGATGAAGGTTGTGACGGGATTGCCATTCGACCTCCATAATTTTACGGTATTATCCTCGGAAGCAGCCGCAATGAACTTTCCATCCGGACTGAATTTGGCTGCATAAACCGCAGCACTATGACCGTTGAGCGCAGTCAGTAAAGGATTTTTCCACCGCCACAATCTGACAGTTTTGTCATCAGAAGCGGTGGCGATTGTTTGACCGTCTGGGCTAAAAGTAACGCCCCAAATGATTCCACTGTGACCTTTGAGTACGGCTATCTCAGTACCATCAAGCTGCCAAAGTCTGACGGTTTTGTCCCAACCGACAGAAGCGACGATCTGGCTGTCAGGGCTAAAGGCAACTCCATGAACTTGGCTGTCGTGACCTTTGAAAATTTGGTGGGGATGCGTTTCAAATCCTCCCAAACCATTGTTTTTCCAGAGTTTCACAGTTTGGTCGCTACTTGCTGTGGCAAGAAACTGACCGTTGGGGCTAAAGGAGATCGCCAGAACTTTGTCATTATGCTGAAGAGTTGTGACTAAAGTGCCGTCAAGCTTCCAGAGTTTAACTGTTTTGTCCCAACTGCCTGAAGCAATGGTTTTACCATCCGGGCTAAACGCGACAGCATCTACACTTTCTTGATGACCTGGAATTGTTAACAACAAAGTTCCGTCTCGTTTCCATAGGTGAATGCTACCGTCCCAACTTCCTGAGGCAAGGGTTTGCCCGTCTGGGCTAAATGCAACTGAGTACACCTCAGATTTGTGAGGGAGAGTTGTGAGTAAAGTGCCGTCTAGATTCCACAATTTGACTGTTCGATCGTCACTTGTTGAAGCCATGGTGTAACCATCAGGGCTGAAAGCCACTCCATAAACTGCTCCTCTGTGCCCTGTAAGCGTTTTGAGCAAACGACCGTCTCTCTGCCACAGTTTGACTGTCATGTCTGCGCTCGTTGTGGCAATGGTTTCAGCGTTAGGGCTGAACGTGACATTGTGTACTTTGGCACCGTGTCCTAAGAGGCGGTTGTACTCGTTGGCTCCATATATTGCCTGCCTGAGTGCCAAATCAACTTGAGCCTTTGTTTCTGGGATATTCGTGCCAATTGTCCGGAATTTTTTCTTGGCTCTGAGTGCTTCTACCAGAGCATCCAATCTGTTGTCGGAAGCAAATAGAGCTTGTGAAGATTTAACGGTTGCCTGAATTTCATTAATTTGGGCTTTTTGCCACTGCCACCCAGCAAAAGCGGCAAGTATGGATGCGATCGCCATGCCACTGGCAAGACTTATAATAGTTATTTGCTGTCGTTGCTTGTGCTGTTTGACCTCTCGTTCCCGCAGTTCTATAGAAGACTGAATAAAATTGCGATCGCTAACACTCAGTTCTTCCCACCGTTTTGTTTGCCAATATTCTGCATCGGAAAGAGGTTTTCCTCGCAACAATGCTCCTTCATCTAAATTGCTACTCTCCCACTGACGGATTGCGACTCGTAACTTTTCTTGCCAGTTACGAAACTCTCCATCCATTTCCAGCCAGTATTCCAAGCGTCCCCAGCTTTTAATTAATGCTTCATGCACGATTTCTACTGTTTCACAATAGGTGTGTCCCTTCAGATTTGTCACCACCAAACGCTTTGATGCCAAATGGGTTACCAAATCCCAGTTTTCTTCTTTGACTTCAGCACGACTGGCTAACCTCCGGGTTGCTTCACCACCTTCTGCTAACTGTACCAACTGCATGAATACGCGTTGCGATCGCTGTCTGTCTGTTTCGGAAAGTTGGCTGTATACTCCCTCTGCATGATTGGCGAGTGCTTCTTCTACACCACCAATCTCTTCGTAAGCCTTAAGAGTCAGCAATCCTTCCCTTTGTTTTGACCAAAGTTGAGTCAGGGTAAACTCCAACAGGGGTAACCGCCCCGGCTGTCCTTCTAATGCAGAAATTAGCTGATTTGTCAATTCTTTTTCTAATTCCACCTGCATTTGTGCTGCAGGTTTTTCAATGCAATCGCGCAATTCTTCGCGGGACATCGGTGCAAGGTTGAGCACTGCGCCTTGTAAGGCCTCGCTTAAAGGACGATAAGAAAGAGCATAGCCGTAAAAGTCCGCTCGCAAGGTTGTGACTAAGGTACATCCGGGGGCGCGGGTACAGGCGTTAAGTAATAAATCTAAGATATGCTGGCGTTCATGTTCGGGGCAAAGGGTGTAAAGTTCCTCGAATTGATCGACAATGAGCACTAGGCGAGTTCCAGGATTTTGTTGAACAAAGGTTTCAATGATTTTGTATAAAGCAGTGTTGTCCTGTTCGAGTATCAGTTCCAATTCCAAATTTATTAAGGAACGGGAGTTTTCATTGGTGAGTGATGAATTGTCAGTCAGAGAATCTACACCCGCTACCAATTGATAATTCTCTTGCGCTGTCAGTTGCAATCCCCCACTGTGAAATCTGTCACTGTCAGTGGGTTGTGCATTGCTTAAAGGTGCAAAAGCTTCTGCTAGGGCTGTTATTGGTTTATTTCCAGGACGAAAAGAGATAATTTGCCAATTAATATTTGTATTTTGTCGCAAGCAGGGTACCAATCCGGCAAACACAACACTGGACTTACCGCTTCCACTAGAACCGACCACAGCCACAAATGGCTTTTTTTTCACTGCTGTTACTAAATCCTGAGTAAACTTTTCCCGTCCAAAAAATAAGCGTGCGTCTTCTTCCCGAAACGCAAATAACCCGCGATAGGGACAGGGGGGTATTCCATACAGAGTGAGCCAAGTCGGGGGTTTGACAGCGGGATTTTGACAAATTATTGGCAACCATGAAGCACCGGGTAAACCATCTTCCAAACCTTGCAATTTTCTGCGTGCTTGTTGTACCGAGAGATATAAAGAACGCCGTTCAACCGCAAAAGCTTCTAAAAAATGTTTGAAAAACTCTTGAGCAACATAGTTTGGAACTGGTTCCCGCATCACGATAACTGTGGGAATATTCAATTTTTCTAACGCTAAAGATAATCCCAACCCATCACAAGAATTAAAAATTGCTAGCTTTAAACCTTTTTCAATAGCTGCTTTGAGTGCTTCTTCTAACTGTTCAACCGTCAAACTGTTATTGGTTTCGTTTTCATTAATATAAAGTCTGCCAGTGTCACTCTCAGTTTGACTGTGTCCCGCAAAAAATAAAACGTCCCAGCCTGTTGAGTCCCATAAATGCGTATTTAATTCTTGTCTTGATGGTTTGACAAGAAATACAACTTCTGCGTCTGCTAAATTGTTGAGAAATTGACGCTCTACAGCCAAATCGAGTCCAAAGCTGTTCCCCAGAATCGCCAAAATTCTCACTCTTTCTCTCTTGACTTTAGGTGGCGACGAAATTTGAGCGCGTTTGTACTCCGGGCGAGAAAGCGCTATTTCTGCTAAAGGATAATCTTGAAAGAAATCGCAGCGATGCCAGGGCAATTTTCGCAGCAGTAAATCGTTTGTTTGAATAATGACTCGAATTTCATCTGTTGGGTTAAGTGCAGAACGTAACTGTTGGCTAATCTTAAGAATTCCTTGAGATTGCAACCAATCATTCATTGTTTGCTGTAATCTATTACAGACACTGTGAAAATCTAGAACCGAGACATTGGTAACAGCACCTTCATCAATCTCTAGTTCATCATCTTCATCATCAACTGGAGAAGAACGCCACTGTTTGCGTTCGCAAATATTCTGATAGATTGACTGCCACTTTCTACAAAGTTCAACGAGATCTGGTGCTGGGGGTAAGCCGCCAATAAATTGCTCTGGAAGAGGATAATCGGCTCCCCATAGCTGAACAGTAACTCTTGGAAATCCCCGATCTAAGTTACCCTGACCTAAATTAATAACAATCGACTTGCTCATTCAAAGATGCACTTGATTGTCCGAGATTGTAATGGGTTTTACTTTTATACCATATCTTTGTATTGCCGTGTTGTACAGATAAGACGGGCTTTGGTAGAAACGATAAGTGTGGGAGGAGCATCAAGAAACAGAATGCAGGAACCTAAAGATTTTGCCTGTGTGGTTAAGCGATCCAAAGTTATAGCATTTTGATTGAGAAAGCTGTTTTACAATTCAAAGTGCTCTCTGACTCTAGTCTCTTCGAGACTGACTTCTAAACTAAAACGCTTTCCTGTTTCCCCTTTAAAAGGCTTGAGTTGAATATAATTATCTTGAGTTCTAGAAGTCACCTCTTGAAGGGTTTTTCCAGCTTTAGAAAATAGTGTTAATTTAACGTTTGATGGTAATACTCTTTCTCCATTAGTAGGATGCAACTGAATCAAAACACCTAATTTTTCCTCAGTTTCTTCTGTGATATTAACTAACAAAGCTACTGTTTGATTGCCGAGTTGCACTCCCAAATCAATTAATTTAGCTCTCTTAATACCTGATTGAGCATTCCTGGTATTAAATGCCAAATTCGTTTCGCGATCGAGCATGCTATCAATAATTTCCCATCCTTCATCACAAGCTCCTAAGAACCATTGGCTCAATTTAGTTCTCGTTTCATTAAAGTATGTTAATATTTTATCTGATACTTGTTCGGGTGTCGCTACAGGTAAGGGAATAGAGCTAGGTTCTAAGTAAAGATAGTAATGTAACAAATGGTTGGGTTCTGGATCGAATACCGATAGAGGTAATTGATAAAAGCCATCTTGTAAGAAATCGCTACTGCAATAAGTAATAAGGCGATCGTAACGCAAACAACCTCGAATAATCACTTCTTCCTGTTCTTCGGAAACTTCTAGCACAACATAAAAATGAGCAAGTTGTTCGTGTTGGTGAATCGTACTTTCCGGTATATTTACAACTTCATCAAGTATATTCTCAGTAGAAATCAGGCAAAATTTGAATTCTCCGAGTTGCAGTTGAGCGCAGGTTTCAATGACATGAGTATGTTTTTGAATAAGTTGTTCTGGAAGGCGTGCGGTCAGCCACTGTTCAAACCCCAATAATCCCAAGCTATTAAGATAAATTTGCCACTGTTGTGATTCATTCATAATTTGGTTACTAGTTTGTATTGCTTGGTAAAAATGTTCCGGTTCCAACCATATACTTTCTGGCAAAATCAACCTGACACTTGTTGAATTAAGCGATAACTGGGACATACTAAGTTCTCTCCTCATTTGAAATTGTGTTTATCGTTGTTCTATGTATTGAAAAAGTTTTCGTGCGTATACGCTATTCATGGAGCGATTTTTGCCAACCCTAATTTCCTCTGATGCTTCAGTAAAAACTTCTTCATCAACAAAAGCTTCGATTTGTTCGGAAATAGCTTTGAGATAATCTGGTTGTGGAGGAATTTTAGTTAAACCTTTTTCCTCCGCTTTTTGTAAAATTTTATCAATGAGTTTTTCAACTGTGACATAGCGTACCTTATTTAGAAGTTCACCAGGGTTTAGGATTCGTCTGGCTTGATCCCAGCTACTCATTCCTAATTGAGGAGCAATTTCTTTTAGAGCTAATCCTTGACCGTAATATAATTTCAATCCAGGAATAAACTTTTGAGCTAGGGGCGCATACTTTTTGCTTTTTTCCAATCGGTTAAGACTTGCTTGAATTTCTTCTTTAATAGCCTTTAGCAAAGCTAATTGTAGTTGCTCGTGCAAAAACTCTAAAAGTTCTCGCTGTTCCACATCAACTTCACTTAGGGATTCATAAGGTAAATCAGATCTAAGTGTGTAACCTCCAGTTTCCGGATCTTGAATTTCTATCGATTCTCGGTAGCTCCAGATATCGTATTGCCTGAGTTGTGCAACAACGAGTTTGAGTTCTTTCATTAACTCCATTGAGTCATTGATAATAACATTTCGTTGTTTCAACTGGGCAAGCATTTCTTGTTGTTGAGCGGTAGTAGGATCGGGACATCGTCTAGTTTGATAAGAACGCTGCTGTTGTCTGTCGCGACGATAAACACCATGAAAAACTTCTACTAGATGACGTTCGCGTTGTGAGAAGCGTTCTAGCTGTTTGGGTCTAGCACGATTCAACAGCGCCCAGTCGCTCAGATGCTGAAAACCAAATTCCGATAAAAAATCTTTTAGCTCTGGATTTTGTTTGGTTTGCAAATAAGCCCAATTCTCTAAGCTCATTCGAGACTGCGAGTCTGGCTTGTAAGTTTGCAGAACCCTAAGAGAAAAGAATTTAAAACTTGCTGTTTTAGCTTCGCCGCTTTTATCTAAAAGCAGTTGATTTTTGCCATCTTTATCCAGAACGAGCAGGCTTTCACCATCATCATTAAGAACAAAAGGCAGTAAATCTTGGTACGTAAAGTGCTTTTCCGTACCAAATAAATTGTCAATTTTTTGACAAGCTTTTAGTATAGGATCGGAAATGTAACATCTGAGACAAAGCCCAGCAACAGCACGATTTTTGTCATCAACCTCAAGTTTTTGATTGTAGAAAAAAGCGTAAAGAGCAGTTTCTACATCTCCACTCTGGGAACGTGACAACTGTTTTTGGCAAAAATCCTGAGCCTGAGCCACTAAGAAGAGTTTGTACCCCGCTTGTTCGCTGGCTGGATTAATTCGCCAAATTTTCCAGTATCTGGATGAAGCACCCATAGGTTGTATGCTCTCCTGTGATGAACTGACCTAATTCTACAGTTGCAATAAGAAATAGATGTTGTAGTGTTGACCTTATGCACTTACTTGGGGAGTGGCGAAGGTAGGGGAAGCTCTAGGGATAAGAGCGGTTTATGAGAAGTGGGCATTTCTCTTTCCCAAGTGCGCTCGTTCAGTTTAAGAGTAGTGGTAAGATCAAAAAATTCAACCCTCCCTTGACGGAAAGTTTTAGCAGTAAAGTTGGTTGATCTGAAAAAGTTTTACATGAAAATCTCAAACAATTAATTGCGATCGCATTTTTTAATTTGTGTATTACTATACACTCTGTATCTTTTGCAGTCAGTCAATAATTATTTGTTATAAATTATACAATTTTACTGATTCAGAATGAGTCCCTTTGCTGACATCAAAATTTTTTCAACCACAGATACAGGTAAATACCTCTCCAAGAGGACGTTTGTCAAGCCCCAGTTGGTACCATTTTTGCGATTGGAAATCGTCTGAGATTTTTAAAACATTCTCAAAAAAATAATTTCAATCAAATCAGGAATCCTGCTTCTTCATTTTGGAGTCTTATGTGTCACTAAAAACTGTGACGCTGCAAGTTAATCTTAATTTAATTTATTCTTGTCTAAATAATTTTTGTTTATGGCCATTGCATTGGAAATCGTGTTAATTTTATAGCCATCCAATCAATTCTGTTTGTTATGGAGTCATAGTTAACAATTTGGAGTTAATGTTTGGGGTTTGGGATATCCCAAGCTCATTATTCTTTGGGTTTCTTGAAGATTCGTTTCAAGGCAAACCAATAAGAACCTTCTAATTGTGATGTAGAATAAAATTTACTATTTCGGGCGTATGATATTACTATTTCGGAGAATTCTAGTAAAAGTAAATGCAGTTGCTGTAGAAGAAATTCACCCGGCAAAAAAGTTGAATAAAACGAATAAGCTAATTTAGCTCAATACAATCTTCTGCGATCGATTTCCAGAATTACCAGTAGAAATAACCGTGCAAACTATCTGTACAGTTGATGCTGAGGGAGATGGTTTCATAAGTGGGTCTCTATAAGTCAAGACCTACCAAAAATTGTGATATTTGCTACTAGTGGTCTGTCCCATTAATTTTCGATGGGTCAGTGAACGCACTACCCACTCTCGTTCCGGTGGTTCTACCAGGGAACGCAGTCGGCGAGGCAGAGAGAGCCTCGCGACACCCTAGGCGGAGCCTCCTGTAAGGCATTCCCAGGCTCCGCCTGGGAACGAGGTAAGTGGTCATCAAAACTTATGTGGTGAACTACTAGAAGACAACTGCTAAGAGTACAACGTATCTACCATAATGAGGACAGTGCATATGTTAGACGGTTTTGACTTAAGCGAACAATCAAATCCAGACACGGGCTTCAATTATTCCTTTGTAGGATTATCATCAGGCTCTCTGCAAGGACTGAATGACGCTACAGCGGTGAGAAAATTTTCGGGTTCAAGTACTGATTATGCTGACTTTCTCTCAATTGACGGCGTTTTTGATGATACCGATCGCCCATATATGCTGTCTTCATCAGAACTCAGCCCGCTGGTTGCACCAGATCCTGGTAGTGTCTTTAGCAATGCCTACAATATAGGCACTTTAAAGGGTCCTCAAACCTTTACAGATTTTGTCGGCTATAGCGATCCTGTTGATATCTATCGCTTTAATCTTTCCAGTCACAGTAGCTTCAACTTATCTTTAAATGGTTTAACTGGAGATGCAGATGTAGAACTTTATAACGCGAACGGGTCACTTGTTGAGAAGTCAGTGAATAGTAGCACAAATATGGAATGGCTGGACGGTACTTTACTAGCCGGTACTTATTACGTAAAAGTTTTTCAATATGATAGTAGTATAAGTTATCGCTTGGGATTATCCGCCACATCAATCGCCAACAATACGCGTACTGTACTTGGAACCCTCGACGCCAATCAATTTACATATAAAACTGGTTTTAGTCGTACTGTTATTTCTGGGAACGGCAATGTAGACTTTGGTGATGGATGGAAGGATTTATTGAATCTTTCCAGCATCTACTCAAGTACAGTCACATTTAGTAATGCTAGTAACGGCGGCGGCGTTCTGTACAACCCTGGTAATGGAACCCGTTTATTTGATGCCATTACATTAAATGATGGCAGTCAGATCCTATTTGAAGGGATCGATCGCATTGTGTTTGCAGACAGTCATTTGAACTTATCAGTGCTCCCCAACGATCCATTGTTTGGACAACAATGGAACCTCCATATGATGGGTGTTCAAAATGCATGGCGCTTCACCACAGGCTCGAATAAGGTGTTGATTGGAATTGAAGACACGGGTCTAGCAGCCAATCGCAACGGTTATATTCATGACGATCTACGCACAACAACTATTTTTACTCCCAACTTCCAAGATGATGTATTTTCCACCTCTCACGGTACTGCTGTTCAAGGTATCATTGCTGCCAATAGTAATAATGGATTGGGAATAGCAGGGATCAATTGGAATTCGCCAGTCTTTAACATTGATGTTTTAGGTGGCAATAGAAATGATTTATCATTATCTGAAGCCACCCGCAGTCTGATCGGTCATGCCAGCCAAAACGGACAGCGCTTAGTCATTAATATGAGTTTGGGATACACTGGTGCGTTTGGTCAAACGAACCTCGATCCAGAATTGAATCAAATCGTCGCGAATAATCCCAACGTCCTATTTTTGATTGCAGCAGGTAATGACGGTGATAAAGGTGTAAGCGGTCTCTCATATCCAGCAACACTAGCAGGGCTGTATAGTAATGCGATCGCTGTAGGTGCTTCTTGGGGAACGGTCGATAGTTACGGTTATGATGCAACACCAGGCGAACGAATTAACTACTCTCAATATGGACCTGGCTTAACACTGATGGGACCGTCGGAAGTTCCCACCACTAGAGCATATCGTTTATCAAACGGTACAGTTGGTTTTGACTACTATCCCAGTACTTATATGGGCTTTAATGGAACTTCAGCAGCAACTCCCAACGTGACAGGTGTTGCTTCCTTAGTTTGGAGTGTCAACCCTAACCTGAATGCTACTCAAATCAAGCAAATTCTGTCTGAGACAAGCTACGACTTGGGTGGGTCGGGATACGATACTGTATATGGCAGTGGGTTTATCAATGCAGATGCCGCAGTCAGACGAGCATTAGCAATCTACAAAGGAGCAGTTTAAGATCGCGTAACTCTTTACTTCAGACCTTCTTTGTGACCTCTGCCCTCTGCCTTCGTTTTCAACTATCATCCTGAATATGAGTGAAGCAGAAACCATTTTTCAAACACCATCACCCCGCACTCGCGAAAGTCTTGCCGCTGATTTGCGCCAGATTGGTATAACTCCCGGAGCGATTCTACTGGTCCATTCTTCACTAAAGTCATTGGGATGGGTTTGTGGCGGTCCGGTCACTGTCATTCAGGCTTTTATGGATGTACTAACGACTACAGGTACTCTCGTTATGCCCAGTCACTCTGGCGAGTACTCCGATCCCGCAGAGTGGCAAAATCCACCCGTACCAAGTGAATGGGTTCAGATAATTAGAGACACCATGCCTGCCTTTGATGCGCGGTTGACTCCCACACGCGGAATGGGTAAAATTGCTGAAACTTTTCGGACTTTCCCTGATGTTGTGCGGAGTTCCCATCCCACGTCTTCATTTGCTGCATGGGGAAAACATGCACCAGAGATTATCAACAATCACAGCTTAGATTATTGCTTGGGTAATGAATCGCCATTGGCTCGCTTGTATGACCTAAATGCTTCGGTTTTGCTCTTAGGGGTTGGGTACGATTCCAACACTTGCTTTCATCTTGCTGAGTATCGAATTACCAAAGTAAAACAAATTACCCAAGGTTCACCGATTGTTGAAGGAGAACAACGGGTTTGGAAAACCTACAGGGATATTGAGTTGAAGGGGGAATGTTTTGAGGAAATGGGTACAGCTTTTGAACAAGCGGGTCATGTGAAAAGTTCTCACGTCGGTAACGCGCAAACCAAGCTTTTTCTGTTGAGAAGCGCTGTTGACTGGGCAGTGAGTTGGTTAGAAAAGGAACGCTGAATCTGGAGAACAATGATAATGTAAGCGAGAGTGCATTTCTGCACTTTCCGATCCAGAGGAAGAGAATCATGCAAAACCATAACAAGGGTGGGGGAAAAACGTCCCGCCGTGGTTTTTTAGGACAAGCACTAACCGCAACTGGAGCAGCTATTGCGGCTCCTTCATTGCTCGAACAGGCAAATGCAGCAAAGGCATCTGCTCAAAGTTCCGGAGGTGAAATGTCTGTTTCACTAAATGTTAACGGCAAACTGCAAACCCTTTCTATTGAGCCTCGCGTTACGCTCTTGGATGCTTTGCGCGATCGCTTGGGACTGTTGGGTAGCAAAAAGGGATGCGATCGCGGACAGTGCGGAGCTTGTACTGTTTTGATTGATGGCGAGCGAGTTTATTCCTGCCTGACATTAGCAATTATGCAAGAGGGCAAAGAAATTGTTACCATCGAAGGGCTGGCAAAGGGAGATACTCTCCATCCCATGCAAGCTGCCTTTATTGACAACGATGGTTTTCAGTGCGGCTATTGCACGCCAGGACAAATTTGTGCTTCTGTTGCCCTCATTAACGAAGTCAAACGCGGTTGTGCCAGTGTTGTCACTCCAGATTTGTCGAGTCCCCCGCAACTAGCCGAACTGTCTGAAGTGGAAATCAAAGAGCGATTGAGCGGTAATCTCTGTAGGTGCAGTGCTTACAACGGTATCGTCGCCGCAGTACAACAAGTCGCAGGACAAAAAACACCCTCTCCCGTGGCAACTGTTTTGGTTCGCGAATCTGAGGAGTTGCCTGCATGAATAATTTTACTTACATTCGGGCGACATCCGTAAAAGATGCCATCCAACGCTCAACAGCTAACAAAAATACTGCGTACATAGCAGGTGGTACAAATCTGGTCGATCGCCTCAAGGGTTTTCTAGATGAGCCATCTCAACTCATAGATATCTCCCGATTGGAGATGAAGCGCATTTCTCGCACCACTAATGGGGGTCTACAAATCGGAGCGCTTGTCAGCAATACAGCTGTTGCAGATAATCCCGATATTCGTCGCGACTACCCAATCTTATCCCGCGCCATTCTCTCTGGTGCGTCTCAGCAAATCCGCAACATGGCAACCGTAGGAGGTAACTTGTTGCAACGCACTCGCTGTCCTTACTATTACGATACCGCTTTCCCTTGTAACAAACGCCAGCCGGGAACTGGTTGTCCCGCAGCAACGGGGATTAATCGCGGTCATGCTATTTTAGGTGCTAGCGACCAGTGCTTGGCTGTTCATCCTTCAGATATGTGTGTTGCTCTCGCTGCTTTAGATGCTGTCGTTGTTGTAGAAAGTTCCAAAGGTAAGCGGCAAATACCGATGGTAGATTTTCACAGATTGCCAGGAAATACTCCCCAGCGAGACACAAATTTAGAACCAGGTGAGTTGATTACTGCTGTTATCCTACCGCCAATTTCCTTGGCTAAGTCCGGAGTTTACTTGAAATTACGCGATCGCACTTCCTATGCCTTTGCATTAATATCAGTCGCTGCTGCTGTTAACCTTTCAGGAGAGAAAATCAAAGATGCTCGCCTAGCAATGGGTGGTGTAGCCCACAAACCCTGGCGATCGACGGAAGCAGAAAAATTTTTAATTGGCAAGAGTGCCGACGTGACAATATTTGAACAAGCAGCAGACATTGCACTTCGGGAAGCAAAACCCCTAACTCACAATAGTTTCAAAGTTGATATGGCAAAACGAGCCATTCGCCGTGCACTGACAATTTCAGCTAAAGGAGGAGGGGTGATATGAACAAAGTTAATGGATCTGCGGTCAGCCGCAAGGATGGACGTGCAAAGGTAACGGGTACGGCGACTTACGCAGCCGAGCATCAAATTCCCAATCTTGTTCACGGTTACCTTGTCACAGCCAGCATTGCTAACGGACAAATTAAAAGTATAGATACCAGTACAGCAGAAAAAGCATCAGGTGTTATCGCTGTATTTACCCATAAAAACCCACCCAAGATATTTAAGCCAACCAATAATTTCATGACCTCGAAAATTTACGAGGCTCGTCTACCGTTATCTGATGATAAGGTTTATTACGCAGGACAGATCGTTGGCTTGGTGGTAGCAGATACTTTTGAACGAGCGCGTCATGCAGCACGGTTGGTAAAGGTTGAATACGCAACTGAAAAACCCCTTATAGATCCTGCAAAGGCTACTTTTAAAGAAGCTCCATCCATGTTTGGTGAGGGGATGAAGTTCCAGAAGGGAGACTTTACCACAGGGATGGCAAGTGCAACAGCAAAGATGGAAGTTACCTACAAAACTTCCACTGAATTGCACGCGCCCATGGAACCCCATGCGACTATTGCTCAGTGGCAAGGTTCTGACTCTCTGACAATTTACGAACCCTCCCAGTGGGTGATGGGTACCCAGCGTACTTATGCAGAACTTTTTGGGCTCCCAAAAGAACGAGTGCGTATTGTTACTCCTTTTATTGGAGGGGCTTTTGGTTCTAAAGCCTTCCCTTGGCCCCACGGTATTCTCTGTGCTGCAGTTGCTCGCCAACTCCAACGCCCCGTCAAAGTTGTTCTGACACGAGCGCAGATGACCGCAAATGCAGGGCACCGTTCTGAAACAGAGCAAACTATCCGCTTGGCAGCCACTGCGGATGGTAACCTCATGTCTGTCGAACATGATGTCAAATCTTGTACATCCCTAGTAGATGTTTTTACAGAGCCCTGTACGGGAATTACTCCAGTCATGTATGCTGCGCCGAATTTGCGCTTGAAGCAAGAACTGGCGGTGATAAACACCGGGACGCCAACATTCATGCGAGCACCAGGAGAAAATCCGGGTCTTTGGGCATTAGAGTCAGCAATGGACGAACTGGCGTGGAAGCTCAAGATGGACCCTGTGGAACTGCGTTTGAAAAATGAAACTAAAGAACACCAGCGTAAAGGGCTGCCATTTTCAGCAAAAGCATTCTCTGAATGTTTGCGCTTTGGTGCAGAACAATTTGGTTGGAAAGACAGACCATTTCAAGTGCGATCGCTGACACGCAACGGTAAGCTTATAGGTTGGGGAATGGCAGGGTCAACTTTCCCTGGTGGTAGGGGTGCGGCATCCGCGAAAGTACGGTTACTACCGGATGGTACAGCACATATTTTAACTGCTGCAAACGATATGGGTACTGGTGCGTATACGGTTGTTGCCTCTACAGCCGCAGAAGTTTTGGGGATACCTGTAGAAAAGGTACGGGTAGATCTGGGTGACTCATTGCTACCAGATGGCGGTTTGGCAGGTGGTTCCATGATGACAGCATCTCTCCTTCCAGCAGTCATGTCAGCCTGTCAGGAGGTTCTAAAATCTGCCAAAGCCAAGACTGCTGAGGAAGTATTTTCCAGCCTCCGCCAGTCCGGACGAGCTGCTGTTGAAGCAACAGCATCGTCAGCGCCCGGAGCTGAAGGAAAGAAATGGGCATTTCAATCGTGGGGGGCGCATTTTTGTGAAGTCAGTATAGATGAAGAAATTGGACGCCTACAAGTGACGCGTTGGGTATCCGTAATGAATATCGGACGCGTTATCAACGCTAAGACGGCAGCTTCTCAAGTACGGGGCGGTGTTATTATGGGGCTTGGGCAAGCATTGATGGAAGAGTGCCACTTTGACCCAAATATCGGTTATCCAGTGGTTTACGACCTTGCTACCTATCATTTTCCCGCACACGCAGATATTCCTCGCATTGAGGTTGCTTTTGTTGGGGAACCCGATCTCAACTTTAATCCGGCGGGTGTAAGAGGTGTCGGTGAAATAGGAATTACTGGTGTTTCAGCGGCGATTGGTAATGCAGTTTACCATGCTACGGGTAAGCGCATCCGCCATTTACCTATTACACCAGATAAGCTCTTATAATTGTGGGACGAGCGGGACGCTCGTTCTGGTTTACAAGCGTCTCGCCCGTTCCACAATAACTTATGCTCGTTCATTCACAAGTATCAGAAAGAATGATGTTGAACGAAGTACGGACATTTTCCAATGGCTGTTCCCATAACAGATTCCATTCAACACCAAACAGAGGCTTGGCTTGTTTTCCCATTAACCATCCCTTAGCCATCGCGTCCATATATTTTGTTGAAACCTCAATATCGTAAATAGTAGCTTTAACAAGATTCTTCGCTAATAATGCCAGCCAAAAACGCGTAAAGTACAGTTGGGCAACGTAGAAAGCTTCTAATTGAATTTCTCCAAGAATATTCGTATTGCATCCAGTGATGATATGCCAAATGTCATGTGTTTCTGTAAGGTGCGCTCCTAAGAATTGGAGATTGTTCTCTACGTGTCCTGCATATAAAGGTTTCAAATTGTTTTTGAGCATATGATTAGCATATGCATAACCTAGAGTATCAGTTGGTAAACTGTAAAGTTTTTGTAGATTGATATCACCCAATCTAGGGCGCTTTTGAAATGCTTGTTCCCCTTGTGGGGTGCCACAAAGAAGTTCTACTACTTTCTGTAAGCTTTGGCGATCGCCAAGGGCATCTGCAAGTTCGCCAATACTCTCAAAGTCACCATCAGGTGCTCTTACTATATTTATAATGCTATCAAGTGCTCTATCCTGCCATGTTTGCTCTAGTTGGTCTGTAATGTGCATCCTTAAAAACCTCTGTCAAATCTTTGTCTTTTAGTTTGACATCTTACTAGATTTCTGGCTGAACGAAACCTTAGCGCAGAGACTTCAATATTTTTCACTCCCCTATAGGAGCAGGTTTCAGCCCTTACTTGAGTAGTTTATTTGTTCGGGCTGACAGAGTTTGTATTGCCCCCCTTATTTGTATTTCATACCCAATTTTCTCTGATTTTTAAAATTTCTCCCTGCATAAGATAAGTTTGAGCAAAGCTATTTACAGACAGAAGCTTGACAAAGCAATTAACAGCAACCAGTTAACAGTCCAACAACACAGCAGGTAAATCTGCAGACTCAAGAATTGCAAAGTTAACTTATCTCGTAAGTTTTACCATGAAAAAATACTTTTCTAAAACAGTAATCATATTTACTGTTATAGCTACTTTAACAACTGGCTGTCGCTCTAGCGAAGAATATAAAAAATTAACAGATGCAGGAACTAAGTATGCTGAAGCTGTTAATGAGTTATTGACAACTGCTGGTGATATTAGAATCGATCTAACCTCAGAGCAAATATTGCGCGATGACAGACAGAGCAATCAAAGTCTTGAAAACTATACGCAGCGTTCTCAGTCCGATCTAAAACGACTGCAAGTCATAGAAGAAGTTCGCAATCACAACACTCTTTTAAAAAAATACTTTTCTACACTTCAAGAATTAGCAACTTCTGATGCACCTGCTAGCGCTCAGTCAGAAATTGCAAGTATTACTCAAAATCTTAACAAGAGCAGTCAAATTCTGCAAAACAGCGATTTATTTTCTTCGAGAAATCAAGGAATTGCTCAAGCAGTCACTCATGCCGTCATTAGTTCTAAAATCAAAGGTGCATTAAAAGAAGAGTTGGAAAAACGGCATCAAACAATTCTAAAAGAATTGACAATACAACAAGAGATGCTTAATTACCTGAGCGAGAGTTTGCAACATGATGTTGAGATGATTCAATCTGCACGCGAGCAACGCCTGATTATAGAACCTCTCACTAGTAGTACAAAAATTCAGGAGCAAAGCCAATGGATTGAAGATAGAAGAAAAATTCTCACGATGGATAGAAAAGTCGAAGAACTGAAGAATGCAGGCGAGGCTTTAGGGGAATTTAAAACCGCTTACCAGGCTGCAGTATCCGGTGAATTGAATGTGGCACGACTCAATCATCTTTTGAAAGATATAGATACATTTTTAGCACTTGTTGAAAACAAAAATTAATCAATTAATAGAAGGATTAGTATCATGGAAAATATAATGAACCAAAACATACAAGCCAGAGAGCAACTACTAGCTAAGATGAGGCAGCATGAAAAAAGACTGACTTCGCCAGAAATGAATATGGCAATCCAAAACGAACCCGATCTAAAGCGGCAAAAGGAATTGCTGGATGTCAGAAAAAATTATGAAGAAGCTCGTGAAAACTTAGAGAATGCAGTTTTAGAAGATATTGGATTGCGTTTAAAGGCGCAAGAAAACGATCTGAGAAATGCTCTTAACGAACTGACCAATGTACTGGAAAAAATTAACAATACAGTTGCTGTTCTCAGAACAATTAATTTAGTTACAAGTATTGTGGGTCGAATCGTCACTATTATTTGAGGAACAGGAACAGATTAAGGGTGCAAGGCTGAGCCTCCGATATCGCGAGGCTCAGCTAATTCTTATCCCTTGTAGTATTGATTCTCCTTTACCATGTTTTTGAGCGGACACAGACTGGGGGTTTGTCGCGTAGTGATTTGCCGTGAGAGTTTCAACGCGATCGAGCAGATATTAAGTAAAGCTCAGTTGCAGTCGTGACATCAAAGCTTCCTCCAGATGAGAAGGTAAACCACCAGAACCCCCGCTCGCAAAACTCCCTTCTCAGCCAACCTACTATTCTATTCCAGGGTTTGTACTACAGCCCCAAGTCAACGGCAATACGGTGAGCACAAGCAAATCCTGAAAATGCCACTGCGTTTAAACCTTGACCGGGAAACGTACTATCTCCTACACAATAAAGCCCTGAAATCGAAGTTCTATTAAATGGCATTCCCAACAATCCCCGCAACTTATATCGGGGGATTGGTCCATAAGTACCATCATCACGACCTAAAAAGCGACGATGGGTTTTAGGTGTCCCCACTTCTAGGTAATCCAAACCAGTATCCAACCCTGGAAAAATCTTTTCCAAACGGTCAATTATTCTCCAAGCAGCCTGTTCTTTCTTTGCTTCATACTCACTAGGTGATAAACCTTGCCATTCATGAATCCAGGAAGGTGTAAAAGCGTGAATGATGTGATAGCCAGAAGGTGCTAACTCTGGATCGAGTAACGTCGGAATTGACACAAAGAGAGTTCCTTCTGTCGCTGTCATCTTTTCCCAGTCTTCTAACAAAATGTGATGGCACTCTGTTCCTGAAGGCAAAACTTCTGCTTTGACTCCCATGTGTAAATTTAAAAAACTGGGTGACTTTTGATAGCGTAGCTGCCATCTTTTCTCATTAGATGGAATTTCTTGTTGATTGAGTAACTTCTCAAAGGTATCCCAACGTGTAGCATTTGAGACAATTCGTTTGGCACGGTACACTTGACCGTTAGTCAGTTGTACGCCCACGGCTTGTCGATTTTCTATGAGAATTTTCGCGACTTTAGCTTGATATTGAATTTGACCGCCTGCTTTAATCAACCCTTCCACTAATTTTTGAGCAATTTGTCCTACCCCACCTTTAGGATAGTTCACACCTCCGTAGTGCCTGTCTGAAAAAACCATTCCAGCATTAATCATGGGTGTCATTCGGGCAGGTACGACTGACCAACAATAGCACTCTATATCAAGAAATTTTAACAATCGGGGATCTTTAATATAACGCTTTGCTACATCGCCAACATTTTGAGGTAGATATTTTGCTAGCCCAAGACACGCCAGGGGCTTCTGAAAGAAACTCCGTAGTAAATACTGGGGTTCCTCCAATGACAGCAACTCCATGCTATTAAGGTAATGAAAGACTCGCCAACATTCATCGTAAAATTGACGAATTCCTTTGTCTTCATGTGGAAAGTACGCAATTAAATTTTGCAAAAATTCCTCATAAATCCGATTCACTTTAATGTCCAAACCTTCTGGTAAATGATAATGAATTTGAACGGGGTCGGGAATCACTTTTAAGTTAATGCTGACAGCTTGTAAAGCGCGAGTGAGCAAGTTAGTTGTTCCTTTCTGCCCAAATCCAAATATCATGGATGCCCCTACGTCGAATCGATAACCCTGTCTCTCAAAATAGCCAGCGCTACCTCCAGGAATTAAATATTGTTCTAGTAGCAGCACTCTAGCCCCTTTTACGGCTAATTGAGTTGCTGTTACTAAACCGCCTATCCCAGATCCAATAACTATGACATCCATATAATTGTTAGTGGTTAATGGTTAGTGGTTGGTGGTAACCACTAACCACTAACTAATCACAAAAAAGAGGGACAAGCCAGAAGAAAGCTGACCAATCCCGTTTGCCGATCCTTAAAGAGAGGAGAACACTGAACAATAATATACCCTTGATTGAGAATTCTTGTCAACTGTAAATGCAAGTTATTATCAACAAATAAAAAGTAGTTTTCAGAGTGGAAACCCGCGCTCGGTAAAAAGTATTATGATGTTTCAGTCGTTATTTATTAGAAAAAGCGGCTATTTCCGGCTATGACGCTACAATTGCGCGTATACGTTCCCCCTCATCCCCTGATAAAGCACTGGTTGGCAGTTGCTCGTGATGCTGGAACCCCGTCTGTGCTGTTCCGCAGTGCAATGACGGAGTTAGGACGGTGGCTGACTTATGAAGCAGCTCGAGAATGGTTACCCACTCAAGAAACAACAGTGCAATCTCCCTTAGATTCCTGTCCTGCCACTTTGATAGATCCAACCGTACCTGTGGCAGTAGTACCCATTCTACGAGCCGGACTGGGCTTACTAGAAGGGGCACAAACAGTTCTCCCTCTAGCATCAATTTATCATTTAGGATTGGTGCGAAATGAAGAAACTTTACAGCCTCAGTGCTACTTAAATAAGTTGCCTCAAAAATTTCAACCACAAACACGAGTGTTGGTTACCGATCCTATGCTCGCAACGGGTGGATCTATGATGGCAGCTATGGCAGAATTAACACAACGGGGTGCCGATCCAACTCTGATTCGGATTATTAGCGTAGTGGCAGCTCCACCAGCTCTGCAAAAATTAAATGATGCTTATCCTGGCTTAATTGTTTACACTGCCACCATCGATCAAATGGTCAACGATCGGGGTTTTATTGTACCAGGTTTGGGAGATGCCGGCGATCGCATTTTTGGAACTTAAGCTAGTATGCACGTAGGGACAGTGCCAGTGACCAGTGAACAATAATAACTGATAACTGACAACTGTAAAGGAGAATGAGGCGATAAAAATATGAGTCAGCGAGATGGTTTTGCAAGTGGTTTTCTAACCGGAGCAATTGTTGGTAGTGTAGTAGGTGGGATTGTGGGTGCGCTTGTTGCTTACAAACGAGAACCTGAAGAATTACCAGAAGAAGAGCGTCAGTTAACCTCTAGCGCAACAGAAGTTAAAAAAGCAACGAAAAAGCGTCCTATCCAAGCTTCTGAGGAGGACAGCATGGATATGGAGATGGCACGGCGATCTCTAGAAGATAAAATTGCTCAACTCAATGCCACAATTGATGAAGTGCGGCAGCAATTGGGAAATGTGAATGGCAATGCCAATCAACCCATCAACGACCGTTCTCCCCGTGCTGAGGAGTTACGGTAAGACAGCAATCGGCGATTGATTGACAAATCGACTGATTGAAAAATCATAGCTGGTAACTGAAGGTAGATAATTGTAATTGCACACGCTGTGGCAGGCGCTAAATTAGAATCAAAGATAAGACTGCTTTTAACACTTAACAGGAATCCAACCCATCCATGAATCTACTGATCAACACACTCTATCAGTTCGTACAAATTTATAGTATCTTACTGATTATCCGAGTTCTTTTGTCATGGTTCCCTAACATCAGTTGGGGGAACCAGCCATTTGCAGCCCTCAGCCAAATTACAGACCCTTACCTCAATCTGTTCCGTTCCATAATTCCCCCCTTGGGTGGGATGGATTTTTCTCCTATACTGGCTTTTCTACTGCTAAACGTCTTGAGTTCTTTGCTCCTGTCTTTAGCACGCTTTTCCATAGTCGGTTAAGTTTGGCAACTGCTTCAATAGGTTTCTCCAAAAAACAACGTAGAGACGCACTGAGTGAAAGCGTCTCTACAACTTAGAGATTTTTCATTGATTTAGAGACGATCGCTAGAAAACCGTCTCTACTTTTTTGCCCTTCAGTCGTCGATCTGCTACTTCCGAATCTGAGCGCTGAACCCTGCTGCCTTAAATTGCTTGAGCTTGAGAGGTAAGGGCTGATTTGCTGCTACGGAAATTCGCAATTCAAAATTACTGACACCGGGAGGAATTTCCTCAATAGACCCAAGACGCGTGCGGTTTTGCATCACCGGATCGTTGTTAGCATCATAAATACGACCAAAAATATCCGCATCATAGACGGTCTTATTAGTATCATTTTTAGCTTTGCCTGTCACAATAAAGCAGTTGGCTGCCATTGTCGTTCCACCACTTGTCACAGCTCCTTGTGCTAGTTCTAGCGGACACTGTTGGTAGGAGAGATCGTATAGCTTAACCTGTGTCAGTGCTTCAGCAAAAGGGGTAAATGCCCATGACAGTACCCAAATGATACAGGAAACAAGAAGAACTGTGAGCGATCGCAACTGCATATAAAGACGCCGTGGATAAATAGAATCATAAGCTACACTTACCCCAGCTTACAGGAATTTCGCTCTATAGGTATGGGAGACTTCTTTTTTAATTTTGTAATAATTATTAAATAAAGCTCTCAGCTATTTGCTGAGGGTTCATCAAGTCCTCAATTGCTATACCACCTATGAGTCCAGATGAGATTCAAGTAGCCTTGCAAGTAGCGTTTTATCGTTGCGATGCAGCTAGCTGCCCTCTCACAGATACACAAAAAGAAATACTACTACAAATAGTAGAGAAAGTTAAAGAAAGCTCTCAACTAGACATATCGGATGTTTTAAATCCGTTAGATGAACTTACACAAGAGGAATTACGAGCGCTGTTAGAATTTGTCAAGTCTCAAGAAGCACAAAACCTTTCCTGGAAAGCACAGCTACTTAACGATTGGCTGCTTGAAAAGGACTCAGGTGCAGTGCAGTTTATTCGCGATCGCTATGGCTTACAATGGCTAAATCGCGTCGAAGACAGTCATTTCCAAAAGTATGCTTGTGAGCACGCGCCAATGCTTAAAGTTGGTGCTCGGATTGAAGTGTGTAATGCTTTGTGGGAATGGGTACAAGATGATGGTCCGTGCAGTCGCCAATGGTACAATTGTATTGTAATTGGAATTGATAAAACGAATGACAGTAGCGGTTCGTCAACAAATTGCATTATTCGCTTCAACACCGGAGAAGAATACGAAATTCAAGGAATGTATGAATGGAATCGTTATTATTGGCGACTGGGAAATGAGGAATAGGGAATGGGGGACAATGGGGACAAGGGGGAAATACTAATAACTCATTCCCAATCCCCAATCCCAATCCCTAATTGACTGGTTCAACAGAGGCTCTCAAACCATTGTTGTTAAATATTTTCACCATACTATCGGCGTTGTAACGAGTGCTAAAAATTCCTGCTTGCATAACATCACGACCCCGCCAGAGAGTCCGAAAAGCACCCGGTGCGAGAAATTTTACTAGTTCTTGGTCTTTCCCATTCTGTATCTCAACAATAACTCGATAACGTAAATTAATTCGCTCTTCTTGGGCTGCTGATGCCGCAGCTGTGTTGTAAACTCCTATTGAAGAATTTTGAGGTGGTGCTTTTCGCCTACCGCGACTGTTACCCACGGGAATATTGGCATCGGGAACTGGTAGAAGGGCTGACTCACCTAAAGGGGCTGCTTCTATACCGGGCATTGATGCTGCTTGAGACCTTGCTCTTTGCACTGGTGCGGGTGCAAGTACGGTATTTGACACTTGAGAATCTGCTTGTGGGGCAGCAAACTCGATAGTATCAGGAGAAATACGTGTATAATTTGACTGTAAAGCTTCTGAAGAATTATTGACAGGTAGTTGAGGAGGTCTGCTGGGGAAAGGTGCAGGTTGACGTAAGATCGTTCTAGTGGGTAAAGGCTGCCCTCGATATCCTGTCTGTACATTAGGTGCGGTTATTCCCGTGCTTCTGGGTAAAGGTTGCCTGTTTGCAGGGGTTGCCGAAAGTAGAAAATTATCCGGCGATGATGGTAATACGCGATTGTTAACTGGTGTGGAAGTACTGCGGGGGGATCTGTTGGAAGATAGAGGGGGAGGTGGTGACGCCCAGACAGAGGTCATCACTCTGGTTTCTGTATAATTTACTTCTCCTCCACGACCCGGAGTGGTTGCATCTGCGATCGCAACATTACCTGTAAAATCAACTTTACCTGCAATGCGATTTTGATTGATTTTGTTGCCGAAAGCCGGAAAAATTTCTTTGGCTGCACTGGCATTGATATCGTGGCGGGTGTTGTTGCGAAACTCGTTACCTCCCGGTTCGGACGTGCTTCCTAAATTGGGAACCGCTAAGGCAAGAGCAACCAACCCATCTTCTTTGCTACCCTGGATGAGATTATTCCGCAAGATGGGACGAGCTTTTGCTTGTACGATGACGCCAACTCTATTGTATTGAATCTGGTTACCTACTATAACTGGCTGAGAGTTTTGAGCAACGTTAATGCCAAAACCTGTTTGTTGAAATACGTTTTCTCGGACTTCCGGACGAGAGGAACCGGAAATTGTGATTCCGTTTGCTCCATTTTCATAAAAGAAATTATTACGAATAACGGGCGTACTGTTGCCCGTGACAATAATCCCATCTTGGGTACTGCCAGTAAAAGTATTTTCTGCAATTAACGGATTACTATATTCAATCCACAAACCGTAACCGCGTGGATTGGGATTGCTAAGAGTGACTCCACTCAAGCCTGCTTGGTTTGCACCCACAATAGTGACGTTTTGACCTCCAAAGGTACGGCTGAGGTAACTGCCTCCTCCAGTAATTAAAATACCACGACCTTTACTGCGATTGTCCCCTTGAATTGAGACATTTGGTTTGAGAACTAACGGAAATTTTTCTCCTGTCTGGGCACTATAGGTTCCTTTTGAGAGCATAATAACTGTATTGGAACCAGCAACTTGTAGTGCTTGAGTAATTGTTTTAAAAGGAGCATTTTCACCTCCGTTTCCTGCTTTGTCATCTCCGATACTTGGGTTGACAAAGAGTACATTTACCTGAGACATTGTTCTGACATCGGGTTGCCCTGCATTTCTAATTTCGGTGGGGGGTAGCTGAGCAAGAGCGGCATTCCAACTTGCTTCTAGCAATCCTGAAAATGCCACTCCCATGCTAACGGTACACAATAAAATTGAAGAACGAATCACTGACATCATTGACATATGAATGAAAGAACGTGACTTGCTGCTTTTAGCGATCGACGTTGCTGGTAAGGCATATGTCCAACAAGGCTCAGTTATAACGTGGGGGCAATTCACTTTTACAAACTCCTTTAACTAACTAGCACTTTCTATACTTCTTTAGACGTAGATATGACCACAATAGTACTCGTATGTTGACCAAATGGGGATTGTTGATACAAAGTAATTTAAGAAAGAACCTATTGAAATACAAAGAATATTACGAATATGAAAGAGGCTGGCTGTTACGATGAAAACACAAATGGGGTTGTTGTAATGGTCGAAGCCCACAGCCAAAAGGAACATATTCAGCAGGTTGTTTACCGGATACTAGATGCCAATCTGGATCGAGCTCGCGAGGGTTTGCGTATCATTGAGGAATGGTGTCGGTTTGGCTTGAATAGCGCCCAACTGGTTGGGGAATGTAAGAAAGAGCGACAAGAATTGGCAAGCTGGCATACGGCTGAATTGCGGGCGGCGCGAAATACCCCTGATGACCCCGGAACGGATCTGACTCACCCTCAAGAAGAACAACGCACGGACGTTAAGTCGCTCCTGCAAGCTAATTTTTGCCGGGTGCAAGAAGCTTTGAGGGTTTTAGAAGAGTACGGGAAGCTTTATAACCCCAATATGGGGAAAGCTTTTAAGCAGATGCGCTACCGTATTTATACCCTAGAAAGTCGTCTGATGGGCTATCACAGACAGCAACTTTTACTGCGATCGCATTTGTATCTAGTCACCTCCCCGAGCGACCGATTGCTCGACACTGTGGAAGCCGCTCTTAAAGGAGGCTTAACTTTGGTGCAGTACCGCGACAAACTAGCTGATGATACTAAGCGTCTGGAGCAAGCCAAGAAATTGCGGCAGTTATGCAGTACCTACGGTGCTATTTTTATTATTAATGACCGCGTGGATCTGGCTTTGGCAGTCGATGCAGATGGAGTGCATCTCGGACAACAAGACTTACCTGTTGCTGTTGCCCGTCAATTACTCGGTCCTCACCGCTTGATAGGTCGTTCCACCACAAATTTGCAAGAAATGCAAGCGGCTATTGCGGATGGCGCAGATTACATTGGTGTCGGACCGGTTTATGAAACTCCTACAAAGGAGGGCAAGGCAGCTGCTGGGTTAGAATACGTCAGCTATGCTGCTAAAAATTGCCATATCCCCTGGTTTGCTATCGGTGGGATCGACACAAGCAACATCAATGATGTTATTGATGCAGGAGCAAATCGCGTAGCTGTGGTACGCAGTCTCATACAGGCGGAACAACCCACCTTGGTGACACAATTTTTTATCTCTCAGCTGACAAATCGTGTGAGACCGGAACATGGTAAGCCCTATATCTAACCCAATTACACTTCAGGTGAATGGCGAAACCCGCAATTGCCTCCCTGAAACTTCTTTACCAGACTTACTCCAACAATTGGGTTTTAATCCCCGTTTGGTTGCAGTAGAATACAACGGTGAAATTTTACACCGTCAGTTTTGGTCCGAGACGAGAATTCAACAAGGCGATCGCATTGAGGTTGTGACCATAGTTGGTGGTGGCTAAGTTAACCAAGTCGAGTAGTGGGACTCAGGTACATAGAGCGATCGATGGAGAGTTTTTCGCTCGGCCAATTGTTTCCCTCTGCGTCCCAATGCTTCGCGCAAGTTCCGCTCCTGACAAAGACGCTTAAACGCTTGGAAAACTTCGCACCCGGAGTTGGGATCGACGAGAATACCATTGTCCTCATGGTAAATGATATCTGATAGGCTCCCTAAATTCGAGGCGATCGCGGGCTTACCAAAGTAACCTGCTTCCAAGCAAGCCATGCTACCACCACCAAAACAAGATAATCTTTGATTATCGCACAAACTTAGCATTGCAAATATATCACAAGCTGCGTAATAACTTGTTAATTCGCGGTCAGAGACATATCCTGCAAAATGAACCCGCCCCTGTACCCGCAAGCGATGTGCTAACGCTCTCAGTTCAGACTCATAAGAACCCCGCCCGCACAGGATGTAGTACACGTCTATCCCACAAGTTAGCAGGAGTGTCAAGTTTTCAATAACGCGGTCAAAGCCTTTACGCTTTGTCAACTGTCCTACTGAAAGAATGACCACTGCTGTCTCTGGAATTTTATATCCAGAGCGGAGGTGGGCGCGTAAATTCCTAATGCTATCTGGAGTGGTCACACCAAATTTTTCTCCTCTGACAGCAGGCTTAATGGCATGAGTAGGAGTATTAAAATTAAAATGAGTCGCCAAAAAATCTTGCGTACAAGAACTGCTACACACAATCCCTTGCACTCGGTTCAATGTCAGTTCAAACAAAGGGCGCAATATGGGGTGACGTGATAGATGGAGAATATCTTGACCGTGTAGGTAGATGAAACAGCGAACGGGGAGGAGGTAGCTTAAGAGCAAAAGAGAAAGAAAATGGTAGCCATGACCCCATTCAATATAGCGGTAGTGATAGCGAAAGTAGAGTTTAATAGCTAGTACAAACGACCAGACCGAGTTAAGGAGAGTTTGCACTAGATTCCCGAAAACATTACCACACCACAGGCGGGAAATAGGCCAGCGATATGTAGGAAACGGTTGAGCTTTATCAAACAATCGATCCCCCGCGCACCGAGCGGCTAAAACAACCACTCGTTCTGGATCTTGCAGACAACGATTGTAAACGTACTCCTCAATTCCTCCTTCTTGCGGTTGAAAGGAACGAGATATCACCAGGATGTCCGGGTAAGATGCAGCTTTAGCTCTAGTGGGAGCACTTATTCGTGAAATATTTTCCATCAGACATCTGAATAATTCAACATCAGGAAAGCTGAAACACGAAATATTATCAATAGAATTGAAAATGTATTTTTAGCTTGTTGGGTAACGTTTAGCTCAAACCAATCACTAGTCTAGTGGGTTCCTGAGAAAATTCTATTCCATCTAAAGGATTAGTTCGAGAGTTCATAGGTTACCCCTTGACCTTAAGTTGATATCGAAGTTCGATCTGCTGAATAATTGCTTTTTGGACTTGAACCAAAAGAGTTAGCCGTGATTGTAAAATACACAGCAACCGACTCCTGTTGAAACTACGCTGGTTTACTATTGTTCTTAGAATATCTGAATACCACTTATATCTTATGCCAAAATGCCAAAAAGCTACCTTTCTTAATTATCTTTTTTTACAAAAAAATATTTTATTTTTCTTGCTGAAAGTCCTAACTTCTTAAAGAAGCCTAGAACCAAGTGCTATAGAGATTTAACTATAGTTATAAAAATTTATTTTTTAGGATGAGCAATTTCAACAGTCACCTTATTTTGGTATAGATTGCTCGTTGTGCTTAAAATTATTTAAAATTTAGAATATTAAAAAATAAGTAAAAAAAATTACTTGTGGAGAACAAGTATCTGTAGGATATACAACCAAAGGCAGAGCAAGTGAAGACAGGAGTCCGTGTGGGAGTTACAAACACCTCTTTCTTGTCTCCCGTGTTCGGCTCTCGAATAGGATGCTACAGTCCCCAATCACTATGTTGTTCGGTTATCAACTCCAGAAATCCCCCCAAAGTTCGCTGTTGAGCACAGAGCGAAGACAGTACATTGGAAATGTGCCTTTCAAACCAACAACCCCTTAGGGCTACAGGCTGACGTCACCCACAGACCTTCATAATTAGGATTGGGAGAAAAAATAACCAATACTGTTTTTCAAGTGACTGGATTATGCATAAAAAACTACAACAAGCTATCAAACCCGTTTTAAAAACCCTGTTCCTCCTAAGCCTTGTGTTCGCATTAGCATTCGGTCAAGCTAATGGAGCGTTAGCCGCTAGTGGAGGTAGGATCGGAGGTGGTTCTTTCAGAGTCCCTTCGAGCCGTCCTTACTCATCTCCCCGGACTTATGCACCCCCCGGTGGAGGATATTACGCTCCCTATCCCTATGGTGGTGGTGGCGGTTTTGGCTTTCCTTTCCTGATACCCTTTTTTGGATTTGGGGGTGGGTTAGGGACTCTGTTCAGCGTGTTCATATTTATAGCGATCGCAAACTTTTTTGTCCAAACCTTCCGCCGTGTGGGTGGTGGTAGTGGTGAAACAGAAGTTGGAAGCAACCCAAATGTTTCCGTCACCCGCCTGCAAGTTGGTTTGTTAGCTAGCGCTCGCGGTTTGCAAAACGAACTCAACTACATTGCTGAAACTGCTGACACCAACTCTCCTGAAGGTAGAGCAGAAATTTTACAAGAAGCAAGCCTCGCCCTGTTACGCCATCCAGAATACTGGGTTTATGCTGGTTCGGGAACGCAACAAGCACGTTTAAATGCTGCTGAGTCACAGTTTAATCGTTTATCAATAGCAGAACGCAGCAAATTTAGTGAAGAAACTCTCACTAACGTTAATAACCAGCTGAAAGCAGCAACACCTAAAGATGCTTTACCTGCTGCAGGGGGTGAACTCGACAATCCTACCAAATTGATTGCAGAAGGTCCTGGGGAATACATTATCGTTACCTTACTCGCTGCAACACTGGGTAAATTTCAACTTCCAGAAGTTAACAGCCCTGATGATTTGCGTCAAGCTTTACGCGTTATGGGAAGTATTCCTGGGGAGCAACTCCTAGCTATGGAAGTGCTGTGGACTCCACAAGCTTCTGGGGATACCCTCACTTCTGATGACATCTTAGCTGAGTATCCAGATTTGAAACTGGTTTAGAGATTTTCTATAGTCTCAATTTCGACTTCCTTTCAGGTGAGCAAATTGCTCGCCTTTTTTGTTTTTCATTTCTCGTCCTCTCGTTCTCAGCCTCTAGCTTGGGATGAAGAAGAATAAAATGACCTGCTCAAATCAAGTTAAAGAAGATAACACCACCCGAAAGCCATAATTGCTATATCCTCCCGATCCATTTTTACTCCGATTTGCGCTGCGACATTTTGCAGGGTGGTCATACCATGAACCGCCTCGAAGCACCCAGCGATCGCTATCGCCTCCCGATTCCCACACGCTCCCATCATTTGGCGCAGCAAGATAATTATCGTGCCAGGGATCGGCACACCATTCCCAAACTAAGCCATGCATATCGTACAATCCAAATGCATTGGCATGAAAACTACCTACTGGTGTTGTTTGCTCGCGGTATTTACCTGTGATTGACTTTTTAAAGGTATGAATTCCTGCATAAGCAAAATCTCCATTATAGTTGGCTAGATCCGTCGTTATTGCTTCGCCAAAATGAAACGGTGTTGAAGTTCCAGCACGACAAGCATATTCCCATTCCGCTTCGCTTGGTAAACGGTAATTTCGTTTGGTTGTTTGCGATAGTCTCGCACAAAATTCCTGTGCGTCATACCATAAGACATTTTCCACGGGTCTATTTGCACCTCGAAAACCTGATGGCTCTGGATTTAATGGTTTATTGACAGAAGATAACGCTGCAACAGCTTCCCATTGTGCTTGAGTGATGGGAAATTTACTCATGAAAAAAGGTGCTACCGTAACAAGATGTTGGGGATATTCATCATGAAACCCTTCATTTTCTGGCGATCCCATCATAAAATTCCCACCGGGAATTTCCACCATTTCTAAAGTGACTTCGTTACCCAAGCCTTGAACAAAAAAGTTTGCATTGCGGCGATCGCGACTGACTTCTTGACCTCTTGCATCGACAGTCACTACATAAAAACTAAACGATTTTAATTCAAGTTTTTGTTTGCCATTCAAATGCTGTAAAGCTTCTTTAGCACATTGATACCTGTCTTTAGCAAAATGTTGCAGCAACTTATCCAAAATTTGCTCTAACTCAGTGCTAACGCTAACACCTTTTTCCTGCAAACGTTCCCGCCACAACCATTGAGCATTGTAAGCATCGTAGAGATTATCCGAGAAATTTCCCGATACATCTGCTGAAGGCAAACATTGAGTTAACAAACGGACGCAAGTTACACCCAAAGCGTATAAATCGCTAGCTTCACAGACATATCCTTGTATCTGTTCTACAGGCGCATAACCGGGAGTATAAATAACCGTACCCGGTTTTAAAGTCGTTTGGCTCACTTGCTTAGCACCGCCAAAATCAATCAATACGAGTTTGCCATCACTTTTGCGGCGAATGATATTTTCCAGTTTAATATCCCTGTGGATAACATTACGTTCGTGGATAAATTGCAGAACTGGTAATAAATCCAATAAAAGATCTCGAATGTGACTTTCTTCAAAGGAATGCTGTCTGACTTCTTGTAAGAGAGTTTGTCCTTCAATAAATTCCTGAACGAGATACAAACTCGTACTTTGTTCAAAGTAAGCAAGCAATCGCGGAATTTGAGGGTGATCTTCTCCGAGTTCGTAAAGCCGCTTGGCTTCATCCTTGAACAATTCTGCTGATTTAATACGTGCTGTTCCTTGCACTGGTGGGAAAAATTGCTTTATAACACAGGGTGCATCGAGTCTGTCAACATCTACAGCTGCATATGTTCTGCCAAAACCCCCTTCCCCCAACAATCTTTTCACACAGTACCGATGTCTCAGGAGATTGCTAAAATGATTCTGTCCGCAGCTAGTACAAAATTTGTTGCCATCAGAGTTAAACGGGTTCGAGCATTCAGGATTTTGGCAGATTAGCATAGCGAGCCTGTATTGGCATCAGATGTGAAATTAGCCCCAGTACTATAGAGTCTAACTCACAGAGTCAGCGAATATGTGTACATTTTCTTGCGCTCGGGGCGATCGCAAACACTCGCACCGCAAGATCGGGTCAGATGGTAAATTGTTCAACAGACACAAGCGATATAGCTAGGAAAAAATCATGAGTTCCATCAAGCTGCCAAAAAAACTAATGTTGCTGGGTTCGGGAGAGCTTGGGAAAGAATTTGTCATTGCAGCAAAACGACTTGGCAATTATGTTGTTGCTGTGGATCGCTATCCTGATGCTCCAGCAATGCAAGTTGCCGACGCCAATGAAGTTATTTCGATGCTAAACCCTGACGATCTAGAAGCTGTTGTCGTTAAACACCAGCCTGACTTCATTATACCAGAAATTGAAGCCATTAGAACAGAAAAACTACTCGAATTTGAGCAACGAGGAATTGCGATCGTCCCAACTGCGGCTGCAACTAACTATACGATGAATCGCGATAGAATTAGAGAGCTAGCCCATCAAGAATTAGGGATTCGGACTGCTAGATACGGTTATGCAACAACCTTAGACGAGTCGATCGCTGTTTCTGAGAAAATTGGATTTCCCAATGTTGTCAAACCGGTGATGTCATCTTCAGGGAAAGGACAGTCTACCGTGCGAGACCAAAGCGAAGTAGAGAAAGCTTGGAATTATGCGATCGCAGGTTCTAGAGGAGACAGCCAAAAAGTCATCGTTGAAGAATTCATTCACTTTGAACTTGAGATTACATTGCTAACAATAAAGCAATGGAACGCACCAACAATTTTTTGTTCTCCTATAGGTCACCGCCAAGAAAGAGGAGACTATCAAGAATCTTGGCAACCAGCAGAAATGACAGACACAAAGATATTAGAAGCGCAGGAAATAGCAAAAAAAGTCACCGATGCGTTAGGTGGAGCGGGAATTTTTGGCGTTGAGTTTTTTATTACAAAAGAAGAGGTCATATTTTCCGAACTTTCCCCCAGACCCCACGATACTGGTATGGTGACATTAATCTCGCAAAACCTCAACGAATTTGAACTGCACTTGAGAGCCATTTTAGGTTTGCCCATACCCAAGATAGAACAGTTTGGAGCTTCTGCTAGTGCTGTTATTTTGGCTAGCGAACGTTCGGACAGTATAAACTACATCGGTGTAGCAGAAGCGCTAGCAGAAAAAGACGTAGATATTAGACTATTTGGTAAACCAAATGCCCATCCTTATAGAAGGATGGGAGTTGCTTTAGCCAAAGGAGAAAACGTGCAACAAGCCAGAGAAAAAGCAACAAAAGCCGCAAGTCAAGTGAAAATTCAGCCCTAACTGACACTCAACGATCACTGCTCGCGGATTTCTAATTCCAAGTCTCTGTTAGTCTCAGTTGTACTAACAGAACGGACTTCAGCCCTAGCACGGGCGGCGGGATAAGGAAACAAGCTTTGAAACCCAGCCAGTCTTTGTGCAGTGGGTTCGGGCGCATAATTCCACAGACTTTCCAAGTAGAAGAAGGCGACACCCAAACCGCGTTCTTGAACAGCTCGCACTTGAGCTTTAATTTGTTGCATGGGAACTGGATTATTCCGCAACCCCGCCATAATACCGACCCCGGTAGGAATCTTTTGTTGCACTTCTTGCATTTCCGGGCGGGAAATCTTTTGAATAAAACTGTCCAGATTGGGTCGATAAACTTGCACGATCAGTTCGTCTACGATATTCATCCGCACCCAAGTGAGCCAGTCTTGCAGGTGAAACTTATAGGCAAAATCGTAGTAATTGGGGGAAACAGAAAAAATTGCGTTTGGTTTTCTTTCTTTGACAGCTTGATTGAGCTGTACCATAAATGCTGTGATTTTATCCGCTCTCCAGCGCAACCACGATGGTTCTTGAGGATTGCTCGGAGGAGTGTTTTTAGTCTCTTGATTGTACAGTGAAACTGTGTACTTATCGTACCCAAATTCCGAGGGCAAACTCATGTGATCGTCAAACTGAATGCCATCGACATCATATTGAGTCACTATTTCCAGTACAAGATCGCGGATAAATTGCTGTACTTCTGGATGAAATGGATTGAGCCATGCGACTTCGCCAGCTGCACCAACTGAAGCTTTACTGCCATCACGCTTTTGAGTCAGCCAATTTGGATGATTCATGGCTAGTTCTGATGTTTCTGGAGTCATGAATCCAAATTCAAACCAGGGAATCACAAACAAACCTTGACTGTGGGCTTGGGCAATCAGGTCTGCAAGTATATCACGTCCATCATTGCCTTTCAAGACAAAAGGCTGAATTCCCTCACGTTTGGCTACTGCACTGGGATACATGACATAGCCCGAATTCCATACAACAGGATAAATCGTGTTAAAGTTCAACTTCCGCAGTTGGGTAACTGCACCCTGTACTTTAGAACGATCTCTCATGACATTGAAATCGTTATTGGTCATCCAGACACCACGAATTTCGTGACGTGGAAGTTGTGCCAGTGTCGGAGTTAAGCTATCTACTAGCAGTACCGTAGTAAACGAGAGTACAACAAGGATGGGGAACAGAGATTTGAGTATTCGCCGCCAACCTTGAGTCATGAAACGTGATGTCAATTTCATAGCTTTAAAGAATGCTGTAACTAACCACACGCTCCACCGCGTGTTTTTCTGATTCAACCCACCAATCTTATAGTTTACAAGCATTTCTGCTTATTAAAGAATAAAGCGATGGTGTTTGTTTGTTTAAGCTGACGCATTGATGTTTCTGCATGGGATCTTGAAAAAGATGGAGCATACTTGAGGTGGTAGACGCAGATATTAAGCTAGTTGTGCCAGTGTTGATTCTTATCTAGAGAATAGATATCTCCAGATAATGAATGGTTCGTCATCTACAATCTTTGTAGAGACCAAGCATAGCCAGTCTTTACATTGTTTTTTGGAGATGTCTGATAAGTAGTTAGTCAATATGTCATATTATGGATGCTGATATTGTTAACTGGATGGTCTAACGATGAACTTTTGAATAAGCTTGTGTAAAGGATAAGTATAAAATGCATCACCAACTCTCCCTTTCAACTATGGGCTGTGGAACTTGGGCATGGGGTAACCGATTGCTCTGGGGGTACGATGAAAGTATGGATAGCCAGTTGCAAGCTGTTTTTGACTTGTGCGTCAGTCATGGCGTGACCTTATTTGATACGGGGGACTCCTACGGAACAGGAAGATTAAACGGGCGAAGCGAACAACTGTTGGGACGTTTTTCCAAAGAATACGTGGGTTCCAATAAAAACGATATTTGCATTGCCACAAAACTTGCTGCTTATCCGTGGAGGTTGACACGAAAATCCATAGTGTCTGCTTGTCAATCCTCAGCCCAACGCTTGGGAAGAAATGTCGATTTGGTGCAAATGCATTGGTCTACAGCAAATTATGCTCCTTGGCAAGAGGGTAAACTTTTAGATGGTCTTGCCGATCTTTACCAACAAGGGCTTGTGAAAGGAGTGGGTTTATCTAACTATGGTCCCAAACGGCTCCAATGGGTGTATAAAAGATTTGCAGAGCGAGGCGTACCAATCGCAACCTTACAAGTTCAGTATTCACTTTTGTCTACCTATCCCGTAACCCAACTGGGTTTGAAAGAGATCTGTGATGGACTTGGAATTAAATTGATTGCCTATAGCCCTTTGGCATTAGGGTTATTGACAGGAAAATATTCGGAAAAAGGTCCTTTTCCCAAAGGTATTCGTGGTTTATTATTTAGGCAATTACTACCGAGTATTCATCCGTTGTTAGCCTGTTTGCGAGAGATTGCGGAAGTCAGAAACAAGACCATATCGCAAGTGGCAATCAACTGGTGTATGAGTAAAGGAACCATTCCGATTCCTGGAGCAAAATCTGTAGAGCAAGCAAGGGAAAATATTGGTGCTTTGGGCTGGTATTTAGATGCTGGTGAGGTTGCACAGCTGGATCGTATGGCGGAAAGTTCGGGAAAAAAAATGGTGCAAAATATTTTTCAGACGAATTAAAAGTTAGTAAGGCGTGCTTTTAGTACCTTCTGCCTTCGAGTCGATAATTTGGGGTACTTTCAGACCTTTGATAAAACTGTAACAGGTTTTACCGCTCTGCTTTCGTTTTACTTGCACCCACCTATGATGTTGAAAAACCACCTGTTACTTTTATCCCGGTTTCTTGTTCGTCTTGGTTTGAAAATTAATAATACCCGTTGGTTAACTCAAGTTCTCGTTATTGCTGTTGTTTATGTGACAACCGCGTGGTTAGTGCTTTATAAACTACCTATTTCAAAGTATGGTTCACCCGTGTGGCCCAGTGCGGGCTTCGCAGTTGGGTTATTGTTACTTTGGGGGCGATCGCGCTGGCTGGGTATTTTCTTAGGAGCATTTTGTGGTAATCTCCTTAACTCAGCTAATTTACCAATTGCTACTTTCTTGGCTGCTGGTACAACCCTTGGGTCGTTCATTTCAGTCACTCTGATTTTACGCTTCATCGGTACGACTTATCCCTTTACTCAAGTCAGCCATGTAGTGGTTTTTACTCTATGCAGCCTATTTACCGGAACAATCCTGCAATCAGCCATTGGCGTAGTCGGAGTGACTCTGAATGGGTTTACAGCTTGGCACAATTTTCTACAAGTTTTCTACAATTGGTGGATTGGTGATGCCATTGGGATTTTGGTGTATGCTCCCTTAATTATAGCGTGGGGGCGATCGCAACGAGATTCCACAACCAAATCTTGGCTGCATTGGGAGGTGTTAGTTGCTTGTACGAGCTTAATTGCCGTTGCCTATTTCACCTTTGGCAAAAACCAACCTGTAGAATACCTCCTCTTACCACCATTGCTTTGGGCTGCCTTTCGTTTTGGCGCAAAAATTGCCACTTTTGGTGTCATGTTCATTGCCACGATTGCTGCCATTACTACCTCTTACAAATTAGGTTTTTTTTATCAGGTTGCTCTCACAAAGAATACTCTTCTGTTCCTGCAACTGTTTATGGGCACCATCTCTGTGACTACAATGGCCGTCCTAGCAATTGTCTCAGAAAACTACCGTGCAAAAAAGAGTTTGCAGCAAGCCAATGCGGAACTAGAACAACGCGTTTTTGACCGCACTCGGGATTTACAAGAAAGTGAAGCCAAGGCAAAGGAACTTGCTACCACAGCCGAAGCCGCCAACCAAGCCAAAAGTGCTTTTTTAGCTGCCATGAGTCATGAATTGCGTACTCCCTTGAATGTGATTTTGGGATTTGCCCAAGTTATGAGCCATGACAAAACCCTGACTCCCCAGCAGCAAGAACATTTAAAGATTATCAGCCGCAGTGGAGATCACTTACTCAATCTGATTAACGATGTACTGGACTTTTCTAAAATAGAAGCCGATCGCCTCACGTTAGATGAAATCAGTTTTGACTTAATTGATTTGGTAGAATCTGTAGCCGCAATGCTGAAACAGCGGACAGATGCCACAAGCTTATCCTTCAGCTTAGAAATTGCCAAAGACGTACCCCAATACATTATTGCAGATTGCAAAAAACTGCGTCAAGTACTCCTCAACCTGTTAGGTAATGCCATCAAATTTACAACTGAGGGTGGTGTGATGTTAAGGCTGAAACTAGGGACTTCGGCGTCGGGACAAGGCGCAGGCAAACCGTTTTCCCAAATTTTACGCTTTGAGGTAAAAGATACTGGAGTTGGTATAGCAACTGATGAACTCGAGCAAATTTTTGATGCTTTTATGCAAAGCCAATCGGGAAAGATATCGAAAGAAGGCACTGGGTTGGGGCTTGCGATTAGCCGCAAATTTGTGCAGTTAATGGGCGGTGATATTTCTGCAAGCAGCACTCTCGGTAAAGGAAGTACGTTTATCTTTGAAATTCCCGTCCGCATTGTGCCTGTAGCATTAATACCACAAGAGCCATCGCACCGTCAAGTCATAGGGCTGGCCACCAAACCAGAATACCGGATTCTCGTCGTGGATGACCAACCGGAAAATCGCTTACTTTTGATAGAGTTCATGACTCGTTTGGGTTTGGAAGTGCGCGAAGCCAGTAACGGGCAAGAAGCATTTCATCTGTGGCAAGAGTGGAAACCCCATCTCATTTGGATGGACATCCAAATGCCAGTCATGAATGGTTATGAAACCATACAAAAAATCCGTGCGGAAAATGGAGGTGATAAAACTGTCATTATTGCGCTTTCAGCCCATGCTTCACAAAGGGATTGCGCTTTAGCAATTGCTCTCGGTTGCAATGACTATATCACCAAACCTGTTAGGGAAGAATATTTATATGTTAAAATGACAGCCTATTTGGGATTGCAATATATTTATGCACAACAAAAGGAAGAAATTTCACAACAATCGTCTGAGAGCGAACTACAGTGTTTGTTATCTCAAATGCCGTCAAACTGGGTGAAGCAATTGTATCGTTCAGCACAGTTGTGTGATGACGAAGAAATAGCTCAACTCATCGAACAAATTCCAGAGAAATTTGTTACCTTAGCTTTTGCTTTACAGGAATTTGTGAATGATTTTAAATTTGAACCCATTATAAAACTTATAGAAAATACTAAAATTTAGGGTATCTTTATTAAACCGCAATACTTCGGTTCTGAATATTTCATTGGAAAATCAAAATATAGAATCGGTAAAAAAAGTAACTGTAGCATAACTGAATTTAAGGCATACTACGGGTTTTGGACCGGGTTGGCTTTTGCTCGATTGTTAAAAGATTTACGAAAATTTACGTAAAAATAGAAAATTTACGGTTGAGGTTTAACCTTTTAAAAGGTCATCTTTAAGTATCGGACTGGTCTTTTCTGAATTAAAAAACCCCTTAAGGAAGGTGAACTATGGCGCAAGGTGCTGGGAGTTTGCTCATTGTGGACGATCAACCCAACAATTTGCGGGTACTGGCATCCATTTTGAGTCAGCAAGGATACAAGGTTAGGAAGGCATTAAACGGAGCCACTGCGCTGGAGTCGGCTCAGATTCAACCACCTGACTTGATTTTGCTAGATGTTAAAATGCCAGAAATGGATGGCTATGAAGTTTGTTCGACGTTGAAGTCTTTGCCCCAAATATGTGAGATTCCCGTGATTTTCCTCAGTGCTATGGATAGCACGGCAGATAAGGTCAAAGCTTTTACCGTTGGGGGTGCAGACTACATCACAAAGCCCTTTGAGGCTGAAGAGGTTTTAGCGAGAGTTCAGCAACAACTCACACTCCAATGGCAAAAGCAACAACTCCAACAAGAGATCCAAGAGCGAAAACAGGCACAAGCAGAGACTCAACTGTTATTAACCACAATTCAGGCGGTGAGCGAGGCATTAGATTTTGAGGCGGCTCTAGGTGCAATGCTGTGCAAAGTGAGGCTGGCGATCGCGTGGGACTACGGCGAAGCTTGGACACCTACACCTGATGGAACAGCCTTCTACTTAAACCGGACTTGTTACAATTCACAAGATTTACAACTGCGGCACTTTGTTGAAACTAACCAGTTTCATATGGTTAGTTGCAATGCGGGTCTGGTGGGTAGGGTCTGGGCATCCCAGCAACCAGAGTGGATTGCTGATTTGTCTCCTACACCCGTTTCCGTATTTTTACGATCGCAAGATGCCAGTGCAGTTGGGCTCAAAGCAGCTTTTGCTGTGCCGATAGTTCTAGATGGGCAAGTCTTGGCAATTATGGTTTTCTTTAAGCGGAGCAAAAACGAGTTGGATACAAAGCTAGTTCAACTGGTGAGTGCGATCGCCGTGCAATTGGGTGGGTTTATGGAGCGCAAGCATTCAGAGGAAAGTCTCAGACAGGCTAATCGAGAATTGCAGCGTCTAGCCAACCTTGATGGGTTGACTCAGATTGCCAATCGCCGCTATTTTGATGAATTTTTACAACAGGAATGGAAGGGGCTAGGGCGAGAACAAGCACCGCTATCACTTATTCTATGCGATATCGACTTTTTCAAAGCCTACAACGACCACTACGGACACCAGGCAGGAGATGATTGTTTAAAACAGGTGGCTCAAGCGATCGCTCAAAGCATTCGCTGTCCTGGGGACTTGGCTGCTCGCTATGGTGGGGAAGAGTTTGCCGTTATCCTTCCAAACACAGGAACTCAAGAAGCACTTAATGTTGCAGCGCGGGTTCAGGTAACACTGGCGAATTTAAACATTTCTCATCCACGCTCTCAAGTAAACAGTATTGTGACTCTCAGTATGGGCGTTGCTACTTTAATTCCTACAGATGAATCCTCTTTTGACAATCTGATTGCATTCGCAGACCGAGCATTATATACAGCAAAAGATGAGGGGCGAAATCGTTACTGCTCCTACAAACAGCCTTGTCTGAGTACTTCAATTGGTAACACGATCTCTAGAATGGAGAAAGCGGATGCAGTCTTTACCTGATGAAATCCTATTGTTGATGGGCGTTGCTCGCCATAAAAATCCGCGAGTCAGATGTCATAAACCGTTGATTGTTTTTTCGCTATTATTCAGTTCATTATTTTCGCTGGGAATATTTCATGATAAATTGCAATTGAATTGGCTATGAAAAAGCAACCCAAGAATCAAACTTCTCTACCAATTTTATCACTGCGATCGCTCTCTAACAAATTCAGCCTCGCAGTGATACTGATTGGTTTTTTTAGCATCTTGGGATGGATATTCAATATTCCCCTGCTTAAAAGCGGGTTACCCGGTTTGCCCACCATGAAGGCGAATACAGCCTTGTGTTTTATCCTGGCAGGAACAGCTTTGAGGACATGGCATCAACAGTTTAAAATTCAAAATTTAAAATTAAAAAGAAAAACTCAATTTTTCATTTTTTCTTGTGCATTTTTAATTATCTTGGTTGCCTCGTTGACCTTAATTGAATACGGGTTTAACGTCAATTTGGGAATCGATCAACTCTTGATGCAACAACCAGAACTAACGGGTAGCATTGCAATACCGGGTCGCATGGCTCCTAATACTGCAGTAGCATTCTTAGCATCTGGGTTGGCTCTCCTGCTGCTAAAGAGCGATCGCCGTTCCATGGTTGGATTGGCTCAAGGCATGATGGTGATAGCGTGGTTTCTCAGCTCTGTCGGCTTACTGAGATATTTTTACGGACATGTGTCTTTCTATACAATAGAGCCTTTGACTGGAATGGGAATTCATACCGCGATTGCCTTTCAGTTACTCAGTGTCGGCATTTTTTTTTCGCTTCCCAAAAGCGGGCTAATACCCCTTCTGACTGGCAACAGAGCTGGAAGCATGATGATGCGGCGACTGCTACCCGTGACAATCACTCTGCCTGTTCTAGTAGGTGGAGCCTGTGCCTTGGGTCATCATTTGCATTTCTATGAAGAAGCAATTGAAGCAGCGTTAATCAGCACGCTGGATATTCTGCTCTTTACAGGATTGCTGAGTTGGAAAGCGCGATCTCTGAATCGGATCGATCTGCAAAGACGACGAGTTGAACGCCAGTTGCAGCAAGCAAATGTCAACTTAGAGCGGCGGGTAGAAAAGCGCACAGCCCAACTGCTTTCGAGCGAGCAACGCCTGAGTTTGGCAATTCAGAGAGCGAACCAGCTCAATCTAGAATTAGAACAGCGAATTGCAGAGCGCACGGGTGAACTGCAACAAACCAACGAGCGTTTGCAACAGGCATTCTTTAAACGAGAAAAAGCAGAGCGACAGTTACAAGAGACCCTAATGTTGCAAAAGGCGATCCTTAACAGTGCAAATTACAGCATGATTTCAACAACGGTAGACGGTACAATTACCAGTTTTAATGCCGGTGCTGAAAAAATGCTTGGTTACGCAGCCGCAGAAGCGATTGGTAAAATGACTCCTGCCATATTTCACGATTCTCAAGAGGTCGTCCATCGCGCAGGAGATCTCTCTCAACAATTGGGAGTACCGATTGAACCGGGATTTGAAGTGTTGGTTGCTAAAGCCAAGCGGGAAGAGGTTGAAGAATTTGAGTGGTCTTACATTCGTAAGGATGGCTCTCGGTTTCCAGTGCTGCTTTCGGTGACAGCATTAAGCGATAGAAAAGGATCTTTAACCGGATTTTTAGTCATTGGCAGCGATATCACCGAGCGCAAGTGCGCTGAACAAGAATACAGACAAATTGAGGCGGCGTTACGAAATAGTGAAGAGCAGTTTCGCCATGCCTTTGAAGATGCGTCCATTGGGATGGCGATCGTGTCACTTGACGGACACTGGGTTAAAGTTAATCCTGCCTTATGCCGGATTGTTGGCTACCTCGAAAAAGAGTTGTTAGCGTTAACCTTCCAAGACATTACCCATCCTGATGATTTAGCAACAGATCTGTATTACGTGCATCAGCTATTAGCAGGTGAGATTTTCACCTACCAGATGGAGAAACGGTATTTCCACAAGCTTGGACATATTGTAAGGATTCTTCTGAATGGATCTCTGGTACGAGATAAGCAGGGAAATCCCTTACACTTTATTGCTCAAATTCAAGACATTACAGACTTAAAACGTGCTGAAGAAGCTTTGAGAGCCAGCGAAGAACACTGGAGATATGCTTTGGAAGGAAACGGGGATGGTTTGTGGGATTGGAATACTCAAACGAATGAAGTTTTTTTCTCCCATCGCTGGAAAGAAATGTTGGGGTTTTTGGATACAGAAATTGGAAATCAATTGAGCGAATGGGATAAGCGAGTCCATCCAGACGACAAAGAGCGGGTGGATGCCGAAGTTGAACAACACTTTCGGGGTGAAGTTCCCCAATATGTGAGCGAACATCGCATCTTATGCAAAGATGGGACTTATAAGTGGATTTTAGCTCGAGGCTTAGTTATGAGCCGCGATGAACGGGATCGTCCATTGCGGGTGATTGGAACTCATACCGATATCAGCGATCGCAAACAAATTGAAGAACAACTGCGCCGCTCTGAAGCCGCCCTGATTGAAGCGCAGCAAATCGCTCGCGTTGGCAATTGGGAATTAGACCTTATGACCCAGCAAATTATCTGGTCAGAAGAATTGTTTCGGATGTTTGGCTTCGATCCAGCCAATCCAGAACCGGGATACACCGAACATTTCAACTGTATTCATCCTGACGATCGCCATTTACTCCAACAACATCTCGAGCAAACCACGAAAAACGGAACCCCTTATAAAATCGACCTGCGCTTCTTCCACAGTGACGGTACACTTGGGTACATGGAAGCTAGAGGTAAAGCAATTCGAGATGAACGAGGACGGGTCATCCGCATATTGGGAACCGCATTAGATATTACCGAGCGCAAGCGTACAGAAGAAGCATTAGCAAAAGAACTTCTCCGCAGCAAAGTGCTGTTTAAAGCATCGTTTGACGGAATTGTTGTTCTCGATCGACTTGGAAATGCCATCGAAGCCAGTGAAAGTTTTGCCCAGATGCTTGGCTATACCCCAGAAGAAGTTGCAACGCTCCACGTTTCTGATTGGGATGCTCAATGGAGTAAAGAAGAACTGGCGCGAATTATTCAAAGCTCTCATTTTATCAATGCTCCGTTTGAAACAGTCCATCGTCGTCAAGATGGCTCACTATATGAAGTAGAAATTAGTGTGAGCAATGTAGATTTGGAAAATGAACACATACTAATTTGTATCTGCCGCGATATTAGCGTTCGCAAGCGCATTGAAGCCGAACGCCAACAAGCGGAAGCAGCCCTCAGACAGAGTGAGGAACGCTTGCAGCTGGCTCTAGAAGCATCTGGAGATGGATTGTGGGATTGGAATCTTGCAACCCAAACGGTTTATGTCAGTCCTCGCTATCAAGAAATGCTGGGTTACAAGGCAGATGAACTGTCCATAAATCCTGACACTTGGAACACATGGATTCATCCGGATGACAAATCCTGGGTATTCGGTACACTCAATGCTCACCTGCAAGATAGCTCGGTTCCGTATGGGTTTGACTACCGCGTTAAAACCAAATCAGGTGAATGGAAATGGATTGCGAATTATGGCAAAGTTGTTGCCCGTGATGAACAAGGCAATGCTCTACGAATGATAGGAACTCATAAAGACATTAGCGATCGCAAATGCATTGAACTGGAACTGCAACAGGCCAAAGAAGCGGCTGAGGCGGCGAACCAGTCAAAAAGTACCTTTTTGGCTTCCATGAGTCACGAGCTACGAACACCGCTGAACGTCATCTTGGGCTTTACCCAAGTACTGAGCCGCGAGCCATCCTTATCGGTTGTTCAAAAAGAAACAATTCAAACCATTCACCGCAGTGGAGAGCACTTGCTGAGCCTGATCGAAGATATCCTTGACCTTTCTAAAATTGAAGCCAACCGCATTAATGTAGAAAAAATCAGTTTCGATCTCTTCGAGATTCTAAGAGCCTTAGAAGATATGCTGCACCACAAAGCGGCATCCAAAAACTTACAGTTTCGCTTCGAGATTGCTCCAGAGGTTCCTCAGTTCATCACCACAGATGCTAAAAAATTGCGTCAAATCTTAATTAATTTGGTAAGCAATGCCATCAAGTTTACCGAGAAAGGCGGCGTAACACTACGAGTAAAAGCAGAAGCCATCGCTCAAAGCATTATTGAATCCTCTGAATCTTCAATGGCTCGGGCAGATCGTACAACTCTTTTAATTTTTGAAATCGAAGATACAGGTGTGGGAATTGCAGACGATGAGATTGAAGTAGTATTCGACGCATTTGTGCAAAGTGGCTCTGGAAAAATGGCTTCGGGTGGAACGGGGCTGGGGTTAACCATCAGTCGTCGATTGGCTCGTTTAATGAACGGTGACATTTCAGTTAGCAGTGTAGTGGGAAAAGGCAGTACGTTCTTTGTTCGTCTTCCCATTCAAATTCCTTCAAGAGGAAGTGTTCCTGCTTCCAAACAAGAGCGACAGCTAATTGGGCTAGTTCCCGGTCAACCCAAGTACCGCATTCTCATTGTGGACGATCTCGCCGAAAACCGTTTGCTGTTGACGACACTAATGACTCAGTTAGGAATGGAGATCCGAGAGGCAACCAACGGACAAGAAGCGATTGCCCTTTGGCAACAGTGGCAACCGCATTTGATTTGGATGGATCTCCGAATGCCCGTACTAGATGGTTATGAAGCCACTCAAAAAATTCGCGCCCTTTCTACGGGAAAATTCCCTGTTGTCATTGCACTGACAGCTCAAGCATCAACCAGCAATCGCACCCTAGCCCTAGCTTCTGGCTGCAACGATTTTGTCATCAAACCCTTTGATGAAAATTTTCTCTACAGGAAGATGGCAGAGTATTTAAACCTGCAATTTTTCTATACAGAAAGTCAAGAGGGCTCGGATGACCGTTCCATAACAACTGCTCAAAACACCTCTACTGTGCTGACAGCACAAAATCTTTCTGTCATGGGTGCCGATTGGCTGACTGCGCTGTATACCGCTGCCCAAATTGGCGATGAAGAAGAAATTGAACAACTTCTTCAGGACATTCCAGACTCTCACGCTCCTTTAGCAAATCAATTGAAGCAACTTGCCCGTGATTACCAGTTTGGAGCAATTAAACTCCTGATACAAGAAGCGTTCACCTAGCGGTAAACGCATACATTTTAACTACCAACTCATTCGAGCGCTGATACTCCTTTGCCCCACTGAATACAAAAACCGCTCCAGGCAGAGAAAGAACGCAACCGATTACATAGAATTGAGATAATTTTGACATACTCACCGCCCTAAAGGGTCGGTGATTCTTGACGGCTCACAGCAAATAGCTACCGAAGTAGTCTGACAATCACTCCCCGTCCGTTTAAGGTCGTGCCGATGCCCCATGCCGACCATTTCTATATTTTTAGCTGCATTCTCATCTCTATCCTGCTCAGTACGACAACTTAAACAAAGTACTGAGCGAACAGACAAATCAATTTTGCCCCAACGATACCCACAGCAAGAGCAAGTTTGACTAGTAGGCTCCCATCTATTAATTACTCTGAAGTCTCGGTTAAGTTTTTCAGCCTTAGCTTCACAAAATACCCGAAATTCTCTCCATCCCTGTAAACTAATCACTCTTGCTAACTGGCGATTTTTAACCATCCCTGACACATTCAAATCTTCCAAAATAATAGTTTGGTTTTCACTAACCACTTTGGTTGATAGCTTGTGTAGGAAATCTTGGCGAGTATCTGCTTGTTTGTTGTGTTTTTTGGCAATTCTTAGACGGGTACGCTCACGACGTTTAGAACCTTTTTGTTGTCTTGCTAGCTGACGTTGTAGATTGCGAATTTTGCGGTCTTTCTTTGAGTAATCGGGACTTATTGCTTTCTCTCCATTGCTCATAACTGCAAAGGTTTTAATTCCCAAATCAATACCAATACTTTGGTTTTTGGCATCGGATTGAACAGGTTCCACCTCTACAACAAAGCTGAGAAAATAACGATTTGCACAATCTTTAATGACTGTTACACTTGATGGAGTTGAGGGTAAATTTCTAGACAAAATAGGCTTAATATTACCAATTTTGGCTAAATATACTTTATCTCCTTTGATAGAAAAACCACCAATTCTAAATCGTGCTGATTGTCGTGCAGTCTTCTTTTTGAATTTAGGACTGCCAACTTTTTTACCTTTCCGCTTACCTTTAAGTGAATCAAAAAAGTTTTTGTAGGCGACTCCTAAATCAGCTACAGATTGCTGCAATGGAATATTAGAAACATCAGACAACCATGACCGCTTCTCAGTTTTTTTGGCTTGCGTAATCACTAACTTTTGCAAGTCGTTGTTACTCGGTAGCTTTTCAGACTGCTTACAGATAGCAAGAGCATCGTTCCAAACCACACGAACACAACCAAACAACTGAGCTAAAAGCTGTTGCTGTTGGTCTGTCGGGTAGAATCGGAACTGGTATCTGGCTTTCACTGACAGTGTTATAATTGGTCTGTAAGACAATTATACTTTGATCTACAAAACATGACAAGCCAGTTTCGCCGTGAAAGACATAGTGTTACAGACCTTAAGATTCATTTGGTCTGTGTTACCAAATATCGTATGTCTGTCTTCACGTCCGAAAGTCTTGAATTGATTAAAAACTCGTTTAATGAAGTAGCCAAGAAGATGGATTTTGAAGTGATTGAGTTCAACGGTGAAGACAATCATGTTCATGCACTTATCGAATATCCGCCTAAATTGTCTATTTCTCAAATTGTTAATGCCTTAAAAGGTGTTTCTAGTCGTCGTTATGGACAAGCTGGATACATAAAGCCCCATAAAGCTGCGCGAGTTTGCCGGGGGGAGTATCCCCCCGGCAACACGCGCAGCTTTATGGAGTCCCAGTTATTTTGCTGTATCCGTTGGAGGTGCGCCAATTGAAATACTAACGCAATACATTAGAAATCAAGAAAAGCCGTCCTAGAAGGACGGGGCTTGCATCCCATTCTTTTGGTCAAAAACATAATCGGCGATTCTTATTCCTGCTTTCATTCCTTCATCAGAATCAAATTGGTAATGAATCCCCAAATAAATCCGACTGCGAGCATTTTCTAACATTGCCTTTGTAAAGAAAGCACTCATAAGTTCGCTCGCGCATTGGTCTCACTGACCCATCAACATCTCTATTTACGCCCGTTGAGGTTTTTGCGGCTACTGAACCACCAATGTAGCATCAGAGGTACGCCCAAACTCTTCTGGAGCATATTGCAGGTGGACTTGCGCTCCAGGATAGAGAAATGTACCGGGGGTAACAGAACGAACTAAGTAATGAAGCTGATAAACACCCGGTTCCAAACTATCTGCATAAGCGATCGCGCGATCGCGATGAATCGCCTTGAACCCAAGTTGCCAAGAGTCGGCTTTTGCTTGTAATGCAGCTGTAGCAGTTTGAAAACTCTCATCCACTGCTTCAAAACCTGCAGGTAAGGGGTCAGTTATTACCAAATGATTCACGGGACGATCTGCAATCACTTCCAAACCAATATCAAACACTTGCCCTGTCGTGACAGTCAACGGTTTATCTTTAGCATACAATCCTACTTTTTGCAATACTTTATCTTGACCTACAGGGCTAATTTCCCTTGTCACCCGCAAACCGTTAAATCTTCCTGGTTGATTTCCTTGCAAGCGATAGCGATAAGCAACCAGATAATGCAACGTTCCTTGTCCGGATTTTTGCAGTTGTAAATCATGACGCCCGCGAGGTAACTCAGCCATTGGAACTTTCACTTCCAAGGTGGGATTGCGGTAACCTTCAAATTTTTGTTGTCCCAATTTCTGACCAGCCAAGCGCACTGTAGCTACAAAATTGGGCGGTGTTGGCTGCAGTTGGCTGTATTCCACTAAAGCCGTCAGCGCTTGAGCATTGTCATAATGAGTTTGCCATGTCCCTTTGCGACGTAACGCCAGCAAACTTTGCAACAACCTATCGATCGCTTCTGGTTTATACTGCAGGGCGATAAACAACCGCAAAGCTTGTGCTTGTATCGCCGTTGGTGAATTCATCCATTCCCAAGAGCTAGGTAAACTGACAGATGCGTCACGGCTCGTATAGTAAACATTCTGCTGCAACTTGCTCAACAGCTGCTTGGACTCATTTTGCCATTCTGGAAATTGAGATAAATATCGCGTCAGCTTCATCTGAGTTGATAAATCAAAAGCATTGCGCTGACGGTAAATATCTGCGAGGAAAGTATTGCGCTTGTCTCCTAATTCTGCCAAAGCCATCAAAGCGTTGAGTTGCAGTTGGCTTTTACAAGGCTGTTTTTTGCAAAATTCATACTGTCCTGGATTTGCCAGAGTTTTTTGCAAATAAGTTTTGAGACGAGATACCATGTTTGAATCTACCAAACCGGGGAAAGATCGATCTGCTTTTGCCAGAGATTCAGCAGCATAGGAAGAAACCCAAGGGTCCGCCTTTTGTTCTCCAGGGAAAGCAGCAAAGCCACCATCTGCAAGTTGGAGTTTTTGCAATTTCTCAATAGCTTGGTAAGCACGTTTGCTAGGATTAAACGCTGCAAATGTCTGACCGTATTTTTCAGACAAAGTTTGCAACCCAGCAGCAATAAAAAGTTGACTTGCTGAAGGTTCTGCAAAAGGAAAGTCATCATTTTCCCAAACCTGTTGTACTGGTGCTTTTATTTCTGGTATGAGAGTACTTGCTAAATTGATATCTAAACCTTCCCCTTCAGGAAAAGTATTTTTCTCAATATTCAGGGGAATTTTTACCTCATTCTTTCGAGGAACAATTGCACCTGTTTCAACAACTTGCTCGGTCATTTCCAATTGCTGAATCGCCAAAGGAACTTCAAAAGCATCTGCTGAGGCGCTATTGATTTGAGTGGTAAAGCGAACTTTACCTTCTCCCACACGACTTGCAACCATGGGAAAGCGATAAGCACGAGTAGCTCCATCGCTCTGGGTTTGTAAAGCAGCAGATGTGGGGTTATTTCCAACAAACTGAACTGTACCGCTGACTTCACCATTGATAGTGAGATTTCCCGTTGTCCGAGTATTGTTAGTCACAGATAAACCCGCTTGAAATGTATCGCCGGGACGGGCAAACTGTGGCAGTATTGCATTGGTTACTAATGGCTTGGTTGTGATAAACGTTGCTTCGGAGTTGCCAAAACGGAGGTTTCCGTCAGTAGCAACAACCATCACTCGCCATGTCGTCAAGTTATCCGGGACTTTAAAGCTAATTTGTGCTTGACCGTTGGAATCGGCGATCGCAGAACCATTGTAGTAAGCTAAAGCTTGAAAGTCTCTACGAATGCGGGTATTCGCCGTACCTGCTGATAACCCACCACCGTAACCCCAACCTTTGGGTTCAGCTAATGCTTGTTGTTCTACCACTACATTTTGGCGGTTATCGCTAAAGCGAGTTGATATCGGTTGTTCAGCATAGACTGTAGCTACCAAATCCGGCGGACGATAACCGGAAAGTTGCAGCACAGCCTCGTTAACCACCATAACTGTGAACTGTCCTTTGGAGGGATTTCCCCGATTATCCTTAAGTTCCAGTTGTACTGTTTGTTCTGCACCGGGTTCGAGCGACGCCTGTACTGGAGTTGCTTGTACTTTTAAATACTTATCATCCAAGTTCACTTTAAAAGGAGCAAAGCCAATCCTAGCTAAGTTAGTTAGACTTTTTGGTTCTACGCGATCGAGAGGCGTACCCTGTCGTACCAATACAGCTTCAATAGCTGCATTTGGTAGCATTTCTGGTGTGACTTGAAATTGAATTTTCGGTGCGCCTCCTTTAACTTTAACAATTTGTTGATAGAGAGGTTTGTCTTTAATAACAGCAAAATACAACTCTCCTTCCGAATAAGGAGACTGAATCAGAGCCGTCACCGTTTCACCCGGTTTAAAAGTTGTTTTATCCAGTTGAATTTCCAAACGGTCTTTTTCTTTGTTACCCCAAAATACCGGATTTTCTCCTGTCACCCAAATTTGGATATCTGTTGCGCTGGTATCATTTCTCGCATCGCTAAAATTCGCTCTGATGCGATAAGAACCGGATTCATTGGGTTTTAGCGTTACGGATTGGGGCTTGTTTGCAGATGTAATTTCTGCTTTCTCGACTGTCTTATATTCAACTTGGGTTTTTCCCGTTGCACTCCCTTCTACTAATTGAGTCACGTTGCTGTACTTCATTTGTTGAAGTTCCAACAATACCCGTTGACCTTCTTGCGGTTTTCCCGTATGGTCTGTCACAATAACCTCAAAAGGAAAATCTTTGCTAGCTTCACCAACAAAATTGCTTTTTAACCCGATCTGGCGATCGCTGGGTAATGCTGTAAATGTTTTGGAATTTGCCACAGATAAATTGGAAACATCTGCAACTTGTACATCCACGCGGTAAATCATGGGATAGGGCAAATCTTTTGCCACCACCGTTTGATTGCTTTTCCCGTTAGCATCAAGTGATGCATTTGCTTGCAAAACATCGCTAGGTACAGAAGGGGGTTCTTCTGGCCAAAACCACTGTTTGCCAAAAGTAAATTCCTCCCATCCTTTAGGAACAAAATTTGTCTGCTGGCGAGTCACAAAATATTTAGCTTGTCCCCCTTCTACAGGAGAACCAAATAAATATTGACTTGTAGATTGAACTTCTACTTTGTCATCAAGAAAAGCAAATTCTTTATCTAAATTCAGTTCTACTTTGAAATTAGGTGGATTAAACTCAGCAACGCGCAACTCTCCAGAAATTTCTTGCCCGTTCTTTCCCTTTGCTTGGATTGTATAGTAGCCCAAACGTTGATTTTTTTTGATAGGTAGTTCTAGAGAAAACGTTCCAAATTCATTCGTGTTTTTAGTCCCTAAATCTATTTTTTGCCCATCTGGATCTATAAGAGTTAACTGGTAAATAGCATTTTTATCCTGTTTGATTTCGCCATTTTGTAAGTAGTCAGCAAAACCAGTCAACCAAGCCTTTTCTCCCGGCTGATATAACTGTCTGTCGGAGAAGATAACTCCACGGGATACAAATTTGCTATCTTCCCAACTCGCATCAATTCCGTAGCCATAAGCACCGCTGTATTCTTCAGTACGGGCAAATGCCCAATCTCGATCTTCCCGTGCAATAACCAGCAACAGCGGTTCTTTGGTAGAACTTTGAGAACCAGCAAAGCATTCTCTTAAATCGTCACGTGCGAGCCTTAAAGTCCCATTTTCATCAGTTTTTCCAGACGCGCAAGGTACGGGTTGAGGACGGGATTTTGCCTCTAATTTGGATTGATAGATTGCGATCGCAGCTGCTTTTGCGGGCGAGCCATCAGAAAGATGGTGGACTCGAATTAAGCCAGACTCTGGAAACCACTGTGTAAAGACGCCCAAATTTGTCATTTGAACCATACCGTAAGTCGCAGGTTCTCGCCAAAGTTCCTTCCCATTTTCTTTATATGTATTTGTGCGTGCTTGCACCCCATAAGCTAACATTCCCGTAGCAGCACCAAGTTTTTCTCGTATGGGAACGCTCAATTCCAATGACTGATTTTTTTTCCCCGATACCTTAAACCTTTTCCAGTCTGAAATTTGAGGTAATAGATTGTTTCCTTCGCTTTTAGGATAAGCCGAATTAAAATAAACCAAATCTGTTGGTTGAACAACTTGATAAGCTGCTTTATAACTGGAATCTGGCAGATTCACTGTAGAAATATTAAGTTGTAAGTTTTTTCCATCAGGAAAAATATTCAAACCTTCAGGAACCCATAAATCCCCAGCTAAATCTCCCGTTTCATATTTAACTGTTATGGGCTTACCCAGAGTTTGACCAAATTTATCTTTAATATTAGCACCAATAGTTATTGTATAGCTTGTTGAAGGTGAGAAAGCATAAGGATTGATATTAATAACTTTTTCTCTATCGTTGGCTTGAATAATTCGAGAAATTGCTTGGGGTGCGGGATTAATTTTAATATTTTCAATAACTGAACTAGCTGCTAATTCATTATTAAAGACAAGTTGGGGAGCACCTTGAACAAATCTACCATACGTTCCACTTGCATCGGGTTGACCGTAAAACTGAAGTCCCCTAAATTCCAAGGGAGAATAAGTTGACAGTTTACTCGCAAAGGTTTGTTCGCTCGGTAAATTACCATAAGCAGGAAGTAAACCTGGAGAAAACTCCAGACGATAATGAGTTGCTTTTTGCAAACTTTCTTGAGGAATGAGATTGTAAATCCATTGACGAGATGAAGGGTCAAATTTTTCTAAAGGATCTTGAGTTTCTGAAGTTTTTTCTTCTTTTGCCAATTCTACTTTAAAAGGTACATTCTGAGTTTTGTTTTCTACAAGAAGTTGCAAATGCTTTCGTACAGAAGCTAAATTTAATTCCGTATTAGAAGTGAATTGTAGCTTTTGCTGTAAATCAATTGGCTCGATTTCATCCTTTTCAATGGGATTTTTTCCAGGAAGATCTGTGAGTTTGATGAGTTCGGTATTGAAAGTCCAAGCCAAATCTTGATTGAGTCGGTGATTTTTTAAATCTGCTAAACCTGCTTTGAGCGTCACTTGAAATCGCGTTGCTTTTGGAAGTGCTTCCTCTACTTGAAATCCCACCATCCGTGGTGTCAAAAATCGAAAATGACCTGGGATAGATGGCACAATTTCAAACTTTTTCAATAACCCCTGTTGTTCTGCGCTATCAAGACTCTCAACAGGAATTAAAGCCTCTTTAAACCGGATGCGAATTTGGTTAAGAGGTTCGCTATCAGATAACGGGCTTATCTGTTCTATCCAGTCCGGTAACTGTGGTGGGTTGAGTACAGAAACTGTGGGAAGCTGCTCTTTTCTTGGGGCGATGCTGACAAAACCACATCCTGCTATCCCCAGCATAAGTGTCAGGACAAGCAGGAAGCGCAGCAAAATTCTTGGGAACATACAGGGGTGGGTTAGTGGTTAGTTGTTAGTTGTTAGTGGGAGAAGCATCAATAACTCGCTACGCCCTTTCCGCTCTAAAATTATCGATTTTTGTAAGATGGACACAGAAGCGCCCTGTCAAAGTAGATAAAAACTTCAGGAAATTAATAGCGCTCTCTCTCCTTACCTCCACGTACTCTGCGTCCTCTGCGTTCAATAAATTACTTTTGAACCGCAGAAGCGCTGAGAACGCAGAGAAAAAAGAGGATTCCTATAGATAGCTAATTCTCGCCACTGTTTCCAGAAAATCAATACAATTCTTAATCAATTCATGGACGGCAAAACTTTTACAGTAATTATTATCAATACTTTCTTCCGGATCTACGCGCAACATTTTAAGCGATCTCACACCAACTCGGTGGTTTAATTATCATAAGGACATCTGCTCTTGAACGCCCCCACTAACTATATATTAGGAGGCAATTATGTCCCAAACACCCTTAAAAATGACAGTAGAGGAGTATATAACCTACAATGATGGCACAGACAAGCGTTACGAACTTGATTCGGGGGTATTGGTCGAAATGCCTCCAGGGACTGGTAATCATGAAGCAATTATCACGTTCGTATTATTTCAGTTTATTTTAGAAAAACAACGACTGGGACTTACATTAGAACCGCGTTCCAATGGTGTCGAAGTTATGATAGGCACACAAATTAGGCGTCCTGATATATTGGTTATGACTCAACAACAAGCTATGTCTATTGAAAAGAAATTGGCGATTCTTAAAACTGCACCACCACTCATTGTTGAAGTCGTATCGCCCGAATCTGTTGACCGTGACTATAGTATCAAAACATTAGAGTACGCTGCCTTTGGTGTTAATGAATATTGGATTGTCGATCCGTTAGAAGATAAAGTAACAGTCTGTTTGCTAGCAGGTTCAGTTTATAAGCAAACAGTATTTAGTGGCAATCAAAGAATCGTATCGCAAACTTTTCCCCAAATTAACCTGACTGCTCAGCAATTACTGATGCCGAAACTTTAAGGCAAATCTAGGAGATTGTAGCTTTCTCTGCAAACAGAGTGCGATCGCAATCGTTGTACGGAGCGTCAGATTTTTTGATAGTGAAGCATTATCTTATTTTTCCTCTGCGTACTCTGCGCCTCTGTGGTTCAAAAAATCTTGAGTATGGCAAATCAATTTACCAGGTGCTAAGCCGTTTAATGAGATTTTGTGCTTGTTGATAGCCCTTTGCGTTTCCTTGCGATTGAAAGAACTTAGCTGCTAGTTGTAAGTCCTGAATTGTTCCGGGTCGATCGCCAATACTATAACGAGCACCGGCTCTGCGAAAGTAAGCGTCAGCAGAGCGGGGATTGAGTTGCAATGCGCGATCGAAGTTTAAGACTGCACCCAAATTGTCTCCTAGCTCGTGTAGAAGAAGACCTCTATAATAATAGGCGTTAGCATCATTAGGATTGAGGATGATTGCCCGATCGAAGTCCTCTACCGCTCCCTTATAGTCTTTACGCTGAAATCTTTCGCGTCCTCGGTAGAGAAAGTCCACTGAGCTTTTAGGGTTACTTTGTACGGTGGAAGTAGGAGTAGTTTGTGCATAAACAGATGGAGTCAGCCCACTGCTGAGTAGAGACAAACTCGCGATCGCGATCCCCATGCAGCTATTTTTGAGAAAGTCGTAGTAGCTCACTGCATTTCCTCTTTTGTTGCCCAATATTCACGACCTTAACACATCAGTACTCAGTCTGTTGGCGCAATTAAAGTTCAGCTACAAAGGACTTTTGAGCGTGACTATAATTGAGGAATCTCTTTCCTGATGTATTTGTCAATGCAACGCAAAACTTGAGATAGGTCTTTGCAAGGAATATACAGATGAAACTGGATTCGCGATCGCTTATCTATTTTAAAAAGAAACTGTGGTATTTGTTGAACCGCAGAACTTGCAAAGTTATCCTAGCGTTGCTGTTGATATGCTTGACAGTACGCGTACTGCCATATTTTGTACCCATTCGCCCTACAGATATTGCTCAACAACATCTAGCACTTGAATTTGTTGACCGCAATGGGCTACCTTTAGGAACATTGCTGACCCGCGATCGCGAGCATACATCTGTAGTGCCATTGAATCAAGTTTCTTCTCTTTTTATCCAAGCTATTTTAGCAGCAGAAGATGGAGACTTTTATCATCATGGAGCGTTGGATTTAAAAGCTGTAGCCCGCGCACTGAAAGATGCCATATCCACTAGAAAGATTGTTTCCGGTGCTTCTACAGTGACCATGCAGTTAGCACGAATGCTCAATCCTGTCCCTAGGACTTTATCAGGTAAAATTGAAGAAATCTGGCTTTCTTGGCGGTTAACAGCAGGAATGAGTAAAGACGAAATTCTTTCTGCATATATCAATCGTCTGCCAATGGGAGGGAATATTTATGGTGTAGAAGCAGCGGCTCGTACCTATTTTTCCATACCAGCGAGTGACATCAATCTTGCTCAAGCAAGTCTCCTTGCTGCTATTCCCAATAATCCCACTTACTTCGATCCACTTCAGCATTATCCACGTCTGAAACAGCGCCAGAAATACGTCCTCGATCGCATGGAACAGGACGGATATATCACTCCCTCACAAGCAAAACGAGCATATGCGGAAGACATTGTGTTTCAATCCCGTCAACGGGGAATTATTGCTGCACCGCACTTTTTGTTTTGGTTGTCCCGTCAGATCCGCCCAACCCCTTCCCACAAGGATAAGCCGGAGTGGAAATCGAACCCAATTCTAACGACTGTAGACCGTCCTTTACAGCAGTTTGTGGAAGCGCAGGTACAGCAGGTAATTGCTACCCTTGCTAATAACAACGTTCATCATGCAGCGGCTTTGGTCATTGACAACCGTACCGGAGAAGTTTTGGCTTATGTCGGTTCGCCTGACTACTTTAATGAAACAAAGCTAGGGCGCAATGATGGAGTACAAGCACTGCGCCAACCTGGTTCTACCCTCAAACCATTTCTCTACGAGTTGGCTTTGGAAAAAGGTGTCATCCGTCCCAATACAATCTTGGCAGATGTACCCGCTCACTACGCAATTCCCGGAGCAAAACTTTACAGCCCCACAGACTATAACAAAAGTTTTTTAGGACCGGTGCGGGTGCGTATTGCTTTGGCGAATTCTTTGAATATTCCAGCGATACGGGTTTTAGAAAAGGTGGGTGTGGCAACTTTTCTCGATCGCCTTCACCAATTGGGCTTTGAACACCTCACCCAGTCACCAGAGTACTATGGGTTGGGGTTAACTCTAGGTAGTGGTGAAGTGACTTTGTGGGAATTAGCCCGTGCTTACGTTACTATGGCAAGGAAAGGGGAAACCATGCAGTTACTGACTGAAGTTTCTCATTCCTCGAACCAAAATAAATCTACAATCAAAAATCCAACAACATGGCAACTTATAACTGATATGTTGAGCGATCGCCATGCGCGTGCGACTGCATTTGGTGTAGATTCAGTCCTGAATTTACCGTTTCCGACTGCTGTTAAAACTGGTACTTCCTCTAATTTTCGCGATACTTGGACGGTTGGATTTACGACTGACTACACTGTAGCGACGTGGGTAGGCAATTTTGATGGCGATCCCATGCGTCAGGTTTCTGGCGTGACTGGCGCAGCACCACTCTGGAACCGAATTATGTTACACCTACACGAGAAACGAGAGCCTGTAGGTTTTACTCCTCCAAAGGGTATGGTACAACTGCCTATTTGTGCTGTTTCTGGGTTAAAACCAACACCAGATTGTTCCTCAGTGGTACAGGAGTATTTTTATCCGGAAAACATCCAAGATTACCAGCGTCAAAACCAATTTCAATTATCCCACGAGTATGATAATTGGTTGGCAAAGCAAGAGCAATCTGGATTGAGTTCAAGCAAGCTTAAGATTGTCTCTCCTCATGAGGGGGATTTGTTCTTACTCCGTCCGGGTGATGAAATACAACAAAAACTGGAGTTCAAATTAGCAGGGACATCAAAAGCACCCGTAGAGTGGTGGTTGAATGGTGAAAAGCTAGCGACTGATTCGTCTGGTTCTATCTTTTGGAATATGCGTCCCGGTCGGTGGGTGTTGGAAGCAAGCAGTGGTGGAATGAGCGATCGCGTAACTTTTCAAGTAGAGTTTGCGACTCTTAAGCCTACACGTCGCGGGTTTTCTGTAAAATAAATCCGATTTTGACAGCTTGAAACCCCATCTGTTCAAATTTTTGTAAGCTAATATTTATCTAATAGCTTGCAAAAGGAGGCTGTCTTCTTCTATCTAAATCACTTTGATATTCATCTCTTGATAAAGGAACTCTCGACAGTCGGGGCGATGTCTGTACCCATGCTCGACGAAACAACCCGATTGGCTCTTTTCAAAGAAGCTCAAAGCTACATTTACACGCAAAAAACTGAGGTTGTGGGAACGGGTTCTCGCATTGTTAGACAGCAATACAGTTCATTTGATGCGTTTCCATCTTCATCATTGTATTTGAAATTAAAAGAAGCATTTCAATCCCTCCTGGTAGAACAGTTCAGCACTGTTGTTCCCTATCCTTTCACGACCCCTTTAGAATTTCATAAAATGGTGCTGCAAAAGTACGAGCCAGGGGAGTTGGGTATCACGCCGCATCGGGACAGATTAAGCACAATTAACCTAGTTTGCATTTTTAATATAGCAGGAGCTGGAGAATTTAGCTTGTGTGCAGATCGCTCTGGTAAAAATTCAATGGAAATTGACAGCACGCCCGGTCATGTTATTTTCTTAAGAGCACCAGGGTTTTTCAACTCCCTTGAGCGACCTTTTCACTCCATAACGAACATCCAAACAACCCGGTATAGTTTTGGTTTGAGACAAAAGGCTGTAGCAAACTTATCTTGGTAAACCATATACCTTACAGTTTGAATTGTGGGTAATTAAAGGGGGCGAATCCCCCTTTAATTTAAGACCCTTAAATCTCTGATTTAAGGGTCTTAAACCCATTATTTCTGAGCAAGAATTTGTGTTATCTCTGCATGTGCTAGTGCAACATCAGGTTCGCTTTGGAGAGAGTCGTAGTACTTTTTCTCAAAGGTATTGCCATCCTCAGCAGGTGTCAGCAGCTGGCGAGCACTATCCAGCAAACTTTGAGCATCTTCCAAGGTAATTGGTTCATCTGCATTTAAGGCTTCATCGATTTCTACTACTAACATAGAAATGTTACGCAACCAAGCAAATTGCTCGTTAGAAATTAGGAGTTGTAGCAGTTCTCCTCTAGACACCCGTCCGCGAACTTGCTCGTAAGTCGTGCGTTCTGCATCAAGCAAGATTTTGTGTAAGTCGAGCAGTTTGCCACGCAGAAGGGACAAACGTTGAAGTGTTGGTTGTAAAAGGTTGTCAGACATTAATAGTACCCATCCTTCCGTTACGATAATCTGCAAATGCTCTCTTGATTTCAGCTTCGGTGTTCGTGACAAACAGCCCGTGCGAACAACTAGTTCATTTTTAGAGTGATATACTTTATATATGATTAATCTTATATTAGCGCAAACATATATATTAAATGACAGTGTCATTAAGCGAACATTATTTTTCGGAAAACCGTATTATGTCTCTGGCATATGCAATTATGGGTCTGCTTCAGCAAGAAGAAATGACTGGCTACGACCTCAAAACAAGCTGCTTCGATCGCACTATTGCCCATTTATGGCCAGCCGACCAAGCACAGATTTACAGAACTTTGGAGAAACTGGAACAACGGGGTTGGATTAACTGTACAGTTGAGATTCAACGCGATCGCCCGAATCGTAAAGTTTACCGTTTGACGGAAGCAGGACAAGCAGAATTAACACGATGGCTTCAAGAAGCTCAACTTCTACCTACTGTGCGAGATCCTTTACTCATTCAGATGTATTTTGCCGCTCAGTTATCAAATGAAGCCATTATTAAACTGTTAGAGCAACAACGAGCAGTGCGGTGTGAAAAACTAGATGAATGTAAAGCACTCGAGCTACCACCGATTGAGGATTTTGCTAACCATCGCGAACGGATTATGCAAAGGTTAGTACTGGAACTCGTGCTAAGACAAGAGCAGACCTATATTGATTGGTTGGATATGGCAATTAAAACCATCAATCAAGTCGTTTGAAAATACGCCCTAGCCCTTTCAAGGCGGTTATTTTTCTATTAATAAGGAATATTTAAGTACATAAATACTGCCTCACCTACAGCATCAAAACTCCACTCGTAGGCATGAATCTCAAACTGTAAGTAAGATCGCAATAATTAAGCAGAAGCGATCGCTAGTTCTAGTTCAAAATAGAAATAGATATCTCTATCAAAATAAATTGATGCAAAGCTCCTCAGTTGCTACTTCAGATGTTGTTGTTGCGGGTTTCCATGCTCTCTCCGATCCTATACGGATTAATGTAGTGGAACTCTTGCGAGATAAAGAACTTTGTGTGTGTGACTTATGCGATACCTTGGGAGTTACCCAGTCAAAACTGTCTTTCCATCTTAAAAATCTTAGGGAAGCAGGTTTGGTTCGAGCACGTCAAGAAGGACGTTGGATTTACTACAGCCTGAATTTACCTCAATTTGTTGTTTTAGAGCAGTATCTTGCAGAGTTTCGCCGCTACAGTCAAATATTACCAGCTCGAGTATGTAAAGATTCTTAACAGCCTTCGGCGATCGGTCAACCGTGATTGGTTACCCGGTCAACGATCGAGTTCTTTTCGGAAAATATGCTGTTTGGGTGTGTAGTCATGTATTAACTCATCCAAACTACTCTGTCTTTACTTGTGCTCAAACAAGACAGGTAAAAAGAATTTGCATATTTTAAAAATTTGTTTATGAATATAAAAAGTACCAAAATCTACCCTAAAAGATTGCTTTTTTGTTTGGCTGCGGCGTGTGGTGTAATAGGTGCTGCAATCCCTACTAGTGTGTCATCTCAAACGACTCCAAGGGAATCTCCCATATCCTTTAGAGTCACTGCTTATCAAGGGACTTATTTAAAAAAACAAAGAAATTGGTACAGACAATCTCCTGAAATTTACGACTCCCAAAGAGCAAAGTGCCACGCTAGCTACAACGAGAGACTGGTTGCTTTGTCTTATAGAGAACCTGATAATTTAACTCCCGTTCAAATCACGAATGGAAACTCACCCTACTTGGGTAATATTGAACGACCTGAAGATTACTGGGAAGTGACTCTTCAAGAACCGCCTGTTAAGTGTCGCAATCGCCAAAATGAAGGCAGACAAGAAACTTGGTACATATACAAGCAACACGTAAATTTAGGCTTAGGAACGCAATTTCGTCAAACCTCTTCCTTTGTTATGCCAAGAATACCCATAAGGTTGAGAATCAGAAGTAGGGGGAGGTAGCAGTAAGTTTTATGAATCATAAGGGGCTGCACGATCCCCGACTTCTTTAATAAGTCGGGATCGCGACCTTAATCTTTGGCGTCACTGACTTCAAGTAAATTAAGAATTTCATCAAAGCAAAAGTGACGCAATAACTCTGTAAGAATCCCTGCTATTTCTGAATGAGTCTCAGGAATTTCTTCTAGAAGTTGAGCAATTCGATTTCCATCAACTTCGATCGCAGCTTGATGTAATTGTAAGGTCCATTCAGAAGGCATTATTTTATTTAAATCTGAAACTTTAAGACTTTGTTCTGCTTTTCTATTTCCCTTTGCCTGTATCGTGACTTTTTCTGGCTCCTTGGCATAAAGATAGCGAACACCTAAATATTGAGCCATTTTTTCAAAAATAACCTGTTCTCGAAATGGCTTGCGAACTAAATCATCGCAGCCTACAGCCAAGATATTTGCTTGTTGTTCTTCAAAAGCACTTGCGGTAAGAGCAATGATGGTGGTTTGAGATCGGGGATTGAGAGTCAGTGATTGGGAATTGAAAGTTGTTAGCCCCCGTTGCTGTGTTTCCCATTGCTGTTCTCTGCGCCGAATCTCCGCAGTTGCTTCATAGCCGTTCATGACAGGCATTCGCATATCCATCCAAATGAGATGTGGCTGCCAAGTTTCCCATAAAGCGATCGCTTCTTGTCCGTTAGTAGCACATTGAACATCAAACCCTACAAGACTGAGAAGTTGGGCGATCAGATCCCGATTTTCACGACGGTCATCAACAACTAAAATACGATATTTTGGTTGATTGGGTGCTAGTTGGAGAACGCGCCCGCGAGTTGATAGTGTTGTAACTTCTTGTGGCTCTGCTAATGTCAATTGTATCTTAAATCGAAAAATTGCTCCTTGCCCTGGGGTACTTTCGGCGTAAATATCTCCCCCCATCAACCGTGCAAACTCGCGACTAATTGTCAGCCCCAGCCCAGTTCCTTCTTTTGCTTGAGTCCCGCTTGTTGTTTGGACAAAAGGTTGAAAGAGATGTTCCATTTCTTCGGGTGCAATTCCCCGCCCGGTATCTTCTATTTCAAAAGCGATTGAATATTGGCGATTGAGCATTGGGGATCGAGCATTATTTCTTAGTATGTCCCCCTTATCTCCCTTGTCTCCAGCCCTCATGCCCCAGTCCCCAATCCCCAACTTCACACGCAGTGTCACTTCTCCTGTATGGGTAAATTTAACAGCATTACCGAGTAAGTTAATAAGAACTTGGCGGAGTTTGCCTTGATCCGTATATACGTATTGAGGAACATCGGAAGCGATTTCAAACTTAAGGAGTAACTGCTTTGCTTGTGTTCGCAGTAGAAACATTTCATGTAGTGTTTGTAATAAGTGATGTAGGTCGAAGGGTTCGGGATGAAGAACGCTGTGTCCGGCTTCAATTTTAGACATCTCCAACACATCATTTATCAGGTTAAGCAGATGCTCGCCACTGCAATTGATAGTAGCTAAAGATTCCCGTTGCTTGGTTGTTAAAGCAGTATCTCGCTCCATTAATTGGGCAAAACCAAGAATGGCATTTAGAGGCGTGCGAAGTTCGTGGCTCATATTTGCTAAAAAAGCACTTTTGGCTCGGTTAGCAGCTTCAGCCGCTTCTTTAGCAACTCTCAGGGCTTCTTCTACTTGATGTCTTGCTTTACCAATTGCAATCAGTTCACCTGCTAGTTTTAGTAAGTTAATATCTTCTTTGCTCCAGTTTTTAGAATAGTTAACAACATCAGCCCCTAGAAACCCAACGACAGAACCCTTGTGAGTCATCGGTACTGCAATAACAGACTGAATTGAGTGACTTTCAAATAGTGCTCTTTCCGTTGAGTTCTTTGGCAGTTCGGTAACGCAATTGACTACGAAAGCTTTGTTATGTAAAATTTCAGACAATAAAGAAAAACGTTCCACAGCCCCGCCTTGTCCGCTGAGGGACAATGGTTGAATGCAGGGTAGAGACCATTCATAAATTAACCCTACTTGGCTTTGGTTTTCTGTATACTCAAAAATACACGCTCGTTCTGCACCAATAAATTGGGCGATGGCTTTTAGGGTAAAAGTAATAGCCGTGTTGAACTCCCGGTCAATGAATTGCCGGGATATACTACTGAGTAGACTTTCTGCTCGCACCCGAGTTTGCAGGGCTTCATCAGCTTTTTTGCGCTCTAGTTCTGCATGCTGGCGTTCTTCTTCAAGGCGCTTGCGATCGCTAATATCAGCAATCATAAATTCCAAGCAGGAATCCTCAGCGTTGATCCTAGCAGACATTAAACCCCAAGCGATCGATCCATCCTGACGGCGCAATTGAATTTCAAGGTTGCGAACTTCACCATGCTGTTGCAGTTGGTTTAATATCCAAGGACGGATCTCTGAATCAACGTGAAAATCAGGAGCATAACGTTTACCGATGAGGTCTGTCACGCTACTGTATCCGATAATTTCCGCGCAAGGTTGATTGATATCCAAAAACAGCCCATCCTGAAGACGGGAACGACCAATTCCTACTAAAGAGTTTTCAAAGATCCGGCGGTATTTCAATTCACTGCGGCGTAGTGCTTCTTCTGTTTGTTTGCGTTTTGTAGCATCTGTTCCTACTGAGAGAATTTCTACTAATTGACCACGCTCATCTAATATGGGTTTATTTGCCCAAACAATCCAAACCCGATTTCCATTTTTACAAATATTTTCATTTTCGTTAAAAATATAGTTTTCTGGATGGTGGCAAATATCATCCATTAAATCCTGTAAATCGCGCCCGGATGTTTCCGTTTCGGGAACAATTGTTCCTACAACATTTCGTCCTTTAATCTCGTCAATATTAAAGCCAAAAAACCTCAGACCGTATTCATTTAAAAATTTAATGTTTCCCTTTCTATCCCAACGTAAAATAATACTGTTGGCTGTTTCTACGATAGTACGAAATTTTGATTCGCTCTGCTGCAAAGCTTTCTCTGCTTTGGTACATTCAGTAATGTCTCGGAAATACCAAATTCTGCCGTAATACTCTCCTTGAGGCGATCGCACAGCCGTACTGTATCTATCTAAAGTTCGTCCATCTTTGAGCGTCAGTTCATCATGACAAGTCTCTTCGGGATGATTGTAGAGGTACTCTACTCTATTAACGAACTCCTGGGGTTGTTCTAGCTTATCTAGCAATAGTTCCAACAGTTTTTGGGAATCGCTAGACTGGAGTATTGCTTCTGGAATTTGCCATATTTGGCAGTAGCGCTGATTGTATAGTGCTACTTTTCGATTTTCATCAATGACCAAAATTCCGTCCATACCTGCTTCTGTAGACGCTTGCAGTAAAGCGCGATCGCGAAGTAGGGCTTGCTCTGCTTTGATGCGTTCGGTTACATCTCGAAAACTCCAAACACGCCCAATAATCTGATTGCCTTGCCACTGGGGTTGGGAGTAACGCTCGACGACCCGACCATCCTTTAATTCTACGATATCTAGGACTGATGTTTCTGGATGGTTCACACACAGTTCCCGAATTTTGCCAAGAAATGCTTCCGGATCTTTTGCTTGCTCGGCTATAAACCGCACTCGTTCTTGTCCGCGTCCGGGTAACATGAGATACTCTGGTAATGACCACATCTGCATAATCTTTTGGTTGTACACCGGAGTATTTCCCTCTAAATCTACAAGCACAATTCCATCTGCTGTAGAATCTAGGGTTGCTCTTAACTGTGATAGGGATTCCTCGCGTTCCCGCATGACTTGTCTGTGTTCTGCTTCTAAATGCTTTTGCTGTGTTACATCTCGAATAGTCAGTATGGCAATTTTGTCTTCTTCTGCAAGATTCAAGCAATGACCAAAGAATTGCAGCACTTTTACACATTCGCCCCGGTCAAGCTCGTATTCTGTTGGTTCGTAATTTCCGGCGAAAATTCCAGCACAAGGATAAAATTCCCAACCAATTTCTTGCCCTGCTTGCTTCAAAAGTAACAAGTCATTTAAGGGCTGATTTAAAATACTTTTATGCGGTTGTTTTACCAAGCGCTCAAAGCTAGAGTTACACCATTGGACGTGTCCATTTTGCCCTACCCATACTATGGCATCAGCGATCGCATCTAGTGTCACTTGCATTTTTGTTAGGGTAGTTTGCAGTTCGCGAACCTGCTGGGCTAAATTGACACTCATTTTTTTTTGGTAATCTGAAATTTGGTCTCTTGTATTGAGATTTTAACTTCATTTTTCCTTTAAAGTGCTCTTTGCCATCTTCCCAAACTTTATTCCCAAGTAGATATAGGACGCAGCACCTCAGGAATTTCCCCTTGAGACAAGGGAAATTCCAGAACTGTTTCGCTCAAACCTAAATACCTGGATTCAGCAAAAGATAAGAGCATTCGCGTGAGTGCAAACCAAACCTCTGACTCGTATTCCCAATCTTTATAACGCGAAGCTTTACCAGCAATAGAACGCAATGCCCAAAAATAGCTATTCCTAACAACAGACCCGCCCTTCTTATACTCTGGCACGTCTTCATGGTGAAGAAAAAGAACTTCGTTGTCAATTTTGGCTCTCATAAGAAAGATTATAATTTACCGAAAGTAGTAAGATGAGTCAAATGTTTTTGTACCTTAAAGCGGGTGGCGGTCTTTCCTGTTAATCGAGTAACCTCAAAGTTGTTACTCATTTGCTATTTCTGATTCATGCATCGAGTATTATCTATCTCAGTTGAAGAGAAAGAACGATTATTTCACACAGAGCTTGTCAAACACGGAGTGAGTTACTCTCATGCTGCACGAGTTGCTAAGATTTTAGCATCCGAAACACCGGATGAGGTTTTAACTGCTGAAGATGTACAACTGACTACAGAAGCTTGCAAAATTTGGTTAAAGCAGCACAAGCGATTGACATCACTTTTAAATATGTCATCAGGACTGGGAACTAAATACCCAGTTTCTAAAATTCAATTAAATATTAGATGACAAACCCATACGGAAGGTAAAACCAGGACTATAAGTACGATTTACGCGCTCGTATTTTTCATCAAATAAATTTTCTAAATAAACAGTTAATCCCAAAGTTCTCGTAATCGGAATGCGAGCGCTAAAATCTAAATTAAAGAAAGATGGACTGAAATCTGTAATTTTATCTCCCGGTCTTGTAAAGAATGCTCGACGCGCACCACTGTAGTAAGTGGCGTACAAATTTGCTTGCCAACCTTTACTTTCGTAACCGAGACCAAAAGACGCTACAGAGTAAGGGAGCATACCTAATTGCAATCCTCTTTCCGTTCCTGTTTTGATTTGTGCATCTGTGTACGTGTAATTGAGAAATGTTGACCAACCAGAACCAACTTTCCACTTCAGGGCTGCTTCTAAACCATTCGTGTCCACTAAACCAATATTTGCCCATCTTCCTTGTATAACTCCCAATCGATTATCTAGACTACTTCCAAAGTAAGTAAATTGACCTGTCAAACTCTCAGAGAATCTCACATCTACTCCCGCAGTCCAAGAAGAACCAGTTTCTGGTTCTAGATTGGGATTGGGTGACCAACCATGCACTGTATCATAGACATACAACTGGTCTAGTCCGGGATTGCGCTGTCCTCCAGCCCAACTTCCTCGAAAAGAAAGGATTGAATTAATATCGTATTTTAATCCCACACTAGGATTGAGATAGTTTCCAAATTGACTGTCAAAACTTTGTCTCAGCCCTACATCTAATAAAAAATTGTCGCTGATATTCCAAGTCGTAACGGCGAAAAGTGCTGCGTTTAATAAACTTCTATTCTGAGTTTCATTCAAAGCAACCCGATCGGGAACTGTACTTAATATATCTCCAGTCAACCAAGTATTTTTCAAATCCAAGCCCCATCGCAGTTTATTATTTGCTGTTATCCGCCAATCATGATCGACTCTAGCGGAAAGAAGTTGAGTATCTAACGTTCCAGTACGATAAAACTGGTTGCTAGGACCGTAAGTGTTGAAGTAATCTTGGTTGTAGCCTATTGAGGTTGTCAAAATAGAGCTATTATCATTACTCAGTTGGCTTCTCCAAGATAAACCAATGTTTAACCCATCATGGTCTAAGCGATCGCGCTGTAAAGGAAATCCAAAGTAAATCAATCCCCTACGACTGCTTAATTTAGTCACATCTAAACTAACAGTGTTCTTTTTATTTACATCTAAAGCAAGACTTCCAAAGTAAGTACTTGTTGATGTATCTGCGTTAAATAAGTATCCTTGACTGTCGCGATTTGCTGCACCGACGGGAACGCGATAACGATTATCAACAAAAAACCTTTCAAAGCTAAAGTTGTATCTTAAAGAATTAATTGAAGCTGCATAACTAAATTGTTGGTTATTGAGATTTAAAGAACCAAATTCTGCAGCTGCATTCAATCGAGGAACAATATCGCCTTGTTTGGTAATGATATTAACCACCCCTCCAAAGGCTGAGGAACCATATAAGGTAGAAGCTGCACCGCTGTATAATTCTACGCGTTCGATAGATTCAACAGGGATACTATTGAGATCTGTTGTTCCGTGATAGGTATTGACATTATTATTAATAGGTCTGCCATTAATTAAGAAGACAGATTGATTGATGGAAGCGCCTCGGTAGTAAGTACCAGTATGGATATCAGCACCATAACCCGCATCATTGATAGCAAACCCCGGTAATTTTTTTAAAACATCCGCAACACTGGTTGCACCTTGTTTTTGAATCTCCTCTTTTGGAATGACATATGTTGGAGTCGATTGAGGGAGACTGTCTTCTTTTCCCGTCACATCTATAATGATGTCGGCTTCATCATTATTATTGCTAGGTTCTGACTCTTCTTCTGTAGGAGAGTTGCGATCGTCAGTTGTTTGAGGAGTTTTGGTTGGAGTTGTTGGTGTTTGAGTTATGAGTAATTTTGCACTAGTTAATGGGTGTTCTATCTCGTTTAAATATGGGATATCTGAGGTTTTATATACAACTGTCTGTTGTTTAGACAACTTAAGATCTTCCGCAACGCTAACAGAAGCCAAAGCCAGATTAGCTAATATCACTTGGAAAACTAGAACACCCAATTTCATTGTTTGCCTCACCACACCAAATTATCAATTCATGCTCTTGACAATTACAGCTATGAATGTATAAAGAACAATCACTTTTGTCAGAGCATATGTATCCTTACGGATGGTAAGAGCTATTGTCAAAAGACAAGCTGTCAAACTAGAAGGGTTTATACTCTATTTACCACCTAAGCGAGTCAACTCTTCTCCCGTGACACGGCAAATTCGCCAATCATCCAAAATGCTGGCTCCCATACGGCGATAGAATGCAATAGCTGGCTCATTCCAATCTAAAACGCTCCATTCCAATCGTCCACAACCTCTTTCTACAGCTATCTGAGCAACTTTTGTCAGCAAAGATTTTCCTACACCCTGTCCTCTGTACTCCGGTAGAACGAACAAATCTTCCAGATATATTCCTGGCTTTGTTAAAAATGTTGAATAATTATAAAAGAATAGGGCAAACCCTACAGTTTGCCCCGCATATTCTGCTACTATTGCCTCTACGTATTTTGGCGTTCCAAACAGGTGTTCTTTTAATAAGGAAGCATTGCCTGTGACAGCGTGAGATAGCTTTTCGTATTCTGCTAGCGCTTTAACTAATTCAAACAGTGCATCGCAATCCGTTGGTTCAGCAAAACGTAAGACCAGTTTGGTATTTGCGCTCATTTGTTGGTTATCCATAGTCAGTTATCCACAGTCAATAGTCTACAGTCAATAGCCATTAGTCAATATTTGCTTTTGACTTTTGACTTTTGACTTCTGACTTCTGACTTCTGACTAGACTAACCACCCTTTCAAACGTTTAGCGATATGAGGACGGCGCAACTTCCGCATGGCTTTACTTTGGATTTGTCGAACTCTTTCACGGGAGAGGTTAAACATATTCCCTACTTCTTCCAAAGTGCAGGGTTCGCTAGTGACTAACCCATAACGCAAAGAAATAACGTCTTTTTCTCTTGGAGTCAGCACATCACCCAAAACTTCCCAGATTTCTTGGCGCATCATACTCTCATTCATTTTTGCTTCTGGAGATTGGTTGTCTTCATCTTCCAGTAAATCCATAAGTTCCGTGTCTTCTTCTTTACCAACACGGTGATTGAGAGAAAGGGCTTGACGTCGTAATTGTTGAAGCTGGCGTAGTTGTGGTGCGGGAATTTCTAAAGCTTCCGCCATCTCCAACTCTGTAGGATTGCGACCAAGTTTTTGCTTGAGTTCTCTTTGTGCTTTTTTGAGTTTATTAAGTTTTTCAACAATATGAATGGGTAAGCGGATTGTTCGCGCATCGTTGGCAATAGCCCGTGTAATGGCTTGTCTGATCCACCAGTAGGCGTAGGTAGAGAACTTATACCCTTTATCGGGATCAAATTTTTCTGTTGCACGATTTAATCCCATTGCACCTTCTTGGATGAGATCCAGGAAAGGAACTCCGCGATTTAAGTAGCGTTTGGCGATGGAAACAACTAATCTTAGGTTTGAGCGAATCATTTTGCGTTTCGCGACCCGACCTTGGTATAAGCGATTTTCTAGTTGTTTTTCTGTCATCCCTAATTGGGCTGCGACTAATGACTTACCCGGTTGATATCCCAGTTTTTTATGTAAAGAAGCTTGTAAATCTCTAAATTCTTCTAAAAATCTAACTCGACGCGCTAATTCCACCTCTTCATCTGCTTTAAGCAGTGGGTAACGCGCCATTTCTTTAAAAAATGCACCTACAGCATCATCATACTCGGTTTTATTATACCCCGAAGGACGTGCTGCTGCCATGCCGTCTCCGTCTCGGTCTTCGGTTTCTAAATTGTCTGCGATTCCGGATGCTTCTATTGCTGCATCTATTGCGGCGTCTACTACTGCATCTAAATTGAAAGCTAATTCTTCATTATCAGTAGCAGTTTCCAATTCGATAGTGCCTAAGTCAGCAATATTCATGGTTTCTATTAGGGTTTGTTGCTCTGTTTGGTACATAGGTACATAATTAATGTGATAGTGACAGATGCTTAGGAATGCTTGTTCTCTTTTTTCAGTGAGATACGCACTTAGGGGTGAGTTTTAAGTGCAAAATATAAAGCTTTACCAGTATCTATATGGTTGGTAAAAGTTGAGTATCTGCTTGTCATTACCAAAAGTTCCCTCTTTAGTTAAATTGTTTAAGCTAACAACTCTAGCGAGGGTGTCACAGGTAGGGAATAAGGTTGAAGTATGAAGAATTTATAGGGAACACTAGCATACAAACTGTTTTTTTAATTGACAGCACTTATTTCATACTTCATCTTTAACACTTAAACCATAGAGTTGTCTTCATCTTTTGGTTACAACTAGATACTTTCTTAAACTTATTTCGCTATTACGCTTTATAGATATTCCGTCAGACCACTGACATATATCTTTCTCATTTTTTCTTAAAAAGAAGCTATTTCAAACCCCCTCTCAATTAAATTTTTTTTATTTTTACATAATTTATCTTTTTACCGAGCGATCCTTAAATCTTCATATGATTTTCTAAAAAAATTGACTTTTTCTGCTTGGGTAACCACCATAAGATATCTAAGCTTTTTTGTGCAGGATCTTGCATTGCTGTTAGCTTCCCCCTGGTGGCACCACATTGAGCGGTAAAAACTTTAGCAATGACATCTCTGATAAAGGATCTCACAGACTTCAAGGGTTGAATATCTATCATTAGGCGGAAAAGGCTTCTTTTCCATTTAGTATCCGGAGAAAATTAAGCGAAAAAAGTGGAGATTGCCTATTTTGATCCGAACTGGCATCCGTTTATTTACCGCTATCTAAAGTAGAGATAAATTTATCTACCGGATTACATAAGAGGAAACTTATCAAGTATTATGTCTTAGGACAGTATTGCCAATTACATTTTTGATGAAAGGGTTGCAAACAGTTAGAGTCAGTTGGCAAGGTTAAGATAAACAAAACAGATGGACGAATATTATTTAGACTCCTCCCAAGCAAAGATTATGTATGTGAATGATGTTAGTTTGCTCCCTATGACGGTTGCTGAACCAGGCAAATCCTATAATACACAAATCAATAGGGATCGCTGGATAGACGTGTTGGTAGATAGTCCATCTGGTTCGGAGCTTTACGTTTATAGAGCGCCAGAACAATTGGCAATAAAACCTGGGGACATTTTAAGCGTGCCATTTGGGTCTCAATTGATAGGGGGAGTTGCCATTCGTTTTCTAACACAACCTCCAGCGGATATACCACTGGAAAAAATTCGTGATGTGGAAGAAGTGGTCAGTGCGGGCTTTTTTCCATTGGCATACACAGAACTGGTAAATCGAGTTGCATCTTACTATTGTACGCGCTTGATTGAAGTGGTTCGCATGACTCTACCTCCAGGCTTGTTGGGACGATCGCAGCGACGTATTCGTTTAACTGTTGCAGGCGCAGCAGTTTCTACCGAAACAAACACTGTGGTAGAGAAATACCCGATAGATGTTTCCCGTCCAATTCTGAGTTTTACCAATGTACAAAAGTCTCATTCTTTCCCAAGCCATTTTTATTTATTAAAGGTTATTGAGAATAAGCACTTGCTGACATTATTAATATTTCAACAGTCAGTTGGTAATATCAGTAATAAAACTGCAAATAAAATATTGCAACTTCTTCAAGAACAGATAAATGGAGACTATAGCTTTGTATATCTTCAGCGTCAAGTTCCAAGCGCTCACAAAGCAGTCAAAGAATTGTTACGACGAGGTTTGGTAGAAAGTTATTTAGAACCTCCACAATTAGCTCGGCCCAAATACGAAAAAGCAGTCACCCTAGTGGGAAATGTGTTTGACCGAGATTTAACCTCTCGCCAGCGAGAAGTGCTAGAAGTCTTAAGAAGACGAGGGGGCGAGTTATGGCAAAATGAATTATTGCAAATTAGTAACACAAGCTCTACAATCCTTAAAAATTTAGAACAAAAAGGTTATGTTGTCATCCAAGAAAGGGAGGTATTGCGAACAGAAAGTTCTTCTCCTGTTGGAGGGATGCGAGGAACAGAACAAACAAAGATATTAACACCCGATCAGTCAAAAGTGTTAGATGCGATCGCTCGTTTGAACGGATATGCTAAAGTACTCTTACACGGAGTTACAGGTTCCGGAAAAACAGAGATTTATTTGCAGGCGATCGCTCCAGTGTTAGCTCAAGGAAAATCAGCCCTCGTTCTAGTCCCGGAAATCGGACTCACGCCGCAGTTAACGGATCGTTTTCGCGCTCGTTTTAGTGTAGGAGTCAACGGAACCTCACCCGTACTTGTTTACCATAGCGCCCTTTCTGCAGGAGAAAGATATGATACCTGGCGGCTCATGCTAGCAGGAGAACCCCAGATCGTCATAGGTACGAGAAGCGCCGTATTCGCCCCATTACCAAACTTAGGCATAATTATCCTCGATGAAGAACACGATAGCAGTTTCAAGCAAGATTCTCCCGCCCCAACCTACCACGCCCGTACCGTCGCTCAGTGGAGAGCAGAATTAGAAAATTGTCCTCTCATTCTTGGTTCCGCAACACCTTCTTTAGAGACTTGGGTAGATGTTAGAGACAAGGGAGACAAGGGAGACAAGGGAGAATTATCCCTCCCTCACTCCCTCACTCCCTCACTCCCTCACTCCCTACTCCCTACCCACTACCTCTCTCTCCCCCAACGCATCAACGCCCGCCCTTTACCACCCGTAGAAATTGTGGATATGCGGCGAGAATTGCAAGAGGGAAATCGTTCCATATTTAGTCGTTCCCTGCAAAAAGCACTACAGCAACTCAAAGAACGCAACCAACAAGGAATTTTATTTATTCACCGACGGGGACACAGTACTTTTGTGTCTTGTCGGAGTTGTGGGTTTGTTATAGAATGTCCTCACTGTGATGTATCACTGGCATATCACTACACGGAAGAAGCAACGCCAGTCTTGCGGTGTCATTATTGTAATTACACGCGATCGCATCCCCGAAGTTGTCCGGAATGCAGTTCTCCCTATTTGAAATTTTTTGGGAGTGGAACCCAAAAAGTTGAGGAAGAATTAGCCAAACAATTTCCCGACTTGCGCTGCATCCGCTTTGACAGCGACACGACAAGAAACAAAGGCGCACACCGCAACCTCATTACCCAATTTGCTAATGGAGAAGCCGATCTGTTGGTGGGTACGCAAATGCTAACCAAAGGTTTAGATTTGCCACAAGTGACACTTGTGGGAGTTGTTTCTGCAGATGGGTTGCTACATTTATCAGACTATCGTGCTAGCGAAAGAGCATTTCAAACACTGACTCAGGTTGCAGGGCGTGCTGGTCGGGGAGAAGAACCGGGAAGAGTTATAGTCCAAACATATACTCCAGAACATCCCGCGATCGAGGCGGTAAAAAATCACGATTACCATTCCTTTGTAAATGAAGAACTAGAACAACGGCAAGCACTCAATTACCCACCCTATGGGAGGTTAATTTTATTACGCTTGAGCAGTACCGACCCAATTCAAGTTGAGAATACAGCAAAAGTCGTAGCAGCAATTTTACCGCCACAAGAAGGGTTAGAAATTTTAGGACCCGTACCGGCGAGTATTTTACGAGTAGCCAATCGCTACCGCTGGCAAATTTTGCTAAAGCTCGCTCCCGAAACACCGCCCTATCTGCCAGACTGGGAGGAGATAGATAAACTTTGCCGCCAAAAGTCAGTGAGTTTCACAATTGATGTCGATCCCCTAAATATGATGGGATAGCAGTGACCGGTGAGAAGTCACCAGTCGGCGATCGCGCGATCGCTGACTGGTAACCAAGATCCAGACCATCTCGATCCGGTGGCTCCGCCTGGTAATGCCTTATGAGAGGCTCCACCGCCAGTAAGATATAGCAGTTACTACTTTGCTCAGATACAGGAAAAAAGAATTAACCGCAGATGAACGTGGATAGACGCAGATAAATTTATCCTCAGCAGTCTCAGAAAAGCTATAAATTTATGCGATCCCAAAACCGTTTCTGTAATCCTTCTTAGTTGATTACTACTCAAACCATACAGATGTCCCAAGATTGCTCTTTGTTATGATACCAATAGATTGTTTAACTCTCATAAAAATATGAAACTCAGAGTTATTCTTGAACCTAGTGATGAAGGTGGCTACACTGTTTATGTTCCTTCGTTACCTGGTTGTATTAGTGAAGGTGAGAATATTGATGAAGCGTTAGCAAATATTCAAGAAGCTATAGAACTTTACCTTGAGCCTGTAGAAGACGAAGTTTCTTCAACAGAAGGCATTATCATTCGAGAGTTAGTCCTATGAGTAAGGTTCCTAGCGTTCCATATCAACAAATTATTGCTGCTTTGGAACGAGATGGGTGGGTAGTCGTTCGTCAACGAGGGAGTCACATTCGATTAGAAAAAGAACTATCTGATGAAGTTCTCAAATTGACAGTTCCAGCTCATCGCCCCGTTAAACGTTCAACTCTGGCTCGTATTTTGAAACAAGCCCGCATAAGTGTAGATCGATTTCTCGAACTTTTGTAATACAAAAAACTTGTAGAACGGGTGTTTTGCCCGTTACAGACACGCAGGGCATACAGTATGATGATACTTTACAAGTTGCACGCATCTCCGTAAACTTTTGTATTTTATTATTACTTATAACAAGTATGCGTGTTGGGATTGGAGAGAGCCGATGCTTGCTATCTATTTCAATTGCCAATCCCGATCGCAACCAAAAATTATAGATCGAGTTTAGATAGAACCTTTTCCCATGAAGGTTCGTAATCAAACAACCATTTAAATTGCAAATCACCCAGCCACGTTGGAGTGAGTTTGTAAATCCAGTTGCGAAAAAAACATCCTAGAGAAGAGTTAGTTTGACCGAGAGCACCTACTTGGCGGGATACATTAAAGACACGAGTCACCCTTTGGCTGCGGCTGCTTTCATACTGACGCAACAGTGACGGAATTGCCTTGTAGTTAGCACTGAGATTTAGTAACTTAGCGATTTCAAAGGCGTCTTCTACTGCCATACAGCCACCTTGACCTAAATTTGGTTGTACCGGATGAGCAGCATCTCCAAGTAAGGTGACCCGACCTCTTCCCCACTCAGTACCCAAAGGTTCCCTATCAAAAATATCATCTCGGTAAATCTTCTTATCGTCTAGAGCCTCAATAATGGCAGGTACTGGTTGGGCATAATCAGCAAAGATTTTTCGTAATGCTTGAATGGAGCCGCCAACTGCATCATCATTACCACCAGATTTGCTGTGGCTAAAAGCATAGAAAGCAATTCGATCGCCGCCAACATCAAAATAGCCAAAGCGGTTTCCCTGACCCCAGTATTCCATCCAACTATATTGTGCATCTAGAGGTATGTTCCCTCTGTTAAAGTATCCCCTCCAGCAACACGTACCACTATAAACTGGATCTTCGAGAAACTCTTTACCGTTCAGACAAGCACGCACCTTTGAGTACAGACCATCAGCACCTACTAAAATGTCTCCAATGTCTGTACTTCCGTCTTGAAAGTAAACCTTTACACTATCTCCAGTATCTTCAAAGCTTTTAAAGGCGACACCAGTTTGTACTGTTCCCTCAGGTAAAGCCTCATATAAAATCCGTTGCAGTTCAGGTCTGAGAAGACATACACCTAAATCTTCTTCACCCACAAATTCTGGGGAGTTAATGTATAAAGGATCTCCAGTTTTGCTAGAGAACCCACCCTTTAAAATTTTGCCTCCTTGTTTGTAAAAACGGTTGAAAATCTCGCCTCCCCAAAGAAGGCGATAAATCCGCATGGCATTACGCTGAATAAATATACCTCCAGGTCCAGATAACATGGTGTCAAGTTCTCGCTTTTCGTACACCTTCACTTCAATTCCCACGTCAAGACACGCACGTGCTAAAGTCAAACCACCTATTCCACCCCCGATCGCAATTACCTTTGGCTTGGTCGGCTCGATGGCTTTCCCTACAGTTTGCATTGCTGGCTCCAAATACACATATACTTCATGATATGGCTCTTGACACTACTTAACAGAATTTAATACAAGTGCGTGTCACCTGCACAGCCTCAAGTAAGAATGAAAATTGCGCTTCAGTTCCGCTCAAAAACAAAAATGATTGAGATAGGTTTGTTAGTTACCGGATGGTACATTTCTCGTAAATTCAGCAGTCGGTAATCGCGAGTGCAAAATTCCTCAATCCAAGATTCAACAGTACGGTAATACCAAGGAGCAGGGTGAAATGGCTCGTTTCCGATCTCCTGCCACGAAGTCTCCCTCCAGCCATCTGCGGTTTCAGTGTCACCACAAGCAGTAGACGGGTGAAGTGTTTGAACGATGATTTTACCACAAGGTTCTAGAAGACGGTGACCGGCATCAGCGATATCAGTCAAGTCTCTTTGTCCGAGAATTGAAAAGTTACAGATAAAGCAAGAAAAACGATCGATGTTACCAAATTTTTGCGTTCCCAGATCGGAGTATAAACTTACAAGAAAGCGAGAATCTCCATATTCCCGTGCTGCTTCAATCAAAGCGCAAGAAGCATCTACGCCCCACCCATCAATTCCCTTAGCAAAAAGTTCGCGACACAACCATCCTTCTCCGCATCCTACATCCAAAAAAGTTGTCGGATTCAGCCCAGTTAGAGTCTCTAGTATGCTCTTGTTAGTAACAAGAACCCTGCTTTCAATTTGATTGTACCGAATCACCCGCGTCCAGGACAAGGCATTTTGGTTCCATGAATTCAGGATTCGTTCTTCATTTTCATGCATCATTTTCCTATTTCTCTCTATTAGAATAAATTTTCTTTTTCACTATTTCAACTAATTGTTGATGTTGTTCTTGCGTTAGCTTTACTATGTGATTTTTTGGCATATCCTAATTGCATTTAACTCGACCTTTCAAATGTATTATACATCCGCGTCTTATACCCTCTTTATAATTGAGTCCGCGTAAGCGGTAAGTCCAGATCTACAGGCGTGTTTCCCACGCCCAGGTAACTAGCGAACCCGGAAATGAATTTTAGCGTGAACGAGGAGTCACACAAGTTGGTGCAACAGGAGAGCCAATTCTGTCTAATAAAAAAACAACCGTAGATGCTTGTCATAGGGTTTTGCGAAAGTTTGTAGGTGTTGTGTCTGTGGATGGCCTTCTTGATAGTTAGGTTGAGCCAAAATTCTTCTGCAGCTTGATAAGTTTTTTGATAAAGCAGCTTAAGAATGTTTAGTATGAATCATTAATAGATAAATTTTTTAATTATAAATTTAAAGTAAAAAATTAGAAAATTAGAATAAAATTTAATAGAGTAAAATATAATTATTAAGTTTATTAAAGCCAGACAGCTACTGGCTTAAAATATTAAGCTAAAACCAATTTTTTCAAGTGAATATCATTTACCAAAAGCAAAATGACTGAAGTAAGAGCCAACTATGATAAATCCTGGAAAGAAGCTTTAAACGAATATTTTGAAGACTTCTTATCCTTTTTCTTCCCCTCAGCACACACAGCAATTGATTGGACACAACCTCCTGAATCTCTGGATAAAGAGCTTCAAAATATTACCGCTTCAGCACAAGCGGGAGATGGAGTAGCTGATAAACTGTATAAAGTTCGGTTGTTGGACAAAAAAGAAGCTTGGATTTTAATCCACATTGAAGTGCAAAGTGATTATGATGTTAACTTGGAAAAGCGAATATAAGTAAGTCGGCGCGATAAAACCAATGTATGTTGAGTTTTGTAAAAACCTTAGAACGACGTATTCATAGGCTCTTTGTTGATTTTATATGTCGTTACATAGTTTGATTTTTTAACGCTGACTTACTTACACTTATAATTACCGCGCCGCCGAACTTTATGAGAAATTTGTTGTTAGTTTGGCGGTTTTAGGTGACACTATTCCTACATGGCGACCTAACCGCTATGCTAAATCTGTTTTAGATTGCTCATTGAGTTTCACATTTCCCTCTGTCAAGCTTATGGATTACGAACAGAGTTGGCATGAGTTAGAATCCAATAGTAATCCATTTGCCATCATTACGATGGCACATCTAAAAACTAAAGCAACCACGAGTAATTTGACTCAAAGGGAAGAATGGAAATGGCATTTAATTTGCGGACTTTATGAGCAGGGTTTGACAAAACAGCAAATTGTTAAGCTCTTTGACATAATTGATACAATGATGACGCTGCCCGAACAGCTACAAAAAAGATTAGTTGCCAAAATCAATCGTTTTGAGGAGGAAAGGAAAATGGCTTTGGTGAGCCCAACTGTACAACTTGCTAGGGAAGAAGGTAGGGAAGAAGGTAGGGAAGAAGGCGAAATAATAGGTGAGCAGAAAGTCATTATACGACAACTCAATCGTCGTCTTGGTGAGATTGAAGCCCCATTCATTGAGCAAATTTGTAAATTACCTGTTGCACAGTTAGAAGAATTAGCAGAAGCATTACTGGATTTTTCGACTGTTGCTGATTTAGAACAATGGTTACGAGATAGATCTAATCCTGTAGAAGCCTAAAAAAGTTAATAATCTGATACTAGGGGAGTCATGAGTATTTTGTTTCTTTTCTCCCCTATTACTTGGGTTTATAGGAATTTCAATTCAAAAATGCAATTGTTCTGGAGATATCTAACAAACTACTTATTGTTTTTTCACGTAATGTTATTACTCCTCAAGTGCTCGCATTCCATCAGTTGTTAGCAGCGGGCTGGGGATTCGTAGTAATTACTAATGGGTTGCTGCCACAGCAAGCGCTTTAAATCTGACGAAAATACTCGCAGAAGCAAAAAAGGCGCACTAAAGTTATCGACAGGTAAAATCTGCAGCAACACAACGCAGTTAGAGAGTTGGGCAGAGCGAACCACCCAATGTTTCTGGGACGACATCAAAGACGAATTGACTGGCACTCCCCCAACACAGTCGCTGGGAAAAGGAATGGGCAGTTGATTATCCTGCTGGTTCTCCATGAACTTTGTGAAGCCATCTATGCGATCGGTTTTAGCTAACGAGACATTTGCTGTTGCTGGAATAACTTGCACCAACATAGAAATTGCTTTATAACTTTCAGCTTCTATGTGCGGGCTGGGAACGGCTCCTCCCGCGTATTGGGTTCTGCCATCAATGCGTATCCAAAGGTTTTGTGTTGAAGCTTGCTGGGCTGCTTCAACATTAATGGATAGTCCCTGATAATGGTTATAGTCAAAGATGGCAGGCAAGCCCAATAGCATATTGAACCAAGTCGAGGTGTGGACTGTTTCACCAGTTTCAGTATTCAGTGCTAGGATGCAAAATTGACTACCCAATCCTTCTATCAGCCAAACATTTTGCCCCACTACTGCCAGAGGTACTCCCGGAGTTGGCACAGTCCACAGCAGTTTGCCAGACTGCAATTCTCGTTTGGCTATGCCTCGATCGATGGTCTGATGGAACAGAGAAACTTCATCTGCATCTACCGCTACCCCAGGAAAAAGTAGGGGGACTGCTGCCGATGCATCTGGCGATTTTTGATTTGTCAGCTGTTTTCCACGCAAGCGACGCCTCCATGAGAGAAAATTCATGTTGTAATCAAAATGTTTGGACAAGGGGATAAGTACACTTTAATCTTAAGTGTAGGCAGAAAAGGCAGAATACGAAAAAGCATTATCAGGATTGAAAAATAGTAAATACGACTTTGACCATCAACGTGTTGATATTGCTTGTGGCTCACTTAGGGTAGCCTGCTTCAAGCAAAGAACAATTAAATCGCGTTTTAACTCAAATAACTTGAGTGGTTTATATTGGGCGATTAAAGAAGAATGAAAAGTAATCAATTTGAACATCAAATCCATCAACAATAAAGGAGATCGAAATGAGTAGCAATCGCTTAAGCAGTCAAAACATGAAACTCGAAGTCGTGGTATTCAGCGTTTCCGACGTTGACCGTGCGAAGGCATTCTACGAGAATCTCGGCTGGCGGTTCGACATCGACGTGGTGGAGGGCGACTTCCGTGGCGTGCAGATGACGCCCCACAACTCGGAAGCCTCGATTATCTTCGGCAAAGGAGTGACTCCGAACAATATTGGCTCGGCGCACAACCTGGTTCTAGCCGTGGACGACCTCGACGCCGCCCGCGAAGACTTGATCGCTCGTGGTGTCAACGTGAGCGAGATTTTCCACTACGCTGGCGGACCCTTTAACAACGCTGTTGAGAACCCGCGAGTCGGCGGACGCGACCCGCAAGGTCGTTCTTATTTCTCATTTGCCTCGTTTGAAGATCCAGAAGGGAATCTCTGGTTGCTCCAGGAGATCGAGGAACGACTTCCCGGTCGCGAGTGGGAGTTGACGCAAGCACGAGACATGGACGTTGCAACCTTTGCAACTCTTCTCCGCGAGACGGCAGAGCACCACGATCGCTACGAGAAGGTTCACTCCGAGCATCACTGGTGGGATTGGTACACACCTTATCTAAAGGCACGTCAAAATGGCAGCAGTCCAGAAGAAGCTGACGCAGCTGCTGACCGTTACATGGAAGAGGTTTTTTCTGTTCTTTCCAAATGATGAGGTCAGAATTGCAACACCCTCAAAAGCATAAAGGAGTTTTACTATGAGCACTGAACAGAAAGTTGTTGTGATTACCGGGGCATCGCAAGGCATCGGCGCAGCCCTCGTCAAGGCGTACCGCGATCGCAATTATCGGGTGGTGGCGACCTCGCGCTCAATCGAGCCATCGAATGATGATGAAGTCCTAGTGATACCTGGTGACATCGCCGAGCGAAAAACCGCCGAGCGTGCCATTTCCGAAGGCGTGGCTCGATTCGGGCGCATCGATACCCTCATCAACAACGCTGGCATCTTCATCTCCAAGCCATTTACCCAATACACCGAAGCTGACTACGCAGCGTACTTGGGCACCAACATCGCTGGTTTCTTTCACATGACGCAATTCGCCATCGCCGAAATGGAGAAGCAGGGCAGCGGTCATATCGTGCAGATCTCGACGAGCTTGGTTGACAACCCGATCGCTGGCGTACCGTCCGTGCTTGCGTCGCTGACAAAGGGCGGACTAAATGCTGCGACCAAATCGCTAGCGATCGAGTATGCCAAGCGCAGTATCCGGGTGAACGCAGTGGCGCTGGGTACTATCAAGACGCCAATGCATCCTGTCGAAACCCACGTACAGCTCGATGCCCTGCACCCGATCGGTCATATGGGCGAGATTTCCGATGTTGTCGATGCGGTTCTCTACCTCGAGTCAGCTAACTTCGTGACGGGTGAAATCCTTCATGTCGATGGGGGACAGAGCGCAGGACACTAACTTGCATTCCGGAGTACTGACTCAATGGCAGTGGTAAACTCAGAATTACGAGTACATGGAATTGAGGACTCACAAGTTCTCAATTCCTCCATCATAAATGCTGAGGACAAGCAATACAAACGCACCAACGATCGCAATCGGCGACCTTCTCACTGATTTAATTAAAGCTAGTCATACTCGACAAACTGCAATAAGTAGTAGCTATTAACAGAGGTAACCATGGAAACAGCAGATGTAATTGTGATTGGAAGCGGTCAGGGCGGAGTTCCACTTGCGGTTGACTTTGCCAAAGCAGGTCGAAATGTCGTTCTATTTGAGCGCGATGCATTGGGCGGCAGTTGCATAAACTATGGCTGTACTCCTTCTAAAGCCTTTTTAGCAGCTGCCCATGCCGCAGGTCGCGCTCGACAAGCGGCAAAGCTAGGCATACACGCGCAGGTTGAAGTTAATTTTTCTACTGTGATGGAGCGTGTGCGTAGTATTCGCAGCCAGTTTAACCAGGGTACTAAGCGCCGATTAGAGAGTGCAGGGGTTAGAGTTGTTTGCGCTGAAGCCGCTTTCACCGGAGAACGAACTGTGAGCGGAGGAGGTGTAACCGTGCAGGCTCCGCTCGTGGTCATCAACACGGGAACATCCTCTACTATTCCTGACATTCCTGGTTTAGCTGGAACGCCTTATCTCACCAACCGAAATTTCTTTGATTTGCAGCAAATTCCCCCACGATTGCTCGTAGTCGGCGGTGGCTATATTGCCCTAGAGTTAGGGCAAGGAATGGCACGTTTAGGGAGCCAAACCACATTGATTGTGCGGGGCGATCGCTTGCTGGCTCAAGAAGAATCCGATGTCAGTGCTGTGCTTGCCGATGCCTTTAAGCAAGACGGAATTGGACTGCATTTCAATGTGACTGTTCGGCAGGTTGCTTATACCAATGGTGTGTTTACCCTAACGCTGAATAATGGTGAAGTACTTAATGGGGAAGCATTGCTGATTGCGACTGGGCGCAAACCGAATACTCAGGCATTAAATACCGCAGTGACAGGCGTTGAATTAGATGCACAAGGGTTTGTTAAAATCGACGAGCGGTTTCAAACAACTCATTCTGGAATTTATGCGATCGGAGACGTTGCCAAGCAGCCTGCTTTTACCCATGTTTCTTGGGAAGACTATCGTCGATTGAAAGCCATTCTGTGTGGCGAACACCGGACACGCAACGATCGAGTGTTAGGCTATGCCGTTTACACAGAGCCGCAAGTGGGTCGGGTAGGGATGACGCTAGACCAGGCTCAAAAACAGGGAATTACCGCCCGCGAAGTCACCCTGCCGATGGCTTACATCGCCCGTAGCATTGAATGGGGGCACGATCTGGGTTTCTACCGCATGGTTATCGACACACACACAAATTTGATTTTAGGAGCAACGTTGGTTGGGTACGAAACGGCGGAACTCGTGCATGTCTTTTTGTCACTTATGGAAGCTAAAGCAACTTGGCAGGTACTCGAACAATCGGTTCACATTCACCCAACTTACGGTGAGGCATTGCCCAGTCTTGCAAGACTACTTGTTGGAGATGATATGCCAACTTGTCCTAATATGTAAGAAAAGAGCAATCAATAACTACCGTTTTGAAGATGGCGATTGTTCTGTGATATCCGGAAAGGTATCTAAGAAGATGTTTGAAAAGTGGTTAGCTGTCATTTTCATCACATTACTACCCCCCTTAGTTCCCTTTGGGAAAGGGTATTCATCCACTCGGCGCATTCGTTCTAGGCGGGAGTGAATATAACGGGACGGCATTTAAGGCTGGTTGGAGATGTCAATTTGATAGTAACTGACTGTAGTCTAAAGCAATGACTTGATTAGGTGCTAGCACGTCGCCCACAGTCACGACTTCCAAGGTCTCCACCACTTCTGGGTACTGAGTGCGTATCATCGCAACAGCATCCTCCAAATTGGCTGCTTGAGCTATGTATAAGTAAATGACCCAAAATGGTATTACTTCTGCATCATTAGTTAGACAGTATTCAGTTTTATCTGAGGGACAGTTGAGCTAAATTTGTGGCAACTTTTCCTACCCAAAAACTATCAACTTCCATTCTTCCTTTTGATAAAAACATCTTCTTTTTTACCAGATAATTTTCATAATTAAGCCTAATTTGGTATGTACCAGATTTGAAGTTATATAATTCCCAAACACCTCCATAAAATGCTTTACCTGAAAGCGTAAGGCAGTCTTTGCTGTACCAACTGAATTGGGCATTCACTAAAAATTCCAAATTCTGTCCGGGTGTAATCAGCGGAATATCTGATTCTTCAGTTTCAGTACTAGTATTCCGATTTACGCCTTCTACTTTCATTAGCCGTCCATGTGAATCTGAAAGTTCTGGTAGAAACCGCTGCAACTCAAAACGATAAGGAATTGACGTTTGATTGGTAATCCGAACTCCAAACTGAACAGGAGTTTCGTCTCCATGCTTAGGAAGGTGTATCATTCGTTCGGGGACTAAAGTTTCAAATCGAATTCCATTCACTTCAACGGCATTGTTATGGTCTTCAACTCCAACGTCAATACGTCTTTACCAAAATGAACCTACCACAAATTTTAGCAAGTTAGTAGGATTAATTGCCACATCTACAATTGAAGCAGTCTTTGACCCTTATTTAGATAACAAAGGTTTGAGCCACATTTTAACACTAGCAACACTTGGAGTCTCTGTTTCACAAAATGTACGCCTGCTTACCTCAAGCAAAGTGGGTAATAGATTAACTAAGCCTTATATTCAATCATGGTTTAAAGAGCTAAACTCTTTAGGAGAAATCCGGCAATTAAAATCTGATAAAGAACACCGTCGTTTCATGCTTTTAAGTGGTGGGCAAAGTCTTATCATAGGGTTATCTCTGAATGACCTATCAAAAAATGAAGCGGCTCACTTGGAATCTGATACACAAGATTCGATGTTTTTTAATTCTGAATGGAACACTGCTTCAACGATTTAAATATGCAGATGTTGGTATAAGCAACCCAAAGTGCTCGCTAAGCCCTTGTGTGCAGCCATAGCCAAACTACTCCACGCCTGAGCGCTCGCCCTATACGCTATTCCAATAACTCTAACTGCACTGACTCCGGTTCTGGTTCTGACTGTTGGGTTTTTTTACCCCGCCGTCCACCAGTTTTGGGTGTGTATTTCTTAGCAGTTTTGGTTTGGTTTTGGAGTAAGGCACGTTCTGCGCGAATGCATTCTAGCAGGACAGATGCAGGTTCGTCATTGGGGTCTTCGGGAACGAGTTCGCCACGAAAGGCGGCGGCTAGCACTGATTGACGGAACATTCTGACAGTATAAGTACGTAAGCCGATGTTTCATCATAGACTGAGTGGAGAGCTATCCTGTTGAACCTGTTAATTGTGTCTAGAGACTTTTGCATAAATGCCCCAGTTAAATTTTGTGCTCCATAAATAAATGGATGTTGAAAAGGCAATGAGAAACATCTTCTTTGTTGGTATAGTTTTGATGAATTGGAATCTCCTGTAAAAATTTCAAAATCAGGATAAGTCGGTAACGCTTGCCGTAACGTTCGCTTTTTGATTCTATGTCAACACGTAAAATCTCTGAAAATGGATATTCAACGAGCTTGCGATCGCGTAAACCTTTGCGTTCTATCACAACTTTATTTAGACTCTTGTAGAAAGTACAGTTTTCAACAGGAGATGTGATTAAGAACATTCCAATTGTCATTAGCACTAGAATGAATAGAAAATATAAAGAGTAATCATGCCACTGGTTTTGCCTAACTGAGAAGTCTGTTTGCTGAGAGCTAATAAAACTATTTATTTGGGAAGCAACTTGCTGATTTTGTTCGTAGTTGTGAGTAGGTGACTGAATCTCAAATTCTCCCTGTGGGCTTGAAATAACGACCTGATACCTGCTTCCTCCCCGACTGCCACTTTTGGTTCTAATATTTGCTATTTGAGGATCGAAAATACGTTGTTTTTTTGTACCTCCCAGTATTCTAAATTGCTTTAATTCACAATTGATTTGGTTGGATGAGAAGCGATGACAGTTGAAACTAGCCGAAACAGGCGTAACAAACAGTCCGGAAATCACAAAAACCAAGCTAAAAGCAAAAATTAACCCACCTTGCCACCACTTTCCCAGAGGTCGGTGCCGCATGACAAGCCTGGTACTCGTTTGCGCCATTATTTTCATGAGGAATTTGCATACGAACGAAGATGTGTATCTTCAGTGTTCCCTCAGTTTCTATCCAAATCATCAAAGGGTTTCTCGCATCCCCTCCAGCGAGAACAGATACGAGATACCCTTTCTATAAGAAAATACTGTGGTTCTAGATATTGAAAACTTTTGACCTATAAACCTCATACATGAGGAGGCTACCTGCTACAGCGAGATTGAGAGAGTCAGCAGTCCCTACGATTGGAATCCGTATAAGATGCTGACACAAATCTCTCTGTTGTTGGGTTAAACCTTGACGTTCCTCACCTAAGAACAGAACAGTCGAACCAGGATAATCAAATTGATGAAAGTCAATTGTTCCGTCTGGTGAAGCACCAATGACATGACAGGAGTGGCGATTTATCCACTCAGTCAGTGTAGAAAATCCGGTGCGTATAAACTTCTGACGGAAGAGTGCGCCCATAGATGCTCGAATAACATCCGGATCGAATGGATCGACTCTCCCACCAATAAATATGAATCCAGCACCACCTATAGCCTCAGAAGTACGAATTAAGGTTCCTAAGTTTCCCGGCGAGCGCACAGTTTCAATAGCTACCCAGCACAAACCAGTTTGTGGAGAAACATCATGCAACTTGAACCAGCGCTGACGCAAGATCGCCGCAACACCTGAAGCACGTTCGGTATGAGAGATTTGTCGAAATTGTTCTGGTGTGATGGAGACGCTGTTCGCGCCTTTGCGCCGAGTTTGGCGAACTAGCTTTCGTGCAATAGGTGCTGTCAGCAGTTTCTCACTAAACAGGATTGTAGATACATCAAAGCCATTGTCAATTGCTTGCACAAAATTCCGTACACCTTCGATGAAAAACAATCCAGAGGCATCACGATATTTGCGGTCAAATTGAAGCTTTTTAACTTCGGCTAACGCAGCCTCAACGTCGAGCCGACGGTGACCGGAACATTTAGCGCCGGTCATCCTCCTTTTGGGAAGCCATCTCGCTTCCTACAACTAAAATTCTAAAATGCATGACGAGTAGCGGACAAAATACCGCAGAATTTGTTTTTGGTAAAATGTATTATACCATAGGTTAGATCCTGTTTTCACTCTGGTTCAAAATTCTCCTTGCGAAAGATTTAGCTTCCCCAGAGAGCTTTTATCAGAAATTTGGGTTTAAAACCTCGCCCTTCTAGGGCGACTTTATGCAAAACATAGTAGCATAAAGATGGAGTTGGTTAGGTCGAGCCGATGATAATCTACGAGTTTAAGGTCGAAGGGAAAGACAGGCAGTATAGGGCGATAAACGACGCTATTCGTACTAGTCAGTTCATTCAAAACAAATGTCTCAGACATTGGATGGATAACAAGGACAAGAAAGTAGATAAATATGCTTTGAATAAGCATTGTGCTGTTCTTGCTGCTGAGTTTTCTTTTGCCGACGAACTTAACTCAATGGCGAGACAATCTGCGGCAGAACGGGCATGGTCGGCGATCGCTCGGTTTTATGATAACTGCAAAAAGAAAGTTAAAGGAAAGAAGGGTTTTCCAAAGTTCAAGAAACATTGCCGTTCTGTTGAATATAAAACATCAGGATGGAAACTTTCTGATACCCGCAAAGCTATAACTTTCTCTGACAAGAAAGGAATAGGAACCTTAAAATTAAAGGGAACTTATGACCTTAACTACTATGAGCTCAAACAAATTAAGCGAGTCCGATTAGTGCGTCGTGCTGACGGGTACTATGCTCAATTTGCCATCGATGTTGACCTAAAAGTTGAGACTCAACCGACAGGTCAAATAGTAGGTATTGACTTGGGATTGAAGTACTTCATTGCTGATAACAAAGGCAATGTAGAACAATCTCCCCAGTTTTATCGCCAGTCTGAAAAACAGTTGAACCGTGCTAACCGCAAAAAATCCAAGAAGTACGACCCCAAAAAGAAAAAAGCGAAACAGACACAATCAACCAACTACCACAAAGCTAGAAATCGATATGCCCGTAAACATTTAAGAGTAAGTAGGCAACGAAAAGAGTATTGCAAGAAATTAGCATACTCCGTCATCCAATCTAACGATTTGGTAGCCTATGAAGACTTGAATGTGAAAGGCTTGGTACGTAATCGTCATCTGGCTAAGTCAATATCTGACGCTGGCTGGTCAACTTTCCGGTCATGGTTAGAGTATTTTGGTCACAAATGTGGGAAGGTTACAGTTGCCGTACCTCCCCATAACACAAGCCAGAATTGCTCTAATTGTGGTGAGAAGGTGAAGAAGTCTCTATCCACTAGAACCCATGTTTGTCCACATTGCGGTTTTGTGGAAGATAGAGACGTGAACGCAGCCATCAATATCCTTAAATTGGGACTCAGTACCGTGGGGCACATGGGAACTTACGCTTGGGGAGATTTGCCCTCTTGGGCGATTGGTGCAAACCTGTCGTCTAACGGCGAGTCAATGAACCAAGAATCTCCGACCCTTTAGGGCGGAGAGTGTCAAAGACCATGCTTCTGTCTGCCACAACATGACTCATACTCTCGTTCACGCAGTTGTTGGTATCCGCAATTACATACTTGTAATTTTTTACACTGAAGCTGACTGTTGGCAGTTTCGAGTTATTAGCTCTGGCGGTGTCGTCTTTGGCGAACGCAAGCTCTACTTTGCTCCTGAAGCCGCAGAAAAGGCTGCACGCGAGTGGATAATGACAGGGAATTAGATGCTTGGAAGCGTTGGCATTCCACTTGCTATTGTATTTTTGAGAAAATGCAATCGCAGGGCAAAGGAAATAAACCATGAATCCCATGAAAGTGATGGACTGGCAGACCAAGCAGTTATCAGAATTACCTCGTGCTGGCGAGGGTAACTGGTCAAGCTGGCTGCAGGAAAACGGTTATGAATTAATTAATAGAGAAGCATTGGGTTACACGGAAATCGAACTTTACGAAAACCCGAGTCATGGAGTTTTTGCTATATATCATCCCATGTATGCAGGCTTGGATACTGAAAGCCTCTATGTCAACATCGCTTCAGAAGAAGATGCTCGGCAGCTGATGAATGTTGCACAACAGTTAGTTGCAGGTATGGGCACAATGTTCAACATTCTTGGGGATGAGGAAGATGAAGACGAGGATTGAATTATTAAAAGTTAAATCCCCGATTTCTTAACGAAGTCGGGGATTTAGACGCAGTTAATTGTCAAAGATCGAGTAGGATTGCTACGTGACAAGTGTGAGGTTAAAAAACTCATTTAAGAAATGAGATTGTCTCAGCTATAAAGCGATCGCGACCTCGTTCTGGTCTGTCTAGTAACAAAAAATGACCGCTGTTAGGAATGACAACAGTTTTGACGCTAGGAGCATTCACTAACTCTGCTTTCAAAGTTGTGATATCTTCCGGTCTTGACCAATGGTCTTGTTCGCCCCGAATTAACAGAGTGGGAACGCGAATATCTGAAGCATTCCAATATTTTTGACCGCGTGAGAGGTTGTAGCTTTCCAAACGGTACCCCCCAGGAATTCTTGCACTTGGAGGTTGACGCATTCCACTCGTGGGATCGCTTGCTAGAGTGATTTGTTGATAGGCTTGTGCAACTGCAGGGACACGCCACAAACTTTTGTCCGCCATTGGAATCGATTCTGTCCAATTTGCTATAAGTCCATCGGCTGTTACCAATCGGTAAGCACCAGCATCCCGCTCAAACTCTCCCGGACGGTCGGAATTCTCAAAGTTTTTGCGATATTCCCAAGGTGCATTTACCGCATACAGACTGTTCAGCAGTACCAAATGGCTTACCTTATCGTTATTGCGGCTGGTATACATACCTGCCCAATGTCCTCCTGTTGCCCAACCAACAAGTGCAACAGAACGAGCTTGATTGCGGGCAATTATCCAATCCACGACTGCATTAATGTCTTGAACTGCTTCCTCGGAAGTCACGGCTGGTGGATTGGCTTTGGGAGGAGCATTCAGGGCTGGAGGACGGGTCGATCGTTCCCACCCTCGAACATTCATCACATAAACCCGATGTCCTGCTTTAGCGAATTTTTCAGCCAGAGAGTAGCCCGGTACATTCACATCAAAGGTTGCAAGACCGCCTCCACCGCCTCCATGAATCAACAAGATGGGAGTACCAGCGTTAGCGGAATTGTTATTAAATCCCACCTCTCGCACAAAAATGCGAATTCCCAGAGCACTAGTGACAAATAGATCTTTACGTATGACTCGAGCCTGAGATGCAGAAATTGAGTTAAGTTTTGATGGTTGAGAGTTGGCGTTTTGTGCTCGAGTTTGACTGCTTGGCATCGTGAACGTGCTTGATAGCAGTACAATTGCAAGTAAACAATTCTGGGGAAGGGGTGACAATTTCATTTACCTTCTCCTATGGCTTAGCAGTTGTGTTAAATTTCTATTGAATCTGTTTCTGGAATGATAACCGTTAGAAAAGATAACTGAACCTCTCTCAGGTAAGAACCCGAAGGATCTCTCCTGCTGTTAGCTTAAGGTTGTATTCGACGTACAATTTTTGACAATAAATTTGGAAAAAGTCGTTTGAGATACACTCCGGCGATTTCTTTTCCACCAATATAAATTTCTTCTTTATTTAATTGAATGGCTTTAACTATTGCTTTGGCACATTGAGAAGCGGGTAATCCTTCTGCTTGGTTTTTGTCCATGATATTATATTTATCTCCCGTTTCTGTTAATGCGTTAAGGGAGACATTGGTTTGAATATAGCCGGGACAGATGAGCGTAACTTGTATGTTTTCTTGCCAAACTTCCGCTCTTAAAGAATCAAAATAACCATGCAATGCGTGTTTGGAAGCAGCATATGTGGAACGAAAAGGGGTACCAAATTTGCCAACAAGACTGCTGATAGCAATAATATGTCCCGATTGTCTGGCTATCATTCCTGGTAAAATATATTTTGTTAAAGCGATCGCAGAAAAGAAATTGACTTCCATAATTTCTCTTTCAATCTCTATGCTGGTTTTGCTAGCAAGAGAGCGCTGGCTGATTCCTCCATTATTAATAAGAATATCAACCCGACCAAAAAAGCTTTCGGCTTGTTCCGCAGATGATTTCCATGTTTCTGCTTTAGTTAAATCAAGAGGAAGAACTTTATAATTATCGGATTCTCCGGGACAATGATTCTTAACTCTATGTAATTCCCGTTCTCTGCGGGACGACAAAATAATTTTAGCTCCTTGTCGTGCTATTTCATAAGTAAGTGCTTCTCCTATGCCTGAAGAAGCACCAGTTATCCATACAACTTTGTCTAATAACTGTGTCATATTCTCAATCAAATGCCTACAATTTTACCATGATTTCTTTGTTGTCTCTATCTATATGTAGAGACCATAGCAATCCTAAATCATTCATGCAAATTTTTAAGTCCTGTAGGATGGGCAATCTCCACTTACTTTTTTCAAAATTTCAATAGGATTGCCACATTTATAACTTTAGATAGACATATTTTAGGGGCTATTTTTGGTACTTTAGAACAATTGCAGTTATATGGCAATCCTAAATTATTTGTAAAAAATTTGGATTGCTAATAGCTAATAGCTAATGGCTAATGGTCAAAAAGCAATTAGCAGTCTTCACTCTTATTTTTGTATTTCATTTTGGACTGCTATATATTCAAAAAAAGGTTTCATTTTTCTAAATAAAGACTTACAGTAATAGTCTTTTAGAAAATCAGTCGTTGTGAGTCATTTGAGTTAGGTAAGAGTCATGAAAGCAACAGAACTCCTCTCACAATATGTAGCAGGTGTTAGAGATTTTACACAAGCCGAACTAAGTGAGGTAAATCTCGCAGGAGCCGATCTCAGTGAAGTTATTTTGGATGGGGCTTTACTTGATGGAGCAAATCTCAATGGAGCAAATCTCAGCCAAGCCAGTCTGACAAATGCAGATCTCAATGGAGCGAATTTAGCTCAGGCAAATTTGAGTGGAGCCGACTTAAGTGGAGCCATTTTAGATGGAGCTATTTTAGATGGAGCCATTCTAGATAATGCTAACTTAAGTCAGTCTGACTTGACTGTTGCTAACCTAATAACTGCAACTCTCAACGAGGCTAACTTGCATGAAGCAAATTTAATGGCTGCAAATTTGGAGCAAGCAAACTTGAGTGGAGCAGATCTAGTTGTTGCTGACTTAACAGATGCGAATTTGAGTCAAGCGGAACTGCAAGATGCGAATTTGAATGGAGCTAATTTGGAAAGAGCTAATTTAGAAGGTACGCTTTTAGATTCAGAACAACCAGAATGAATAAGCAAATTGCCCTCAGAGTAACATGGTGGAGTTTCATTTGTGTTTCTTGGATAAGAATTTCATAAAAACTGCACCGATAACTATTCCCACACCATGAGCCCAGTAACCAAGACTAAAGGGATTAACACCACCTGGAATATTTAAACTGCCAATACCATAAGACAATTGCTGCACAAACCACCAAAATAGGAAGAAAAAAGCTGGTAGTTGTATGGGGATAAAGATAATCAATAAAGGTAAAACCGTGTCAATTTTTGTTTGGGGAAATTTCAGAACATAAGCTCCTAAAATAGCTGCAATAGCCCCATTTGCGCCAATCAACGGTATTGTTAAGCTAGGTTCAACTAAAACTTGTAAAAGCCCAGTCAAAAGACCGGAAAGCAAGTAAAGTAACAAGAACCACCCATATCCCAGAATACTTTCAATGGTTCTACCGAAAACCCATAGAAATATTAAATTACCTAAAATTTGACTAAAACTTCCGTGCAGGAACATTCCGCTCACCAGACAAGTCGCACGCATCAGAACCACTAACCAAGCGGCCAGATTGCCAGAAAGCCCTGCTGCGATCGCATCACTTATCCGTGCTGGTACTATACTCCAAGTATTGACAAAAGCGCCGAGTTCACCGCTTAACTCTAGTTTCAGTTCCCACAAAAACAAAGCAAGATGAATGCCAATCAGCACATAAATAATGACTGGCTTTCGGCGCGTGAAAAAGAAAACGTTATCACCAATAGGAATCATGCTGATTTTGGGTTAGTAGTTAGTAGTTAGTGGTTAGTAGTTAGTAGTTAGTGGTTAGCTGTGGCAATATTGGGATCGGAATCATCAGGATTAGGCTGGGTAAACCGAATGTTAGGAAGCACGCTTGTTGGAAGATACCAAATTATCAGTCACTTGGGAGGAGGTGGATTTGGCGAAACTTTTATCGCTAGTGATACCCATTTACCCGGCTCTCCGCAATGTGTTGTTAAAAAACTTAAACCTCAAGCGAATGACCCTGTTACTTTAGAAACAGCAAGACGTTTATTTGATACGGAAGCTCAAGTTTTATTTAGATTGGGAACTCATGACAGCATTCCCCAACTTTTAGCTTACTTTGAGGAGAACGAGGAATTCTATCTCGTACAGGAGTTTATTGAAGGGTCAAATCTCAGCTGTGAAATCGTACCCGAAAAACCTCTCTCTCAAGATAGCGTTATTGCTCTTTTAGAAGAAATTTTGATAATCTTAGACTTTGTTCACCAACAAAAGGTTATTCACCGCGATGTCAATCCTCATAATATCCTCAGACGGCGTTCTGATGGAAAGTTAATCCTTATCGATTTTGGTGCTGTTAAACAAATCGCCACGCAATTTGTTAGCCCCGATCGCCACACAAAATTTACTGTTGCTATTGGAACTCCTGGCTATATTCCTAGCGAGCAAGCGCAGGGAAATCCCAAATTTAGCAGCGATATTTATGCTGTTGGAATTTTGGGTATTCAAGCATTGACTGGATTGTCTCCTGAAGAATTGGAAAAAGACGCAGAGACTTGCGAAATTATATGGCGCGAAAGGGTTTCAGTGAATGAGGATTTAGCGCAAGTTTTAGATAAAATGGTGCGCTATGACTTTCGACAGCGCTTTTCTTCAGCTTCTGTTGCTTTGCAAGCCCTGAAAGAATTAAAAAAATCTCAGTCTCAAACTGTGGCATTGAGTCCGCCTTCTATAAATAAACAAAATATAAAAACTCAGAGCAAAACTAGTAGCAAATCTGGCAAAAATATATTTATAAAAATTTTAGCTGCTATCACTTTAATAGGTACGGGTACAGCAGGTTCTATTTATGTTGTCAATGCGATTAATTCAACAAATGCAACGGAATTGTATCAGCAAGCCAATACACTTTACGATCTGCAACGTTATAAGGATGCGCTCTCAACCTATGACAGAGCATTAGAACTCAGACCGGATTATGCTAAAGCATGGAACGGTCAAGGGAAAACATTATATGAATTGAAAAAATATCAGGAGGCGTTGGCTGCTTATGATAAAGCCATCCAACTACAGCCCGATCATCTGGAAGCTTGGCGCGGTCGGGGCTTTGCTTTAAATCAATTGCAAAGATACCAAGAATCTGTTTCTTCCTTGGATAAAGCTTTGTTATTCAATAAGAATCAGCCGGAAATTTGGAATAAAAAAGGAGAGGTTTTAACAAAAATCAAACAATACGACCAGGCTATTGACTCTTATAATAAAGCTATTGAATTAAGACAGGACTATTATGAGGCTTGGTATAATAAGGCGCTAGTTCTCAATAATTTGAGACGTTATGATGAAGCACTTGTGGCTTATGATAAAGTGACAGAATTAAAACCTGCTTACGATCGCGCTTGGTACAGTCGCGGTAATGTCTTGGTCAATCTACGACGCTATCAAGATGCAATTTCATCTTATGAGAAAGCAGTACAATACAAACCAAATGATTATTTGACTTGGCTATCTAGAGGAAATTTACTCAACAGTTTGCAACGATATCAAGAAGCTGTAGACTCTTTTGAGGAAGTCATTAAATATAATCCCAGTAACTATCAAGCCTGGTATGGACGGGCTTGGGCGTTTCATCAAATGCAACGTTATGAAGAAGCAGTGATCTCTTATGATAAAGCTGTTCAATTCAAACGCGGAAACTATCAAGCTTGGTACGGGCGCGGAAATTCATTGTATAACTTGAAAAAATATCAAGATGCGATCGCGTCTTACAATCGAGCCATCAGTCAAGAACCGAATCATTACGAACCTTGGTATAGCAAAGGTAATGCTTTGTTGAACTTGAAACTCTATCAAGATGCCATTTCAGCATACAACAAAGCGCTTAAACTTAAGCCGGATTATCAACCAGCAATCGATGCTCGCGATCGAGCACGGGAACAGTTATTATTACCAAGTCAAGACACTGTAGAAACGCCCAACAGTCCGCCTCCACAGTAGAGAAAAACCATGAGTTCTCTCTACTGTGTCTAAAGTTTTTTTTAACCATTGACTATCTTATATTGACTTCATGCAACTCATTATCCAGATCGAGATTTTGTAAACTTGTTGCGGAACTACTATCTGTAAAGGGCTGAACCATATCTAAAGAAGTATTCGTTAACTTTGAGGAAGCTAGTTTTTGACCTTCAGCTTGTGTACGTTGCTTTTGCGTGTACTCAAGTAATTTAACTTGAGCTGTAGCATAGACGGGCGTATCTTTGGGAACCTGTTGGAGAAATTGAACAGCCCCTAGAAAATCGCGTTCTGAAGCTTTGTTATAAGCTTTTTGTAATAAATAAGAAGCTCTCACCTCTTTCTTCCGATTGTACTCAGCTAACTTCTGTTGAACGAGTGCTCCTTCAGAAGATTCTTCAGGAATTTGGCGGAGATAGTTTAGTGCAGTGTTAAAGTCTTTTAATGTTGCCTTTTCATAAGCTTTAGAAAGTAAATTTTTTGTTTGTTCTTCGATGCGTGATTGGGCTTGCTCGACTAAATTGTCAGTTTTTGATTGCCAATAAATATTATCAGGCATTTTAGAGGCAGCGCGAAGAACTTCAGCCCAACGACCTTCTTGAAAGGCTTTTTCAGCTATTTTGTACTGTTCGTCAGCTGTCTGCCATTGTTTTTCCCATTCATCAATACTACTTTGTGCTTCAGGATAAACATTACTATTTGAGGGAATTGACTTAGCTAAAGCAATAGCTTCTTGCAAGTCACCAGATTGAAATTGCTCGGTTGCTTTGTATAAAGTTTCTGTTTCTGAATATGCAGGAGTGTTGTAAATAATCGAATAAACACCAAAACCCATTACCAAAGAATTAGCTGCTAATCCCACCTTCATCCCCGTTAAAAGTGGAGACGATTTCGCTGAAGAAGGGCTGCTGTCGGTACTGACTCTTGGATGAGTGTTGTCATCTGTATCTGAAACACTATACTTTACATCTACGACTGTCTGCGAGTCCCAAGTGTCACTTGGCATTTGCTGAAGTGCTCGCAAGACTTCATTGGCAGATTGATAGCGGTTTTTGTGGTTGTGGCGAACCATTTGGCTGATTACTGCAGCTAGGTAATCACTCACCGGGGTAGTGCTAGAACGCCAAACAATCTCTTGAGTGGTGGGATCGACCTTCAACTGTAGGGGTGTTTGTCCTGTCAGAGCTTGTATAGCAATCATACCCAAAGCATAAATGTCACTATTGGGCTGCGTCTGACCGATAAATTGCTCCGGTGGTATGTATCCCAACGAAGTGACAGGTATCCGATAAATGGGCAAAACTGTATCTGAGCCAAAATCAATAGGCTGAATCGATCCAAAATCGATCAGCATTAGCTTACCATCACAAGCACGTCTGATTAAATTTTCTGGTTTGACATCACAGTGTATGACACCATGAGAGTGAACAAAATCCAGAATCCTCAAAACTTCTTGTAAAAACTCAGCAACCTCACTCTCATTCCACAGATAGCCCAATTCTGGTGTAATGGGTAGTTCTGCTGCGACTGAGTGACCTTCAACAAACTCCTGTACCAAATAGAAACGTTCGTTCTCCTCAAAACAGCCCAGGAGTTCGGGAATTTGGTTGTGATGTCCGAGATTTTTTAGTGTTTCGGTTTCTGTCAGAAACCGCAGTCTTAGAATTTGTAAGTAACTAGGTTGTGTACTAGTAACCTTGAGTTGTTTAACGACGCATTTAGGGTTTTCTGGATTTTCGATATCTACAGCAACGTATGTTTCACCAAATACCCCAGCCCCCAAGCTCTGGACAACTTGGTAACGTCCTTGTAGTACCTTGCCTATCATATAGTTTGTCATTAGCTAGCTACTGAGTCACTGCTTATATAGGTTTTCTATTTTTGCCCCCTGTTTCCGGAATGCCCTGTAAATAAATGAACAATGTAATGTCCTTATTTAACAATAACATATAGTATAGTTATTTTTACGGAGAAAATTAGAAAAAACAGTGTTGAGTATTACTTAGATAAAAACAAGTAGAGTTAATAATAAAGGAAAAGAACAAAAATTTAGAGTATAAAAAGAATAATAGCGTGTTTATAGTTTTCGTGAGTTCTTTCCCCTAGGGCAGTCTTTAGCGAGATATTGAGTAGTGCGATCGCACTGTTCAATCGATGAGAAACGTTTGGTCAAGAACGAGTAGTCCCCCCTATCACGGCTCGCTTTCTTCTTGTAACGGTTTAACAACTCGTGAGATCGCTTCTTGAATAAATGACTTCATAAATTCATCCCGACGGTTCAGTTGGAACTGACGCTGCACAACTTCAGTTATACCGCCATCGCCCCAATCTTGGTCATTGCGAAAATACTCAATAAAACTTTTCCCCGCAATTCGCGTCAGATAGGCAGCTGTTACGCCTTGAATGGCTCTACCAATAATAAAAGTCCCAATATTTGTTTGTAATGCCACAGAAAGTAACTGCAGCGCTCCTTTAACGATTCCCAAACTAGCAAGAGTTTTCCCCAAAGACAGCGCCAATTCCTTTGCACGCTCCAAATTTAAATCGCAACCGTAAACTCTCCCAATTTCCACCACCATTTGGGCATTCACAGCAGCTGTTGCAAGCAAATCTACCACTGGTATTGGTGTCACGGAAACCACACCAGCAACAATCCATTGAAATCGCTCAACTATTTTATTAGCTTGGCGGCGACGTTGAGCATCGATAATTTTTCTTGCTTCTTCACCCAAGCGCAAAGATTGCAGGAGGATATTATCAGCCACCAAATCTTCACCCTCTGCTCGCAAAATTGCTGCCATTCGCTTGAGTAATGGTAAGATTTCGGGTTCTGGTTGAAAGAGACCGCCTTCTTCTAACTCCACCACTTGAGGATTGGCTGAAATTGCCACAACATCACTGGGTGCAATAAATCCGCGCACTCGTTCGCGCAAACGTGCCAAAATAACTTCTTTATCTTCGTCTGTATAAAGATCGACTTTATTTAAGACAACAAGCGATCGCTTACCAATTTCTGCCAGAGATCGCAACGGTTCGTATTCGGAACGCCGAATATCATTATCTACAACAAATAAGAGTAAATTTGCTTCCGTTGCTAGTTCTCGTGCAAGCTGTTCCCGTTCAGTTCCCGCCACACCTGCTTCTAAAATCCCTGGTGTATCCGTAATTAAAATTTTGCGTTCTAATCCCTTTAATCTCAAACAGTAAGTTTCTCCAACTTGAGTGGTTCCCATGGGCGCATCAACCTTACCAACCACGCGTCCCAAAATTGCATTCACTAAAGAGGTTTTTCCAGCACTCCCCGTACCAAATACCACCACTTGAATCTCACCACGAGCAAGATTCGCTTCAATTTCTCGCGATTTGCTAAGTAAAGCTTGACGGGTGACTTCATCTTGAACTTGCTCCAACTGCTGTCGCACAGCTTGTAAAGTGGAAGAAGCTGCTTCGGGTCTGGCGTCTGGAACTTGGATATTTGCTTGCTGTCTGCGCTTGCGGCGTTGACGCTGCTCTCCTGCCTGAATCACTAATATATAGTAAACAAATCCACCAATTAAGGCTGCTATACAAATAACGACTAAGATCGACAGTAAGTTACCCAGCAGGGGAGAACTCCAAGATAATTGCCAGTAAAGCTGAATAAGAGAATTAATCAACCATAGGCTGAGTCCCAGGATAACGATCAGACCAACAATCAACGCGATCGCACGGGATAGAGGCATACTGTTTGAGGGTTGTGAATACGTATTCTAATGCTTCAATCTTAATAGTTTGAGGATGGTTTCCGTATTTTTTACCAAGATATAGGAATGGTGATTTGCTAAACTATCAAATATTTTGTATAAAATTTAGCGTATAGCCCTTACGGACTAGTTCCTCGTTTTTATTACTCTACTGGTTGCTAAAAAAAATTAATATCGAGTGCAGCATGACTTTGACACCTCAGGTAAGCTCTTCTAACTTCGTTAAACGAACATTCCACCGACTTAGTATTCGACAAAAAATTGTGATGGGTTATGGTCTGGCGTTGGGAATTGCTGTTTTGGGGACAATAGCAGGATTGGAAATCGGCAATCGCTACTATCAAAAAGCTAGGGCTCAAATGATGGTAGCAGATGAAGAAGGAGGATTGTTAAGTGAACTGCAAGGCGCTTTATTAGAAATCCAAAGCCACCAGCAAGAAATTGTGCCTATTTTGAAACAATCCCAGATTGTGCAAGCAAAAAATTCTGATTTATTGATTCATCTAACGGAAACAAAAAAGTTAATCGAGCGATTGCAAGAATTTAGTAAAACCCATTCTCAAAAGGATTTACAGGGTTTTCTAGAAAAGCACGAGATGACATTCACGGAGTATTTTCAACAGGTTCAACTTCTACTTCAAAAACTGAATTCTAATGCCAAATCTCAAGAAGAATCGGAAGCGCGATCGCTCATCTGGCAATTTTATCAACATCCAGATGTAATTCAATTTAATAAATTTACTCATGAATTAAAATTATTCACTCTATCAATTCAGGAGCGTCAAAAACAAGCAGATCTTGCCCAAAATCAGGTAGCGACACTGCAAGTTCAAATTATTATTGGCAGTATACTGTTATCTACAGCACTTGCTACAGCATTTGCGTTCTACACAAGTCGTACTATTGCTCGCCCGATCAAAGCAGTGACAGCAGTTGCCAAACAAGTCACTAAAGAAGCCAATTTTGATTTACAAGTACCTGTCATTACAGAAGATGAAGTTGGGGAATTAGCAATCTCTCTCAACCAACTTATTCAACAGGTTAAGAAACTTTTAGAAGAACAAAATGTGGAAACCCAAGCTCGACTGATTCAAAATGAAAAAATGTGTAGCTTGGGAAGAATGCTTGCAGGAGTTGCTCATGAGATTATCAATCCTGTTAATTTTATTTCTGGCAATCTTGTCCATGCAAAAAACTACACTCATGATATTCTCACTTTGTTACAAACTTACAAAACTGAAATACCGAATCCCCCCGTTTCCGTCCAAGCACTTGCTGAGGAGATAGATTTAGATTTTTTAGAAGTAGATTTACCAAAACTATTGACTTCTATAGAATTTGGTGCCGATCGAACCCGTGAAATTGCTCGAAGTTTAAAAGATTTTGCCCGATTGGATGAGGGAGAAATTCAATTTGTAGATATACACGCTTGTTTGAACAGCACGCTCTTAATTTTGCAAAATCGGTTAAAAAAAGGTATTAATATTGTACGTAACTACGGAGAAATTCCCAATGTTCCGGGTTATCCTGGGTTATTATATCAAGTGTTTATGAATTTATTATCTAATGCCGTTGATGCTTTAGAAGAAAAAAATGCAGACACTTCTCAAGTTATTCCCGAAATTACGATTACAACCGAACTTGGCGATTTAGACATGGTTGTTGTAAGGATTGGAGATAACGGTTCGGGTATTTCGTTAGAAAATCAGAGCAAAATATTTGAAACATTTTTTACGACAAAACCTCGAGGGATTGGCACTGGTTTGGGTTTAGCTATTACTTATCAGATTGTGGTGGAAAAACATAGTGGGAAAATCACTTGCAAGTCGGAGTTAGATAAAGGGACTGAGTTTACAGTCTTTCTCCCAATGAATTCCCAATAACTATTACGTAGAATTTAATGTCTATTTTAGCTTCTTTTTGTATGTGACAGATAGCGCAGAATACAAATTAAATTTAAAGATTTCAATTGCCAGTCAGTTTTCGCTAGACATGGCACGAAATTTTGCGTAAGTTAAATGTAAGGAGAAATACATTTCAATACATCCTCCCAGTTCAACTAATATCCATGCATCTCCAAAATAACTACTTAGAAGATCTTAACCATCTCAATTTAAGAAGACAAAACTGGCTTCAGTTGTTACTATTTTGTAGTGCTATAGTAATGGTGAGCACACCCATCCGCGCTCAAATGACTCCAGATAATACCTTAGGAGCGGAAAGTTCAGTCGTTAAATCTAATATTATCATTAATGGAGTGAACGGCGATCGTATTGAAGGTGGTGCTAGGCGGGGAGGCAATCTCTTTCACAGCTTCAGTCAATTCAATATTAATGATGATCAAAGAGTGTACTTTGCGAACCCTAGCGGGGTGGAGAATATCCTCACGAGAGTTACGGGCGGACAAGTATCGAATATTTTTGGGACTTTGGGAACCGAAGGCAGTGCCAATCTCTTCTTACTTAACCCCAATGGAATTGTGTTCGGTTCCAATGCTCGGTTGGATATTGGTGGTTCGTTTGTAGCGACAACAGCAAACGCAGTTCGCTTTGGAGGAATAGGAAACTTCAGCGCTACCAAGCCCGAAGTTCCACCTGTGTTAACTATCAACCCCGATGCATTGCTCTTTAACCAGATAAGCGCGGGTGCGATCGTCAATAACTCCGTTGCACCTTCCGAATTAGATCCATCTTCTAGTTTTATTGCTCGGGGTTTGCGAGTCCCAGATGGCAAGAGTTTGTTGTTGGTAGGCGGTGAGATCCAAATGGATGGTGGCAGTTTATATGCTTTTGGCGGGCGAGTGGAGCTAGGTGGCTTGGCAGGTGTAGGGACAGTGGAATTGAAGGTCGATGGTCAGAATCTAAGTTTGAATTTTCCCAATGGTGTAGAAAGAAGTGATGTTTTCCTGAGCAATGGATCTGTAGTGGATGCGATCGCAGGCGATGGTGGAAGTATCGCGATAAATGCTCGGAATTTAGAAATGAGAAGCAGAAGTGGCTTATACGCAGGCATAGCGAGAGGCATAGGTTCTGATAGCAGTCAGTCAGGAAATATCGATATTCATGCAACTGTCGCTATCAATCTTAACAATATTAGTTCGATTATTAATGCTGTACAACCAGAAGCAAAAGGACACGGAGGTAATGTCAATATTAGGACTAGCAACTTGCTGGTTCAGGGTGGGTCACAAATAGGTGCTGGTACATTTGGTATAGGCAAGGGGGGATCGTTGATTGTTAATGCTCAAGACATACAAATTATTGGTACAGGCGGCACAACAGGTAGAGGTAGCGGCTTATTTAGTTTCTCAGAACAAAATTCAACAGGGAATGCAGGTTCTTTGACCATAAAAACTGATTCCTTGCTTGTTAAAGATGTGGCAGTAGTGAGTGCTGCTACATTTGGTGCGGGTAAGGGGGGTTCTTTAACTATTGATGCTCAAAACATACAACTAATTGGTATAAGTAGTGGCTTATTTGCTTCCTCAGAACTAAACTCAACAGGGGATGCAGGTTCTTTGACCATAAAAACTGATTCCTTACTTGTCAAAGATGGGGCACAAATCAGTACTGGTACATTAGGTGCAGGTAAGGGTGGTTTTTTAATTATTGATGCTCAAGATGTGCAGTTGAGTGGTAGAAGCGGAAATCCTCAATTTCTCAGTAGTTTAACTACTGCCTCATCCTCAACAGGAGATGCAGGTTCTTTGACCATAAAAACTGATTCCTTACTTGTCAAAGATGGGGCAGTCATATTTACTGGTACATTTGGTGCGGGTAAGGGGGGTTCTTTAACTATTGATGCTAAAGACGTGCAACTAATTGGTACAAGCAGTAATCGTCGATTCGCTAGTGGCTTGTTAACCTCCTCTGTATCAACAGGGGATGCAGGTTCTTTGACCATAAAAACTGATTCATTGCTCATCAACAATGGGGCAGAAGTGAGTGCTAGTACATTTGGTGCAGGTAAGGGAGGTTCTTTAACTATTGATGCTCAAAACATACAATTGATTGATGGTGATATATCTGCCACTTCACAGCGAAACTCAACAGGGGATGCAGGTTCTTTGACCATAAAAACTGACTCCTTGCTTGCTAAAGATGGAGCACAAGTAAGTACTGGTACATTTGGTGCGGGTAAGGGGGGTTCTTTAACTATTGATGCTAAAAACGTGCAACTAATTGGGACAAGCACTGATGGTAAGTTTGGTAGTGGCTTGTATGCTTCTACAATACCAAACTCAACAGGGGATGCTGGAGATTTGATACTGAAAACTGAGTCCTTGCTTCTTTTAGATGGGGCACAAGTATTAACTGCTACATTTGGTGCAGGTAAGGGGGGTTCTTTAACTATTGATGCCTCCAATATAGTAGAAGTTGTTGGCACCTCTTTTAACGATATCTTGAGTAGTGCGATCGCAACATCTACAAATAGTTCTGGTGATGCAGGTAATGTAAATTTGAACGCCAGACGCTTAATTGTTCGTGACGGTGGTTCTCTGGCAGCAGAGACATCACAGACAAGTACCGGAAGTAGTGGTAATCTGGTCATTAATGTTAAAGATGCTGTAGAAGTGACAGGAATTTCCAACACAAATGAGCGCCTAAGTTCTCTGTCCGTTCGCAGTCGGGGTCAGGGACAGGCGGGAAATCTAACCGTAAACTCACCCCGCATTAGCGTAAAAGACAGGGGTGAGATTAACGCAGAGTCTTTTACGGCTGATGGTGGAAACATTACGCTCAACACCGATTTGCTGCTACTGCGTCGCGGCGGTACGGTTTCTGCAACTGCAGGTATTAACCAAGGTAAAGGCAATGGTGGCAATATTACAATTAATGCAAACAACGGCTTTATCGTTGCTGTTGCAGAAGAAAACAGTGACATTAGTGCTAATGCCTTTGAAGGTCGTGGAGGAAACATAAATATCATCACGAATGGTATTTATGGGTTACAGTACCGCCCTTCTCTCACTCAGTTAAGTGATATTAACGTTAGTTCCCAGTTTGGAATCAACGGGACGGTGCAAATCAACACACCTGACATCGACCCTAGTGGTAATTTAGTTGAACTGCCAGTCAATTTAGTAGATGCCACACAGCGAGTTTCGACTGGTTGCAATCGAGGAGGGAGACAAAGAAAGAATTCATTTACTGCTACCGGACGTGGAGGATTACCACCTTCTCCTATAGAACCATTAACGGAAGACTCCGTACTTGCTCAATGGGTGATACCTCTATCTTATGTGGGAACGACTGAAGCCGTAAATAGGACCAGTTTAGAAGCAAGCGGCACTGCCACAACACATTTATCAACTCAAATTGTGGAAGCCTCTAATTGGGTAATAGATCGCAATGGCGATATTGTTTTAGTCGCAGGAGCACCTGGGACGGTACTTTACAATTCTACTTCTCTCAATGCATCTTGCTCTGTTTTCTAAACCCTCAAATCGACACAATATAGATCAATACGGTTCAGTTAACAATATCTAATCCTTGAAGAGCCCCACTTCCCCAATCGAAAGAGGAACTTTATTCCCCCCTTTTCAAGCTACGGTGTACACACAAGTCTTCTAAACTTGTGCCGCAGGCTTTTGATCCCCCCTACCCCCCTTAAAAAGGGGGGAAAATACTCTTAAAGTCCCCCTTTTCAAGGGGGATTTAGGGGGATCTACGATGATTTTGGCTTTGTACCAGAGATCTGTGTACACCGTAGCCTTTTCAAGGGGGGCTAGGGGGGATCAAGTTTTAACTGAACCGTATTGCATTATAAGTATTATCCTTCTGCTCAAGCAGTTACTAGCCGATCGCAGGTTATATGGCAATACCAATGACAAATGACCAATAACAAGTAACCACCGTATATTTACAATTCCTTTAGAATGCCTATAGATGTGAAAGACAACTTGCATGTCACAATTTTGTTTTGGTGGTCGCATAACAAAGGAGAAACGATCCTATGGGGCTTTTTGACCAGATTATCAATGCAATTGACAATCCCAACCAACAAGGTAATACCGGACAATTGGGTGATATTCTTAACACAGTACAGCAACTCAGTGGCAATACTGGTACAGACTCCTCAACAATGCAGTCAGCTTTGGGTATTGTAGGCAACTACGTGCGTTCTGCATTGCAAGAAAAGCGAAATACGGAAGGTAATGAAGCAGCACAAGAGGTTGTAAACCAATACAGCGGTACTTCCCCCAACCCTCAAGCTGTTGATTCGTTATTTCCTCCTTTTGTACAGCAACAAGTCAGTGATGTTGTTGCTCAGCGCACGGGCTTAAATGCTGGTATGGTTCAACAACTATTACCAGTTTTGGTTCCCTTAGTGCTAAATCTGTTGCGATCGGGATCGAATGCCCAAAATCCCCAAGCAGGAGGAAATTCCGTGCTCAATTCTTTCCTTGACTCTGACGGAGATGGCGATGTTGACATCATGGATGCTATGCAAATGGCAAGTCGGTATCTGGGAAGGTAAAAATTGAAAGACTCAGATCCCCGACTCTCCAAGACGTTGGGGATCTTGTTGCTTATAAGTCGATACGGTTCAGTTTAGAATATCTAATCCTTAAAGAGCCCCCCCTTATTTTCTCTTAACCAAGCAGTATTGGGAGTGTACCTGGTACGAAGACTGGGTAGCGCTGCTGTAAATTTTTGTTGCGTGGTCATGACGGGCAGCCCCTGATTAATGGGTGCCTTGGTGATAAGTGATTGCTTATTAGCTGGTTTCTAGGCACTTTGTTAGATATTCATACCATAGTGGGTATATTAAATATCAAGCAATTAGTCTCTAAACAGGGTAGACAGTATGTTAACGATACAGTGGCAAGAAGAAATTACATCATTGCAGCAAAGCTTGAGACGTGAAATTAGCAGAATATCAGATGATTCAGAAATTAATATAATTAAACATATTTGTATTAATAATCTAGAATCAAAGTTAGAACGGTTAGAAGAAATTGAAAAAAATCTTAATATAGATAAATATAAAATTGCTTTTATCGGTACTATTGGACAAGGAAAAACGACAGCTATCTGTCATCTATTTAACTTAATTGGTGACTTTAAAGTTTCTAAAAATATTGGTAGTAAAACTAAAGATGTAATCGAAACTAAAGAATTACTATCAACAGGTTCGGGGAGAACTACTCTATGTGAGGTTATTCTTAAGGCATCCGAAAAAACTTACATAGAGATAGAGCCCTATACAGTTGATGAGATGGAAAACCTTATCTTTGAATTCTGCGATTCTATTGCAAATAAAGATCATCCCTACTTAGAGCAGAAAATAATTATTTCTCAAGAGATTGAAAGAGCTATTAGGAACATTACAGAACTTAGAATTAATAGTAACACTGTTTTTGAAAGTGATAAAAAAAGTATCATAAGAAACGATGTTGCAAAGGAAATATTTGAAAAATTAGGGCTAGAAGAACTGAAAAAAGTTGCGTTAAATAATGCAAATCTTGAACTCAGAACTAAGATTCAACTTGAATTTGACAACCAAGGTAATGAGAAAGAATGGATAAGAAATAGCTTTTCTGATATCAATAATGTTCTATTAAAGGAATTTGCTATACCGAGAAAAATATATCTTTATGTGAGCTATGATGTTTTATCTGGCTCAAACTTGTCTCAGTTCGATTCAGTTGTTGATACCAAAGGACTTGACGAGAACCCCATTCGTAAAGACTTACAGAAATATATTGAGAGTCAGGATACCATTTGTCTTTTTGTAACTCCCTTCAGTGCTGCTCCTGAAGCTAATATTACTAAATTAATGGGCTATCACCTTACATCTAAATCTAAAGAATTTCATCATAGATTTGTAACTGTGGCATTACCTCGTAGAAATGAACCTGAAAAAACAACTGGAAGCGACGGTAGTTGGGATTTAGGAGTTCAAATCAAAAAGGAAGAAATTCTAGCTGCATTCGGAAATTTGAATTTAGATTTCTTTCCAGAAAATGTCTTGTTTTATGACTCCTTGAGATACTATCGTGATGACATAGTCAAGATAAATGAAATTTACGATGAAGAAGATGTACAAGCAGAGAAAAATGAATTTATCAAAGCTATAGGAGATATAGTACAACGTAGACGAAATCTTTTATTGAACGAAATCAAGAATATTAAAGAAAGCTTTGCAAAAATTAAAAGCGGTGATGCTTTGACAGGAGTAGAAATCAAAGCACTTGAAAATGCAATTCAAAAGATAGAAAATTTACGACGCTTGGGTAAAAGAGTTCCTAGTTTTGTTTATGAAGATTTTATTGATAAATACCTTGAATACTATTGTAATACTTATAAAGCATGGAACACTAAACACGCTATCCATAGAAATTTTGGTTATTATGAGCCAAGGGACATAGATATTTATTTTGATGCAAAGGTGGTTGCAGAGGGAATAGATGAAGATGAAATGTTGAAGAAATTTACTAAAGAAGTCAAGCAAGAGTTAGAAAATATTTTAGGCGATCTAATTTTTACAAATGAATCTTTAAAAACATTAATTCCTGAATTAGTTAAAGAATTTTACGTATTATATGACAATTTTGTATACGAAGTAGGTACACAAATTGAAGAAGAAATCAAGATAAAACTATCACCTCAAAGCGGAAAATCCGAGTTTTGGAATGCTCTAATTGCAGAGAAAGGTAAGCAAAGGAATAAGGGAGAAAGTTTTGCGGGTAATGTATGCCAGACATTTAAGCGAGAACTGGAATTAGAAACAAACTTGAATAAATTTTTCCAGAGTAAAGCTGAAGAACATTGGGAAAAATTAGTTGTTAAAATACTAGGCTTCTTTGGACAAAAATAGAAAAGTTATCAATTCCACAGTTAATACATAGCTCGGGGCACAATATATTTAGTTGTGTCCTTTAAACACTCCCTCACCATTAGATAATTCTAAAATTTTTATGTATTGTATAAATGAAGAAATTTATCGAAAGCTTGATATATATACAAAAAATCATAAAAAATATACAAAATGTTTAATTAGAGAAATAGAAATACCTATTAATGGAAGACCAGAAGAGTTAGTCAGGCAAATATTTCTGATTTTTTTAATTAAAGAAACTGGATTATTTCCCTTGAATATTAGTATTAAAGTCGAATCCAACAATCATGATATAGAAATATATAGAAAACAAATCAATGATAGCTTTAAGCCTCATCAGAATCCTCTGCTCATTGTGGAAGTAAAACGAGAAGATGCGAATTTGCTAAATCATTACGATCAGATACAAAGATATTTAACAAAAACTGGTTGCGATCTTGGAATCTTATATAATTACCATGAAACTATAGCATTTACTGGAGAAGATAGTAATTTTAAAATTAATCACCTCAAAAATATTAGAGATGTAGAAGAATTGATTCAAAAAAAAAGTAATGTGACTGATTCTAATTTATTAGAATTTGAAAAAGCTCAAAATGGGAATTTTGAAAGCTTTGCTTATCTTGTTAATAAGTATGCTAGATATACAACTAATAAAATAGTGTTTAAACTTAAACAGTTACCAGACGAAATAGAAGGGTATTTATTCAAGATACAAAGAAATAAAGTATACTATGATGTCTGTGGTAAGTATTCCAAAAAACAGCAAAGTTTTGACGATCGGGATTTTGAAAAACTAATTTCTATTAAGTATTGAGAAACGTTTAGTGCTATCTCTAACGTTTCAGCTAAGCGCGTTAGTTTTTGAAAGATTACTACAAAAACGCCATTGATAGTAAAAATTTATCAACATGGGTAGAGCACCAAGAGTGTTGATAAGCACTCTTTCAGCTTGCGCTTCGCGATAAGCGAAGCTTAATAGCTCAAGCCGTATTACAAAAATTTACATCTTTCAGTGAATTAACTGGCACAAAATAGTGGCACATTTACCTAAATCACAAAGATGATGTAAGTGTCGCGCCATTAGCGTGCTGCTTATGTCACCAAACCTCGATCCTCCGCTTAAAATAGAACTTCGACTGCCATCGACTCATCCAGAATTACTGCAAGGGCTCGATTTATGGCTGGACATGGGTTTGATATCTGATGCTCAAGTTCGGCAGATTTGTCAGGAACACTTGGTATGTCGCGTGGTATTGCAACCTCAGACATTACCGAAACCACAAAAACCAGTCGCCTATAACAATATAGAGAAGTTACGCGTAACACCTCCACCGCCAGCAAAACGACCCATACCTCAAAAACCCAACATTCTTGCCCAAATGCTACAGTCGCTCGGAGAAGAATTAAGCGTCCGTTGGCTGCTGTTTTTAGGGATGTTCTTAGTTGTGTTGTCTTCTGGGGTACTTGCTGCTAGCCAATGGGATAAGTTTCCCGCCTCGGGGCAATATGGAGTTTTGCTTGCCTATACCCTAAGTTTTTGGGGAGTTAGTTTTTGGACTGGCAAACAATCTAATTTAAGCCTGACAACTCGAGCGTTGCTGATTGTGACTCTTTTGTTGGTACCAGTAAACTTCTGGGCAATAGATAGTTTTCAACTGTGGCGAAATCCCCTGAATTGGATTGTTATTGCTATAGCTTCGACTGTTCTGACAGCTATCACCGCCTTATCCACGCACAATCAAGTCTTTGCAACTAAAAAGAAAATTTCAAAATCAATTTTATTAAATATCTTAGGGCTATCGTACTTGCATTGGGGTTGGCAATTACTGGGACTGCCTCTTATTGCAGTATATTTTGCAACTATAGGAACGGCGATCGCTAGTATTTATCGCGCTCATTACCAGAAGAATTCCTCAAGTCCGGTCAATCCCTCCTCTCAGGATAATACTGAAAAAAATTCGCCTCCCGTTCAACAAAAAAGTGATAGTTCTCCGCCTACCCAAGCAAAAGAAGCCAGTATCAATTTATATACAATCGTTATTATTTATGCCTTAATCGTACTCTTGGGAAGAGCAATATTCATTGCCAAAGTCGATATTCAGCAACTAGGATTGGCGCTTGGCATTTGCGGTTGGTTGGTGACTTGGTTGTCATCCCCCCCAACCCCCAAACCCAAAGGGGATTTCCCATCCCCGCCCTCTCATCTCGCTTGGGAACCCCTTGGCGGTATCTTATTATTGCTGGGATGGTTGGTATCAGTGGGTTCACCATTTCCCTGGCAAGCGACAGCCGTGAGTTGCTTGGGTTTGTGGTTTTTCAACCGTCGCTTGCAACACGGTGGTGTCAGAGCAGATGTGGGAGCAATTTTTGTTATTGGGCTGGAGACAATTTGGCTCTTTTGGCGGTTAGTACCGGACAATTTCCAGCAAAGTCTTGTCACTCAAGCAACTCAACTCGTAGGTTCCCTGAATGCACCTTGGGAATTATTGAGTGTGGCGCTATTTCCCTACGTCATTTTTATGTTGGTGTTGGCGCGTAGGTTTTACCGCGTCCAGAAGGCGAAATTGGCTCATTTTGCAGAACTGCTGGCATTGCTATTTGGGCTTCTACTGACTGCGATCGGGTTGGCAAATCCAACATTGCGTTCTGTCAATTTAGTTTTATCCACAATAACTTTATGGAGAGTCAGTCAAAAACACCCTCGCACAAGAGATTATTTGGTATACATGACTCAGATATCTCTTGTGCTGACAATTTGCTCGGTTGTCGATCGCCTATTGCCAACTTTAACTCACGAAGCTTGGGCAAGTCTTTTGTTAGTTATTGCGATCGCAGAGTGGTTGTTGAGTCCGGGGTATGAAATCTGGCAACGCAGTGCTTGGCATATGGGTATCGCTTTAGCGGTGCTCAGCTACGTTCTACTGTGGGGAAATGCAAATCCCGCCTGGATTGGTTCTGGTAATGGCAGTGAAACGTGGGGTCTTCTTTGGCTGGCAACTCCAATGACACTAACGGGTCTTGCAAGTTGGGGGTATAAAACAAAAACCCGCGTTGCATGGCGTTCCATCTCTAACATTTGGTTGAGTATTGGTAGTTTAGGGCTTGTTCAGTTACTGACTTTGCCTTTAACTGGAGGTCGGTTAATTGGTTTGGCTGTCGCCACGACTTTGATGTTTGTCAACACGTATTACTTGCGGCAAAAATCATGGGCAGTCATGACTGTAGGTTATGGGTTGGGTGCGATCGCAGCCTTGTTATGGCAAGGAGTACCTGGTTTCCCAAGACTATCAGTCCCAGGCGGGTTTTTGGTAGGGGCAGCGATGATTGCTATCTTGTGGATATTGCGGTCATTCTTTGATAAGAAAAACACACAAAAACGCGTTGACACTGAGAATAAAGAAAGCCCCGTGGCTTCTTCAACTTTGCGACAAATTTACGCGATCGCATTTGATGGGTGGGCGATCGCGCTGTGCGGTGCTGAGTTATTCTTACTCAGTGCTCACTCCCTGCTAGTCTACCAAAACCTTGTTGAGCCGGGATTGTTGTATTTAATTTCCAGTGCGATCGTGTTATCAGCAATTGTATATCGTAGCTGGCGGCAACCCAATGATTGGGGATTTTATGGCATTGGTTGGTGTTTGGAATTACTCATTGCTGGGTTACTTGGTTTTGGCGAACATTCTCTTATCCAGATTGCGATCGCCAATGTAGCCTTAGGCTTGATGACTCAACTTTTAGGGGAGTGGTGGCAAAGGCGACACCAATTAGCAAAACTACCCAACCGCTGGCATATTTTGCCCTTAGTGTACGGGATTTTTGGGGTTTTGTTACGCTCCCAAACCTTGACCAACTGGACGGGTTTATCATCCTTTGCTGTGGCTTTGATTGCTATTGGTGTGGGGAGACGCCACCAAAAATACAAACCATTGGTTTACTTGGGGCTGATTGGCGTTTCGGTTTCCGCATACGAACTTTTGTTGTACCAACTCTTACAAGCATCGTCCGGAGCATATGGTGATGGTTTTATTGCCATGTCTGTTCTGGGAACTGGTATTATGTATGCCTATCGCGTTCTTTCACCTTGGCTGTTGAATTACTTGCGTTTAACAACTCAAGAACTCAACATAGTTGCTCACATTCACTGGGTTGTCAGCAGTAGTTTGTTAGTTGCTGCTTGTTTTAGCCCTGTAGAAGCAAAAACCCTCGGTTTGGGAACGGGATTATTTTTAATTCGTTATGCCATTTTTCAAGGTAGAACTCACTCGGAAAAGACTCCAGAGAAAGCAATCCCTTTATCTTCCATTTGGGTTTATGTTGGGTTGCTCCAAATCGCTTGTTTGAGGGTTTTTGCACCAGACACTCCAATACTAGAATTGCTAGAGAAACAGTTGCTGCCATGGGAAGGTGCGATCGCATCAATTGTTGCTTACTTTCTCTACATTTTGCCTTGGGAAACTTGGGGGTGGGATCGAACACCTTGGCGCAGAGCGGCATACTTGCTACCGCTAATATTTTTATGGCAAACCAAAGTAGAAGTTTTCCCAATCAGCTTGCTCGTTGCTGCAGGTTTTTATGCCATTGTTGCCAAAATTGATAATAAATTCCGCTCGATATATATCAGCCTAGCTTTGGCAAATTGGGCATTGTTCCGTTGGTTTATAGCTCTCAATTTTACAGGGGGTTTGTGGTACGTGACACCAATTGCTTTATCGCTGCTGTACATTGCTCAATTTAACCCCGATTTGAAATTACCAAGCAAGAAAGCCAACCGTCATCTTCTGCGGCTTCTAGGTTGCGGTATCATTTGTGGTTGGGCGGTTATTTTTGCGCGGAATGAGCCATTCATCCCTGGAATTTTCAGTCTCATTGCTATCTTTGCAGGATTGGGATTGCGAATCAGAGCTTTTCTTTATATTGGGGTGACTGCTTTTTTCATCACGAGTTTCTATCAACTGGTGCTGTTGAGTTTGCAATATTCATTTTTTAAATGGGTTGTCGGCTTGCTTGTGGGTATTGCACTCCTAACCATTGCTGCTAATTTTGAAACTCGTCGCGAACAACTGAATGCTTTACTTCGCAATGCCAGCCAGCAATTACAAGCGTGGGAATGATTGCTAATGGCTAATGGCTAATGGCTAATAGCTAATGGCTTGTTGACCATTACTCCCTTCGGTGCTCTAAAATTGCAGATCTGCTTTTCCTCTTACTCCCTTGCTCTTTGCGACGCCAGATGCTATCTCCTACGGAGACGCTGCGCGAACAACGGGGGGAACCCCCGCAACGCACTGGCTGGTCTTTGCGGTTCATTTAAATAGGTAATCTTCCGGCGGAAAGGGAGTAGCTATTAGCCATTAGCAGTCTTCACTCTGATTCAGTAAGAATCTAGATAGCATCTGGATCTTCTCCTAGCTCCCGCAATCGTGCTGCTAGCCGTTCGGCTCGCTGTCGCTCTTGTTCAGCTCGTTGCTGCTCTTGCTCGGCTCGCTGTCGCTCTTGTTCGGCTCGTTGCTGCTCTTGCTCGGCTCGTTGCTGCTCTTGTGCTACTCGTTGCTGCTCTTGTTCGGCTATTTCTTCTGGTAACAAGATTAAATTCTTTTGTTGGTCAAACAACCGCAACCAGTGACACGTACCTTGCGCGGGTTCGCGACGAATCTGTCCTTCCCATGTCCCCAACCATAGCTGTAAAGTTTCGCACCACAGCCAACCCAACTCATTAGCCTCTAGCGGTTGATAGCGTTGCTTGTTGTCCAATTGCCAACCTTCCAGAGATTGAGGATCGAACGGATCGAAGATGAAGTAACCCGCTGTGTGGAATGTTCGCTCATACAAGTGCTTCTTTTCCTCGCGGTCTACGCGTGCTGTGCTGGGTGATAGTAACTCAATAATTACATCGGGATAGCGCCCCTCTTCTTCCCATACTACCCAGCCTTGGCGATCGCGCTTCCCATCTACATCCAGCACCACAAAAACATCCGGTCCGCGAAAATCGCGATTCAATACCTGCAAGCTGCTGTAGTAGACGAACATATTGCCACCTACAAAAAAATCCTCTCGTCCACTGAGAGCCGCTTGCGCTGATTCAATCAAAACATTTATGGCAATCCTGTGGCGATTACTTTCCAATGGTTCTCCATCATCAAATATCAAATTTGTCGGTGGTGTTGGCACTTCATATGGCTCAACCTGTGGCCATTTTGTCTCCGCTTTGGTTGTGGTATCTGGGGACATAGCCTTTTCTAGTACGGTTACGCAAGTGGCTTGTTTGGCTTAGCTGAACTGGGAAAACAGTCAATTTTTCCTTTCAGTTCAGCCGATCGTAGCATATTGTGACTTCAAGTTTTTTGGTAGAGACGCTTTCATTCAGCGCGTCTTTACACCGTTTTTTGGAGATGTCTATTTATTTATGCATGCCAAAGGCAGAGAACACAAAGAGAAAAGCAGAGATTGTATTTCTATTAAAATATCTCAACTTCTATCTTTGAGCCCTCCGGACGCTTATAAACCTTCACTTGTGGCAATCGCTCTCCCAATGCCTTAACATGAGTAATGACCCCAATCAATCGGTCCTGCTGTCGTAAAGATTGTAAAATTTGGTAGACAGTTTCTAGCGTATCTGCATCCAATGTTCCAAATCCTTCATCTAAAAACAGACTCCCTAACTCTGCACCCATAGATAATTTTTCCGACAAAGCAAGTGCCATAGAAAGAGATGCAGCAAATGTTTCGCCACCTGAAAGAGTTTGTACTCGTCTCAAGTCACCACCATTCCAATTATCCTCAACCGAGTAATCTCCATCTTGAATTCTCAGCGCATAGCGAGAATCTGTGAGTTCTTGCAAAACATGGGTTGCACGAGTTACCAACTCTCTTTCTAAGTGTTCCAAAGCAAAAGCTTGAAATTCATCCGTTTTGAGGCTGCGAGCGAGATTGGTATAAGTATCTGCTTGTGTCCTTACTAAAGACAATTCCTCTTGGCGTTTTTCAGCTTGCTTCTGCTTCGATCGAGCATCTTGTATCCAAGCCATTAATTGAGCCAGTTGATTTTGTGCTTGTTTGAGTTCTCCATCAGCTGCACTCTTGGCATCTCGCAAAGATTGGATGGTCTCTGGGGTTGTGGTGCGATCGCCTACCTGTGATTTGGCTTCTTCAACTCGTGTTTCTATTTCCACTTTCCCTGTATCGTAATCTAAAATCTCTCCTTTCCAAAAAGTTTGCTGTTTGGAATCAGCCCGCGCCGTTAGAAAACTTTCCTCAGTAAACCCTTCAGAAACAAGTGCAACTTGCCAAGTGGATTCGAGCTGTTGTTCTTGACGACGTGCTGTATCTGCATCATCGCGAGCTTTTTTGTCTTCAGTTTCATACCGAATCACTTTTTTCTCTGCAACTTGATAAGCCTCAGTCACCTGTTTCAGTTGTTTTTCCAATTTCTGCTTGTCTTTTTCTAATTCTGTTTGCAGCTGTGCATGGGATTTACCCCCAGAAATCTCATGCAATTTTGTTTCCACTTCCTGCAATTGATTTTCCCAACGTTGGGCTTCCTGTTGAGCCCGATCGCATTCTGTTACAGCTGTTGTATGAGTCTTGCGAGTGGCTTCTAATGCTTGTTGAGTTTCGCGCACCCGTGCTGCTGCATCTTTTTGTTTGGATAAAGTTTGATGATATAAGCGATCGCTTTCTTGCAATGCTTTAAATTCTTTATTCAGTGCGTTGATTTCCCAACCATCTGTTTCCAGTACAGAGCTAATTTCCTGTTTTAACTTGGTTAATCGCTTCTCAGAATTAGCTAATTCCTCTTGAGCTTCTACTTCTTTTTGCTTGGCATTTTCTAAATTTGTTTCGGCTATAGCAACAGATTTCTCTATTGCCTTATACTCTTTTTCTGCTTCCTCTTTCTGAGATAACAATTCTGTTGTATCAACTTGCTCAATCTCTGGTAAACTTAGTAGGCTTGCTGTTACATATGTTCCATTACAAACAGGACAGTTATCTCCATCATGTAATGTCTGACGTAAAGCAGCAGCATGGTTACTTTGTAATGCGATCTGATTCGCTGCTTCAGCTTCTTGTAAAACTTTTTGCTTTTCTTGTAAAACTAATTTTGCTTTTTCTAATTTTCCCCGATTTTCCCGAGCTTTTTTCTCTAAGTTTTGCCGTTCTAAAATTGTTTGCTCTAATTTTTGACGAAAATTATCAGTCTGTTCCTGTAATAACTTATAAGAACCAAGCCGTTGTGACACCTCCTGAAGTTGATCTAACCGAGTACCACCTGGAGAATATTGAGTCAGTTCCTTTTCCGCATCTTCAACTTGCTGGCTAGCCGCTTGCAGTTTCTTCTCAGCATTACTTAATTCCTGCTTGGCTAAAGCTAAATTATTCTGTCTTTGGGAGAGTGTTTGACGGCTGCGTGTTAATTCCGTTTGATACTGCTGTTTTTGTTCTTCATAATTTCGCGCTGAGGTTAAAGCTTCCTCTCTCACCTTGAACTGAGCTTCTACCTGTTTTTGGTATTCTGTAACTTCATCAAGTTTTGTCTTATTTTGCTCTAATTCCTGCGTGGCTTGAGTGAGATTTTTTTGTGTAGAAACAACCTCAGCCTGTGCTTTTGTGAATCTCTCTCTAGCAGCTTTCACCAAAGCATAAGTGTCCTTAATTTGGTCAGCAGCTTGAGATTGTTGCAGCCGTAGTTTATATTCTTCAATTTTTCCAGATTGAGAAATCAGTTGCTCTAACTGCGATCGCATCTCGTTTAACCGCTCTATTTGCTTTAACAAACTTTCTTCTTTATCCAGCGCTTTTTGTGCTTTAAAGACTGCTTCGTTCAACCCAACTATCCCCTGTTCGAGAGTTTTGCACTGCTGTTGTTTTTCTGCAAATAACTCTGTTGAGGGTAACTCTAACTCCTCCAACTGACGCTCGAGAATTTGATATTCCTTTTTCAAACCATCAGCTTGTCCTTGAGCTTGTTGGCGCATTCTTTCAAAAATCTGAAAGCCAGCTAAATCCCGCAATATTTCCCGACGTTTAACTTTACTTCCTTTAATAAATTCATCAAACTTACCTTGAGGCAATAAAATGACACGAGTAAAAGTTTCATAATCCATCGCCAACACTTGCTCGATTCGCTTGGTGACATTCTTTGTCTCCAATTTTTCCCAGGTGTCATTTTGCAGCCATTCCAACAGAACTTTACTCTCAGCAGTTTTAGGACGATCCCGCCAAGTCCGAGTGACGCGATACTCCACTCCACGGACTGAGAAGCGAAAACTGACTTTCAGATTTTGGCTTCCAAGACTCACCAGTTCTTTAGCAGTCGCATCCTTTCCAAATCGAGCAACATGACCGTAAAGTGCAAAAGTGATAGCATCCAGAAGAGAAGTTTTGCCTGCGCCTGTGGGTCCCGTGATGGCAAACAGATCGAGTTCGGAAAAATCGAGAGTTTCGCGAGAGCGAAAACTGGTAAAACCTTCAAGGGATAATTCAAGCGCTCGCATCACTCATCTCCTGATATAGTTTTTCAAATGCTTCTAATATCGATGGCGGTACCGTGTTTTCATGACGCTGCAAGTAGTAGCGGCGAAACTCTTCCACAGCATCAAATTGATTGTCTTCCCGGTACTCAGTCGCAATTTCTTGCTCGGTTTTTAAGTAATGAGGTTCGACAATCAATGTCTGGGGACAAACTTTACGCACCATCTCAGCTAAACCCGTTTTAGGCGCTGTTAGTTCAACCACCAACTTTAAAAATCCTGGATGCGTCCGATTAGCTTCTAAAGTGTCTTCTAAATCGTTTTCATGACATCGAACAACTTTTAAAGGCTTTTGGCAAGGAACAGGAATAAATTCTGGTTTTGCAGGGCGTCCCGGTTCTACTTCAACGAGATAAAATCCTTTTTCTTCCCCTGCTTCACCAAAATCAATCTGAACTAAAGACCCTGCGTAACAAGTCGGTGCGGCGTGAGAAATCTTTTGGGGTTTGTGAATGTGACCGAGGGCAATATACTGGGCTGTCGGTGGTAAAGTTTGCCCGGAGATAAGATATGTATCTCGCGTATAGTAATCGACTTCTGAGTAAGCTCGTAAAGACCCTTCAATGGTCATGTGTGCCATGATAACGTTAACGCTATCATCTCGGAACTGAGTTGCTAGTTTACCTAAAAGTTTTTGTACCTGAAAGCGGTAATGCTGGCGTTGTTCTAAATCATCTTTATCCCACAAATCTTCATATTTCAATAATCTACGTTCCGAGGCAAATGGCATCGCTGCAACGCACAACTTTCCACTAGGAGTGTCAACGTGAATCACACCCCCTTTGTTTGGCGGTTGCGGTCTCCCTAACGCTTGGACTCCCACAAATGAGAGAAGTTTTGCGATCCCATCAAAACGAAAAGCAGAGTCGTGATTTCCCGCGATCGCAACTGCAGGAATTTTTGCCTCTTTCAGTTTACAGAAGAAATTATAGGCAACTTGTTCGGCTTCAGCAGGTGGATTTGGAACATCATAAATATCACCTGCTACTAAAACAGCATCCACTTGTCGTGCTTTTGCTTGCTTGAGTATTTCATCGAGCGCCGCTGCAATTTCTGGCGTGCGGTCTTCACCTTTAAGTCGTTTTCCTAAATGCCAATCAGCAGTATGGATTAAGCGCATATAAATTTTTGATTTTAGATTTTGAATGACTCGCGTCTCACCATAGAATTAGCGATCGGGAATCTAGTGTATTCTTTTCATTTTTAATACGCTAACCTACAACTCGTCTATCTCGTTAGCGAGCATTTCCGTTCAAACAAGCTTTGTTACAAAAAGTTGCATTAAGGCTTGCCAGCCTGCACGAGTGGTTCATCAAAAAGGAACCTCTACAGGGCAAGGTGCAGAAACTCTCTCGTTAACGCAGTAGAGTCAAGTCATTCATTATGAAATTTGTAGTACCCCCTTGACATCATGTAAAACGCATACTACATTTGTAGTATAGAAAAAAAGCCTCCTCAAAAGGCAAAACAAAAACCCTTTAGAACCTTGACAATTGCATAAATCCCACTTTTGGGGCCGCGATTGGCGTTCGGCTGCTCCGAAACCAACAAACGGACGGTTGCAGCAGTCGGGTTCGATCCCCGACGGCTCCACTTGCCTCGACTTTGACTGAAGTTGCAATGGTCTAATTGAGGCAATATCTGCGGTTCTGCGCTTGGTGCAGAACGCAATTACTTGTGCCTTGGGTCTGTAGCTCTAACGGTAGAGTTCCCAGATGTTACTTGTGCCCTGACAGAAAAAGCTTACATACTAGCTCAACAGTAGAGCGATCGTCTCTAAAACGATAAGTTGCAGGTGCGATTCCTGCGTGTGTTACCACAGCTTTTTCAACTTGCATGAGGTGTGAGTGTAACTCTCACAGGGAGGGTATCGGTTCAATCCCGGTCAGATCCACTCAATAATTTGTAATTAAAAAGAGGTGATTCCAATGGTTCATATTCGATTTGAAGGACGTTCTGTTGATGTCTCAGAAACACAATTGGGAATTGCAGCTTCTATGAATGATGTGGCGGTCAAGGAGCGGATTGCTCGGCATTTAGATGTGAATAGCGATCGCCTCTCTGCTTATATAGTAGATCGTCGTCCTAGTGGGGATTTGATCGTTCGTCCTGAAGCTGTCTACGGTTGAAGATCTGAGTCTTCCGTGCCCTAACAAAAGAAGCTTACATACACATTGATAACGGTCCTAAGGTAGTAAAATTCGAGCGATCGAACAAGCGATGCAGATTTCTAAGTCTCTCGCAGACTTAGTATGCGTGCCCACTGCCAATATTTGGTAAGAGCGATCGTAGCTGTAAAAAGCTTCTTGAACTTGCACGGAATCATTAAAGATTTTATTCCGCGCCCTGACTTGTAAAGCTTACACACTGTCCGGCAACGGATTTGTAGGTTCAATTCCTACCGCTTCCACTCATGGGAGCGTAGCCTAATTGGTAAAGGCAATTGTGAAAAATGCTTTGCTAACTTGCGTGGAATTCCAATTATGTTACATCAACTTTCTAAAAACTAAAATTTCCACTTCGTGCCCCAACCGAAAAAGCTTACATACTAGCCGAATTGGAACAGGCGCTTGACTTAAAAGCAGGTAATTACGGGTTCAAATCCCGTGTATGAATCAACAGCTTTTTCAACTTGCATGAAGTGCTCTATTTATTTCAACTATGAGTTAACTGCAACTCATTGGAGGTTGCTATCGCAATCCTAAATCATTTGTAAAAAATTTGGATTGCTAATGGCTAATGGCTAATTGCTGATTGCTTTTTGACTATTAGCTATTAGCCAGTTTCTCTCAAGTAATTTTGATGTCTATTGAAGAAATGGAGGTGAGGATGATGAAGAAGATAAATTCTTTCAACATCAACAGCGATCGAGAGCCTGAAGATTTCGACAACTTTGACGATTTCTGCTTTTGAACCATCTAGTAAACGTCGGCGTGGCTACCCATCGGAAAAAGCTGTTAAACGTGGCGCTCGCCTTATTCATGGTGACAAAGAACTACAAGAAAAGCTTGGTAACAATGACCTTTGTCCTTGTGGTTCTGGTCGCTGCTTTCAAAAAGTGCTGTCGCAATAGTGGCAGATATGATGGTAGCTTACGCAACTACTACTTTCAGGGAGTAGTACCATTGATTTCGATATTTTATTAAATTTTTCAATTGGCAGTTGTTGCCGCGCCCCGATCGCAGAAGCTTACATAACTCTCCATAAGTTACAGACCATGCTTCTACAACTTGCGCGGTGATTCGATCGCCCCGCGTGCAACATCTGTCTCCTCATTCACCACAACTAGAGGAGATGACTGTGAATACCGCAGAACGTGACCTGCGCTTGGAAATGCTCAACAGTTTGCTGACAACTCCTCACCGCAAGCTAGAGCAAGTCGCAGAAATTCATAAGTTAATTGTTGAATTAGATCCGCTTTTTTACGGACACTTAGCAGTTTGGTATCAGCGTCACGGTGATGTCCGCGACCATAAGGAAGTATTTGTTGCTCACTTGCTGACCAGCAATTTAACCGAACACCGAGATGCTGGATTTGTAATGTTGCAAGAATTTCCACCCTATCAAGTGGCTCGTGTGGTGGATTTCATGAAGCAGCAGCAGAATAAATTGCCTCGTTCGGCTCGGACTGCAGTGCGGCGTTACCTGAAGGCGCGGGAGAGCAATCCGGCTCTGTTCGATCGCGCTGCACTGCGAGGTCGTAAAGCAATGAAGCACTTATATGCTTCGCTACACATTAAGCCAAATGAACGGGCAAATGCGATTTTATTCCGCGATACTCCTCCAGAGGGTTCGTTAGCAAATGTGCTGAAGCAGCTTGCGTCTTCAGAAAGTGCTGCCGAACAAGCACGGCTGATTGTGGAGTTTAACATTCCCTACACCATCGCAATTGGTGCCATCAAACAACTTACACCAGTTGTTTTGGTTGCCTTAATCAACAGCATGACTCCTCAAGAAGCGATCAACAACCTCAAGTCTCTCCAAACTAGAGGTGCAATGGAGCACCCAGAAGTCAAGAAGCTGATTGATTCTAAGCTGGAAGAAGCGTCTACGAGCGGACGTGTTGCAGCATTCAAAGCACAGATTGCTGCAAACACAGCTTCTTTAGATGCAGACACCGTTGCCCAACTGGAAAAAGTGACTAACGAGCAGGTGAAGCGGCGTGGTGTAATCGCACGTCCAACCGCCCTACTAGTGGACAAGTCCGGTTCAATGGACAATGCGATTGAGATTGGTAAGAGACTGGCTGCTCTCATCTCTGGTATCACTCAAGCTGAACTATTTGTCTACGCCTTCGACACCATTCCTTACGCTGTTACGGCAAAAGGCAAGGAGTTGACCGACTGGGAACGTGCTTTTCAGCACATTAACGCAGGTGGTAGTACTAGCATCGGTTGTGCATTGGAAGCAATGCGGAAGAAGAAGCAAGTCGTTGACCAGATAATTGTGGTGACGGATGAGGGCGAAAATACCGGTCCTTACTTCGGTGAAGTCTACAAGACTTACTGTCGGGAGTTAGCGGTAATGCCCAATGTGGTGATTGTCCGCGTGGGTACTCATTACAACTGGGTAGAAAATCAACTGAAGCAGCAGCAAGCACCCGTAGATACGTTCACTTTTGCGGGTGACTACTACAGCTTGCCAAACCTCGTTCCACTGCTCACGCGCCCCTCTCGTCTGGATTTGCTGATGGAGATTTTGGATATGCCGTTGCCTGTAAGAGACGATAAGTAGAATACATCAGGATGCGTTACAGTCACTTGTAACGCATCCCGATACTAACTCCAAAACTCTTCTAATATTATGTAGTATATTGTATTATATTAATAGCCTGCGTGCCCCAACTCGTGAAGCCTACATACTAGTACGAGAGGAAAAGTAACGCTGTCAAATACAGTGGGCGTGTGTGAACGGGGAGTGCGAAGAACCTGGGAGGTGGGCTTAAAAGTAGCCATCCTTGAAAGAGTGTGTAAAAACTTACCAGAGGAGTCCCTCTAGTAACTCAGAACACGCAATGCTCCACCAACTTGCACGCGGGAAATCATTTGTGACGTTGCTGAATTGAAGTATAAAGTTGTTCTTTCTACCTTTGCGCGAGCTTTTTATATCCTGGTTCAGCACGGCTAAAAAACTCCTCCTGTCATCTGAGCAATTTTATGGAGAGATGGTGCTATGGCTGATATCCGCAAGCTAATCAATCAAATTGCGATCGCAGAAGCACAGCTATATGCCACCCAATTCCTTGCGCCCTGTGTCAGGGGTGGACGAGTTCGCACGCGAGTAGCAGGAATGATCTATACCTTCACACCGAAGCCCAGGGAATATGAAGGTTGGGGTATTTTTCAGGCGATAGATGCTAAGACAGCAACGGTTGTGGAAGAAGCCGACTTACCCCAGGTTGCGGAATATTTGCAACACTTTCCCCAAATACGGCTGCGGTTGGCATACCAACTGCAAAGACAAACTTGGTTAGCATACCCTGTCAATGAAGTAGATATGCGTCAGCGCTTGAACTTCGTTAAACCGCTCGCAGTACATCTAGTGACTGAGGGTGTTGTTTTTGAGCAAATTATTGCCCGTTGGAACGGACAATCGTGTTGGTTTGAAGAAGTAGATCGCCGTACCGATCCGGTTATTGTAGAAACTTTGCAATCAGCTGTTAAGGAACTGACTCCTGTTGAAGAATTGCAATTCAAAGGTATGACTCCAGAAATCCGCACGCTGTATGAATTAGCGACTCGGCGTATGGAGAGCTTTGCTCAACCTCAACAGGATGAAAAGCGACTGAGAAAAGCATTGCAGATGGGTGGTGGTGAATTACGCCAATTTCAGGATCGCGGTGATTACTGGACAGTCGATTGGACAACGGCTGATGGTGTTCGCCATAGTAGTGCGATCGCTAAAGCCGATTTGACTGTTGTGAGTTCTGGTATTTGTCTGAGCGGACGCGATAGCGATTTTGATTTGCAATCTCTAGTGGGTGTGATGGAACAACAAGAGGAGTGAGTCTATTAATTACAAATTAATATGAGTATCTTTTTTCACGAACAGCTTTATCGCACGACTGGTGTGATGGCAAAGTTAAAAAACTATCCTGTAACAATTTGTGGGGCGGGAGCATTAGGAGCTAACATCACTGAAAACTTAGCTCGGTCTGGTTTTGATAAACTGACAGTGATAGATCGCGATCGCATTGAGGAGCGAAATCTTTCAACTCAGCCTTATTACCGTTCTGATGTGGGGGCGTTCAAGGCGAAGATTTTAGCTAACAATTTATATCGAGCAATTGGTACTAAAGTTAATGCTAAGACACTTGAGTTGACTTCAGCAAATACAACTCAACTCCTCCAAGACAGCCAGCTCATTGTCGATGTGTTTGACAATAGTGTGGCACGTACTGCAGTGAAAAATTATGCCGAACAATTCAGCATACCTTGTCTTCACGCTGGACTATCGGCTGATTATGCAGAAGCGATCTGGAATGACTTTTATCGCGTTCCTTCCGACGTAAATGATGATGTCTGTGATTATCCGCTGACACGAAACCTTGTGATGTTAACCGTTGCCGTGACGTGTGAAGCAATTGTTTCATTCATTACCACAGCAGAACAACGTAACTTCAGTATCACCCAAAAGGATCTGATTGTTCACTCTCTGTTTTTTTAAATCTTTCTTAAGGACTAACACCAACTTGCGGTAGCTTGACGGTAAAGGTTGCACCCAGCCCAACTCCGTCACTGCTTGCTTCTATTATACCGTTGTGCATTTCCACCAGCATCTTCGCTATCGCCAGTCCAATACCTACTCCTCCGGGTGAATGACGGCTAGGTACTTCCGCTTGAGTGAAGCGATCGAAGACTAAGGGAAGAAAATCAGGAGAAATGCCGATACCTGTATCAGTCACAGTAATTTGAACATTGAAGTCAAGATGTTCTAACCCGATGCTGACTTTTCCCCCAAAGTCCGTAAATTTGATGGCATTTTCTAGCAAGTGGCTGATGATTTGTCGCAGGCGATCGCTATCTGCTTTAACATTACACCGTGCAACATTCGATATCGCCTCGATGAGTTGAATATTCTTTGCCTTAGCTGTTTGGTGAAATGTTGTCACGACGTTTTGTAGCAGAGAAACCAAATCAACAACTTGAAATTGCAATTGTAGCTTTCCTGAAACAATGCCCGAAACATCGAGCAAATCCTTCACCAGTTTTGCCTCGATAGTTGCATTGCGTTCGATGACAGCAAGTGCCCTAGCCGCCTTAACACTGTCAAAAGGTTGATTTTGTAGTAGGCGTGTCCAACCGAGAATATTGGCTAGGGGCGCTTGCAGTTCATGAGTCACGGTCAAGAGAAACTCATTTTTGAAGCGGTTGGCAGATTGCTCAAAGCGCAGCCGTGCCAATTGAAGATGAGTTTCAACCCGTGCCATCAGTTCGCGGGCACTGAAGGGTTTGATTAAGTAATCATCCGCACCCGTTGCCAAACCTTCGACCGTTGCCTCTTCTGTTGCTCGTGCCGATAGCAAAATAATCGGAATACTTTTTGTTTGAGGATCGGAACGTAGTGCTTGCAGCAATTGCAACCCATCCATCTCTGGCATCATCACATCAGTTAGCACCAAGTCGGGTGGGTGTTGCTGAATTTGGGTGAGGGCTAGAGCGCCATTGGCTGCTGTCTCCACCTGCCATCGCTCATCCAGTAACCGCTTCAGGTAGGCACGCATATCGGGGTTGTCATCTACCAGGAGAATACGGGCAGAACTGGGCAGGGGAGCAGAGGGGCAGGGGGGCAGAGGGGAATTAAAAGCTCTTTTCTCCCCATCTCCCCATCTCCCCATCTCCCCCTCCTCCTGGGGTAGCCACCCTAACGCTTCCTCCACATAAGCACGTAGATCTGTTGCCGTTGAGGGCAAGGTTTGAGATGAGCCAATCTGTTGGGGGGGAAGATGAGCAAACCCGGTGGGAATGGATACCTGAAAGCAACTGCCTTCTCCTTCAACACTGCTGACAGTAATCGTGCCGCCATGCAGTTTAACTAACTCCTTCACCAGAGACAAGCCGATCCCCGATCCTTCAAAACTCCGCCCCCTGGCTCCTTTCACCTGGTAGAACCGATCGAACAAGCGAGGTGTTTCTGAGAAGGCAATGCCAATGCCCGTGTCTTGTACAGTTAACTCAACCCAATTACCAGCCCGCCTTAAGCGGACTGCAATCTCGCCTGCAAAGGTAAATTTAAACGCATTCGAGAGCAAATTGAGGACGATCTTTTCCCACATAGAGCGATCGATATATATTGGCTCTGGTAAGGGTGGGCAATCAATTACCAGTTGCAAGCCTGCTTGCTTGATGGCTGACTCAAATGAACTCGCAAGTTCTGTCGTCAAGGTTGCGAGATCTGTCGGCTCATAGACTGCCTGAATGCGCTCGGCTTCGATGCAGGAAACGTCAAGCAAAGTATTGACGAGCTTCAGCAGCTTCACCGCGTTTCGGTGCGCCAATTGCAGTTGCGATCGTTGGGCGGAACTGGGGGGATGTGCCAGATCGTTCAAGGTCTCTTCAATCGAACTCAGCAACAGAGTCAGAGGAGTGCGAAACTCATGACTCACATTACTGAAAAATGCCTGCATTGCGTCTTGTGCGCGTTGGCGCTCGTCTTCGGCACGCTTCCGTTCCGTGATGTCGGTGAACAGCACCGCGACGCGGCGGCTTCCCGGATCGCCCAGCCGAAAGACGTTGAGGTCGAAGACCCGGTTTAGGGTGTCCTCCGTCATCTCAATGCGTACCGCCTCGCCCGTCTCGGCTACTTGGCCGTAGATCCCCACCCACTGAGGGTTCGGCGTGCCGAGGATCTGGGTTGCCGTTCTGCCGACGGGGTACTCCATCCCGGTGTGCTTCACGAAAGCGGGGTTCACTTCTAGGAAGAGGAAGTCGCTCCAAGCACCCTCCTTGTCAGGGATGACCTTAACAACGGCGTATGCTTCGTCCATTGAGTTGAACAGCGAACGGTATTTTTCTTCCGAGTCGCGCAGAGCCTCTTCGGCGCGGGCACGTTCGATGCGGATGTAAATTCGCTCGGCGAGTTCCCGAATCAGCTCGACTTCATCAGAGCGCCACTCGCCCGAAGAGGAGCGTGCGATGGTTAACAAAAATTTCCAACACCCGTCTTTGAGGTAAGGCGCGTCAACAATCGAACCGAAGCCAAGCTCGTCCCACATTTCCAACTTCGGGTTGAGCATCGAATTAGTCCGCGTATCGTTGATAACTGAGAGCTTACCTGCCGCGTAATGTCGCCTGCCTTCTTCGTTCAGGAAAGCCGAGATGCGGTGTGCGCCGAATAAGTTGGGCATAGAGTCGTCGCGCCTCCAGGCATAGATGCACTCGATGAGATCGGCTTCCTCATCAACGATGGAAAAATTGCAGCGCGAGAGATTGAGAAAATCGGCTAGCCGTTTGCCGACCCGCTCCATAATCTCCTCGGCGCTCAACAGGGGTGCAAAATCCGCGCTCGTCTCGGCTAAAAAGGCGAGGTTCGCTTCCGTGCGTTTGCGATCGGTGATGTCCCGGAAAAGAACTGCGACACGGCGCAGCGTTTCGTCGCCGAGGCGCAAAATTTCAATGTCGAACCAACGGTCAAACGCGGGGGAGTGCTGCTCAAGTCGCTCCGATTCACCTATGGCAACGATTCTTGCAAAAAGGTCGTTCCAGGATTGTTCGACGAACGGCAGCACATCGCTTGCCAATCTACCCCGCGCATCGATTAAGCCTGCGTGTTTTTCCAACGCCGGATTCGCTTTAAGGATTTGATGGTCAACAGGCTGTCCGTCTGAGTCATACAACACTTCGATGCTGCAAAAGGCTTCGTCCATCGAATTTAACAGCGTGCGGTATTTTTCTTCCGAGACGCGCAAAGCAATTTCCGCTCTTGGGCGATCGCATAGTGCAGTTTGTCGCAACTGGCTTTGTTGCTGATTTATCAACAGTGCAGCAGCAGTAAAGTCTGCTAAACTCGTCATCACCCGCACATCTTCACTGTCAAATCGCCGCTCAAGGGAGTGCGACATAATCCAGATCGTGCCAAGGGCACGATCTGGAGCAATCAACGGTAGTATTAATGCTTCAACGATAGAAATATTCGCTACCTGTAAATCAGTAAAATAGCGTTCGGGATAGGAATAAAGCACGGGAGTACCGCGTTCCAGGCAAACTCCACTGGGACTAGAGTTGCGCTTTGTAGTGCTGCCTGCATACTGTGCTAATGTTCCTGCTAATACATGAGTCCGAAAAACCTCTTCCCCACTTGGTGCTATCTCTAGTAAATTTATCCCTGCACTTTCAGCAATGCATAATTTTAATGCCATGTCAACTATACTTTGATGCATAGTTTGTGGCTGATTTACCAACTGCCGCGCCAACCTCTGCAATGCTTGATTTTCCAAGAGAAAATCCGCAGTCCGAGGGTTTCTCCGGGACAGTTCTTCAGTGATGACAATATCCTCTATGGTAATTGTTTCTCTTTGAGGTCGGTGCATCGCCTTTACTGGTCGATTTAGTGGGTAGGCGCGATCGCTGATAATTTAGCGCGAGCGAAATTTTAGAACAATGCTCCTCCTTTATTTTGACATCCTCCCACGGCTAAAGCACGTGGGATTCCCAAAATCACTTCTGAGAGTTCCTCTTTCTTCGACCCGACTTATTCTGAGGAGTTTCCTCACCCTTATGGGTTCGCCACTTGCTTCAACGGGGGGAACCCTCCGCAGTTGCTCCTCTTGGGCAAAGCCCAAGACCGCACTGCTCACCGCAACGCAGTGGCTCACCAGAACAGAGGTCGATGTCTCCAGAGGCGATTAACGTTCCCGTGTGCCCCACGGTACGGAGTCCTATCTCAAGGATGTTGCGAGCTGCGTTGTGGTCTCTCCCCTGAATGTGGAAACAATGGGGACAGATATGGGTTCTAGTAGAAAGAGTTTTCTTGACTATCTCGCCGCAATTCGAGCATTTTTGAGATGTCCTATGTGGAGGCACAGCGACTGTTGCAACCCCAAACACCCTTCCAAAATACTCAACCCATTCTCTAAACTGCGTCCATGCAGCATCGCTAATACTTTTAGCAAGATGGTGATTCTTTACCATGTTCCGAACCACTAAGTCTTCATAGGCTACCAAGTCTTTAGACAGGACTACGCACCTTGCAGCTTTTACCGCAAAGTCTTTACGTTGCCTACTTACCTTTAAATGCTTTCTTGCCAATTTATTTCTTGCCTTCACGCGGTTTTTAGACCCTTTTTTGGTTCTAGATAACTGTCGTTGAAGGCGTTTTAATTTCTTTTCGGATTTACGTAGATGACGGGGATTTTCAACCGTAGTCCCATCACTATCAGTATAGAAATGAGTTAGTCCAACATCTAGCCCAATAGTTTTACCAGTTGGTTCGCGTTTCTCTAGGCGTTCAGAGTTAATACAGAATTGGCAATAATACCCATCTGCTCGACGCACTACCCGCACTCGCTTAAACTGCTTTAACTGATAAAAATGTAGGTCGCGTGTTCCCCACATCTTGAATGTTCCTGCTTTAAAACCATCAGTGAATGTGATGCTTCTTCTGTCTTCAGATAACTTCCATCCCGTAGTTTTGTACTCTACAGAACCATGTGTCTGTTCTTTTTTAAAGCGTGGAAAACCTTTCTTGCCCGGTCTCTTTTTCTTACAGTTGTCGTACCGAGAAATTGCACTCCATGCACGTTCGCCACTAGCTTGTCGTGCCATAGAATTTAAACGATCGGCAAACTCAAACTGTTGAGCAAGGATAGCTGTATATGCACTAATTTCGTTCTTCCCTACTCCACGGTTATCCATCCAGTACCTGATACACGAGTTCCGAATAAACCGAGCAGTACGAATAGATCCATCAAGTTTTTGATACTGTTCGTCATTTCCTTCTAACTTGGCTTCAAATACTAACATGGATAACCTCACCTCCTTAATGTAAATCTTACTGTGCTTATTTATAGTATAAGATTCACACTGGCAATCCCAATTTCAGATAAATTTGACAGCAGCTAAAGCTGCAACGCATTCATGAGCGAAAATGCGGTGTGGCTTTGCCTCCCGCATTATTCGCGTCCCACACCCCTAGAAGGGGTGGGCTTTCTGCTTCAATCGCTGTAAAGTCTCTACAATTTGAATTCCCTTTTCTCTCCCTGCTTCCCTACTACGTCCATCTCAAGGTGCTCGCTTTTAAGCTCGCCCGGCAAGCTGTGCAATCATTGCAATTAACTCCATTGGTTCAGCAAGTTTATGCAAGTGCGATTGAAAACCCGCTTTGAGTGCTTTTGCTCGGTCTTCTGCAAGATAAGCTGTCAAAGCAGCAGCAGGAATGTGCCATCCTTTCTCTGTCTCCAGTGCCCGTACTTTCTTAATCAAAGCATAGCCATCTTCATCCGGCATTCTGATGTCACTGAGTATCACATCGGGACGCGTTCGCCCTTTAGGCGGCTCCTCCTGAGAGTATTGCTCTAGCAGTTCGAGCGCCTGAGCCACTGAGGCAACTGCTGTCACATATATCCCATGCTGCTCCAGTACTGCGGTGATAAACTCGCGAATATCAGCTTCATCATCTACAAACAGTACCTGCAAACCATCGAGCGAGTGAGGGAGCGAGACAACTTCTGCTTCTGGTACCAAGCGTTCGGTCACAATTGCTGGTTGTTGTTGATTCAAGTTCTTGTACTCGGTCACATCCCAGATAGCTATTTGTAGGGAAACTAGCAATCCGGAAGAGTCACGATCGGGTGCTACCATCAGTACTGCATTAAAAGGTTGACTGCCACGCGGGCACATAGTTATTTCCCACTCTTGCAAAGAAGAACACGCAGAAGACAACTTATTGAGTTTGCTACGAAAAACCGAACGTTCTATTTCGTGTACGTAATTGACTAACGGTTTGCTTACCAGAAAGTTGGGCAATACGTTAAATAGTGCTCCCGCAGCACGGTTAGCTTCTAGAATGATTCCTTGAGCATTTGTGAGTAAATACGCATTAGGTGCAAACTCGAATAGGTCGTGATAACGCTGATGTTGTTTTGCCAGGTACTCATTCTGCTCTAGCAGATCTTCCTGAATCACCTCCATAGTTTCTAAGTTTGCCTGCATTTCCTCTTGAAATAACTGCAGATTATCTAAAGAGGTGGCAATTTCCTCCATTGCTGACGCTAAGAGTTGCTGTTGGTTTGTTGGTACTAACACAATATATTCGTACAGCGCCTCTATCTGCTGACGGATAAAAATTAGATACTGAGTAAATTCTTCTTCGCTCACAACGCAAAACTACCGCTTATTTCTTTAAAAATAGAGTCAAGACACGAGTTTTATAGGAGAAAAATTCACACTGGAAAATTATTCGTGGCATAACCCTCTTTTATCACTTTCAGAAGAGATACTCTAGAATGCTTACAGCGTAAGGCTTTTCCTAAAAAACTTGATTTTATCCCAGTTTGTTAGAAAATAATCGCTCAAATTTCCGCTCTATCTAGAGTTGAAAATTTGACTCTTATTTTTCTTTTCCCAGAGTAACAGAAGAAGGATAAATTGCAGCATCCCTTTTTCCCTACCATCATTATATGTTATGTGGATGAATAACACTGTAATATAGTTGTGTGTTGTGTTGTGTTGCAAAAACTGAATTAAGGGGGTAGCAGTCAGCAGATTTGCTATGATTCATCAGCCCGTCCCGATCGCAAGGGTTTAATTAGAGTAGATAGCAATCTTGTGATACAAATGATACAAAGCATAGAGCTATCGGTAAATGAAACTAAAATTGGCAAGTCTCACAGGAGTACTCTTATTGGTATTAAATTTAAGCGCTCATGCACAAAGCAAAAGATTGGTATCTGAGGGCGCTCGCCAGGGGGTGACATGGAAAGTCTATCTCTTGAACAAGCAACTTACTAAGACTGTAAAATTAAACGGTGAAACTAGGCGACTGTATCTAGCGAATGTAGAAGTCTCTAACAGTTATAGTGGGGTTTCTAGAAGAACTGACCTGATTCAATGCTCTACCTCTAGACCATTTGTAGCATTTAAGGATAACGCCATCCCTGACTCAGCAATAGTTCATTATATTAACCCAGGAGGTGAAACATTTGGGTACAACGCTGACAGTCACTGGGAATACTGGGTGGTTTGCCACGAGCTATGGCAACCGCAGGAACAGGATTTGACATCTAGAGCAAAGCAGTTGGGGTATTCGATGAAACTAAAAAGCGAACAGGTAGAAGTTCCAGAAGATATCATGCCGTATCTTAAATAACGGTGAGTTCGGTGCTGCGTTAATTGACTGTGTTCCCGACTTCTTATTTTCTATACTGGAGTTTCGCGAGAACGAAAACTGGTGAAACCTTCAACGGATAATTTAAGCGTTCGCGAAGCGGCTGCTTTGCAGCATTGTAGAGGGTGCTTTAGCAGCAAATCCCCCCTATGTCAGATAGCACATAAAATTTCGTTTGCTAAATTTTTATGTACTAACATTACGTTAACGAAGTACATCTAGCTATATTGAGCTGTTTTTCTGATGTGTAGATTAGTTGGCTACCTTGGTAATAACATCCGATTAGATGAGTTACTCTACCAGCAAGAGCATTCGCTCTACAACCAAAGTTACAACCCTCGCGAATTAAACTCAGGAGTCGTTTGTGCAGACGGGGTAGGTGTAGGTTGGTACGATGAAAGCGATCGACCATTTGTTTATCGGAACACTATCCCCATGTGGAACGATTCCAACCTGAAAGAGTTGAGCCACTACGTACAATCTTCTTGTGCAGTAAGCTATGTCCGACTTGCAGGAATGGGGGAATCGCTCGATATTAGCAACTGTCAGCCCTTCCGCAGTGGCAAGTTGTTGTTTGTGCATAATGGCGAGATAGCAAACTTTCAACAGACGCTCTACAGACCGATACGTGACAGTCTTTCTGATTCCACATATCGTTTAATTAAGGGTATGACTGACTCGGAACACATCTTCGCCCTACTGGTGGAAATGTGGCAGTCGTCTCCAGATAGCACTCTGTTGTCTGCCTTACGTGCGACACTGCAAAAATTGACAGACTTGGCTAAAAAATACGACACCAGCTTTAGTGCCAATGTTATCGTCAGTGATGGTCGATCGCTTGCAGCAAGTCGCTATGCCTACCGCATGGAAGCTTCTACTCTTTATTGGTCTTGCAATGATGCGAAGCACCCAACCCAAGTTATTGTTGCCTCAGAACCCTTATCTGACCAAAATTGGACGGCTTTTGCTGACCACAATACGCTATTTGTTCCTGCAGAGTCATTGCAGCCAACCACTAGCCGATTAACCGCTTGTTAAGTGCTACGTTAATGTCTCAAGGATAATTTATAAGCAAAAACAGCAAATCAAGAAAAAGGAAGCAAGATCGCTAAGAAGTCAGGGTGCAAGGCATTGCGCCCTGACTAAAATTCAATATCATCGTCCTCATCATTAGTTGCAACTTCACTATCACGAGTTGCATAAGGAGGAAAGGGAAAATTAATCAGAATTGGAGATGGAACTTCAGGCTGGTGAACAAACATAGTTCCAGATTTTAAGAGGAGCGATCGCTTGCGACAACCTCCAGAGAGAAAGTTATATTCTGCACTTTCAGCTTCTGCAGAATCGAGTCTACCAACAACGCGAATTGCCGCTTGTCCTACAACACGACGCTCAACCTCTGAGGCTGTTTGCTGTGCGCCTATCAAGATGATTCCCAAAGAACGACCCCGTTCTGCAATTTCCACAAGCAAATTTTTAATGGGACTCCGCCCTTCACGAGGAGCATATTTATTCAATTCGTCAAGAACTATAAAAACAACCGGATATTGTCCCCGCTTTTCCTTTTCGGCAAATAGTCTTTGTAAAAGTATTCCAACAACAAACTTTTGTGCTTTTCCGCCTATCTTATTAATATCAACAATCGTTATTTGATGCGAGGGTGATAGAGGATCGAGTTGATATTTGGCTATTTGTTCGGGAGGCAAATCTCCGCGAATTAAATGCCCTATCTCATCTCGTATTCCCCACAAGCGACGTATTAAAGCCTCAGCAGTGGCGTTGGTATTTCGTCCCAACCAACTGTTATCTTCATTTTCAACCAACTTATCTTCTAAAAATTCAATTAATTCTCTAAATGTTGTGACTTTTTTCTTCTCTGGCGAGCCATAAGGTTCTACATCTAGATGCACTCCAAGCTTGCGGTTATTTTTTTTATCTGTTTTATCGTTATCTTCAGCAATTCGGGCTAACTTTTCCTCTACAATAGAAACTAAAAAACCTAAATTTCCCCTTTCTAAATCTTCCCCAGCAAATAGGAAACTGAAGAGGCGATCGCGACACAATTCCCTCAAACTCCACAAATAAACTGAAATATTATCAGCCCGTTGTTCTAAATGCGGATCTACATCATGGCTGCCTTTTCTTGGTGCAGCACAAAAACGCACATCTTTAAATGGTTCTGCTGGTATTCCCAATATATTATATTGTGCTAAATCCTGTTCTTTCAACTTAGCATTTTGCTTATCTATAAAAAACAAATCCTCACCTTTGACATTAAAAATCAAGGCTTTGGTATTAGCACGATGGTAACCTAAAGCAGCAGAGTGAAAAATTCCGTGAAGTAAAAATAAAGCATAAGATGTTTTTGTCGCTACCCCAGATACACCAGAAATATTAATATGTGCGCCTTTTGTGCCATCAATAAATTCATAGTTAAAATAAGCTGGGCTGCTGTTACGCATTGTACCTGCGGGGATGCGTTTTTCCATGCCATCAAAATGCAAAGCACGTTTTAATTCTTCATCAACAGCTAAATGAACTGTATCCCCCGGTTGTGGTGGCAAATATTCTTCTGGTTCAATGCGCGTCACTTGAATATGAGCAGCATAGGAAACATTCACAGGCAAACTACCATTTTTTGCCAAGAAAGTATCTGTATCAAACTGAGTTCCTTCATGTAAGGTGCGGACATAATCAACCACACCATAAAATTTGACAATACCACTCCCATCAGGACGGTGAGTTTGCACTTCCACCACATCATCAAGGCGCAAAACTTGACCGGGCGATACTGCAACCCAAAATTCCAAGGGGGTTGCTTCCTGAGTACCGAGGATAAAACCGACGGGAGTTGTCATGGCAAAACCCCCACAGACGCTAAAAAGTTTTGTACGCGTCGTTCGAGTGGAATAGCATCACCCATCATAAATATCACCTGCTACGTAGTAAGTAGGGGCGCGGCGGCTTTGCACCCGTATAGTAGTTAGAGATTGTACCAATACTAACTAGGTTTTGCCTTTTTTGCCTCCCCTGTGCCTCTATATCCCCTGCTTATTACTTTACAAAGTCCAATTTTCTAAAAATAAATTGGAGACTTGAGAAAAATCTTGATTGTTGCGTGTGACCAGAATTTTATTCATAGAAAGCGCAATCGCAGCAATCCTTAAATCTTGACGACCAACTTTGAGCTTTTGATGGATGAGATCTGTATATATTTCTTGTGCTTCAGTAGTGAAACTTAAGACATTGAAACTTTTCAAACTATCAAATGTTACCTGTAGCTTTTGATAAGCCGAGGCTAATTCATTAGAAGCAGCTCGTCGAATGACTTGAAATCGCCCACGCATCTGTTCTTCAACTGTAATAATTGTAATCGCAATTTCGTTAGATTCAACACTATTTAGGCGACGAACAATTTCTAAATTCCCTCTTTGAAACAGAGAAACACAATCGGTATCAAGAATCCAAATGCTCAACTTGCATCCCTCTCAAGATTGAAATCTTCTATATTAAGAGCAGCATCTAATTCCTGACGATACTCCTGAATATACTGCTGAACTGTGTCAAAGTCCGGATCGTCTTTGAACACGCCTGCAAATTTCATCCAAGGTCTTTCAGATTGCTCAGCCTGCGGTAATTGGATTTCCATCGTAATGACTTCAATTTTGTTCTTATGCTGAGCCACGAGATCCTTCAGTATTGCAAGTGCCTGCTCGCGATTCGTAGCTTCGACACGATACTGTGGAAGTTCCAAAATAGATGCGATCGCGCTACCATCTTCTCTAGTTTCCAGTACAATATTTATCTTTGAATTAGTAGTTTGTGATGTTACTAAAGTGCTGCTTTCCATAAAGTTTGAACTCTCACTTATCTATTAAGATAATAGCCTTAGTATTGCTGCTCTAGCTCAGTTTAGTTTACTAATTATACCAAAAAAAAGATTCGTAAGACATTATTGCCAGACCAGACATAAATTAAAAGGGCGCTTATTGGTGATGGTATTGAATTTGAGCGTTAATTTCAAAAGATAGTTAAAGAATCTTTTGTTTGAATAATTGTTGAAACGACATTTTCAGTCAATAGCGTATTGGCAAAACTCCTACAGACGCTAAAAAGTTTTGTACGCGCCTTTTGATCAGAATAGCATCACCCATACGCCGCCCCAATTCTCGTTCGAGTGCGCCAACAGGAGTGAGGTTTTGTGGGGCGCGGGGGTCTTTGTAAGGATAGGAAGCGTATTCAGGAATGAGATAGGCGGTTTGATCCGCGATTGTCTGGGCTGTTGTCAGAGGAATATCGCTGGACAATTCCAATCTCACAATTCCGTGTAAATTGTGGTAACCAAAACGATCTGAAGAGGTTTGAGCGTGACCGGATTTCAGATACCAACTCCAGTGGGGACGGTTTTGTTCTTTTATTAAAAAAATAGGGGTACGTTCTCCCGGTTTCAATTCCCACAACAGGGCTGCATATTTTTCACTTAGATAATTTTTATGCATTGTCTTAACATAGCCCACTGTGAAATTCAAGGAGTTATAAGGTAACCGCCCGTCACGAACGATTAAGGTATTTGGGTTAAGAGTAAACTGTTGGGCTGCGAGAAGTGCTTCTGTCTTAAGCATGATATTCTGAACCAGATTTTTGGGAACATTGGGATTGTTTTCTACGTAGGGATCGACTGGTTCGTAAATTAACTGTGCTTGACTTCCCAAAGGACAAGGAATTCGGGTTTCTGGTGCTTGTTGGTTTCCTCCAAACCCAATTATACGCCGGATATGAAACTGGGAACAGGTAGCTGTACTGGTTTTTCTATCCACTAGGACAGCACCTACTGCTATTGTTCCAAAAGCTCCATAAGCAATGGTATTCCCGCTACCACCGATAAGAGTCGCATCGATACGACGGCGACCATCTATAAATATAAGTCGTTCGGGTAACGTAGGTTGCGGTCGTACTCTAGAAAACTTTGTCCAGTCTGCTGTTTCTACAGTTGGATCTACCTCGCTTTCAGTTAACGCCAGTTCTTCTATATCTATTGGGGAGTCGTAGTTGTTAGCCCAAGGCTCAAGCCTAAAGTTATTTTGCTGCCAAAATTCATTGTTGTCATGTGTCATTTGTCATTGGTCATTAAGTGTAACTTATTCTCCCTTATCTTCCAGCACTGATTCACCCGCCGCTGACAGGAGGAATTAACACCACTTCGTCACCATCATTTAAGATAGTCTCTGGGTCTGCAAATTGGAGGTTTACCCCAAATCGAGTGATATCCCGTAATTGAGAAAGTTTGGGATGTTCCGCAATTATGCGATCGCGAACTGCTGCAACAGGTGTACTTTCTGGAAATTCTAGCAACAATTCTGGCACACCGTATGCTTCTTGGTAAGCAGCAAATAGTTTGACGGTAATTGTAATTGTAGACATGGATTCATTGAACCAAGCTTTATAGCTTGGCGTAATTCAGCTAGTGTTATTAATTATCATAGACTGTAGTGTTGTAGGTTAAAGTCAAGTAATTCAAATGCTCCCTTGCTGCACCTCCTAAGAGAATGTTTTAAAAGTAGTAGCTGAGGAATTTAAAACTTTAGATCCCCCTAAATCCCCCTTAAAAAGGGGGACTTTAAGAGTATTTCATCTCTAAAAAGGGGGACTTTAAGAGTATTTCATCTCTAAAAAGGGGACTTTAAGAGTATTTCACCCTTAAAAAGGGAGATGAGTGAAAGTATTTCCTCTTTTGTAAGCTACGGTAGTGTACAGATCTCTAGAAAAGAGATGAAACATCGTAAAAAGGGAGAATTGGAATGAAGTTCCCCCCTTTTTTAAGGGGGGTTAGGGGGGATCGAAACCGCTTTTAATGCACTATATAAGACTTGTGTACACCACCGTAGCTTTTTAAAGGGGGCTGGGAGAATCTTGTACAATGCTAAACTCTACAAATATCCTCCGAATTCATCTTTAAAAACCTCTATTCAAGAAAGTCCAACACTGAGATTTACACCTCCTCACAGAGCGCCTTTACCAAAGCGTCCAAACCAGATTGGGTGGTGAAGTAAGTTACATGGTCGCAAGTCGCATCTGGAGATAGAATTCTGGGCTTGGGAGAGCGGTTTTCACTCACGCTTTTAATACTTTCAAGTGTCACCGCTATATCATTTGGTTGTTGGAAGAAGACTAGATTGATGACATTCTCTCGAGCCGAGCCAAATAATTTCCCCATCAGTCGCTTTATCGCACTTGATTGTTTTCCGGAGTCGGTTTGTAATGCTTCTGGTTTAATTGAGCGATCGCCTGCAATGATGGTATACCGCACGTTAGGATCTGGATTGGTAGCAATGCTTTGGATAAAATTGCTCCTCGGGCTCATCTGTTCTACAGTCTTAATGTTGGAATCCACAAATTTTAAGATTCCAGCAATAGCAACTGCAGGCCAAGCTACCGAAGAGAGTTGGTTTAATCCAATTCCCAAAGCGGCAAAAGCCCAATCTTGAACCGTTGGCCAAGGAGAACCTCCATTAGGTGTACCCAACATCACTAAGTGTTGAACAATTTTATTACCACCTTCTTTTTCAATGAAGGTACGGGATATTAAGCCCCCCATGGAATGAGCAACAATATCTAATTGTTTGTCGTGGTTTGCTGTTAATCCAATTTCTTCTAATCTTTGCTTGAGAAGTTTGGCATTTTCTTCGATAGTCGTATTGAGATTTTCGTAATCAAAAGCGAGAATTAAGTCATATTTATCTTGCAATGTTTTTTGTTGTCCGTTTTCTGTCAACTTTGCATTCTGAGTGCTTTTCACTGCCGTTTCTGTATCGCCAATGATACCATGGATATAAAGTAAAATCTTCTTAGCTTCGGTAACTTTTGCCGTGATGATTGCCTTATCCGCTTGATAAGATACACGTCCATCTGGTAAAACTTCCGCACTTCTTAACAAGGGATAAACAAATTTTTGTCCGAAAGGTTGAGTCACCATTTTTTGGAAGAGAATCTTAATTGAACCTTGCAAACTCCGGCTAGTAGCTATTGGTTCGGGTAAGCGTTCTAAGGTAATTGCTGTCTTACCATTTTCTGCCTTAGCTGTGCCTAAAGGTAAGAAAAATTCTCCATCATAAGCGAGTGGCAAAACATATTCGTTTGATGACAATGACTTGTCAACGACTATCTTGATAGGATTTTCTGGCGTGACGCTTTCGTGATTTTGTACGCTAGTGATTTCCAAAACACTTAATTTAGAAAGACCGCTACGAGTGGTGTTAAATTCAAAGGGTTGAAACAGATTTGGAGCTTTTATAAGAATGGGTGGGAGTAAATTACTGTTAGCATCCCGGCTGTTTGGTGGTAAGGAGTTGATTTCAACTTTTCCTTGAAAACTCGAGTTATTGTGCAGTACAACACCCGGTTGTAGAGTTGTGGGTTCAGATGTTTTAATCTCCACTCCACTTGGTGGTTTTACAACCGTCAGTTTAACTTCCTTCGTCATCCAGTTATCAATCAGGTCAGCGTCTCTTAAGCGTGCTTCACGAGAATATACGTTGTTCATTAAACAATTGAGAGTTCCTGACAATCCTGTAGAGCCAGCCCCTACCAAACGATCTTTAGGAGGTGGAGTATCAAGCCCTTTTTGTGTGAGCAAACTCGCATTGAAATCTCTGGTACTGACAATTAACTTGAAAACCTCATTGTATTCAGTAACACCACTATTTAAGTATTCTATAGGCATATTTAGTGCTAAGGAGCGGCTCATTTTACTGGACAACATAGGGTCATCACTCGATTTTTTCGATAAAAGTATACTACCTTTCTCTATGAATAATGGAGGAGTACCTATTGAATAGTTACCTGCTAATTCTACTATTTGAAAGTAAATATCTTGGTCGCTATGATTCGTTACTTTGATTTTTATGCCTGGTGATATCCACTGCTTATTTTTGAAACTATACTCTGCACGCAAATCGGAAGTCGCCTGTTTTGAGGAATATTCTTGACCATTAAAGATGACGATCACTTCCATCTCCACATCCTCAGGTTGAATTTGGCTGGTGGGTGGAGTTTTCAATTCTAGAACATTCGCCCAACGCACAACGTGTTCTAATCGTTTGATGATTTGCATTGCACGTTGCTGAGTGTATCCTTGGTTATCTGGTATTAGTGGAATCGGTGCGACTATCGACTTGCGATCGCTAGCTTGTTTAATCCAGTATTGACCCTGATGTGCTTCTAGCTCGTAATTCGCATCTTCAGATGATTCTGCTTCTCGAATCAACAAAGATGCTTCACCTTGCTCGACTGTCGCAAGAGATGTTCGAGCCAGTTCTATACCTCGAGCGTCCCCCACGAAATTGACTTTTAATTGTGGGACAGGTACGCTGATTATAACTGCCCAGTAAGGTTCTTCAAAAGATATTTCGCTGCTATCAGTAATGAATTCAACTTTGCTAACTTCTGTCAAGACCGTAGTAACGACAGCGTGACAAATGGCATGGGAAATATCGCTCAACTGTTCTGGTGGGGTTCCCTGGGGGAAAATGGCTAATACAGTCTCTCCTTCTGTGGCTGGGCGAATACCGTGTAAAGCACCAGCGTTAATGACCCAATCATCATAATCTTCAGTATTATAAGTTAGGGTAAAGTAATTCAATCGCTCACCTGCTGCACCTCCTAAGAAAGTTTGTCTTAAATCCTCTGCAGGTGCTTCTATCTGGGGTGATTGATCGTTGACCTTACTGAGGATCAAAGCGTTGATATCTTGCACTAAATCTGCATAGGATAGTCTACCATGAGTGCGTTGCAACGCCTGGGTGAAAAAGTAAGAAAAAGCACCACGTGGTTTATTACCTTCACCTCTGTGCTCTTTTGCTGTTTGATGGGAACGACAAGCCGCGATCGCAACATGTCTTGGTAACACATAGCGATCGCTCACACGGTATTTCAGCCATTCTTCGGGAAAAATAAAATCTTTTAAATCCCTTGCTCGTCCATCTGCTGAGGTTTGACGTTCCACCACTTTTGGATCTCGGGTTGCTGTACCGGAGTGACAGCAATCTAGAACAATGAGGATATGTGGATTGTTCTTTGCAACTATCTCGATGAGATAGTTTAATTCCTTGTCTGCTAAGTCACGACCTTCTTTTGTGCGGCTATCATAACAAACTAAGGTTTCAATTTGACGGTCTGAGTCTTTCATGCGAAACACATCTGGTGCTGGTTCAAAGGAACCATGCCCTGCGTAGTAGAATAAGACTACGTCATCACTACCTGCTTGAGACAGGTGTTTTTGAAAGCCGTCGATAATTGCTTGACGTGTTGCCAATTCATTGGTGAGTTTCCAAGGAACCTCTGATTCTACTATTTCCCACTTCCCCTCACTAGCAATTCGTTTCCGTAAATATTCTTCTATTGCTTCAATATCGTTAACACAACCGCTTAAATTGTTGACTCCTGATTCTGGATGATATTTATCAATACCAGCAAGTAAGGCGTAAATTTTTTGAGTCATAGATATTGACCTTGTAAAAGCTTCTAAATTGAGGATATCAATCCCCTGTTATATATGTGTCAGTAAAATTAACTTATGCACAATTGACATCAGTAAGTGTAGAAACGATTTGGCTGGAATCAAAAAGAGTATCTGATAGACATCTATATAATTTGCAATTTACCCAAATTGGCTTAGGTGCAATGATAGTAAAATTTTTAACATATTTTCCCATGCGCCTTTTTAAGGGAGATGAAAATGAGCCCGGAACAGGCGATCGCCTCTATTGTCGCTAGTATTGTTACCTCCTTTCCTTTCCAAGAGAATTGGATTGCCGCTAACACCAGCGTTGAATTGTTAGAAGCAGAACAAGAGAAATTCGTCTTGGGAGTTAGTGAACCTTATCGTTACAACGATGCAGCGAATGAAACACAATATCAACAACAGGCACAAATAGCGATCGAGAACTTTATTACTCAGGTGAATAATATTCATCTCAAGCAAGTACAAGAATCGGCTGTGAAGAAATCACCCGAGCAAAAAACAGAGACATCGGAAGATTTAGTCAAATAGTGATTGCCAGAGGTTGAGTGGGTTATCTTTATCTCACTTACAAACGATATGATTGTAATGTCGATTTAATTTTTTTATCTTTGCCATCCACTGGATAACTTGAAAAGACACCTCCAGAAATGATGTAAGAGTCCTGTGGACAGGCTTCGCCAACTCCCCTACTAAGGGTTTTGACGAACGCGTAATTAATTTTCACGCCTATGTCTAAATTACTTCCTGAGCGATCGCCAATCGCCTATCAAGAGACTGAGTTATCTTTGAATGTGTTAATCCGTGTGGAAGTATATAGATGAAAATAACTTCTTCAGAGTTATTGCAGAGGTATGCTGTTGGGGAGAGAAACTTTAGTGGGGTTGATTTGAGTGGGGCTGACTTGAGTGGTGTCAATCTTAGCAGGGCTAACTTGAGCTTTGCTAATTTGAGTAGATCTCATCTCATCGGTTCCAATTTGAGTGGTGCTAACCTGTTTAGAGCCAGGTTGAATGACGCGGAATTAATGGGTGCTAACTTCACCCTTGCTAATTTGAGAAGAGCACGGTTAGAAAGTGTTTATGTGAGAGGAAGCGCTAACTTTGCCCTTGCTGACCTCAGAGATGCGTCCCTGACTGTTCTTTTCGAGGGCGTTAATCTGACAGGCGCTGACCTTAGTGGTGCTGATTTGTATAGGTCTTACCTGAAAGATACTACCTTAAGGGATACTAACCTGACTGGTGCCAATCTGGAGAACGTTTCTTTCGAGAATGTTGACTTGACCAATGCCAATTTAATGGATGTAACTCATCTGAGTTTTGATGGTAATGATAGTGTTATTCTCCATAACACTACTATGCCGGACGGTAGTATTGTCACAAATAACCGCTAAAAATGAATACTAATTTATTCTGAACGAGTACGAATTGCAAAACATTAAAGAAAAACTTTTTGTTCTCAGTTATTACTGTAGTTCCTTGCGTCTATTACTGATTTGTCACTGAGTGTCCCTCCGCTATCAGGATTGGAAAATAAAGCGTTCCCAACATACAGAAGCTAGAACATTCTTTAAGTTATTACAGCAGTTTTCACCTAAATGAACTAGGGCGGGGGAGTTCATTCTAATTTACTGCATTCTATCAATTGTCCGATACTGAATCGCTTTAGCAACTTGTTGAGGTTTCAAGTTATCATCCCCTGCTAAATCTGCAATAGTCCGTGCGACCTTGAGAATGCGATCGCTCGCCCTTGCCGTTGCTGCCATTAAGATACGTACTTCTAACCGCAAGGGGCGTCATTTATCTACAAAAGAAACTATTCGTTTACTAGAAGCAACACGGCATTAAAAGGAGTGATGGTCATGTCCAAGCTCCACCTTGGTTATTGAAACTAACTTATGCAATGCGATAGCCACAGAACTTTAAAAGCGATCGCATACTGCCCACCTCAACCTTTAAATGGAGATGACCCTCTCTACAGTATTGATAAAGGAAAACCTGGGAGACATAATTCCACCCTGCTGCAAGCAGAATCTCTCCGCCTGGGTAACTGGTAGGGACACCACGGACAACAATATCCCAAAAGAACTTCACGACTAGATTGTAAATATTTTTTTTAAAATTGAATTAATTGCGTCACTGTGTATTTGAAAGAGTTTAGTTTTTTTAAGATGTGTTTTAAAAAGCTGGTGTTGCTGTATAATAAATAGAAATTCCCCCAAAGAGTTAACGGCTCCTCAGGGGTCAATAAACATATACAAAATATTTTTGTTGAGACTATGATAGCAACCTCAGCCGTATTTTGCCAGCTCCCCCTACAAAAAAATATTTCTTCAAGCCTCGCCCAAATCCAAGAAGCTACCCTGGCACTTCTAGAAGCCGCATCAGAACTGGATCTTATCCAAAAGAGCCTTGGCAAAATTGAATTCAATCGGGAACTCAAACGCTGCCAGCAAAACCCCAAAGATGTTAAAGAATATTTAGAACTGATACAGGAGTACTCAGAGTGCGACTTGGAGGAAATTTCAGCACTGGGTATTTTAACTCTAAAAAAATTAACCCGCCCCTCAATGACTCCTGTCAAAGAAGCCCTAAAAAATTTAACCGATATTACCCCAGCAAAAATAGAACACCTCACTAAAACCCTAGTAAAGCGTGAAAGAAAATCCAAGCAACCCAGAGATACTATTTGGGGTGAGGGTGGAAAGTTTTTTAATACGGGGGATATTTACGACAACTCCCAAGCAGGTGTTGCGCTAGAGCGCATGGCAGCAAGTGAGGGTAAGACACCTCAAACCATTACAGTCGAAGCAATAGAACTGCGACAGGCTGTTAGCAGCCACATTAAATCACAATTTCCTACAGCAGACATTAAACTCAAAGTTTCTGTAGTAGAAGAAAATATGTCCTCCTTAAAGGTCGCGCTACAACCAACACTTCCTCTCATTAGCTTTCAAGGAAGCGATTTTGTACTGTTAGACGCAACCAAACAGTGCGTTCTGGAACTTGATAAACCCATGCCATCGCCCACATCCCAACCCCCTTACGCCTCCTTAGAAATTGTTGAACACCAAAGAACCCTACAGAAAATTACCCAATATCAAGCTTCCCTCTCCATGGAACAATCTCCTCCTTTGACTCCCCTATCAGAACTCTCAAGCATAGAACTCAAAGCCGTTGAAGTCCTTCTAGAAGCGTCTATGGGGCACGCTGACTGGAACCAAATTAAAGATGCGATCGCCAAAATAAACCCCGACAGAAAAGATAAAGTGTGGTTTGCCTTATCACTAGACCAACGAGATCGCGCTAGAAAAGTCTTCCCGACCCATTACATCCTCCTCATCCAAGCGGTTAAAAAGAGTCTCATCTACGAATGGTTAGAAGACAAATCGGGTGGGGCAATCCATCTGAGAATCTGCAATACAGTACCAGGAATGTTTGATGAATTAGTGTCTATTGAAAATTTAGAATCTTTTTTAAAGACTCTTTCTCCAAGGGATGAGAGTGCTTCTAAATAGTCCCTGTTCTTCTTTCCACCCCTGATACCCTGCTAGCACGTTACTACTACACCAAAAAAACACGCCCTAGTCATCAGAAATTTCTTCTGGATTATTTTCGGGAAAAACAACATCTTCATACAGCAAAGAAATAGGACAATGGAAATCAACGCTGGTTAAAAATACTTCTAGTTCTGTTTCGTTAGTAGTTGTTTCCTCAAGTGAATAAGAGGTGAGTTCCCATTTTCCCTTGTCATTGAGACGATAACATTCTACATTCATTTTATCTGACTCAATAAGAACGTATTCTTTTAAGGTATCAATCCGACGGTAATGTCTAAATTTTTTTCCTCTATCGAATGCCTCTGTACTTGGAGATAATACTTCTACAATTAAACAGGGATGATAAATAACTTCACGCGCTCTGATGTCTTGTGGATCGCAACTAACCATCACATCTGGGTAGTGAAAAGGTCCCTGAAGGGAAATGCCTACTTTAGCATCTGCCATCTGAACTTTACAGCCCTTACCTCGTAAGTGATTTTTCAATGCGGAAGCAAGATTGAGAGCAATATCGTTATGAGGGATTGTTCCCCCCGTCATAGCGAAAACTTCCCCTTTAATATATTCGTACTTAATGGGTTGTTGTTCTTCCCATTCCAGATACTCTTGGGGAGTCATGAGTGAATGTTGGAGTTGAGCAATCATTGTAAATATCTCATTGTTCTCTAAGTTATCTAAGAAAATATTCACTGCATTCTATCAATTGTCCGATACTGAATTGCTTCAGCAACGTACTGAGGTTTCAAGTTATCATCTCCTGCTAAATCTGCAATAGTCCGTGCTACCTTGAGAATGCGATCGCTTGCCCTGGCCGATAAACCCAATTTTCTAATTGCCCCTTCTAACAAATTGCGGCTGCTGTCATCTAAATTACACCATCTTTGAAGATGGGAGTTTTGCATTTGTGCATTGCAAGATAAATGAGCTTCATTTTTGAATCTGCACTCTGCAATATCGCGTGCTTGTTGCACCCTGTCTCTCACAATTTTAGAGCATTCTCCTGTTGGTTGTTGGGTAATCTCTTCCGGCTTTAAACGGTTCACAGCAACTTGCAAATCAATTCTATCCATTAAAGGACCCGAAAGCTTAGCCCAGTATTGCTCTCTTTGCCTGGGCGTACAGCTACAGTTTTGGGTAGTATCCCCATAATAACCGCAAGGACAGGGGTTAGTACTGGCAACTAAGGTAAACTGAGCGGGAAACATCACAGATTGTCTGGCACGAGAAATAGTGACGTACCCGTCTTCGAGGGGCTGACGCAAGAATTCCAAGACATCACGTTTGAACTCAGTCAGTTCGTCCAAAAACAAGATGCCTTTATGTGCTAAAGAAATTTCTCCGGGACGTGGGAAACTACCACCACCCACCAAAGAAGGACCAGAAGCAGAATGGTGAGGACTGCGGAAGGGGCGATCGCGAACCAACGAGCCTTGGTTTTTTAACAAACCCGCGACGGAATAAATGCGAGTCACCTCCAGAGCTTCCTTCAATTGCAGTCCTGGTAAAATTCCAGGCAAACGACGCGCCAGCATGGTTTTGCCACTACCAGGAGGACCGACAAACACTAAATTATGCCCACCCGCAGCTGCAATTTCCAAAGCACGGCGGGCATGAGCTTGCCCTTTTACGTCTTTTAAATCTGCTTGTCCTGACGTTGAGTGCAATATTTCTACTATATTATCTAACTGTACGGCTTTGTACCGCTTGGGATTGTTTAAAAAATTAACGACTTCAGACAAATCTTTAAAGCCGTAAACTGGCAATCCTTCCACTAACGCCGCTTCCTGCGCGTTGTCAGCAGGAACAACAAAACCTGCAATTCCCATCTTTTGGGCTGCAGCAGCGATCGGCAAAACACCAGCAACCGGGCGGAGGCTACCGTCCAGAGAAACCTCACCCAAGAAAAGGTAGTCACCCAATAACTCAGCACTTACTTGTTCTGAAGCCGCTAAAATTCCGACACTCATCGGCAAATCAAAACACGGACCTTCTTTTCGTAAATCCGCAGGCGTCAGATTGATCACAATTTTTCGGATGGGAAATGCAAAACCAGCATTCTTGAGAGTTGCCTTAACCCTTTCTTTAGCTTCTTGAACGGCTGCATCTGGCAAGCCTAGAACGACAATTCCCGGCAAACCGCCTGACACATCCACTTCAACGCCGACTTTAACGGCGTCAATGCCGACAATTGACGCGCTCCAGACTCTAGCTAGCATAAGTCTAAATATTGATTAGAGATCGTTATAAAATCTCTAGCAGAAGAACTAGTCAATTGACATGAGTGAAACCACAGAAACGATTTTCAGCAAAATTATTAAGCGGGAAATTCCAGCTAATATAGTTTATGAAGATGAATTGGCCCTTGCCTTCAAAGACATTACTCCCCAAGCCCCCGTTCATATTCTTGTCATTCCTAAAAAACCAATAGCCAAATTATCTGATGCTGGCTCTGAAGATACTGTTCTTCTCGGGCATCTATTATTAACTGCTAAACGTGTTGCTGAAGAAGCTGGGCTGACTAATGGCTACCGTGTCGTCATAAACACGGATGCTGATGGCGGTCAAACAGTTTACCACCTACACTTACATATTTTAGGTGGACGGCAGTTATCTTGGCCTCCTGGTTGATCGAACACCTCTACTAAAATAGGAGCGTCCTCCACAGGAAGACGCTTTTTTCATTTCAATGTCATCATAGTATAGTAAAAATTGGAGATAAAACTACGGTTTACGCACGCCCCTTAGCACGATTAATTGAGCAATTGCAACGCTTACCCGGAGTGGGTCCAAAAACTGCCCAACGCTTGGCATTGCATATCATAAAAAGACCAGAGGCAGAAGTTGAGGCTTTGGCACACGCTCTCATAGAAGCAAAAAAGCAGGTGGGCTTGTGCTCTGTTTGCTTTCACCTATCTTCTGAACCTGTTTGTGAAATCTGTCGCAACGCCAACCGCGATAATACGACTCTGTGTGTCGTAGCCGATCCTCGGGATGTGATTGCCTTGGAAAAAACCCGCGAGTACAAAGGTAAGTATCATGTTTTGGGTGGAGTTATTTCCCCAATCGATGGCATTGGTCCAGAACAATTGACTATTCAACCTTTGGTGCGACGGGTGAGCCAGCAAAAGCCCCATGAGGTTATTTTAGCGATCAGTCCCAGTGTCGAAGGTGAGACAACAACTCTTTATATCGGTCACCTTATCAAACCATTTACTAAAGTCACGCGGATTGCTTTTGGGTTACCTGTAGGTGGAGATTTGGAATACGCCGATGAGGTGACTTTGGCAAGAGCCTTGGAAGGACGCCGAGAGTTAGATTAATGTTATAGTCTTTCAAACTCAGTAAAATATATGGTTTCTCAACTAGAATCTACCACTAAAGCAGATATAATTTACCCCGATAGCGACGGTAAACCAATGTCGGATAATACCAAGCAGTTTCGTTGGATTACGGTAATTTACTACAATTTAGAGTGGCTGTTTGCTAACGAATCGGATGTGTTCGTAGCGGGCGACTTGCTGTGGTATCCAGTTGAGGGGAGCAATAACATTCGTATCGGTCCTGACGTTATGGTCGTCTTCGGCGCTCCTAAAGGAGATAGGGGTTCTTATATGCAGTGGAAAGAAGGCAACATTCCCCCACAGGTAGTGTTTGAAATTCTCTCTCCTGGCAACACCCAAACAGAAATGAATAAGAAACTCGTATTTTACGAGCGCTATGGTGTTGAAGAATATTATTTATACGACCCAGACAAAAATGATTTCAGTGGTTGGGTGCGCTCTTCAGAACGATTTGATGTTATAGACCCGGTACATAATTGGGTAAGCCCAAGATTAAAAATTCGCTTTGATTTGTCTGGAAATGAGTTATCGATATATCGTCCCAATGGCGAGCCATTTACAGGTTATTTAGAAATTTCTCGACGTTTAGAAGAGGTACTGCAACGAGCGCAGCAGGCAGAGCAACGAGCCGAAGAAGAACGGCAACGAGCCGAAGAAGAACGGCAACGAGCCGAAGAAGAACGGCAACGAGCCGAAGAAGAACGGCAACGAGCCGAAGAAGAACGGCAACGAGCCGAAAGGTTGGCACATAGGTTGAGAGAGTTAGGTATTGACCCAGATGGAGTTGATTAATTGCTCAGCCAGATACAAGAACTTGTTGAGCAGCACGTTGACCGCTGCGGATAGCACCTTCCATATAACCTCGATACTCCACAGGAGCAGTATGCTCTCCTGCAAAGAAAATTTGACCTGCTCTTTGCATCAGATGTGGGTTAAAGCGAGCCAAATCTCCTGGTCTAAAGTAGCAGTACCCACCTTTAGCCCATTCATCAGCACCCCAATCATAGGAACGAGAGGTCAGAATTGAAAGTGCTTCAGGATACACAGTACGCACTGTGGCGATCGCCCGGTCAACTGCGTTTTCACCTAACTCTACACTTCGACTCCCTCCACTAAAACAAGAAAGAATTCTTTCTGTCCCCATTTGTGCAAAGCTGGGTTCCCACATAACTTGATATTCACCATCTAGCAATGTTATTCCAAGGTTAGGTTTAGACCAAAAGCGATACGGATATTGCAGCAGTGTCTTCACTAAACTTCCATAGGGTAAATGCGAAATGGCAGCTTGCTGAGAGTCTGTTAATGGAGCATCTATCGGAATTTGACGCAGCACACTCCAAGGAATTGCTACTATGACATGACTCGCTTGCACCTCAACTAAACCATTTGCAGTCTCAATACTGACACTTACAAGATTGTTCTCTGTTTGTTGAATGCGACGCACGGGAGTTTTTGTATGCACTCGATCGCCTAAAACTTTAGCTAAGGCATCAACTAAACGCGAACTCCCCCCCCGAACGCGCATATTATAACCAGGCGCACCAAGGGTATGAGAATATGCAAAAAATCCAACACCAATTAACTCCGGGTCAGTGGCAAAAAGCGATCGCGCAGATAAACGCGCAACCCATTTGGCAAAAGGCGCTATTTGGTTTGTCCCCAACCACTCATTAAGGGTTTGCTGTGGATCGTGTTGCTTTTCAACCAGAAGTTGAAGCTTTTCAAATAAACTTTTTAAAGCAGTATGTTCTTCTGTACTAAAAGACTCGCGATTTTTGAGCATTCCCTCAACAGACCAGTACAAATCATTGGGAAACTGGCAAGCTGGATCGAGTTTGAGATCGAAAGAAGCAGCATAATTCATGAAAGCAGTATGGCGATCGTCAACAAACTCAGCACCTAAATCACCATACTGTCCGGCGCTAAGTTCTACAGTATGGACTCGACCCCCCAAACGCTCTCTTGCTTCAAAAACTTGAACTTCCTGACCTGCAAGTACCAATTCATAGGCTGCACTCAGCCCTGCTAATCCTGCACCAACGACAATGGTTTGAACTGGCATGCCCTTGAATCCTGTGACGTTTTTTGACGATAAAGCAATTGCGAATGTCTGAAATGATATTTTTAATGGTAGCAGGAGCTTGGAACTCGCGCTCAGAAGATCTTCCTCATGCCCTCATCCCTAATTGTCAAACAATATTTCATTCGTTAAGCATACTGATACAAAAGGCACAACCTTCCATTAGTCAGAGGAAAGAGCTTTTTTAGATTTCTAATATCGATCTAGAACCTTAAAAATACAAACAAAGCATGAGAGATACTGACCGCTTAGTGGTGGCTCGCGATCGATTGGGAGGGAAAGTGCAACACGACAAATTGAACTGTCAAAGTAAGATGCGAGTGAAAACTTAAGACCCATTAATTCGGACAAAGGAGCGTAACACCATGCGATTTAAAGACAGAACACAAGCAGGTCAATTGTTGGCAAAGGATTTGGCTGCTTATGCTAACCGTCCAGATACCTTGGTGTTAGGGCTTCCACGCGGGGGTGTACCTGTCGCTTTTGAAATAGCCAAAACCTTAAATACGCCCTTAGATATTTTGCTAGTACGCAAACTGGGTGTACCAGACCAAAGAGAACTGGCAATGGGAGCAATCGCCTCTGGTGGGGTACGGGTCTTAAATGAAGATATTGTGCGATCGCTACACATATCCGAAGCAGAAATAGACCAAGTCACGGAAAAAGAACAGCAAGAACTAGAGCGACGCGAACACCTATATCGAGGCGATCGTCCTTTTCCAGAACTGAAGGAACGGACTGTGATTTTGGTAGATGATGGTTTGGCGACAGGCGCTACCATGCGTGCTGCTGTTATGGCATTACAAAAATACAACCCTGCCAAAACAGTTGTTGCTGTACCCGTGTCCGCAGTTGAAACTCACGACGAGTTTGCAGCCAAAGTAGATGAAATAATCTGTGGGTTAACTCCAAACCCCTTCTACAGCGTTGGCTTGTGGTACGAAGATTTTCCGCAAACAACGGATGAAGAAGTTCGTAACCTGTTAGATAAGGCTGCAAGGAAAGAATGGCTAATGGCTAATTGCTAATTGCTAGTAGATAAGAACTAAGAACACAAATATGAAAGTAGCACCAGAGATTACTTATCGCAATGTCGATAAAACAAATGCTCTTGACAATTTAGTCAACGAAAAAATTGGTAAGTTGGAGCAGGTTTGCAATCACATTAGTAGCTGTCACATTGCAATAGAAAAGATTCACGATCGCCCGCGTAGTGGTTCTCCTTACCGAGTGCGAATCGATATGACTGTACCACCCGGTCATGAACTTGTGGCAGAAAGTAATCCCACAGATGAAAACCAATATGCGCCTGTAGAGGCGGTGATTCGAGATGCTTTTAAAGCAGCTGTCACTCAATTGAAAAAACTCAACGAACAACAGCAAGAGAGCGACAAATCTCAAACTCACACAGATGCAGAGGAAACCACAGCACTTGTGACCAAATTATTTCGTGAGGATGGATATGGCTTTATTAGAGCCTTGGATGGTCAAGAAATTTACTTCCATCGCAACAGTGTGCTCCATGATGACTTTGACCGCATAGAACTAGGTACGGGTGTTCGTTTCTCTATGGTCATGGGAGAAGAAGGACCTCAAGCATCTACAGTGCAAATTGTAGACAAGCCCGGAGCTAATGCTGGCAAGTCAGAACAAACCCTCATTGAGCCGCCATTAGGCTATTAACTCATTAAAATTAATGTGGGGGACTACTATACTAAATTCAAACTTCAATTGAAGCGATCGCTTCAATTGCTGTCACGCCGGGGGTTAAAGTATTCAATACTTTGACCCCATAGATCTTTTTGTTGTCCTGAGGATATTTTGATGAAGAAGAGTATCTCGGCGGATACCCAAGAAGGCAGAAGATAACCCTGATGGGTACTGTTACACGTAAAAAACTTTTTCACAATAGCAGATGTAGAGATTTGAGCGATCGGCTTTGGTTTAAGAAAACTAAATACCCGAAACTTGTTAACATCTCTGAAAACAAACTAGCTAAGACGCAAATAGCTGAGTTCCAACAGAGGAATTGAAGCGACAACATCCACTAATGTAAACTTTTTTGACTGATTGCGTAATTTAAGAATCTGGAGCGGAAAAGTTAACACTTGGTTGTGTAGTTCATGATTCTCAGGTAATACTAAATCCTCGTCTTGCATCTCCTTTATAATCTAGTCCGCGTAGGCGGTGAGTCCAGTGCTGTAGGCGGGTTTCCCACGCCCAGGCAACTGGCGTATAGCCCTGCGGGCATAGCTTCGCAACGCGTAGCGTCTCCGTAAGGAGATACCCGGAGGGACTTCGTTTGTATAGCCACGATTTCCAATTGCTGGGCTAAAAAGGGTTAGAAAACTGAATTTGGTATAAGAGTCGAACCCACATTTTTTTGATTAACACATTTTTAAGACCTATGAAAAATCCAATTTGCTCGGTTGATAACAAACCTGTTCTTCAGGTTGGTTCTGCTGGTTCAGCAGTTAGAGCATTAAAAGACCTTCTTTTAAGTAGCGAAATTGCAGATGCAGGTGTTGCTGGCTTTAACGTTGATGATTCATTTAGTTCCAAGACTCAAACAGTTGTCAAAAACTTTCAATGTCAGGTCTTTTTAACAGCAGATGGTATTGTTGGACCCAAGACTTGGAAAGCATTATGTGCAGATAGTCCTGTAGATCTGCCAACACTGCGTCGTGGCTCTGTTGGTGAACTCGTGACTCAAGTTCAACGACGGCTTGATGCTAATGGATACAAGCTAGGAGCAGTTGATGGCAACTTTGGACCCAGAACCGAAGTCGCAATAAAAGCTTTTCAAAGCGATAACAATTTGTTAGCCGATGGCATTGTTGGTCTTAAAACTTGGAATGCTTTAAGCAGGCTGCGTGGGGTCTGCTAACTTCATTATTCCTTGCAATTATAAGGTTTTTCCACAAGCTTGGTATTATCTGGGAAAGGCAGCTATACTAAAGTGGTCAGAGGGGTATAAGATACGGCTTGATAAGTCTTTAACCCTCTTTTATCACTTTCGCTGCTAGAAAATTTGAAACCCTGTTTTCAGGTTAGTCCGCCTATAGCCCTTACGGGCATAGCCATGAATTTTATAAAAGTTCTCTTTATTCATGCAGTTATTCTCTGCACAATTTGCGCTTTTCATATGAAAACATTAGCAGTAGAAAAAACGACTGCTATCTTTCATGCGTTCGATGGGCAGTATAGCAATATCGAACAGTTGGTCTGTGACCTAGGTCAGCAAGGATATTCTCACATTCAAATTCCTCCAACCCAAAAATCTAATCCCAGCCAAGAATGGTGGGCACGCTATCAACCTGTAGACTATAGCGTAATTGAAGGTAGAGGTTCCGAAGAAGATTTAAAAAAACTTATTAATAAAGCTCATAGTTGTCATGTAAAAGTCATTGCTGATGTTGTTTTCAATCACATGGCTAATTTGGATAACAATGAGGATTTTGAAGACTTAAGTAAATTCCCCAATCTTTCTGTCCGTGATTTTCATTCCGCTTCAGAGAGTCCGGGCAAAAAACCTTGTGATATTAACTATAATGATGGCAACAGAGATTCAGAAATCAATTGTTGGTTGGGAGGGCTTCCTGACCTTATATTTACCAATAACGTTAAAAAAATTCAAAAAGCTCATTTAAAGAAATTGCTAAATTTAGGAGTCGATGGATTTCGGTTTGATGCTGCTAAACATATGCCAGACTCTGTTGTCAAAGAATACATTAGCTACGTAGAGCGACAAAGCCAAGGAAAAACGTGGAATTATATTGAGGCAATAGCAGATAGTGACACCCATCCAGAAAACTATAACTCGATAGCTGCTGTTACAGATTTTTTACTCTACCACTCTATGAAAAATGCCTTCACCTTTGGTGGAGATTTGCGATCGCTGCGAGTTCCTAGAGCTGTTTTCGATCCGCGTAGCGTCACCTTTGGTAGAAACCACGATAATATTCGCTCTCTTAATTCCAATGCCATCAACCCTTATAGCAATGACTCTGACTCTTATCTAGCAACAGCCTACGTACTAGCCAGAGAAAGTGGCACTCCTTTAGTCCTCAATTGGGATAACGCGGACGCTGCTTTTATCAAATATGGTGTTAAGTTTCGCCAGATTATGCATCAACGTGAAAATGAGAAAAGAAATGTTAAAGAAAATGTTCTGACAGTTGTTGATAGTCCTACTGTATTACTTATGGAACGAGGCCGTGAAGGATTTTTTGTTGTCAATAAAGGTGAGAACAAATTTGAGGTGCCAGAACTTGATTTGACTCTGTCTCATTTAGAGGGATGTTATCGAGAACTCCGCCATAATTTTACTGTTGCTATTGAACGCGGTCATTACGGGAAAAAGTTTATAACTCATTGGGGCACCAGTAATAGAGCCGGGATGGAAGTTGACAGCCGTGATGCGCTCTACTTTACTCGAGAAACTTTTCATCAATGTCAAACAGGTTAATAACTTGAATTTAGCTAAGCGCGTTGTCACCCAGACAAAATACCGTCTGGGTGACAATTAATTAACCCTCTTTCAAGAAACAAGGCAGGAGGCAGAGGGCAGAAGGCAGAAGGGAAGAGGATTTGGCTTGTTTGTTCCATTCGTAGCGGGTAGCTTGTGCCGCCTGTGGGGCTGCTTCTAAGAAACAGAAATGTTTCTTTACATCCATTAGGAATGTGCTCGCTTTCCTCGGACGCTTTTGTCAATCTGGAGAGAAAATAATTGAGGCGAATAGAATTCGCTGCTATACAAGCAAAGTCCCTCCGGGTTCGCCCTTCGGTTCGCCCTCCCTTGTTCGCCAGTCGCCAGGGAGTGGGAAACCCCTCCCTTGTTCGCCAGTTGCCAGGGAGTGGGAAACCCACCTGCTTTCCCTGGACTCACCGCCTGCAGCGCTGGACTCACCAGTCGCCAGGGAGTGGGAAACCCGCCTGCTTTCCCTGGACTCACCGCCTACGCGGACTAATCTAAAAATAGAGTTTCAAATTTTCTAGCAGCGAAAGTGATGAAAGAGGGTTAAGAAGTTTTGTTAAAGCTGATAATTAATGGTGTCCCATTAACGTCTATCTGCTCGCGATAGTCAGCGTTCTCAAGCTCGTCAAAGTCAATATTCTTAGCAAGCACTTCATTCTTAACTAATTCAAGATGTACTTTAAGCGCCTCTAAAACGGCTCCTGATGTTTTTATGCCCAAGTCAATTCGAGCGGAAACTTCAAGCTTTGCCTGTTTTCGTGCATTTTGCAGCAAGCGGATTGTATCTCGAATCAGCCCTTCTTGAATTAATTCTGGTGTAAGTTGAGTGTTAATTGCTGCTAAATAACCGTATTCTTCAAGTGCCACGTAATTATCTGGACTTTGAGCTTGAAGGAGAAACGCTTCAGGTTCAAAGTTGTAAAGTTTTCCATCCAGTTCAAAAACAGTCTCCTTCCCTTCACGGATGTTACGGACAATTTTACCTTTGTCAAAGGTTTCCAGCACTTTCTTAAACGCAGGTAGCAAACGCCCAAGTCGCTTGCCTAAAAGTGGCAAATTGGGTTTTACGCTATACTCTACAAAATCTGCTGTTACGTCTAAGTATGTCACTGATTTGACATTGAGTTCTTCTTTTAGCAAGTCTTCTAAGTTCTTCAACCCTGCAAGCTCTGCCTCGCTTTGAACTCGTACCAAAACTTCAGGAAGAGGTTGACGTGTTTTGACCCCAGCTGTAGCTCGTGCAGCCCGTCCTAGTTCGACAAGTCTCACCAGTACATTCATGTCACGCATCAGAGAATCGTCAATCGAGGTGGCATCCCACTGCGGCCAATTTGCTAAATGCACGGACTCTGGTTCGTTTGGATAGAGACTCAGCACTAAGTTTTGATAAATGTGCTCGCTCATAAAGGGTGCCATAGGAGCCATTAACTGAGTAACTGTGACGAGCGTGTCATAAAGAGTTTTATACGCCGAGAGTTTATCGCGCTCGCTCTTAGCGCAAGCTGTACCTGGCTTATCGCTTGTCGATTTCCAAAATCGACGTCGGTTGCGACGGACGTACCAATTTGAGAGATCGTTCACCACAAAGTCGCGGATTATCCGGCTAGCAGCCGTCGGATCGTAAGCATCGAGTTTATCTGTGACATCCCGTATAAGGGCATTGGTTTTGGAGACTAACCAGCGATCGATAGCCGGACGTTCTGTCACCGGAATCGTACAAGTCAAATCGGGTTTATCGAGATTGGCGTAAAGAACTAAGAAACTGTAGGTGTTCCATAGCGTCATAAAGAAGTCGCGCAACGTGTCCTCAACCAATGCTTGGGAAAAGCGTTTGGTGCTGTCGCTTGGGCTTGAGCTATAAAGATACCAACGGAGTGCGTCTGCTCCTTGAATATTTAATACTGTCCAAGGGTCAACTACATTGCCCTTCGACTTGGACATTTTCTCGCCCTTCTCATCAACAATGTGTCCGAGCACGATCGCATTTTTAAAGGCAGGGCAATTCTGTTTAATACCGGATAAAGCACCCGCTTGTCGGTCTTGACTACCAGTATCTGTCAGTAATGTTGCTAAAGCATGTAGGCTGTAAAACCAACCGCGAGTCTGGTCAATTGCTTCACAAATATAATCGGCTGGAAAATTCTCTGGCAGTATATTTTGATTCTCAAAGGGATAGTGCCATTGTGCATAGGGCATTGCCCCTGACTCAAACCAAACATCTACAGTATGGGGAACTCGTTTGAAGCACTTCCCGTTCTTCTCAAAGCTGATTTCATCAATGTAAGGACGATGCAAATCCAACCCAGACAAATCACGCCCTGTGAGATCTTCTAGCTCTTTAAGACTTCCAATACAAAGAGATTCGCTTTCATCTTCACTCACCCAAACAGGTAATGGAGCACCCCAATATCGCTCGCGAGAAACTGCCCAATCAACGTTATTTCTCAACCAATCCCCAAATCGACCGTCCCGAATATATTCAGGATGCCACGCAATCTTCTCATTGTTTTCAATAAGCTTGTCTTTGACTGCTGTCGTGCGGATGTACCAGCTTTTTTTGGCATAGTTGATGAGTGGTGTTCCATCCCGGTAGTTGAACGGATAAGTATGTTGGATGGTAGTTTTTCGATAGAGCAAGCCCCGTTCTAACAAATCTCTCGCAATTTGCTCATCTGCATCCTTAAAGAATGTTCCACTATAACGACCTTCACCCGCAGGTGCATCAAGCAATTTCACGTCTGGGTAAACTTTACCCAGCAGATCGACAGAGAAGAGCATGGGGAGATTGTGCTTGCGTCCAAGCTCTAGGTCACCATATGCAGTAGCAATATGCAAAACGCCTGTTCCATCGTCAATGGTCACTTGTTCATCTAAGATGACGCGGAAAGCTTGAGAGAGGTCTTCCCCTTCTGGAATACGACCGCGTAAGATTGGACTGTATTGCAGGTCAACCAGTTCTTTACCTGAAAAAGTTTTCAGTGTCTGGTAATTGTTTTCACCAAAGACGTCATTGGCGCGTTGGTAAGCCAGAATATATAAGTCTTTTTGGTCGAGATCGCGCTCGCCCTTGGCGCAAGCCGTACCCGGCTTATCGCTTGCGGCTGCTTCAAACAAACCATAGGTAGCATCACCTCTGACTGCAAGACCAACATTTGCAGCCAGTGTCCACGGAGTTGTCGTCCAAGCCAAGATATAGACGGGACGTTCTCCAGATTTAACAATGTCACGTTCTACAAGTTGAGCCCGGAGTGCTGGAAATTTGGGATATACGGAGGGGTCTTCCACATTCTCTCGATACCCTTGCGCTACTTCATGGTCTGAGAGGCTGGTATTGTTGCGAGGACAGTGCCAAGTTGCGCGGTAATCTTCAAAGAGAAGACCTCGTTCCCACAGGGATTTCATCAACCACCAACAAGACTCTATGTAGCTGTTTTCATAGGTGATGTAAGCATTTTCTAAGTCCAGCCAATAGCCAATGCGATCGCTCATGGCGTTCCAATCCTGGATGTACTCAAAGACCGATTGCTTGCAGAGTTGATTGAACTTAGCAATACCGAACGCTTCAATATCCGACTTTTTGGTAAAGCCTAACTTCTTTTCAACACCAAGCTCCACAGGTAAGCCATGGGTATCCCATCCTCCTTTACGTTGGACTCTGTACCCTTGCATGGTTTTATAGCGGGGAAACAAATCCTTATAAGCACGGGAAATGACATGATGCACTCCTGGCTTACCATTAGCCGTTGGAGGACCTTCATAAAAGACAAAATTCCCTTCAGGAGCTTTTTTCTCAACTGACTTCCGAAATATGTTGTGCGTTTTCCAAAAGTCAAGAATTTCTTGCTCCAAATTTGGAAAGCAAACTGATTGTTGAACTTCTCTAAACATACTTAACCGCACTCACCAAATTCAGTTAAAAGTCAAAAGTTAAAAGAAAATTTACTTTTCACTTTTCACTTTTTATGCATTTGCATTGGGACGCTCTAGGTGAGCGCGGTACCACCCAACTTCTCCAGAATCTCACGATGCTGGACTCTATCGCTACTCCCTAACGGGAAGAGCGCCCCGCTATAACGTGCGGAACACGTCTCTATCTACTCAAAGCTTTGCTTGGGGGAGACTCAAATTGAGAGACTTCCTTTTCAAACACTTTTTTCGGAGAGCAGCTCGGGGAGGATCTTCGTCTCTACCGTGTGTTCAGGCTCGCACCGTCCCTGACTCGCTCAGCACCGACTTAGAGATTACTCGTTCCCTTCATTGCTTTTAGTAGTTGTATTTATAGTTTATCTATCATATCATAACATAAATTGGAAAAAATTTTTGATTAACTAAATAACCGCGCACTTTATCTCCTTGTAGTTGTAAACGCTTCAGATCTGGGTTTTCTAGCTATTACGTACTCATTTTCAATTAATAGCCTTTTCCTTTTTTGGCACGGTCTCCCCTTATTTCTCTGTCTGATTTTCAAGTAAGTTATTACTATTAGGTTCATGTATAAATTAAGAACCAGTGATGTCTATTGACCGAAATGCACCTCTAACACAAAATCACCTGCTTGCCAAACTACCCACTGATGAGCTAGAACACTTGCGCCCTTATATGGAACTCGTATCACTCTCACGAGGACAATCTATTATTGTGCCGAATGAGGCTATTGAATTTGTCTATTTCCCTGTTAATTCATTGCTCTCTCTAGTAACGGTCATGGAGGACGGCTCTACAGTCGAGTCCGGCTGTATCGGACGCGAGGGGATGGCAGGTGTACCAATTTTTTTGGATGCAAGCATAACGCCGATGCAGACACTCGCACAAATCCCCGGACAAGCGATGCGTGTGAAATCTCAAATTATCAAAGAGGCATTCGACAGAGGGGGTACGCTGCAAAAGCTTCTCCACCGTTACATACATACAGTCATGGTTTTTGGTTCGCAAAGCGCTGCTTGCAATCGTCTTCATTATATAGAAGCAAGACTGTGCCGTTGGTTGCTGATGAGCAGTGACGGTATAGGATCGGATTCACTTTCCCTCACACACGAATTTCTGTCCACAATGCTTGGCATTAGACGTTCTGGAGTAAGCGAGACAGCTCGTAAACTCCAAAGCAGGGGCTTAATCTCTTACCAGCGCGGACAAATCCAGATTCTTGACAGAAAAAGTTTGGAAACTACTGCCTGTGAGTGTTACGGTAGAGTCAAGGCAGAATATGAGAGATTGTTCACTGAAAGATTCCCCTCCAGAGAAAAAGCTAGGTAGCGATCGCGCTTATCTCGGCAAGCGTGCTGACTTCCAACCTTTAGATATGTAGAGTTAAATATAAAGCGTATGCTACCAATATTATTAATCATTTTAAAGCAAGCTTTGCAAACGCTGGAGCAAACTTGAAGCTGTCATTAATTTCTCGGTTTGCTCTTCTTCAATTCTCGCTACAATCTCACCATTCTTAAAAAGTAAGAGTGTTGGTAAAGGATGGGCTTGATACTTAGAGGCTAGATCGGAATATTTTTCACTATCAATTCTGACAATCAAAATTTGTTCTTTCATTTGATTTTGTACTTGCTCCAAACATGTATCTATTAAGTGAGAAGGACCACACTGAGGCGATACAAACACTACTAGTGTGGGTAAATTTGAACTATATAATAATTCTTCAAAATTTTGAAATTGTTGTTTAATTGCTATTGATTTGCTCCCTTGAATATCTGTAAAATAACTGTAAAAAATAAACTTCTATTGCCAAAATCTATAATGAACATCTCCCATAATTTTACTATTAACCATTAGCCATTAGCTATTAGCCATTAGCCATTAGCCATTAGCTATCAATAGGTTCTACGCCTGTTGTACTATCAATGTGAATAACAGCATCAAATTGTTTGGGAAGATTGGTATAAAAGTAATGACTGACACGCTCTGTTTTCGGCGAGTAAATAACTCCAATAGCTCGCTCTAATCTTGGTTCATTAAGTGCTTTCACTGCTTGATTATCTTGTCGCAAATTGAGAAGAAATCGAGGTAACCCAGTATTGTGGAACAATGCTTCGTAACTATCAGGTAATCCTGGAAGGACTCGTTTGAGTTGTGCTGTCCCTCCCCAATGAGAAGCTGCTGTAACTGTTCCCGTATACGTAGTAAAACCAACAAGTACAGCATCGCGATCGTAACGTTCGCGTACTAGTTGTCCTACATTTAGTTCATCCAAAGAACTCATATCAGTTGCTCGTGCATCCCCTAAATGAGAATTATGCTCCCAAACAACGACTTTTGTACGCTTTCCCTGACTGTCAAAATGAGTCACTAAACGATCTAAGGTGTCTGCCATGTGCCTATCTCGCACGTTCCAAGATGATATCCGACCTTGAAACATTGAGCGGTAGTACTCCTCAGCACTCTTTACAAGTCGGGCGTTTTGTTCGGCATAGAAAAATTCATCTTCTTTGACCCGACTATCGCACTGTATGTACTCTCCAGTTTTCCGTTGCAACTCCATTAATTGATTGATGACTTGTTGCTCGCAAGACTCGCTCATATCAAAACTAGCAGCATATCCATATGCCTGAGAATCTTCGCCAAAGTGTTCCAAGCACGAGTAGCGATGACGTGCTTGTTTTGCAGCTTCTGGATCGACTTTATCTAAATAACCCACAACCTCATCTATTGAGGAATACATACTGTACAGGTCAAGCCCGTAAAAACCTGTTTTCGTTGCATTCTGCGGTAATGAATCATTATATTGACGCAGCCAACTAATGAAGTTGACCACATCAGTGTTACGCCACATCCAAGTTGGGAACCGTTGAAAATCTCTTAATGCTTCAACGGGCGTCCGATCCTCCTTAACTCCGCGTACATAGCGATTGACGCGGTATGCATCAGGCCAATCTGCTTCTACAGCTACAGCCGTAAAACCTTTTTCTTGAATCAGGCGTTTGGTAATCTCGGCTCGTTGTTCGTAAAACTCGTGGGTCCCGTGAGTCGCCTCACCAATAAGCACAAATCGAGCATCACCAATAAGGTCTAGTAACGGGTCATAATCTTCAGCTGTGCCGATTAGTGGATGAGCGGCTTGACGCACTACATCACCAAGTTTCGTTGTGCTTGCATTTGCCATAATTCTAAACCTAATGACTGTTACAGTCGTTTTCACAGCCCATCGCGATCGCTAACAAATTTCTTCCTCTAATATTCAAGGCTGTAAAAGGAGTCGTGTAATGAGCTATTGTTATTGAACTTGTAAAAGTAATTACGAGCTTATTCTAAATGTCTGAAAGTTCTTTCTCCTCTTTCTTTGGGGATGTTACTCATATGACTTGAGTGCTGAAAGAGAGATAACGATTTTAAATGAGAATGTAATTTATGACACAAAGCCCCCAAAAGCAATTTTCGCTTATTTAAGCGATCGCTGTTAATAATTTATTTATACAGATATCCAAAATATGTGACTAGATGATCCATACTGAAGATGGATGAGCCTCAGTAAAGGCTCTTGGAAGTATAAATTGAAGAGCCGTTGAAAAAAAAAATTTTAGTACAAGGTTTATGGATAGAACATTAGAATCGCGATTTGAAGAACGTTCAATTCAAGTTCCATCAGGTGTAATTAACCTAGACGGGGATCTGAGGATACCTGAAAATGCTCGTGGAGTTGTACTATTTGCTCACGGTAGTGGTAGCAGTCGGCACAGTTCTAGAAATCGCTATGTTGCCGAAGAATTAAATAAAGCAGGTTTTGCTACCCTCTTGATTGACCTGCTGACTCAAGAAGAAGAAGAAATAGACAATCAAACAGGACAATTGCGCTTTAATATTAATTTGTTAGCGGAACGTGTCATTGATGCTACACAATGGCTTGCCCAAAATCTAGAGATTTACAAAACGAAAATTGCTTACTTTGGTGCTAGTACTGGTGCAGCCGCAGCTTTGGTAGCCGCTGCAAAACACCCAAATGGTATTTGTGCGATCGTTTCTCGTGGTGGAAGACCTGACTTAGCGGCGGCGTCTCTGTCAAATGTTCAAGCACCAACACTATTAATTGTTGGTGAAAAAGATACGCCAGTGATTCGCATGAATCAAGAAGTGTTGGAACAGTTACAAGTAGAAAAGAAGTTAGCGATCGTTTCCGAAGCAACGCATCTTTTTGAAGAACCAGGAACACTAGAAGCAGTTGCAAGGTTGTCGAGCGAGTGGTTTGAGCAATATTTAGTAACAGGAAATCGCTAGTAGGTACAATGAAAAGAAAGAAATAGACTCCTAGAGTGTAATAACAAGTCAAAATTCTTAATTGAAGACTGGTTGACAAAAATGTTAATATTACTAAGCTATGTCTATGCGAGCCTCACGGCAGTTTTTGTTATCCTTTTTCTGCTGGAAAGAATTTTTCCCCTACGATTGCAGACGCATTCACTTATAAAAAGGTTGTTTATCAACTCCTGCATAACTGCTTTAGCTTTTGCCACAAACGCGGCTGTTGTTCAACCTACTGCTCAATTTATGTTGCAGTGGACGCAGTTACAGTCCTTTGGATTGGTTCATCTCGTCCCACTACCTACAGCCATCAAAAGCGTTATGGCTTTTTTATTGATGGATTTAACTTACTACTACTGGCATAGAGCCAATCACAGATTTCTTTTTCTTTGGCGTTTTCACAATGTACATCACATCGATCCAGATTTAGACATTTCCACAGGTTTTCGCTTTCACGGTGTAGAAATTTTGCTCTCAGCCGGACTTCGCGTTTTTCAGATAGCTCTAACTGGTATATCGCAGGGAACTTACATTCTTTATGAATTAGTTTATCAAGCAAATACCCTGTTTCATCACAGCAATATTCGTCTTCCCATTTGGACCGAACGCTGGTTAAATACAATCTTGGTAACTCCCAGGATGCACGGTGTTCATCACTCTCAGGTTCAAGACGAAACCAATTCCAATTATTCTGTTATTTTTCCTTGGTGGGATAAACTGCATCAAACACTGCGGCTGAACGTTCCTCAGTCAGAAATTGAGATTGGAATTCCGGCTTATTCGTCTCCTGATGACAACACACTACAGCATCTTTGGCTCGTACCTTTTCAAAAACAGCGCGACTACTGGCGCAAACCTGACAACAAACTTGTGGAGAGGAGCCCATCTGTTTTGGGAGAAGATTTATCTCGGATGGTAGACTTTAGCACTACATCAATTGCACCAAATTTATCGCTGAGAACAGAATAGGATTGGGAGGTAGAAGCCAGAAGTCAGATGACAGAAATTTCTAACCTTTAACGATCTCAGTTGGGTGGGTATCGATCGCAAACTCTGCATCATCGAATGAGCTAAAGCCATAGCAATCCTAAATTATTCATAAGAAATTTAAGATTGACATTATAGCTTGTATAATATTCCCAGGTGTTATCTGAGTAAATCAAATAGGATTTCTATAAAAGTACGATTTGGTATTAGTTCTCAATACGATAACGGATTAACTGTTTAATCCCCGTGATTGGTAATCCTAAAACTTGAGCGATCGCTGCATCAACTTGAGCAAATTCAGTCACGGGAAACTCAAATTCCATCTGCTTTAAAACTGAATCAGCAGTGTAAACTTTAACTTCAGTCAACTTTTCTTGGCGTTGAATGACAGCTTCAATCGACATAACGGCCAGTGAAACAGAAAACTGAATTTGATGCTTTGAGTTGGCGTGGATTTGGGTTGTTGTGCCATAGGTATAGCTCAATACTTGATGCGTAAGCAAACCCGTACTCAACCAAAAAAACAGTCCGATTAAGGGTATTGGCAGCCAAAACTCCAATCCTAAGTTAACGAAAAATTGCAGCCAGCGGGGTCGAGCCATAATGCAGAAAAAGCTTAATTATTAATTTATCATAGGAAACTGAAAAGAAATTACAGCCAAATAATGAATGAGGATCTTACTTGTAGAGGATGATATAACTCAGTTACAACCACTACAGGGCGCACTCTCGAAAGTGGGACATATTGTCGATGCGGCTGAAGATGGTGAAATAGCCCAGTGGTTAATGACTCACAGAGACTACGACCTGTTAATTTTAGATTGGATGTTGCCTAAGGTTAGTGGTGTTAGCCTGTGTCAAAAATATCGTCAAGCAGGAAAAACGGCTCCAGTGTTGATTCTCACTGCCAAAGATGCAATTTTGGATAAAGTATCTGCTCTAGATGTTGGTGCAGATGACTATTTAGTTAAACCCTTTAGTTTGCTCGAACTCTTAGCACGAGTACGAGCATTGGGACGCAGAGCACCACTTTGGCAAGGTGATTTGCTAAAGTTAGCCGACTTACAACTTCATCTCAATACTCTAACGCTACAACGGCAGGAAGTTACAGTCCAATTGTCAGGTCGAGAGTTTCAATTGCTGGAATATTTTCTGCGACATCCCCGACAAGTACTGACGCACGAGCAAATTGAACAAGCACTTTGGGAGTGGAATATACAACCAGATAGTAAAGCAATAACGATGTTAGTGCATCGACTGCGGCAACGCTTGCAGATGGTAAAAGCAGAAGATTGGCTGCAGACTGTTTACGGTATGGGATATAGATTAGTTGACCCTGACTCATGCGATCGCTAATTCCTAATATGTTCAGTCGCAGTCGGCGTAATTTAGCTCGCTGGTTTACCCTGTCTATGGGGAGCATTTTGGCGATCTTTGCAACAATACTTTATTTTTTAGAAGCCAAAGAGCAATTGCGAGCATTTGACCAAGAACTTTACAATACAACTCAGCTGATGGCAGCTGGCGTTGAAGATGGGCTTTACCAACAACAGCAACGCATTAGTCTCGAAGATGTGCCCATCTTGGGTGGTGAGGCTTTGCCCTTTGACAGTAAAATTATTTATGCCCGTTGGTACACTCCCAAAAAGCAACTACTAGAGTTTTTTGGTGTGACTCCAGCAGAGCAATTAAATAATAAACTGGGGTTTCAAACAATTGAGTTAGGCAATGCTCCAGACAAGCCACCTCAAGGAGGCGATCGCTTTTCTACCAGCGTTTCTCATCAGGAATTGCTGCGTCAATTAACAGTTCCTGTGTTTCAGGATAAACAATTAATCGGCTATCTGGAAATAGCTGCTTCTTTAGCACCTGTCGAAAAAACTTTATGGTCGCTGAGACTTTTTTTAATCGTAGGTGTACCCATTGCCTTAAGCGTAATTGGTTTGACGGGTTGGTTTCTTGGTGGAATGGCCATGCAGCCAATTCGTCAATCCTACGAGCAGTTACAGCGCTTCACAGCTGATGCTTCCCACGAGCTACGGACACCGCTTCAGGCAATTCGGAATAATACTCAGTTTGCTTTGCTCGAACCAATTGACCCCAGTCTCCAGCAAAGTTCCCTAGAAAATATCGATCGGATTGCTGAATCCATGGGAATGTTGATTGGCGATCTATTATTCTTAGCTCGAAATGAAGGACAATTAAAGCCAGAGGCTCTTAACCTCATCAATTTGGTTAACTGGCTCGAAACATTAGTAGAGGAATACACCCACTTAGCAAAGGCAAAAAACTTAGAATTCATCAGCGAATTTCCCGAACGATTGGTAATGCTGAGAATAAATCCAGATTTAATGCGTCAAGCGGTAACAAATCTTCTCAGTAACGCTTGCCGCTATACCCCGTCTGGAGGGAAAGTTTGCTTGCGAGTTTTCTTTCAGTCTCATTGGGTGGTTATTGAAGTACTCGATAGCGGTATTGGGATTCCAGAGACAGATTTACCCTATATCTTCGATCGGTTTTATCGAGTTGACAGCGTGCGCTCGCGCCATACAGGAGGCTTTGGGTTAGGATTGGCGATCGCGCAACAGATTGTGCGGGTACATGGGGGACAAATTCTAGCAAAAAGCCGTTTGGGTGAAGGCTCTACCTTTCAAATCAAACTACCATTCACATCTAAACCGTTAATTTAAATCTAGGCATAACTGTTTGACACTCTCCGCCCTATAAGGGCGAAGATTCTTCAATCACAGACCCAACTTGCTGATACAGGATTTCTCCAGTATGAGTAGAGGTCGAATCTCCTGAAGCGTTCGGATAGTAGATCCAAGTTCCCGTATGCCCTACGGTACTCAAGGCTAATTTCAGAATATTGATAGCGGCATTCGAGTCTCTATCTATGACAAAGCCGCATTCGCAAACATGGGTTCTTGTAGATAGAGATTTTTTGACTATTGCGCCACAACTGAAGCATTCTTGAGAAGTGTAGGCGGGGTTAACCGCAACAGTTATCCTGCCAAACTTCACCCCAAAATACTCCAACCATTTTCTGAATTTATACCAACCAGCATCATTAATAGATTTAGCGAGACAGTGATTTTTCACTAAATTTTTAATCCTCAAATCTTCATAGGATACCAGATCGTGAGATTGGATTACGCAACGCGCCAGTCTCTTGGCGTGTTCTTCACGTTGCCTACTTATTTTGAGGTGTACTCGCCCTAATTTATTAATAGCTTTCTTACGGTTGGCAGAGCCTTTCTTTTTACGAGAAACGCGCTTTTGTCTAAATTTTAGACGTTTCTCTCCTGTGCGATAAAACCTTGGGTTAGGTTCACTATGTCCATTGCTGTCGGTATAGAATTCTTTAAGTCCTACATCCAAACCAATGGTTTTCCCTGTGGGTTGTGTTTCTAATTTGTTGTCTACACTAATCAGAAATTGAACATAATACCCATCAGCACGACGAACTAATCTAACTCGTTTTACCTGTTCTAATTGGTAGAAGTTTAAATCCCATGTTCCTTTCAGCTTGAGCGTACCAATACCTTTTTTGTCGGTGAAGGTTATTTGTTTCCTAGTCTCGGAAAGTGACCACCCAGAGGTTTTATACTCCACTGAGCGAGAATTTTTCTTGAACTTTGGATATCCCTTTTTACCCGGAACAGACTTTTTGCAGTTGTCGTAAAAACGAGCAATAGAACTATAAGCCCGTTCAATAGAAGCTTGGCAAGCACTAGAATTCAAAGCTTTTACAAACGGGAATTCGCTTCTCAATGACTTACTAAGGCGATACATTTGTTTTTGTCCCACGCCTCGATTATCCATCCAAAAACGGATACTCTTATTGCGAACAAATTGAGCCGTCCTAATCGCCTCATCAATGGCAGTATATTGAGTCGTTTTCCCTTTGGCTTTGAATTCTAAAACAATCATTTTCCGTGGAAAACTTCTACGCAAAATATTATAACACAAATAAAGTCGCCCTAGAAGAGCGAGGCTTTAGACCCATTCTCTTGGTAAATGTAGATATTCTACGATGACGTGCTGAGGATGCCAAATTAGCAAGAGCAGATATCTCGCCCCAATGCCAAAACTCTATTTGTTCTGTATAAGTTTTAGTCACCGCTCTAGTAGCTGACTGCACGCTTTTTCTCACCTCTGTCATCTTGATTTCTCATCGAAAACCTGAGAATTGTATAATCTATTGTATGCTTCAATGTTGAGGCAGTCAATTATGAATTAAGTCCAAAATCAAAGAATATCTTCACCTGAATGGAGAAAAAGAAACGCCCACAAAAATAGACAGTCCTCCTGAAAGTACATTGAAAACAACACGGTTGCTAGTGTTGTTCTTAAACCGTGGGTTGTTGAAGAAGTAGACAAAGTTAAAGACTCATCCGAACCGTAGGGTGCATCGGTCAAGCGCTCCGCGCAATTCGTCCTTCGGTCATCCGGCTAATATCTCAGCAAAAAGCACAGACATACACAGATTTGCATAGATATTAGTTAACAGCACTCAGCCCCGACCATAACCAGCAAAGAATACCTGGTAAGCAAAGATTTTGATTGTTAATGAAGGAATTCCTTGGTTGAAGATCGTGCTGTTACTTTCTTGTTACTTTTATCTGGCAATCTGAAAATAAGCGTGAATTAAACATCAGATTGGAGGTTTTAACAAATGAATTTCAATCCTACACCCAGTATTGTCCTAACCGGTTTGTTTGCGTTGCTAATTCCTTTTGAGGTAGTAGCACAGAAAACGCCCAACCAAATTGAGAATTTGCCTAATGCTCGTGTTACCAGTATTTCCGGTCAAGTTACTAAGCTTTTAGATGACGAGTTCATTCTCAACGATGGTAAGGGACAAATCATGATTGAAGCAGAACCTCGGTTAGGACAACCCATTAACCTCTCTGTAGGAGAAAAAGTCACTGTTGTTGGCAACTATGACGACAATGAGTTCAAAGCCCTGAGTATTACTCGTAGCAACGGTGAAACTATTCAAATTCATAACGATTAAATTGTCTGCACTGCAGCATTGTTCCCATCAATCGAATTTTGATTGCTGAAGATCAAATCTTGTTTGCTGTTTTAGGTATATTAACAGCAGATGAAACTTTACTACCGCAGCCAAACCTACAATTGCGAGCCACACAAGGTTTTCAGTGCTGGATGAACATCTGCGTGATGCCAAATAGAGTGCGATCGCGCAGGGAGAGAAATTCCTTAGCGATCGATCGCCTTAATTCGTCTTGGGTTAGTATCACAGCAAAGGTAAGCGAATGAAATACGATATGTTTTTTTTAGCAGCCCTTTTAGCAATTACAGGCTTGCGAGCTATCGTTTTATCCTTTTTTTCTAATTCTGCGGAATCTACTGCTCCTATAACTAGCACTATCAAACCTATAGAAGTAAAAACGACCCTGACCGAGAAAGCATCCAGTCTGGGTAGAATTTCCTTAAATGGTACGTTGGAAGCGGTAGAAACCGTTACTACTACCAGCCCCGTTATGGGACAGATGAAAACTTTGCTGGTGCAAGAAGGTGACAGAGTTAAAGCAGGTCAAATCATTGCCATTATTGATGTCAAAGATATCCAGCCACAACGCGATCGAGCATCGGCTGTGATTTCCCAAGCCCAGGCAGGTGTAACAGTTGCGACTCTCGCCGAAACTCAAGCCCTAGCAAACAAAACTCAAGCAGAAGCACAACTCAATCAAGCAGAGGTTCGTCAACAGGAAGCTGAAACCAAATTGCAGGAAGCACAAGCACAACTAGCTGACGCTCAGTTAAATCAACAACGCATGGCTACGCTGCGAAAAGATGGTGCAGTCAGCCAATTACAACTAGATACAGCCAATACCCAGGTAGCATTAATTGAAGCTCGCATTCAACAGGCAAAAGCTGTGATTGAACGAGCCAAGCGGGAAATTGAGCAAGCCAAAACTGCTGTAAAACAGGCAAGCTTCCAAGTCCAGCAAGCACGAGCAGGATTAAAGCAGGCGCGTTCCCAAGTTCAGCAAGCACGAGCAGAAGTAAAGCCAAAGATTGCTAACGTGAACCGCAGCATTGTTAAAGCACCATTTGCTGGAGTCGTCACCAAGCAACATACAGAAGTAGGTGCAATAGTGGGTTTTGGACAACCTTTGGTGACATTGGAAAATACCGATCGCTTGCAGTTTAGCGTTGCAGTACCAGAGTCAATGAAGTCCTTGGTGAAACCAGGAGATGAAGTAGAAGTGCAACTAGATGCTCTCAAGCATTCTGTGCGCGGACAAGTCAATCAAATTATTCTTTCTGCAAATCCCAACAGCCGTAGTTTTACTGCCAAAATAGCCCTTAAAAAAGCCACAAATTTAATGCCGGGAATGTTCGGGCACATAAAACTGCCTGAGTAGCAACCAAATGTTAGCCAAATCAGTTGATATATATTGAGAATAATAAAGTTATAATTTATTTAACGTGAGATATGGCCGTTTGGGAGAGAAATTTTCAAAGTCTATTAAATATTTTCCTAAAATCCTGTTGCACTCTATGCCAGCGGTCTACTTGCCAAGAATTTTGCCAAAACTGCCATCAGCAATTACAACGAGCTTATTTACCCAATCCTAGTGTATTTTGGCACGAGCCCCTTCCGGTGTTTGCTTGGGGAAGTTACGGTGGTACGCTGAAATTAGCGATCGCTGCCATGAAATATAAAAACCATCCTGAAATTGCTCGTCCTTTAGGTCATTACCTGGGCAACACATGGCTATCGAGTAGCCCTGCACGGAATACAAAATGCACAGTTGTGCCAATTCCACTCCACCCGAATAAGCAAAAAAAGCGGGGTTTTAACCAAGCTGCACTTATAGCCCAAAGCTTTTGTGAAACAACAGGATTGCAATTAAAAGTCAACGGTTTGGAGAGAGTAGAAGAAACTGAAGCACAGTATGGTTTATCCGTGTCCGAGCGACAAAAGAACTTAGCAAAAGCTTTCCGAGTAAGACAAGATTTTCTTTATTCCTTAGAAAGCCCAGTGTTATTAATTGATGACATTTACACCACTGGAGCAACTGCCAAATCTGCTACCCAAACACTCAATCAGTGTGGAATTGGAGTTTTAGGGATTGCAGCAGTTGCTCTTACCTTCAACCAGAACACCCCCAGTTAAAATCCCAGATAAAAACCATACATGGGCAATTTTGAGCAAGGAAAACTATAATTAACCAAACGGCGCTGTTTTCATGGAAGAGTCTCGGGATGATAAGTAAGGCTTTTGCAGTGGGGTTGAGAAAACTCGCGATTGCGAGTACCACGGTAGTGGTCATTGGTTTCAGTACAACAGCAGCTTTTGCTCAACCAGCAAATAAGTTGTATAGTCCGATTCCTTTGCCTCTAAGTAATGAAATTTCCGATATGCTCTCTGATAAGGATATTCCTACAGGTCAAGGCGGATATGCTCGCGATTACATGGTGAAGTTGAGTAAGGGAGATAATCTAGCCATTGATTTAGTCTCTGAAAGCTTCGATGCTATCATTACATTGCTAGCACCTGATGGAACCACTGTAGCAGAAAACGATGACGGTCCTGATGGTAGCAGCAATTCTCTGCTTTTTACCCGAGTTTCAGAGACAGGAAGTTACATCGTGCGCGTTCGGTCATTTGGAGAAACCGGGATTGGCGCTTTTAAACTTAAGGTGACACGACTGCAACCAGTTAAAGGGAGTTAGAGAGTGGTTAGTTGTAGTTGTTGGTTGTATTTAACCGCTAACGACTAACCACTCACCAACCCAGTCAGTACGCATAAAAGTAATGCTTCTGTCCACTCAACAACAGCACCGTAAGTGTCTCCTGTATGTCCGCCTAACTTACGGTTAAACCAAGCACCCGTAAGAGTGGCGATCGCAATTCCTGCAATTGCCATTCCTAGGGCAAACAACAGACGCTGTTTGTTCAGTAATATCTCTAATCCACTTAAACTCAATACTAAAAACAATCCCGGTAACAAGTCTTGATAAGAACGAATAACTTCTTTGTGAAATGCCCCCTTACCAGTTTTTTTGAGGTAAGGATACCGGACAATAGCCAATTGCTGACCCCAACGTCCCCACCCACAAACTGCCATTAAAGCCAACCAACGGTTTTTCTCCAAATCTGTTAAAGCAGCTATTTTAAGAACCACCAAAACAACAGCCGCCATTGCGCCAAATGCACCTGTTGCACTATCTGCCATCACCTCAAGTCGCCGCTTGGGATTTCCCACTGCCAAACCATCAGCTGTATCCATAGCTCCATCTAAGTGCAATCCCCCAGTCATGGCAACCCAAATACTGACCAGCAAAGCGCTACGAGTAAATATTGGCACATTCAAATAATTCATTCCAATATCTAATGTTCCCAAAATGCTCCCGATCGCACACCCTACTAATGGAGCATATCGGGCCACATACCGGAAGTCCAATCCTTCTAGATATGGCAGGGGAATACTTGTATAGAATACTATAGAAGCTGCCATATTTAACAGATGTTGTTTCCACCACGGATGCCGAACGGTCATCTGAACGATAAAGTATAAAGGATAATAATGTAGCTTACAGATCGAACCAAAGACAAGAAATACGGATACTTTATCTTTCGTCCTTTTTAAAGCTTTAAATAAGATTTATCAGTGGTGGGAACTTATTGAAAAAATTTTGTTATGCTAAGCTCAGTGATGATTTTTTATTTTTGTATAAATCAGCACTAAGCGAATTAGCTTTGCCAGTCTCAAAAGTTTGTGACAGTACCGTAGTACTGTTGCTTGCAAATTTATTGATTGCAGCTTTTCAATCAATCGTCCTACAAGTGAAGATATTTATTAAAATGTAGGGATTCAGCAAAGCTGTGACAATGACTGTGTAGCTATGTTGAACTCATCTGGGCTCCAAAAATTGTTTAATTTATGAGTAACCATCTACCCGATACCAAGATACCAGCTCCGTGCATTATTGATACAGGCGTGGTTGTGAATAAGCAAGATATGTGGCGATTACTCACAGACTTAGGTCGCGTTCGCTATATCCACACCCATGAGGGAAAATTGCAGAGCGAGGGGGAGGGGGATGTCATGGAAGTTTTTGCCAATCCGCAACGGTCTACCTTAGTTGCCAACCATACGCTTTATTTGAATGTTTATAGTTTTGATTACTTGGAATTAAAACTGTCTCCGGAAAAAGAAACTTATTTTGACCTTATTCAAGAAGGAATGTGTTTGCGACTGATTCCCCTTTCAACTTCTTTAGAAGAGAGACGCGAACGTTGTTTTCACATCAGTGCTTTAGAAGCCATGATGGAGCAAGTTTTCTCGGCTAAGTGGGATGCGGAAATGGATGATGATAACTGCGATTTATTTTAATTGGGGATTGGGTATTGGGAACTGGGGACGAGGAAGACAAGGAAGTTGATTCTACCTTGTCCCCCTTGTCTCCCTTATCTCCCTTATCCCCCGTGTCTCCAATTCCTGGATGTTACTATTAGCTATTAGCCCTTAGCAATTAGCAAATTCTCTCTTGACTGCACAATTTTCTTTTCAACGTCTTGCTAACTGTAGCCAGACGAAAGCGCGGGTCGGAATTTTTTCTACCCCTCACGGTATAGTAGAAACTCCACGCTTTATGCCTGTGGGGACGCTAGCCAATGTCAAAACGATTACTCCATCTCAACTGGAGGAAACTGGAGCGCAGATGGTTTTGTGCAATACTTATCATCTACACCTCCAACCAGGTGAGGCAATTGTAGCAGGAGGTGGAGGACTGCATAAATTTATGGGCTGGAAGGGACCGATCCTGACCGATTCAGGTGGATTCCAAGTTTTTAGTTTGAGTGAAATGAGGAAAATTAGTGAAGAAGGAGTTACTTTTCGCTCACCCCATGATGGTCAAATTATTAACTTAACTCCAGAGCGTTCTATTGAAATTCAAAACACTTTGGGCGCGGATGTCATTATGGCATTCGATGAGTGTCCGCCTTATCCAGCCACACGCCAAGAAGTGGAAGCTGCCACTCAACGGACTTACCGCTGGCTGAAACGTTGTATAAGCGCCCATCAACGTCAAGACCAAGCCCTGTTTGGTATTGTACAGGGAGGGGTGTATCTTGATTTGCGTTCTCAGGCAGCTTTGGCGCTCGCAGAGTTAGATTTACCTGGATACGCTATTGGTGGTGTCAGCGTCGGTGAACCGCCGGAACTGATTTCTCATGTGGTCAAAGCAACGGCACCTCTGCTACCACCAGAAAAACCTCGCTATTTAATGGGAGTAGGTACATACCGGGAAATTGCAATTGCGATCGCATCCGGAGTGGATTTGTTCGATTGCGTTATTCCCACCCGTTGGGCGAGACACGGTACAGCAATGGTGCAAGGCGAGCGTTGGAATTTAAAAAATGCAAAGTTTCGTGAAGACTTTACCCCAATAGATAACACTTGTCCTTGCTACGCGTGTCGAAATTTTAGTCGTGCTTACATATCACACTTAGTAAGGGCGCAAGAGATTTTAGCGTATACCTTATTAAGTATTCACAATATCACTGAGTTGATTCGCTTTACTCAAAAGATACGAGAAGCAATACTCAACGATACTTTTGCGATTGATTTTGCTTCTTGGCTGGAACAGGGGGCTGAGGATTTGGGACTGGAGAATGGGGATTAGGGAAAATCACTAACCACCGATCGCTAACTACTAACCACTAACCACTAACTACTGACGCGTGTTAAGATATTTCTCAATTCTGAAAGCTGTGTTGGATAGGTGGATTTAATAAATATGGAAGCAGCATTGTTGTTAGCAAAATTACCCGAAGCTTATCAAGTTCTCGATCCTTTGGTAGACGTTCTGCCAATTATCCCCGTTTTCTTCTTGTTGCTGGCTTTTGTTTGGCAAGCCGCTATTGGTTTTAGATAAACCATTTGACCTAAGTATAGGCTCAATACTCCCCAAACCCGACGATTTTTAGCTGTCGGGTTTTCTTTTACTCAAATTTCGTCAACAAAGTTGATAATTCTTAAGAAATTGTAATAACTTAAAATAAGTGGGTAATATATAAACAAGCGAAGTATGACAGGTAACGCCGCTACCGTGAAATTCGGGAGGTTGTATCTAATGAAGGACGAACTATAAGCTTTTGATCCTTTACCCTTTATCCTTATTGCTTTTTTAGTTAAGTACAGTAAACGAGGTATCAGAAATGGGTAACATTACATTTGTGAAAGAAAACAAAGAAGTCGTAGCAGCTAACGGCGCGAATTTACGAGAAAGAGCCTTGCAAAACAACATTGATATATACAAACTTTTTGGCAAGATGATGAATTGTGGAGGATACGGACAATGTGGCTGCTGTGTGGTAGAGATTGTTGAAGGTTTGGAAAATTTATCACCCCGTACCGATGCAGAAAACAAATTATTAAAGAAAAAGCCAGAAAATTGTCGTCTTGCTTGTCAAACTTTGGTACATGGTGCAGTCAGTGTAGTAACAAAGCCGTAAAAAAGGATAAACGATGGAGTGTAAAGTCACTCGGACTTAAAGTGGGGAGAAAGCCAGTTTTTATGTGTTTGTACTTGATGCTTCTTTCAACCATAGAATGGTATCCTAAAAGTGTTACCTAGATATCGAAGAGAGGCTGTCTTCCCATGCAAGTTAACGATCTAGGGTTCGTAGCGAGCATTCTGTTCGTTCTCGTTCCCGCCGTCTTTTTAATAATTCTTTACATTCAAACTGCTAGCCGCGAAGGTAAAAAAGATTAGAAAGCAGTTCAAAATTCAAAATTCAAAATTCAAAATTAAGAGAACTGTAGCTAGCAAGTTACCTATAGCAATCCTGTTTAATTTGTGAAATACACGTAGGTAAGGTATTTCCCAACCTATCAGTTATAAGAATCTTTCACGAATGAATTAGGATTGCTAGGGTTGTTTGCTATGTGCAAATTACGGGCGTGACAGCTTAGTAATTTTTTGTAGATCGAATAAAGCCCCTACATTTATAGCGTAGGGGTTTTTATTTATCAACCACCGATTGTTCAACTTTACTTAATCTACTGTTCTTGCCAGCAAAACAGGACAGTTTGCATTAACTCGAACGTAATCAGACAAAGATGCACCCAAAAGTCTGTCTATATCTACTAAACTCTTAGCAATAGAAGGACGGCGATCCGGAGAACCAAGGAGTAGTAAATCTACTTTCCATTCATCTGCCAAGCGACAAATTTCTTCACCAGGTTTACCACTACTTACTACACAACGAACTGGTATACCATATTTTTTAGCTTCTGTAGCGGCGGCGGCTAAAACAGGGCTGTGTTCTGCACTAATTTCATACATTTCAGATGGTTTACCACGCAAATCCGTATTAATATTAGCTAGAATTAACTCTCCTCCTTTAATATCTCGTAGGAAGAATAGAGCTAAAGTCAAGCAATGCTTGGCAGCTTCAGAGTTATCCATTGCCACCATAATCCGGTTAATTCTTTTGACATAAACGTCATCTTTAACCAACAACATGGGGCGAGAAGATAGTTGGAAAACATACTGACTGACGGAGTTCGATAGAATAGATTGGAGGCGTTTGAGTCCTCGCGAACCCATAATAATCAAGTCAGCTTCAATTTCATCGGCGACCTGACAAACCACAGTTTTGGGATCGCCTTGACGTAAAATAGAGGAAACCCGACTGGGATCTAGGTTCAAATACTGAATAGCATTCGCTAAAATTTTGCCGCCTTCTTCCCATTTAGTTGTCATGTTTTCGGCAGTCACTTGATCTGGTACAACGTGCAAAACGGTTACTTTTGCACGTTGAATTGATGGCACATCCTTTAAACTTTTGAGCATCTCTTCGGCGTGACCTAATCCAGAGACAGCTAGCAAAATTTTTTCTATCATCTTAGATCTTCTTGGGGTTCAGGTTACCTAATTTACTGACTGATAGTTAATGGTTATGAGTTAATTATTAGTAGCTGATTGTTCTAACAACCACTAACCACTAACCACTAACATTTCAAGTTATTGGTACCCAGTTTTTGAAAGGATTAACTGGGTTTTTGATGATTTAAGCTTACTATTAATTCTGACCCATGAACTTAATGAATGGTTATTAAATTTATTAGTTGTAATCTATGTTTACTCTTTTTAATTAGAACAAAGGTTAAGTAATGCAAAGAAAACTTGCAAGAATATGATGAATGTTACTTCTATTTTTTACAAAATTTAAAGACTTTTGCCGCACTCAATGCTACTTTGTTAAAGCTAACGCGATCGCTAACATCCTTCTGTAGAGACGCGCTGTGGCGCGTCTCTACATCTTTACAAACTTTTAAGCTGCAACAGCCAAACCATTGTGCTTGAGTAATGGTTCGGTACTCGGTTCGCGACCCCGGAAGGACTTAAAGACTTCCATCGGATGCTGGCTACCACCAAGCGCCAACACTGTATCTCGATAGCGCCTACCTGTTGCTTTTATGGCTGATTCGTTATCAAGACCGGCTTCTTCAAACGCTGCAAAAGCATCTGCACTGAGAACTTCAGCCCATTTATAGCTGTAATAACCTGCTGCATATCCTCCAGCAAATATGTGTCCAAAAGCACATAAGAAGGCATCCTCAGGTAATGGAGGCAGAACTGTTGTGGTTTTAGCGAGACGCGATCGCACATCCTTGGGAGTTTCCGCACCGCCCGGACGGTAACGATGATGCAGTTCTATATCAAGGAGACTGATATGGATTTGTCGCAACATACCAGTACCGGTCATGTAATTCTTTGCTGCCACCAGCTTGTGGTAATAATGTTCTGGCAGAGGTTCGCCTGTCTCATAGTGCTTTGCCATGCCAAACAAAGTTGGTCTGTCATAGCACCAGTTTTCCATAAACTGGCTGGGTAATTCCACCGCATCCCACTCAACATTGTTGATACCTGCAGCCGAAGGATAATCCACCTTTGTTAGCATCAGATGCAAGCCGTGACCAAACTCGTGGAACAGAGTTTCAACTTCGTCAAAAGTCATTAAACTGGGCTTACCATCCACTGGGGGGGTTTGGTTGCAAACCAAATAAGCCACGGGTAAACGAATAGTTGTCACTCCATTTTGCACGACTTTGCCACGGTTAATACAAACATCCATCCACGCACCGCCACGTTTTTCAGCAGGACGGCTGTAGGGATCTAAGTAAAAGTAAGCAATAGGATGACCTGCTTCATCAGCAATTTGAAAATACCTTACATCCTCCTGCCAAATGGGGGCTTGACCATCAGCAGGGGTAACAGTCACACCAAATAATCGATTGACTAATCCAAATAAACCATCAAGAACTTGAGGGAGTGGGAAGTAAGGGCGTAACTCTTCAGCAGTGAAGGCAAATTTTTCTTCTCGCTGACGCTCTGCCCAAAATGGAATGTCCCATTGCCACAAATCCTTTGCTTCTGGTGCTCCTTTAGATGCAGCAAACGCTTTGAGTTCATCCAATTCCTTCAAAGCAGCGTCATAACTGCGAGAACGCAATTCTTCTAACAAAGACTCTACTGCTTTGACGTTAGGAGCCATCTTACTAGCTAGGCTTAATTCAGCATAGGTCTGGTAACCCAGCAACTCTGCAAGTTCTTGACGCAGTTCCAATATGCGCTCAATCAGCGGGTTATTATCCAACTCACCTGATGAAGCACGGGCGATAAAAGCTTTGTACAGCTTTTCCCTTAAGTCCCGTCGGGTACTGTGTTGCATAAAAGGCACATAACTGGGGGCGTCCAAAGTAATGCGCCAAGGACCATTTTCTGTCGTAGCGTTCTCTTCTCCTGCAGAGCGTGCAGCTTGTGCCGCTAAGCTAAGTAAGCTGGGGGGTAAACCATCAATTTCTGCTTGAGTTGTTAAAGTCAAGCTAAAAGCTTTAGTCGCATCAAGCAGATGGTTGGAAAATTTAGTAGATATTTCTGCCAACTCCATCTGAATGGCATTAAAACGCTCTCTTGCCTCTCCCTGCAAGCCAACACCTGCAAGTTCTGCGTCTCGAATAGCAGATTCTACAATACGTTGTTGGGCTGTGTTTAAAGTTGCCCAAGTATCACTGGCGTGGAGTGCTTTGAAAGCGTTGTAAATTGGTTGGCTTTGGCTGAGCTTGTTCGAGAACTGTATCACCTGTGGTTGTACAGTTTCAAACGCTTCGCGCAATTCGGGGCTATTTTTTACACCCATAAGATGACTGACAATACCCCAACTCCAGTACAAACGTTCTGTGAGATTTTCTAGAGGTTCTACTAAACCACTCCATGTAGGCTCAACGTTAGCTTCTAGTGTTACGAGTTCTTTGTCTATTTCTGCCAGCAATTGGTTAAAAGCTGGTACAACCTGCTCTGGTTGTATTTGTGTAAAAGGTGGTAAGCCAGAACCTTTTAGTAAGGGGTTATCGGAAATAATAACTGCTTCACTCATCATTGTGTAAGAGTACCTGGTCAATAAAAGCAAAAAACGACTTTTCTTTCTTGTATCTTCTAATGTAGCCATTGAAGAATGCTATTGCGGGTTTTTCGCAGTTAAAGGTGGCGACAACCGCCTTCCAACAAAAAAAATACTCCAACTTTCCCAACTTGTAGGACTCGCGATCGCCTGTCTTTTAAGATTGTAGATTTATTAATACATTTGTACTAACATAGAGGTGTACTAAATTATTGTCAGAGGCAATAATTATGGCAGTCAAACCAATCCCTGAAGGTTTTCACACTGTTACGCCATCCCTTGTCGTAAAAGGAGCCGCAACCTTAATTGAGTTTCTCAAGCAGGCGTTTGAAGCTCGGGAAATTCGTCGCATCCAAAATCCAGAAGGCTGTATCATCTATGCTGAGGTTAAAATAGGTGATTCGCTCATCATGCTGAGTGAAGCGACGGGTGAGTTTCAGCCAATGCCAAGTTCGATTTATCTGTACGTTGAGAATACTGATGCAACTTACGAAAGTGCGATCGAAGCAGGTGGTACTTCACTGATGGAACCGAAAGATGAGTTCTGGGGCGATCGCCAAGCAGGGTTAAAAGATTTAAGCGGAAATCATTGGTGGATTGCGACGCATCAAGAGGATGTATCCCCTGAAGATTTGTCCGAACAACTCAAAATTTTGTTTGGTGACCAAGCAAAAGTTTAGCCGGACACGTTAGTGATTCTGTGTTTGGAGGAAGCGGTTCTGTTACTGGTGTGAGTCAGAAAGGAATTCAACAGAAAGAACGGTAGATTGATGCAGAATTAACCGATTGCTTTCGGGGTCATAAGCATAAATTTCTCTTCCATGGGATGCAGTTTTTATCTCTCCTGTTGGGGGGTAACCTAATGCAGTTAAATGTGCGATCGCACTCTCCAAGTTCCGCACCTCCAAACACAAGCTCATCTTACTTTTTTCAGAGTTTTCAAATTCAGACGAATCTAAATTTTTTGGTTGGAAAATACCTAGTTTTAAGCCCCTAAGTTGAAATTCTGCATAAACATTTGGAATAAGACTTGTTGGTTGTATACCTAGAAATTGGGTATAGAAACTGACGATAGTGTCAAAATGAACAGTTGCCAGAGTCACAAATGCGTCAGTAAATTGGGGGGGATTCATCGTATTTTTTCCAACCCAGCATATACATTAAACTTTTCGCCTCGCAAAAATCCGATTAAAGCGATTCCAAATTCCTTTGCTATTGACACAGCCAAACTGCTAGGCGCAGAAACAGAACAGACAATAGGAACTCCAGCTGCTGTAGACTTTTGCAAAATTTCAAAACTAGAACGTCCGCTGACCATGACAATACGATCGTTCAAAGGCAATTCCCCGTTAAGCAAAGCTGAACCTATTAGCTTATCTAATGCATTGTGGCGTCCGACATCTTCACGTATGGTTAGCAGTTGTCCTTGAGTATCGAACAAAGCAGCTGCATGGAGACCACCTGTTGCATCAAACACACTCTGGGCTGCTCTGAGTTTATTAGGTAATGTGTAAATGATGTCAGATGCAACTGCTAACCCTGTAGGAATAGGCGAGTAATTACGCAAACGCAAGGCTTCAAGACTGGCTTTACCGCAAACTCCACAAGCACTTGTTGTATAAAAATGCCTTTGTAGCGGCTGTAGATCGGGATTCAATCCTTCTCGAAGGGTAACGTTGACAATGTTGTAGCGTTGTTCTCCATCTACCAAGTTATCTACGCAATAGCTTATGCGTTGGATATCTTCTCTACAGCCAATGACTCCCTCGGTGTAAAGAAATCCAGCAGCGAGTTCAAAATCTGCTCCGGGGGTTCGCATCGTTACCGCAACTGTTTGACGTGGAAATGCAAGGCGAATTTCCAACGGTTCTTCGGTTGCAAGTTGATCGGAACGCGATCGCACTTTACCGTTTTCTATAAGCCAAACAGTGGCTTTGGTTTTGCTTCGAGTTGGCATTATTTATAAACAGTATTGGGACATAAACTGTTGGGTAACACTGCGTAAATGTTCATCTAGACGCTCGAACACCCATTGAGAGATTTCTGTTGGTACACCACCATAAAAAGCTTGAGCAATACCACCTGTAATGCAAGCAATAGTATCACTGTCACCACCAATAGAGATAGCATTGCGGATAGCATCTTCAAAATCAGTGGATTCTAAAAAGGCGATGATGGCTTGGGGAACAGACCCCTGACAAGAAACATCGAATCGGTAATTCGGTCTTATTTGGTCAAGAGTTTGACCGAGATCGTATCCAAAATGAGTTTCTATATAAGACTTGATAGAGTTTTTATTATGACCCATCCGCGCTTGAAAGATAGCAGTTGCAGTTGCTTGAGCACCTTTAATACCTTCCGGATGGTTGTGGGTTACCTCAGCGCTATGCCGTGCTTCTTGTAACACAATATCGAGATCGTTAAAAGCAAATCCAATAGAACTGACTCGCATTGCCGAACCGTTACCCCAACTGTTGTAGGGTTCTCTGCTGCTCGATCCCGCCCACATTTTAAAGGTTCCCCCGTAACCAGCTAAGGGATAGCGACGGTAGTAAGACTTAAATTTATCAATGTATTTGCTGCTGCCAACAGATAAATCCTCGTTCAAGATAGTATCAGCAACCGCAACTGTCAGCACAGTATCATCCGTAAAACGGCACTCACTTTGCAAAAGAGGAAAATCTTTCGTTTTGATATTGTTGGCTTCATAAACAGAGCCAATGATATCACCTGCGATCGCACCTAGCATTTGACTCATTTTCTATTTTAAATCTATCTTTAGGCAGATTGCTTATAGGTTCAATACACCTAAAGATAGATATATCTCCAAGAAAAGCATCTGTGTAGCCTCTCAATGATTGATACCCATTTGATGATAAGAATATTATGGAGAGTTGGGCTCGCTACATTACGTCTACTAGGGTACTCATCATTATGACTGTAGAGCAAAGAACAGGAAAATGTTCAAACCACGTGCATAGTTGCTTTAGTAATAACTAATTATCTGGAGTTGAGATCAAATGCAGTTTTCAGCCACCATTGAATTTCCCTGCGATCCCGAACCCCTGAATTCCCCTTATTATATCAGTCATTACTCAGTTGAGGAATTAACATATCAAGAAATTATGAGACCGGGAAGTGTAATTCGGATGCAAGCCCCTAGAAAGATGGGTAAAACTTCCTTCACTCTCCGCCTTATGAATTATGCTCGCTATCTAGGTTATAAGACTATCTACATCAATTTTGAGCAAGCAGAAGAAGAAGTTTTTACAACTTTAGAGAAATTTTTGCGTTGGTTTTGTGCTAACGCAAGCCAACAATTGCAACTTAATTCAAACCTTAATGAGTATTGGGATGAAGATATAGGTTCTAAGGTTAGCTGTACTATTTATTTTCAAAAATATTTATTACAAACTATTCAAAGACCATTAGTGTTAGTCTTGAATGAGGTTAATTGTATTTTTGAATATCCCCGAATTTGCCAAGATTTTTTTTCTTTACTGCGCTCGTGGCACGAACAAGCAAAACAATGGGAAATTTGGCAAAATCTTCGATTATTTGTAGTTTCTTCTACAGAGTTTTATACTGAATTAAATATTAATGAATCCCCTTTTAATGTTGGATTATCAGTTCATTTACCAGAGTTTAATTTAGAGCAAGTTCAGGATTTGGCACGACGATACGGACTCAATTGGACAAATGAGGAAGGTGTAAAAAATGCACGCTCTTTACAAGCAATGGTGGGAGGACACCCCTATCTCGTGCGATTGGCTATTTACCATTTATTGACTGCTCCAAATCTAAGCCTAGAAAACTTATTACAAGAAGCGCCTACAATGACTGGAATTTATAGCGCACACTTACGCCGACAGCTAGGAATTTTGCAAAAATCCCCAGAATTAGCAGGAGCATTTGGGCAGGTGATTGCTTCTACTACAAGTGTAGAATTAGATCACATATTAGCATACAAGTTAGAAAGCATGGGCTTAGTGAAATTAGTCAGAAATCAGTGTACGGTTTCATGCGATTTATATCGGCAGTACTTTGCGACTCAAAATCTCTGCAAGTGGAATTGGCAAGAACAGATTGAACATTTGCAAAGACAAATTCAAGAATTACAGCGCATATCTATTACAGACGAAATTACCGAACTCGCAAATAAACGTTACTTTAACACTTCTTTGCAAGAACAGTGGCAACAATTAGCTTTAGAAAACAAACCCCTATCTCTGATTTTATTAGAAATCGATGACTTTAAGAGTTATAACACCTCTCACGGTCAAGAAGCAGGAAACGATTGTTTGCGACTTATTGCTAACGTGATTTCCCAAGTTCTTGAAAGTTTTAATGATTCTACTTCGGCAATACCAGCTCGTTACAAAGGTACAGAGTTTGCTGTCATTTTACCAAAGATAACAGCTCCTATAGCTTTAAAAACTGCTGAAAAAATCCGAAAACAAGTCAAAAAGTTAGCTCTTGCTCATGATGAGTCAATCTACGGGCTGACTGCTAGTGTTGTTACTGTTACTCTGGGAGTCGCTTCTATAGTTCCTCAAATGCAACAGTCACCAAGTATTTTGGTAAATGCAGCAGAAGAAGCTCTCAACCATGCTAAAAGAAACGGACGCGATCGCACTTTTGTCAAGAATGATATATAAAGTATCAAGGATTTATATATAGTAAGAAATATACATGGTTATGTCTTAGAAAATTTTTATACTTTATTCTTCTAAAAGCTATCATAAAGGCAAAGACACGCTTGTAAATTCCCTGAGGAAACCCTAATGACAACAACGCTGTCTGCGCCCAATTTTATTGAGTCCCTATTGGGTAAAGAAGCTGAGGACTTGCTCACTCATAAGGCAAAAGTTTCTAAAGATTTATTACACTTACCTGGACCGGACTTTGTAGACCGAGTTTGGCTGAGTAGCGATCGTAACCCTCAAGTTTTGCGGAATTTGCAGACCCTTTATTCTACCGGACGCCTTGCTAACACTGGGTATTTATCGATTCTCCCTGTAGATCAAGGAATTGAACACTCAGCGGGTGCATCTTTCGCGCCCAATCCTATCTACTTTGACCCAGAAAATATTGTCAAGCTAGCGATAGAAGGAGGTTGTAACGCTGTTGCTACAACTCTAGGAGTATTGGGCGCTGTTTCACGCAAATATGCTCACAAAATTCCGTTGATTGTCAAAATCAACCATAACGAACTGTTGACGTATCCCAATCAATTTGACCAGATTCTGTTTGCCTCAGTTGAACAAGCTTGGAATTTGGGTGCAGTTGCAGTTGGTGCAACAATTTATTTCGGTTCAGACCAGTCTACCAGACAAATTCAGGAAATCAGCCACGCTTTTAAACGAGCTCATGAGTTAGGAATGGTAACTATTCTATGGTGTTATTTGCGAAATAATGCCTTCAAGCAAGACCAAGATTATCACCTAGCTGCTGATTTAACAGGACAGGCAAATCATTTGGGAGTAACGATTGAAGCTGACATCATAAAACAAAAACTACCAGAAAACAACAATGGGTATGGAGCCGTTGCCCAAGGTACTGGAAAAAGTTACGGTAAAAGCAGTGAGCGAGTCTATACTGACTTAACCACAGACCATCCAATTGATTTGACACGTTACCAAGTTTTAAATTGTTACTGCGGGCGTGCAGGGCTAATTAATTCTGGAGGGGCTTCTGGTAAAAATGACTTTGCAGAAGCAGTTCGCACAGCTATTATCAACAAACGCGCTGGTGGAACGGGGCTAATTTCCGGTAGAAAGGCATTTCAACGTCCTTTTGAGGAAGGTGTGAAGCTATTTCACCTCATCCAAGATGTCTACCTATCGTCTGAAATAACCGTAGCTTAATTCTGAAAACAGGCATACCGCCCGCGATTGGAAGCTGATTTCCAACAACCTTAACCTTGTAAGTACTTATGTAAGTACTGTGCTTAAAAAGAAGCCCTTCCTAATTTAGGAAGGGCTTCTTCGATGAAAATCAACCTGGCACCGAGCTATTTTAGCAGGCGGCAACCCGCCAACTATCGTCGCCGCATCAATGTTTCACAACTGAGTTCGGGATGGAATCAGAGTGGGACCACTGAGCCATAGGCACCAGGAATGAATGATGAATGATGAATTATGAATGATGAACTTCATCAAAAGGAAGGCTCATCGTGGAATTCAAAACCCTGAAGACTGCACAGAAAAGCGAAACAAGTGTGAATTGTGAATTGAAGAAGATTGTCATCATTCATCATTCAGAATTCATCATTGAGATGAGGTCAAGACCTCGGTCTGTTAGGACAACTTGGCTAAGTACATTACTGCACGTACACCGACTGCCTATGAACAGGTGTTCTACCTGTGACCTTACCTACTTGTAGTAGTCAGAGCACTCATCTTGAGGTGGGCTTCCCACTTAGATGCTTTCAGCGGTTATCCGCTCCGCACTTGGCTACCCAGCGTCTACCACGGGCGTGATAACTGGTACACCAGCGGTGCGTTCCTCCCGGTCCTCTCGTACTAAGGAGGACTCCTCTCAATGCTCTTGCGCCTGCACCGGATATGGACCGAACTGTCTCACGACGTTCTGAACCCAGCTCACGTACCGCTTTAATGGGCGAACAGCCCAACCCTTGGGACGTACTTCCGCCCCAGGTTGCGATGAGCCGACATCGAGGTGCCAAACCTCCCCGTCGATGTGGACTCTTGGGGGAGATCAGCCTGTTATCCCTAGAGTAACTTTTATCCGTTGAGCGACGGCCATTCCATACTGCGCCGTCGGATCACTAAGACCGTGTTTCCACCCTGTTCGAGTTGTAGCTCTTACAGTCAAGCTCCCTTATTGCCTTTACACTCAACGCACGGTTTCCAAGCGTGCTGAGGGAACCTTTGTGCGCCTCCGTTACCTTTTAGGAGGCGACCGCCCCAGTCAAACTGCCCATCTGAAACTGTCTCCCGATTGGATAGACAATCGTGGGTTAGAATCCTAGCTTCGCCAGAGTGGTATCTCACCGTTGGCTCGGTATCCCCCACAAGGGATACTTCAGTGCCTCCCACCTATCCTGCGCAAGCCAAGCCCGGACCCAATTCCAGACTACAGTAAAGCTTCATAGGGTCTTTCTGTCCTGGTGCAGGTAGTCCGTATCTTCACAGACATTCCTATTTCGCCGAGTCTCTCTCTGAGACACCATCCAGATCGTTACGCCTTTCGTGCGGGTCGGAACTTACCCGACAAGGAATTTCGCTACCTTAGGACCGTTATAGTTACGGCCGCCGTTCACCGGGGCTTCAGTCGTCAGCTTTAGGGTTTCCCCCTGACCAACTTCCTTAACCTTCCGGCACTGGGCAGGCGTCAGCCCCCATACTTCCAATTGCTTGTTTGCGGAGACCTGTGTTTTTGGTAAACAGTCGCCTGGATCTCTTCACTGCGACCCACTTGCGTGGGCACCCCTTCTTCCGAAGTTACGGGGCCATTTTGCCGAGTTCCTTAGAGAGAGTTATCTCGCGCCCCTGAGTTTTCTCAACTTCCCCACCTGTGTCGGTTTCGAGTACGGGTTTGATGTTTTCATCACCAACGTAGCTTTTCTTGGCACTATCATTTACAACTCGGCATCCTTAGACACCTCCCAATCCATTCAGGGCGTTGCTATCTTTCATGCGTCTTACGTTGACTCCCACATCAAAGTGAGGGATTGTTCACCCTCTGTCCATCGACTACGCCTTTCGGCCTCGCCTTAGGTCCCGACTAACCCAGAGTGGACGAACCTGCCTCTGGAACCCTTGGGGTTTCGGGGCTAGGGATTCTTACCCTAGTTTGCGCTACTCAAGCCGACATTCTCACTTCCGTCTCGTCCACAGCTGCTTGCCGCTACTGCTTCTACCTACCACGGAACGCTCCCCTACCAGTTAACAATCTCATCACTTAGCATGCAACCTTCTGGAGCGGAGCGAGGGAGTGAAGGAGGGAGGGAGGGAGGGAGGAACTATTCTTCGTTCCCTCACTCTCTCACTCTCTCACTCTCTCCCTCTGTCTTCCAAAAGAGGCTGTATGCTAAATGATGGCTTGCTAAATCCACAGCTTCGGTACATCGCTTAGTCCCATTCATTTTCGGCGCAGGAGCGCTTGACCAGTGAGCTATTACGCACTCTTTCAAGGATGGCTGCTTCTAGGCAAACCTCCTGGTTGTCTTTGCACTCCCACCTCCTTTGCCACTTAGCGATGATTTCGGGACCTTAGCTGGTGGTCTGGGCTGTTTCCCTCTTGACGATGAAGCTTATCCCCCACCGTCTCACTGGTAACTCTCCACTGAGTATTCAGAGTTTATCTCGATTTGGTACCGGTCTCCCAGCCCGCACCGAAATAGTGCTTTACCCCTCAGTTTTTCCGTTACCGCTGCGCCTCAACACATTTCGGGGAGAACCAGCTAGCTCCGAGTTCGATTGGCATTTCACCCCTAACCACACCTCATCCGCCGATTTTTCAACATCGGTCGGTTCGGACCTCCACTTGGTGTTACCCAAGCTTCATCCTGGACATGGTTAGATCACCCGGGTTCGGGTCTATAAATACTGATAACGCGCCCTTTTCAGACTCGCTTTCGCTTTGGCTTCGTCAACAAACTTAACCTACCAGTACCTATAACTCGCCGGCTCATTCTTCAACAGGCACGCGGTCATCCGTTGAATCGGACTCCCACTGCTTGTAGGCTCACGGTTTCATGTTCTATTTCACTCCCCTCAACGGGGTTCTTTTCACCTTTCCCTCGCGGTACTTGTTCGCTATCGGTCACACAGTAGTATTTAGCCTTACGAGATGGTCCTCGCTGATTCACATGGGATTCCTCGTGCCCCATGCTACTCGGGATTCAGCTACTATCCTTAAGCTTTCGACTACAGGACTTTCACCTTCTTTGGTGCAGTATTTCGCTGCTTCGCCTAACCGCTAGATTCGATTTCGCTGTCCCACTACCCCAAAATGCATGCACTTTGGTTTAGGCTCTTCCCCTTTCGCTCACCACTACTGAGGGAATCTCTATTGATTTCTTTTCCTCCAGCTACTAAGATGTTTCAATTCACTGGGTTCGCTCTTTCGTTATTGGGTTGCCCCATTCGGACATCTCCGGCTCACTGCATGCTTCCTGCTCCCCGGAGCTTTTCGTTGGTAACCACGTCCTTCTTCGCCTCTGTGTGCCTAGGTATCCACCATGAGCCCTTCTTCTCTTGACCACTATTGCTGAATGCTAACTGCTCATCGCTAATTTCCATTAGCCATTAGCCATTAGCTTTTAGCTTTTAGCTTTCAGTTACTTTCGCTTCTCTATGCAGTTTTCAAGGTTCTAGCTGGAGCATTTCCAGCAGTCTGATATCTTTGATATCACGGTGCTAGAATTTTTCCATTTCTTTTCTTCCGTTTTTCCGCTTTCAAGCCCCTTTGACTCGTCTTCCTTTTCTGCTTTCTCTGACTCGTCTTTTTTGGCAATTTTCTGCGGTAGGTGGAGGTAAGGAGACTCGAACTCCTGACATCCTGCTTGCAAAGCAGGCGCTCTACCAACTGAGCTATACCCCCAGGAAATTATGAATTCTAAATTCTAAATTCTGAATTGTCAATTCATCCTTCATCCTTCATCATTCATAATTCTTTCAGGTGGGCCATCCTGGACTCGAACCAGGGACCTCACCCTTATCAGGGGTGCGCTCTAACCACCTGAGCTAATAGCCCGAAATCGAACCGAGAATTCTAGTTTGAAAGCTGCTTCTACTTCCGCGCACGACCTAGGATTTCTGAATTATGAATTCTGAATTATGAAGTGTGAATTGTGAATTTCATCATTCATAATTTATCATTCATAATTGAGTTGGTCTCCCTAAAAGGAGGTGATCCAGCCACACCTTCCGGTACGGCTACCTTGTTACGACTTCACCCCAGTCACCAGTCCTGCCTTCGGCATCCTCCTCCACGAATGGTTAGAGTAACGACTTCGGGCACTACCAGCTTCCATGGTGTGACGGGCGGTGTGTACAAGGCCCGGGAACGAATTCACTGCAGTATGCTGACCTGCAATTACTAGCGATTCCACCTTCACGCAGGCGAGTTGCAGCCTGCGATCTGAACTGAGCCGTGGTTTGTGAGATTTGCTTGCTATCACTAGCTTGCTGCCCTCTGTCCACAGCATTGTAGTACGTGTGTAGCCCAGGACGTAAGGGGCATGCTGACTTGACGTCATCCCCACCTTCCTCCGGTTTGTCACCGGCAGTCTTCTTAGAGTTCCCAACTTAATGATGGCAACTAAGTACGAGGGTTGCGCTCGTTGCGGGACTTAACCCAACATCTCACGACACGAGCTGACGACAGCCATGCACCACCTGTGTTCGCGCTCCCTAAGGCACTCCCAACTTTCATCGGGATTCGCGACATGTCAAGCCCTGGTAAGGTTCTTCGCGTTGCATCGAATTAAACCACATACTCCACCGCTTGTGCGGGCCCCCGTCAATTCCTTTGAGTTTCACACTTGCGTGCGTACTCCCCAGGCGGGATACTTAACGCGTTGGCTCCGGCACTACGCGGGTCGATACGCGTAACGCCTAGTATCCATCGTTTACGGCTAGGACTACTGGGGTATCTAATCCCATTCGCTCCCCTAGCTTTCGTCCCTCAGTGTCAGTTATGGTCCAGCAGAGCGCTTTCGCCACCGGTGTTCTTCCCGATCTCTACGCATTTCACCGCTACACCGGGAATTCCCTCTACCCCTACCATACTCCAGTCTCTCAGTTTCCACTGCCTTTATCTAGTTAAGCCAGACGCTTTGACAGCAGACTTGATAAACCACCTGCGGACGCTTTACGCCCAATCATTCCGGATAACGCTTGCATCCTCCGTATTACCGCGGCTGCTGGCACGGAGTTAGCCGATGCTTATTCCTCAGGTACCTTCAACTTATTATTCCCTGAGAAAAGAGGTTTACAACCCAAGAGCCTTCCTCCCTCACGCGGTATTGCTCCGTCAGGCTTTCGCCCATTGCGGAAAATTCCCCACTGCTGCCTCCCGTAGGAGTCTGGACCGTGTCTCAGTTCCAGTGTGGCTGATCGTCCTCTCAGACCAGCTACCGATCGCCGTCTTGGTGCGCTCTTACCACACCAACTAACTAATCGGACGCGAGCTCATCTCCAGGCAGCTAGCCTTTCACCCATGGGCACATCCGGTATTAGCAGCCGTTTCCAACTGTTGTCCCGGACCTGAAGCCAGATTCTCACGCGTTACTCACCCGTCCGCCACTATCTCCGAAGAGACCGTTCGACTTGCATGTGTTAAGCATACCGCCAGCGTTCATCCTGAGCCAGGATCAAACTCTCCGTTTTGAAGTGTTTGTTTAGCTCTTTGTTGAATTTTTCCCTTCAACTACGGGTTTATTCTTTACTTACGCCAAGTAAAAGCTGTATAATTGCTTTCAAACTATAGAATTTTCAAGGTTCGGCACCTTTTGGCGTCGCTCGTTTGTGCGCCCGCCTCATCAGGCACTTTTTTATATTAGCGACCTCACTTCCTACTGTCAACATTTTTTTGAAGATTTTTTGAAAAATTTTTTTGATATGGCCGAAAGCCTCGTAGGAGAAGGGTTTTAGGGTAAAGTAATTTTGACAGAGCTAGAGGAAATTTGAAAGTCGTGAATAAATTAGGAATACTGCCACCAACAATAGTGCTAGAACCGTTACTGCGCGAGTGGTTATTAGAAGATATTGGTCGAGGCGATCGCACAACACAAGCACTGCTTGATGGTGAAGAAGGACAGGCAAATTGGGTAGCGAAAGCCGATGGAGTCATTGCTGGGTTACCCATAGCAGCAAAAGTGTTCAATCTATTGAACGAAAAAATCCATTTTGTGCCAGTTGTGGCTGAAGGCGAAAGTCGAGCACGAGGAGACGTTGTTGCTGAAATCAATGGACCTTTAGATGCGCTGCTTACGGGTGAACGAGTTGCACTTAATATAGTTATGCGTCTGAGTGGCATAGCTACCCTAACAAGGAAATATGTTGAGAAAATAGCTGACCTCCCAACCAAGTTGGTAGATACGCGCAAAACAACACCTGGGTTGAGACTTTTAGAAAAATATGCGATCGCCGTAGGAGGAGCAGTCAATCACAGGATGGGTTTAGATGACGCCGTCATGATCAAAGACAATCACATTGCAGCAGCAGGAGGAATTGGGAAAGCAATATCCCGCATACGCCACCAAATTCCCTATCCCCTAACAATAGAAGTAGAAACTGAAAATTTAGATCAAGTCAAAGAAGCATTACAATATGGTGCGGACATCATTATGTTAGATAATATGTCGGTTGATTTGATGCGTCAGGCAGTTTCCCGTATTCGGCAACATGACAGCCGCGTTAAAATAGAAGCTTCTGGCAACATTACTTTAGAAACTATTCGTCCTGTAGCTGAGACAGGTGTAGACTACATTTCGAGTAGTGCGCCCGTGACCCAATCCTGTTGGTTGGATTTAAGCATGAAAATCAAATAATTCCCCAAAAAATTGTCTGCGAGCAGATAAAACCTATAGTTGGAGAGAAAATCTCTCTCTGGAGTATAAAAATTCATCTATGAAAGCTACACAAGAAAAACTAAAACTGAAATTACAAGAGGCTTTAGCCGCAGCTTTCGGCGCTGAGTATGCGAAAGCAGACCCAATATTAGTACCTGCTAGCAATCCAAAATTTGGAGACTACCAGGCAAATGTTGCATTATCCCTAGCAAAACAGTTGGGACAGCAGCCAAGAGCGATCGCACAACAAATTGTTGGCAAACTAGACCTAACAGGTATTTGCAAACCCCCAGAGATAGCAGGTCCTGGATTTATCAATCTCAAGCTAGAAACAGAATACCTGGTAGAACAGCTCAAAGCCATTCAAGCCGATCCGAGACTGGGAGTAGCACCAGCTAAGAATCCCAAGCGAGTTATTGTAGATTATCCCAGCCCAAATATTGCTAAAGAAATGCACGTAGGGCATTTACGACCGGCAATTATTGGAGATTGCCTTGCTCGAATTGTAGAATTCATGGGTCATGAAGTTTTGCGGATCAGTCATGTAGGTGACTGGGGAACACCCTTTGGAATGTTGATTGCTTATTTAGAAGAAGCATATCCGGAAGCTTTAACAACCACTGAAACGCTCAACCTAGGCGACTTATCCTCATTTTACCGAGAAGCAAAAAAACGGTTTGATGCAGACGAAGATTTCCGCAAAGCAGCACACCAATCAGTTGTCAAACTACAAGCTGGTGACGAAAAAACTTTACTAGCGTGGAAAATTGTCTGTCAACTCTCCAGCAGAGCATACCAAGTCATATACGATTTGTTAGGAATTGCTCCCTTTATTGAAAGGGGGGAGTCTTTCTATAACGCTTTACTACCCCAAGTAGTAGAAGAACTTGATAAACAAGGTCTGTTGGTAGAAAACCAAGGAGCAAAATGCGTTTTTCTTGACGGTTTTACAAATAGGGAAGGCGAACCTTTACCTTTAATTGTGCAAAAATCCGATGGAGGTTACAACTACGCGGCTACAGACTTAGCAGCAATTCGCCACCGGGTTCAGGTCGAGAAAGTGCAACAAGTCATTTATCCAGTAGGTGCAGAACAAACCAACCACTTCGCCCAAATTTTTCAAGTAGGAAGAAAAGCGGGTTGGATTACAGACAATGTCGAGTTCGTTCACACCCCCTTTGGTTTAGTACTTGGAGAAGATGGTCAAAAATTGAAAACTCGTTCTGGGGAAGCAGTAAAGTTGCGAGATTTATTAGATGGAGCGATCGCTCACGCTCGTAAAGATTTAGAATACAGACTCAAAGAAGAAGGACGGCAAGAAAAAGAAGAATTCATTGCTGACGTAGCGCAGATAGTTGGCGTTAGTGCTGTTAAATATGCTGACCTTAGCCAAAACCGTACCAGTAACTATATTTTTAGTTATGAAAAGATGTTAGCTTTAAAAGGCAACACGGCACCATATATGCTCTATGCTTACGTCAGAACTCAAGGCATTAGCCGTGAAGGTAACATTGACTATGACAAACTCAGAGCAGATGTACCAATTATTCTGCAAGAAGAATTAGAACTGAATTTAGCAAAACATTTGTTACAGTTAGATGAAGTCCTGGCTGAAGTTGAAAAAGATTTGCTGCCAAATCGGTTGTGCGAGTATTTGTATCAGTTGAGCCAAAAGTACAATCAATTCTTTGAAAATTGCCCAGTTCTGAAATCTGAAGAACCCGTGCGAACATCGCGACTCATACTGTGTGACGTGACAGCTAGAACTTTGAAGCTTGGATTATCCTTACTAGGAATCAATGTTTTAGAGAGAATGTAAAAAAAGTCAACATTTTTTGCATTCTTTGCGACGCCTGGTGCTACAACGGGGGAAATCCCCCACAGTTGCCTTAACTGCTGGCTTTGGAGTTCCCACGGAGTAGGTATAGGTCACAAAGGAGCAACAGGTGTAACACGCACGGGAATCTCAGTCGCTTCCTCAATCTGAACCGCAAATGTTTGTAAAAAAGTTGCACTCACTTGTTTGAGAGTTCTTGTTGAATAAGGAAGAGATTCGGTATCATTACCTCGTGCTTCTAATTGATGAACTAATGGTCGAGGACGTGTAGGAGTATTCAGTTGAATTTCATCTGGCTCTAAGTGCTGTACTAAATCAATGTAAGCAAGGCGTTCTTCCAAAGACCAAGGAAATAAGATCGTAGTTTGGATAGTTAGGCTTCCTTGGTACTCTTGGTGAAATTTTTCCAGCCCAGCTAAAATAGACGATAGATCTACACCCTCTACATGGCGATTAACCCTTTGCAATTGCTCTAATAAAATAGCATCTAACTTAGCTGCAACCGTATCTGCTAGGGTAAGAGCCGATCGCACTTCTGAACTGTTGAGCAAAGTGCTATTTGTTAACACAACTGTAGGTCGTTGCGTTATCTCTTTAACAGCGGTAAGAATTTCTTCTAAATTTAGTGCTAGAGTCGGTTCGCCACTCCCGCTTAAAGTCACAACATCAAATTCCCAAGGTTTAAAAGCTTGTAAGTCCCGAACAATTTGCTCTGTAGGAACAAATATTTGACGCTTGATGGTGCGAACTTCGATCTCCCCGAGTTGACAGTAAGCACAATTGAAAGAACAAGTTGAGATACAACCAATAGGATCGATGCCAAGCGATCGCCCAAACCGCCAAGATTTTACAGGTCCGTAGACAGAAGCGAACGGTAGAGTTAAATTAGACATAATATGTGATACGTATTTATTCCATAAGCGATTAAAATTTTACTCGCATTTTTAATATTTGCCTTTGGCGTGTACGTCAATATTTATTCTCTCCCCTCCCCCCGTATTTTGTTACTCAGTTAGATCGGCTAAGATAGCAAAGCAAACGTGAACTGTAACAGAATAGGGAAACTCCGGTGCAAGTCCGGGGCTGTGCCGCAGCTGTAAACGAATTTTAGATTTTAGATTATTGCCATCTAAAATCCAAAATTGCGTTAGCCAGAACGCCTATTTATTACCTGCTCACTCTATTTCCTGCGTAGCACGGGAAGGGAGCCTTATAACTGGATGCTGACCACCAATACTCCAAATCACTTTTATTCAGAATCTTCAACTGCTCAAAGTCTAAAACTGTTACCCCTACCAATACAACGTCCTTTGTTAATGGTTGGACACGGTACTAGGGATGAAGAAGGAAGACAAGCTTTATTAGATTTTGCGACTCTTTACCAAGCTTTAGATACATCACGTCCAGTTTTGCCTTGCTTTTTGGAACTGACTGTTCCTTCCATTCAGCAAGGTATAGACCAATGTGTGGCACAAGGTTACACTGAACTGACGGTATTGCCCATACTGTTATTTGCTGCACGCCATAATAAATTTGATGTCACAAATGAACTCGATCGTGCTAAATCCCGACATCCACAGTTAAAGTTTCACTACGGGCGTCATTTTGGCATTACTCCTGTAATTGTAGATCTGTGGCGATCGCGTCTAGCTGAACTTGACAAACCCGAACACAACCCCGAACAAATATCGCGTTCTGATACCGTTCTCTTATTTGTTGGACGTGGTTCGAGCGATCCCGACGCTAATGGAGACGTATGCAAACTCGCTCGCATTCTTTGGGAAGGAAGCGGTTACTCCACCGTAGAAACCTGCTTTATTGGCATTACCCACCCCAGGTTAGAAGAAGGATTTTCCCGCGCACGGCTTTATCAGCCCAAACGCATTATCGTTTTGCCATACTTCCTATTTACAGGGGCATTAGTAAAAAAGATATTTAATATCACCGCTCAACAGCAAGAGCAACATCCAGATATTTCCATAACTTGTCTACCAGAGATGGGATTACATCCAGTTCTCCTGTCCGTACTGAGAGAAAGAGAAATTGAAACTCAACTAGAACAAGTACAAATGAATTGTGAGATGTGTAAATTCCGTCTATCTGCTTTAGCAAATAACAAACACGAGCATTCCCACACTCATGACCACCATCACCACCATCACACTGACGACCATACCCATCCACCCGAAGATCCTTATGCAGATATAGAAAAGTACCATCAAAAAATTTGGCAAGCACCATAATATGGCTAATGGCTAATAGCTAATGGCTAATGGCTAATGGTGAGTCCAGTGCTACAGGCGGGTTTCCCGCACCCTGGCAACTGGCGAACAAGGGAGGGCGTATAGCCCTGCGGGCATAGCCTTCGGCATCGCGGAGCGTGCGCTTTGCGCTTAGCGTGTGCCTTGCACATAGCATTTTCGCTACTGAGATACAAGGGAGGGCTAATGGCTAATAGTTAGGCTAATAGTTAATAATTAGTGGACAATTAGCAATTAGCCATTAGCAATTAGCCATTAGCAATTAACTCAACATTATGTCCAAAGAATTTGCTGTAGGTAGTAAAGTACGCATTGTATCACTACCACCTTACGTAAAAACTGCCGAACCCATGCCCATGCTGCGCCCTCCTGATGTTATTCGCATTGGGGAAGAAGGTATAGTTATTGACCGTCGTCCTGGTGGATACTGGGGTGTTCGCTTTGCAAGGGGCGCTTTTCTCCTTGATAGTCAGTACATTGAACCTGTAGAGACTGCTTCGGAATCTTGAGACTCTCAGAATGGCGACCAGAAATTGTAAACTTATATTAAGTTGTGTTTCTGGTATAAATCATTATGATTTCTCGCCGCACTTTTTTGAACATATTATTTGCTAGCTGTTTTGCTATCATCAGTTGGTTGAATTTTGCCCCAGTTGCTAATGCCCTTGGTGGCAAACTTCCAGTCATTAATCAACCGGCACCTGATTTTACACTGCCAACCAATACTGGTGATGGCAAACTTTCTCTCGCCGAGCTACGTGGTAAGTGGGTGGTACTTTACTTCTATCCCAAAGATTTTACTCCTGGCTGTACTATAGAAGCCCGTCGCTTTCAGCAAGACTTGCCAAAGTATCTCCAAAAAAACGCTCAGATTGTTGGTGTAAGCGCTGATGATGTCAATTCTCATGCTGAATTTTGTGATTCAGAAGGTTTAAAATTCCCCTTGTTGGCTGATACCACTGGTGCAGTTAGCAAAGCCTACGGTTCCTGGATGAGCTTTGTGTCAGTACGCCACAGTTTTATCATCGATCCAAATGGTGTCTTGCGCGAGACTTTTGTGAAAGTGAATCCTGCTACCCATAGTAAAGAAGTTTTCGCTCGACTTGAAGAGTTGCAAAAAGCAGCGTAAAGGGTAGAAGTCGTTTGTATTGGAACTAAATTGCTATGCTTACTGTCGCTAACAGTTAGATCTTCAACGACCTTCTGCCTTTTGCTCTGAAAGTTCGGCTTTTAATACATAAAAAAGCCGAAAAAACAATCTGTAAAAAGATAGATGTAAATAAAAGGAAATGTCAGGGAATATAGAATAAAAATGGATTTATATTTAAAAAACGCTTGAATTACCGTATCAGACTATAGCGGTAATAAAGCCTTAAATGTTAAGAGTAAGTCGCTTGCACCAACAAAGTTCACACCAACTCTCTTCACATTCAGTGGTTGCACGGGCTGCAAGTGCGATCGCTGCTAGCTTTGGTTTATTGGTATTTATTGGCTGGTGGTTGAATCAAAAGTGGCTGACATCGTTCCTCTCTTTCGGTACGGGAAGTATGGAGGTTGATACAGCAGTTTGCTTCTTTTTATCTGGTATATCTCTATGGCTGTCCTTAAAAGAAGAAAGAGACAAAAAAGAGACAATTGCTCTGACTGTCATTAGTAAAGTCTGTGCGATCGTAGTTCTAACAATTGGTTTGTTGAGAGTCAGTCACTACGTATTCCACTGGGATTTGAGAGTGGATGCACTGCTGCATAGCGACTTCCTAAATGGTTTGGGGGTAATCCATTGGGAAGGGATGGGCATAAATACAGCACTAAACTTTATAGTTCTTGGCAGGGCTTTGGAACTGGTGAATCAACCCAAAACCCGTCGCAACTATTGGTATGCCCAAGTCTTTAGCCTTATCGCTGCTTTAATATCCCTACAGGTTATTATTGGGTATGCTTACGGAGTCAGTATATTATACAGTTTTCCATCCCAAGATGAGGGAATGGCACTGAATACTGCACTGATAGTTACAGTGCTTTGCGTTGGGATTTTAGCCGTTCATCCCAATGAAGGGTTGATGCGGTTAATAACTAGCGATACCTATAGTGGTGTGCTAGCACGTCGATTACTGTTAGCGGCGATCGCAGTCCCTTTAGTCCTGGGATGGATCGCTTTACAAGGGTTGAGAGCAAGGTGGTATGAACCAGAATTGGCGGTATCCTTGCTTGTGGTTGTCCTAATTGTCAGCTTTTGTGTATTGATATGGGAAAGTGCAGCGGCTTTAGAAAAATTGGGGAAGCAACGCGATCGCGTCCAACAAGCTCTGAAGGTCAATGAAGAAAAACTCAGTAGCTTTGTAGATTCTAACGTTATTGGCATTCTCTTTGGCGATATTCACGGTCGCGTCCGCAACGCTAACGACGAATTTTTGCGGATGATTGGCTATACAAGAGAAGATTTACAAGCAGACAAAATTAAATGGACTGATATTACTCCGCCAGAATATTTACCTTTAGATGCAGAACGGATTTCTGAAGCGATCTCCAAAGGAGCTTGTACACCTTACGAAAAAGAATATATTCGTACAGATGGGAGCCGCATACCAGTTTTGGTTGGTTATACCTTAGTTGGAGAAAATCGAGAAGAATCCGTTGCATTTATTCTAGATTTAAGCGTTCGCAAGCAGGTAGAGCAAGCATTACGGCAAAGTGAAGAACGGTTTCGATTAGCACTAGATAATATCCCAGATGTTTTTGCTATCTACAATGGTAAACGGCAATTAGAGTTTGTTAATGCCGCAGCATTACAGCGTATTAAGAAGCCAAAAGAAGAAATAATTGGTAGAACAGACGAGGAACTCTTTCCACCAGACGTGACAAAACCTTACCTTTCCACTTTGATTCAAGCGCAGGAAACAAAAACGTTACAAAAAATAGAAGTCGTAATGAACTTACCTGATTACGGAGAATTTACGACAGAAATAAAATATTTACCGCTATTAGATAAAAAGGGAAACATCGAACAAATTCTGGCTTTTACAAATGATATTACAGAACGCAAACAGGTAGAAGAAACGCTCCGCAACCAACAAAAATGGCTGGAAGATTTGCTCAATCTTATGCCAATGCCAATGCTGTTGATAGAACCGGGAACTGCAAAAGTGACTTTTGCAAACGTTGCGGCTGATAAAGTGGCTGGAGGCAAATTTCCCAAAGCAGAATCGCAGGAAGATTACAAAACATACTATTATGCCACTGATGCTGCGGGAAATCCCATTCCACTAGAGGAAGCACCTGGGGTGAGAGTGGCTCGCGGCGAACGTATTGAAGGATTTGAATTGGATTGGCATACACCAGTAGGGATTCGCTCGCTACTGATATTTGCCGATACTTTACCAGCTATGCACGGTTATCCTGCAACCTGTGTTTTGGTGTTTCAAGAAATTACTAACTTAAAACAGGTGGAAAAAGCACTGTCGCTGGGTTACAAGAGACTTCAGCTATTGTTTGGTACAGCCAGCGATTTACTCTCAAGCCAACAACCTGTAGCACTTATTGATAGTTTGTTTAAAAAACTTGCACAACAAATTCGCTTGGATACGTATTTTAATTATTTAGTTTATGAGGATAAACAGATTTTACAGCTAGCATCTTATACAGGGGTTTCTGAAGAACAAGTCAAAGAAATTGAGTGGCTGGAATTTGGTCAAGGAGTGAGTGGAACGGTATCGCAACAACGCCAACCAATAGCCTTAGAAAACGTACAGCAATTAACTGACACAAAAACAGAATTTCTCCGCTCTATTGGAATTACGGCATATTACAGTTATCCTCTCATAGCTCAGGGACAGCTTTTAGGAACTCTTGCTTTTGGCAGTCTTACTCGGGTGAAATTTACCCAAAATGAAATGGGGATGATGCAAGCAGTTTGCGATCAAATTGCTATTGCAATGGAACGTGCAAAGCTCATAGCTTCTTTGCAACAGCAAACAGAGCAACTCAAAGAAGCAAATCGCATGAAAGATGAATTTTTGGCAATTCTATCTCACGAATTGCGATCGCCCCTCAATGCAATTCTTGGTTGGACGCAGTTGTTGCGTTCTCGACGCCAACTTGATGAAACCAAAGTATCAAAAGCATTAGAGACTATTGAGCGCAATGCCAAAGCGCAAACACAACTGATAGAAGATTTGTTAGATATTTCGCGGATGATTAGAGGCAAATTACGCCTTAATGTTCGTCCTTGCAACCTAGTGTCTATTATTGAAACTGCACTGGAAACAGTTCGTTTAGCAGCTGAGACAAAAGAGATCGATTTAAAGTTTTATGTTTTAGGGGAGACAGGACAGGAGACTGGCGATCGGGAAGAAAATACGCAGAAATTTCGCAACCAAGCTAGTTGCTTAAATATGAAGGGGGCTTCCTACAATGACATTCGTAACCCATCACTCACTTCTCTGTCCCCAGCCCTCAGTTCCCAATTTACAGTCATTGGTGATAGCGAACGATTGCAACAAATTATATGGAATTTACTATCCAATGCCATAAAATTTACATCTCAGGGGGGTCATGTTGAAGTTCGCTTGTCAGTTGTAAAGCATAAGGAATCGTTGCGCGACTTAAATTCCCAATTCCCATTGTCCTATGTCCAAATTCAGGTTAGCGATACGGGTATTGGTATTTGTCCTGATTTTCTTCCATACGTCTTTGACCGTTTTCGTCAAGCTGATAGTTCTACAACAAGATCTTTTGGCGGATTGGGTTTGGGATTAGCAATTGTCAGTCATTTAGTAGAACTACATGGTGGGATCGTGAGTGTAGAAAGTCCCGGTAAAGGACAAGGTACTACTTTTACAGTCAAGCTACCCCTTTTGGGTAAGAAAGATGAGGAAGACAGGGAGATAAGGGGACAAGCAGATAGGGAGACAAGGGGAACTTTTACCGCCACACCCTCCCTCCTGGGTATTCGGGTACTTGTTGTAGATGACGAAACGGACACCCGTGATTTTTTAAGTATCGTGTTGCAACAGTGTCAAGCTGAAGTCAAAGCAGTGGGATGTGTACGGGAAGCGTTAGAAGTGATTGCACAATGGAGACCGGATGTTTTGGTAAGCGATATAGGTATGCCAAATGAAGATGGTTATACCCTGATTCGTGAAGTGCGATCGCTCGAACGGACTGGCAAAATTCCGCTTTCCGAACAAGGTGCAAAAATTCCGGCGGCTGCATTAACAGCTTACGCTCGAACAGAGGACAGATTGCGAGCTTTACAAGAAGGTTTTCAAATACATTTGCCCAAACCCGTTGAACCTGCGGAGTTAGTCACAGTCGTTGCAAGTTTAGCTGGACGAACTTAACACTTGCTTGAGAGCAATTCTATTTGAAAAAAATAGCTCTACATCCTCTGAGCCAGCAATAACTTATCCCTGCGATCGCTGTTACTAAACTTTAGCTCGGTCAAGTTTAGCTAATCTAAAATCCAATATGGTATAACACTCTTTCAAACGATCGCAAACCAGTCATATTATGTCTCACATTCTTGTTGAAGACCTCAAGAAGACTTTCTTTATTTCCGAACGCTCCTCTGGTATTCTCGGTTCAATACGAGGGCTCGTGCAGCGAAAAACCAAAGAAGTCCATGCATTGAAAGGAGTTTCGTTTTCCTTAGAGAAGGGAGAACTTGTAGGATATATAGGTCCAAATGGAGCAGGTAAATCAACGACCATTAAGATTTTAAGTGGTATTTTAGTACCCTCTGGTGGAAAATGCATAATTAACGGACGAACTCCCTGGACAGATAGAATAGAGCACGTTGGTCGTATTGGTGTTGTATTTGGTCAGCGAACGCAACTGTGGTGGGATTTACCTGCGATTGAGTCTTTTGACTTGCTTCGAGATATCTATTGCATTCCCCATTCAGAGTATCTCAAGACACGAGCAGAAATGATCGATTTGCTCGACCTTTCTAGCTTTCTCTCCACTCCTGTAAGACAGTTAAGCCTCGGTCAAAGAATGCGCTGTGACTTTGCAGCTGCAATGCTTCACAGACCTGAGATTCTTTTTCTTGATGAACCTACTATAGGGTTGGATGCAGTTTCAAAGCTTGCAGTACGAAAATTTGTCAAAACGCTGAACAAAACCCATCAAGTCACTACCATCCTGACAACTCATGATATGGATGATATTGAGGCGTTGTGCGATCGCGTCATTATTATTGGTGGTGGTGAGATTCTTTGTGACGGTTCTCTCGCAAAGTTGCGTTCTCAAGTTTCCTCACGTCGGTACTTAAGAATTGACTTGATAAAGGATGATTTTTGCTTTGAGGAAGAAGGGGTCAGTATCATTTCCAAGGAAGGACGTACCGTAACTCTTGCCTTCGATCCCGCAAAGCTTTCTGCTGCGTCCCTAATTGCCCAGGTTACATCAAAATACGAAGTAGAGGATCTTTTCGTTGAAAATCCACCTATTGAGGAGATAATTGCCGAACTGTACGCAAACTCTGAAGGAATTTTGACATCAAATGGATAGTTTACTGACCCGATTCTACCTGAAGTGGCTGCACTCAGTCATATCTATACTTATCTACTGTATCTTAAAAGCGACGAAACGTTAAGATTACCAAAGAAAAACATATATGAAAGCATATTGGTCATTGTTTGTTGCAAGATTTGCGCTTCTGTTGCAGTATCGTACTGCTGCTTTAGCAGGGGTTGGAACTCAACTTTTTTGGGGTTTTGTAAAAGTTATGGTTCTTGAGGCATTTTTCACTCATGCAATCTCCGCTCAACCTATGACTCTCCGCGAGGCTACAGGATACGTGTGGCTCGGACAAGCGTTTTTGATAGCGATCGTCCCTTGGGGAGGTGATAGAGAAATTCAAGAACTCATCCGTTCTGGTGGGGTGGGGTACGATCTTCTTCGACCCACTGACCTTTATAACTATTGGTTGGCTCGCGCTTTAGCACTTCGTACAGCACCCCTGATACTTCGTGGTATTCCACTTCTTAGTATCACAATATTGCTTTTTCCCATTTTAGGGTTTTCGGAGCGATCGCTTTTTTTGCCATCCTCCTTTGCTGCAGGAGTTGCTTTTTTTCTCTCCTTTATTGGTGCAATTCTGCTTTCATCTGCAATAACAATGCTTCTAACTGTTTCAATGATGTGGACAATTTCTGGTGAGGGAATCAATAGTGTACTTCCCACTCTGATTTCTATTTTTTCTGGAATGATTATTCCCCTGCCACTTTTCCCTGAATGGCTCAAACCGTTTTTAAATTTCCTTCCCTTCTCAGGGCTTCTAGATAAACCTTTTCGTCTTTTTACTGGTAATCTCCCACCAAACGAATTGTTTAATGTATTGCTTCATCAATTTTTTTGGATAGTTGTTATTATTATCTTTGGACGTTTTTTAGTGAACTATGGTGTAAAAAAGCTTGTTATTCAAGGTGGGTGAATGGTGAATAATTTTTTACTTTACCTTCGATATATCTCTGTATCTTTTAAGTCGCAAATGCAGTATAAAGTTTCCTTCTGGCTTCAAGTCTTAGGGCAATTTTTAGGAACTGTTATTGAATTTTTGGGAATATGGGCGCTTTTTACTCGTTTTAACAGTATTGGTACGTGGACTCTTGCCGAAATTGCTTTATTTTATGGCACGATTAATATTTCTTTTGCCTGTGCTGATGCTCTCGGACGGGGATTTGATTCCTTCACAAAAATCATTAAAAACGGTGACTTCGACCGTTTGCTTCTGCGTCCGCGCACAACCGTACTTCAACTTTTAGGAATGGAATTTACCTTGAAACGAATAGGACGATTTTCTCAAGGATTGGTAGTCATGGGGTGGTCGCTTTCAACTCTCCATATTCCTTTTACTGTGAAAACATTGTGGCTTTTAGGCTCTTCATTTATTGGCAGTGTTGCACTCTTTGTTGGCATTGTTATCATACAAGCAACGCTTACCTTTTGGACTATTGAGTCTCTTGAAATTATGAATATCCTCACTTATGGAGGAGTGGAAACTGCTCAGTATCCTCTTTCAATTTATGGCAAGTGGTTTCAGCGATTCTTTACTTTCTTGATACCCTTTGGTTGTGTCAGCTATTTTCCTTTGGTAGCAGTGCTGGAAAAAGAACGTGCTTTTTTAATACCTTTATGGTTTTGTTACGTCTCGCCACTAGCAGGTATTCTTTTTCTGATCGTTTCTTTGAAGCTATGGAAATTAGGAGAACGATACTATTGTTCCACTGGTAGTTAGCCATTAGCCATTAGCCATTAGCCATTTTTGTCTACTTCTCAGGAAAATTATCTTAATTTTCTGACTCGTTTGTTGAGTGCTGGGTCATCCCGTGGAGTTTAATAAAGCTATCAAAGGCGTACCATGCCAATACATACCAGGGAATAATCTCGAACTGTAGCCCGCTCACAAGTAATTTCCGAATGGAAAGAATGCCCAAACCTAAAGGAAAAAGGAATCGCAAATCAACAGAGTTATTTGTTGCTTTTCTCACCCGCTTATTCAAGTCCACCACAGCATCAGATACCCCTGCTGCAGCCTCAGATTTTCCTACTGCTATATCACCAAATATAATGCCTAAATCTTTTAAAGTTGCGAGAACATTTTCAAAGCTGTCATCTTGTGTATCGTGCTGTATAACGATACTGCCATTTTGAATATTAGTTCTGACTTGATTAATATTTGGTTGAGCTTGTAAGGCGTTTGCAATGCGCTCTATATCTCCCGATTGACGGTAGCGAGAGGCTACTCTCAAACGCAATCGCCCTGGAGTAGAACTGACAACTTTTGTATATATGGGTTGAGATGTAGATTTTTTCCTACATTCTTCTTGGATTATTTTTGGCATTTCAGTTAGATGAGTGTAACCGTTGTTATTCAATTTCTTTTTTCCCAATACATGGAGGGCTTTTTAACAAGCAAATTAACAGGCAAAAAATTGGGGGAGGCGGAGCCTTGACTAAGACATTCCCAGGCGGAGCCTGGGAACGAGGGGGTAAGGGTGAAAACATTCCCAAGTGGCGATGGCGAGATGGGAATGAGGGTATAAAGGTCAGCGCTCTGGTTTCCTTCTCCCTCAACCGAGTAGAGTTGGGGATGGGGTACTTACAAACCGTTATCAGAATTATCAACTGATGTTCCTGCAACATCAACTGCTGGCAATTGTCTGCCTTCAGCTAGTTCTGCTCTTGCTTCAGCAACCATGTCTTCCCAGCTTTCGCCGAGTTCTGCAACAGCGCCTTTGCTTTTTTCAAAAAGAACAAGTCCACTCTTAATAATAGACTTGGCTATTGGCTTACCAATTCCAGCAACGACAGGAATAACGACAGGTGCAAGAAGGACTGCACCAATACCGGCGATGATTCCGGGTGCGCCTGCGTCTTCAACAAAATCAGTAATTTTTGGTGCCATGATTATTTCCTCCAGGAATTAGTAAAACACACTAAGGTACTCTTGTTACCACAACCATCTCATCTAGCTGCGGGGAGAGTTTTGCGGTCGCGACTTCTCAAAATTGGACGCAAACCGTTAACTCCTGCAACAACTGTCGAACCGTTGTTCACCATCGTTGCTGCTAGGGGGTTAAGACCAAATAAAACTGCCACGACTAAGGCGGCTAAATTGGGAACAGCAATCATAGCTGTATTTTGCTGAATGAGCTGCTTGGCTTTACGAGCAATCTCAATTCCCTCTAGCAAACCGTGCAGGTCATTCTGCATCAGTACTACATCTGCTGTTTCACGGGCAATGTCAGAGCCATTGGCAAAAGAAACAGAAACATCAGCGTATGCTAAAGCGGGCGAATCATTGATACCATCGCCAACAAACGCAACTGTTTTCCCTTGTTCGTGTAGTTCGCGGACAACTGTTGCTTTCTGCTCGGGAAAAGCTTCTGCATGGGTATGGGTTGGGGCAATACCAAGTTCAGCAGCAACAACGCTAGCGGTCTGCCTGTTATCTCCAGTTAGCATGTGGACCTCCACACCTTCGACTGTTAACAGTTTTGCAATAACTTCCCGACTTTCTGAACGGAGTACGTCACTATATTTTATTATACCTTGCAGTTGACCGTTGCTTGCTACATAAATTGTTGAGGTTGCTTTCTTTTCGTTGCCGTCAAGCTGTTCCATTGCAATGCCAACTTGTTCTAGAAGGCGCTCGCTACCAACATAAACGGTTTCTCCATCAATCTCTGCCCGTACACCCAAACCAAGTTGATAGTCCCACTTGCCACGGGCAGGAATTTCGATTTTCTGTTCTTCTGCATAGCGCACGATCGCTTCTGCTACTGGATGGGTCAGACGTTGTTCGGCTGCAGCTGCTAGTTGCAGTACTCGTGTTGGTGAAGTATTTGGGTTGAGACTTTCTACATGAACGACAGTAGCTTCACCTCTGGTCAAAGTGCCTGTCTTATCAAAAACAACAGTATCTATCTCTGCAAGTTTTTCCAATGCCCTTCCGCTGCGAATGAGAACGCCCCGTCGTGCTGCATAAGTTAATGCTGCTAAAACAGTGGTTGGTACCGATACCCTGATTCCAGTTGCAAAGTCAAGGGTTAAGACGCTGGCGGCTCTTGCTGGGTTGCGAGTTGTGGCAAACACAATCCCACCCAGTAGTAAAGTTGGCAATACAGCTTTCTGGGCAATTTTTGCAGCGTAGTTTTCCATTCGGGTATCGTGAACGGGTGCTTGTTGCATTAATTGAATGCTCTGTCCAGCACAAGTGTCGTTACCGACCCGCTCTGTCAGGATATAAACTCGTCCCTCCCTCACTAGGGTTGAAGCATAGACGGTTTGTCCTTTCTTCTTTAAGACTGGCATGGATTCTCCAGTCAGTTTTTGCTCGTCTAGTAATGCTTTTCCACGCACGATGGTACCATCAACAGGTACTTGTTCGCCGGGATAAACGATTACCGTATCCCCTTTTTGCACGTCTTGGATGGGGATTTGGACTTTCTCTCCATCACGTTCTATCCAGGCGAACTGTCCGAGGGAACTTAACAGATCTAAGGTTTGTTGGGCAGACGAGCGAGCCGTGCGATCGCGTATATTCTCGCCAATTTCAATCAACCCCAGCATGAGTGCAGGTGTCAGAAATTGACCTTGAAGCGTTGTGATGGCGATCGCCATAAAATCCAGAAAGTCAATATTGAATTTCTTTTCTACCGTAATTCCTTCCCAAGCTCGTTGGACTACAGGCAATGTCGTAACTGCTATAGTCGCTGCTATCATCAGGGGTGGAATCGGTAGCCCAAAAGGTCCTGCTAGCACGGCTAAAACTGTTGTCAAAGCTGAGAGTTGCATCCCAGGCCAAGGTTTTTCTGTCTCGCTTTCAGCAGCTTTTTTTAAAGTGGAAGGCTTGAGAACAATAACGTCACTCGCTGCTTGAAGCAAATAACTTAGATGCGATCGGATTTTGCCTTCCGTGGCTTTACCAATTTTATAAGTTACTGCTAGTGAAGACGCTGTAGGCTTAATACGTACACTTGAAAACAGGGCGTCAGCTTCTAACAAGGATTGGAGGCGCTGTGCGTAATCCTTATCATAACGGAGGCGAGGTACTCGCAACCTCAACCGTCCCGGAACTGCATGCACCACATTGTGCTGGACTTTGGAAATCTGAGTTGGTGCGTGTCCATTTTTCTCTTTTAAAGCAGCTTTCCCATTTCTTTCAGGTAGCGCTACTTCAGCAAGATGAAATCTGGAGGTTGGTATTTGCACACTAAGTTCTGCCATTTCTTCGCTCGCATAAAAAAATAAAGACGTTCAACTTTTTGATTTTCTAGAGCCTACTCAACGGGACACTCATAGGAGGAAGATATTTCTTCCCCTTCCGGTACCGTCAGTATAGAATTTTTGCAAAATTTTCGCTTCTTTTCCAGGCTCTAAGAATTGGTTCCTGCTAGCCACAGTTCTAACTAACCAAACACTTTAATATGATTCGTTCCAAAACTCTTATGAAACCATATCTAATGGAAAGTTAGCCATGAAGGATAGCGCTGCAGATAGAGCTGGAGTTTTATAATCAGACCACAGACCGACGACTTCCAAAACTCCTTCCTCGTTTGTCCTTATGGATAGTGTCGATTGGGTAGACTGCTGCTGTGGTTCTGGAAGTTGTTGCTCAATTGGAGTCTTTACAGGAGCTGTTTGCGGGATTGTCTCATCAGCCAACTGCATCAAATTCGCCCAGTAAGAAACTGGTATTTGACTATTTCCGTAGCCAATAGCAACCGAAGCCGCATCGCAACTCACTCGCACAGTCGTCACGTAAGAGTCTGTCTTCAGCAATCTCTCAAGTCGCTTAGCATAGGCGCGATCGCGAGCAACGCGGGGTACATTAAACCTGATGCGTCCCGGAATGGCATGAACGACATTGTAAGTAATTTTTGCAGACTGGGCTGCTCTGTTTGTAGATGTTTGCTCCACTTCTGATAACAACGATTGGTCGAGTTTATTGAGTTTTACTGCAGTATTATCTCCATCTTTTGAAGATGGGCTTTTTTCTGCTGCTGAAAATTGTGATTCTACATAGCTTATGACACGACGGGTTGCATTTGCTGTAATGAAGTATACAGGAAATGCAGCAAAACCCACGATCCCCAACCTTCTGGTGACCGCTAATCCGGCAAACAAGGGAATAAACGAAATTCCCTGTTCTTTCCAGAAATCTAGAGATTTCCAAGCAGCAAAAGGGTCTGTCTTGCTTTCATGGTGAGACGGCTGCTCTACACCAAATGACTGGAGCAACTCCATTACTTGGGACAAAGACAGCCTCTGCTCATCAAAGTTAATGACCAAACTGCCCGTTCGCTCATTGACATAAACTTCCTTGATACCATCTCGCCGATGTAAACTTTGGCAGATAGTGTCAAGTTTTGAGTTATTGCCCCCGTCAATAGCACGGACTCGAACACGCCCTGATGTTGCATGGATAATTTGCAACTCGTCTAAAGACAATTGCTCTGTTGACTGTCCAACAGATTGTTCTGTATCTTTCTTCACTTCATCGCCTTTCAGATGAGAAGAGACTAAGTCATCAGATTTTTGCAACCCAGGACTTAATCTCTTGCGACTACTTTTCGTTTTGGTCATTATACCCGATAGCCTAATCCAGCCAAGAGGTTAACATTAGGTTAAATGTAACCTAAAAATTTGAGTAAGTGGTCATTCTTCAGAATTATTTATCTTTAAGTATTGTTAAATACTGCCCCTCTTATACCCCCAGCTTGCGCGAGTACAAATTTTTACTCATTATCCTTTATAAGAATAATTTCCAAAATATACAACTTTATTCGGGTAAGTGCCACTGTTAGAGCAGTTTTTTTAAGATTGGTTTTATTAAACATAACCATAAACGATACTCATGCTAAGTTCAGAGCAAAGCTTCAAACTGCTGCCAGCAAAGGTATAAAGCACGGGGTACGTGGAAACAGCCTTTCCACTTGCCACCTTTGAGGTTTAACAGGACTTCTCCTCGACGGTTGAGGTAGCCAAACCACTCACCATATTCTGGATCGGCAAAATGCGACCAGGTGTAATCGTGCATTTTTTGGTACCACTCCCAACATGTCTCACGTCCCGTCAGGCGATAACCCATAACCAGTGCAACCAAAGACTCCAAATGCACCCACCACAGTTTTTGATCCCATTCCAACTGTTGTGGGGGATGACCATCTGCATCCATAAAATAATACAATCCCCCGTATTCAGAGTCCCAAGCAAAGTTAAGGATGTTTAGCACGACATCCACAGCTTGGTTAATGACTGTTATGTCGTTGCGCCGATGGGCAATATCCATAATGAACCACATCGCTTCTATCCCGTGACCGGGATTAATTAGACGACCATCAAAAGAATCTACATGGGAACCATCGGGAGCAATATTTTCATACATAAGTCCCCGTTGTGAGTCTAGAAAGTCGGTTATTACTTCCCGAACAGTAGAGTTAAGCACGTTCTCTAGAGTTTCGCTTGGCAGCAACCATTCCATTTCTAGAGTGAGATTAGCTAATATCATGGGTACTGCCAAAGATTTGAGCGATCGCGTACCCGGATATGTCTTGTTATACTTACCCTTGGGGTTGTCCTTACGGCGTAAAACATTATTGTAAGCTTGCACAGCCACATCTTTTGCCCAATCTTCACCAGAGGCAAGAGCATATTGACTAAAAGCCATTGCTGCAAAGCAATCAGAAAAGATATTGTAAGGCTGAACTAAAGGATTTCCTTCACGGGTCAGCGCAAAGTACCAGTTACCATCATCATCCCGACCGTGTTGAGCAAGAAAACGAGCACCATTGCTGGCAATGTTCAACCAGGATTCTCGCTTTTCTAGCTGGTTGTACAATTTGGAAAAAGTCCATACCTGACGGTTTTGCAGCCAGATAAACTTATCGGTGTCGTAAACTTTTCCAAAGCGATCGATGCAGGTAAAATAACCGCCGTACTCTCGGTCAATCGAATATTTTTCCCAAAATGGAAGTACATCGTTGAAGAGAGCATTTTTATAAAGTTCGGCTAGCTCTTGAAAGTTGTGCTCCATAAATATCCTTCTCCATGCACCACATCTAACAGCGTTAATTATCACCTTCTGACGAAAGAACGACAAGTGCAGAAGTCATTCCTCTTCCTTTAAAAATTCTTAGCAGGTTTGTTAAAGGTTTTATACACGGAAACCAAAAGGGAGCATCCCAAATTTGCTATTTACCCTCAGAATAGAATTCTGGGTCTATACAAAGAAAGCCTGCCTACGCAGGCTTTAAATAAGTCCGCGCAGGCGGACTTAGTCTGTATAGGCGTGATTTCAATCACAAGTATGTTTTTTCCAAATTCGGATGCTCTCAACCAAAAACATACTTTTTGCGTATACTAATATAATTACCTTACTAAATCATCGATTAAGAACGTAGTTGCAAGGTGAGTGATGGAGCATCTATACGTAAGGACATTAAACTTTGTGTTAATTCTCTAATGGATAAGGTAAAAATTCTATTCCTAGCAGCCGATCCTAGTGACTCTACTCGACTCCGGTTAGGGCAAGAGTTACGTAATATTCGCGAAAAGCTTCAACTCTCCAAACAACGAGACAATTTTGTCTTAGAATCTCGGGAATCTGTGCGTCCGGGAGACGTTACTCAAGCAATTTTTGATACTGAACCTCAGATTGTTCACTTCTCCGGACATGGTATAAATACGGGAGAACTGTGTTTTGAAAATGTTTTAGGACAAACTCAACCCGTACAAACTGTTGCACTAGCTAATCTGTTTAAGTTAGTCAATAAGCAGGTGAAGTGTGTAGTTTTGAATGCTTGCTATTCAAAAGCTCAAGCAAGAGTTATTGCCGAGCATATTCCTTATGTTATTGGCATGAGTCAAGCTATTGGAGACCAAGCTGGAATTACATTTGCTGTCGGTTTTTATAGAGCGTTAGGAGCAGGGCGTTCATTCGAGGATGCTTACGAGTTTGCTTGCGTAGAAATACAATTAGAAAATATTCAAAAAGACTTAATCCCAGTTCTCTACAAACAAGAATCAAAAAATAAGACAGAGAGCAAGCCCAACAGATATGAACCCCAAGCTAACTCAAGTCATCCTTCTCGAATCGGTTTTAATCGAAATTTACAAGAATTTTTTACTGTTATCTTAGTGACAGAGAAAGTATTTTGGCTGCAATGGATATTATTTACTTCTATAGGTAGTGCTATAAGTTTTATTACTAGTATTCATGGTATTGGAAGTGCTTTTTTTGGTATTGTAGTTGGAGGAATTGTAACTGGTGTAGCCCAATGGTGGGGACTTAGAAAACGAATTGCTAAAATCTTCTGGTGGCTATTGGCAACACCTATTGGTTGGGTGATTGGTTGGGCTATAGGTGGTTCTTTAATACAGCAAGCGATCGCAAGAATCGAATATACAGATAAATTTCCGGCTCTATTCCAAAATGAAATTTCATTTCTGATATTGCGTGTACTTTTAGGAGCAATTTTATTTGGAGTGGTACTGGCTCTAGCTCAATGGTTTGTGTTGAGAGAACTCAGTACTAAAGCAAACTGGTGGATTGTGTTTAATCCGCTCGGTACAGCCGTTAGTATTGTCTCAGGCGTGATAGTAAGTCGAAATGTAGATTGGATTACGGGAGCTATTGTTGGAGGACTCGTCTTTGGAGTTATTACCGGAAGCACAATACTATATCTGCTTCATCACCCAATTCATCGGGGTAGACCCTTGATATAAATACTCTAGATACAACAGGCGGCGGAGCCTCGCTTGAAGGTATTCCCAGGCGGAGCATGGGAACGAGGTCGGGCAAACTACTGCTTTTCATTTATCAGAGATTTCAGTAAATCTTCTATTTAGATTTGTATTCTTTAATAGCTAAAGTAGTTGCAACAGAAGAGTTAAAAAAATTGTTAGTTAAATCTCTTAAGCCAATTCTTTGGATCGGTACGTTGTGCTTGTTCCTCATCCTATATCCTCCAGTCAGCTACGCACTACAAATACAGGATATTCCCAATCCCCGACAGCAATATGGAGGTTGGGTGACGGATATGGCAAATATCCTCAGCCCCGAAGCAGAAGTACAACTGAACACAATGATTTCTAACTTAGAGGCCAAAAATAGTACTGAAATAGCGGTAGTAACCGTTTTGGAGACTCAGCCTGCTACTTCTCCTAAGGCTTTCGCAACTGAGTTATTCAATACTTGGGGAATTGGCAAAAAAAATAAGAATAATGGTGTATTGTTTTTGATATCAACACGAGATCGCCGTGTTGAAATTGAAAGGGGTTCTGGTTTGCAGAAAAGCCTGAGCGATCGCAAAATTCAACAGATTATTGAAACTGATATTATTCCCCGTTTTCAACAAGGAGATCCAGAAGCCGGGATTTTAAAGGGAACAGAAAATCTTGTCACAACACTAGCAGAAATATCCCATACAAATCTATCGCACCCCCAATCTAACTCACATCAAAACAATTTACCTGCTGTTCCTGGATATATTTGGATTGTCGGGAGCTTGGGTTGGGTTGGATTTATTGGGTTTGGGGGTAGATTGTTCCTACTTAGCCGTCATCCTCGAATTCTAGGAGTTAAACCACCAGACGGGCGATCGCGCTTTAGCGCCATCGAACACAGTCAGTCACAGTCTCTATCACAGCCATCAGAGGTGCCATCTCTAGGTCAATGGTTGTTAGTGATTAGCTTTGTTAATTTAATATTTGCTCTATTTTATAGCTTGGGATGGCAGATTGTAAAGGAACATCAAGCAGGTAGGCTGGATTCTGCAATTGTACTTGGGGAAGCCATTTGGCTTTGTCTGTTGTACTTTTTACCATACAGGCAAGCCAAAATATTTAGTCTTTTTTTCACTATAGTGACTGCTGTTGTATTCTTTCCCTTCCCATTAGTTTGTGGGGCGATGGCTTTAGCTTCAATTTCAGGTGCTATCTGCATAAATATCTTTAGAGATCGAAAAGAGATTGGCTCGTCCCTTTGGGTTCTAACAGGGATGACGGTGTTAGCAATTGTTATGTTTTTCTCCCTAGGAGCAATCGATGCAAGTTTGGAAAACGCATCTTTATTACCTACAGCATCTGTGCCGTTTGCCTTGCAACTGTTTGCCGTGCAAAATGCTCGTGCTTTCTGGGGAATAATACCGATAATTCAACAGTTAGGGAAAAGATTTAGTTTTCGTCCCACATATCAGTGCGATCGCTGTCACAAACTCATGAAACCTATTCCAAAGAACAAGCTGTCAACGTACCTCACACCTGCAGAACAGGTAGCGGCAAAACTAGGTAGTGTCACTTTTGAAGGTTGGTTGTGCTCGAAATGTCAACCTCACTTATCACCACCTGGAATTTACTTACAGTCATACATTCAAGACCAACATTCATCTTTTGCCTTCAAAAATTCTTTTGATAATTGCTCAAATTGCCAAGAGTTAACAGTTGTCCGAAGTTCTTCAAAGGTTCTACAAGAGCCTACTTGGACGCAAGCAGGTAAATGTGGAGTCAGACAAGAGTGCCATTGTTGCGGATACACTAACGATATCCAGGAAACTATTCCGCCACTGGAACTTCCTAAGAATGCGCTTCTTATTTTGCCTCAAGGGCGATCGCATGGTGTTGCAGAACAAAAACATTGTCCCGTTCACTGTGCTAACTGTCGCAATCCAATGACCGCAATTAGAGGTAAACAACTAAGACCTTATCTGATACTGGGAGATTTAGTGCGATCGAAAAGCGGTAGCCCTGCAACATCCCAATCTCATAAAACAGAACGAATTGGTTGGTACTGTGCTACCTGCTACCCAGAACTGACTGAAACAACAATACACATTCGTACTTACACAAGCAGTACAGGTTCTAGAGCAAAATCATCTCGTTCGGCAGTAGAATCAGATGTTTCTGTTGCTGATTCTGAGGAAAGCTGGAGTACTGACTTTGGAGATAGCTACAGTAGTAGTGAATCTAGCAGCAGTTGGAGTAGTGAATCTAGCAGCAGTTGGGGTAGTGACTCTGGCGGAAGCTACAGTAGCGGTAGCGATTTTGGTGGTGGAATGAGTGATGGCGGAGGTGGAGGTGGCAGTTGGTAAACATATTTGTTAAAACTTTGTTAGCCACTTAGCTTTTAAAAATTTATATGGGCAGCTTTTACGGTTCTATTCACATTCGCTCAACTCAAACAGAGCAAATTACAGAAATTGTAAAAAAGCTGGCTGCACAAGAAAAACTAAAATTTTTAATTTCTCCATGTATTAACGGTTGGATTAGTGTTTATTCTTCAGAAAAAGGGCAAAATCCTATAGTTGTTTCAGTTCTCGCAAAGCAATTTTCCGGTCATTTGCTTAATCTGATTCTTTACCATGATGATTTTTTTTATTACGAATATTATAGAAAACATCAGTTAATGGATACATATAGTTCCTCACCAGAATATTTTGGAACTATATCTAGAGAAGAAAAATTAAGATTAACTGGTAAGCCGGAAGTATTTACTGATTTACTCGCTGAACTCCCCAACAATCAAACAACTATTGAACATATTTCTGAACTTTTGAAAATTCCCTTTCTAAAAGATGGTGAAGAACTCTCTCCAAGAAGCCTAGAACTATTGCAAAGGTTACAAAATCTTTCAAAGTATCCCGATATGAGAGAGTTAATCGATGATAAAAGCTTTGCAGCAGCAATACAATTTTCTAGCTTTGCCCAACTTTTAAATATCAGTAATGCTGCAACTTGCTATGAATATCTTCAAGATGGGGAAGATGAAAATATTGAACGCCGAGAAGAATTCATTCATGTTCCAGACCTCTCTATTGAATTAGCGCATAAGGAGAGAGAAAAAGCCAAGATAGATGAAGTATTCACTCAATTAAATAGATCGGGGCTCTTATTATTGACAATCTCCCGTCCTACACCAAAGGGGCAATTTTTACAGGAACCAATTTCTGTTCCCGATCCGATGGATGGATTTTTTATAGGTTGGTGTGGACTGTGGAATCAACCTCTGGAAATAAAACACTATACTGCTCCTTGGAATAATGAGCCAAAAAATATTGAGCTGCCACTAGAACAAAATGCTTATGTGATGCAAGTTAGTCCATCTGGAAAGTTTTTGACCGTAGGTCATGTAAGTGAATCTTTGCAAGCAGCTGTATTTGACTTAGAAAAAAAACAATTGCTCAAAATGATTCCTCTTAGTCGAGCTACTGACATTGTTCAATTAAGTGCTAATGAGGAAATACTTATCAGCCGTTTGCGGGATGAGATTATCCTTAGTTCTATCAAAAATTCACAAGATATTGCAGCAATTAAAGTTGGGCATGGATCTAAAATTGCAATTCATCCGAACGGACGCTACCTAGTGGCTGATGAGCGAGAATCAAAATTAGCTATTGTTGATTTGAATACTCAAAAAGTCATTAAAGTCTTATCAACTGCAGCATTAGATAAGAAAGCATGGCGGGCGAGTGTCGAACGAGGTGAAGGGGTAAATGCTTTTCATGACAGCGATATCATTGTCAAAATGGACTTTAGCCCGGATGGGCGTTGGTTGTTCTGTGCAATGGCTCAAGGAGTACGAGTATTTGAGTGGAATGAAATTTTCTCTTCAAAGACGAAATTGCCACTCCCTGTCGTCGCTTCTTCTAGTGAAGTCGTTACTTTTGGCGATCCACCTAACAGAATGGCAAGAACTTATGATATTGCTTTTGACTGGCAGCGCAACGTTTTACTCTCTTGCGGACTAGAAGGTAAAGTAAAATCTCTGAATTTAGCAACTGGAGAATCTAAAGTTTTATTGGAACTACCTGGAAAATTGGCAGTTATTCAATTAAAACTGTCCCGTGATTTAGCTACTTTGTGTACACATTCGATGGCCGATATGTTTGAGCGGAGGCAGGGGTCATGCATCGTTCAACTGTGGAATTATTTGGCCCTTGTTTAAGGGAGCATCCCAAAGAGTGTCAATTGCCCTGAGAGCTAAAAATTGACCCGACGCACAAAGGTTGAGAACGCAACAAGCATCAAGCAGAATGTAAGAGTGAGTAATTTGCATAAACTGTCTTCACTTCTCACCTGTTTGGATTTGACGCAAATCAAAATCTGTGTCTTCCTCCATCATTCCGCTTGAATACTTCCGTAATGCTTCTGCGATGCGGCGAGCTTCTAAGCGGTCAACATGGAGAAATTCAGCAAAACGTCCTTCTGTAATTAAACCTCGATCTAGTGCTTCAATTGCTAGATGTTGATAGTGCAAAGGCATCATATCAATCCTTTGCGGAATCTGTTCTAAACCCAGTTCCTCCTGTACCTTTCTGACTTTTAAACCCCGATATTGCAATTTATCCCAAGTTCCTGACTGTAAAAGTTCCATTTCCTCTAACCGATAAACTAATGCTTCTACGGACACTCCATAGTAATGCGCTAGTGTAAATAAATTAGTCGGGGTGAATTTGCCATGTGTACGGTACATATCATTGAACCGTTTAAGCAAACTACTTGTGGGCATGAGGAAATATTTGGGGAAAGTTTCCGCTAGTTGTTCACTTTCGGGAAATCTTTGATACTGTCCATCAAAATGGAATTCAGGCTTTTGCCGATGTGCCAAAAAATGAAGGTATCCATGCGCCATTGACCAGCGTCTTCGCTCCTCTGGATGGTTAGCATTGATAGCCATGCAACCACCTACTTGCTCGTTATAGCTATACACTTCTGAAAATTTTTGTGGCATCTGCAAATAGAAGATACGTAAACCAACGTCTTGCTCTAAGATGTCCCGCAATTGGGGAATAGGAGCATCACCTAAACCGAGCCGTTGACGTTCTGCCACTGCTATACTCTCCGCAGCAGATTTGATGGGCATATCTGCTACCTGATACTCAAGAGGATAGTTTCTTGGTAGCGGCGCGTCCATAATCTTCTCAAGCTCTAAATAATTTTGGCATAATTCCTCTAATTGCAGGATGAATGCCTCAATTTCTATCTGTTCTTCCTGACTGCGTTGATAAACTGCTCGAAACTGTACTTCAAAGGGTTGCACCACTGGGCGTGGACGAACAAAGTCACCCACAGAACGTCCGTAAGCACGAGCCAGTTTAATCAGTTCATTGGCTTTGAGACGGCGTTCTCCTTTCTCAATTGCAATCATAGTGGTGCGTGCAGCATCAATTACCTTGGCTGCATCAGCCTGAGTCATGCCACATTTTTTACGGGCTTGTTGTAGGAGTTCTCCTAATGTTCCCAGATCAATGTTATTCAGGATGTTGGTAGCCATGATGTTTTTCCTCAACCTTGTATCGTTATTCAGACACATACATTCAGATCAAACTTTGCTTCACAAAGTCTTTGATATGGCTTCTGATAAAGTCCTGAAAGCCCGTGAACAATATCCCCGTCAGGCATGGTTCGACCTCCAATGCTGGAACCATTTATATGATGAATTTAGCTAACAAAATTAACAATGTCAGTAATTAAGCCTATATTTTTACTATAAAAATCAGATTAGTCATTCAGTAGATAAATAAGCTGTAATCTCCGCCCTCCTTGATAAGCTTCTAATAAGCCTTTTGCATCAAAACTGAAATTGTAGACTAAGTAAAGATAGCTACGGAAAAGAATGATTATACTGACAGGAGGGGGAGAGGCGGCTGTTCAATGTCTCTGCCCCTATCGTTTCGATTGATTATTATTATTAAATTTATTCCTACATTTAGACGTATTGACAAAAGACACTTGCTTTTAACTTGTTACGAATGCGAACCACTCCTTCTTTTCCACATCCGGTGAAAAGTCAGCTCCCAACTATACCAAAAACTGTTTAGAACCTAATTTTGCAAAAATTTTCAAAAGACTCGTAGGGGCGCAAGACCTTGCGCCCCTACGAATGTTATCAAATCATTCCAAAAAAGAACAGTGTTAGCCGTTTCCGTAAGCCTCAATTAACTATCAGCAGGAATCGGAAGAATACGTGGTACAGAAGAATTGGCTATATTGACATTTTGACTATCTTCCACATTGTCTGGCACGTAGAAATTGTTGTTATCTGAGGTATTTTTATTTTCTACTTTAGAACGATCGCCACTAGAACTGTCTTCAATCTTCTCTTCCGTATAATATGCTTCTTGCGGAGGAATAGAGATAACTTCCACTCCTGACTCTGATTCAGCATTTGCTCGAGTATAGGTTCCAAAGGAAAACAATACTGCCAGCGCTATCAAGCTTAACTTTAGGAAGTTAAATGTGTTTAATTTTAGTTGTATTTGTATATATTTATTCATAATAATAATTTTTTATATGTTATTAACAGTACATTAATCTAGAAAAAATTAAGATAAATCTTACTTAGTACATATATACGATAGAAAATACTGAGACTTTAGTTGCACTACAGTAATTCCTCTATTACCAGAATGCAACATATAAACACCACTGGTAGTGTTACTGGTACCGCTATTGAGTGATCTTTGTCACTGAATAGTAGTGATGGCGATCGCAGAGTTCTTGTTTGCCAATCACTTGGTTGCAATATTGGCGGATAGACCAATTTGTACTGCTAAGACTCTAGAGGTATGTATATCAAATTTAAACTTGGGAAAATAAACGAATCAAAGCAAAACGACAAGAGGTCTAGTAATGGCGCGAGAAGTTACCGATGCTGATGGAATTACTTGGAGTTGCGTTCAAGCATATGCTGGTCTTTCCGATAAGGCAGAAAACCAAGCTGCTGCTCGGGTAAACGAAGCACGAGACACATTGTGGATTGTCTGCACTCCAAGTGGCGCTGCTCAATCAGTACGGCTCGAACTACCGAGTGAATGGGAAACTTCTTATTCAGATGAGGCTTTGCTTGATGAAATTACAGCACATCAACAGAAGTAGTATTGATACTAAATCCGCGTTTTGTACCCCCTTTATAATTTAGTCCGCGCAAGCGGACTTCGTTTGTATAGCCGCGATTTCCAATCGCTAGGGCTAAGAGGTATAAGAACGGATTTGGTATGAACTGGTTAAGATTCCGGCATAAGTGCTTCCTGAAAATTCACTCCACTCAAGTTAGCCCCTCTCAGGTTAGCGCTTCTAAGATTCGCTTTAGTTAAATTTGCTCCTTTAAGGTTAGCCCATCTTAAGTCAGCTCGATCTAAGTCAGCCTCACTCAAATTAGCCCTGACTAAATATGCACCACTTAAGTGAGCTTTGCTGAGGTTACTTTTATAAAAGTCAGTTTTATAAAGATAAGCTCCCATCACTTCTGCTTCATATAAATTGGCATGACTGAGATCTGCACCAGTTAAGTTGACGGCGATTAAGTTGGCAAAACTGAGGTTCGTCCGAATGAGCTTTGCATTACCCAAATCAGCACCTCTTAAATTAGCACCTCTTAAGTCAGTACCAATTAGGTTAGCGTCTGCGATCGCGGCGTCTTTAAAATTTGCTTCACTTAAGTCAGAGCCAATCAGATTGGCATCACTGAGATCTGCCTGTATTAATCGAGCACCACTCAAGTTAGCAACACTTAATTTCGCCTCTCTTAACGTAGCTTCCCTGAGGTTAGATCTATAAAAAATAGCACCACTGAGATCGGAACCACTTAGGTTGACTCCTACAAGAGAAGCATGACTGAAATTAACTTTGCTCAAGTCAAGCCCTTGAAGGTCAGCACCACTCAAATCAGGTTCAACAGCAGGGTATTTTTCTCGCCATTCCATCCATGTTGCTGCACCCGCTTTCAGTAGCTCCAGATGCCTTTGATTTGCCATTTCCTTGTTACTCCTGACGCCCACCCTTAGGATTTGTCCGACCTGCTACATTTTCTATTGCCGTTAAAGCCCCCGCCGCACCTGCTAAAATATCCCGTTCTTGTCCACCCAAGTACAAACGTCCAAAGCTCCCTACAGCTTGAACCTCCAGGATATTAATCGATGCTGCTTTCTCGGCTTCATTTGCAGCAAGAGCAGCATAAGCAGCCGGCTCAACTTCTAAGACATATAGCGTGTGTCCGGCTAGTAGAAGTTGCCCCTTTCGCGTGCGGTTGATAAGTTGTGTTTGATAAGCATCTATGTTGCGGATAATTTGGCTGGAAACAACCCGTGGTTTGAGACATTCTTCCTTTCGGACTCCTAGCGCCGCTAAAATAGCTTGTCCCGCAGCTCGTGTTTCGCCTTGAGAAGCAGAATGAACTTCTAGCAGACCGTACAATCGTTCGACGACTTGTACTCCAGGACGCACAGAAGCGGCTTTGAGTGCTACATCTGTAATCCGATTAATTTCAATTCCAGGAGAAATTTCAATCCACAATGATGTATCTCCCGGTAATGGCAAGAAACCTTGAGCGACTGCTCCCATATATGCCGCATGTTGAGGCTGCAGGCTGTCGAGAAATACGAAACTCCGTAGTTCTATTCCCAAGGTTGTTCTCTCCAGTCATAAAGGTTAAAGTGAGATGTTGCAAAATATGAAGTTAACTTTAAACTACCACAAGAGGGGAGCTATGGCTCATACCGTACAGTTGCTTCTTTTGACAGGAAAAAATTTGCACAATTGATATCACCTGTCAACCTCTGACACATTTCTCGTACTTCAGAAGCACCAATGATGATACGAATACGTACACCGTAATCAGTTGGGTAAGCTTCATAGACAAATGGTTTGCTGGTTGCAGCGGTTAATGCGGTTGCTAAAGCTGGAGATACACAAATAATGGCATCTTTTTTTGGAGGTACATAATAATCTATAAAAAAATCGCTATCTCGCTTGTCTCTAGTCCAACCACTCACGACTTTATTGGTAGACCAAGTTAGACATTTCAAATCAAATCCTTTCTCAGATTCACGACCTCTTTGGATAACAACTTTAGGTACAAAATTAGGATCGTATAATTGTTTTTCTCTTTGAATTTCAAAAGCTTTCTCTAAATTATTACTATCGATAATTCTTGCTCTAATAATATCGGTTATAAAAATAATGTATAACGATAGACCGCTTATTCCTAAAGCTATTATTATGGCTAACAAATACCCTTGTCTCTTACGTCTTAGATTTCGTTTTCTCATAAACAGTTACTAATAAAATATAGGGTATCCGTTAATACTAATTTATCGCTTCATTAAATAATATTAAATTTTTTAAAAAACCTATAAATTTTATTTAAAGAAAAAAATAAGGAACTGCCTACCAAAAGCCATACGTGGTAGGCAATATCCTCTCTACAGTACTTAAAATTTTTCATGCAGGATTTAGGATGGCTGCGGCAATTCTATAGCAGTCCTATTTGAGATCTCAACAAGGAAGATTCCGTGGATTAGGAAGAAGTATTTGGGAGCGGTTTTTGAGTAAGACTTCGCCTGCGATCTGCAGAGGTTTCCACTAAGATAGAAAGCACAAGCGCACTAAACGCAATTAAATGACAGAAAAATCGTGCTAGATGTGAATATTCCCACCGATCGCGAAGTTGTTCCCAGTTTGCTGGAATAGTTTCAGGTGTTGCATTACGAATGACTGTATTTGCAGGTTCTGTAAATGCAAAAAAGAGGACAGGAAATGCCAGTAGCATGAATGCTACAGCAATTAGTGCAAGTTGAAAAGCGGGACGACTTTTGCGAACAAGAACAGTCAGGGCGATCGTTGCGAGGGGTGCAGCCAGTTCAATGAATGTGCCGATATTCGGAGGTCCAAATGCGACATACAGGCTGTTTTGAATTGCAATGTATTGCGTTGCAGAGTATTGCATTTTGGCTGGGAGTTCTAGCGCATGGCACAGCGCCATTCCCGTTACAAGAGCAGATAGGATAATGGTGATGAAACTCCAAGTTTTTAAAAGCATAGAGAATTCTCCTTTGCTTTATTAAGTTTGCTAGGCGATCGCTAGCAATGCGACTGCTGTGAGTGCCGCTACATTGGGTTTATCCGAACATTGCCGTCAGTTCAACCATACCAAACAGTACTTGCTATTTTATCTTGTACTATGTATACTACAAATACAACAAGTTATGAGGTAAAACAAACAAAGCTCTGACAATAAGTGTAGCGAATTATTATATTTTTTTTATTATTACGTATTTCCACATAGACGTAGATAAGCAACTTATAATTATTGAGAGCATTCCTATGCGTACAAATTGCTCTCAAAATAGAATTTTCAGGCTAGACAAATAAAGCCCACCTGCGCGGAATGAGCTTGTATAGCCACAATGGGGCGCATCCTCGGTGTTTTTTCTTTATTTTAATATTTATTCTTGGAGGAGAAAATGAAACTAAATCAAGTGATTGCAGTTTTGCAAACCATTAAAGCCAATTCGACAAAAGCCAAAACAGCCGTTTATCACCTTATTCAGAAAAGTGCAATGTTTCAAGGTATTTCTCGCACTTTTTCTCCAGTGGCTGAAGATGGTTTTGTCTATCCTCCAGAAAACCAAACACTGCAGTTGAAAGCAGAAGATTTACTCAGTCAATTTGAACAAGCTTGTTCTGAATTGTTTAATTTATGTGCTACTCAAGACTGGTCTAATTCTCAAGCTAAGGCTGATATAGTCGTTGATGGAACTACAATCCTTAGGGAAGTTCCTGTTTCTTACCTGTTGTTTTTAGAAAAGCAGTTAGTTGATATTAAAACGTTCATCTCATCTCTACCTGTCTTGGATACTAGTGAATCTTGGATTTACGATCCACAGCAAGAATGCTTTGCCACAGAAGCCAAATTCACGACAAAAACCAAAAAAATTGTTAAACCAGTCGTGCTGTACGAAGCTACGAAAGAACATCCCGCACAAGTCAAGGAATCCTCTGAGGATGTTCCAGAAGGAACGTGGCGAACTGTTAAGTTTTCTGGGGCTATTTCCCCAGCCAGACAAAACGAACTGTTACGAAGAGTAGATAGATTAATGCAGGAGGTCATTTTTGCTAGAGAACAAGCAAATAGTTTAGAAGTGACGCAACAAAATCATGTTGCTCGTTCTATTTTTGGTTACTTGTTCGCTCCCTCAAATATCAGATAGAATATAGATGGAGCACAAATTTAGTTTCAGTGTCTATAGGAGTATTTGTAGGTTCGAGTCCTACTCCCTCGATTTTATTGAACGAGGGATAGCCAAATGGTAAAGGCACTCCCCGACACAGTTAGTTTCACGTTTAGTTTTAGGTTATTGCTCCAAGCTTACTGTAAAACTTCACATTCTGCATCAATCCCTGTAAATTAACGTCAGTGGGACACGGGTTCAAATCTCGTCCGGAGCTCCACAATAATGCTCCGGTAGTTTAGAGGTAAAACACCACGACTTAAAGAATGAATTTGCAGGAACCGGAAATTAACTCGGCAGAAATCGTGAATATAAAACTGAAAGATTTGAAACCTTTTGGTTCCACCCCTGAGACATGGACATTGTCTCAGGGGATTTTAACTAAAAAGCAAAGTAGGATAAAAGTGGAAGATGCAAAGCGTTCCCCTGGTATGCGGAGGTATTAACCCTGACCTTAACAACTGCAAAGTGGACAATTGAAGATTACCACCGAATGATTGCAGCCGGAATTTTGGAACAACGTCACCTTGAGTTGCTGAATGGAAAGATTATAGAAATAGCTCCTGAAAGAGAATCACACACTTTGACAATTTGTATCCATTACAAGCAATTTAACAAAGCCTTGAAAGTCTTTCTAGAAAAGAGTTAAGTATTTGTGCTTGGAGGAAAGTTAAATTTAATAAGAACTGGTGTTAAATGTTCAGAAATCCCCTGTAGTCTAATTTGTACGCAACCAAAGTTATACGCTTCTTCAATTGATCGTCCTGCACCTAATGCTTGATAGAAACCTGTAGCAAAGGCTATGGCAGCTGGATCGCTAATTACTTGGCTCATACCAATTACATATTCAATATATTTTGCAATAGCTTCAGCTTGAATTTTAGAGTAGCATGAATTTAAAATTACACATTTCACTTTACCAGAAAACTGCTTGAACATTTCAGAAAGAGCTTCCGACTCAACTAAGTGAACTCTGCCTAATTTATCCTCGAAGCATAATGTACCTTCGATCATACCATGTCCAGAAAAGTGAACAATTTGTGGATTTGTGTCCAACAATGCTTGTGTTAGGTCAATAGCCCGTACAGCCATATACTCATTCAATTCAAATCGATTACGTAATTTTGCTAGCTGTAGTTTTTCTTTAATTTCACGTATTTCTTCACACAGACGTATTCTAGTAGAAGTCGCTGGCTCTGCACATAGGAATAAAATTGAAATTTTGCTATTACTCTCAAAATCTTCTTGCTTGCATAAACTATTTAATGAAATGTAATCTTCATAGTATTGTTTAAAAAAATAAGAAAACCATTTTTTATAAATTTGGTTAGAGAAGTAATATAAATTTTTTTCCTTACGAAGGATTTTTAAGTTTTCAAGGTTATCTAATGTTTTTCTAACAGAAGAAAATTCATTATTTTGATTGGTCTCTGAAACTTTTCTACGAAGATCGAGTAAATTAATATGTGTTAATTGGCAGAATTCATATAGAATGAATAACTCGTGCTCTTTTAAAAGCTCTTTAAGCATTTGAAAATGATGGTGTGTTAAATCTTGAACTAATGCTTGTATCTGAATTTCAATTAATTTATAAAAATCATAGTGTATTGAACCTGAAAAAATAACCTCTATATTCTTAGTTATAGTATTATGTATTAACAATTTTATAAGATATGGATGGCCACCAGATTCATAGATAATAAGATCGATAATTCTTTTTTCAATTAAAATAATATTACTGAAAGGTTGACTAATTAAATCTCTACAACTATGATTGGAAATTGTTTGCAATATAAAATTTCTTGAAAAAGATGATGCCAGAGTCGATGAAATACCAGTGCTTAATTCCGATATGCTTTGAGATGTTGCAATTACAAAAACAAACTTATTTAATTCAGTATGTATAGGACGTTCATCAATAACGTTTCTCAGTTGATTATAAAATATAGTTTTTTCATTTTTTGTTAAATCTTCTGTAACCTGAAATTCATCTATTAAAACTATAATACGTTCATTATAATCTAGTTGTTTTTCAATAATTCTACTTAATTCTTTAAGTGAATTAAGTAATTCATATTCGGATAATCCAAGATATGTAATTTGAAATGTTAAACATAGTTGTTGAATTAGATAATAAACAAAAGCTGAACTATTATATTGTGGTATCCTCTGAAAGGATATATAAGCACACTTTTTACCTTGTTCTAAACACCATGTTTTAAGGCAATAAAGAAATGAAGTTTTTCCAATTCTTCGAGTTCCTTGAACAATAAAACATTCTCCATTTAAAAGATGAAACCAACCCTCTTTTAATTCATTTTCTCTTCCCTTCAAGTTTTGAGGCAATGTTACAGGTCTTGTTGGATCGAAAAACTCAATCAGAGCATTTTGATTCTCGGTTAATTTCATTGTTAGTATCCAATAAACAATTCTTGTATTTCTTCTGGATAATATAATTGATTAGTTAACCAGTCTTGAATAAGTTTAGCTGTCAATTTATATCCATGTTCTTCTTCAACTAAAAGGCCAAACCAAACTAAGTTATTTAGACCTTCCCTAATGACTTTAAAAGCAATATTATTACTGACAATTTTTTCAATATTGTATTTAACTTCACGAATATCTATTAAGTCATCCTGGTAAGCGCAGAAGGCAATAATAGCTTTTTCAATATTGTTTAACATATTCCACATACGTTCCCACTCAACAATATCATTTCTCATTATTTGTTGGATTTGAATAAGATTTTTTTGTGAAACTCTTCGCTCTGAAATATTCTTATTTTTAAAACACTGATATATATGATCTCCTAAAATTTGAAGATATAAAGGAAGATTACCAGTCCATTGTAAACAATCTCTAATTACATCTTCTTCAAATACAATATCTTGATCCTCTGCAAGTCGAAGTAATTTTTCTGCGGCTTCTGTTGTAAGGCGATTTACAGAAATATGACTTACCATATTAAAAAGAGGAGACTGAGGATCAATTAAGTTTCGGGTAATGAATGGACCGGAAGACAATATAATACGAAGCCAACCTTCTTGTTGCATTATGACTCGCATCTGCTCCAAAAAAATATTAAAATTTTCTACTCCTTGCCCTACATCCATTTCGTCTATCAGGAGGACAACCTTTTCATCTTCAAGACAATTTTTAATATACCGGATTTTATTATCAATAGTTTCTAAATGAAAATAAAATATTTTTTTAATTTCTAGTAGTTCAATCGCTACTTTCTTTAAAATTTCATCAAAAAGTGAGGCACTATCTATTACATTAAAATTAAACGTTTGCAGAGATATATAAATCGGAATATAACCTTCTTTTAACTCTTCCTTTAATTGAAATAATAAAGATGTTTTTCCAATCCGTCGAGGACCAAAAAGTAGAAAATGTTGTTGATGAATTTCTTCACGGATATACTGTAATTCCTTTTCTCTACCAACAAAATGTGCATTCCATACAGGATTATTAGGAACAAATGGATTTTCTCTATCAGCTGAAATGTAGATAGGCTCCCCAAATTCTCCATTAATTTTGTAACTTATAGCTATTTGTTTAGCTACTTTTGGTTTTATGATACAACGTAATTCAATTTGTTCACCTGGGTGAAAATTGAATGGAAAATCTCCAAAATAACTAAAAATATCTATTTCTGCTGAGGACTGAAGAGATAAATTAACATTAGGAACATGAGTATCTGTGATATTTTTTATAAAAAATTTTACAAATTGCTCTTTATTAATTTTTAATCCAAATCTAGGTTTTATTGTTACATAAAAGAAAGGATATATTTTTGTATCTTTAATGATTTTTTTTAAAAAGTTACCTATATGTTTAAGTAAATATTCTAGTATTATTTTTCTAGCATTTAATATATCAAGTGAGTGTAATTTTTGAAGAGTTTCATTAAGCTGAACGCTAAGATTATAATTATCTGCGCTAAGAAGAACTGTATTATTGAGTTCTCTCGTAATACTAATGATTTTTTTTAAAACTTCTGGAGTAATAGGAATTTGTAATTCAATCAAAATCTGTTCCAACTCATTAACATTTATTTGATTTTTTTGAATTATCTTAGCTAAAATGATTTGAAGAGATGCTTCTTTTACGTTACTTAATACTCTAGTTAAATAAGACGCATTTAATTCATTAATTTCTTGTGTTTCATCATGAAAATTCGATAATTTTTCAAAAAAAACAACTAGAAATGGTATAGTTAAATTATTGTTTTCAAAAGGTTGATTGAGTAATTCTAAGAAATTTGTAATGCGTGTAGAAAGTTTTAATTTATTATTTTTTTTATTATACCCTTCAATTATAAGTTTAAGTCTTTCTTTATCGATCACCGTTTGATTCACAAAATATGTAAGAGATATTTCAGACACAATCCATATTTTCCGCTCTGATTTAAAAGCTACTGTCAATAAATCAAATCCCATCTCTGAATCACTTGGTAATATTTTGTTATAGATGAACTTAATCATTGAGTAACGGACATAATGATTAAAGTCTTGAGTTAAGGCGCTCAATAATCCTTCTGCCTTAGACCAAAGACTTGGTGGAAATTTCTCTACTAGACTGACAAGCTCCAAACACAAATCTTTATTGCTGTAATCTTCATGTGTATTCCAATTAAAATTTTTTCTATTTAATACAATTTGAGTAGCTAGATTAATACTTTCACCTATTGAAAAATTTAAGTGCTGGCGATATTGATTAGAATGTAACAATTTAATTGCTTGCTTGAGACAAGCAATGCGAGTATAAGGTTCATCAATTGGAGCAAGAACACGAAGAAGTTCCCGGATTTCTTGGTTATCATTTTTTATCCAATCCACATGGGAAATTAAAAAACCTCGCAAACTTTTATTTTCTTCATAAAGGATTTTCGATAAAATTTCTTGGCTTATTATCAATCTGTAATGTTGGCTTGTATCAATTCCCTTGTTAAATAAAACATCTTTCAGACCTACTAATTTCTTTTCAATTTGAAGATGAGGAATAATAAACTCAATCTCTACCGCAATACTAAGTACTAGAGGTGAATTATTTTCGATCAAATTTGAAAATGATTCAATACTGTAATATTTAGCATCCAAAGGTACTGTGAATAATGGTTCAAGCCATTTTTTTACCCACTCTTTTAAGCTCTCTATGTCGTCAGAATTAGAGACAATAAAGAGTATATCAATGTCCCTATAACTATTATTTTTAACAACTGAACCATACAGACCAACACATTCGAACAAATAGGGACAAGTCCGAAGATATTTGGAGATAAGAGAAGTAACCTCTAATTTATTTAAAGCAGGATTCATAATATATTAATTTTATAATAAATTATATATTTTTTACTAGTAATTATTTGAAAAAGCAATAAAAAAATGACTCAATTATAAAGGATTTTAGAATAGTAAATTATCATTAAATAGATGTACTATGTACTATGTTTTAGTATATAATACCTAAGAAATACTGTTAAATTTAATTACTTACACCCATTCATACATTCATAACTTAAAGCACGATCACATTCTTTTGAATTTGTCAATACAGCAATTACCTATTGTTGCACAATTACAAAGTGTGGAACATAGAAACTTAAAGAGGCTCGCTTACTTTTAGAAGAAGTATAATTGTTTGATGCCAGAAACTCCACTATATAGTTTGTCTAAAAAGTCTATGCATCAAAAGCGGATGCTTACGATCAAAAACGCTAAACTAATTACAAAACTATCTTTTGCAAAAAAACTCTATTCAAAATAGTAACATTTATTCTAGTTATAAAATGTGTAATTTATATAACTTTAATTAAGCGAAAGTAAATTGAGGTTAAATTTCTTAATCCAAAATGACGTGAGATGGATATAAGACTATGGTGCGCTTAAAATTATGGCAGTGGGTTGTCTTAGCAACACCGATCGCAGCGATCGTTGGTTTCTTATTAATAGCAGCAGGATTCCAAATTCATGAGTGGAGTATTAACTGGATCTGGGCTGTCTTTATCCTTTTATTTGTAGGTTGGCGCTGGTTGTTGGCGAAATGGACTCAACCGTTGGTCGGTCAAGTGGAAGCTGTAGTAGCGGAGGTTAGCAAAGAACTGAAATCTACAGCAGGAGATACATCCGGGCTACTGGTGGGAACGGACGCCACAAACCAAGCAGAAGCCGCCCTACAGGAGATACTCAAAGCTTCACTCAACGATCGCCCAATCTGGGAAGACTGGTCAACTTTTTGGCAACGCTGTCAGGAACTTGTGGAAGCGATCGCTCAGATTTACAATCCACAAGAAAAGTATCCTTTGTTGAACATTTACGTCCCCCAAGCTTACGGTTTGATTCGGGGAACAGTCGATGACTTGGATCGGTGGATGCAGAATTTATCCCCTGTTCTCAATCAAGTTACTGTTGGTCAAGCATTTCAAGCATACGAAACATACCGCAAGTTAGAGCCTTCTGCTCGCAAACTTTTGCAAGCTTGGAATTGGGCGCAGTGGCTGTTAAATCCAGCAGCAGCCGTAGCTAAAGTTGTGAGCCGCCGTTCTGGGAACCAAGCAACCCAGCAGTTGTTGGTGAATTTGAGCCAGCTTTTGAGAGAAGCAGCTTTAAAAAACTTGTGCCAACAGGCGATCGCTCTTTACAGTACTACAACTTTGCCGATCTCAGCACCTTCCGCTCCCACAGCGAATTTACCTCAGGTCAAAACTCAAACTCTGCAAGATATTTTAGATCGCGCAGAGCCTCCAGAAGCAGTGGAGCAAAAACCCGTTAATATTTTACTTGTAGGGAGAACGGGGTCTGGCAAAAGCAGCTTAATTAACACTCTCTTCCAAACAGATTTAGCCGCAGTTGATGTTTTGCCAAGTACAGATCGGATTCAAAATTACCACTGGCAAAGCAACACAGGAGAAACACTTACACTTTTGGATACCCCTGGTTACGAGCAAGTCAACCGAAAAGATTTACGAGAAATTGTCCTAAATTATATTAAGAATGCCGACCTCATACTACTTGTGACTCCTGCTCTCGATCCTGCATTGCAAATGGATGTGGATTTTCTGAGAGATTTAAAAGCCGACACAGCAGATTTACCTGCAATTGCAGTTGTCACGCAAGTCGATCGTCTGCGTCCCATTCGAGAGTGGGAACCTCCATATGATTGGGAATGGGGAAATCGCCCAAAGGAAATAGCGATTCGAGAAGCCACAGAATACCGCGCTCAACTTTTGGGAGACTTCTGCAATCTAGTTTTGCCCATCGTAACTGCTGATAGCAAAACGTCTCGCACTCCGTGGGGAATAGATGCATTATCATTAGGGTTAATCAATGCGATCGCACCAGCCAAACAACTCCGTCTTGCTCGCTTTTTACGCGATCGAGAAGCCCGCACCACAGCTGCTGCCAAAATCATTGAGCGCTACACTTTTCAGATGGCTACAACTCAGGGACTGGCAGCATTTTTGAAAAGCCCAGTTCTGCAATTTATTTCTACAATGACAACAGGCTCGCCAACTCTCGCACATTTACTAGCAGCACAAATTCCTGTAGAACAGTTACCAATTGTTATTGGTAAACTTCAAATGGCTTATGAGCTTTTTCCACTCTTAAGTACGGGGAATTCAAACAAGTTTGACCTTCTATCAATTTGGCCATTACTGCTGGAAAACTCTGCCTCTCCCGATCGCAATGCTTGGGCATTTGGTCATGCTTTAGTGGAGTATTGGACACAAAATTTGACGGTTGAACAATTGCGAGAGCGGTTTGATTCCTATTTATCACAGAGATGAATATTTTGCTGCTAATACATTTTAATTTAAAGTATACTCAACCTCAAAGAGTTGTTGGTTATGCTGTTGGGTGACGTACAATCTTTTAAAGTTAGGACCGTAGTCTTCTTCACCGTTTAAATCAAGACAAATATATTCGCCCTCAATACTAATACAGTCCATATCGTATTCCCGATAAGGAAGAAAATCGTCATGAGATAGGGGTTGGTCGCAATAAAACGTCCCCAAAAAGTTTTCTCTACCAGGAAAAATCCAAGTTTTCAGGAGAATACAATGGCGATCGTCAGCAGTATGAAGCGCAAATACAGTACCTCGTTGGGTAATTCTAGCTAGATGATGGGGAAGTTTTAGCTCGCAAGCTGTATCTTGTTGTCTATTCCGAGCTTTTACCCAATCCAGAACAATCTGATACTTTTTTACTGAAGCACGTCTTCGGTGTCTATACGTAATTTCCCCGTAGAATTGCCATACTAGAAAGACAGCTTGAAAAATAACGAATAAGATTCTTTCGATAATACTTTCTTGTTCTTCCCGTTTATTATTCATAACTGGTGGTTAAACTGGCGATTTATACATACATTTATTGCTGTGAATTTTCTTCTGTGTGAATCGTAGACATGAGGGGATATAGATCTACACAGATTCTGATGCCCTTTCTACCTCGAGAGTGAGGAGTCTGCTTGAAGAAACACCATATCATGAGGCGTAGTGGTTGAGACGCAAATGAGTTTAAGTACTCTCTTGCCACGAACGTTTGCGTGTCGCCTTAATGACATTTTGATGGAGAGCTTATGGCTACTGATATATCCAAAATTCAAGAACATCAGCCTGTTTATGCAGAAGGACCTGGTGGCTTAGCAGGTGCGTCTGATACGCATATTGGTACGGTAGATAAAGTCGAAGCTGGCAAATACATCAAGCTTACTAAAAATAACTCACCGGATGGTCAGCATCGCTGGTTTCCGATTGATTGGATAAGGGCAGTTGATGAGCGAGCTGTGTACCTTAACAAAACTATAGATGAGGTAACGTCAGGGCTTATAGATCGCCAACCTGAGGGTGTTTAGACAGTAGAAAACGAAATTCTAGAAAGTAGTCGTCGTGCGATCGCCTCACTGCTCCTATTTCTCTACAGCTTGCCAAGCAGTCATTTGTTTTCTGACGACTTGTGCTAAACCCGCGTTTTATACCCCCTTTAGAACTGAGTTCCCGCAGATGGTGAATTTAGTGCTAATAGCCCACAGCCCTTACGGGCATCACCTCGCTCTGGTGGCTGAGCCACTGGAGCGAGAGAATGACAATTCATACTGAATCCGCCTCTTATACCCCCTTGTTTACATCTCAAATAGGATTGCTATGCTTTGCAGCGTTTGCTTAGCTATTTATAAAGTTATGTAAAATAAATACTCATATTTAGTTGATTTACGGAAAGAATATATCAAAATCATTAAGTTTTCTCATAATTAAGGTGTAGCAACAAGTGACACTTGAGGTTCAAAGACCCTTAATGACTAGTTTGATAGAAAAAATGAGAATACTTTGTAAAACTTATTTAAGTCAAGAAAACATAACAAATAGAGTATTAAGAAGTTGGCAGCTTTAAGGAAATAAAGTCAACAATAGCCTTAATTGAAGCTAGAGGTTTGCTGACCTATGCAGCCAATTCGTACTTTTAACGTATCTCCATCATTACCGCAGCGACTTGAGCCGCTACGGAAGTTAGCGTATAACCTCCATTGGGATTGGAACGTTGACACTAAAGACTTATTTCGTCGTTTAGATCCCGATTTATGGGAATCGAGCCGTCACAACCCTGTTTTAATGCTCGGTACCATCAGCCAAGCAAGATTGATGGAAGTTGTGGAAGATGAAGGCTTCCTCGCGCAAATGGATCGAGCAGCCCGCCAGTTGGAAGATTATTTTCACGAACGCACCTGGTATCGTAAGAATCGGGATAAGGGACTGGCGACTAGAGATAAGGAACAGAGCCATTCTCCCAATTCCCCAGTGTCTGCTTCCCAACCCCAAGAATGCTACGCGTATTTTTCTGCTGAATTCGGGCTGGTCGATTGTTTGCCCATCTACTCTGGAGGTTTGGGAGTTCTTGCTGGGGATCATCTCAAATCAGCTAGCGATTTGGGTTTACCCTTAGTTGGTGTAGGTTTGCTTTACCAGCAAGGCTATTTTGCTCAATATCTCAATGCTGATGGTTGGCAGCAAGAACGCTACCCCATCAACGACTTCTATAATATGCCGTTGCAACTCGAACGCAATCCTGATGGTTCTGAACTGCGGATTGGGGTGGACTATCCAGGGCGAACGGTATATGCCCGTGTTTGGCGCGTACAAGTCGGCACAGTTCCTTTGTATATGCTAGACACCAACATTGAACCAAACAACCCTTACGATCACGACATCACAGATCAACTTTACGGTGGGGATCTGGATATGCGTATCCACCAAGAGATGATGTTGGGGATTGGTGGTGTCCGAATGCTAAAAGCGCTTGGATATGATGTGACTGCTTACCATATGAATGAAGGTCATGCAGCTTTCTCAGCTTTAGAGCGTATCCGCATACTCATTCAAGAACAAGGTTTGAACTATGTCGAAGCCAGACAAGTCGTGGCTTCTAGTAATATTTTTACCACTCACACACCAGTACCTGCAGGAATTGACCTGTTTCCCCCAGATAAGGTTTTACATTACCTGGGATATTACGCAGACGTTTTTGGTCTAAATAAAGACCAATTTTTAGCTCTAGGACGGGAAAACGCTGGCGATTTGTCTGCGCCATTCAGTATGGCGGTGCTGGCGCTGAAAATGGCAACATTTTCAAATGGTGTAGCACAATTGCACGGCGTCGTGTCACGACAAATGTTTAAGGGCTTATGGCAGGGCGTACCCGTTGAGGAAGTCCCCATCACAGCAATCACAAACGGCGTTCATGCCCGTAGTTGTGTTGCTAAATCTACTCAAGAGTTATACGATCGCTACTTGGGACCAAGCTGGTCATCCGCACCAACAGATCATCCTCTGTGGGAAAGGATGGATGCGATCCCTGATGAGGAGTTATGGCGCAATCACGAACGATGTCGCTTGGACATGATTATGTACGTCCGGGAGCGTTTGGTAAAACATTTACGAGATCGCGGGGCTTCTCCTCTAGAAATTGCCCAAGCACAAGAAGTTCTTGACCCCAAAGTTCTCACTATTGGTTTTGCCCGCCGCTTTGCCACCTACAAACGCGCTACTCTTTGGATGCGTGATATCGAGCGGGTTAAGAGAATTTTATTGGGGAATAAAGACCGCAAGGTGCAGTTTGTTTTTGCGGGTAAGGCACATCCCAAAGATATTCCCGGTAAAGAACTGATCCGGGAAATCAATCGCTTTATCCACGAGCAAAACTTGGAAAAGCAAGTTGTATTTGTTCCCAACTACGACATTCACATAGCCCGATTGATGGTGGCTGGTTGTGATGTATGGTTAAATAATCCACGCCGCCCACGGGAAGCTTCCGGTACAAGCGGTATGAAGGCAGCTATGAATGGGTTGCCGAATTTAAGCGTGTTAGATGGTTGGTGGGATGAAGCTGATTACGTCCGCACTGGTTGGGCTATTGGACACGGGGAAATGTATGACGATCCCAACTACCAAGACCAAATCGAGGCAAATGCTTTTTACGATATCTTGGAAAAAGAAGTTGTAACTTTGTTCTATGACCGGGATGTGGACGGCTTACCCCGTCGCTGGGTTGATAAAATGAAGGACGCCATTCGGTTAAACTGCCCGTTTTTCAATACGGCACGAATGGTAGGAGAATATGCTTTGCGGGCTTACTTCCCAGCAAGCGATCGCTGTCATACTTTAACTGCCGATGGCTATGCCCCTGCAAAGGAATTAGCTGCTTGGAAAGAAAATTTAACTGCACATTGGTACAACATAAAAATCAAGGATATCAATATATCTTCTGGTGCTGAGATTGAGGTCAATCAGACTGTTAGCGTTAAAGCTAAGGTTGATTTGGCAACTTTAACAGAACAAGATGTGCAATTGGAACTTTACCAAGGAGCTATTGATGCTAATGGCGAGATTGTCAATGGTATACCTGTGGTGATGGATTACCAAGGGGAAGATAAGGATGGATTGAGTATTTACACGGCTGATGTGATTTACACGACATCTGGTTTGCAGGGTTTATCTTTGCGCGTGTTACCCAAGCACAAATACCTTTCTAGTTCTTATGAGCCACGGTTAATTGTTTGGGCGCAGTAGGAGAGTTTTGAATGCGTGGATGAGTGGATTTTAAATCACTCATCCAAAATCTAAGAATCCAAGATTCTGTTGGGGATGATAATGTAACCAGTCGTGCGATCGCCCAGTACTTGGTTGCGTTGTTCTCCCCAGTACCACCAGTAAGCCGCTACGTAAGCACAGATGAGGCTATCGAGTTTGTCTTCGGTTTCTTTAAGTGCTGCACCTGTAGTGGGAATTTCTGGAAGAAATGAACTGCACAGTCGTAGAGGACATAGAGGAGGATGGAGTCCGGGTAGGATATCGGTGATGTAATGATAAAGTTTCATCAATTCTGCGCGACGTTCGTTGAGGCGTCCTTTTTTGTATTTGAGGATGCGTTCTAAGTTAAAGAGATGCACGATAGCTGGATGGGGAAAAACTTCAATTTGGTATCTCCCTAATTTTTGTGGTTCAATGGTTGGGGCGTGTTCAAAACCACGGGCTTCTAGTTCCAATCCAAAATTTACTGTTCGCTCCGCAAAAGGTAAGCTAAGATTTGCTGGATAGCAACCTGCATGGTATTTGCCAAAGTATTTGTGAGTTAGTTTATCGGGTAACCGACTTCCGGTTGTATTGGGGATCAAGGTAGGTGCGTCTACAGCGATGATGGCAGGTTCTTCTGCTTTGAGGCACGAGTCAATCCAAGAGAGAATGTCTGTAATGAGTTCTTTTCGATCTAAGTCTACGATTTGCAGTTTTTCATCTGTCAGTTCTAGGTAGCATAAGCCACTAGGTTGAGATTTCCAGCCTAAGTCAATTCCAAGAAATTTCATCTTTGTCCCTGCGTAGATGGGCTTATTGTCGCATTTTTAGCTCAACTTGATGCTTTCACTGATAACTTGTATCTCTTTGGTTTACAGTTAGCAAACTTTGCCTCGATTTTACGCTTACCCAACTTGTGAGAATAAATTACTCCCTTTCCGCCATAAGACTACCGATCTTCTTCTCCTCTTTCCTCTGTGTCCTCTGCGCCTCTGCGGTTCATTTAATTAAGAAATCTTCGAGCGGGAAGGGAGTAATTAAATATTTTTTATTTGGAAGTCTTTAAAGCTTTAAATACGGTAGATGAACATGGAATTAAGATGCTAGCCTATAAGAGAGGCATGGATGTTCTGAAAGCCAAAACGTAAGATGTGATTCGGTGTCGGATGAGGCAAAAAAACCGAAATCGCCATACGTAGGCTGCGCTCTCATTGTTGGGAAAGAGCGATTGCCTTTGGTCTCGACTCTACACCATAAAGTAGCAACTACCCTAGTGTCAAGTACACTTGTCAAAATGGTTTCGGCATGACTTGAGTTGTGTTGAAACTGATGAAAACCTGCGTGTAGAACTGATTTTATCGCTCCTTCATTACAGTTCTTTACAAAGTTTCACCAATTTCTATGCAGCCATTAACACGTCAAACAAAAGTTGTCGCTACCGTTAGTTCTGCTAGTTCGCGAGAGACAATTGCGGGCAAGATAAAAGCTGGAATGAACGTAGCTTGTCTTAATTTCTCTCATGGCAGTTATGATGCTCTTGCTCAAACAATTGCTAGGATTCGCTCAATCGCAGAGGAATTAGAGACTCCCATAACGTTACTACAAGAACTGCAAAGTTCCCAATTACCTTCTCTAACTCATAAAGATATCCAAGATTTAGAGTTTGGTTTATCTCAAGAAGTTGATTACATTGCTCTAGGTTTTATAAAGAGTGCTGAGGATGTCCGGGTTTTCAAGAATTTACTACAGCAAAAAGGTTCAGCCGATACATCTGTTGTTGCTAAAATTGAAAACCTTGATGCGATCGCCAATCTAGAAGAGATACTCAACGAATGCGATGCAGTGATGATAGAATCAAGCCATTTGGGTATGGGGATGTGTCAGGAGAAAATTCCTCTGCTACAAAAACGCATTATCGGATTGTGCAATCATCAAGGAATTCCGGTTATTAGTGCAATACAAATACCAGAAAGCACAATCCATAACTATTCAACTCGTGCGGAAACCAGTGATATTGCCAACGCCATTACAGATGGGACTGATGCAGTGATGCTTTCAAGTGAATTAGAGGGCAATGAGGTTTCTGTCGAAGGCGTACAAATGCTTGTGAAAATTGCAACAGAAACAGAAGCAGAAATAGAATTTCTTAACAATCCACCTGCAAAAACGGATGTCACTCATGCACTCAGCGTGGGACTCAATGCTATTTGCAAAGTGCTACCTCCACGCTACATCGTTACGTTTACAAGTAGCGGTTATACAGCCCAGTTAGCAGCAGGGGAACGTCCTAAAGTGCCAATTATTGCGCTTACACCTCACCCTAAAGTTTACCGGAGTTTAAACCTCTTCTGGGGAGTGCAGCCCGTGTTACTCAATCGCGAGGTTGAGACTTTTGAAGAATTGACAGCACAAGTTGAGGACATTTTGCGCGATCGCAGTTGGGTTGAACCAGGGGATAAAATTCTGATTGTGGCTGGTATTCCTACCAAACATTCACAAGGCACAAATTTTCTCAAAATCCATACAATTGAAGCAAGCAGCAAGCAGTGACCTCTGTTATGACGTATGTACTTAAAAAGTTAAGCTAGGGAAAATACAAGTAAATTTTTCACTCTCCCCGTTGAACCATACTGACTGCTTTGCTTCGCGCTTCTATAATTTGACTTATCTCACGCCCCAAGCTTGGTTGACGAATCTGCACCCCAGACAGCCGCCAGCACAAATGAGATCCCCACCAGTACCAACAACAGCCGCGAAAGGTCGATCGGCAGTTTGGGCATCCTTGCTCGCCATGTATTTGCCTCAGCTTTTTCAAACAAAATCACATTCAGCAGTGAGAGAGAGGCATAGATAACAGATATCCAGAACAGCGTTTCAACTAGCTTGGGAAAATTCCCTTTAACGTCGAGCTTCAAGACGTTCTTAACAAAAATTATCAGCATCAAAAGGGGTAGAACGAGGTTTTTCACAACCTGCAACGGTAATTCAATTATGTAACTATTATATACTACAATTGTAGTTATGACGATTCTTGGAAAAGATCTTATATAGCAATCCTATTTGAGATCTAAACAAGGGAGACAAGGGAGAGGTGTTTGTAAATCATTTAGGACTGCTATATTAAGATTGATATATGGAAAGAATAGAAGTTGAAAAAAGAACTGTTTTAATTGGTCTAGCAGGTAGTCACGGATATGGGTTAAGTAGACCTGAGTCAGATTATGACTATCGTGGTGTATTTGTAGCAAACAAAAATTACTATTTAGGATTTGACATCATTGAACAAAAAGAGAGTGGATGGGACGAACCGGGTATCTTTCCATTTTTAGATGGAAATAAAGACACGGTTATATATGAACTTAGGAAAATGCTACAGCTACTAGCAGGAGCAAATCCCAATATCTTGGAATTATTATGGTTGGGAAAATACCCTGTTTTAACAACTGTCGGGCAAGAGTTACTCAATCATAGAAAAATCTTTTTAACGAAGAAAGTCAAACACACTTATTCTGGTTATGCCTTTGCCCAACTTAAAAAGATGGAAACTCATCGCAAGTGGCTGCTTAACCCACCACAAAAGAAACCATTACCTTGTGATTATGGAATAGAAGATGAAGCACCACTCACAAAAGATGAGTTACACGCTTTTCTAGAGTATCTTTATCAATTAATTAGAGGAAAGATTGAATTTCTAGAAGAAGCAGAACAATTGTATAAACTGCTGACAGCAGATATAGATTTTAAAGGTGTGCTCAAACAGTATCCCTTAGCTGAAGAAGCTTTAGAATACACGCAAACATTAACAAACAGCCATAAAGATTTTATTCGCTTGCTGAAAAAAAGCCAAACTTATCAAGTGGCTTTAAGAGAATGGAAAGCGTACCTCTCTTGGCAAGAAAATCGAAATCCTGCTAGAGCAGAAATGGAACGAAAATCAGGTTATGACCTCAAACACGGAATGCACTGTATCAGGCTGTTACGCAGTGGACTAGAAATTTTGCAAACAGGAGAAGTCATTGTAGACCGGAAAATTGCTGGTGATGCGGAAGATTTAAAAGCGATTCTTAGGGGCGAATATTCCTACGAACAACTTATGAAAATGGCAGATGATTTAGTTGCTCAAATGGAAACGGTATACGAAGTTTCTGTTTTACCCGAACGAACTGACTTAGAACAAATCAATGAATTGTGTATGGAACTTGTTGAAATGCAAGGATGGAGTTAAAAATTCATAATGACTGTTATTAGAGGATGTCTGAAAAGTTTTTGGTGATGTATCAAAGTTTTACCGATCCCCCTAAATCCCCCTTGAAAAGGGGGACTTTGAGAGTATTTCCTTCCTTTTCAGTGGGTAAGGCTCAGGCGGGCAAAACCGCCCACCATACAACATAGATATCTTATTTTTTGCCAGCGACTATTAGCCCTCCGGGTTCGCCAGTCCCCTACGGCAGGAAACCCGCCTGCAGGGCTGGACTCACCATTAGCAATTAGCCATTAGCCATTAGCTATTAACCACCAGCCACTGCAGGAACAATACTCACTTCATCACCATCTTTCAATGGTGTAGCTGTACCATCCAAAAAGCGAATATCTTCACTGTTAACGTACAAATTTAAAAATCGGCGCGGTTGTCCGCTGTCATCACATAACCGAGATTTAATACCGGGACAGTTCTTTTCTAAAGAATCGAACAGTTCGGCAACGGTACTGCCATTACAGTCTAAGGCAGCTTGGTTATTTGTGAACTTCTGAAGGGCAGTAGGAACTAAAACTTTGACAGACATGGTTAATTGTTAATTGTTAGTTGTTAGTTGTTAGTTGTTAGTGGTTATTAGATAGTCGAACACTAACTAACCACTAACTTATAACTAGACGAGGACTTGTTGCCATTCAAGGCGATCGAGTGTCCGAGAACGCTCTAGAGCTCTTTCAAAGCTGTCGAGCTTCGCCTCAATGGTTAAGGGTTCTCCAATATAGCCCTGTACGGCTTCTTGGGTTTTCAAACCATTTCCGGTAATGTATACCACGGTGGTTTCATCGGGATCAATCTTGCCTGCTTCTACCAGTTTTTTGAGCACGGCAACGGTTGTCCCTCCTGCTGTTTCTGTGAAGATACCTTCTGTCTCTGCAAGCAGCTTGATGCCTTCGATGATTTCGGTATCTGTCACCGACTCAATATTACCACCAGTTTTGTGCGCTATATCTATAGCATATACACCATCTGCTGGGTTGCCGATCGCAATGGATTTGGCAATAGTATTTGGTTTGACTGGTTTGATGAAGTCGCGTCCTTCCTTATACGCTTGAGCGATGGGCGAACATCCTTCTGCTTGTGCGCCACTAAATTTAACGTTTTTGGCTTCCACCAAACCCAGTTCTACAAATTCTTGGAAACCTTTGTAAATTTTTGTATATAGCGAACCAGATGCCAAAGGTGCGACAATGTGGTCAGGTAACTCCCAACCTAATTGTTCTGCCACTTCAAAGCCGAGTGTTTTAGAACCTTCTGAGTAGTAGGGACGCAAGTTGATATTGACAAATCCCCATCCATGTGTATTTGCTACTTCAGAACAGAGACGGTTGACTTGGTCGTAATTTCCTTTAACAGCCATGAGGGTTGGGCTGTAAATCAAGCTACCCAAGATTTTTCCGGCTTCCAAGTCAGCAGGAATGAATACACAGCAATCTAAACCGGCGTGTGCTGCGATCGCTGCAGTAGAATTAGCCAAGTTCCCGGTACTAGCACAAGAAACTGTGGAGAAACCTAATTCCCGTGCTCTGGTGAGAGCAACTGACACCACCCTATCTTTAAAGCTGAGGGTGGGCATATTGACGGCATCATTTTTGATATACAGTTTGTTCAGACCGAGGCGACGTGCCAAGCGTTGGGAACGAACCAGTGGGGTCATACCAGTTCCCACATCAATTGGATTTTCGCTGGCGACAGGCAAAAAGTGACGGTAGCGCCAAATAGAGTTGGGACCGGCTTGAATTGTTTCACGGGTGACCTTAGACCGAAGGGAGCTGTAATCATAGGTGACTTCCAATGGACCGAAACAGAACTCACACACGTGAAGGGCTTGGAGTTCGTACTCCGCACTACACTCCTTACATTTCAAGGATTTAAAAGTGCCTGTGTTTGTTTGGGTATGAGTGGTTGTCGCCTGTGTCATAAGTCAGCCTTCCCTGAATGTCCGTCAACTGTGGTTTTGATAGTAACACGAGCAAAAATACCAGTCAAACATACCCGACAATTTTTGTCGGGTTTTAAAAATTTACAGCAAAGTCATGGGAGTTTAATTCCAAGCATTTTCACAATTGTTTTTCAAGGTTGTACGGAATGGGTCACCCATCGCTACCAGTCAGTTAATTGTTGCCGAATTGGCACGCGGATGATAAATTCCGCTCCCTGTCCGAGTTCTGACCTGCACAAAAGCGACCCCCCGTGTATTTCGGTGGCAATTTGATAGCTAATTGATAAGCCCATACCCGTTCCTTTGCCTACAGGTTTTGTCGTGAAGAAGAGATCGAACAAGCGTTGGCGAACCGACTCTGGCATACCGGGACCATTATCTACAATTATCTACAATCCGGATTTCAACGCAATCGCGATCGACTTGTTCGGTGACAATGGTAATAATTGGGTTTGTCAGAAACCCTTGATTGTTTGGTAATGACTGTTCTATAGAATTGGTTGTGCCGATGGATTCCAAAGAATCGATCGCATTGCTTAACACGTTCATAAATACTTGATTCAATAGCCTCGCATAGCATTCCACGAACGGCAAATCACCGTAATGTTTAATGACCTCTATACCGGGATGATTTGGCTTTGCTTTCAGGCGATATTGCAACATCATTAAGGTACTCTCGATCCCCCATGAAGATTAACAGTTTTCATTTCGGCTTCATCCATGCGAGAGAAAGTCCGCAGGGATGCAACAATTTTTTGAATCCGCTGATACCTAGATAAAGTAGCTGTCATTATCTTTTTGCTGCAACATAAATATTCTTACTATGCCCAAATCAGCGGCTATCTGTAATGTGCAATACAAAACTATACAGACTCTCTTACAATGTTACCGCTCGCCAGTTGCTGTTCGGTAATAGACATAGGAGTGAAAAACCATGTAATAGACGTTTCAAGCAGTCAATTTCTACAAAATTCCTAAATGATTTACAAACACCTCTTCCTTGTCTGCTTTGTCTCTTTTGTTTAGAGATCAAATAGGATTGATATATAAGACAAAAGTATAATTATTTTGGTTCTTCAGTACTCGTTATGCTAAATTAACAAGTACTGAAGAACCATTATTTTTATCAAAGCGCTCGTAAATGCAATCTTAGGGAGTACTGAAAATCTCGCTGTTATGCAATTGTGAGACTTTTGTGGAAAATACGGGTTAAGATATATGATTTTCCACGGCTTGTTATCCATAATTTTTACAATAAGTCCATACTTTCACTGAAGCTAAACACAGGATAAAAAGTTACATTCTTGTAAGCTCAATTTCTCTTGATGAGAATCTCCAGAGTCAATGAGCAACAATTTCATGAGGGATGAAGTGTGAAGAATAAAAAGCTATCTTTTATTCTTCATTCTTTATCCTTCATACTTTCTTTGGTCATTTGGTGCAATCTATTAAAAGTTTCTACCCAGACAAAGCCCTCAAAAAATCAAATTTTGAGTTGAATTACTTCGTCATTTTTCACTTACTAAATTCAAGTCTACCTTCAAATACTAGTTTTAATCTAACTTTTAATTTTTAGGGTTCATCATGCCACCAACCTATAAACTCTTATTAGGGAAAACCAAGCTCTACCTTTATTTAATTGCTACGGGATTATTAGCTCACAGTTTTTTTCAATATGTCAGCCCAGTCAAAGCTGAGGGTACAACTGCGGGTCAATCGATTAGCAATACAGCAACCGCTACCTATGAAGACCCCAATAATCCTGGAACAACAATTAACACGACTTCTAACACAGTTGTCGTTACCGTTGCTGAAGTTGCTGGTATTACCGTAACTGGTTCTGGTACTTCATTTAAAACCGACCAAAATACAGATGGAAAAATTGGTATTGGTGACACCGTTTATTACACCTACAACGTCACTAACGTTGGTAACGACCCTACAAAGTTCCGCATTCCCGACCAACCCACAGTCACGGGTCCCGGACAACTTGATGGGTCAGTAGAAATTAGCTACGATGGCGGTCAAACATGGCAACCCGTTGCTCCTGGCGGAACCTCAACTAACTCGATTCCACCAGGTGGTTCTGTTTTAGTGCGGGTTCCTGTTAAAGTTGCTGATGGTGCAACAAGCGGAAGCACTATATCTGTCAAATTAGGCGATACGCCCAGCGATGCTCAAAACCAGCCACGGAGTGAAAATGGCGGTGACCTTTATACTGTAGATAATCCTGATGGCTCAGTCACGGGTGAAGTTAGCGGTACACCCATAAATGGTACGCGTGAAGCCAGCGCCACACAACAAGTCACAGTTGATTCAAACCTAAAAAATTACACTCTTGCAACAGTTCTCAAAACCCGCAGCAGTCAAACAAGTGCTGGGGTGGATGGTCCGGGGGGGGATAATCTCAGCTACGACTTAAGCTTGCGAGTTGAAAACAACGATCCTACAGGTAACGGTATCAGCCCTGCGCCTCTAAATGGCACAACTATTCCCGGTCTAGTCGGTTCCTACATTTTGGTATCTGATGCCATTCCTGCAGGAACCAAATTAGTCAGTGTCAAAGCCCCATCTGGTTGGCAACCCGTTTATACAACCAATGATGTCTCTTCTTTCGATGCCAATCAAGCAACTTGGACAACGACTGCACCTTCAGATTTGGCGACAGTAAAACGAGTTGGTTTTGTAAGAACTGAAAGTATTGCCCCAGGTACTACAGTTTCAGGCTTTCAAATTACTGTTGAAGTTGTTGGTACGCCTGAATCCATTTCCATTGCAAATATTGCCCAGTTATTCGGTAAAAGTCCCAGTGGAGCCCCCGTATACGATGAATCTGGAGATCAAAGCCCCAGCAATTTTGATGGTTCCAATCCCCCTATCGGTACTGATACCAATAACGATAAAATCCCCGATACCCTTCTTCCAGACAGTGTGGATGATGGTTATATTAATCCAACAGACTCCAATAACAACAAGATTCCTGATGAGTTGGAAGGCAATAATGGGATTGGCACAGATCTCAACAACAATAACAGCGGTACAGGTCCCGGTGGTGAGGCAAATATTGTCACCTTAACTGCTGCAGGAGGTATTTCTGTCTTAAACGGACCTAAGGATGCACCGGATGCTGTTGCTGAAAATGATAACAATAAAGACTTCACCAACAAATCTTCACTAGTCCCTGCGAGTACAGTTCCCGGAACATTAATCGATCCAGATGGTGTCAGTTTTACCAACACTTTTAAAAACACTGGTGCGGGTAGCAGTAACGTCTCTCTGATTCCAACACCTCCTACGACTCCAGGAGACTTACCTGTAAATACACTCGTTACCATCAGTTACGGTAGTTTGTCGGCAACTTATAGATACGATGGTACAAATTTTGTGTTCCAGTCGGGGCAAGGACAGGTTAACAACCAAAACATTAGTGCAACAAATCCCATTCGAGTTGATGGAGTGACAGCTAATGCAACAGCTAATTACGGCGTGGAAGTGAATTTGCCTTCTGGGACTCCACTTTCTACAGATATTAACCGTGGCTTTCCAGTTCCCATAACAGCGTATATTGATGATGCGACACCGGGATTCCAAGGAACTGAACCTAGGAATATCACCATCGATCGCGTCTACACAGGCTTCTTGAAAATGGTGAAACTGTCTCGCGTATTGCAAGGAACGGGTCCCGCAGTAGGAACGGGTCAGGATAACTTTGATTCCACACCAGGTGTAAACGATCAAGTACCCGATGTACCTAGAACCCCTGCTCCAGGAAACATTATTGAGTACCAAATTAGTTACAAAAACATTTCTGAACCTCAATCCGGTACTGGCAACATCGTCTTAAATGCTGGCAAAGTGGTGATTACTGAAGATGGTACCACTTGGGATGGCACGAAAGGTAACAATTGGGCATTAGACAACGATAACAACAGCGTTATAGATACGAGTCATATTGTTGGCTCTGCAAAAGATTCTGGTGCTGCAACCATCACCTTTTTTAGCGGTAAACCAGCAACTACCTCTACAGGTGACCAGACTGGGACGACTGTTAATAATGACGTAACCAAATACGTAGATACCGTTACTGACACGGTTACACCGGGACAGGAAAGAACGTTTACTTTCCAACGCAAGGTGAATTAGGGAGTGGGGAGTAGGGGAGATAGGGTGAATGTTCCAAGGCTCTACCTCTCGTACCAACATAACTTGAGGCGCAGCCCCTGCACTAGTATTCCCAGGCAGAGCCTCGGAACAAGCACTAAAACAAAGGAGATTCTAAGATGAAGCGTTTTGTACTAGCAACTGTAGGAGCGATCGCATTTGTAGCGACTTTTCCTGTTCTATATCAAACCAATTATGGGTTGGAAACAGCCACAGCCCAAAACACGCAAACAAAGGGACAAGTGCAGTTGCGCTTGGATGCAGAAAAGAGAGTTGTTCAGCAAGTACAGGGTAAGCAAACTTTAAGTTGGGAACCTTTACAAGGGAAGGCTTTGGTAGAACCAGGAAATATCTTGCGCTATACGGTGACGGCTGATAACAACAGTAACAACAATGTCAAAAATCTTATCATCAATCAACCTATTCCCTTGGGAACCGTGTATGTACTGAATTCTGCTACTAGCACTGCTAATAATGAGACAAAAATTACTTACAGCATTGACGGGGGACGCAGTTTTGTAGAAAAGCCAAGCGTCAAAGTTACGCTTGCTGATGGCAAAACCGAAACAAAACCCGCACCCGTTACAATGTATACCCACATTCGCTGGAAATTTGGGTCATCCATTCCCACCAAGGGAAGTGTAAAGGGAATTTATCAAGTCAAAGTTCGTTGAGATAATTTTGGATTTTGGATGAAAACCAATGAGCGACGAGAAATGTACGGATGCGTCCCGGCGTATCTCTACAACTAATGACAGTTTGCAACACTATATAAATTCTCAGAAACACTGGTTGGGATGGTTCTCGATCGCAGTTCCAATCGCCTACTTATTCTGTACTCCTATATCTGCACTTGCCCAAGCAAGGAACCAAATCTCAGGTCCAAACCTTATTAACCAAGCTACATATACTTATACAGATTCTAATACTAACTTTCAATTTCAAGGTATTTCCAGCCAAATTGATATTAAACCAACTCAATTAATTGACCCCCAAGGGCGAATTTTAGGCTGTAGCGGACAGCCACTTTCTGATTACAACGGTTTTTCCGTTGGTTTGTACGAAACAAATCCCAACGATCCAACAGGAACAGAATTGGGAAGATTAGTTTCTCTGACTCCCACAGAATTACCCGATCTTCCCAACAATGGAATTGCCAGAGGGGTACAACCAAATACCACCAACAGCAATCCCTTTATACTTACGAATTCTTCCGAAGGACAATATAACTTTTTATTAGATCCCAGCAAGGGTCAAGTCACTCCGGGGAAAAGCTATATTTTAGTCGTCAATCCCCCACAAAATTCTATCTATTCCCAACGGCGCATCAAAATTTCCATTCTTGAGAGTGCTGATAGTACCCAAAATAACGTTGTTCGCTATCTTGCAACTTCCTTAGACGGTCAACCTATCAGTATCACGGGAGAAACCAGTTATCAAGGAACTGTGGTTTTGGTTCCTAACGCCGAACTTGTAGGGCTCAATTTATTTGCTTTTGAGTTTGATGTAGGAATGTGTCAAACACAACAAGTACAAATTATTAAAACAGGCGATCGCGCAACAGCAGAACCCGGAGATACAGTCATTTATCGCTTGTCTGTCAAGAACAAGAGCGATGCTGCCCTCAATAACTTGGTGCTTACCGATACCTTGCCCCTGGGATTTGCCTTTGTTTCCAAGTCGGTGCGAGGTGAGTTTGACGGTCAAGCAGTGACGGTGACAGTAGAAGGACAAGGCGCAACGGTTATCTTGCGAACTTCAGTTTCCATCCCTCCAGGTAAAGTGCTCAATATTGCCTATGCGGCTCAACTCTCACCCGATTCTGTACGCGGTTCGGGTCGAAATTCAGCCATCGTAAACGCCCAACGAGTTGATAACAATTTTGCGGTTAAAGACGGTCCTGCAACCCATCAATTAAAAGTAAGACCTGGAATCGTGTCTGACTGCGGCACTATTATAGGTCGAGTCTTTGTCGATAAAAACTTTGATGGCGAACAGCAAACAGGAGAACCAGGAATTCCCAATGCGGTTATTTTCCTAGAAGATGGCAACCGTATAACTACGGATATTAATGGTTTATTTTCTGTTGCGAATGTCCTACCGGGAAATCATACTGGAGTCCTAGACCTCAGCAGCCTTTCTGGTTACACCTTAGCCCCCAATCTTTACTTCCGCGAACGTAACAGCCAATCTCGCCTGGTGCGTTTAGAACCAGGTGGAATGGTACGAATGAATTTCGCAGTCACTCCAGCCTTCCATGAGGAGGTCAAAAAATGAAAAGACTGCGTTATGTAAATGTTCTCAATTTAAAATTAATGGGTGTTGTAGCAGGAGCAAGTCTTGTTTTCTGTCCTGTTATTGTTAAAGCACAAACTTCTCCTCCTCCTCCCCTCCCCCCCTCTCCCCCTCTCCCCCTCCCCTCCTCCCCCTTATCCTCAATCAAAATCCTCACGCCCACTCCCGATGCGGTCATAGATGTCCCGGCGACAACAATTGTTTTGCAGTTTTCTGTAGATGCGACGGTGGAACTGCGCGTGAATGGTGAGATAGTAGACCCTTCTTTGGTAGGTCGTACAGAAACCGATCCAACGACTAATTTGGTGACACAAACATGGTACGGTATTTCTTTAAAAGAAGGGCGAAATACCATCACCGCAACTGCTCTTGGTGCTCAAGACTCCACAGCAACAATAGAAGTACAAGTTAAGGGAGCGCCAACTCAGATAAAATTAGATACAGTAGAATCGCGGATTCCTGCGGATGGACGTTCCACGGCTACCATCCGGGGTCGATTGCTAGATGCCAATGGGAATCTCTCAAACCGCGATGCTGTTGTTACTCTAGTATCAACAGTTGGTGAGTTTATCGGTGCTGACAGTAAGCCCGACCAACCGGGATTTCAGGTACAAGCACGAGGAGGGGAATTTACAGCAAAGCTAAAATCGGGATTGAAGGCGCAGACAGTACAAATTGTTGCGAAAGCTGGGGAGTTAGAAGCATATACCCAGTTGCAATTTGAGACTGCGCTGCGTCCGAGTATTGCCACTGGGGTTGTGGATGTACGCTTGGGTGCAAGGGGTACGGATTATTACGGTAGGTTCCGCGACTTTCTACCTCCCGGTAAAGACAACAGCACTCAATTAAACGTCCGTTCTGCGGTGTTTGCAACTGGAGCAATCGGGGAATGGTTGTTTACTGGTGCTTATAATAGCGATCGCGCTCTCAATGAAGATTGTAACTGCGACAACCGTCTGTTTCGCTCCTATCAATTTAGCGAGCAAGCCTATCCAGTTTACGGTGATAGTTCTCAAGTTGAGGTCTTGACGCCTTCGATTGATAGCGTTTACGTGCGGTTGGAGCGATCGCCACGCATCCCCAAAGCCAGCCCCGACTATGCCATGTGGGGTGACTACAACACAGAGGAATTTGCGCGTTCTTCCCAGCAATTTACGGCGACAACACGTCAGCTTCACGGTTTTAAAGCAAATTACAACATAGGTAATCTTCAAGTTACGGGTTTTTACGGAAATAACGTTGAAGGATTCCAACGGGATACCCTACCGCCTGACGGAACTAGCGGTTATTACTTCTTGTCTAGAAGATTGCTCGTTCCAGGTAGCGAAAACGTCTTTATTGAGTTGGAAGAACTTAACCGTCCCGGTACTGTATTGGAACGCAAACAGCTTTCCAGAGGTCCCGACTACGAAATTGATTACGATCGAGGGACATTATTATTCCGCCAACCCGTCCTGCGTACAGATGTAGACAACACCGGACAAGTTCTTGTCCGCCGGATTGTTGCTACCTATCAATATGACAGCCAAAACAGCAAAAGCAACATCTATGCAGGTCGCTTGCAATATAACTTGTCTCGCGAAATCAATCGGGAAAGTTGGGTAGGAACAAGCTATATCCGGGAAAATCAGGGAAGTCGAAATTTTGAACTTTACGGCGCAGATGCACAAATTTCCCTGGGTAGTAAAGGCAAATTGATTGCAGAATACGCTCGTTCTAGCAACGATACAGATATTGCAAGCGAAGTCAGCGGTTCTGCAGCACGGGTGGAAGCTCAAGGACAAATTACCAGGGGTCTGTTTGGACGTGCTTATTATCGTTTTGCTGATGCGGGATTTGCCAACAACGCAACCACCAGCTTTGTTCCCGGTCAAACTCGGTATGGCGCACAACTGACAAGCCAGGTTTCTCAAAGTACCAATTTGCGGGTACAGTACGACCATGAAGATAACTTTGGGATTGCTCCTCAACCTCTAGATACTTTCGAGGAACTTTTCTCCCCAAGAACTGACGCCATTCCGGGGAGTAAAGTAGATAACTCCCTCACAACCATTTCTGCGGGGATTCAGCAAAGGATAGGTAAAGCAACTGTTGATATGGATTGGTTGCATCGCGATCGCAAAGACCGCATGGCTGCTGACAATCAGAATACCAAATCCGACCAGTTGCGATCGCGTCTGACTTTACCCCTAGCAAAAAACCTCACCTTCTTAGCCCAGAACGAACTGACTTTATCCTCAGACACGGATACTGTTTATCCAGACCGGACTATCTTGGGATTAAATTGGGCTGTCACTCCGGGAGTGAATGTCAGTTTAACCCAACAGTTTTACACTCGCGGTCAGTTTGAAGATAACTCCATTACAAACTTGAGTATTAATGGCGAACACAAACTGGGGAAAGATACTACTCTAACAGGACGTTACTCCATTTTAGGTGGCGCTAATGAAGTGACCATGCAAGGTGCGATCGGATTAAACCATCTCTGGACAATTTCCCCAGGATTGCGGTTGAACCTTGCTTACGAACACGTTTTTGGTGATTTCTTTGGTCGTAACGGAGCGGGAGTGCAGTACGCTCAACCCTTCGCAGTCGGTCAAAGTGCATCTGCATTGGGGCTGTTAAGCGGCGATAGCTACAGTGTCGGTTTGGAATATACTGACAATCCCAAATTCCAAGCAAGCGCCCGGTACGAACACCGCACCTCCTCTAGCGGTTCCAACACCGTCATTTCCGCCGCTGCTGCAGGTAAGCTTTCCCCCGCCCTGACAGCACTCCTGCGCTATCAACAAGCAAATTCTGCCAACCAAAAATTGGTAGGGTTGGGAGATACAGCCAATCTAAGACTTGGTTTAGCTTATCGCGACCCCAACAATGACAAGTTTAATGCTTTGTTGCGTTACGAATATCGTAAAAATCCATCAACAATTCCCGACTCCATTCTTTTAGGAAGCGGTACGGGAGCGGAAGACCATACCTTTGCAGCAGAAGCTATCTATGCACCCAACTGGAGATGGGAATTTTACGGAAAGTATGCTCTTCGCAACAGTACTTCTTACTTAGCGCAGGATTTGATTGGAACGACTACAACAAATCTAGCGCAGGTGCGGGCTACTTACCGTTTGGGCTATAGTATGGACTTGGTAGGAGAGACTCGTTGGATTCATCAAAACGGTTACACGGAAACGGGCTTTGTGATAGAAACAGGCTATTACCTGACCCCCAACCTGCGGTTGTCTGCAGGTTACGTATTTGGTAATATTGATGACCGCGATTTTTCTGGAACTCGAAGTGCAGGAGGTCCTTATTTGGGTTTAACTCTGAAGTTAAACGAACTCTTTGATGGATTTGGCTTGCAAAAAGTTCCACCTCCCCAAGACAAAGAATCTACGGTGCAAACAGTTGTTAACAAGCTGAAGCAAGCGAAAGCGGGAACAATGCAAACCGTTGCGGACAAGCTGAAGAAAGCAAAGGCGGAAATGGTGGGGAGAAAAATATGAAGAAATTATCGCTTTTATTTTCATTTTCATTATTGTATGCCTTGTGCTCTGGGATACAACCAGCCCAAGCCGAAGGTTCCAAAGACTTAATCTCCGGAGGCGGACACAGACCTTATTTGGAATGGTCCCCAAATTTATCAACTGCAAATATTAAGCGTATCACCTTGCTGAAAGTTTACGTTCGAGCTGGGGAGACTGTTAACCTGGGTTCTAGCGTGTATGAAAGCGATCCATCGTTTAACGGTCAAGATATTGTCTATCGCAGCCCTTCGGGAGGACAAAACGGATCTTGTGATGTACTCAGTACGGGTTTTGGCTTTATAGATACGTTAGCAAAAGAGCAAGCAGGACCGTTACCAAACACGGGAGGTTATACTCCATGTAGCTTTAAAGCTACGGAAACAGGAGTGTATGAAGTCGAGTTTCATGCACCAGGGTTGGGAGACAGTCAAAAAAATCCTCCGTCCAAAGCAACAAACGCGAATTTTCCCACAGATGCAACTCAAGTATCATCTGTCGCTGCTTGGGATATCACAGTGAGAGATTCTTCAGGAAACGCGCAACTAGGGCGAGTTTTTACCAATTACCTTGCTTTTAACCTTGGGACAACTGGTTTGTCTCTCAACTCTGACTTCTTCATTCAAACAAAAGATGGCTACCTCTACCGAACTGCAATGAATGGGGTAGATCCGTTTGGCTTTATTTTCTTTGCAAACAGTCGTGGGTATATTGACCGCACGGATAGCAGTACGCTTTATCGTTCTGCACGCGCCGCTCAAAACAACAACACTCTAGACCCCTTTTTAGGAAACGTACAAGTACAGCGCCCGGATGTACCTGATACCCCAACTGATATTACTCATTTAGTCTTTATCAATAAACCTGACACGCTCGCTCTTGGAGCGCTTGGTATTCCTATTTCACCATTAATCCCTCCAAAACCAGCTAACTTTAAATTTACTGGTAAGAATGGAGCGAGTGGAAATCAAACTTTTGTTGGGGCGGGAGGTCACTTTAGCTTTGATTCGAGTATTTCGGGGAGTTACGATATTATTATTGATACGAATAATGACAATATTTATGACCCCAGTGTAGATAGGGTTTTACAGAACGTATCTCTTTCCGGTAGAAATGTTGTCCCCTGGGATGGTAAGGATGCACAAGGGAACAACTTGCTTCCCCTTCCTCAAAATGCTCCCTATCATGCCAGAATTAGGCTGCGTGCGGGAGAGTACCACTTCCCCATGTTAGATGCTGAAAACAACCCTAGCGGATTTGTCATTGAAATGACGAATGCTCCCGGTCCGTTTCCGCCTGGAATTAATAAATTTACGGTTTATTATAATGATGACGACTATAAAACTAAAAATGGAACTGCCATTGACTTGAGCAGTCCTGGAAACCCAACCAATCCCCGAAATGCTGCTGTTGGGATTGATAGCACCTCAGGACAACACGAGTTTAGTGGGAATTACGGAGACTTTAAAGGAATAGATACTTGGACTTACTACCCCGGCGAAGCCGTGCTTGCGGATATAATTATTACAGATACAAATCAGGCAAACGTACAGGGTACAAAATCTGTACGCTTTTTAACTGACACGGATGCAAGTGGAACTGTTACGGTGGGCGATCGCATCCAATATACTATTACTTATTCTAATCTCGATCCGGGTAAGAGCAACGCGACGAATTTTGTCATTAGTGACTCATTACCAGCGCAGTTAACTTTTGTAAGTGCAGAAATCACATCCAAAACATCTGGTAACAATATTACTCTGAACTCTGCTTACAATGGCTCTGGTGCTTTAACAAATTCCGGGACTCTGCGTGTTGGGGATACTATTACCATCACCGTGACGGCTACAATTAACAACCATAACAACGGAACTCCCATCAGCAACCAAGCAAGTGCTAATTTTAATACCCCTGATAGTACCGCAACAACTGGAACTGTCTTCACTGATGCGAACTCTGCAGGAGGTACATCGAGTACACCCACAATTGGCAATTCATTTCTGCAAAAATCAGACGATGGTGTCGAAACAGGTAATGACCCTACTAAAACAGGTGATGACGATCCAACCCTATTGACTGTTGTTTCTACTCCTAACAAACCAAATATATTATTGGTTAAAAGAATTACAGCTATTAATGGTTCAACCACTTCCAACGGAGGAGATAACTTAGGAGGTTATATTAATGAGGCGGCTAATCCTTACGATGACAATGACATAGAACCGAATCTCGCTCCCAAACCCCCTCAGTATCCTACCGCCGATACGAATGCATGGCCTAACCCCAGTAGTTTCCTTCTCGGTGGTATCAATGGTGGGAATGTGAGTCCCAATAATGAATTGGAATATACTATATATTTCCTCTCAGCAGGTAGTTCCCCAGCTCCAAACGTTTTGCTGTGCGATCGCGTTCCCGATAATACAACCTTCATCCCCACTGCTTTTAACAGCGTGTCTTCAGCACCTGGTGGTGTTTCTGGCGCAGATCGCGGTATTTTACTTTACCAAAATAACTCGGCAGTTTCTCTGACAGATGTTCAAGATGGTGATGTCGGTCAATACTTTCCACCAGGAGTAGACCCCAAAACCGTGTATCCTAAGATTGAGTGTGGGGGTGCCAATACAAACGGTGCGATCGTCGTTAACTTGGGCAATTTACCCAATGCAACAGGTCCCGGTACACCTCCGAGTTCTTTTGGCTATATCCGCTTTAGAGGAAAAGTTAAATAATCTTGCCTGCTATTACTATTAGACTTGGAGATTCTTCTAAATCCACACCACGTGCTACAAATCGGAAATCTCCAACAAACCTAGTTTAGGTCTGTTTTACCCCACTAAAAACGGAGTCTTGTTGTACCATCACTCTCATCCTTTTGGATGAATCTATCGGGTGAAGCGCTATTCTCATTTCTGTTTGTAGTATCATTGTAGTCCAGTCCTGCTAGGTATGACAACTCATGACAGCAAAATTTGAATACAGCCAAGTCGGTCAAGAGGACGCTCAAAAACTAGAAAATATCATCGCACAGTGTTTTATCAGCCTTCGGGAAGACATTGATTTTTACTTCAATTGCATCGGCTTAGAAAACTTTCGTCTCATTCGTCGCGATCTCCAGATTGCAGGTGGGCTTGCAACAATCCCCATGAGTCAGTGGTGGGGTAATTCTCGCGTCCCTATGGTAGGACTTGCTGCTGTAGGTATTGCGCCAGAACATCGCGGAGATGGATCTGCGATCGCGTTATTGGAGCATACCCTAAAAGAATGCCAGACGAACGGAGTCCCAATCTCATGTCTTTATCCTGCAACTCAGCGTCTTTATCGCAAAGCAGGTTACGAACAGGGAGGGTTCTTTTGTTCTTGGGAAATACTGACCCAGAGTATTCAAATCAAAGAACAGCCCCTTCCCCTCCTAGAAGTTTCCCCAGAAGAAAAAGCATTTTATAACCTTTACCAACAGAAAGCACAATTCAACAACGGGTACCTCGACAGACATCAAGCCATATGGAAACAAATTATTAAACCTGACAATAACGAAACTGTTTACGCCTATCTCATTGGTACGGTAGAGCAACCACAAGGTTACATCATCTTCAGCCAGCACCAAGATCGGGATAGCTCTTTTATCAGAATCAGAGATTGGGTCGTTCTTACACCTGTAGCAGGACAAACTGTTTGGAGTTTTCTTGCCAATCATCGCTCTCAAATTCAGTCTGTATGCTGGAAAGGGTCTGCAATTGACTCCCTCACGTTATTGTTACCAGAACAAACAGCTCGGCAAAAAGCTACCTCGCGTTGGATGTTACGGATAGTAGATGTTGCAAAAGCGCTAGAGAAACGCGGTTATTTCAGTACAACTCAAGCAGAACTGCACCTAGAGATTAAAGATAACCTGCTTCCAGAAAACAATGGTAAATTTATCCTGTCTGTTGCCAACGGACGCGGTGAAGTCAGAAGCGGTGGAAAAGGAGAGATGAAGCTAGATATTAGAGGATTAGCACCCCTGTACACGGGCTTGTACGCACCCTACCAATTGCAGCTAGCAGGATATCTAGATGCAACAGAAACAGCCTTATTAACAGCAACTCAAATTTTTGCTGGTGCATCCCCAAGTATGTCTGATTTCTTCTAACAACTAACAACTAACCACAATGCATACTACCACTGGTCGCTGGCGTTTAGGACTAGCATTATCACTGCTGACCGTTCTCTTGTGGGGAATTTTACCTATTGCCTTAGCGATCGCTCTACAAGTTCTTGATGTTTATACTGTCATTTGGTTTCGCTTTTTAGTATCTTTTGTGGTGTTAGCTATTTATTTGGGAGGACGGTGGAAGTTACCCAATCTGTCTCATTTGCGTTCCACTTCTTGGATACTATTAGCGATCGCAATTTTTTTCCTAGCTGGAAATTACCTTTTCTTCATGCAGGGGTTAGCACTTACTTCACCAGCTAATGCTGAAGTGATTATTCAGCTAGCACCTTTACTTATGGGTATTGGAGGTTTAATTCTTTTTAAAGAAAGGTATACATTACTTCAGTGGATTGGTATCAGTCTTCTAACTGTAGGGCTAGTCTTATTTTTTCACGAACAATTGAATAACTTAATTACATCTCAGGGAAAATACCTTGTAGGTAGCGGTTTCGTTGTTGTAGGAGCCATAACTTGGTCAATTTATGCCCTAGCACAAAAACAATTGCTACAATCTTTATCCTCTCCCAGTATCATGCTTGTGATTTACGGAGGATGTACTTTGTGTTTCACTCCATTTGCCAATCCAAAAACAATTTTTACACTGGGTTTTTGGCATTTTGCCATTCTCCTTTTTTGTGCCTTCAATACTCTAATAGCCTACGGTGCTTTTGCTGAATCTTTAGAACATTGGGAAGCCTCACGTGTCAGTGCCGTTTTAGCTTTAGCTCCCGTTGTAACATTAATTGCTGTTTGGTTTGTATCAGTTCTATCACCAAAATTGATAGCACCAGAATCTTTGACCCTAGTGGGAATCATAGGAGCGGTTTTAGTTGTGTTAGGTTCAGTTACAATTGCTCTAGGGAAATCTACGAAAACGTAAGCATTTATCAACAATTGTTGCTCGGTAAATGGCGATCGCTTATCAAAAAAGTATGTTATTTTTTATTTGTTAAAAGGCATGGATAGCGATCGCTCACCTACTTTTTAACTCAAATCAAGTAATTATACTTATGTCTGTGACTGGTTATCGGTCACAGTAAACAAAGATTACCCCCTGTAGATACTAGTCATTAGTAACTCATTCCTGTTAAGTTTGTTATTTTGAGGCACATCAAACTCACCAGCACTTCCAGGGTGACTTAGCTACCAGATAACACCGCCTCGTTAAACATCACCTCCTTGCACAATTAAATCGATGAACAACTTATTTGGTCATTGGACTAGCGCCCTGAGAAAGAATTCCTTAACGCTAGTTCTATCTGCTTTGCTGCCAACATTTGGATTGAGCAATTCTGCCTTTGCTGCGGAGCGAATTTATGCATCGTATTCAGCTTTTGAACGTTCCATTTCCATACAGGCATTAGAAGACTATGCCAAAACAGGTGTCATTAACGATGATTTGGATGTTTACAAGCAATATCTCAAAAAAGGGCAAATCCAGCAGTTGCGGCGAGCGTTACTGACTCCCATCAAAGTGAGCCATGTCGCGATTTCCCAATTTCTCTATACTTCACAAGGAGAATTTTTACTGAACCGTTTGGGAGAAGTCATTAAAACGGAATCTCGCCAACAAAAACCAAGCTTACACGCTTTACGTTCGGCGCTGATTCTAGCGGCGGCGGAGCCAGAAGGTTTAACGTTGTTAAATATATTGCGTAAATATCCCAGCCGTAGTATGTATATTGACTTAGCACGTACTATGAGCATGGGATCGGAGTTAGAAAAACTTGTCAATGAAACCAAACGTGCTGTAGCCGCAGTTGAAGAAAAGTCAAGTATAGAAGCAACTTCCAGTAAATTACCGTTTAACCTTCTTTCGCTCAAGCAAGATTTAAGAAGAAAAGGACAATACAGAGCGCAAAAACAAACCCTGAAATTTTTCGACGCTACCCGCAACCGATTTTTGCTAACCGATATTTACCTTCCTAACGCTCAAGGTCGAGTTCCTGTTATTGTTGTTTCTCACGGTTTGGGTTCTGACAGTAGTAACTTTGCCTATGTAGCAACTTACCTTGCTTCTTATGGCTTTGCTGTTGTTGTTCCAAATCATCCCGGTAGCGATACCAAGCAATTGCGATCGCTTCTTAATGGCAAAACAAATGAGGTAGCACCACCAGATGAATTTCAGAACCGACCTCTAGATATTAAGTATGTATTAGATCAACTCGAAGACCGGAATAAATTTGACTCTCGTTATAAAGGTCGGCTCAATCTGCAACAAGTAGGAGTTTTTGGTCACTCTTTTGGCGGCTACACGGCTTTAGCCCTTGCAGGTGCAAAGATTAACTTCGAGCAACTTGCAAAAGATTGTCGAGAAAATGCCATTAAAGATACTTGGAATTTATCCCTACTCCTTCAGTGTAATGCACTGGAAGCGCGAGGTAGCGAACGCAAAGTTTATGATTTTCGAGACAAAAGAGTCAAAGCCGTAATGGCAGTCAATCCAATTACCAGCAGTATTTTTGGAGAAACAGGGTTAAGCCAAATTCAAACTCCCGTTTTGATTGCTGCTAGTAGTGATGATACCATCGCTCCAGCTTTATACGAACAAATATTACCTTTTTCTTGGATTGACAACTCACAAAAGTACTTAGCAGTTATTTCAAAAACCAGCCATTTTTCAGCAATTGGAGAAGGGCAAGGAAGTGCAAATCAATTCGCATTACCCTCAGAACTTGTTGGAGAAGATCCAAGTCTTGCACGCCGATATTTAAACATTTTGAGTTTGCCATTCTTTGCAACTTATGTTGCAGAAATGCCTCAATATAATACTTTTCTTAATGCTGCTTATGTCAAAGCAATATCTGGTAAGTCGGTTAGTTTAAGTCTTGTACAATCTTTGACCACAAATGAATTAGCACGAGGGTTTAAGAAGTAACTTGAACTTCGCTAGTGGTTCATCGCATTAATTTTGATAGGCTGCTACCTCGTTCCCAGGCTCCGCCTGAGAATGCCTTACAGGAGACTCCGCTTCCAGTGGAGCGCGAGGCAGAGCCTTGCCAACTTCGTTCCCTGGTAGAACCAGGGAACGAGAGTGAGTAGTGCGTTCAGTTATCCAGCAAAATTAATGAGACGCTTCTGGGTTAGTATCTGTTTTATATATAGCCAATTTCTGTCGCTGTAGTCTGCTATCTTGTAATTCCTCATAAATGGTTGACTACTTGCGTCTAAACACTGGTGGTAAGAATAAGTCTGCTAGGAGATAAATGTTTCGAGTCAGCAATATGGCATCTATCAATTCAAAAGTTGCGTCCTTGGCTCTACCTAAATACTTGTAGGCTACTTGATGAAACTCTTCAAGTCGGGCACGTTGTATAGCGATCGCTCTAATTCATATCTCTATTCTGCAACGCCAAATTTCAATGCAGATCTTATTTTACCTGTTCCCATACCCCAACTTGAGATGGCTTTGCTATCTTCTCGTATCATGCCAAAATTGCTCGTCACATGATGTTATCCTATTTCCATTATCGTACCGTATATGCTGTGCTGTTTGCTAAACCCTTTACAGCAAGTTTTTCAAGGCTTAACGGCAAAATTCACAATACTTATTTGCTGAAAAAGATAGTAATGAAATAAAAATAATTTAATATTTTCTTTAGAAAATTGGCTGGAATTGTTTTCATCAATACTTTTATAAAATCAGAAAAAGTAAACTTATTTTAAAAAAACTTGCTCGATCCAGCAAGTATCTGTATTTTAAAGGATAACTTTATACTCACAAGTTTATGAATTTGGCATTTACACTTCTTTTTAAAAATGAGGAAATAACATTAACATAAAATCTTAATAAATTAAAATTTTATGTTAACAAAGTTTTGAAATATCCATGATAGGATTGTGGATAAATTTTCTACTTCAAACATAGAAGCAACAATTAAAGCTTCATATCCTCAAGAACATTAAGTTGGCACAGCAACAAATAAAGCAATTAGAACTACAAGAAATAAAAATATGACTGGTACTAGCACAGAACGTTTGAAAAAATTTACAATCTTGCACTCAAATGATATGCACGGAGACTTTCTGGCAGAAGCCAAAGGTGAAGAAGGTAAGTTGATTGGTGGTTTATCACTGCTTTCAGGATATATCAATCAAGTACGCCAAGAAGAGAAAAATGTGCTTTATGTAATTTCTGGCGATATGCTCCAGGGTTCTATGATCGATACCGAATTCAAAGGTCTATCAACCATAGAAATTATGAATTACTTGGCTCCAAATGCCGTTACCTTAGGGAACCACGAGTTAGATTATGGCTTCCCACATTTGCTATTTCTAGAAAAGATGGCAAATTTTCCTATAGTCAATGCTAATCTATATATTAAAAAATACAGTAAAAGATTGATGAATCCATACATCATCCTCAATGTTGATGGATTCGATATCATGTTTATTGGTATTGTAACGGAAGAAGTTCTTAAAGCATTAAAACTAGACACAAGTATTAGTACATTTGTAGGTTTAGAGGATGCAGCCTCAGAAATAGGTAAGATTTGCAATACTTACAAAAATGAAGATATTGACCTGACAGTTCTGTTAACACACATTGGTTTTGAAGAGGACAAAAAACTAGCGGCAATGCTGGACCCATCATGGGGTGTAGATATTATCATTGGCGGACACTCTCATACTCTTTTAGACCAGCCAGCCCAAGTTAATAATATTTTGATTACACAAGCAGCAGTTGGTACAGACCAGATTGGGCGTTTTGATATTGTGGTAGATGATGATACTAACAGTATTGTGGAATGGAAGTGGCAACTAATTCCAATCAACAATGAAGTTGCACCACGAGATGTTGATTTAGAAAACTTTATTGCGACTTATCAAGAAGCGGTAGATCGCAAATATAATCGAGTCATTGGTCGTTTAACACGGAAACTAACGCATCCAACTCGTGAAGCGGAAACTGAATTGGGTAACTTAATCACAGATATTTTTGCCCAAATAGATACGCTGGATGTTGTGTTCATTGGCAGTGCTTCTATCCGAGGTACAGAGTTAGGCCCTCTTGTGACTTTGGGCGATCTGAAAAAAGTTTATCCTTACGATGGTGCATTATATAAGTTTCGATTGACTGGGGCAAATTTACTTAAAATATTTAACTATGTTCTCAGACCAGAAAATAGAATGCCTGATGAAAGCAATTGTTTTCAAATTAGTCAAGGTGTTCGGGTAGTTTACAGCGATGCTGAGAAGAAAGTAGTATCTTTGTTAATTAATGGCAACCTGGTTCAGGAAGACAAAGAATACAGCATTTGCCTTGAGGAATATCATTATAAAAATTCTGTCATGAGTCTGAACATGACAGCGGAAGAACTAGGTAGCTCAAAAGCGATCGCAACCTCTGTTCAAAGTGTTCTGGAAGAATATCTGAGTTCACATCAGTTGCTTGACGCTCATATTGAAGGGCGCTGGACTTTTCAATAAAAAATAGCCTATTAATATAACATTAGTAGAGGCGCAAAAATTTCGCGCCTCTACTAATGAAGATTGATATAATGTTTGGCAAATTGCTCATAGTTTTACACGTCTTGGCAACATTTAAGCTAATTGCTAAAAAAATTGTTTTTAATCCTGTGAGAAACATTTTATCCATGCATCTGCTGAGTTTATCATCATTTAAACCAATCCGAGAGGATTGCTATAATAAATCGCATTAAAACAAATAAAAACTATAAAATTAACCGTGCAAGGCTTTCTCAATCTCAACAAACCCTTTGGCTGGACATCCCACGATTGTGTAGCAAAGACACGAAAACTGTTACGTCTCAAACGGGTAGGACACGCTGGAACACTAGATCCGGCTGCAACAGGGGTGCTACCTATGGCATTGGGTAAAGCAACTCGTTTATTACAATATCTTCCTGGGGAAAAAGCATATAAAGCCACAATTCGCTTGGGTGTGCAGACTACAACGGATGACTTGCAGGGCGATATTGTTACCTCTCAACCTTGCTGGGACTTACGTCTGGAAAAAGTTAAACCTTTGCTGCAACAATTTCTAGGCAAAATAGAACAAATTCCACCCATGTACAGCGCTATTCAAGTTCAAGGAAAACGCCTGTACGATTTAGCACGCAAAGGCGAAACTGTGGAAGTACCCATTCGGATAGTCGAAATTTTCCATCTGGAAATTTTGGATTGGCGGGAAGGAGAATTTCCAGAATTAGATGTTGCCATTCATTGTGGTGCTGGTACTTATATTCGGTCAATAGCCCGAGATTTGGGAACCGCTTTACAAACTGGTGGAACTCTTGCGGCTTTGGAACGTACTGCAAGTAGTGGGTTTCACTTGGCAGAGAGTGTGACTTTAAGCGATTTGGAAGTACAACTGCAAGCAGAAACTTTTAAACCTATACCCTTCGATACACCATTACAGCATCTTGCATCCGTTACTCTACCTGCAATTTTTGCTCAAAAATGGTGTCAGGGCCAGCGCGTAAGTGTTATTCAAGAAATTTTGGGAATTGTACGAGTTTATCATGAAGATGGACGCTTTTTGGGAATTGGTCAAGTGCAAGATTCTCCTGACAATCCATTGCTCGTTCCAGAAATGGTCTTAGAAGCAATTTAATTCTGTTTTGGTAACATAGAGTATTTTCTAGACTAAACTTAAAAACGTACACATATGGATTTTAATTTAGAGCAGTTTGCCAGCGATAATTCCTCCGGTATTTGCCCGGAAGCATTGGAATACACGATTAAGGCAAACCAGGGTAGCGCTCCTGCCTATGGAAATGATATATGGACTCAAAAAGCCACAGACGGTTTTCGAGAGTTGTTTGAAATTGATTGTGAGATATTTTTTGTTTTTAATGGCACTGCTGCTAATTCACTATCATTGGCTTCGTTATGTCAGTCTTACCATAGTGTTATTTGCCACGAAACTGCACATATTGAAACTGATGAATGTGGTGCTCCTGAATTTGCTTCTAATGGCTCTAAATTATTACTGGCAAAAGGACCAAATGGTAAGTTAACCCCAGATGCAATAGAGGCAATTATCAAGAAGAGAACTGACATACACTATCCCAAACCAAAAGTGATTAGTCTGACTCAAGCAACAGAATTAGGCACGCTCTATTCTACGAATGAGTTGCTTGCTATTAAATCTATTGCCAAACAGTACAATTTAAAAATTCATATGGATGGAGCCCGATTTGCTAATGCAGTGGTTTCAATCAATAAAAGCCCCGCCGAATTAACATGGAAAAGTGGGGTAGACGTTTTGTGTTTTTGCGGCACAAAGAACGGTATGGCAATGGGAGAAGCAATTATTTTTTTTAATAAAACTTTAGCAGAAGATTTTGCGTATCGTTGCAAACAAGCAGGCCAACTTGCATCAAAAATGCGTTTTATTGCTGCACCTTGGCTCGGTTTATTAGAAACAGGTGCTTGGCTCAAGAATGCCCGTCATGCCAACCAATGTGCTGAATATTTAGAAAACAAATTGTTACAAATAGAAGGCGTTGAAATGATGTTTCCTAGGGAAGCTAATAGTGTTTTTGTCAAATTACCCGAACACGCGATCGCACAACTACGAGCTAAGAACTGGCAGTTTTACACTTTTATTGGTGTTGGAGGAGTGCGGTTTATGTGTTCTTGGAATACAACTCAAGCAAGAATGGATGAATTAATTGGCGATATTCAAGAAGCGATTGGAAGGATATAGCAATCCTGTTTGAGATCCGAACAAAGGGGACAAGGGAAACAAGGAACAAGTGTTTGTAATTCATTTACGATTGCTACAGGAGGATAAAAATATTATTCTTTAGAAGCTTCTTCAGCCCTCGTTCCCAAGCTCTACCTGGGAATGAATTCATTGGAGGCGTAGCCTCCTGTATCAGCCACGCGAGAAACTAGAGAACGAGAGAGAATGTGGATTGATTTTATACCTTGTAGAGCGTTGATACTTCTTGTGACCGAACTAGCTAAGATCGTGATTGGATAGCTTAAGGTGAAGAGGATGAACGAAATAACGCGCCGCGAATTTATTATCACTGCGTCTCTAGCGACGGGTTTTGCTCTCGCAGTGCAACCCATTTCTGCCAAAGTTATCACCACTAATGCCAAAGGGTTGGTTGCGGGCGAGGTGAAAATTCCGGTAAAAGATGGAACAGTTCCTGCTTACAGAGCAATGCCTGCTACCGGTCAAAATTTCCCAATTGTTTTAGTTGTTCAGGAAATTTTTGGCGTACACGAGCACATTCAGGATGTTTGCCGTCGTTTTGCTAAATTGGGGTATTTGGCAATTGCACCTGAATTGTTTGTGCGTCAGGGGGATGTCTCAAAGTTAAGCAACATAGATGAAATTCGTAAGATAGTTGTTAAAGTGCCAGATGCTCAAGTGATGTCCGATCTTGATGCTGCGGTGGAGTGGGCTGTAAAATCTGCTAAAGGCAATGCCGAAAAATTAGGAATTACGGGTTTTTGCTGGGGAGGTCGTATTACCTGGCTGTATGCCGTACACAATTCTAAAGTTAAAGCTGGTGTGGCGTGGTACGGGCGGTTAGTAGGCGAGGCGAGCGAATTAATGCCAAAACACCCTGTTGATGTTGCATCAACTTTGAAAGTCCCCGTACTCGGACTCTATGGCGGCGAAGATACGGGTATTCCTGTTGCTACAGTGGATCAGATGCGCGAGCAACTGAAATCTAGCGACAGCAAATCAGAAATTGTTGTTTACCCCAATGCACCACACGCCTTTTTTGCCGATTATCGTCCTTCCTACCGCGAGAGAGAGGCAAAAGATGGATGGCAACGCCTTCAAGCATGGTTTAAGAAACATGGAGTATAACTGTACCAGCTTGTAAATATTACAAATCTAGCAAATTCTCAATAGACTCCAGTTGGCGATCGCATACCTGCTGCAAATTTCTGAGATACTGTAACATTTTACTCCCTGTTACTTCATTAACATGAATTTCTGCTCCTAGCTCTTGGTTCATTGATTTGAGATCGGCAATAGGACCCTGTAACTCAATAGCAACGGTACGCAAAAAATTATCTTTGAGTTGATTGAGTTTTTGTAATTTATCAAGCTGCTCTCGTGCAGCTTGATAAAGTCTCGCCTGACGGATAGCAATCGCACATTGATTGGTTACCTGTAGAACTAATTGAACTTCGAGTTCATCGAAACTTTTGTTTTCTGGTTTGAACAACCACAAACTCCCTAAAAAGTTTTGAACATCGAAAATAGGGCAAGCTAAAATCGTGTATTTATAATATTCCTGTAAGCTTGAACCAGGGTAACACAAACACAATTGAACGCTTAAGCCCTGAAGCAATTGTTGGTGTATTTCTGGCAGTCGAACTAATTCTATAATGCTATCCTTATCTAAAGGATTTGAAGTAGACTTAATAAATTCATGACCGAGGGTACAAGTTTTTAATTCACAATTATTAATAGCAGAATAGCACAGTTCCAGTTCTAGACCAACTCCTAATTCCTTAACGGACACTTGCCAAATTTGTTCCTCATCAAGGCTACTGCGTATTTCATCGGTCGTCTGTTTGAGCCTTTCTTCAAACTCTAGCGCTCGTTGAAGTTGAGATGTTCTTTCTACAACTTGTTCTTCAACAATACTATTTATCTGTTGCAATCTTACTTCTATTTGTTTGCGTTTTTGGACTTCTTCTTGTAGTTCTTCATTCTTCGCGAGTAATTGCTGCGCCTGGTGATGAATAGTAAATTGATTTTTAACACGTGCCAAAACTTCCAACTCTTGAAAAGGTTTGGTAATATAGTCTATGCCTCCATTTTCAAACGCTTTAATTTTATCTGTTATTTGGTCTAAAGCACTAATAAAAATAATAGGAATATTAGCGGTTTTTTTGTTAGATTTTAATTGCTGGCAAACTTGATAACCATTTAAATCTGGCATATTAATATCTAGTAAAATTAGTTCCGGGGGTTCTATCTGGGCTGATTGAAGCGCCATTTTTCCACTGATAGTTTTTCTAACCTTAAACCCATGTTCTTCTAAAATTTTAGAGAGCAGGCGTAAGTTATCTGGCGTATCATCAACTAGCAAAATATGACCCGAATTATTTTGAGACTTTATCATATATTTGATTTACTATTATACAAACTTCCTGAATGAAATTATTTTGAATATTTTTTAATCTACAATCTAGATTTTTGAGTTGGATGCAGTTAATTCTTGAAAAGAAAAATTCTTTCAATTTCTATTAAAGCTAACTTAAATATAAAATCTCACATTTGTTCTTTATAAAGATACCGTAGTCTTATGTAAAACTTTAGCCAATTGTAACAGTTAGCTGGAAAATAAAGAAAAGATTTTTATTGGTACTAGCGAGAGACTTGCTGTCAGGACTGTAGGTAGAGCTATGGTGCATAAAAGCCTGATTTGGGGAGCTTCGATCGCCTAGCCCTGTCAAGGTGGATAAAAACTTAGGAAATCAATAGTTTTTTCGCCTCTTACCTACATCTATTTAATAATTTTTAAACCGCACGGACACTGAGGACGCAAAGAGAAAGAAAATCAATATAGAATTGCTACATACCTGCTCATTTATCTTGTGGTACGGGTATTCTCCCTCCAGTCACTGGTATTTATTTCCAAGGTGATGGAATAGCAATCACTGACATAATTTTAGCGATCTGTAACTTAATTGCTACCCTACCACAATGGGGACAAGTGACCCGGATTTCTTCCTGTTGTGGTTCTCGTTGATGCTGAATCAAGACCCCTTCTTTGCAGTACCAACACTCGCAAATAACACGCCCTTCCGGTTTCTCAACATCTAATAGACGGATGTGTTGCCCAAAAACAGGTTCTGGTTCTGGCTCATCAAACTCCGGTCGTTCGGATCGCGGGCGCGGGCGAGGTGGAGTAAAACTTTCTGATTCTTGTTTTGGTTTGGGTCGCGGACGCGGATAGATAGAATCTTCCTGGCTCATAAAAAACTTGCCTGACTCTGGTCATTAAATTTTTAATCCTTGTTGATATTAACAAGGATTATTAGAAATCTTAAATTCTTCATAAAAAATGCACCCTATTGCACCAGAATGCACTCGCAATTAATCTTCTAGATACTGAGCTACCACAGTTAAATCTTCCATAGCTCGATTCAAACGTTCGAGCAGTACCTCATAAACGTCCGGCTCGGCATCGACAATTTCTAATTTTTTCCTTAAATATAGTTCTAAGGCTTCTATCCACAGTAATGCTTCTACGCTGTAGATTGCTTTCAGTAATCCCATATTGGTTAGAACAGCTAGCTGAAATCCTATCTGATCTTGTTCGGTGTTACCCAAGTACCCATTTCTAAATTCTAATTTTTCTGGAACGTAATGTTCGTATTGTTCGCTAGTGATACCACCAGGTATTAGTTGTGGTTGTGGAAGGGGGGGTTGAGAGTCAGTCATAATTTCAGACCTTGAAGACTATAGAACTCATGTTATTTAAATCTCACGTAAAGGCGCGAAGACGCAAAGCTTTTTTGAAGTCTTTGCGTCTTTACGTGAAGTTCATATTCTTTATACAACAGAGCTATTATGTCAAGAAAGATTTTCCGCAATTCTACGATATAAGTCTTAGCAGTTTTTTGTCATTATATATACTATGATAGAATATTCCATAATTTATGGCAAATTTCCTGTCAACCAGTAGGTCATCATTACTCCTTTGCCTTTGATAAAAATTTCGCCCCGTTGTTCAAACTTAAATTCTTCCTTAAGAGACTCATAAGTTGCAGCACTAACCTGAATTTTTCCAGGTAATCCGTTTGACTCCATACGCGAAGCGACATTAACTGTATCTCCCCATAAATCATAGCTAAACTTGCTTATTCCAATGACTCCAGCAACTACAGGACCTATGTTCATCCCAATTCGTAACTGCAGTCCTTGTTTTTCTTGAGCGTTGAATTGCGCTAGAGACGCTTGCATATCAAGTGCCATTTGCGCTGTTTTCCGCACGCGATCGGGATTTGGTGTTGGTAAACCTCCAACCACCATATAAGCATCACCTATGGTTTTAATTTTTTCCAAACCATGTTTTGCTGCTAATTGGTCAAACTTAGAAAAAATTTTATTCAAAAATTCTACCAATTCAGCAGGAGTTTTTTGACAGGATAACTGCGTAAAACCTACTATATCGGCAAAGAGGACGCTAACTTCCTGAAATTGATCGGCAATCAATGTTTCTCCAGCTTGAAGGCGTTCTGCAATTTGCTGCGGTAAAATATTGAGAAGAAGCTCTTCACTCTGTGCTTTTTGAAACTTTAGAGCTTCTTGTGCCAATTTGCGTTCGGTAATTTCGGAAACCATTCCTTCGTAATAGAGTAACTTTCCTGTTGAGTCCCGAACAGCACGTGCTGATTCAGAAATCCAAATTGTTTTGCCATCCTTACGGTGGATTAATGACTCAAATCCAGAGACAGTTTCGTTCTCTTCGAGTGCAGCAGCAAATTTTTGTCGGTGTTGGGGATCGAGATATATTTGTTTGTCAATATCACTTATACTTTGAAATAATTCTTCTGGAGAAGAGTAACCGTACATTTTTGCGAGTGCTGAGTTAACACTTAAATATTTTCCTTCTGGAGTTAGCTGATAAATTCCAACAATGGCATTTTCAAAAATACTGTAATAGCGTTCTTTTGACATTCTCAGGGATACTTCTGCCCGTTTGCGATCGCTAATCTCAGTTTGAAGGTGTCGATTTTGCTGATAGAGTAGCTTAGTTTGTTGTTGCAGTATCTTGATGAGAAAACGTTGAGTGAGTTGATTGTTTATTCTTATTAAAACTTCTTCTACCTGAAAGGGTTTGGTAATATAATCTACTCCACCGACTTCAAAGGCTTTAGCTTTGTCTAAGCCTTCATTGAGAGCACTGATAAAAATAACAGGAATATCGCGTGTTTTGGGATTAGCTTTAAGTTGCTGGCAAATTTCGTAACCATTGATGGAAGGCATGAGAATATCAAGAAGAATTAAATCGGGTTCAATGGATTGAGCAATGTCAAGCACGGAATGACCGTTGACAATAGCTCGAGCATTATAGCCATTTTCTCGCAAGATATTGACTAGCAAACGTAAGTTAGCAGGTATATCGTCTACTACCAAAATTTCTATTTTTAAGTTGTTTGGTGTTACTTTCATTCGCTTTCCCTAAAAACATACCACTTTCTTCAATAAAGTAATGTCATGTTTTTTCCTATGCCTTTAAGTACAGCCAGTCTTTTTTATACATTTTGCTCAATAAGTCCGAACGAGTCGAGCTACGGTAGGATTTTTAATTAGTATGCCCTAAAAAAGTGTAGAGACGCGCTATGGCACGTCTTTACATATCTAAAAATTTTGCTGAAAAAAACTGAGTTGTATTAACATTTGCCTTCCCATATCAAAAGTTGTCTGGAAGCAGCCACAAAACAGTTCAGATGCTTGGGTGGATAAAGAAAATGGTCGTATGCTAATGACATCTGTCGCGCCGCTTCACGATATGGTACTCTACCAATTCCCGTACCCAAACCCGGACAAGCAATACTGTGAATCTTGTCCTGAGCATATTGGTTGTGGTGTCGAACAGACAAAAGCATAGCCCACATGGCTACGTAAGGAATATCAGTTCCAACAACAGACATGGGAACTCGCATTGTAGGTGTGTGAGCGAGAAACGGGTGCAATCGATGACCTGTTTCTACAATCATTGATGTTCCCACTGGCTGTTCGCCCAAATAATCTGTAAGTATGCGTTGCTGGACTCTTTCCATTAAAGAACTACCAAAAAAGTTGATAATGGCAGCATCGATCCCGCCATCCATCATGCCAAAAGAGTTACCAGGACTAACCAAACAATCAAAATCTGCCAACCACTCAAAGTAATCATTAACTATTTCAACATTAGGAAAATAATAAAAATGTTCTTGAAATGCTGCTGCTAATAATGGATCGGGCGCTACTAATATCAGTTTCAAGCTTGATTCCTCCGCTTGAATACCTATTGTAGTCAGAGGAATTGTTTTTCAGCAACTTATACCAAATCCGATTTTCCAACCCCTTTTAGCTCAACGATGTTCGTAATCGTGGCTATACAAACGAAGTCCCTCCCGCTTTTTTTACGAACTCGTACCAAACCCAGTAAACTGGCGTAAAGGCACGTGAAACGCCAGAATAATATCCTGTTTTGGAACGCCCATTTCAACTAACCGATTCGCAATTCCTTCTTCCGTACCATCATGCTGAATCCAGATTTTTCCATCTTTGATATCAAGATGCAAAACACAGCCAAAATGACGTTTACTTCCACGCCAACCAACATAGAGTAGTTGATAATGATCCTGTTCGGAATCGAAAAGAGTCTGCACTTCATACTCATCAGCATTAGGAAGTATTGAAGCTCGTCCTCGTCCTTCGGAAAGAAGATGTCGAATGTATTGCCGATATTGCTCTACAGCCATCTATCTATAACCTCCCTTTCCACATCATAAACTACCAATTGCAATTGATACCGCTCAACAGCCGACACAATAAATCGTCTTTGAAAGAAACTTTCATTCCATTAAGATCAGCCGCAAGGGATCTAAACGAACATACCAAGGCATCGGTCGATCTTTCAAAACCGCCCATCTCTCCTTAAACACCTCTGCTTGCAAGTGATGATCGGATTGGTTCTTGGGCTCACCGTTCAGCTTGAGAAACAACGTCATTCGGTGTGGAGTTTCGCTTGTTCTTGTCAGCCAGCACCTGAAAGTATTTTCTTGGGTTGGATCGTCAGTGAAACTGATATGATGGGCGCGAATTCCAAGACTAGATAAAAATTCTGGAATGGGTTCGACAACGTTTAGGGTACAACCCCACTCTACTGCTTCTACTTGATGTGATGTTAAAGCAATAGCGCGGGAAAAGTTCTTACATCCTGTCAGCTGAGCAACACTAGCCGTGGCAGGATGCTCGAAAATATCGTATCTTGTTCCTGAATGAGCAACTTGTCCTTTATCTAAAACTAGCAAATTGGGACAAACTCGATAAGCCTCTTCCATATTGTGAGTGACAAATAGAGTTGTTCCTTCGTAAGATGCTAATGTCTCCACCATTTGCTGTTCTAGCTGACTTCGCAAGTGAGTATCCAGTGCAGAAAATGGCTCATCCAGTAACAGTGCTTCTGGGTGACTGGCTAAGGCTCTTGCTAGGGCTACTCTTTGCTGCTGTCCGCCCGAAAGCTGATGCGGGTAGCGATCGCCCAATCCTTCCAAATGCACTGTTATCAATTGGGCTTCCACTTGTTGTCGAATAGCTGTTGCAGACAATCCTTTTGGTAAGCCAAAGGCAATATTTTGCGCTACTGTCATCTGGGGGAAGAGAGCGTAATTTTGTACGACAAAACCAACTTTGCGATCGCGTGGTGGCAGATCGATCCCCTGTTGAGAGTCAAACAACACCCGTCCGTTCAGAACAATGCGCCCTGATGTTGGCGTTTCTATCCCAGCAATACAGCGTAGAATCATGCTTTTGCCAGCCCCAGATCCTCCCAACAATCCCAGGGGTAGCTTATCGGCATTAAAAAAGACTTTCAAGTTAAAGCCAGGGAGACGCTTTTCAATGTCTACAAATAGCCCAGAAGAAGAGGAGGGGGAAAGGGAGGAAGAGGGAAAAGTTTCTTGCTTTGTGTTCCTGTTTTCCTGTCTCCTACTCCCTGCTCCCTGACCCCTCCTTTTCCCCTGATTTTCCTGCCATAAGTTAGCTGCAATAATTCCAGACAGAGAGATTGCTATGATGGCAATTGACCAAAACCAAGCTTCATGAATTGCTCCGCCTTCAACGGCAAAATAAATTGCCATTGGAATTGTCTGGGTTTGCCCTGGAATATTCCCTGCTAACATCAAGGTTGCACCGAATTCACCCAAAGCACGAGCAAAAGCCAAAGTTGTTGCTGCTAAAACTCCCGGTAGCGCCAGAGGTAAACTGATGCGCCAAAAGATTGTGGATTCTTTGGCACCAAGAGTTCGAGCCACTCGCAAAAGATTGCTATCGATTTGCTCGAAAGCTCCTAACGCTGTTCTATACATCAATGGAAAAGAAACCACCGTTGCTGCGATCGCCGCACCATACCAAGTAAAAACCACACTGAAGTTCAAAGGCTCCATGAGTTTTCCCAATGGACCATTTTTCCCAAACAGTAGGAGTAGCAAAAAGCCAACAACCGTAGGAGGTAAAATCAGAGGAGAAACAAAAATGCCCTCAATGAAAGACTTCCCTTTTCCTCGATATCCCAGCATCCAATAGGCAGCAGCAATACCAAGAAAAAAGGTAATAAATGTTGCAAGTAAGGAAGTTTTAAGGGATATCCATAAAGGAGATAAGTCGTAGGGCATCATGGGTCTTTGCAGTTAAAAACTCTTATCAAAACAGACAGGGACTTAAAGCGGGTCATTACGGTACGATAAACCCATATTTTTTCAATACTGCCTTAGCAGGCTGACTCGATAGGAACTTAACAAAATCTCCAGCCGCCTGAGAATTTTTACTGCTCTTAAGTACTGCCATGGGGTAAACGATGGGAGAATGACTGTTTTCAGCAGCTGTGGCAACCACTTTTACATTTTTAGAGATTTTTGCATCAGTAGCGTAAACCAAACCCGCATCAGCATTACCACTTTCTACAGACGCCAATACTTGACGCACATTGTTTGCGTAAACTAGCTTGGGTTTTACTTTATCAAAAACCCCCAATTTTTGCAGAACTTGCTCGCCATACTGACCGGCAGGAACACTTCTAGGTTCGCCAATCGCAATCTTTTTAACCTTTGCGTCAGTCAAAGCATTGAAGTTAGTAACCCCAGTAGATTTAGTAGGGACAACCAAAACTAAACTATTGTTTGCCAAGTTAGTACGAGTTCCACCAAGCAATAACCCCTTTTGCTCCAAAGCATCCATTTGTTTTTGTGCAGCCGAAATAAAAATATCTGCGGGTGCGCCTTGCTCAATCTGTTGCTGCAAAGCACCAGAAGCACCGAAGTTATAGCTAATTTTGGTATTCGGGTTACCTTTTTGGTAGAGGGTGTTGATTTCCCCCATGACATCTTTAAGGCTAGCTGCAGCAGAAACAAGAAGTTGGGCGTTAGACTGAGCTATGACAGGAGATGCATCGAACAATCGCAAGCCAAGTGCTAGGAATAGGCTAGCAATAGTGATGCTAAGGAAGGCAAAAAGTTGTCTTCTTTTCATAAAAAACTTATATGACAGAAATTCACTCCTAGGAATTTGCGGTTGGTAGGATCGTACCAAGATAATGTCCCAGATTGCCAATAATATTGGTATCAAGCAGGTATTTATGTAGTTTTTAATACAAAATAGCTCATTAAAGATGTTTTTATACAATATTTCCCGTATTTCCTGAGATAAACAAAGTTGGTAAAAATTCAATTGCTGCTGTTATCTCTCGATCCTGTAGCTTTACCTGGTAATGCAGTTTCTCCTAACCCCCGTTCAAGCAGGAGACGCGGGGCTTAGAGACACTGCGTAAACCAGACACCCAACTACTCTCGTTCTAATCCGCGCATTTTTTGTGTAATGAGGAGAAAAGCGATCGCAATTAAAACTTCACTGGGAATAATGGAAAAAAAACAGCTTGAGCACAACCAAAAAATAGCTATCAAGAGAGTGAGTAACTGCAAGAGTTGATGTAAGAGTTTTAAGCTTATAAACAAAAAAAATATTGCCAGCAAAAGAGAAACTAATGAAGATACAAGCATAATTGATTCACTAGAAAATTTGAATAAGAAAAGCTAAGAATACGAAGCTTGTATCTAAAATTCATCAATTCGTAATTAATAAATTTTTAATTACGAATTAGGAATTAGAACTGGTGAATTATTGTGTTACTTTTCCCTGCAAAGCCTTACGCAACCAAGGAGGGGGATTTCCTTTGAGAGCCTCCACTAACCGATTCAAAATGTAAGCAATATTTTCTTCTTCCGAGCGGGGTTTAACCGGCATCATACCGTTTTTGATTAACTTAGCAGCCGCCGTACCACCAATTGAGGCGACATAAACAATGGTACAATCAGCTAACACTTCTAGTTTGCGTGCGACTTTATCATCACTTTCACCATCTTTGTCTTTTTTCGAGCTACCTTCAGCTTCTTTGGAACCATCTTTGCCTTTTTTGCAATCAGGTTTACCATGCTTGCAACCACCTTCACTGGTTTCATTAATTGTTTCAACTTTTTTAGATGGCTTTTCAAAGAAAAGCGTTTCGACAAATTTGTATCCAGTTTCTGAAACTTCATAAACATCAACCTCCTGCGCCGAACCAAAATGAGCGTTGACATTAACTCTATCAGTTGTCATGAAGGCAATCTTCATTTTTTTTCCCTTAATAAGTGATGCTTAGTGGTTAGTAGTGAGTAGGAAGATAACTAAAGACTTACTACTCACTACTAACTGTTCTCGCCATTTATTTGCAGTGACATGATATACGCTTGCAATTAAAATAAAAGTGAGCATTTAACAAACAGCAGCGACTGGTGACTCACTCTTGGTTATATATATAGCAATCCTAAATTTTGTGTGAGAAAATACGTAGAAATTGTTTCGGCTCTTGATGTCAAATTTCATTCAGCCTTAGCGGATAGAATTCGCCACTATACAGGCAAAACCGGAGTAGTATCATTAGAACAGAAAACCAGGTTAAGCTTAATATGAACAACATTAAATTAAAAAATCACCCTGTCTTGCATGATTTAACAGATCTATTACAAAATATAGATGCCAATACACTTGTTAAAGAACATCTCTCTTTATGTAATTATAAAGTCTGCGGTTATTGGGACGAGCAAGATAAATATTATGAAGAAATTACCCTACCACCCACCATTGATGCTGAATTAACTAGTAGTTCTATTGGCGTAACACATAATAAACGCTTTCTCCAATTGCAGTTTATCCTTACAGCTTTAAAAAATGGTGTTGAAGGTAATTCAAGTCCTAATAACAAGTTGCATATTGGTGAGCTAGGGCTTATTTATGATGAAAATTTAGAATTTATAGATGAGAATTGGCAATTATATGTTGATTCTCCTTTTTTGGATATTAAACTCGTCTTACAAGAATAGTAAGGGAAACTGATGCGATACGGCTGTACTCCGTTCCTAGCTCGTTGTTTCAGTCGTCAAATATAATATCTGCAATTGAGGAAGACATTGCCAAAAATGATTGTTTATGGCCTAGGGTCAAAAGTTGGCATTACATAAGATTTGCATATTACTCGTAACTATATCTTCTGTCAACCGTATATTTGCCGTTACTCGTGTAACTTTAATTTTCGACAATGACTAAAAGGTTGACTTAACAAAGGTTTTCAGACTAGGTTGCATGATTTTACAAACATCTCGCCTCAATGCCTTCTTGCTTTGGGAAGACTGCATTTGGCAATAGTGAATTTAACGGATTTTTTTAACTATCTGTAGGAGTATTCTCTAAATTTTTCCGCGTTTGTCCGCAGGACAAATGTATGTATATTTTGTAAGGTTTAACTAAGGAACGGTAATAAGCATATTTTTAACCAGATGTTCAATACTGAGCCTGTTATTGTGTCGTATTATTTTCTTTGTATATATGACTTCAGACGCTAGCAATCTTAAATTCCCCTTATGGCAGTATCTCAATCAACCTGTGATGAACCCTAAAGTTAAACTTGTATTAGATCCCCGGCGCTTTGCCCGCTACTATAGAGTTGAGCTTTTGGAACGGTGTTTTGCTAAAGAGTGTGATGCTAAAGGTCCGCAACAGACATAAATTATCTATATATATTAAACGGAGAACATTAGAATTGGGCATTAGTCATAACGCTCAATCTCGGTTCATGCTTGCGACAACTCCTATTTCTTAACCGGGCTGACTCTTGATAATTGATTCACCTCCAATGTGCTCAGCCCGTTCTGCTTGGGAAACATCTGTGTAGCGAGTCTTTCATTATGACCTTGGGGTCTAGCAGTTTTCCAATCGCAGCAAGTATGTATTCTAAAGCCTGTTGACGCAATTCTAGATTGGAATGGAATTGCGCTAGCACGTCAATATCTCGAAAAAGTATATTTAAGTTAATTCTGTTTTAAAGGAATTTGAATGATAAATTCTGTTCCTAAATTTGGTTGTGAAAGACAGTAAAGCGAACCACCATGTTTTTCTGCCACAATTTGATAACTGATTGATAAGCCCATTCCAGTTCCTTTTCCCACAGGCTTAGTTGTGAAAAAGGGATCGAAAATTCTCTGACGAATATTTTCATTCATACCCGTTCCATTGTCAGCCACGCGAATAATAGCTTGGTTATTTATTGCTTGAGTATGAATGGAAATTGTAGGGTCTTCCTTTGATTTTTCGTCTTCTAAGATTGACATATGACTGAATTTAAATGCGTCTTCTAAAGCATCAACTGCATTACTTAAAATATTCATAAATACTTGATTTAACTGTCCGGGAAAGCACTCAACTAAAGGTAAATTACCATATTCTTTAATAACTTGAATTTGACAATAAGAATTTTTTTCTTTAATCCTGTGTTGTAAAATCATTAATGTACTGTCAATACCGTCATGGATATCAACCTCTTTCATTTCAGATTCATCCATACGGGAAAATGTGCGAAGAGATGCTACGATTGTTTGGATGCGTTCTGTACCAACGCGCATTGAGGATAGAAGTTTCAGTAAATCTTGTTGTATAAATTCTAGGTCGATTGCTTCTGCTTGTTTCTGAATTTCTAAAGGTGGAATGGGGTAATATTTTTGGTACAGAACTAGCAATTCTAGAATTTCCTTGGCGTAGTGATTGGCGTGATTGAGGTTACCGTGGATAAAGTTCATGGGATTGTTAATTTCGTGGGCGACTCCAGCTACCAGTTGTCCCAAGCTAGACATTTTTTCACTGTGAATCATCTGCATTTGCGTTTGCTGAAGTTCTTGCAAAGTACGCGTCAATTCTTCGGCTTTCTCCTTTAGCTGTGCTTCGGAACGACGCATGGCTTCTTCTGCATCATAGCGTTCGGTTAAGTCACGGCTCAATCCAAGTACACCAAAGACTTTTCCATCTAAGTCGTACAAAGGATTTTTACGAACATCGAAGATACGTAGCGAACCATCTGCAATTGTTGCGGGATCGAAGGAGTTACACACGGGTTTCCCAGATAGCGCCGTGCGATCGTCAGTGCGGAATCCTCGAATACCTTTTGCAGGATTTCCAAAGACAAGTTCTTCAGAAAAACCCAACTCCAAATCGTCTTTGCCAAGAATCTCTTCCACGGTTTTACCAATTGCGGTTGCATAACTCCGACTGGCTAGGATGTAGCGGAAATTTGTATCTTTAGCAAAAATCCAGTCTGTAGTAGAGTTAAGGACAGCTTGTAGCAAACAGGACTGGTACTCAGTTTGGTGTAAAACCTGCTGTAGTGCTATCTCAGCCTGCTTGCGTTCGCTAATATCCATAACAGTACCCACAAGTTTGATGACTTTTCCGAATTCATCCACTTGGGATTCTGCGATCGCATTCAAATAGCGCAAGGAACCATCGGGGCGGTAAATGCGTAAGTCAAGGTTAAAAGCAGTGGGTTGAGCGATCGCCTGTTCTAGTTTTTCTTGCCAAATGAGTGAGTCATCTGGGTGAATTTGCTGTTTGTATTCTTGAGGGGGTGGTGCTTCTGTTTTGGGTTCCAACCCAAAGATTCGGAAGACTTCTTCTGACCAAATAGTCACTAGGGTAGTAGCATCTATTTCCCAGTGACCAATGTGAGCAATTCTTTGAGCTTTTTGCAATCGCTGTTGGCTTTGACGCAACGCAATTTCTGTCTCAGTCTCCTCGGTTGTATGCACGAAGTGATTGCTAATATCCATAACCTAATTATTCCAATTGAAATGCAGTTCTCGTCAAAAATGTGGTCTTCATTACGTTCGCCTCCTAGCTAAAACAAGTTTACTATTGGCTTGATATGGGAAGCACGATCGCAAACTCTGCGCCCTGTCCCAAAACAGAATTAATTTCAATCGTTCCTCCATGACGCTCAACGACAATTTGGTGGGCGATCGCTAAACCCAAACCCGTTCCATGTCCAACAGCTTTGGTTGTAAAAAGATAGTCAAAAGCAATCTGTTTCACCTGTTCGGTCATGCCAATACCATTGTCTGCTATGCGAATCATAATGTGTTGCTCGTCTTTCATAGCAGTTTGAATGGTAATGCAGTTAGGATTTGCTCTAATATGTTCAAAACTGCTTCCCATATTAGATTCTTCTAAAGCATCAATAGCATTTGCCAGCAAATTCATAAACACTTGGTTGAGTTGTCCTGGGAAACATTCTACTTGAGGGATATCGCCATAGTCTTTAATAACGTTAATTGCTGGACGGTCATCGTTTGCTTTCAAACGGTGCTTGAGAATAAGTAGAGTACTCTCTATACCTTCATGAATGTTAAATGGAACCTTATAATCTTTGTCCGATCTGGAGAAAGTTCGCAGGCTGGTGCTAATATTGCAAATGCGTTCAACACCCAGCTTCATTGATTCAATCAACTTCGGCAAATCCTGACGCAAATATTCCAAATCTATAGTTTCAATTTTATCCTCAATCTCCTGTCCGGGATGGGGAAACTTCTCCCGATACAGATCGAGCAAGCCGCACAAATCTTGTACGTATTCTTGAGCAGGGTCAATATTGCCAGCAATAAAGCCGATAGGATTGTTAATTTCATGAGCAACCCCTGCGACTAAATTTCCCAAAGCAGACATCTTCTCGCTTTGTACTAATTGAAGTTGTGTTTGTTGTAAATGAGCGACAGCATTTTGTGCTTGTTGGTATAAACGGGCATTTTCTAAGGAGATAGCAGCTTGAGTGCAGAGGAAATTGAGAATTTCAACACGATTGTGAGTAAAGACCCCAGTCGCTAAATTATTTTCCAAATAAATAATCCCGATAAATTTTCCTTGATAAAGAATTGGCGCACATAAAATTGACTGTGGTTCGTGATAGACAATATAGGCATCAGATTTAGAAATAGCTTCTTCTGTAGCATTATTAAGAACTAAGGGTTGTTGGGTGCGACGGACATATTCAATAATGGAAACAGGAACATCTTGACTGTCTTTGACTGGGATTGATTGCAGTACGACTGCTAATTCATGCTGGTTGGTATCCGCAACTTCAATAAATAGTTGATTGTCGCGCTCAAGAATAATACAGCCTTTCTGAGCAGCTGCATTTTCGAGAATAATATGCAGCAAATTTTCTAGCAATCTATCCAAGACTATTTCACTGGAGATAGCTTGTGATGCTTTCATCACAGCAATCAGATCGAAAACTTCACCCTTGGATGTTGTGCTTCCTTTGGATAGACTACTGTCTTCTTTGGAAAGTTTTTGAGAATTAAGATTCAGCCATTCAAAGTAAAATTCTTCTAATTGTTGAACTTTCGCTTTTGCTCCCCACTGCTGATAGCCGTGATATGCTTCTGTTATATATGCTTGAGCAATTTTGTTTTTTTTGAGCGAAAAGTAAAATTCGGCTGCTCGTTCGTTGGCTAGAGCAGCTTCATGGAAGTAATGGTTTTCAATGGCTCCTGTAATAGCGCGATCGTAGTACTCCATCGCTTCATAAATTCGTCCCAATACCCTGTAACGTTCTGCTTCAACTAGGTAAAATTTATGCAAGTGATTCATCGGTGCATAGTTTGCCCAATGCTCGAGTTTGTTCCGATTGGCGATCGCTCTTTCCCAAACAAGCTCTTGTTTTGATTCTTCAATTTCTGGTAATATAGCAAGCTGGGTTAAAGCATCGTAAAAAGAAAATACAGGGATCGTAAAAGAGCCAGACACTCCATCAAGATATTCACCAGCAAGATTGGCTACTTTTGTGGCTTGTCGCCACTCTTGAAATAAGTAACAAAGAATGAGTTTGTTAACATATAACGTACCAATAGCATAGCGATCGTTTGCTGTATGGTGTAAAGGAAGCATCTTGTCTTCATGGTAAACAGTACCCTTAAATTCCCAGGGATGCTTGCTTTGCCCGAGTAAATTCAAAACTGATTGGTAAAAGACTCGAAGATAATTGTGAGCGACTTCCTGTTTGAGTTGAGCCAAAGCATGGCTGTAAGCCTTCATTTCTTCTTCCAAAATTGATAATTCTTTACCTAAGAAGAAAGAAAGAGAACAATAGTTGTAAGCGCAGTAAGCAGCATATTCTAATGCTCCAGTTTCTAGCCCGCAGTGGTATCCATCAAGCAAAGGATCGAGAGATTTTTGAATGTGATATTTCCAAGGTTTTACAAATGGATATACCATATTGATGGTGCTAGCTCGAAATTCTTTGCTTTTGAGCTTTGATAATAAGCCTAATGCCAGTTGACCGACACGATTACCTTCTTCAATATTGCCAATAACACCGCATAAAATGACTCCATACCAAGCGTATGCTTGTGCAGATACAGAGGCATTTCCATACTTAACCGACAATCTAACCTGTTTAAACACAATTAATGGTAAAAGTGTAGGAACAGCTTGATAAACAGCAGCCGTTACGCTTGCTAAAATTCTGACGAGCGCCAATGCTCTGAGATCCCTCATTTCTGGCAGTTCTAACAAATCTTCTAATTGTTTTTCTGCTAGAGTATCTTGAGTTTTCTGCAAACCCTCAGCAATATCTGTTTGATTTGGTTGTTCTGGAAACGCAACTCCAAATAATTCTGCCACAGTTAGGGCTGTTTTGATAGCCTGAGGTTGCTTGCTCTGGGCTACGCAAGCTAATACTTTGACCTCATAAACTTTAATTTTGTCCAACAAAGTTTGCGCTTGCTGTAACACTGCAAGTACTAGCTGTTCCATCAACTCAAACTCGCCACAAAGAAGAGCTGCTTCCGCTGCTTCTTCATACAGTTTTAATGTCAGGCTGTAGTGTGTTTGCCAAGAGTCAGCGGACAATAAAGCGATTCCAACTGTAAAATACTTAAATGCAGGTTCATAGGCAGCTGCAGCTTTGCCTTTTCGTCCTGCTATCAAATTGAGTTGCGCCAATTCCTGTCGTTCTGAAATTTGTGTTAGAAGATCTCTGCCAAAGTTCAACTGATTGACAATGTCAAAAATGTAATTTTCAATCGCTTCTGGGGGAGTGTTGCGAAGTAAAAGTTGACCAATTTCAAGATGGGTCGCTTGTTTTTGCGTCTGCGGAATGAGGGAATAAGCAGCTTGCTGAACTCGGTCATGAAGGAATCGATAACTTACACTCACGTCAAATCCAAATTCATCTAGTTCTTCGCTAGAGAATAAAAGGGGAACTTGGTAGTTATTGTTAAGAGGGAGAATAAATCCTGCTTGGAGAGACGGTTGTAACGCTTTAGCAGTATCCAAGAGACTCGTGTTACTGACAGTTGCTAAAATATCTAAATTAAAGCGATTGCCAATACAAGCTGCTAGTTGAAGTATTGTTTGTGTGGTATTTGGTAATTTTTGCAAATTAAGTGCTACTAGTTCTACCACATTTTTGTTAGTAATTCCAACGCGTTGAATTTGTTCGAGATCCCACATCCAGCAACCCCGAGTGAAATCAAAGGTTAACAGGTGTTCTTGATACAGCGATTTGAGAAGTTGAGTTAAAAAGAAGGGGTTGCCTTGAGAGATATTGAAGAGTAGCTCTGCAAGAGGAACGCTTCTGTTGCGATCGTTTAATGTATCGGCAACTAATTGACGAACATAATGTATTTCTAAAGGATACAGAACAATATTTTCGATAGCAGTGTTTGCTTTGTGAAGTACATCTAACATCTTCATCAATGGATGAGTTGCACTGATCTCGTTATCTCGATATGCTCCAATCAACAGTAAATGTTTGCTTTCAGGATTGCTCATCAGCACTTGAATGAGGTTTAAAGATGCAGAATCTGCCCATTGCAAGTCGTCTAAAAACAGCACTAGGGGGTGTTCTGGTTGAGTAAACACCTCAATAAAGGCTTGGAAGACGCGGTTGAACCGATTTTGTGCCTCGGTTCCTCTTAATTCTTCGATGGAAGGTTGTTTGCCAACGATCGCTTCTAGTTCTGGAATCACATCCACAATCACTTGTCCGTTTTCACCCAAAGCCCTTTTGAGTTTTTCTTGCCAGTTTTGAAGTTTGTGGGTGTCCTCTGTCAGCAATTGCCGCATGAGAGATTGAAATGCTTGAATGAGAGAAGCGTAGGGAATGTTACGTTTAAATTGGTCGAACTTACCTGAAATGAAGTAGCCCCTTTTACGGACAATTGGTTTGTGGACTTCATGAACAAGTGACGATTTGCCAATACCCGAGTAACCCGATACAAGTACAAGTTCGCTTCGTGAAGAAGAACTGCTGTCCTCCGGACACGCTACGCGAGTAAATGCTGCTAGCAATTGTTTGACTTGCTGTTCTCGTCCGTAGAGTTTTTGGGGTATGTTCAGTTGGGCGCTTGCATCTAGCTGACCGACCTCAAAATTGGAAATTTGCTCGTTTATTTTAAATTCTGTTACACATCTTTGGAGATCTGCAAGTAACCCCGAAGCACTCTGATAGCGGTCTTCCGCATTTTTTGCCATCAACTTCCTGACAATTGCAGATAGGACGAGTGGAATGTCAGGATTGATATTGTGAACTGCGGGTGCTTGCTTGGCGATGTGAGAATAAACTAACTCCATTGGGTCATTGGATTGAAAGGGTAACTGACCTGTCAGTAATTCAAAAAATGTGACTCCCAAGGAGTAGAAATCGCTACGATAGTCAATCCCTCGGTTCATCCGACCCGTTTGTTCTGGTGAAAGATAAGCGAGAGTTCCTTCAATTCCGTTAGGATTTTGTAGGGTTTGTGTTTCGTGTCTGAGGACAGAGGCAATGCTAAAGTCAATCAGCTTGATTTGTTTTGTTTGGGGGTGAATCAAGACGTTAGCAGGTTTGAGGTCCTTGTGAATCACTCGATGTTGATAGAGACCTTGAAGAATATCAGCAAGTTGAAGCGCAATGAGTAGAAATTCTTCTAATTCTAATGGATGCCCTTGAGTATACTCTGTTAAGGAAACACCACCAAAGTCTTCCATAACTAAAGCATAACCGTGGCGCAGTGGTTCTAGACTGTACGGGCTGACTACTCCAGATAAAGGGAGATTTTTGGCAATATTATACTGATTGCGGAATTGTAAGAGTTCATTGACCGTTGGATATTCCCTTTTCAAGAGCTTAATGATGACACGTTGTTGGTCTGCTTCTCGTAAGGCACGATAAACTAGAGTTTTGGCACTAAAGTAAAGTTGCTCAACCAAGCAGTAGCCTGGAAGCGTTGTTCCTGGGTCAAATGATACTTTCATCGCGATCGCCTTCCATAGAAAATTGCCGTCTCTAGCCGACTCATCAGCTAGTATGCCCATTTAGAGATAGCAGTTATCACCGATGGCTGGTTAGCGGTCACTGTTGCCGTGTAGGAATTTCAATGACAAATTCAGCCCCATGTCCCGGTTCTGAATGACAAACCAGTCGTCCGCCATGTTTTTCAGTAATAATTTGATGGCTGATAGACAGACCCATACCAGTCCCTTTACCAACAGGTTTGGTTGTGAAGAAGGGGTCAAATAATCGACAGATAATGTGTTTGGGTATGCCAAGCCCGTTATCTTGTATGGAAATTTTAATATAATGGTTATCGGTGAGGCTTGTTTGAATTTGGATAGTTAATTGTGTCTTTTGTTCTTTGTTTGCTCCTGATAGGAAACGACTCTGGACAAATGACTCTTCCAAAGAATCAATTGCATTCATCAGTATATTCATAAATACCTGATTGAGTTGACCGGGGTAACATTCAACAAGGGGGAGCACGCTATATTCTTTGATGACTTCTATTTCCGGGCGCTCTGCTCTAGCTTTCAACCGATAGTCCAAAATCATCAGCGTACTTTCAATCCCATCTTGAATGTCTACTGCTTTCATCTCGGCTTCATCAAGACGGGAAAAAGTCCGTAGCGATCGCACTATATCCCGAATTCTGTGAGTTCCGGTCTGCATGGAATTTAAGAGTTTGGGTAAATCTTCCTGAATAAACTCTAAATCTATGTATTCAAGTGCTGTTGCAATTTCACAATTTTGATTGGGATAGTATTGCTGATAAAGATTGAGTAACTTCAAAATATCTTGAGTATATTCTTGCGCGTGTAACAAATTGGCATGAATAAAATTTACAGGATTGTTGATTTCGTGAGCAACACCTGCTACTAACTGCCCCAAACTCGACATTTTTTCTGTTTGTATAAGGTGAGCTTGAGTCTGTTGCAGATCTTGGAATGCCTTTTCTAAAGTAGCAGCTTGCTGGCGTAGTTTCTCTTTAGATTGTATCAAAGCTTCAGCAACTTTATGACGTTCGGCAATTTCTTTGACAAGTTCTTGATTTTTAAGAGAAAGCTCTTGAGTTCGTTCGGTAATTTTTTGCTCTAAGGTTTCATTGGCTGTTTTAATTTCTTGAAATTGTTGATTTAACATCTGAGCCATTTCCTGAGAATTATCTATTAATGTTCTGACTTCTAAAACATTACTTTTAGGAAACTTTATGCGAGATATATCAAACAATTTGCCGGGTAAATTGGTGGTAACATTCGCTAATTGTACGATTGGTTTTACAAGTCTCCGGCTAATCACAGTCGCAAGCAGAAGGGCTGCGATCGCAATCAACCAAATTAACGTAAATCCTTGAATAAACAGATTCTGCAAGCTTTCGAGTTGTGAACCTACTGAAATTTCAGCAACCAACTGCCAAGATAAATAGCTGTCAATTGGTACTCTATGAACGTAAAATGAGCGTCTCTGACGTTCTACAGCTGCCATTTGACCGGGTGGCAACCATTGGTACATTTGCTCCATTATTTTCTGGGATTTCTTGTTTTCAAGATGGTCAAACATACTGGTGGGTGATAAATCGGAACGAGTTGTGCTGACGACTCGCTTGTGATTATCTAGTAACGTGATTCTGATATCTAATGGAGTTTTGTTGAGTTGCAGTAACCGACCGATGGCATCTAAACTAATCTCGTTGCTAACATGTCCCCGCACCCTATTGTCCTGGACAATCGGTACTTGCTCGATAACTGTAGCAAGCTCTCCTTGTTTCTCAAATAGATGCATCAGACGCGGTTGGTCAGAGGGTTTGGGTTCAGTATAATAAGTTGACAGTTTAAACTGACGGTCTGGAAAAGCAGCAATTGTGTCTCCAGAGATATCTGAAATCGCAACTCTTTGACTGTGTAACAAGCTTTGTTGAAGTAGTTGTGTCCCTTGCTGTAATGCTGTTGATGCAGAAAGATTGGACTCGATTGCTAGTTTTGCTAATTGCTCTAATATTAAGTGGTCTTGTTGTTGCCAGCGTTGCAATCCTGTTGCTACATTGAGTGAAACGGCTTTTAAAAGACTGGGTGTATTTGTTTGAATTTCTGCAAAGGCTTGTTGATTGTTCAATACTATAAGAGTTAAAGATGGAAAAAATACAAATGCGACAAGCACGATTGACAATGTTTGTCGGAACGAGAATCTTTGTCCGTGATTAACATGAATCAACTTGGCAATAGGCGTGTAAGCAACAAACAAATCGGCAATAAGTGCATTAAAGATACCGTTGACTGATTGTTTAAAAACAATCATTAAAGATACAGAAACTGGTATCTTCATAATGTAGTAAAAGGCAATCCATCCCAGTGGCATACCAATAAAAGACCAGTAAATGATATCTGCCAGCATCAGGCTTTGTTGTCGCTTGCTAACCCACCATCCAACAAATGTAACTTCAAGTAAGAACAATATTAATGCATAAGGATGTCCCCAAAGCCAAACAGTATAAACTGCGGCTATAAATGTTGCAATAACTCCCCACAAAGTTCCATAGATGTAGGCAACAAAAAGAGTTGCAATGCTACCAAAGGTAAAATTTACAGAAAAAAATAGAGGCAAATTGAAATAGTTGCCTAAAAATCCCAGAACTATTAAAGCAGACAGCTTGGCAAGCGTGTATTTGTCAAGCTGAATGGTTTTCCTTTTCAGAAACCAGTAAAATTTTGGGGACGAAGGTTTCACCATCATTGCGAAGCTGTCAGCAGTAGTGTTTTTGCAGGTGGAAAGAAAAATTTATTCCATCTGTTCTCTATCTAAAAGAATTCCCAAAAGTTTTTACTCCTCAACATTTATCTGTATTTTGTAAAAAAAATTAATCAATATTTGCTGCTGATTGCCGTTTTTTCCCATCAATTAAAGCACTTACTGTCATATCCCCCATAACATTGATGACAGTACGGCATCGATCTAGGAACCAATCAACAGTGACCAATAAAGCAATATACTCTGTTGGCAAGCCAACAGAACTGAATACCAATGTCATGGTTACCAATCCCGCTTCTGGAATACCAGCAGCACCTACGGATGCAAAAATCGATGTGAGAATGACTGTAAGTTGCTGTACCAAGCTTAAATTTTGCCCGAGTACTTGCGAGATAAATAATGCAGACATGGCTTCATAAAGAGCAGTGCCATCATTGTTGAAATTGGAGCCAACCAATGCTCCTAAAGAAGCGGAAGATTCCCTCACACCTATTTTTTGCTGCAAAACCTCAAATGTAATGGGCATAGTCGCGACTGAGGAATCCGTTGCAAAGGCTGTTAAAAAAGCATCTGTACCGCCACGCAGGAAGTTGAGCGGATTCACCCAAGAACCAAACCGAACTCGCAAGAGGTAATAACAGGCTTGCAATGTCAACGCTAGTAGCACTGCTATCACAAATGCTCCTAAAGATTTAAATGGTGCAAAACCCTTTTCGGCAACGGTTTTTGATACAATTCCAAAGACTGCTAGCGGTACTGTGGCAATGACCCAGTGAAGAACTCGGATAATGGCTTCAAATAAAATTGCGATCGCATCCTCAAGTCCTTGAAACCCTCTCTGATTTGCAGCAATTTGTTCTGATTTGATCGCACGCAAGACTATACCAAAAGTCAGGGCAAGAACGATCAGCTGGATAACATTATTATCAACTAAAGGGCTGAGAATAGCGGGCGGAACAGCATCTTTAAACAATCCCCAAGGATCGAAATTGCGCTTCACTATTTCTGCAGTTCCCGGCGCAGCCAATCGTCCCCACGTACCGGGACGCAACACATTTGCTACAAATAGCCCAACAAGAATAGCGACTGTGGTATTAGTTAGCAGCAATACTGCCAAACGGCGTCCCGCCCTACCGGGTATTACGGTTGTCATAAAGGTATGCAGCACTGCCATTAAAATCAATGGTGTTGCTAGGGTGCGGAGTGCTTTCAGTACTAACTCAGCAGGAATTGCCAAAGTCTCAATAAAGGCTTTGTTTGTTGGGCTGGGGTTTCCTGCACCCAGTGCAATCCCTAAAGCTACCGCCAGTACGAGTGCAATAATAATTTGCAATGTCAGTGGGATGCTTTGCCACCAAGGGCGGGTTTTGGGCGTATCGGGAGTGTCTTGTTCGTTCATGTGTGGTGTGAATAGGCGAGATGTCTATTCTAAATACGTCTTGTGCAATGGAGACTGTTGAGAGATAATGGGCGGGCGTCCTCCGCCCAACCCACCAAAGAAGAGTATTACACTATATTGAATTCACATTGCTGAATACACTTTTCTGAATCAATAGCAGAATTTAATTTTATGAGGGAACAAATTGCGTTATCCTTAAATACACTTGTACTTATGACGGAGACTTGACTGTCTGCTAGCGATCGTGTACCTTATTTCCGCTAAACTGCTTGAGTCAATCTAAATTCCCGACTTCTTTAAGAAGTTAGGGCTGTGAGCACAGTTACTTATTTTAAATTTTGAATCTTAAATTTTAAATGACTTATGTCCTTTGTCCCTTTACATATTCACAGTGATTACAGCTTGTTAGATGGTGCGAGTCAATTACCCGCTTTGATTGACCGCGCTATTGAACTTGGTATCAAAGCGATCGCACTTACAGATCATGGAGTTATGTATGGGGCGATCGAACTGATCAAAACCTGTCGCAGCAAAAATGTTAAACCCATCATTGGCAATGAGATGTATATCATCAACGGCGATATCACAAAACAGGAACGCCGTCCAAAATACCATCAAATTGTCTTAGCCAAAAACACAAAAGGCTACAAACATTTAGTTAAGTTAACATCAATTTCCAATCTTCAAGGAATTCAAGGTAAAGGAATTTTTGCACGTCCTTGCATTAACAAAGAATTGTTAAAAGAATACCATGAGGGTTTGATTGTGACGAGTGCTTGTTTGGGTGGAGAAATTCCCCAAGCAATTCTGAGCGGTAAACTAGAGGCAGCCCGCAGAGTGGCTCAATGGTATAAAGATGTTTTTGGAGATGATTATTATTTAGAAATCCAAGATCACGGATTTCCAGAAGACCGAATTGTTAATGTAGAAATCTTCAAAATTGCACGGGAATTGGGAATCAAAATTGTGATTACCAATGATTCTCATTTTATTTCTTGTTACGATGTTGAAGCTCACGACGCTTTGTTATGCATACAAACTGGTAAATTGATTGTTGAAGACAATCGAATGCGCTACACCGGGACAGAATATTTAAAATCTGCAGAAGAGATGAAAAAGCTGTTTCGCGATCATTTGCCAGAAGACGTAATTGAAGAAGCGATCGCAAACACTGTTGAAGTTGCAGACAAAGTTGAACCTTATAATATTTTAGGGGAACCGCGCCTTCCCAATTATCCCATCCCTTCAGGTCATACAGCTGATACCTATGTTGAAGAAGTTGCTTGGCAAGGGCTTTTACAAAAATTAAATCGTAAATCGAGAAATGAAGTCGATAGAGTCTATAAAGAAAGACTCGAATATGAACTCGCAATGATTCAGAAGATGGGTTTTTCCACATACTTCCTAGTTGTGTGGGACTACATCAAATTTGCCAGAGATAATGATATTCCCGTGGGACCTGGAAGGGGTTCAGCAGCAGGATCTTTAGTCGCTTATACTATGGGAATCACAAACATTGACCCCGTACATCACGGGCTGCTATTTGAAAGATTCCTCAACCCCGAACGTAAATCAATGCCTGATATCGATACAGATTTTTGCATTGAAAAACGGGATGAAGTGATTAATTACGTCACTCAAAAATACGGGAAAGAAAGAGTTGCACAAATTATTACTTTCAACCGCCTGACTTCCAAAGCCGTTTTAAAAGATGTCGCTAGAGTGTTAAATATTCCCTATGGGGATGCTGACAAAATGGCAAAAATGATTCCTGTTTCTCGGGGAAAACCAACAAAACTCAAAGTGATGATCTCTGACGAGACGCCGGAACCGGAGTTCAAAAAGAAATACGATACTGACGATCTCGTTCGTCATTGGCTTGATATGGCAATTCGGATTGAAGGAACTAACAAAACCTTTGGAGTTCATGCAGCAGGTGTAGTGATTTCTTCCGACCCCTTAGATGAAATCGTTCCCCTACAAAGAAATAATGACGGTGCTGTGATCACCCAGTATTACATGGAAGATTTAGAGTCTCTAGGTTTGTTAAAAATGGATTTTCTCGGGTTAAAAAACCTGACGATGATTCAGAAAACTATTGATTTAATTGAAGAAAGTAAAGGGTACAGGCTCGATCCTTACGAAATTACAACTCTAGAAAGAAAAGCTCAGAGAATATTAGCCAAAGGTGGAGAAACTGCAAAACTTCCACAAGATGTGAAAAAGACTTACGAACTTTTAGAAGCAGGCGATCTAGAAGGAATATTTCAATTAGAATCTTCTGGTATGCGTCAGATTGTACGAGATCTAAAGCCTTCCAATATAGAAGATATTTCCTCGATTTTAGCACTGTACCGACCCGGACCTTTAGATGCAGGGTTGATTCCTAAGTTTATTAACCGCAAGCACGGGCGAGAGCAAATTTCTTATGACAGTCAAATTCTAGAGCCCATACTTGATGAGACTTATGGAATTATGGTTTATCAGGAGCAAATTATGAAAATTGCTCAAGATATGGCAGGATATTCTTTAGGTCAAGCCGATTTGCTGCGTCGTGCTATGGGGAAAAAGAAAGTTGATGAAATGATGAAGCAGCGAGAAAAATTCGTTGACGGTGCGGCAAAAAATGGAGTGAAAAAGCAAATTGCTGATGAATTATTTGACCAAATGTTGAAGTTTGCCGAATATTGCCTCAGCTATGACACGGAAATTTTGACTGTAGAATATGGTTTTTTACCCATTGGAAAAATTGTGGAAAAAGGTATTGAATGTAATGTATATTCTGTGGATAAAAATGGAAATATTTACACTCAACCCATTGCTCAATGGCACGATCGCGGCGAGCAAGAGGTGTTTGAATATTGCTTGGAGAATGGTTCGGTAATTCGAGCAACAAAAGACCACAAATTTATGACAACTAGTGGGGAAATGTTACCGATTGATGAAATTTTTGAACGAGGTTTGGATTTGATAAGGGTTGAAGATTTGCCACAATAGTTACTACTTGTTCCGAGGCTCCGCCTGGGAATGCAGTCTGCGAGGCAGAAGTCTTGTTCTGTCTCGTTCCCAGCCTCCAGGCTGGGAACAAGTTGGGATGTGGAATGGGGGTTGAATTCCCAACGAACATCTGCCCTCTGCCCTCAGCAAAGCTGCCTTCTTCAAACTACTCAACGTACATAAGGAATGCAGCTTGCTTTTTCTACCAAGAGTTTGTCATCAGGTAATCTAGTAATTAAAAGTGCGTCTGTCTGAGAATTCTGAGTAAAATAGACCGCATAGTATCTTGTAGTCCTCTCTCTTCCTGTTGCACTGTAGATTCTGGGATTTTCATTATCTATTCTGACAGCAGCATTTTCTATTAAGGGTCTCGATCCTAAAGCAACATTCATTAATGTTTGTCTGTTGTTAGAGAAGACTCTGACCGATTTGTCATTAGTAATAAAATAGATTAAGGTATTTGTTTCTGGTCTTTGCTTTGGACAAGGGCTAAGGTTTTGAGAATTTGTTCTTCTTTGTTGTTGGTTCCCGGTTCCTTGGGCAATGAAATTTGCGATCTGTTTGTCTTGTTGAGGATCGGCATGAGTTATGGCTGGGTACAGTAAGACTCCAAACAAAGTTAGGAAAAATGGAACAGATTTTTTGACTACCATAAGAAATTTTGAGCGAGTAAATGCCTGGATAATTATTCAGATTTCAATGAGTTGAATTCTTAATTTATACATATACAATATGTTGTATACAAAAATGCATACAAATTGATAACGTTGTTTGTAGTTGCTCTTTAGGGAATACATTGCAACTACAAATTACCTACAAATAATTAACCGAATATATTGTCAGGGGAGAATAGACCCTGACAAACTCAACGGTTATTTTGAGATACAGAAGAGCGCTTTTCAACTTCTTGCTTAATAGCACCCATTGTGTTACTTAAAGAATCTTTAAAAATACTGTAAAAGACTTTTGCTGGTGTTCCCGACTTGGGTTGAGCTTCCACCACTTGTGTAATCAAAACCTGAGTTGCTTTTGCACCTGTATAGGTTGCAATTGGTTCGATTAACCAGTAACCTTTCATACTTTTGAGATCGCCTTCAACAAGTTGAAAATCTACACGACTTTTTGCCGTTTCTGTAATAGCCGAACGAACACGCGATTTTACCCTAAGCAACAACACCTGACGCGAATCAACCTGTTCGATGACCTTCTGATTCTTATTTACACTGATGACTTTGCTAGAGACAACATTTGGTAAAAATTTAGCAAAATTACTGTAATCCGTAACAACTTCCCATGCTGTATCCAATGAAGTTGTGACGAGAACTCTAGCAGTGTACTTCCCTTTCTCACCAGTAACCAGCGATTCTCCCTTTCTCAACGCAACCCGTTCGTTCGTTGGCAATCGATCCACAGTACTATCAAATAAGCCAGCCGTGGAAGTCGGTATGTTTGTTATAGCAGCGATCGCACTCAAGCATCCGGTAACAAAACAAATCTGCAAACACCGCCATATGAAATAAGTCGTTTTGTCGATCATCTTACCTATTTTGGATTTTGGATTGAGAAAGCTTTACTCAGACTAATGCCTTTTTTTTGACATTGATACTTAAGTAGAGTGAAAACTCTCATTCTAATTTTTGTAGGGCTAAAGCCTACCCTACTTAACATTTTTCACAAACAATTTAGAATTTCCGTATCTCACGAATGTATACCTGAACCAAAGTTCAGGCGAATGAATTCGCGGCTATACAAGCAAAACCCACCTACGTGGGTTTTAATTAATTTTCATGAGTCCAGTGCTGCAGGCAAGTTTCCCGCCGTAGGCAACTGGCGAACCCGAAGGGGAATGGCACTAAGTTAAGACACAACCCTTACCCCAACTGGTGCCCAGCCTCCAGGCTGGAGACCCATGCTGGGAGGCTCCGCCTAGGGTGTTGACTCTGTGCCTTTTTTGGAGTGTTGTTCATGCAAAATTTGAGAATCTTGACTAGAACTGAAACTCTAAGTGAGTAACGTTTTCAACGAAAATAAATCGTCATGGTACAAATTTACTAAAAAGCAACAAAATCAACAGCCTAGGCTCCGCCTCCTTGGACTTAACGCTTTGACTAGAGGCAGAGCCTCTCGGAATGCATTCCCAGCCTGGAGGCTGGGAACGAGACAGAACAATACTTTAGGTTTATCTTAGTGCCATTCAACCCGAAGGGACTTCGTTTGTATAAGTAGGTCAGTATTAAAAATTATCGTCATGACAAGGCAGATGGCAGAAGGGAAGAGGTTTTTAGGCAACTTTACTTTTCGTTACATACTTCGGTTTTTTTGCGCCTTTCTACTTAGTAGCGAATTCTATTCGCCCAATCATTCGTAATTCGTAATTCGTAATTCGTAATTCATAATTAAAAATTCATGCGGAAAATTTAGCACCACGAAGCCGCAAATCATCACGTTGATATTGAGTTAATCCAATACCTTCGCCAAACTCACACCCTTCTACAAGGGCATTTAACCAAACTGTTTGATTTAACGTTGCACCATTTAAGTTAGCATCTCTTAAATCAGCACAAGTGAAATTAGCAAATATGAGGTCCGCATTCATTAAACGACTTCCACGTAAGTTGACCTCGGATAAATTCCCACGGATAAAGTTAACTTCATCTAAAACTAATCCTGATAAATCTGCTCCTATTAAATTGGGAAATTTTAACTGATTTGGATTTTGTAAGAATCTCATAACACAAATAATGTTGGCTTCATTAAGATGCAATTTTGTTAGAAAATCATATCGGGCTATACCAAGTTGTTTGAGAGTTTGCAGTCGTTCGTGGGGACTTTTTTCTAGAAACTGGATACTACTGTTACGCAAATCGTTAATTATGGGATTGAGCATGAATGGATTTAGAGTTGATAGCAGTTTCAATATGGTACAACGTTGTCCATTGAACCCTCAAAATAGTACCGCACTGCTTTATGGCAGTGCGGCGAGGGTTTAGATATAGAGTTTAATGGTTAGTTGATTAGATATAATTAGCTACGAAATGGTACTGTCATGAGATCTAGGTGATTTTACCTGTCTCTAGCAGTTGATATTGCTGTTTGATTGCCAGTCCACCTTTCTACATGGACATACTAATCTACAAAGTCAAATAACTGCATTCCGGATTTTACTGAAATATTTTTTTTTGTGAATTACAAGCTAAAATTGCGTATTACGGAAAGCATCTTGGGTCTTTGCTAGCAACTAGCATTTTCAAAACAACCTATTTGATCGCTGGTGGGATGAAGGCGAGTTAAAGATGCACCTCAAAATTTACCCACTATCCATCCCCATCCTGAAGCTACGGTGTACCACAAGTCTTCTAAAGTGATTTCTTGCGGTTTCGATCCCCCCTAATATCATGTCCGGTTGCATACCCATAGTTGGAACAGACAAGGGAGACAAGGGAGACAAGGGAGAAAGTTTTATTATGGACATTTAACCGGACATGATATTACTTATTCGCGCCAGCTTCTTCCGTTGCAAACCAAGCACGCAACACTTCCGCCACGGTCCAAGCTTGAGCGATACACCCTCTTGGAGTTATGGGGGGGTCACCATCAAAAATTTCACTGAGATTTCCAACCCCATGAGATCGTAAATGATTTGCCATGGGTTCTAAAAACTGGCGGGCTTGTACCGGGTCTTTGTAAACGCGCAGATGTGCTAAAACAAAAGGACCAATTAACCATCCCCAAGTTGTTCCTTGGTGGTAAGCTCCATCTCTTTGCAGCGCATTACCCCCGTAGTGTCCTTTATACTCCGGTCTGTCCGAACTCAAAGAACGCAACCCATGAGAATTGAGCAACGCTCTACCACAAACGTCTACAACTTTCTGTTGTTGTTCGGGAGTCAGGGGGCTATCTGGCAATGATACTGCAAAAATTTGATTGGGACGCAAGGAGCGATCGCTTCCTTCGGGGCTATCTATAACATCATAGCAGTAACCCATCTCATCATTCCAAAATTTGGAAAAACTGACTAAGGTACGCTCAGCCATTGCCTCATACCCTTGATGCGGTTTATCTAAGAGGCGAGCAAAGTTTGCTATTATCCTCAATGCATTGTACCATAAAGCATTCACTTCAATCGGTTTGCCAATACGAGGCGTTACCACCCAGTCACCGACTTTAGCATCCATCCAAGTTAGTTGCGAACCCACCTCACCAGCATAAAGTAACCCATCAGTCATATCGAGATGAATGTTGTATCGCGTTCCCTGACAGTGCCAATCGATAATATCAACTAAAACAGGAAAAAGTTCTTGCAGTAAATCGCTATCTTCTGTGGCGCTATAGTAGATGCGAATAGCTTCAAAGTACCACAACGTCGCATCAACAGTGTTATATTCCGGTATCTCCCCAGCATCGGGAAAGCGATTGGGTAACATTCCCCGATCGACATATTTAGCAAAAGTGCGAAGAATAGAACGAGCAACTTCCGGTCTTCCGGTAGCGATGGTCAAACCGGGAAGACTAATCATCGTATCCCTTCCCCAGTCACCAAACCAGTGATAACCTGCAATAATCGTCTTGCCATTGGGGTCATCATTTAAGGGGCGCGACACAATAAATTGGTCGGCTGCAAGAACTAACTGATTGACCCAAGCAGGCGTTTCTTTTGCATTGATGGGTCGATTTGCTTTCCAAAGACTAGTTAACTTCTGTTCCTGGGTTCGCCGTGACTTAAATGCTGCTTCACCATCTAAATCTGGTTCTTTCTCAAGACTCGCAACAAAAGTCACGGATTCTCCAGCATTTAACGTCACCTCAAAAGTAGCAGCATGCAAGTGATTGTCGCGATCGCTCAATCCTCGATAACGTTCTACTGCTAAATCAAAACCAGTGACCCAAGTATGACATGGCGAAACTTGAGCATTTTTACACAGGAGATAAAACGGGACTGCATTTGGAAAAGCGATCGTACAAATTCCCCCTTCCATTGGCTCTATGCTCATTTGCCAATCACTGCTTTGAGTATCGCCGTGATAATCGCGATAATTCACCATTGCCTTCAGTATCAGCTTTAAAGGTTGCGTTGCACGGTGCAATGTGTACTGAACATAAGTTGTGTTTGCACCCTGTTGCATCCAAACGCGTTTTTCCAATAAAGCATCAGCACAAGCAAAACGCCATGTAGGGGTAGTACCTTGTAAAAAAAAGCGTTCTATATGAAGATAGCCATGAGGGCTAACAGTTCCATCAGTCCAACGATTGGTAAATAGTGGGTACAGCTGCTCTCCGTACACAGCAGTATCATCCAACTTAGCCAGCATCAAAGTACGACCTAAAGGTGGATTGAGAGAAGCCACAAGCAAACCGTGATAGCGACGAGTAAGCAATCCTCCGACAGTACCAGAAGCATAACCACCTATACCATTGGTGACCAACCATTCTTTCGACTCCGCTATATTCAGATAGCCGCAAACTTCTCGACCAAATTCAACACACATAGCTTCTTTTCCTCTTTCTTCGCGTCCTTTGCGTCTTTGCGGTTCAAATAAAAAAGCAATCTTTAAGCAGGAAAGGAGTCAGGGAACTGCAAAATAAATTATCCCACCACATGGGACACCTTAAGTAATCATTCCCCATCGATAGGAGGTAGGGAGTTCTCCTCGTTGTAGCAAGTGGTGTTGCAAAGATCGCAAAGTTAAGAGAAAAGTCCCACCAACCAGCCCCACTCCCTAATTAATAAGTTTTATTAATCAATTTTATAAACTTTAATAAACTTAACAATCTTGATAAAGCAATGTAACTTAATGTAAATTTAGGTTAAGGGTGACGAACCACCCCATACATACATAAATCATCATCGCAATTATAAAACCATGACAGCAACCTTACAACGCGCTCGCAGCGCCAACGTATGGGAGCAGTTCTGTAACTGGATCACCTCCACCGAAAACCGCCTTTATGTCGGCTGGTTCGGCGTATTGATGATCCCTACACTGCTCTCCGCAGCCATCTGCTTCATTATCGCATTCATCGCTGCTCCCCCTGTAGACATTGATGGTATTCGCGAACCTGTTGCAGGTTCTTTACTCTACGGCAACAACATCATCTCCGGTGCAGTTGTTCCTTCTTCTAACGCCATCGGTCTTCACTTCTACCCTATCTGGGAAGCCGCTTCTTTAGATGAGTGGTTGTACAACGGTGGTCCATACCAGTTGGTGATTTTCCACTTCCTGATTGGCGTATTCTGCTACTTGGGTCGTGAGTGGGAATTGTCCTACCGCTTGGGTATGCGTCCTTGGATCTGCGTAGCGTTCAGCGCACCTGTAGCAGCAGCTACCGCAGTGTTCTTGATCTACCCCATCGGTCAAGGTTCTTTCTCTGACGGTATGCCTTTAGGAATCTCTGGAACCTTCAACTTCATGTTGGTGTTCCAAGCAGAGCACAACATCCTCATGCACCCCTTCCACCAGTTGGGTGTAGCAGGTGTATTCGGTGGCTCCTTATTCAGTGCAATGCACGGTTCCTTGGTAACTTCTTCCTTGGTACGTGAAACAACCGAAACCGAATCACAGAACTACGGTTACAAGTTCGGACAAGAAGAAGAGACCTACAACATCGTTGCAGCACACGGCTACTTCGGAAGGCTTATCTTCCAATACGCATCATTCAACAACAGCCGCAGTTTGCACTTCTTCTTGGCAGCATGGCCAGTGGTAGGCATCTGGTTCACCGCACTGGGCATCAGCACCATGGCATTCAACCTCAACGGCTTCAACTTCAACCAATCGGTAATTGACTCCCAAGGTCGCGCTATCGGAACTTGGGCAGACATCCTCAACCGCGCTAACCTCGGTATGGAAGTGATGCACGAACGCAACGCTCACAACTTCCCTCTCGACTTAGCTTCTGCTGAAGTTGCTCCTGTTGCTATCAGTGCTCCTGCTATCAACGGCTAAGTTTAACGGAATTCAAGTTTCTCTTTCGATGTTATGAGTGCTTAACTAAGGTTATGAACAGCGCTTCTGAGATGAAGCGCTTTTTTTTTGTTTTATTTTGGGAATACTGAGAAAAAGAAAATTTCATAGATTTGAAATTAATTTAAAGCATGAAAGTATTTCATTTTCTCAGTTTTGCGGGGCTGTTTATCGGTGGATATCTAGCATTCCCTAATGTCAGCTACGCCCAGGTTTCAGCTGATGGATCTCTTTCCACAAACGTTACCTCGCCTGATAGTCTTCAATTTACAATAACGGGGGGTAGTCGAGTTGGAAATAACCTGTTTCATAGTTTTAGTCAATTCTCATTACCAACAGGTGGTTCTGCCATCTTTAATAATGCTTTAGACGTACAAAATATCATTAGTCGAGTCACTGGTGGCTTTCCTTCCAATATCGATGGGATGATTCAGGCTAATGGCAGTGCGAATTTCTTCCTAATAAACCCAAATGGAATTATATTTGGTCCCAATGCCCAACTGAACATTGGTGGTTCATTTTTTGCTACTACCGCCAACAGTCTTAAGTTTGCTGATGGAACAGAGTTAAACACATCCCTATCCCAAACTCCGCCTTTGCTAACTGTTAGCGTTCCTATAGGATTACAGTACGGTCAACCAAGAGCGATCGCAGTACAAGGAGCAACTCTTTCAGTACAACCCTCTCAAACCCTAGCACTGATAGGAGGTGAGGTGATTGTAAGCGGTGGTAAACTCAGTGCTGAAAGCGGTCATGTTGAATTGGGTGGAGTTGCAGGTGCAGGTATAGTTGGGATAACAGCGACAGGTACCCAGTATCAATTCATTTTTCCTCAAGATTTGACTAAAGCTAATGTACAACTGACCGATAACGCTTTAGTCACAACCAGTGGTGATGGAGGCGGTAGCGTTCAACTTACAGCTCGGCAAGTTACAATACAAGACTCGCGTGTGGAAGCCAACACCTTAGGCTCTCTTTCCGGAGCCAACCTGATTTTAAACGCTTCTGATGCCGTTGTTGTATCGAGTTCAAGCACTACTGGTACATTTGATAGCGGTTTATTTGCGGAAAACAGCGGTCATGCAGCTAGCGAAGGAATTACGATAACGAGCAATACACTCTTAGTTGAAGGTGAGGCTCGAATATCAACCGCAACTTCAGTAGATTCATCAGGACAAGGGGGAAATATAACTGTTAACGCTTCTCATGCAGTCGAGCTATTTGGTGTTGATTCACGCGATTTCTCTTTATTTACAGGCTTGTTAACTGATACAAAAGGAAGTGGTGTTGGCGGAGACTTAACTGTTAATACGGGAGAATTAATTATCCACGATGGAGCACAGTTAACCACTACAACCTCAGGAAATGCACGAGGTGGAAATTTAACAGTTAACGCTCGAGACATTGTAGAACTTATCGGAGTTTCTCCTTCCGATCTTCTTGCGAGTGGTTTGTTTACCACAGTTGAAGCTGGTAGCGGAAATGCTGGAATTTTAACCGTGAATACAGAAAGATTAATGATTCGCGATGGCGCACAAATTTTTGCTGGTACTAGCAATACATCAGAAGGCAATGGTGGAAATATTGTTATAAACGCTACTGATTTTGTTAGTATAAGCGGTGTTTCACCTATTTATAAAATTCCAGGTGGCGTGTTTAGCAATACCAATCCTGACACCTTAGGGAACGCAGGAAATTTAACAATTAATACCAACAAACTAATTATTAAAGATGGAGCAAATATTGCTGTTGATACTTTTGGTTTTGGAAAAGGAGGAGTGCTAGAAATTAATGCTACAGATTCCGTGCAGCTATTGGGACAGGGTTCTCTCAGGGAAAATCCACTAGATCCCAATCAACTTATTCCAACATTTAGCAGCCTATCAGCAAGCGTGCTTAATCTTGATAATATCCAAGATGCCACAACGATATCAATTAATACTGGAAAATTGTTAGTTCAGGAAGGTGCAAGAATTAGCGTTGACAATGAGGGCTTGGGTAAAGGAGGTAATATTAATATTCAGGCTCGTTCGGTAGTACTAAATAATCAAGGAAATTCTCAGGAAGATGCAGGAGGAATTCAAGCCACAACAAAATCGGGTGAGGGCGGGAATATCACGATACAAGTCAAAGACCTTTTACTCATGCTGAACGGCAGTAAAATTCTCACTGACGCTACAGGTGGTAGTGGTAATGGCGGCAATATAAGCATCAAAGGCAGTATACTAGCGGCTTTTAACAACAGTGATATGACTGCGAATGCCATTCTCGGACGCGGCGGTAACGTTCAAATCCTCACTCAAGGAATCTTTGGGACTCAATTCCGTCCTGCATTAACTCCAGACAGCGATATTACCGCTACTTCTGGATTTGGCCTCAGTGGGGTTGTAGTTATAAAAACTCCGAATATCGATCCCACAAAAGGGATTATTAACTTACCAGAGCAGCTGACAGACGCCTCTACATTAATTTCTCAAAGTTGCGGACGAGATAGCAAATCTAGCAGTTTAACCATCACCGGACGTGGTGGATTGCCAAAAAGTCCGGAAGGATTGCTCAGTAGTGACGTAGTTTGGCAAGATATTGAGACAACACCAGTGCAGCTCGGTCTTAGCCCAAAAATAATAATGACTTCTACAAAGACAGCACAATCTGCTCCCCATGAAATTTCCGAAGCCCAAGGGCTTGCAGTCAATTCTCGAGGAGAGATTTTTCTAACAGCACAAGCACTAGATGTAACTCTACATAGTCTTTGGTCTACTCCTCCTAGCTGTCATTCAAGTTCTCAATAAAACCAAAGAGAAAAATTTGATTGTAAAGATTTAATATACCAAAAATCATTGTAGCTAAATCTATATAGATATTTTTACAGATTTACTTAAAGTTATATACTGGTATAATTTTATATTGATAAAAGCAAAATTGCTTGGTATGTAAAGCATCGAAAAATAAACTCATTACTGTTATAAATAAATAAACAATATTCAGAATTTTGTTTAAATTTTGAATTAAGATAAAAATCTAATATTCGGTATTTTAGTTATGAATCAATAAAGATTTTTTTCAAAAAAATGATTTACAGTGTAAGAGTTTCAGGAGAAAATTTCAATAAAATCTTTCTGTTCCCTATCTAAAATAAAAATGCAGCTTAATCATTTTGAATCAATCAAATCTGATTCTCAAAACCTCATTGAAGATCTGACTGATGAAGAGTTAGCAGCTTGTGTCGGAGGTTGCGATCTTTCCGTAACGGCTAGCTCGCAAGAGGTTGTCAATGTTCCACTTGTTGAAGGAATTCCCGTTCTTGGAGAATGCGTTGTTAAAGCCAGTTTTCTCGGAATCCAATACGATCCGAATGGTTCCCGACGTTCTGTCGCAAGCGATCGCAATATCAAAGAAGCAATCTCTGAAGTCAATACTCAAGAAATTCTCCATGGGATTGTCAATTTGCCCATCACTAGCTGGCAATATAAACATCAGGATGCTTCAGTTCGCCATATCGGTCCGATGGCGCAAGACTTTGCTGCAACGTTTCAAGTCGGTGACAGCGATCGCACAATTAATATTGTAGATGGCATGGGAGTTTCCCTCGCAGCAATCCAAGCACTCTACCAGTTAATACAAGAAAAAGACTCACAACTTAGCGAACTGCGAGCAGAATTACACCAACTCAAGCAACATATTCATTCTACGGTCTCCAAATAGATTAGATCTATCCCCCCGAATCCCCTGATGGATTGGCTGCGGTGATGTACACAAGTCTTATATAGTGCATTCATTGCGGTTTCGATCCCCCCTAACCCCCCTTACAAAAGGGGGGAACTTAATTCTAATTCTCCCTTTTCACGATGTTTCATCTCTTTTCTAGAGATCTGTATACCACCGTAGGATGGATTTGGGGGAGAAAAGCTCTTGAGTGTTTTGGAGAGGGAGCTAGAGTGGAGTCGTGCGATCTCTGTTCTCAAACTGCATAATTTACCAAGCTTTCATTGATAAATATTTAAAGTCCATTACACTAAACAATACTAACAACCTGTGGATGTGAAAGCATTTGCAGGTTTTCTTCCGTTGGGGAACAGAATAAAACTGATATGTACTTGAGGAAGCGTCAGCCGTGTACTACGAGCCTCCCTTATCCAGTCCCGGCTCAATTAACATTCTCTGCCATTGTGGCATTTAATTCGTCACAAATGTATCAGCTGTTTCCACAAACGTGTATTTTTCCAAGAAATACTTATCTATTGGCTTGTGATTCTCTCTATATCGGTAACTGTGAATCTGCAACTCTAGAGTATCTTTTACAATACTTCCTTTATAGTTAATCTTCGTTAAGTCAAACTCCATCCAACGCTTTTCTTTACCATTTTCTAAACAACTGCATTCAAAGTTAAACTCATATTTTACTGAGAATTCTATGCGATCGCCATACACTTTATACTTCCCTGGTCTTATATTCGGATTGCTTTTGTCAAACCACTTGATAATTTCTTCTACTTCTCCACAAGTTACACAGCAGATGACCGTTCCATTACGGTAGAACCTCAAACAACTCGTATATACACCTCTGTCTTCTTCATCTTCATAATATGAAATATATAAACCGTCGTACCTTAACATGAAACGAGTTGCCTCAATCTGTCTGAATGGAAGTCATTACTTAATATTCTACATCTGCATTATCTAGCGTGAATATATTTACCCGCTCGTAAAGTTTTTTAAAATACCTTAAATTGTATCTATTTTTGCAACAAAAAATTGCAAATTTTTGAAATTCGTAAAAGAGCGATGTCGCCCAATTTTTAGAAAAATATAATGTAAACTGCTAAGTAAGTGGGTACAAAATAAACATATCTATGTAAAATTCTCTAAACTACTAACAACTCACGAAAGTGTAAGTACGTTCTTTACGTTGAATACATTAAGCCGCAGGTTACATCCTGACCTCTCATTTGACACTATATTTAGAAGTAACCGATTAGATTTGTGTGTACACCGCAGTACCAAAGGGAGGATGCGCGATCGCACGGTTGAAGTATTTCTGTATTTTACCAAGTGAAAATCTGCTGTATATTTCAACAACAAAACCAAAGTTTTATATTTTTTCCTAACTTATATAAATATGCCTATCAAACCTAAATTTAAAGACCACTTTCATGTTGAATTATCTCCTCCAAAGAATGTGTATCTTTTAAGTGAAAAGGGGCATTTTGTCTTAACGGGACGCTTGTATTATCTGTTAGCACCTTTATTAAATGGGTGTTACACAGTTGAAGAAATGAACAAGCATCTGCAAGGACAAGCATCCGTTGACGAGATTCTCTTTGGTTTAGAACAACTAGAAAAAAAGGGATACATTACCAATGCAAGTAGCACACCGCCTCCCGAAGCAGCATTTTGGAATCTGCTTAATAGAGATGCAGACCTAACCGCTCAACGCTTCCAACAAGTTAAAATTGCGATCGCAACTTTTGGTAATGTCACAGCCGAGCCTTTAAAAGCTATTTTGGAATCTCTAAATATTCCTGTAAGCGATTCAGGTGAATTGACTGCTGTTCTCACCGATGATTATCTCCAACCCGGTTTAGGAACTTTTAACCGAGAAGCTTTGCAAAGTCAACGCCCTTGGCTCCTCCTAAAGCCAGTTGGTGGTACGATTTGGATCGGTCCAGTTTTTCGACCCGGTTATACGGGATGCTGGGAATGTCTGGCGCAACGGCTGCGGTTAAATCGGGAAATCGAATCTTTTCTTCAAGAACAAAAGCAAACTCTTGAGCCGTTTCCGATCTCTCGTGCTGCTTTGCCTTCTACTTTACACACGGGACTGAATATTGCAGCAACTGAAATTGCGAAATGGGTCAGCAATTCAGAACAGCACTCTTTAGAAAAGACTCTGCTCACCTTCGATCTCGTTAGCCTCAATCTACAACGTCACATTTTAGTTCGTCGTCCTCAATGTTTTTGTTGCGGTGAACCTAACTATTTTGTCACCAAAGGGCTGCAACCATTGGAATTAACCAGCCGCAAGAAAAAGTTTACTGACGATGGCGGTTTTCGTCACTGTTTACCTGAAGAAGCGTTTCGATATTACGAACATCACATCAGCCCGATTACTGGGGTCATCAGAAATCTATTTCAACCCTTTGAGACAAACCCTCTCATTCATGCTTATGTTGTAGACCACAGTTTTCCTAGGGAAGGTAAGGAGTTAGAGCATATCAGGAATGCTGTTCGCCCAAAAAGCTTTGGTAAAGGAAAAACCGCAGCACAAGCAAAAATGAGCGCTTTGGGAGAAGCCATAGAGCGGTATTCAGGAACTTATACTGGAGATGAATTAAGGGTGAAAGCCACTTATGCTGAATTGGGAGAATTGGCAATACATCCTTATAAGTGCATGCAATACAGCATAACTCAGTACCGCGATCGCCAAGTATGGAACCAGCAACACCACATTAACCAATGGATACCCGAACCATTTGATGAAAACCGAGAAATTGAATGGACTCCCATCTGGTCTCTCACCCATCAAAAATTCAACTATTTACCGACCGCCTACTGTTACTACGGCTATCCCCTACCTGACGACTACAACTTTTGCTATGCAGATACAAATGGTACGGCTGCTGGAATTTGTCAAGAAGAAGCTATCCTTCAAGGATTTCTGGAGTTAGTAGAACGGGATGCAGTAGCAATATGGTGGTACAACCGTTTACACAGACCGCTAGTTGATATAGATAGTTTTGAAGATTCTTACTTGCGGAACCTAAAAACTTACTATACATCGATCCAGCGAGAGTTTTGGGTGTTAGACCTGACCACCGATTTGAACATTCCTACTTTTGCAGCTATCTCCCGACGCCTAAATCAACAATCGGAAGACATTTTATTTGGATTTGGAACTCACCTCGATCCAAAACTCGCTTTACTGCGTGCTGTGACAGAAATGAATCAGATGGTGTTTCTTTCCGGGGGTGCGAATCCTAATGTTCCAACCAAATTCTCCCGTCAGGATATACAAACTTGGTGTAGAACCGCAACTATAGAAAATCAATCATATTTAGCGCCTAATAGCAATTTATCTGTGAAGGTGCAAGGAAATTACGCTCCATATACCGGGGATGATTTGCGAGATGATATTCAGACGTGTATTGATGTAGCTATAAAACACGGGCTAGAAGTGCTTGTCCTCGATCAAACCCGTCCAGACATTGGTATATGTGTTGCTAAAGTTGTTGTTCCCGGTCTGCGTCACTTTTGGGCGCAGTTTGGTTTGGGTCGGCTTTATGATGTACCTGTGAAGTTGGGTTGGATGCAAGAAGCATTAACGGAGAACGAGCTCAATCCAATTCCCATGTTTTTATAAGGGACTGTCTGGAACCGAGTTCACACCTGTTCCAGACAAGAGCATAAAAGATTGATCTCGATCGCCAATTTACGACAACTTAGCCAAATGGTCAGCCAGACGAAGAGTCAACGCAGCCAGTGTCAAACTCGGATTTGCAGCTGGAATAATGGGAAACACAGACACATCACAAACATACAGATTATCATACGCCTCCATTTTCAGATTTTCATCCACCACACCCGTGCGATCGCGACTCATCCGCATTGAACCACCCGCGTGATGTACCGTTCCTTCATTTCCAAAATGCATTCCATCATTGGGGTTGTGAGGTGCTTGTAGAAATTCGAGGATACTATTGCGTAAATCCCGTACTTCATTAAACAGGTTTGAGCCGGAGAGATTGCGGTTTACCATAACCCCCAACTTTTGTCCTTCACCCCGTGGAAAAACCCGGTTGCGGTCATCAAGCGGACTGGCAAAAACAAATTGCAGGCGAACTGTTGTCTTTTGATCTTTTGCGACTTCTTGCTTCCAAATATCATCATCTGCGTGTGCTACATCCCAATACTTTGGATTGATTAGCAACTCAACATTGTAAGGATGTTCGGTAGTCGTTGCCTGTTTGTGGTACATTAGTATCTTGGCATGATTTTCAAACCCGTTATAAGGGCTGTTCGCGTCCAGCTCGTAGGTATTTGAGAAAAAAGCAGGATGGTCTGTCAAACCTACACCGATTTTTTGATTGGGATCGGAAAGCTGACTGCGTATGGCAATTCGTGGAGTCTCCAAAGAACCAGCCGCCAGCACAATACGCTTTGCGCGATAACGCCGTTGCTGATTGCCTACCAAATCTTGACATACAACAGCAACAGCTTTGCTACCATCAGTTTCTATGTGAGTCACCAAGTGATTTAAGTTGACCGTCAAATTATCTCGTCCGACCGGACCGTTAAATGAAAGAGAATCCAGTAGCAATGAGGCTGTAGAAAAAGTTCCCGTAGACGCTTCGATAACATTTTCCAAACTTCCTTGATTGTCTAAATTGGGTTGATGGCGCGATCGCGGCAAATCTTCCACTTTATAATCTGAAAATGTACTTTGCAATTCCCGAACTATACGATTTTGGAAACGACCGAGAGTTTTTTGTTTCCGCATCAGTTTTTCCGCACGGTCATATCCCTGAGGGCTCTTTAAGTATTCTCCAATACTTTCTGGCCACGCAAGAATTTCCCAATCATGCATGGGTGGAATGAGACCCGACCAAAAGATAGAGCGACCCCCAAAGTTCATCTGTACGCCGAACAAGAACTCAGATCCTGGCTCGTTTGTAAAATGTCCTACTTGATGATGCGATGCAAGCCGAGACCAATCTCCGGGAAGGTTTGTCATGTGTGTGGGATAGAGCAAACTTCCTACTTCTAGCACAAGCACGCGCTGACCGCTGTCGGAGAGCGCGTCAGCTAGAATCCCGCCGCCCATACCCGATCCAACGATTGCAACATCATATTCAATCGTCTCATCAGTATTTCTCGGAATAGCATCTTGCTGAAGCTTACTATCGTCAGTTCGCAAATTATCATAACCGTGTAAATATCGGAGTGGAACTGAGGCAAAAGAAACATTTGCTTCTGTAAAAATATGTTCGCCAAATGGCTGTAGTTGAATGTCCTCTCCTTCCATCCAGACCTGGCGATCCAGTACAAACTTTATCTTGAAACCGTTCCGATACTTGGATTCCTCTAGAAAGAAGACCCATTCGCCATTGTAGTATGCTCCATATATGTCTTGCCACCAACCATCGACATTGTTGCGAATTGTTACAAGATGGTTGGGGCGGTAGTTTTGGGTGCGAAATTTCACGTAAAACTTCTGGACAGGAGCAGCAATAAACGATCTAGCTCCTATGACTTGGTTTGCAACTGCTGTTTCAAGCTCCTGCAAAGAACCCGCCGACCCACTGTGGTAAGGAACGAAGTCCATCTTTAATAACCTCCTGTTGTCGAAAAAGCGGTTACTTGTCCCGTAGGACTGAAGTTCCATCAAAATATACATTATGGATATAGTTGCCGCAATTAAGTACTGATTCACTTGTATATGGCAAAATCACGCAAGCTTGAAGAAACTTTATCTGTCTTGACTCAAATTCGAGAAAATCCACTTGATGAGCGAGCGATCGCGATTCTGCGTCAAACTCTAAAAAGCAAATATTCTATAGCTGTTGCACGCGCTGCAAAGATAATAGGAGAATTAGCAATCTCAAACTTGCTCCCCGACCTTGTTGAAGCGTTTGAGCGAATGATGGTCAACCCAGCACAAACAGATCCGGGTTGTGTTGCGAAAAAGGAGATTGCAGAAACGCTCTACCGCCTTGACTCCCCTCAGGAAAGTCTTTTTCTTCAAGGAATTCATCACATTCAAATGGAACCTGTTTGGGGAGGAAAAGAAGACACAGCAGCAATTTTGCGCGGAATATGCGCTTTAGGTTTGGTAAGGATGAATTATCCAGATGTTATGAACGAATTAGCAGATTTACTCGCCGATTCAAAACCGGAAGCACGAGTTGCTGCAGCAAAAGCGATCGCTTATACTGCGAATGCTCAAGGAGTACCGCTACTGCGTTTGAAAGTTCGCATGGGGGATAAAGCACCTCAAGTTCTCTCGGAATGCTTCATTGCTCTATTACAACTTGCTTCCGTACAATCGCTACCTTTGATTGCAAGTTTTCTTGTAACTTCAGAAGAACAAGTTTGCGAGCTTGCTGCTTTAGCGCTTGGGGAATCGCGATTAAATGAAGCGTTTCTTATTCTAAAAAATTGGTGGGAGAAAACAATAAACGCACAATTGCGTCGAACAGGGCTGCTGGCGATAGCAATGCTGCGACAAGATTGCGCCTTGGAGTTTTTATTATCTTTAATAGAAGAAGGAAAAATTGTAGACGCAAAAGATGCGATCGCAGCCTTAAGTATCTACCGAGAAAATACTGAATTGTGGCAGCAAGTTAAAAGAGCCGTTCAACACAGGGGAGATGATGCAATAATAAAATATTATGCTCTTAATAATAATTAGTCAATGCAATTCATGTTTTCTTAAAAATAGATGAGAATTTTAAAAAAAAATCTAAATTTTAGATATAAATAACTTTGTAATAGTTTTACTAGAAAAACTACAATCCAACCTCTTGACATAAAGTCAAGGGATTAAGATTTGTATAATATTGTTTTTATAGTTAAACTTTTGGAAAGAATTCAAACATAGTCAACAAAATTTTACATAGTAATGATTATAAAAATGCATGGAGCCACCAAACACATTCAAAAATCTACAGAGTCTGGCTGTTTAACCCAAAGAGAGATATTAGCAACCAAGGCAAATTTACTAATTGTTGATGACCATCTCGATAACCTTCGGATACTTGCTGCGATCCTTAACAAACACGGGTATAAAGTTCGGAAGGCGATGAGCGGTCATGTGGCAATAGAAACTATTCGAGTAGAAAAACCCGATCTAATTTTATTAGATATAAAAATGCCAGATATGGATGGATATGAAGTTTGTACTGCGCTAAAAAACTCTTCAGAAACCAGTGAAATTCCGATTATTTTCTTAAGCGCCTTGGATGACGCTACAGATAAAGTGAAGGCTTTTGAAAGTGGATGTGCAGACTATATTACCAAACCTTTTCAGGCTGAAGAAGTTTTAGTGCGAATCAGCCATCAACTCACAATTCAAAAGCAACGACAAGAGCTTTCCGCACAAAACCAGAGATTGCACGAAGAAATTCAAGAGAAAGAACAAGCAGAAGCCGAAACTAAACTGTTGTTGAAAACAATTCAAGCAGTCAGTCAAGCATCTAATTTTGACCTTGCTCTTGATGCTATTTTATGTGAAGTGCGTCAGGGGATCGCTTGGGACTATGCCGAAGTTTGGATTCTCAGTGAAGATGGCACAAATTTGCAATTAAGGCGAACTTCTTATGACTCCAAACAGGTACAATTCAATCGCTTTCATAAAGCCAGTTCCCCTCTAAGGTTTGCACCTTATATGGGCTTAGTAGGACAAGTTTGGGAATTTTTACAACCTGTATGGATTGAGGATTTAGCACAGGTGCAACCACCAGTATTCTTACGGACTGAAGCAGCGATCGCATGTGGATTAAAAGCAGCTTTTGGTGTTCCCATTCTATTGGACCAACAGCTACTGGCTGTTTTAGTTTTCTTCAAACAGTCCCAAATCCCCTATGAGTTCAAAATCGTCCAGCTCGTCAATGCTGTTGCGCTTCAGCTTGGTGAACTCATGCAGCGCAAGAAAGCAGAAGAATCCCTCAGACAAGCCCATCAAAAACTCCAACGGTTGGCTAATTTGGACAGTCTAACGCAAATAGCAAACCGTCGTTGTTTTGATGAAGCCTTCAGTCAGGAATGGCGGCGATCGCGGCGCGAGGGAACTTTTTTAGCATTAATCCTGTGTGATGTAGATTACTTTAAGTACTACAACGATCGCTACGGACATCAAGCAGGGGATATATGCTTGAAACAAGTAGCCCAAGCCCTTGCTAACAATAGCAGACGACCTGCGGATTTGGTAGCTCGCTATGGAGGGGAAGAGTTTATCGTACTTTTACCCAACACCGATTTAAATGGAGCCGTTCACATTGCACAAAAAATTCAAACAGAAATAGCGGCTCTGGGTATTGCTCATGAATCTTCCCTTATCAGTCAAGTTGTAACCATAAGCATGGGTATTGCTTGTGTTGTTCCCACACTAGAAAACTCACCGGAAAACTTAATTGCTACAGCAGATGAAGCACTGTACGTTGCAAAGGCAAGAGGGCGTAATACTTACAGTATCAGTTATTCTAGATGAATTATTTGACTCGCTAGACTAAAAGCAATGAGCAATCAACCCCCAACCTCTCATATTCAAAATTTTAAACACCGCGTAGGTTATATGTCCCTAAGTTGGGTGCTCGTTATTCCATTCGTGTTACAGATGATTGCTGCAACAGCGCTAGTTGGTTACCTATCATTTAAAAATGGACAACAAGCAGTTGATGAGATAGCCAATCAGTTGATGAGCGAGGTAGGGTCTCGCGTTGATTTGTACCTCACTAACTATTTAGCCACCCCACCACTAATCAACCGTATAAATGCTGATGCTGTTCATTCGGGGTATCTAAATTTCCAGAACCGTCCGGCGTTGGAACGTTATCTTTTTAACAAACTCCTGCAATTTGAAAATGTTAGCCACGTAATGGTGGGTACAGCACGAGGCGACTTCATTGTTGCCAATCGGAACCCCCTACTGAGTATCTTGAGTTCCGATCCTGCAAACCCTAGCGTAATATATTACGACGCTGTAGACCGTAAGGGAAGAAAACTCAGTCGTCTGAGAACAATGCCACAATTTTATCTCAAACAACGGCCTTGGTACCGCGCCGCTGTTGAGGAGGGAAAGCCCGTTTGGAGCCCAATTTTCCTGCTGTCTGATAATTCAGATATGTCCCTCAATGCCAACTATCCCATTTACGAGCCAAAAACAAAAAAACTACTTGGTGTCTTCTCTAGTGCTTGCGATCTGTCCTTCTTTCGGAAATTTTTAGCCAGTGTCAAGGTTGGTCAAACTGGAAAAATTTTTATTGTTGAACGTAACGGACTTTTGGTAGGAAGTTCAAGCGATCGACAGCGGCTTCCCTTCAAACAACAAAATGGAAGTCACAAGTTCGAGCGAATTAAAGCAACTGAAAGTTACGACACTTTAATTCAAGCAACCAGTCAATATTTACAAGACAAGTTTGGAAGTTTTAAAAGTTTTCAAAAAAGTCAGCAATTGAGTTTTTGGAATCGCAATCAACGCCAGTATCTACAAGTTATTCCCTATAAAGATAAACTAGGTCTAGATTGGGTGATTGTTATTGTCGTGCCAGAATCAGATTTTATGGCACAAATTAATAATAATACACTTATTACTATATTATTATGCCTAGCAGCAGCTTTTTCTGCTACAGCCATTGGAGTCATTACATCTAACTGGATAACTCGTCCTTTAATAAATTTGAATGCAGCTGCCAAGAAAATTTCTCGGGGAGATTTTAATTATCCGATGACTGTATATCGAGAAGACGAATTGGGAGAACTAGCAAATTCATTTAGAGATATGACAAATCAACTGCAAGCCTCATTACTTGCATTACAACAGACAAATGTCGAATTAGAAAGACGAGTTTGCAAACGAACACTGGAATTGCAACTCAGTGAAGAACGATTAAAACTAGCACTTGAAGGATCGGGAGATGGGTTTTGGGACTGGAATTTAAGTACGAATGAAGTCTACTTCAGCCCTAAATACTTTGAAATGCTTGGTTACGATGCAAGAGAATTCCCCCAAAATTTAAGTACATGGGAACAACTGGTTCATCCTGAAGATAAGGTTTGGGTGAAAGAAATCTTACAAGCGCACCTAAAAGATTGTTCAGTTCCCTATAGATTTGACTATCGACTTCAAACCAAATCTGGTGAATGGAAATGGATTGCTGACTACGGTAAAGTCGTTGTTTGGGATGAAAATGGGAAACCTTTACGAATGACAGGAACGCATCGAGATATTAACGAGCGCAAACAAACTGAGGTTGAACTGCAACGAGCAAAGGAAGCTGCAGAATTCGCAAATCAAGCGAAAAGTATTTTTCTGGCAAACATGAGTCACGAACTCCGGACACCCTTGAATGTCATTTTAGGCTTTGCTCAAGTTATGAGTTATGACTCATCTCTAACACCAGAACAGCAAGAAAACTTACAAATTATGCATCGTAGCGGCGAGCACTTGCTAAGCATCATCAATGATGTTCTTGATTTATCTAAAATCGAAGCGGGACGAATCATATTGGATGAAAGTAGTTTTGACCTTCATGCTTTACTGTATTCTTTAGAGAGTATGTTCCGTCAGCGAACTGAAGCCAAAGGCTTGCAGCTTTCCCTTCAGATTGCTTCAGATTTACCACAATTTATCACCACTGATGCTAACAAACTCCGGCAAGTCTTGACAAATCTACTGGGTAATGCAGTTAAATTTACTCCAAAAGGTAGCGTAATTCTGACAGCAACAAGAGGAGCAAAGAAAGGGCAAAATCAGGTCGATAACGAAAAATCTATAGTGTTCGAGACTCTTGTGTTCTCTGTTGTAGATACCGGAATCGGGATTGCATCACACGAACTTGAGACTATCTTTGATGCTTTTATCCAAACATATTCTGGCAGATCCTCGCAAGAAGGAACGGGGCTGGGATTGACCATTAGCCTCAGATACGCACACTTAATGGGTGGTACTATTACGGTAAGCAGTACTCCCGGTAAGGGTAGTACTTTTAGTGTTGAGGTTCAAGCTCAGTTGGCAAAAGCATCAGATGTGTCACCCGCGCCGATTCAGCGTCGAGTCATCGGACTAGTGGATAGACAACCAGCTTATCGAATTTTAATTGTAGATAACGATCCTGAAAACGGTTACCTGCTGTTCAAGCTACTGACTCAAGTGGGGTTTGAGGTGCAAGTAGCCAAAAATGGAGAAGAAGGTATCCAAATTTGGCAAGAGTGGCGACCACATTTAATTTGGATGGATATTCGTATGCCTGGAATAGATGGGTATCAAACAACACAACGTATTCGTTCGACTCCAGAAGGTCAATCGGCGATCGTTATTGCTCTATCTGCTAGGGCATCAAAAACCAGTCGCACCCTTGCCCTCCAAGCAGGATGTAATGATTTTATCTGCAAACCCTTCCAAGAAAGCGAGCTGTTTGCCAAAATGGAAGAACATTTGGGAGTGAAGTATATATATTCAGATGTAGTTTTATCTTCGGGTTTCCAGAGACAAGAAAAACCATTTGCTTGTGCTTCACTCACAGCTGAGAATTTATCGGTGATGCCTGTTAATTGGATTGATGATTTACACCAAGCAGTACTCTTGTGTGATGATGATGAAGTGTTATCTCTGATCGAACAAATTCCTCAAGAGTACGCATCTCTGATAACTGAGTTGAAACAGCTCACTCGTAACTATCAATTTTCGGAAATTTTGAAACTTATTGATAAATAAGGTGTGTTTTGCTACAGTGACTGACGGTAACTCCTTGGAGTTTGCCCCGTCCATCTCTTAAATGCTCGGTTAAAAGCGCTCGGTTCCGAAAACCCTAACAAAAAGGCTATATCGTAAATCGGAGTTTCTGGATTCTTTAAATGTCGCAAAGCCAACTCTTTACGGGTTTCGTCAAGAATTTGTTGGTAAGATTTCCCTTCAGTTTGCAATTCTCGCTGCAATTGGCGGACACTCATGGCGAGAGATTGAGCGATCGCTTGAATTGATGGTAGCTCCCCTTTAAGTTGTTGCGCGATCGCTTGTACCACTTGTCGAGTATATTTATCCTCTCGCACTATTGTATTGAGCATTGCCTCTGCATGCTGCTCAAAGATCGATAAAAGGTTCGAGTTAGCTGATAAAATAGACCAATCCAAGCAATTGGCATCAAAGATCAAACGGTTTGTAGGCATTGAGAAATGTACATTCGTCTGAAAGATGCGATCGTGTTCGGAAGTATTCACGGGGCGTGGATACCCAAACCAAACAGCGTGAAGGTGAAGTTGCTTTCCTGTCAAAACTCTTGTTGCTGTCAGCAAAGATGAAAAAGTACTTTCAATGGCTTGTCGGGGTTCTGTTAACAAGTAGTTTTTTAAGTCGCCCGCAATATCGCAGTCGCAAAACACCAAACCCTCAGATACAGTGAAGTGAATATACACACCTTGGCTAAACAAATGGGTATATCGAGACAGCTTTTCCAAGACTTGCTCAAGTGTTTGACAGTTCACCATAACATAGCCGAGAATGCCAAACGCTGCCAAATTAAAAACTTCTCCGAGGTGTAAGCCCAGATTTTCATCCCCTGTACGCTGAATTGCTTCCCGCCACACCGCACTGTGAAGTGTACCGGGAATTCTCTCATCCGGTTGGTTCAGCAGGATAGTTTCGATTCCCGCAGCCGCACACAAACTATCTGCATCGACTCCGTATTTTGCAACTGCATATTGCATAATGCTGCGGGTAAGGTAAACAGAGAAAGTGGCTTCTTTCATCTTGTCGCGATCGGTTAACTTCTTGGCAGGATATGTCAATTCACAATAAGGCAGAACCCCTATTCTTGAACTATAGCCAAGCAGCAATGCATCCGGTAATACAAAGGTTCAGACACAATTTTAACCCAAAGGAGTTTTTGTGATGATGGAATTGACAAATGTTCAAAGCCAACCTACTCAGTTAATTGCAACTCAACAACCAGAAACCATTGTGAATTCAGTTACGGGCGATCGCATGACTGTTTTGCATTCAAACCCCACGGGGGAAGGAGAATACTTTAAAGTGCGCTTTGACCTACCCCCCGGTGCAAAAGGTAGCCCGTTGCACTATCACACCAAGATGGGTGAAACCTTTACCGTATTGCAAGGATGTCTGGAAATGGAGGTTGGAGGGAGAGGTAAACGCCTTACACTACAAGCCGGAGAGAGCGTGTATGTTCCTCCTCGAGTGCAACACAGTTTTCGCAATGCTTCAGAAGAATGGGTGACCTATACAAGTGAAAATACCCCTGCAGGACAGTTTGAGCAATTTATCAGAGGGTTGTATGGTTTGGCAATTGATGGCAAAACCAATCGTGAGGGAATGCCTAGCAATCCCTTGCACCTAGCTTTGTTATTAAGGAAAGCTGACACTATCCTTGTTGGTCCGCCACGCCTCGTGCAAAAGTTACTTATCGACACTCTAATTCAGGTAGCGCTTTGGCTCGATAGCGAGCAAGCGATCGTTAAATACTGGAACAAAAAAGGATAAAGTATCGGAGATCAAGGATGCAAGAATTCAAGTTGTCTTCTTCATTTAAAGATAAGTGAGACAACTTTATCTACCACTAAAGAAAATTTGGGCGGAACATCCTTTCTTGGAAGCCTACAGATTTCTTGAACAGACACTTTTCTCCTTGATACTTTATTAACTTTAAGCAATTTTTACAATTTTTTAAAACGATGACAATCAGCCCAGCAACTTGTGTTATCCTTAATTCACAGGATTTATATTCGGTTTTGCAGTTTGTCTCATGGTACTTACAAGCGTAATCTCCGAATCTAACTCTCATCGCCAATTGATTCAGGAGATGTTTTATGTCAATTTACGTCGGTAATTTATCGTATGAAGTTCAAGAGAACGATATCAGACACGTTTTTTCAGAGTATGGAACCGTAAAAAGAGTCCAATTACCCGTAGATCGGGAAACAGGTCGAGTGAGAGGCTTTGCCTTTGTAGATATGGGAACAGATGCAGAAGAAACAACAGCTATTGAATCGCTTGATGGGGCTGAATGGATGGGTCGGAATCTAAAAGTTAACAAAGCTAAGCCACGTGAAGACAGAGGTTCTTCATACGGTGGTGGTGGCGGTAGACGTGGAAATAACAGTGGTGGTTATTCCAGACGCTACTAAAGCTTGAGAACAAGAATCAAATAACTGTAAAGTCGTGGGCAGGCACAAAGCCTGCCTTTTTTGATAGATTTTATTCTTACTCACCAGTCATTATTCACTGGTTATCGGTTACTGTAGCGAAGTGTCTCTGAAAGAGGAGAGCCCCTATATTGGTTAGCAAACAAGAGAGTGCTAGCAGTAACAAAATATAAGTGGGAGCCATGACTATGCCAACTGCAAACCAGGTGTATACGTGCAATACCATGATTAAAGCGAGAAGAGTGGCAACTCCTGCAGATCGCCATATTTGATGTGTTGGGCGATCGAACGCAGTGAGAAGCATTGTAACGATTGTGGCAACTAGGTTAGCTGGTACTAGAAAGGCACAAAGACTGACACAATTGGTACGGGAAAGCTCAGCTAAGCTGTTTAAATCAAGCATTAATGTTCTGGGATGAATGTTAACCTAGACCAGAAAGGCACCCATGCTGAGAATAGAGGGCAACAGAGCTTAATTTCCTAAACTCCCAAGTGCTTTTTCAACTGCATAGTTCTTTTTGCCTGCCTGTACTAGATATAGAATGTTTAACATATTTATAAAATAAGGAAGTGCTCGCTAGCGTGCTTAATTAACAAAATAACGATTAAGTTAACATAAGTTAAATATATTAAATATTTTTATTATTAAGCCTTAAAAAGTCATCTACTTATATTGTATGTGATATCATGTGTGAGTTTACCTACGCGATCGTTGGAACTGGTGCATTGGGTGGCTTCTATGGAGCCAAACTGCAACAATCTGGGTTAAATGTCCACTTTTTGCTCAAAAGCGATTGCGAACACGTCAGGCAACATGGCTTAGTTATAAAGTCAGTGGATGGCGACTTTACATTACCTCGTGTCAAGGCGTATTCTGATGTTCAAAAGATCCCAGCCTGCGATGTCGTCGTGATTTCACTGAAAACGACGCAAAATCATTTACTACCACAAATATTACCTTTTGCAGTCAAGGATACTGGGATAGTGCTGGTTTTACAGAATGGGTTTGGCATAGAAGCAGAAGTTGCTCAAATTGTTGGTAGTGATAAAGTCATAGGTGGGATATGCTTTTTGACTGCAAATAAAATTGCGCCCGGATACATCCGTCACCTCAGCTACAAAAACATCATACTTTGTGAATATACACAAAACTATCATCCAGGTGGTATCACAGAACGCCTGCGACAAATAGGAAAAGATTTTGAAAATGCTGGCATTCCTGTTGAATTAGATGAAGATTTACTTTTGGCTCGTTGGAAAAAACTAGTATGGAATATTCCATATAACGGACTTTCTGTGATTCTGAACGCAACAACAGCAGAATTAATGGCGTCTCCTGACTCCAGCAAGTTAGTTGAGGAACTTATGTATGAGGTGGCGACGGGCGCAAAAGCTTTAGGACGCACGATTCCTGACACTTTCATTCAAAAAATGCTCCACAATACAGCCAAGATGACACCATACTTAACCAGTATGAAAATAGATTATGATGAACGCCGTCCTATGGAAGTAGAAGCCATTTTTGGAAATCCATTGCGGATGGTACAAGCGGCTGGTACCAATCTCCCTAAAATAGATTGTCTTTACCAGCAACTAAAGTTTTTAGATGCGATGAGAACTGCAAGATGAGGGATGGACAGCAAGCCTTCCCGAAGTATGATGTCCGAGCAAACGATCGCAACCCCTGTGACAGATGCCTTATATGAATAAAATTACTTATATTTTTGGTGCATTTGTAAAAGTTTAGAAAATGCGATCGCCAAATCGCACTTCTACTATATATAAATTATTGGGAGACTCTAGGCTATGCGGTGGGAATTTGGTCGTAGAAGTACCAATGTTGAAGATAGGCGTGGAAGTCGGATTTCCGCACCTGTTGTCGGGGGTGGTATTGGGGCAATTGTTTTGTCATTAATTGTAGCGTTATTAGGTGGCGATCCCAGCGTTATTTGGGACCAAACACAAGCACCAAGCAGCCCTAACTCAGAGTCTACTCAAACAGAACGTTCTGCAACAAGCGACGATCGCTTGACTGATTTTGTTTCAGTTGTCCTAGCAGATACTGAGGATACCTGGAATAGCCTGTTTCGGCAAATGGGACGAACTTATGTAGAGCCAAAGTTAGTGCTTTACTCTGATGCTATTCGGTCTGCTTGTGGCTATGCGCGATCGGCAGTAGGTCCTTTTTATTGTCCTGCGGATCAAAAACTTTATATTGATTTAAGCTTTTATAGAGATTTAAAGAATAGATACCAAGCTCCTGGAGATTTTGCTCAAGCATATGTTATTGCTCACGAGGTTGGACACCACGTTCAGACTCTTATGGGTATTTCTGACAAAGTTCGTGCAGCACAAAGTCAAGTTCCTCAAGAACAAGCCAATCAACTTTCCGTTCGCCAGGAGTTACAAGCAGACTGTTTTGCTGGTATTTGGGCACATCACGCCCAGCGATCGCGCCAGGTTTTAGAAACAGGTGATATTGAAGAAGCACTCAATGCAGCTAGCAGTCTTGGAGACGATCGCTTGCAAAGCCAAGCGAGAGGATATGTCACCCCAGAATCCTTCACACACGGCACTTCGGCTCAGAGAGCGCGTTGGTTTAAGCAAGGTATTCAGACAGGAGATCCCGCCCAATGCAATACTTTTGGAGTGGCAAGCCTCTAAAACAAGCCTCTAAAATACGAGCTGCGCTACTATATTTTAGTACTCACCAAGCGGTGTTTTGTCTACCTAATTCCATAGGACAATGCAACTCCAAGATTACAACCCCAGTGGCGTAGGTCAAATAAATGGTAACCTCCTAGGGTTACCATTTGATTACGAGTCAGCGAAACTAATAGTCTTTGGCGTACCGTGGGAAGTGACCGTTTCCTATGGTGCAGGTACTGCTAACGGACCGCAGCGCGTTCTTGATGCCTCAACGCAACTGGATTTGTTCGATATCGATAATCCTGATGGATGGAAACAGGGAATATTTATGGTGGAAATTCCCCAAGATATTCTTGAGAAAAACGCGTATTATCGCGATCGCGCAGCAGAAATTATCCAACGTCTAGAGCAAGGCAAACCCCTGACAGCAACACCAGATTTAACACCAGTCCTGACAGAAATAAATCAAGCTTGCCAACAAGTCAATCAATGGTTGTTTGAAAAGACCAAAGAAGCAATAGATAATGGCAAACGAGTTGCTGCGATCGGCGGGGATCACAGTGTGCCATTAGGATATTATCAAGCATTGGCAACTGCCTATCCCAACTTTGGCATTTTACACATTGATGCCCATGCAGATTTACGCGATGCGTATGAAGGATTTGAGTTTTCTCATGCATCCATCATGTTTAATGCCATGAAAATCCCGCAAATTTCCAAGTTAGTGCAGGTTGCTTTGCGCGATATCAGCCATGATGAAGTGCAAACCATCGACCGCTCGAACGGTAGAATTGTTGCCTATTACGACCCAATTATCAAACAAAAACTGTACTCTGGCACAACTTGGATTGAAATGTGCCGGGAAATCATCAGTCATTTGCCCGAACAAGTCTACATTAGCTTTGATGTTGATGGTCTCGATCCCAAACTCTGTTCGAGTACGGGAACTCCCGTTCCTGGAGGGCTGGAATTAGAGCAAGCTTTTTTTCTGTTCCGTGAATTAGTTCATAGCGGTAGAAAAATTATTGGTTTCGATCTCTGCGAAGTAGGTGATGCAGAGTGGGATGGTAATGTTGGTGCTCGTATAGTTTACAAACTATCAAATCTCATGGATTTATCACAAAAAAGTTAGTTATTGAACCGGGATTTCATATTCTATAAAGACAAGTGAGCCTTTGGGTGAGAGAAGAATGTTCATTCACTATCTTCAAAGCAGCACAAGATTTTCATTGGCTGCTTTGAACTTTCACTTTGAACATCAAATCATTAAAGTCTTTATCTCCCCCACCGAGGGTATCCTCAAATGCCAATTGATTCTTGCCAAGTGACTTGACGTGCTCGATCTTATCGGGGTTTCCCGTTCCGTAGCTAAAGAATGCTTGGAGAGAGGAATTGCTCGTTTTATTGCTAGATATGCTGTTGAGGTACTCTTGCGCCGTACCATTTGCAATTAGGTAAGGAGCATATAAAGCTCCACCCTCGAGTTGAGAGATGAGTTGACCTGTATTTCGATTTAGCTCTACCTCCACCCGTTGTTGAAGCGCTACTTGAACGTAACCTTTTTCGCCTGGAGGAATTAATTTGCCTGTTAAAGAGTCAAAAACTGCTCCATCTATATTAGCAATTTTGTAGAATCCTACACTATTATTGTAAGCTGCATGACTCTTAACGTCATAGAAATTGACAAAGACTTTGTTATCAATCTGACCATCTTTATTAAGGTCAATCTGACGCAGGTCAAGCAATGGCGCTTGAGAGTCTTTTGAAGGATTTAACACATTTATAATCTCTGGATCGACGATTGTGGTTTTATCAGTGACATGGCTTCCTGAAGTGTTACGCGGGGTATCGAGCGCTGACTTAATACTCTGAGTGATGTTCTTGCCACCGTTTAATAATACAGAAGCAATATTAGTGCTGGAGTCTTTAGTGTTTGATGAAAACTCAATATTATCAAAGCGAGTAGGCTGGTTGTAATCACTGAGATTGCCTGAAGAAGACTGTTGGAAAGTTGTTGAAGTATAACTGCCCCCAGTACTTATATTTTCAGGGCTAGATATAGGACTACCAGAGTTTATCTGAGGGGAAATATCCGGTGAAACATGATTTAACGTATCACCATTTCCTGGTGAGTTATTTGGAATTGTGGGGTCGGGATTGGAAGTTGGTGGTAAACCTCCATTAGTATTGTCAGTATTGCCTTGGGTATCGCTTGGAAGTGTAGGGTCGGGATTGGAAGTTGGTGGTAAACCTCCATTAGTATTGTCAGTATTGCCTTGGGTATCGCTCGGAAGTGTGGGGTCGGGATTGGAAGTTGGGGGCAAACCTCCATTAGTATTGTCAGTATTGCCTTGGCTATCGCTCGGAAGTGTGGGGTCGGGTTCGGAAGTCGGTGGTAAACCTCCATTAGTATTGTCAGTATTGCCTTGGCTATCGCTCGGAAGCGTGGGGTCGGGTTCGGATGTCGGTGGTAAACCTCCATTAGTATTGTCAGTGTTACCTTGGCTATCGCTCGGAAGCGTGGGATCGGGATTGGAAGTCGGTGGTAAACCTCCATTAGTATTGTCAGTGTTACCTTGGCTATCGCTCGGAA
>NZ_JBFPMW010000003.1:1016282-1016366 GCF_045999855.1 Tolypothrix campylonemoides VB511288_2
GCGTGGGATCGGGATTGGAAGTTGGGGGCAAACCTCCATTAGTATTGTCAGTATTGCCTTGGGTATCGTTTGGAAGTGTGGGAC
>NZ_JBFPMW010000004.1:0-767061 GCF_045999855.1 Tolypothrix campylonemoides VB511288_2
GCTAATGGCTAATGGCTAATGGCTAATGGCTAATGGCTAATGGCTAATGGCTAAGCACCTAACAACCAACAACTGACAACTAACAACTAACAACTAACGCCATTATGACTGCGGAAATCATTTGTGTTGGAACAGAACTACTGTTAGGAGATATTCTTAACAGTAATGCTCAATATTTGGCACAGCAGTTAGCCAAACTGGGTATACCCCACTACTATCAAACAGTTGTAGGTGATAACTCAGAAAGGTTAAAGCAGGTTATAGAAATTGCTACTCAAAGAGCACAAATTTTGATTTTTACGGGAGGTTTGGGTCCCACACCTGATGATTTAACCTGTGAAACCATCGCTGCTTTTTTTAACTCTCCTTTGGTCGAACGCCCGGAGGTGATTGAAGAGATAACTCGGAAATACGCTCAACGCGGGCGGATTATGACTCCTAGCAATCGCAAGCAAGCTTTGATCCCTCAAGGGGCGGAGATTTTACCCAATCCTACGGGGACAGCGCCAGGTATTATTTGGCAACCCCGCACCGATTTAACTATACTGACTTTTCCCGGTGTACCCAGTGAAATGCAACGGATGTGGGAAGTCACTGCTGTACCTTACCTTAAGAGCCTCGGTTGGGGTCAAGAAATCATTTACAGTCGAATGTTAAGGTTTTGGGGTATTTCGGAATCAGCGTTAGCAGAAAAAGTCGCAGGTTATCTCAATTTACCAAACCCCACAGTCGCCCCTTATGCTAGTAGGGGGGAGGTGAAGTTAAGGGTTTCTGCTAAGGCTGCAACGGATGAGCAAGCAAGAGAACTTATTACCCCTGTTGAACAACAAATTAAGGGGATTGCGGGGTTGGATTATTACGGTGCTGATGATGATACCCTGGCTTCAGTTGTGGGAGAGCTATTGCGTAGCGCAGGGCAAACTCTTTCGGTTGCTGAATCGTGTACTGGCGGTGGTTTGGGGCAGATGTTGACAGAGATTTCTGGCAGTTCCGATTACTTTTGGGGTGGAGTCATTTCTTACGATAACTCTGTTAAAGAGAGAATTTTGGGTGTAAAGTCGGAAGATTTGGCAAAATTTGGGGCGGTCAGTTCTATTGTCGCCGAGCAAATGGCAGTGGGAGTGCGATCGCACCTTGCAACAACCTGGGGATTGAGTATCACAGGTATTGCAGGACCAACAGGTGGGACAGAAACCAAGCCTGTTGGTTTGGTCTATATTGGATTAGCAGGACCCAATGAAGAAGTAGAAAGTTTTGAGTATCGTTTTGGTGCAATGCGGGGTCGATCTTTAATCCGTCATCTTAGCGCGTGTACTGCTTTGGATAATTTACGCCGTAAATTGTTATAGATATTATAAATTTTTATGAATTTTTGCGTTGCAAATTCCAAAAGAGTATCCCCCCACTAAAAAGCAAAATAATTACCCAGGCAAACAGAGTATCAAACATGACTAAGTTTGTCAAAAACAGCCTGCTAAAAAGAGTAATAGCCCCACCAGTCAACAAGCCCCACAACCAAGCTTTACTCACAACCCCCTGTACAGCCACCCATTGGGACAAACCCAGCATAAAACCAAATGCTATGCGGGTGAGTAAGGAGTTGAAAAATAATTTGAAAATGAATATTCCAACCGGAATACTCAAGACAAAGCCAACAAGATTGATTGAAAACCACTTCAGCCAAAACTTCCATCCCAATCGCGGGCGTATATTCTGTGTGGAAGCAGAATAAGACGGTCGCACCTGAGGTGATTCAGCAGGAATTTCTTGACGATATTGCGGTGGAACGGATGGTGGATAATATTCCGGTTGCGGGGGATTGCTAGCGGGGGGTCGCCGTGTTGGGGGTAGTGGTTGTGGTGCAACATACGGTGCTGAAGGTGGATGCGGTACGTATCCTGCTGGGTACTGGTTGAAGGATGTAGATACCCGGAATTCCATTTGCCCCAACCGCAGAATAGTACCTTGATGAAGTAAGGCTTCTCCTGTGATGAAAAATTGTCCGTCGATCGCAGGCGGATTGTTCTGATTCATCGGACGCACGTAAAAACACCTTTGTTGAGTTCTAAAAAAGATTTCTACGTGCAGTCTTGATACTGTTGGTTCTGACAAAACCAGATCGCAAACAGCAGGATCGCGTCCAATGCGAAATACCTCAGGATGTTTGGTGGGTTGATTTTCGAGAATTTTTTGAGTTCTGATTTGCCCGTCTTCAAACCACTCCAAAGTTAGTTCGTGTAACTCCGTGCTCCGAGTGGGAATGAGAGTCGGTGAGACATCTTGGGAAAAATTTTGTTGGTATTGTAGCGCTTGTAATGCTTCCTCTGCTGACTGATAGCGCTGTCGAAAATCATAACGCACCATTTTATCTAAAATATCTGCCAATATTGGGCTGACTTGTGCGTGCTGACGCCAGGAAATTTCTCCTGTCACGGGATCTTCAGTCAGTTTATGGGGCATGATACCCGTTAAGGCTTGAATACCTATCATTCCCACCGCATAAACATCACTGCTTAATCTGGGGCTTCCTTTAGTTTGTTCGCTTGGCATATAGCCAGCAGTCCCAATAGCTACTGTTGGCGTTGTGTGTCCTTGAAGATTGACTTGAGTTACAGTTATTTCTTTGACTGCACCAAAATCAATCAGAACAATTTTGCCATCTTGACGGCGTCGAATTAAATTTGCTGGTTTAATATCGCGATGGATAATTTGACGCTGATGGACAAAAGCAAGGGGTTCTAAAATGCCTTTTAGCAGGTTAGTAACATCTGATTCGCTGAAATAGTTCCCCGAACTGAGTTCTGCACTTAAGGATTGACCGTCAATAAACTCTTGAACGAGGAAGAATTCCTCATTTTCCTCAAAATAAGCTAGAAGCCTGGGAATTTGGTCGTGATTGCCCAATTGCTGTAAGACTTGTGCTTCTGAAGCAAACAAGCGTCTTGCTATTTGCAAAGTGTTGGGGTCACTAGATGTAGGTTTCAATTGCTTGACAACACATTGAGGGTTTCCCGGCAGTTTAGTATCATCTGCAAGGTAAGTTTGACCAAAACCTCCAGCACTTAAAACATGCTTAATTTGATAACGCCTATCTAATATTTCCCCCAACATATTTCTGCCAAAGGTTTTTGGTATCTATGCTACCACAGTAGCCAATGCCCAATCCCAATCCTTAATTTCCAATTCCCTACTTTGGATATATTGACTGCTCTCTCAAATACCACTATTCCTAAGTTCGTTGCCTTAATCGGGGTCGTTTATGGAAAGTTTCAATTCTTCACAACAGACTCAGCCCGGTACAACTTTAGAGGAAGAAACGAGTCTAGTCCCACCTGACGCAAGTAGCGATGCTCAACCTGCATCACCCTCTCACCGTCATCTGCTACCTAAAGTCTTACTGGGAACACTGTTATTTGCAGGGGCGGTTGCTGCTGGAATTTTTAGCTATCGATGGTGGCAATACGGTCAAACACATCAGCAAACAGATAATGCTTATGTCAATGCTAATATTTACTCCGTTACATCTCGTGTATCGGGTATAGTCACCCAAGTAGCAGTTAACGATAATCAAATAGTATCGCCCGGAACTCTGTTGGTGAAGATCGATCCCCGCGAGTACCAAGCATCTTTGATACAGGCAAAAGCATCTTTAGAATTAGCTAAACAGCAAGCAGCATTGGCACAAGAAAATGTCAAACTGATTGCGGATAATAATTATGTCCCGTTACCCGTACCTATAAATACTAATCCTCAATCGCAGCCGGAAGCTCTCAATCGGCAAAGGGATATAAATCAGCAACAGTATAAAACAGCAGTGGCTGCGATCGCCCAAAAAGAAGCGGAGCTTAAAAAAGCACAGCTTCATCTCTCCTACACCAACATAACTGCTCTAGTAGCTGGTAAAGTGAGTCAAAAAAACGTCCAAGTAGGACAGCAAGTAAAAGCAGGACAAACTCTTTTGAGAGTCGTACAACCAAATCCCTGGATTGTAGCGAATTTTAAGGAAACCCAGTTAGCAAAAATACAACTAGGTCAAAAAGCAGATATTAAAATGATTGCTTTTCCCGGCAAGACATTTCGAGGTACGGTAGAGAGTATGTCTCCCACTTCTTTTGGCAAAGTTTCTCCTTTAAAAGGAGAAAACACTACAGGTAACACCACAAGGACTTCAAGCGAGCAAAGAATTCCTGTAAGAATTCTATTTGAGCCTGAAAGTCTTCGGGGTTACGAGACTAAAATGACTCCTGGGCTATCGGCTGTTGTGACAGTAGATACAAAAAAATAATTTGCTATCTCTAAATCCAGCCCGTCTCCGAGTATGGGCGGGCGGGGAAGAATTCTACAAGACGTTCCTCAAGGGAACGCTCGGTAGAAGCAATAGCAGAAACTTGTTATGTGGCTCATATGGCGCGATCGCACGAGTCCATTAAAAAGAATTTTTACGTCCTAGAACTCTCTGCTATTAAAGATCCCAGGTCTTTCCATCAGAATAATCAATCACCAAAGGCTTGCTGTATTCTTCACGATTTGTTACAAAAGTACAAAGAACTTCTAGGACTTCAACTCACCTACACTTACACAAATGCTAGGCGGACTTACAGGTTTAACAGATCCCAAAGGCACTGACTGGGGTGAGCGCATGCTCAATACCGTAGCCAGCCAAACGATTCGCCACATGTTTACTAAGAGCGAGTCAGTAGAAGTCTTTGTCCGTTGCTATCCCTCCAGCAAATTGTTACAAGGAAGCATTGACAGCTTCAAAATGAGCGGTCGTGGTTTGGTTATTCGCAAAGACTTTGCTGTAGAAGAAATGTCTTTTGAAACTGATGCTGTCGCCATTGACTTTAGCTCCGTTTTAAGTGGCAAATTAAGCCTCAAGCAACCAACTCAAGCCATTGCTCAAGTTGTCTTATCAGAAACAGGTATTAACCACGCTTTTAAAGCAGAATTGGTGACAAGGCGTTTAATGAACCTTACCGTACCTGCATTGACCGCATTATCGGACGGTAAGCCAGTTTCGTTTCCTGAAATTCAAGTACAGCTCTTACCTGAAAATCAGTTGCGGATTTTTGCCAAAGCTGATTTAGGCAATGGGGAACCAATACCCTTAAATATGGTTGTGACTATCGCTGTTGAACGGCGTCGTCGTATTTCTTTTAAAAACCCTACAGTAGAACTCGAGCAAATACCGGAAGCTCAAAAGGAAATCTCAAAGACCCTTTGCCTAGCACTAGTAGAAATTTTAGATAATATGGTCGATTTGGATCGCTTTGACCTTGATGGCGTTAAAATGCGTCTGAATCGATTGGAAACTGAAGGTCAACGGCTAATTTTTAGCGGCTATGCTGAAATTGAGCGTATCCCTCAAAAGGATACAAAATAAGTAACTTGGTACGAAGAATCATAGCTATTTGTAGAGGGGCTTTAGCACTAAAGCCCCTCTACAAACAAAACAAGCGAGATTTGACATCTCTTTACAAAGTAGTGCTGTTTCTTGCTAACCTACACGGATTCATTTATACAATACCGCCTACTGCTTCGCTAACATCAGTAGGTGCTTGATACTCTTGATCTGGGATTTGTTGCAATACAGAAATAGCATTGTCATCAGCACCGTTTTGCTGGGCGCGTTTAATTAATTCTTCCTTGTTAGCAGGATAGTCAACGCCTTTTAAGTGTTTTTGCAGTTGGATGGGATTAAGTTTAGCCATTGTTATCCACCTCTAAAGAACATTTCTATCTTTACAAGCGGGTATATTGACTACATCTACCGAAGAGTTACAGATAATTCAATCGTTACCTCATCCACTAGGCTGATGAAACCCATTTTTTCTTTTTCAATTAATCTTTAATACAAACCTTGAAATCTCCCTTCTGCCCTCTGCCATCTGCCCTCTGCCTTTCTTTTTTAATACAAACCTTGAAATCTCCCCTCTGCCATCTGCCATTTGCCATCTGCCTTTCTTTGATAAATTAGATGTATATACCTATGTAACAAATATTTATGCCTCCTCGTTGGCCCCGTAAACCCGATCGCAAAGACCCCGCTTACCGAAAATTAGACGATCGCATGAATTTTGCGGTTCATGTTGCACTCTTTGCAGTCTCTAATTCTGGTTTGTGGTTTTTCCATAACCTTAATTTAATAACTTGGGAATGGTTACCTTGGTTAACTACAGGTTGGTTCGTTGTGCTGTTAGTTCACCTGATATATATTTCTGCGATCGCTAATTACTCAGAAACGCCACCAACATCCACCTGAAGATGGACTGAAGAAGCTAGGGTGATTGTTACTTGTGGTGGTAGATTTAGTCTTGAGAAACGATCCATAATAGGATCTAGGATGAGAGTTAAAACTCATTATATAGGGTTATATTTATGGCTAAAGCAAACACCACAGAATTACTAGAAGCCCTAGCTGCGGAAATTGGTGACAACGTATACATTGATATTGCCAAATGGCATCTTTATTTATCTAATGCCAAACTCCATACGGTAGTAGCAGAAAAAGTCTATCCTCTCATTACTGCTAAGAAAACCGTTGAAGAAAATGACGTTATACAAATTTTAGAATCTATTCCAGTTAAGATTGGAGGCGGTAGAAGGGAACTTCCCCTCATCGATTTACTACCCCTACAATGCCAAGTGAATTTAGTAGATATTTTAGAAAAATATCAACGAGAAATTTAACGGCTCTCTTACCACCAGAAAATTACCTATATGAGTAGGAAGGGTATTGCCAAGAAAATTGATAGATAGCAATACCTCTCCTAGAAGACTTGGTATTTTTGGAGTGGAAAGAAATTCGAGCTGCTAAATGTTTAAATGAGAAAGTTATTAAGGGTGAGTTTAATCTTGCCCTCATTTTTGACGCAAACTTAAGGAGGCAAATTCGATGCTTTTACAAATTAAAGAAAGCGGTGAATTGGTTAAAGTTCTTGATGTTCAAGAATTGATCGATCCCAATACTAATACTATTCACGCACAAGAACAAGAAGGTCAAGAAGAACAACAACCAGATTCCTATAACAAACAAAATCTGGCTTTTCCTTCTGGAGAAAGTCTTCCACGCTGTTGGGTGGATGCTAATTATAGAAATGGTTCTAACTGAGAAGGATAAAGGATAAAGGATGAAATGGCATTTTTTAGACTTCATCCTTTATCCTTCATACTTTAAGAAGGTTTCTCAGAAAGATTTTCCACTTTCTCCGATGGGAAAAAGGCTTTTGCAATCCAATCGGTCAAAATGTGAGATAGCAATCCCAATGGACCGGCAAAAAAACAAAGTATCAGAGAATGAACCGTCCACATACCTGTTTTTTGCCCTTCCAGATAAACATAACGCCCCGTAAATAAATCCAAAGTTAAAAAATGAAGCCAACCAGTCACAGCGACTTTTTCATCTGCAAACAATCGGGCAATATCTGACAGCTGAGGGTTGGAAAAGGACTGGGCAGTTTCTGGCGTGATACTGTTAATAAATAAATACAAATAAGTTGCTGCTAGTGGAACGAAAGGAATATAGGATTCCATAACCCTTTTTGTAATGTTCCATTTGGGTAGGAAAATCATTAAAATCCAAAAGGGCAGAACAAAAAAATTGGCAACCTGGAAAATTTGGACGCTCATAGAAATTGTTAGTTATTAGTTGGGAAGTCAGGGATTATCGCTTTAGTATGGCAGAGGATTAACGATCGCCGATCGCTGTTAATAACTGGGATTCTATTTCAGAAGAGTCTAAATCGCGACCGATGAAAACTAGGCTAGTTTGCCTGATTTCTTCTGGTTTCCAAGGGCGATCGTAAAATTGATCGAACCGATTTCCTACTCCTTGCATGACCAAGCGCATAGATTTATTGGGAACTGCTACAAACCCCTTAATCCTGTAAATTTCTTGCTCGCGTGCTAGCGTTTGTAACCGGGCTAAAAGTGTTTGTGGATCGAAAGTACGGTCTAAAACCAAGTAAGTAGAAGTAATTTCGTCATCGTGGTCGTGATCTTCTTCTATATCGTGGTGACTGGGGCGATTATCTAGGTCGTTTTCAACTGCAGCTTGAAATCCCATGAATACCGATGGGTCAAGTTGACCGTAATTGCTCTCTACAATTTTTACCTCTCTGGGTAATTCTTGTTTAACTAACTGCTCAACATTTGCTTTAGACTGCTTATCCACCAAGTCCGTTTTATTCAACACTACTAAATCCGCACAAGCAAGTTGATCTTCAAAAAGTTCTTGCAGTGGTGTTTCATGTTCTAAACTATCATCTGCTTGTCTCTGTGCTTCTACCGCCTCTGGATTGCTGGCAAATGTTCCGGCTGCAACTGCTGCACAATCTACCACTGTAATGACAGCATCCACTGTAGCTGCATTGCGAATTTCTTGCCAGCGAAAAGCTTTTATCAAAGGTTTTGGCAATGCTAGACCTGAAGTTTCAATCAAAATACAATCAAGGCTCTCTCGTCGCTTGATTAACTGTTGCATTGTCGGTAAAAATTCTTCCTGTACCGTACAGCACAAGCAGCCATTTGTTAATTCAAAAATGTTGGGAGTGGGGGCTGTGGAAACGCAAGTTGTCACATCTGTGTCAGGACAAATTTGACAGGATTTCAATAATTCGCCATCAATACCAAGTTCACCAAATTCATTGACTAACACAGCAATACGCCGTCCTTGGTTATTTTGTAACAGGTGGCGAATGAGGGTAGTTTTTCCACTCCCTAAAAATCCAGTGATGATAGTAACGGGAATTTTTGCTGCCATTTATTACGTTTTTAGTTGTTAGTTGCAAGTGGTTAGTTGTTAGTTGTTAGTTGTTAGTAGTAAAACTTTGCTCCGTCAGATATTTAACTACCAACTACCAACCACCAACCACTAACCAAATAACATTTATTCAGCTGTTGCTAGTTCGGTGCTACCACGGGTGCGACGGCGTGTAAGGGTGTTGTACAGCATTTGACCAATGGCTTTGATGAGATTTCCTTCTAACTCTTGGAACATTTTCATGTTCATACCAAAAGCTGCGTTGGCTTCATCGACAATGCGATCGCCTGTTGCTTCATCTACTGGCAGTTCATCTAAAGCCTGACGGTATCTAACTTTAAATGCCTTCTCATCAGCAATATCTTCAAATTCATAAAAGGCAGTCCCTTGTCCGTCAGAAAGGTTCATTGCTGTTTGGGCAATGCCTTTGAGAATTTGTCCGCCTGATAAGTCTCCCAGATAACGGGTGTATGAGTGAGCGACTAACAATTCCGGTTCATTTGCTGATAATTCCCGGATGCGCTGCACGTAGGCTTCACCTGCTGAAGATAATTGAATTTGCTCCCGCCAGTTTGTTCCGTAGTAATAGCTGAGGTCTTTTTCCAGGGACTGCTTGCGGTAAAGCTCTTGAAAATTGATTTTAGAAAGAATTGGATGGTTATGGTGCTTTTCCATCTCCTCTTCAATTGCTGAGTAGATGAAATAGAAGTTAGCTACTAGTTTCCGGTAGGAGTTTTTCTCAACGACTCCCTTTAAAAAACACTTGACAAAACCAACGTTTTCTGCCATCGTGTGGGCTTTTTTTGTTCCTACACGCAATTTTGTTGCTAAATGACTGCTCATACTAAATTGCTCAACTTTAAAAAAATCAATTGCCGGAGTTGTGATATCAGAACGGCTACAAAAGCCACTAAAACGTTACAGTAGAACCATTTGATGAGAATTTCTATTAATATTTTTTAAGTTTTCCTGCTTGGTATTTTTTTTGACCAAAACTAAGGCAGAGGATATGGAGTAGAACACAGCCGTGAGAATAGAGTAAAAAATATAACAATTTAATTTTAGTATATTTGTCAAACAGTTGAAAGGCTAACACTCCAAATACACGAAGACAAATAAACGCGTAACACCTTTCTTACATCCAGTACAGAACGATACGGGAAATATCACTGCCTTCAGCAGCGCTGCTTTCTTAAAAAAAATTATACTTACTTCATATTTCAGTCATATTACTGTTTTACTGAATCTTTACAAAAACATCATCGGCTCTATAAGTATTTTTTCTGAAAAAGCAGGCAAATTAGAATAAAGTTAAAAACGTAAAAACTAGTAAATTATCCCGAACAAAAGCCACCAACGGGGAATTGTTGAATAAAGTTTAAAGTGTTATTCTCCATTGTAACGGTGTGGAGTGTAGAAAAATATGGTATCATTTATAGCCCGAAATCAAAATGGCAATACGGGAGTGTCTGCTTCTGAAGCCAATGACAGTCATAGTAGGATGAGTTTTGGTCTGGACTTAATGTCTCTACCAACAACTCCCTTGTTTGGGACGGATGGAATTCGGGGAAAAGTTGGGGATTTGCTCAACGCACCCCTAGCATTACAAATTGGTTTTTGGGCGGGAGTTGTTTTACGGGGCGGCGCTTCCAATCTAGGACCTGTGATCCTCGGTCAAGATTCTCGTAACTCTAGCGATATGCTAGCAATGGCTTTAAGTGCGGGGTTAACAGCAGCTGGCGTAGAAGTCTGGCATTTGGGTTTATGTCCTACTCCTTGCGTTGCGTTTCTAACCAGTAACAGCGATGCTATTGGTGGAGTGATGATTTCTGCAAGCCACAATCCACCTGAAGATAACGGCATTAAAATTTTTGGTGCAAATGGGTTGAAGTTACCCCAAGCATTACAAGCAGAAATTGAGGCAGGTCTGCGCGGTCTATCATCATATCCTGAGGTAAGAAGTGATTGCGGGCGACACTATTCTCGTTTAGATTTAGTAAAAAGATATACTAGTGCTTTGAAAGAACCACTGCATGGCACTGTGAATTTTCAAGGCATGAAGATTATTTTAGATTTGGCATGGGGAGCAGCAGTCGATCTAGCACCGCAAGTATTTGAAGAACTAGGGGCAGAAGTTATCTGTTTTCACAGCTTAGCAGATGGCGATCGCATCAACGTCAACTGCGGTTCCACTCACTTAGATGTATTACAAGCAGCTGTTCGCGAACACCAAGCCGACATAGGTTTCGCCTTTGATGGTGATGCTGACCGTGTTTTGGCTGTAGACAATACTGGAAGGCAAGTGAATGGCGATTATATCCTTTACATATGGGGTCTCGGCTTACAGCAGAAGCAACAACTCCCAGATAACTTAATTGTTTCCACAGTGATGGCAAATTTAGGTTTTGAGAGAGCTTGGAAACAAGCAGGGGGTCAGTTGATTCGCACAGCAGTAGGCGACCAATACGTCCAAGCAGAAATGTTACGGACTGGGGGAATGTTAGGGGGCGAACAATCCGGTCACATCCTTTGCCGTCACTATGGCATCACTGGAGATGGTTTGCTCACGGCTTTACACCTAGCAGCTTTAGTCAAAGAGGCGGGCGTTCCTCTATCTGAAATGATAGATTCCAGTTTCCATACATATCCGCAACTCCTACGGAACGTGCGAGTAGAAGACAGGTTAAAGCGTGTTAACTGGAAAGATTGCCAACCTTTACAACAAGCTGTTGACCGTGCTGAAGCTGCAATGGGTGATGCAGGTAGAATTCTAGTCCGGGCTTCTGGTACGGAGCCACTCATCCGAGTTATGGTAGAAGCCGAAGATGCCGAGCTTGCAAACTACTGGACAAATGAATTAGTCGCACAAGTCAAACAACACTTGGTTTAACAGTCATCGAGCAAATATTTTAGCTACTTAAATACCCGACTTCTTAAAGAAGTCGGGTATCTTGTCTTGTGCTTAAAAATGCAAAAATTTTGTAAAATTTAGATAAAGTTTTTGTAGTTGAGTTCTGTATATCTAAGGTTAAAATTTTGATAAGAATTTCAAAAGCAGTTTGTCCGTACAACTCTTGTGTCTGTGTGGCAATTTATGCAATTAAAAATTTTCGCTCTCTAAGTTGAGAAAAAGTAGTTTCGCGGTCTCAGGTTATGCTAGTTTTTGTGGTACCGCTAAAAAGCCCACAAGTTTCCAAGTCTTGGGAACTCGTAACGCAGTTATTTGAAAGATGCGTCAGATCGATCTGCAATCAGACTTCACAGGAATACAGAGTGATTGTTGTTTGTCACGAACGCCCCCGTCTTGAATTCCAACACCCCAAGATTACATACGTTGAAGTCGATTTTCCACCAGCCAATGAACGAGATCCCTTCTGTGCGGGACATACAGATAAAGGGCGCAAAATTTTGAAAGGATTAGTCCTTGCTCAAGAATTTTTACCAACATACACTATGACTGTCGATGCTGACGACTGTATCAGCAAGCACTTAGCAGAGTTTGTCAATCAAAATCCTCAAGGCAATGGCTGGTTTATAAACAAAGGTTACAAATATCAGAACGGTGATGACTTTATTTTTTTCAAAAGAAGAAATTTTTACAAGATGTGTGGCACTTGCAATATTATTAGGTATGACCTAAATCGGTTACCTAAATATCCAGAATATAATAGAGGATACGGGTACTACAAATTTTACGTAGATCATGAAAAAATTAGAGGAATGCTGGCTCAAGAAGGAAATCCTCTAAAACCACTACCGTTTCCGGGTGCTATTTATATTGTTGCCACGGGAGAAAATCTTTATTATGGAACTACAAAATTAACTTTCAATATTCTTAACCGCAAATTGTTAACCCAATCAATGCGAGACGAATTTTATCTCTACCCATTAGAGCCAAATTCAGTTATAACTGAAACAATGTATTCGAGATGACCGCATCAGTAAACAGTTAACAAACTGTGTTGTATTGATAACTGTCTACTGGTAACCGATAACTGTTAAGGGCAGACTTACAGCGATATCATGCTGACATTAAAGTCAAAAGGCAAGAAATCTAAAAAAAGAAAGAAGCAGGAGGAAAAGGAAACTCCAACTCTCAGTCTTCAAGAACGTTTATTGCAGAAGCGAAAAGCCGCACAAGCACGAAAAGAATTTTCCAGTATGTTGTCTTCTGCTGGTGCTGTGGGTTTCTTTGTTGGTATTCTCTTAGCTTTTATAGGAGGCATTAAGGCAGCAGTTCCGGGTGTATTGGGAGTCATCACAATAGCGTTGTGTTACAAATATCCCCGTCAAGCGCTTTTTGGCTTCATGATATATCTGCCTTTTAGCGGCACTATCACTTACTATATCGGTAACAGTCCCATACTCCAACTTGCTAAAGATTCCTTTTATATTCCAGCCGCGATCGCTCTTTGGCAAATTTGCAGTAAGAAACGTTTACCTTTCATTGTTCCCAAAGCTATTAAAACTCCGTTATTTATTTTGCTGGCGCTATGCGTGCTGACATTGTTATTTGTCAATGGTATGCAGCAATTTAGCCCACCACTACGCGGTTTGGGAAGCGGTGGTGGTAACAAGCCAATTTTTATGGGAATTTTGGGTCTGAAAGTATTTCTGGGTTACTTACCTCTGATAACTTGTGCTTACTATTTAATTCGGGATAAAAAAGATTTTTTATTTTTCTCGCGAATGCAAGTTGTTCTGATCCTCATCTGCTGTGCAATGGGGTTCATCCAGTATATGTTACTGCTAACTGGGATATGCCAAGGTACAAGACATTTAGAAGGTGCTGCCTTATTTAAGACCTCAATTGAAGCCCGTTGCTATTTCGGTGGTGCTCTACTCTACAGTCCCCAACAAGGTGTGATTCGGTTACCGGGAACCTTTGTTGCACCTTGGCAATGGGCATGGTTCTTGATTTCAAGTACCTTTTTTAGCTTCGCTTCTGGCTTCAGCGATCCTTCAATTCTCTGGCGGGTAGTTAGCTTGGGCTCCATTGTAGCGGTATTTATTAACGCAGTCATTTCCGGTCAGAGAATAGCCTTGGCATTAGTCCCTGTCTGCTTTGTGATTTTGCTGTTGCTAACCGGTCAACTTCGCAACCTTAAACGGTTTATTCCTATGGGAGTTGGTCTGGCTCTGATCCTGGGAATTGCTATAGCAAGCAATCCAGCCCTTTTAGAAGAGAGAACATCCAGTTTGAGCGATCGCTGGGAAGCTTCACCACCTCAAGAATTCATAGTGCAACAATTTGAGGAATCGTGGAAAGAACAAAGAGGGATTTTGGGCAATGGATTGGGTCGTGCGACCAATTCCGCTCGTGCAATGGGTGAGACAAGGCTGATTGAAACATATTATCCTAAAGTTCTTTTTGAAGTTGGTCCCTTTGGAACGTTGGCTTTCTTGGCACTTGTCACAACTCTGACCATTGCTTGTTACCAATCAAATCGGTTAATAAAAAACCGTAATTTCCGCAGTTACGGATCGGCTTTATGGGTGTTTATATTGTTTATTAGTTACAACACCTATTACTATCCTCTTGATGTCGATCCAGTAGCAGTCTATTACTGGTTTGTAGCTGGAGTTATCTTGAAACTACCAATTATAGACAAACAGGAAAGGCAAAAAGAGAATGATGAAAATTCTGAAGAACAACCAAAGAAAAAAACCAAAACAGCGAAAAACCTCTTGAACCCACTATAAATTTCATATTGCATAGTTAAATATTCAATAGGATATACAAAAAGTGAATTCTTATCCCTTGATTTCCGTTATTATTCCAACCTATGGTCGTGAAGAACCACTGCGCGATAGTATAGCCGATGTCCTCAAGCAAGATTATCCAAACTTTGAAGTTTTGGTTGTCGATCAAACACCAGAACACAAACCAGAAATAGAAGCTTATTTAGAAGAATTATCAACCGCAGGTAAAATCAAGTGGTTTCGCCTGAAATGGGCAAGTTTACCAGGAGCGAGAAATTACGCTGTACGCAGAGCAACTGGTGACATCATTTTGTTTATTGACGACGACGTGCAGCTACAGTCTGGATTTTTAGCAGCCCATGCCAAAAATTATGTAGAACAACCAGAAGTGGGTGCAGTTGCCGGACGAGTTTTTGACAGAATGAAATTGGGTGACTCTGGAGGAAATTTGCAGATTGAATATCTTCCTCCCCAAGCCATGGACCCAGGTATTGCTTGGTACCACATTGACTTAGTACATACAGTTAAACCCCAACAAGTTCTAACAGCAAGGGGTTGTAATATGTCCTTCCGTCGTGAAATTTTCACAAAGTACGGGCTGAAATTTGATGAAAGATTTCGTGGTAGTGCTGTTAGAGAAGAATCTGATTTTTGTTTGAGATTGCGGCAAACAGGGTATAAAATTTGGTACGATCCCAACGCTCATTTAGTGCATTTAGGAGAAGAGACAGGCGGTTGTCATGACATTAGCATGCGTTCTCTTCAGTACCAACTGACCTTCTACCACAACCACTTCTTAATGGGTTTAAAAAACCTCTCCCTCACTCAAGCCACACGTCTTTTTGCCCGTTTATTTGACTGTCATGTTCTGGGACATCCTCCCTGTCACAAAAGTGGTTCTCCTATTAAAATTTTGACTCGTGGTGTTTTCTATACTCTGGGTTTCTTCAAAGCCTTAAGCACTGTTATCCAATCAGCATGGAATGACGGTCAAATTTATACTCGTTTAGATGAACAAATTTAGTTAATGGCTAATGGCTAATAGCTAATAGTAAATCGCCAATTAGCAATTAGCAATTAGCAATTAGCAATTAGCAATTAGCAATTTATGAAAATTCTTGTAGCCAGTCATACTTATATTGTAGATCTTAACTGTGAAAAACTCCGCATTTTATCTCAGTTAGAACCAGAAGTTGAGGTCACAATTGTTGTTCCTAAAAAATGGAAACCAGGTGGAGTTCAAAATAAAATTATTGAAACTCAATACCGAGATGAAGGAAAATTTCGCATAGTGCCCATTTCTAATTTCAGTCAAAATCATCAAGGGTTACTGACATTTGGAGGAGATTTAATATCTTTATTGCAAAAATTTCGTCCCAATGTTATTCAGGTAGAACAAGGGTCTCGAGGTCTTGCTTATGCGGAGATGATTGCTCTCAATAAATTATTGGGACTCAAGGCAAAAAACTTATTTTTTACTTGGTGGAATTTACCCTATCAACTCAAGTTTCCAGTTTCTTTATTAGAGAAGTATAACCTTGATAACAGTCACGGCATCATTTCAGGAAATCAAGATGGTGCAGAAGTTTTACGACAACAGGGGTATAAGGGACCTATTAAAGTCATGCCTCAGCTAGGTGTAGATGAACGTTTGTTTGCACCTGCACCTCAACCCGAACTAGCTGCTCAGTTAGGTATAGAGCAAAATGATTTTGTCGTTGGATTTGTGGGACGTTTTGTTCAAGAGAAGGGATTGTTTACTCTTCTAGAAGCTTTGATAGGTTTAAAAGATAGACCTTGGAAATTACTGCTTCTCGGACGGGGACCGTTACAATCGGAACTCTTAAGCAAAGCCGAGGAAAATGCCATCAAAGATAGGGTTATTTTAGTGGAAAGCGTTGCTCATGACGCAGTTCCTAAATATATTAATTTAATGAGTACTTTAGTACTGCCATCGGAAACAAATTACAATCTTAAAAATCTTACTTCTATTGGTTGGAAAGAACAATTTGGTCACGTGCTAATTGAAGCCATGGCGTGTCAAGTTCCTGTTATTGGTTCAAATTCGGGTGAGATTCCTCATGTCATTGGTGAGGCTGGATTAATATTTCCTGAGGGTGACGCCCAAGCATTAGCCCACTGTATAGTTCAATTAATGGAAAATCCTGAATTGACTGAAAATTTGGCTAGTATGGGCTATCAAAAAGCTATGGCTCAATATACCAATACCGCTTTGGCAAAACAGCAATTAGAGTTTTATAAGGAATTGGCTGACGGCTAATGGCTAATGGCTAATGGCTAATGGCTAATGGCTGATGGCTGATGGCTGATGGAAGAGTAAAAGTTGGCAAACATCATTAGTGATTAACAATTAGCTAATAGCTATTAGCCATTAGCTATTAACAATTAACAAAAATATGCAAATCTTACAAATTGTTCCCTCAATTTCCCTAGTCTATGGTGGTCCGAGTCAAATGGTTTTGGGGCTAGCTCCTGCACTGGCAAAGCAAGGGGTAAAAGTGACAGTGATTACAACTGATAGTAATGGCGATACCGGTCAAGAAACACCCTTAGATGTTCCTTTGAATCGCCCTATAGAGCAAGATGGTTATCAAATTATCTACTTTCGTTGTTCCCCGTTTCGTCGATACAAATTCTCCCTAGACTTACTGGGATGGTTAAATAAACACGTCCGGGAGTATGACTTAGCTCACATTCACGCCTTATTTTCTCCTGTCAGCAGTTTGGCTGCAGCAGTATGTCGCCAACAAAAAGTACCCTATATTTTACGTCCTTTAGGAACTCTCGATCCAGCAGATTTACGGAAGAAAAAGATACTCAAACAACTTTATACAGCAATTTTAGAACGTCCAAATATAGCGGGTTCTGCTGCTATTCATTTTACTAGCGTTCAAGAAGCAAAAGTCTCGGAACGTTTTGGCGTTGCTACACGGGATTTGACAATCCCGTTGGGTGCGATCCCCGTGCAGTGGGAGGGGGAGAAGGGAAGAGAGGGAGAGGGGGGGCGTTTATTGCGTCAGCAGTACAGTATTCCTACTGATATTCCTCTAGTGCTGTTTATGTCTCGTATCGATCCAAAAAAGGGATTGGATTTGCTGTTTCCAGCATTGGAGGCGCTTCTAGCTGAGGGTTTCAATTTTCACTTTGTTTTAGCTGGAGGGAATCCTCAAGACGAAGATTATGTGGAAAAGATAAAATCTCAAATCCAAAACTCTCCATTGCGATCGCACACAACAATCACTGGTTTTGTCACGGGTCATTTAAAAACAGCCCTTCTCCAAGCTGCTGATTTATTCGTCTTACCCTCATACTATGAGAATTTCGGTATTGCTGTGGCTGAAGCAATGGTTGCAGGAACGCCTGTTTTGATATCAGACCAAGTTCACATTTGTCAGGAGGTGCGTGATAGTGAGTCGGGTTGGGTAAGTTCGTTGGATGTGAAAGAGATTGTTAAATCACTTCGTACAGCGCTAGAAAATCCATCAGAATGCCAAAGACGGGGGCTACTTGCGAGAGAGTATGCACTGCAACATTACAGTTGGGATGCGATCGCCCGTCAAATCATTCTTGCTTACAATCAAATTCTGTCCTAATTAAGTTGTAGAATCTTAGGTCTGTAAACCTGCGTGTCATGACACAATTTGAAATTTTATTTCAAACCCTAGACTCCAATCGGAAAACCGGGTTTTGTGTCATCATGCAAGATAGAATACATATGCCTCTTTGTACAACAGGGAATGTCACATGGCTCTCCGTCTAGGCGATACAGTACCTAACTTCACTCAAGCCTCCTCAACTGGCGATATAGACTTTTACCAATGGGCTGGAGACAGCTGGGTTGTGCTGTTCTCCCACCCCGCAGACTTTACACCAGTTTGTACCACCGAACTGGGAACCGTTGCTAAGTTGAAGCCTGAATTCGACAAGCGCAACGTCAAAGCTATCGCCCTCAGCGTTGATGATGTTGAATCTCATAAAGGATGGATTGGGGATATTGAAGAAACCCAAAAAGCAACCCTCAATTATCCAATTTTGGCAGATGGCGATCGTAAAGTCTCCGATCTTTACGACATGATTCACCCCAATGCCAACGCCTCGTTAACAGTGCGTACAGTCTTCATCATTGACCCTAATAAAAAGCTGCGTCTGACCTTAACTTATCCTCCAAGTACCGGACGTAACTTTGATGAAATTCTGCGAGTGATTGATTCACTGCAACTCACTGACAACTACAGTGTGGCGACACCAGCCGACTGGAAAGACGGTGATGATTGCGTGATCGTCCCTTCATTAAAAGATCCTGAAGTTCTTAAGGAGAAATTCCCCAAAGGATATCAAGAAATCAAACCCTACTTGCGGATGACACCTCAACCCAATAAGTAATTGGTAACGGATTGAGACCGGATGTCACATGACATCTGGTAAAAAACTATGTAGAGACGCGTCATGGCGCGTCTCTCCTGTATCTTTATATCCGTACTGCTAGAGTAAGATAAGATATTCTGACTGGCATTGAGGATAGCGATCGAGGGGCAATAACTGTGGCTGGTCTAAAAACTTTATCTGTAGCTTCTACATTTTTAGTATTTGCTGTGTTAAGTATAGGCAAAACAGTCACTGCTACAGCTTTCAATCCTGCTCCTTTATTCAAAGATGTGGCTAGCTACAAAACCACAATCTCTGCGGGCGATCGCTTAGCTGATATTTATTTTCCCAACCCAAAAGACTTAAAAACTGGTAATTACTCTTTTCCTATAGTTCTTCTATTGCAAGGTGCGCTTGTAGATAAATCAAATTACTCAAATTACGCCAGTATAGTAGCCCGTTATGGATTTGTGGTAGTTGTACCAAATAGCGATCGTTTAGTGCCATCACGTGGTCGAGCCCTAGCACCTCAAACTTCAGATATTACAGATGTTTTAAAATATATGGTTGCTGAAAACTCCAATTCTGCTTCACCTGTTTTCGCAATTGTTAATACACAAAAATTAGCTTTGCTCGGTCACTCTTTTGGAGGTGCTGTAGGACTATCTGCAATTGCCAACTTATGTTTGGAGTCCCTTTCATTCTGTAAAGGCTCCTTCAATCGGCCTAAGGAACTTGTAGCAGGAGCGTTTTTTGGCGCAAATTTACGCGATACAAAAGATGAGTTTATCCCCATCAACAATTCTGGAATTCCTATTGCCCTGTTACAAGGTAGCCTTGACAATAGAGCGCTTCCTTTTAGAGCTAAAAGAACCTACGACAATATTCAAACCCCTCCCAAAGCATTGATTACCATTTTAGGTGTAAATCACTTTGGCATAACCAATACAAGTAACCCTGCGGGGGCAATACCAGACTCAAAAAACTCTACCCTTGCTCAAAATATAGCAGTAGAAACAATCGCCCGTTGGAGCGGTCTCTTCTTACGTGCTAGCGTTCTTAAAGACAAAGGCGCATCTGATTATGTATATCGCACGGGTGATGCTCGCGATCCAAATGTAGCCGTTATTTCTGACTCTGTAAAAAGAGAAAAATAGAGGAGGAAAACCAAATACCCTACATTACCAGCATTGAGCGTATTGGACGACAAGAGGGACGACTTGAAGAGCGTCAAGATATTTTTAGTCAGTCGGTTTGGGACGATTGACGAACAGTTAGAAGCGCTCGTCAAGGCATTAACAGAATTACCTACGTCTGAATTTAGTAGTCTACTGTTATCGCTCTCGACTCTCTCACGGGAACAGTTGCTGACACGTTTTGGATAAAATAAGGTGGGCTAAATCCCACCCTACTTTGCGCCTTTGCGTGAGAAACAATCATCAATTTGGCGGATCTAACTTATTCACAACCGCAGCCCACAAAATCATTGGTGAACCTACAGCCAAACAGAACAACCACTGCCCAAATGTTAATGGTGATGTAGAAAAGACTTCATTAATCAAAGGTACGTGAGCAAAGACAATTTGTAGAAGAATGGCTCCCAAAATTCCCAAACCAATTGCCGGAATATCAACATTTTCTTGAATTGTACCATCCATCTTAGCAATCAAATTTGGAACTAACTGACTAATACTCAACAAATAAAATATCCTACCTGCAATCAACGAATTAATTGCCATTGTTCTAGCCAAATTTAGATCGCCTGTTGTAGCTCGAATATATTCAAAAACCCCAAATATCACAACCCAATTAAACAAAGAAACTGCTAAAATACGCTTTAATCTACTACTAGAAAGAATTGGTTCATTGGGATTGCGTGGAGATTGCTTCATGACATTTTGTGCTTTCGGTTCAAATGCCAATGGCACTGTCATGGTAATGGAATTCAACATATTAAGCCAGAGAACTTGTAGTGACAGGATAGGCAAATCTCTTGACAACAACGTGCTTAATAAAATTGTCATCGATTCCCCTCCATTAACAGGGAGAATAAAGCAAATAGCTTTTAAGAGATTTTTATAAACAGCCTGCCCTTCCTCAACTGCGGCTTCAATGGAAGCAAAGTTATCATCGGTGAGCAGCATATCTGAGGCTTCTTTGGCAACTTCCGTACCCGCACCACCCATGGCAATGCCGATATCCGCTTGCTTTAATGCGGGTGCATCATTAACACCATCGCCCGTCATTGCTACTATCTCGCCTTTAGATTGCAGTGCTTGTACCAATCGCAACTTCTGTTCTGGCGCAACACGAGCAAAGACCACACCCTCTTCCGCAACTTGTGCGAGTTCTGCTTTATCCATTTTTGCTAGTTCAGCACCAGTAAATGCCAGAACTGAACCATTTTTGTTGATTCCCATGCGTCTGGCTATAGCTTGTGCCGTAACTGCATGGTCACCAGTGATCATCTTGACTTGAATTCCTGCTTCTTGGCAGGCTTGCACCGCCTTGATAGCACTCTCACGAGGCGGATCGATCATCCCTTGCAAGCCCAGGAAAATTAACCCAGTGTCAATGTCGGGATGATTGACTGTAAATTGCATATCCGGTACGGGTTTCTTTGCTAAAGCCAGTACCCGCAAGCCTTGTCGTGCCATGATATTCACTTCTCGTTCAATAGTAGTTTGGCGTAGAGTTTCTACACAGTCCATTGGACGAGTCTGTCCTTCAGTATTTAACATCAGGGTGCAGCGCTTGAGAATAGCCTCTACGGAACCTTTCACGTAGATAGTTCTACCTAGCTGAGATTCATGCAATGTCGCCATGTACTGATAGTCAGATTCAAAGGGAATGGCATCGAGCTTTCGCATCTGGTTGGCTAGGGAAGATTCATTAAATCCCGCTTTACGAGCAGAAGTAATTAATGCTCCCTCTGTTGGATCTCCCACAACTACCCACTTTCCGTCTTTCTTTTCTATGTGGGAGTCATTACACAAAATTCCTGCCAACAAACACTCTTGCAAGCTTTTATCGCTGTTTAAATTAACTGGTTTATTATCCTTGAGAATTTCTCCTTCTGGTGCGTAACCCACACCACTTACTGTATATTGATGCCCTCCAGCGTAAATAGCTTGTACTGTCATCTGGTTTTCTGTAAGGGTGCCTGTTTTATCAGAACAAACAACAGTCGCACTACCCAATGTTTCCACAGCTGGTAATTTGCGAATAATCGCATTTCGTTTTGCCATTCGCGACACACCAATTGCCAGTGTCACTGTCACAACAGCTGGCAACCCTTCAGGAATAGCACTGACAGTCAGCGCGACTGCTGCTTCTAAAGCATCTTGCAAGCCTTTGTAACTCAGCCCTACAACAAAGGTGAGAGTTGCTAAGCCCAAAACTACCCGCAACCAATTTTGGCTGAATTTATCAAATTTTCTAGTTAAAGGAGTGGAAATATCCGTATGTTGTTCCATTAATTGGGAAATATGACCTGTTTCGGTATTATTCCCTGTGGCAACTACGATTCCCTTTGCCTGTCCAAAGGTGACGAAGCCTCCCGCATATGCCATGTTCTTGCGTTCTGCTAGGGGGGTTTCGCTGTTTAAGACAGAGGTGATTTTTTCGACGGCGACGGATTCACCCGTAAGCCCGGATTCATCAATTTGTAAATTTTTTGCTTCTATTAATCGTAAATCTGCTGGAACTTTATCACCAGAAGCTATTAAAACGACATCCCCCGGTACTAATTCTTGTGAAGGAATACGTATTTTTTCACCGTTACGGATGACGGTGGTTTCTGTGGTAATGGCTTTGGCGAGGGCTGCGATCGCACCTTCTGCTTTGGATTCCTGCACAAAACCAATGATGGCGTTAGTTGTAGTAACGCCCCAAATCACTCCTGCGTTTACCAAACTTCCCGACAGCGCTTTCACTAAACCCGCACACAGCAAAATAATCAGCAGTGGTTGGTTAAATTGCAAGAGAAACTTTAACCACCAAGGTTTGGTTTTCTTTGCCGTCAGTTCGTTTGTCCCGAACTTTGCCAATTTTTGTTTGACTTGGGGGCTACTCAACCCCTTCTCTGGATGAGTTTCTAGAAGTGCGATCGCATCATCAATTTCCAAAGCATGCCAAACTTGGGGCTGCTTCTCGGACAGTCCAACAGGAGATATAACCCGAACCATATTTCAAAATAATTAGTGTTGTTATTTATATAGCACGAACAAATAGTGCTAAAAGTAAAATGACACTATAAAATTTCAATAAAGACTATTGTGTTCCTCAATAGTTGCATGAAAACTACGGAAGCGAGTATGCTTGCCGTGTCAGTAAGAGAGTGGCAACTCGTAAGCGCGTGAATGTGAACTTGTCTACACCTTTAGAATTAATTGGGCGTTCGGCAGAATTCCAACAGATAGTGGAAATTCTGGCACGGGATGGAGATTTGTTAATAGCGGGAGTACCGGGAAGCGGACGGCGTACTCTCGTGCGAGGTGCAGCCCAAGAAGTAGGAGCAATTATATTAGAGGTAGACTGCATTCGCGCTACTGATGGGCAGAGATTTTTACAATTGTTAGCAGAGGCAATTAGTCAAAACTTTGAACCTGTCCCCATTCGGCAATGGTTAGCGACAACTGGGGGTGAATTATTTGCTTTTCATCCTGAAGGCAATGGCGGTAAGCTCAAACCCCTGCGTTCTCTAAATCAGAAGCAGCTATGGCAAGCATTTGAAATGCTGATTGCCTTACCACAAAAGTTGGTAGAAAATACAGGCAAGCAAGTGGTGTTAATATTGCAAAGTTTCCCCCACATCCGTTCCTGGGATCGAAATGGTTTGTGGGAAACTACTCTCAGACGAGAAATTAATCAGCACGATCGCGTCAGTTACATTTTAATTGCAACTATTGCTGAAATTAGCAATCACCCAGAAGAAAGCGACTATCCATTAGAGGTTGTGCAGTTACCGCCTTTAGCAAAAGATGTCATGGCTATTTGGGCGAGAGAGATGCTGCACGCTTCGGGCTTGACATTTGATGCGCGATCGTCAGCATTGCAGTTATTTCTGGATGCGGTACAAGGACACATTGGTGATGCTGTGTCCCTCATTCGCCGCCTGCAAACCTTTCGCCGCCCGGATGGTTTAATCACCGAACACGAAGTAAAGCTAGCCATTGAAGGGTTACTCAAAGATTTATCTATCGTTTTTGAGTCTTTGCTGATGCTACTTCCAGCCAATCAAGTGCATCTTTTAGAATGCTTGGCAACCGATCCTACAGAAAAACCTCAGAGTAAAGAGTATATTCAGAAACATGGTTTGTCTCGAGGTGGAAGCCTTCAAGGTGCATTGTTGGGATTGCAGCACAAAGGCTTAATTTACGGTCAGGAAAAAGGTTATCGATTTGCGCTACCTTTGCTGGCTTTATGGCTGTGCGAGCGTTTGATCTAAAATTTATGAAAGTGCAGTTAAGAGGAAAAAAAGATGCTTTCATCTCCTATTATTTTACAAATGCCCTCAGATTTGCACATGACAGACGAGCAATTTTTCGAGTTCTGTCGGGTTAATCGGGACTTACGTATAGAGCGAAATCAATTTGGAGAAATATCTATTATGTCTCCAGCGGGTGGAACTACAGGCAATCGTAGCGGTAGCATATTTGGAGAGCTTTATATTTGGTCCAATCAAGATGGAACAGGTCTTTGTTTTGACTCTAGCACTGGATTTAAGCTATCCACAGGTGCAGAGAGATCTCCTGATGTTTCTTGGATGAAGCTAGAAGGATGGAATAGTTTATCGGAAGAACAGCAAGAAAAATTTGCCCCCATTTGCCCGGATTTTGTGGTGGAGTTGCGGTCGCCTTCCGATAATCTCAAACCATTAAAAGAAAAGATGGAAGAATATATGAGAGAACCAGGGATACAATTGGGCTGGTTGATTGACAGAAAAAATCGCAAAGTTTATATTTATCGTCCGGGAAAGCCAGAAGAGTGTTTGGATAATCCTGCAACTGTTAGCGGCGATTCAGTTTTGCCTGGATTTATTTTAGATATGAAAAAATCAAAATTCTAAAACTCACTTAGGTCAGTTTTGCCTGTTTAGCCGTGAATCCTATTCACCAAAATTTATCAGATGATATCCTCTAAGCTCCCATCCCAGAATAACGCTTCAATCCACGCCGCCACAGCATACGGTTTAAGCCCAAGAATAGCAAAATCCAACCTATCATTAACCAAAATCCACGCCCTACATCTGTAGGTAAACCTATCAAAAGACTTGCAGGAAAATTAACCATATAAGGGAATGGGGTGCAAAGAACGATCGCCCTGACAGGTTCGGGAAAAACCTCTAAAGGTGCAATCATTCCAGACAAAAACAAGTAAAACAAAAACCATAAACTTTCTATAGCACTGGCGCGTTCTGTCCAAAAAGCAAACATTGCAAAAGTGTATTGGGTAATAAAGCGCAAAGCAAAAGCTAGTGTTAAGGATATTAAAAAGAGCAAAAAATTTGTTAAACTAGGTACCCAAAAAGCTTGAGGATAGATAATAAAAAAGATAATTAACAGCAGTATTGTAAAGGGTAACCGAGCGGATCTCTCTGAAAGATGAGAAGCAATATGATGCCAAACTGGATCTATTGGTTGTAGCAATCGCGGTGAAAGTTTACCTTCTACTATTTCCCTTTCAAATTCCCAAACCACCCATACAATTGTGATTTGTCGCACTAGGAAAACTGTAATAAAATAACGAGCAAAATCTATTGGTTGTAAACTAAACTGTCCTCCTTGCGCTGCTTGTATCCAAACTCCCATAAGAATAATTGGCAAAGAGTTTGCCAGTACCCATAACAGGAGTTCTGACCGATATTCAAGCATATAGGCATAGTAAACAGAAAGAAACGTCCGGCTTTTTCTTAAAATTTGTTTTAGCATAGATTTTGTTAGTTGTTAGGTGTTGGTTATTGGTTTTTCTTGTCACTACTAGCCACTAACCACTAACCACTCCTGCTTGAAAAACTCGACCAATCACTTCTTCTACAGGTGGTTCTGTAACTGTTAAATCAACGACATCTAGATCGGCTAATATGCGGGAAACCGTGCGCGTAAGCAACTCTTGCTGCACCATAAAACACACAGATCGTCCCTCTATATGTCGTAGATCGCCGTAATATGTGAGTTTTTCTTTAGGAACAGGATTCATTAATTCCAAATGAATTTCTTTATAAGGAGCAAAACTTTCTAGCAGCCCATCCAAACTGCCATCATACATCAACTTTCCTTGGTGAATCAGCAGAACTCTTTGACACAGAGCAGTGATATCAGCCATATAATGACTTGTTAACAACACTGTTGCTTGGTAGCGCCGATTGTATTCCCGCAAGAAATCGCGCACTCCTATCTGAGCGTTTACGTCTAGCCCTAGAGTTGGTTCATCCAAAAACAAGACTTGGGGACGGTGTAAAAGCGCGGCGAGTAATTCTGCTTTCATCCGTTCGCCTAAAGATAGTTTTCGCACGGGTTGGTTCAGTTTGCCTTGTAACGAAAGCATCTCCGTTAATTCCCCTACCCGATGTCGGAATTCTCGATCTGGGATGTTATAGACAGCAGCATTAATTTTTAAAGAATCAAGCGCTGGTAAATCCCAAATTAACTGTTGTTTTTGCCCCATCACCAAAGTAATTTTCTGCAAAAACCCATCTTGACGGCAAAATGGTACGTATCGAGCAACTCTCACTTGACCGCTTGAAGGATGAATCAATCCTGTCAGCATTTTCAGGGTTGTGGTTTTACCTGCACCATTCGGTCCTAAAAATCCTACGACTTCACCTGGTGCAATTTCAAAGGAAACATCTTGTACTGCTTTAATGTCTCGGTAAGTACGGCGGAAAAAATGAGTAATTGTTCCTGCAAGACCTGGTTCTTTAACAGCAACAGGGTAAACCTTAGTGAGGTTTTGAACTGATATTATACTGCGATCGCTAGAGTTAGATGCGTGATAAGTATCAGATGTAAGTGGTTCTGGGGACATATAAGGGAATACTACAACAATGGGCTAAGCGGCAAAGACTAAGTAAGCTGATGCAAATCATTGTCAAGAGTTGGTAGCAGTACTTTAGCACTAAAGCGCTACTACCAACGGAATTGAGAACTTTTCCATTTCATGACACAGTTTTATCTTTTCTTGCTGACCTACTGACACGTTTTAAGATAGTGTTGTTTTTGTATGCACGCAACAATAGATCTTAAGTTTAGCGTGTTGACACGCTCCCCTTGTAAGTCGCTCAGTTTTTAGGTGTATTCTTTTCTAATACGAGCAATTGTAGTGTGTAATCCCTCACTATGTATCCAACCCACGTAACCGCCATAGATCATTTTCTCATCCCTACTTGCTAAAAAAACGTGGTCAACTCCTGCTAAATTTTTCCAAGTTCTCAGGGCTGTTCCGTCTCTCAATCTCATCACCGGACACGAACTTTTAAAGTCTCGATGGTGTGCTGGAGTTATGCCAGGAATGCTTTCTAAAATAGCTATAACTTCCTTTGTGAAATCCGTTGTGCAAGCCTCGGCTATGGTTGAACAACCACAACCGTCTGTTACGGTAATCTTCAACCTATCTTTTATATCGCCATCAAATAGTATTAGAGAGTCAATCTCTTCTAGAAGCTTGCCATGTGGTTCAGATAGCCTCCGTTGACAGTAGACTGCACTCAGAAATTCTTCAAGACCCACCTTTGCTAGTACATCAGTAATCAATGCGGTTAGTCCCAGCACAGTAATTCCACCGAGCATTCCCGCCGGACCACCGAGTATTGCTAAAGCTGTAGTTATAGCTGCTGCACCTGTTAAACCAGTGGTAGCCATTACGATCGCTAAAACAATACCAGGCAATCCTAAAGCCGCAACTTTTTTGACAATTTCATCCATAGGTTACGCACCTCGGCTTGAGATTCAAAAGAATCTGTTTTAACATTTCAGCAACGAACTAGTGGTTTGTCGCAAAAGTTTGTTTGTATTTGCACTGTCTTCGCCCTAGAAATTCAGTTACAACTCAGACCTACTCCGCAAAGTTGACTTGCCAGACCACTAGTGATGCTGAGTTAGATCGAGTGACGGTATATTTTTAACGCAAACGCCCAGATCGCAGAATACTGACAATCAACCACAGTCCTAGCAAGCTAGCAAACGCGAACAGCACATTACTTAAAAATGATAGCTGTGATGTCCGTGCGTTACTAGAAATAATTGCTGCACCCATAATCAGGGAACCTACTAGGATACTGAAAGAAAGACGATTAGCAGCGTCGTCTGTGGTGCGTCGCAAACCATCGAGTCCCCGCACTGATAAATTCCACTGTAGAGTTTCCGAGGTGATTCGGTCTAGTAGCAATTCTATCTGGCGGGGAGATTGTAACGAGAGACTTTTCAGATCCAGCGCAGTTCTGAGGAGCGATCGCACGGGGCTATCTCCAACAAGCTGTCGGCGGAACAAATCTGTCAGCAGTGGCTGAATTTCGTCGATAAAGTTTATTTCTGGATTAAATCCTCGCGCTACCCCTTCCAAGTTAGCCAGTGTTTTCGCATACAACCCCATATTGCTGGGCAAGCGAATCTTATTGTTACGGGCAACTTGCAAAAGTTCATAAATAATTTGACTAAAATTCATTTGAGACAAGCTCAAGTTGTAGTACTTTCGCAGCATCCGGTCATAGTCATTTTCCAACCGTCTCAAAATCACTGGTTCAGCAGAATCCGCTAGCTGCAGAGTTAATTGAGCACAACGTTGAGCATCCAAATCCACAATTGCCAGCAACATTTCTGTTAATATCTGTTGGGTGCGGGGATCGAGCCGTCCGACCATACCGCAATCTAACAAAGCAACCCGACCATCTCTGAGATAAAACAAATTCCCAGGATGGGGATCGGCATGAAAGAAGCCATCAATATAGAGTTGTTGGAAGAAAGCACGAAATAAAATGCTGGTAATTGCTTGTCTTTTAACAGCAGGATCGGTGCCATTCTGTTGAGTCTCCAGATCTGCCATAAGCAGGGGAACGCCGTCAAGCCACTCCATAACAAGTAACTTTGGCGTGGTTAAATCCCAAAAGATTTCAGCAACAACCAATTGTTCGGGATCGAACCACCGACTATTTGATAAATTGCGTCGCAGTTGGTCTGTGAACTCAGCTTCCCGTGTAAAATCTAACTCCGCTTCCAGCGCTTTGGTAAATTCTTCAGCAATAGACTTAATTTCATAAGTCTGCCCAAACTCAGTACGCGCTACTAAATCAGCAATCCCTTGAATTAAGGCAATATCTTGAGCAACAGTCAGATCGATTCCCGGTCTTTGTACTTTGAGTGCGACCTCCCGACCATTGACCAAAGTAGCACGGTGGGTTTGAGCAATAGAACCCGCTGCAACTGCAATAGCGTTGATTGTACTGAAAGTTTCTTCTAAGGGCTGTTTCAGTTGTTGGCGAATAAGAACTTCTACGTCTGCCCAAGGAACAGGTGGAACTTCGTCTTGCAGAGTTGATAGCTCCTCTATGTAAGCTCCGCTCAGCAAATCGGGACGTGTAGACATCAGCTGACCTAGCTTAACGTAGACAGGTCCTAAATCTACCAAAATGTTTTTTAAAACAGCCGGTGTAGGTAGCTGGGGTTCATCAGCTTTACCAAGTGTAATGAGTCGCCGCATATAGTCCCAGCCATTGCGAAGCAAAACTTCAATAATTTCTCTTTGACGGGGAACAGTTTGAGTTAGGAACATTTTTATAGGCAATAGGGAATAGGGATTGGGGAGAGGGGGTAGACAAGGGAAAGGGGGTAGACAAGGGACAGAGGGTAGACAAAGGAGAGGGGGTAGACAAAGGAGAGGGGGTAGACAAGGGAAATTTTCTTCCCTGTCTTCCTTGTCTTCCTTGTCTTCCTCATCTTCCTCATCTTCCTTGTCTTCCTTGTCCCCTGATTCCTCTTATCCTCTCCTTCTCCTGATATACAAGGTATACTCAAGAATGCACTCCTGTAACTTCTTGCCCTGGTCTAGTTTTTACAGTAAATTGGTAAATCGAGGATCGTTTTGTAAAGTTTTGAGTACTTGTTTAATTTCTTGAGTCCGGTCTTTGTTGACAATTAGGGTAACGTTGCGATCGCGCACAATGACAACATCGTCTAAACCAATGGTAACAATAACGTCCTCAGGGTTTGAAGAGTAGAGAATTGCCCCCTGCGTATCTAGACCAACATGAGTAGCCAGTTCTACATTGGGAATACCTTCTTTTTTCAGTAAACGTTCGATAGCATTCCAATCGCCCAGATCGTCCCAACCAAATTCTGCAGGAATTACGTAAGCTAGACCTGTCTTTTCCATTAATGCATAGTCTATACTCTTCTTAGGTAGCTGGGGGTAGATGTTGGGACCGTGCTTTTCTAACGGTTCGATGATTTCCGGCGAGTGGATATGCAGTTCCTTGAGAACAACACCCGCTCGAAAAACAAACATACCGCTATTCCAGCTAAAACGTCCCGTAGAAAGGAAATTTTCTGCCGTTTGACGGTCGGGCTTTTCAGTAAAGCGGTTAACGTGATATGCTGGCAAATCCTGAAAGCTATCAATTATTTCACCTTGTTCTATGTAGCCGTAACCAGTTGATGGAAAGGTTGGCTTGATCCCCATAGTTACAATTGCTGAATAGCTAGTCGCTAGCTGCGAAGCTGCATCTATGGTGTTTGCAAACGCTTCTTTGTCGGCAATCCAGTGGTCGGCGGGGAAAAAGCCGATAATGGCATCTTCACCGTAGCGGTTTTTAATTTCCAAACTTGTCCAGGCAACTGCAGCAGCAGTGTCCCTTCCCTCTAACTCAACAAGTAAATTGTCGGATGGCAGTTCGGGTAGTTGTTCTCGAACACCTTGAGCAATCTGACTGGAAGTGATTACCCACAAGTCTTCCCAACCGCCTGCTAGTGGTAGCAGTCGGTCGGCAGTTGCTTGTAGCAAACTTCGATCGCTGCCATCTAAACTTAAAAATTGCTTGGGACGGTTTTGGCGACTCAACGGCCAAAAACGTTCGCCTTTACCACCGGCAAGAATGACAGGAATTAGGGATTGAGTCATTGTTTTATACGAGGTTACTGAAGAACACTACAAGTGTACTGTGACCCTACAGAAGAATGAAGAAGTATAAAGTTGTTCTGATGAAATAAGAGGGAATGCTAAGCAAGGATAAAGTTTTAAGGATGAAGGATGAAAATCACTGACTGAATCCTTTATCCTTCATACTTCATCCTTTACAAAGTGATTTCGTTCACTCGCAAGTTTGATAGCTTGCATTAACATGACGTTTAGGGAGTGGTTGAGTGGGGAGATATCCGTGGTTAAACAAGTAGCAAAGGCAAATCAGGGCACATCTGAAGCAGAAGAACAGTCACCAATTGAGGTGAAACTCAAAGAGCACCAAACAGATTCCCGTGCTCAAGTGAAGTCTACAGGTTCCATTCCTAGCCAACTGTATTACAGGTTGGGGTTGGCAATGCCTCGATGGCTTTTCTGGATACTGACAGGAGTTGTGGGGATCACTTTATCGGGGTTATTAGTATCGACTTTGGCACTTTGGACTCCGTTATGGAGTGATATGGATCGAACAGATGAAGAGCTAAGTACTGGCAGTCAAGATACTCATAAAGGACCGTTGCCAGGAGAATTGTGGAGCAATATCTCCCAATATCAGCTTACGCGACCCATGAACATTTTAATCATGGGTATTGAACCTGTTCCCGGTAGTGTAGATGGTTCTCCGGAAAGTTTTTCTGGAAAAAGCGACACAGTTTTGCTAGTTAGGTTTAATCCAGAAAACAAAACAATTCGAGTGCTTTCGATTCCCAAAGACACCATGATAGCAATTCCAGAAAAGGGGTTGAATAAGGTGTCTGAGGCGAATGCAAAAGGAGGTCATGTTTTAGCAGCACGGGTAGTCAGTCGTACCTTAAATAATGCCCCAATCGATCGCTATATCCGCCTTTCTTCATCGGGTTTGCGACATTTGGTGGAGCAGTTTGATGGGGTTGAAGTATTTGTACCCAAACCAATGTTACAAAAAGGCTCTACCGGACGCTCATCAAGTAATTTGGTAAGTGGTTGGCAAACTCTTAACGGCGAACAAGCAGAACAGTTTGTACGATTCCGGGAAGACGGTCTGGGGGATTTGGAAAGAGTCCAACGACAGCAAGCATTTTTACTGGGATTAAAAGAACGCCTTTACAGTCCTACCGTAAAGCCTAAGTTACCTCAACTTATTCGTCTGATGCGGAGGCACTTTGATACCAACCTGAAGATAGAAGAAATGATGGCACTGGTTAACTATACCTTAAATATCGAGCGAGATAAGTTCCAGATGACCATATTGCCTGGTATCTTTAGCCGTTTGAGTGCAGACCCAAATAGCTACTGGCTAGATCTTACCGGACGAGTTGACTTGCTTGATGAGTATGCTGGGGTCACTATCTCTGGAATGTCGCCCACGGTAAAACCTACATCACAATTAAAAATTGCTATTCAAAATGCTTCTACAAAACCCCAACTAGCTGAAAAAGCGATTAAATATCTTAAAGACAAAGGTTTTGCTAGGGTTTATGCAGTACCTGATTGGTCCGATACCCGCAGCGAATCTAAAATTATTGTTCAGAAAGGGAATCGACAAGCAGGACAAAAAATACAGGAAATGTTTGGTAAAGGTCAGATTGAAGTATCTGGCACTGGTGACCTAGAATCTGATATTACTATCCGGATTGGGAAGGATTGGGAGTAGATAGTGGATAGTGAGTGGTTAATCCTTAGTTGCGAGTAGTTATTGATTTACTACTATCTGCTAACCACTATCCACTAACCAAGTTCAGTTGCCAGGTATTATTTGTGACACAAGAAAAAAAGGTTTCTCGTTCTATTGCGGGAATTGCGGGTATTGTTGCCGCCGGTACTTTAATCAGTAAAGTTGTAGGTTTAGTCCGGCAGCAAGTCATTGCTGCTGCTTTTGGTTTAGGTGTTGTCGCTGATGCTTATCAATACGCTTACGTGATACCCGGCTTTCTGTTGATTTTACTTGGTGGGATCAACGGACCGTTCCATAGTGCTATTGTCAGTGTCTTAGCTAAGCGCAGTAAAGAAGAAGCAGCGCCTTTGGTGGAAACTATTACAACCCTTGTCGGTTCCGTACTGCTCGTCCTTACGATTGTTTTGGTTCTTTTTTCGGGAAATTTAATCGATTTGGTCGCACCAGGCTTAAATCAATTACCACAGGGAGGTGCTGTAAAAGCGATCGCCATCCAACAACTTCAGATTATGGCACCAATGGCAATGCTTGCGGGGTTGATTGGTATTGGCTTTGGCACCCTCAACGCTGCTAATCTATTCTGGCTCCCTTCTATCAGCCCATTATTTTCCAGTATTACCGTTATTATCGGTTTGGGTGTTTTATGGCTGCAGTTGGGGAGTAAAATTACTTCTCCTGAGTATGCTGTGCTGGGTGGAATGGTTTTAGCTGGAGGAACCTTAGCAGGAGCTATATTGCAATGGGTAGTACAACTTGTTGCTCAAGCGCAAGCCGGAATGGGTGGTTTTCGCCTGCGATTTAATATCAATCAGCCTGGGGTGGGTGAGGTGATGAAAATCATGGGACCAGCCACCATTTCCTCTGGTATGCTGCAAATTAATCTTTGGGTTATTTTATTTTTTGCTTCTAATATTCCATCGGCGGCGGCGGCGCTAGCAAATGCCAATCTTTTGGTACAAACACCATTGGGAATCATTTCTAGTATGATTTTGGTTCCCCTACTACCAGTCTTCTCCCGACTGGCAGATCCTAAAGATTGGCACGATCTCAAATTACGCATTCGCCAAGGAATTATCTTGTCTGCTTTTACTATGCTGCCTTTAGGGGCTTTGATGATCGCTTTGGCTGTACCCATTGTGCGTGTTATTTACGAACGGGGGGCTTTCCAAAAGGATGAATCTCAATTGGTAGCTTCTCTACTGATTGCATATGGTAGCGGAATGTTTGTCTATTTAGCACGCGATGTTTTGGTCAGAGTCTTTTATGCTTTGGGTGATGGAGATACACCATTTCGCGTCAGCAGTTTTAATATCTTTCTGAACGTTGTCTTAGCTTACATTTTTATCAATATTCTAAAACTAGGTGCTCCCGGTTTGGTGTTAACTACCGTCGGAGTCAATTTCAGTTCTACTGTAATGTTGTTATTTTTGCTACATCGCAAGCTTCGTGGATTGCCTTGGTTGGAATGGAGTGTACCCATTCTGGGCATGACTTTTGGTAGCGTGCTGGCTGGTGCGGCTAGCTATGGAACTCTTGAGTTTTCTCAAAGGCTTTTGGGTAAGGATGGATTGCCAATTCAGTTATTGCAGCTATCTGTTGCTGGGTTAGTTGGCTTGGGGATTTTTGCCGCGATCGCAGCTTGTCTGAAAATCCCTGAGGTGAACGTCTTTGTATCTCGGTTGCAACAGCGCTTTCTAAAGCGCCGCTCGTAATAAATTATCTACTAAAGGTGGTGCGGCAAGTTGCCAGTACCACTAGTACATGAAGGCAGAAGTACGTAGGCAGATGGCAGAAGGCGCAACAGCTTTTAAGATAAGCTTTTTGTTGCTGACAAATGGTTACCTTATTTACGCCAACCTGTACTAGAAATTTAGGGATATTATTTTTTATTTGGATCGGCATTTGTCTGCTAGTGACTACTATTTTAGCGAAATTTACAGACGATATGTTCACCGAACTGGGTGGAAAAAACTTCACCTACTTGGGTAACCTAAGTGTACGAGGGCATATCTTGTTAAAAAGGGGACTCTAGTACTAGAAAGCATTGATATTTAATCAACTCTAGTTACGAAAGACCTATGAAATTTACAAAATTAGCAACTTCTGCACTTGTTTTTGCTTCTGTTATTTTTTCTGCTGGAATTGCCTCAGCACAGTCAGTTCCAACACGCGGTACAAGTGCTAACTACTTGGGTGCTGGTGTTGCGGCTGGTGTAACTAACGGCGGACAAGATAATGACGCAGCTACATTGGGTGGTAATATTCAAGGACGATTTGCTGTTCCAAAAGCCCCTGTATCAGTTCGCGGTTCTGTTCTGTTCGGTGGCGATGCAACTGCTGCTATGCCAATAGTCACTTATGATGTACCAGTTGCTAAAGATACAAACGTTTATGTTGGTGGTGGTTACTCCTTTGTGACGGATGAAGGTAAAAGCACTCCCTTAGGAAATAAAAATTCACCTGTTGTCACAATTGGAGCTGAGAGAGAAATCGCTAAAAACTTCGTCTTATACGGTGACGCTAAGTGGGGTATTGATGCTTATGAAAACAGTTCTGCTGATGCCCTTAGCATTCAATCAGGTGTAGGCTTGCGCTTCTAATCCAAGTACTGCCAGATCCCCATCTCGATCTGGTGGCTCCGCATATTACCTCGTTCCCAGGCTCCGCCTGGGAATGCCTCCTCTAAAGGCTCCGCCTAGGGTGTTCAAACCCGCTCCATATATTCAGCACGTCGTAACGCCAAATTATATAAAGTGGTACAAGGCGTTAATATACAAAAATCACCCTACGGCATAAAGTGTATCAAAAAGGTTTATGACAGGTTCGCTTACTACCTCTACTTGGGAGCATCCCAAATGTATAAAAGTCGCAAATCTAAAATACCATTTTTCAACCCCGATCCAAGCTGGCGCGTAGCTTGGGGAGCCGTTGATGCAAATTATGAAGATATAGCTTGGCGAGACGACCAAGTTACTGTCATTGTACCGCGTACAGCTTCTGGAGTCATAACGGAGAAATTAGCGATCGCTCGTGGAGAACAATTTGTTGTTGTTGGTGATGTTTGGTTAACCAACCAAGTACAATTATTAGAAAATTTAGGAGTTGAACCAAATAGCTTTGCGCTAAGTCCCCTGCAACTGGTTGCTAATCTTTGGGAACGATGGGGTATGAAATGTCTCAACCAACTTGAGGGGATGTTTGCTCTAGTTATTTGGGATAGAGAAAAACAGGTTTTGTGGTCAATACGCGATCGCGTTGGTGCTCGTACTCTCTACTACACCACCACTGGTTCGGTTCGTTGGATTGCGCCTAAATTGAGAACTTTAGCACTCCATCGTTCATCGGATTTGGATTTGGTTGCGTTACGAGATTATCTCTGTTGCGCCTTTGTTCCCGGCGAGAGAACGCTTTGGCAACAGGTACGCGAACTGCGCCCCGGAACTGTTTTACAATTGCCTGAGTGTAAGGTTCAAGCGTATTGGCAACTTCAAGAAAAGATTACAGCAATAGATAAATCTCTAGCATGGCATAGCGATCGCCTGCGACAACTGCTAGACCAAGTTGTTCGAGAATATTTACCAGCAGAAAATGAACCTGTTGGCGTTTTTCTTTCTGGTGGTTTGGACTCTAGCAGCATCACTGCAATAGCCGCAAAATTCCATCATTCCCCAGTCCACACCTTCTCCATTCATTTTGGCTCGGAATGTCCCAATGAGTTGGAATTTTCCAGCCTTGTTGCAAAATATTGCCAGACACAACATCACATTCTGGAAATTACCTTTCGAGATATGTGGGAACGCCTACCGGAAACAATGGCGTATTTAGATGACCCCATCGGCGATCCGCTGACTGTTCCCAACCTTTTGCTAGGACGACTGGCGCGAGAAAGCGTGCAGGTGCTGTTAAATGGAGAGGGTGGCGATCCCTGTTTTGGTGGTCCAAAAAATCAGCCCATGCTTATTAATAGTTTATATGGCTCCGTCACCAATCAAGATTCATTACAAGCTTATTTAATTTCCTTTCAAAAATGCGCGGCTGATTTGCCACAGCTTTTAAAACCAGAAATTTGGACAGCAGTACAAAAAACACCTTGGGTTTTTGAAGAAGATTTATATTCTCAAGCCAGCTATCTCAATCGTTTGATGGCAATGAACATCAAATTTAAAGGCGCTGACCAAATTCTCACTAAAGTCAGTAACTTGACTCAAGCTGCTCTTTTGCAAGCGCGTTCTCCTCTTTTTGACCAGCGTGTTGTAGAATTAAGCATGGAAATTCCCCCAGAATACAAGCTTTCTGGAGTGGAAGAAAAAGCCGTTCTTAAAGGGGCGATCGCAGAGCTTTTGCCTCCTGCAATTGTTCATCGTCCTAAAAGTGGGATGATGGTTCCAGTACAGTTAGGATTTCGTAAATATTGGCAGCGAGAAGCCAAAAATTTATTGCTCAGTCGTAATGCTGCGATCGCTCCTTATTTAAACCAGTTGCCAATCCGGAATTGGTTAAACTATCAAGGAGATACTTGGAGTCGTTATGGCGTCAAACTTTGGTTGCTTGTGAGTTTAGAAATTTGGTTGCAGGTGAATCAAAAATAAAAAAATCTTGAGAAGTTTGATTTTTTTTCAGTCATAAGGGTCAAAAAGAAGATTAAAAAATTAGAAAGCTTTTGGCAGTCCTGCTTGTTTCAAAATTGCATTTGCTGTGTGGCGAGACTTGATAGAAGCATCTACTACAAACCGCCTATCTGTAATTGGGCTGTACCAAATCTCATGGTCGCCCTTGCCTTGCCGTTCAAAATAGCAACTACCTTCTGAAAGAATCTTTTTTAATTGAGCAGTAAACGATGCACCCATCTATGAAGCCACCTCTATCAACTCTTGACGGTGGCTGATTAATTCAAAGCTGATAGAACCCGCAAACCCAGAAGATACAATATTATTGAGAAGAATAAGTTCTGGTATCATTTCTCTGAGCTTTTGTGTAAGAGCTTCAATTGTAGAAGCCTCTGTTACCAACCCAGGTATATCCTCACTAGTGGCAACCCATACTTTTGCTTCTGCATCCCAAAAGGCTTGAACCTTAAATGTAGTTTGTGTCATTATCAAGTTTTTATGACGGTAGTTCTAGTTTAAAACAAATGACCGAGACTTTAATCCGGAGTAGTATTAAGTTGTTTCAAAGTTTGCATTAACCAAAACTTTGATTAATATATATGGAATTGTCATTTATTGAACCACCCTCACTAGTAAGAATCAAGCTACTATCATCACTGTTTAAAGTTCGACTGTTGGCTATACTCTGGTTAAGAATTTGAATTAATTTTTGCGGACTAAAGGATTCCAACTCCACAAAGTTACCAGCTTCCAACCAGTCCAATTCATCCGTTGATAAAGTAGCACGAATTTCTGGTAAAAGTTGTTTGGCAGCCTCAGCCGATTCAGGAGAAGTTTGAACGAACATTCTGCGATTTGCAGCAATAATTTGACGGGGTAGCAATCCCACATCAATAATTATGACATCACTCTCTCCAAACCATTCCGGTCTGGTACGGATCTGATTCAACAAAGCTATACCAGTGGGGCTACAATCGTGCAACGCATACACTTTTAAGTCAGAATTGCGCCGCAGCATTTGCATGGTAGTATCAAAGATATTTTGAGGATAGCCAGTGATACTGAGAATGGCACAGTTATTTTCAAAATGAAAGTTGTTGGCAATTAACATTTGGGCAATTTCTGCACTATCGCACACCACTAATCTATCAAAACTATATGCAGTCACATCAGGATTGATAGTCACAGGTGTATTTTGTTGTTGGGGAGCAGGTAAAATCTTATCAATTGAATTGTTAACCCGTCTCCAAGATGTCAGCCACTCCTCAAGTTGGTTATTGTTAATCAGAAGTTTTTGACTGATAGTTGTCGATCGCCCTATTTCGCCAGTTCCTAGGTAAATAGCTAACATTCCTAAGAATACACTCCCTACAAATGTACGAAAGGAATTGACACCTAAACTAAAAAAGATGCCTGCTATCAAAGTGATAGCTCCCAAGATTATTAAAGTTTTTGCTAATTTCTTACGTTGTGAATAAGAATTTTTAATTGCTTGTATTTGAGCGAAGAAAATGACTAAGAGCAATGCGGACAATCCCAAATACTCAAAGAAATAAAAACTTGCTATTACAAAAACTATCCACAAAAATACCCATGAGCCTTGATTTTTATTTTGCAGTTTTTTATTAAGACTATAAAAAAACTGCTTTTGTGTAAAAAAAAGTGTATCATTTGCAGAAATATCTGCAATGGCTTTAGCAAAAAAAGGATCGGTAAATCTCACTCCAGTCATACTGGTAGGTTCAAAAGTAAACGGATGAGAGCAGTTTTTACAACGCCCGTAATTGGCTGTCCTGTCTTTCAGTTTATTATCAGTGCCACATTGAACGCATTTCATGGTAGATTTTTGCTCCTAAAGTTTTAATTTTTATTTATGAAAGAGCTGATTGTTCAGTAATACGCTGTAGTCTTCGCGTTTGCGAATTAAACGATGCGTATCTTTTTCTAACAACACCTCTGCAGGTTTAGGACGATGTAAAAAGTGTGAGGACATGGCATAACCATAAGCACCGACATCTAAAACACCGATAATATCCCCAATTTCTAATGCTGGTAAAGAACAGTTTTTGCCTAAATAATCCCGTGAATAAGTAGTGTTTCCACATATATCTGTAAGGTAAATTTTAGAACTTGCGAGATGTGCGGGATTGTCCCGATTTTTCCACGCGACAATTTCCCGATATCCGCCATGTACTGTAGGAACGGAGAGATTAGCAACGGTGGTATCTACCCCAACAATTTGTTTTTCTGAATGCCATTTCACGGAAACAACTTTGGCTAATAAAGTGGCGCATCCAGCAATTGCTGCACGTCCGGGTTCGATGACTAACTCAATATCTTTTCCTAAATGACTTATTCTATTGCTTAAGTCTGTACCGAACGTTTCCCAGTTAAAAGCTGCGCTGCTATGATGATATGAGTAACCAAAACCACCCCCAAAATCTAGATATTCCCAATCCGGTAAAAGTTCTGCCGTTGTTATAACCTTATCAATGACGTTAGTAAAAGCTTCTGTCGCATTCGTACCCGTACCTCGGTAAAAATGTAAACCGCTCAGTTTTAATCCTACCTGACGGGTAAGAGCGATCGCATGGGGAAATTCTTCTGGACGCACGCCAATGCGGCTATCACCAGTTATTTCGGGTAGGTTGAGACGCAAGCCAAGGCGGAGTGAAGGAGTGAGGAAGTGAGGGAGTGAGGGAGTAAGGGAGTGATAGACTTCGCAGCACAGTTGCAATTGAGCAACGCTATCTAAATTGAGAGTTGTTACACCCCAATTTAAGACCTGTTTCATCTCCTCGGAATTCAAATTACTCCCACTGTAAACAATTTGTTCGGGCGCAAAACCTGCTTGCAATCCGAGATAAATGTCTCCAGGAGTATTGGCATGCAGTCCCCAACTTTTGGCGCGGAAAATTTGCAGCAGAGAAATATTTCCATTGGTGACGCTAGCAAAGCGAAATTGGGTGCGAGGATAGGAAAAAGCCTGGGTGATGTGCCTGATGGTTTGCTCTAAGATATCAGCTTGGTAAACGTAAAGCGGCGAACCATAAGTATTTAGCAACTCTTGAGCTAGTTCTAGGGGAAAAGGAAGATGAGCTGATTTTACGCTTGCCATTTTTTTTGAAGTCTCCACAGCTGTTTTGGAAGCCAAAACGGATGGTCAAAAGATTGTTTGCTGGATTCTTCACCAAAAACCTGTTCTCGCCAAAGTTCCCACACAATCAACAACCACAAACTTTCACCAATCAAACGACCTTGAATCGTAGCACCCAATTGACCCGCAGCAATTTGCGATGCGATATAAGGAGAAAAGCAATTTTCGGCACGAAGTTTGCCTGGATTCAACCATTTGCCAAGCTCATACCAGAACTCATTTAAACACCAAGAGGTTAAGGGAACCCCCATACCCCGCTTTTGTCGCCAAACAATTTCTGGCGGTAGCCAATTTTCCACGGCTCGCTTGAGGATATATTTCTCGCACGCTCCTTGCAAGCAGAGTTCTCCAGAAACCTGGAATGTCCATTCTGCTAGGGGTAAATCGCAGAAAGGCGATCGCACAAACAACTTGTGAGCAAATCCTAAAGCTGTTGCACGCGGATGGATATTTTGTGCTCCTTTTAACATCAGGCTGGCACGCCGGAGTCGATGCAGGATGGTTTTACAGTAGGTAGGATCGAGGGCTTCTGCAATCCAGTCTTCTGGGTGTAGATTTTGTATCTGCTTGTAAACATGCGGCTGGTAAATTTGTGCTTCATAACCCCAAAGACGGTGGAAAGTTCGGAGATATTGTTGTATAAATGTTTCTTGTCCTGATGGATTTTCTGTTTGGTAAACGCTTGCTGCTATTAAAGGCTTATTCGTCCAACCTGCAAATAACTGGTCGCCACCTTCGCCGTTAAAAATCACCTGAGTTTCCTGACTGGCTCTTTGTGCTAAAAGAAACAAGGGAACCGTTACCCCATCCCCGAAAGGTAAATCGAGCGCTCGTACAGTCGGTAGAATAGCTTTCTGAATTTGACGCGGGCTGGCATCAACTTTTACCAAAGGAATTTGCAAGTGCTGGGCAACAATTTCGGCATAGGGATATTCTGGAACACCTGCACCGCCAAAATCTAGAGTATAAGCGATCGCATTGACTCCTGCTTGTACTAGCAACGCCGCTACAACAGAGGAATCCAACCCCCCAGAGAGAAAAACTCCGACTGGCTCATCTTTTAAGTCAGAAATTTGACGCTCAATGCCTTGTTTTAACAGAGTTTGCAATTGTTTGACAGCGGTTGTTTCATCTTGGAGTTGAACGCTTGCTTCACACCATTCCAATAAGCGTTGAGAAATCGGGGTGCTGAGCTTGCGATCGTCAGGTTGGCTTTGCCAAACTAACTCAGTTCCCGCAGGAACTGCAAAGACTTGAGTAATGGGTGTGAGGGGATTGGGAATATACGAAAAACAACTATAACCGTATAAAGCAGGAATGCTCACTTCTGGCTCGTCAACAACCGCTAGCAAGAGTTGCAGACGGGATGCAAACCAAATAACTTGTCCTTGTTGAGCCCAGTATAACGGGACTCGCCCAAAAGGTTCTCGTCCTAAAATTAAACGATTTTTTCCCTGTAAATGTACCCAAATATCGGGTAAAAATGAGTTGTCTTGTAAATCAGTCAATATTCCCGATGCTGATAGAGCAGCTATTCTTTCTATGCCATGACGCTGAAAATAAATTGATGGGATAAAATCTTTTGAAAAACCGATGCAAGCAACATTCCAAATAGGATAATGGCTCTCGCTTGGGGAATCGAGAGAAGATAACTGATAAGAATTATGACCCGTTTTTTTGACAGCACCAAGGCTTGTTTCTAATTCTCGTCTTTCACCGTAACCCCAATATCCAATAAAATGCTTGGGTTGAATGATGCGATCGCCCTGCTCAACGTTAACCATACTATTTGACTTGAAATTCGGCTTCGCTGAGTTGGCGATTTTGGAGAAACATCTGCACCTTCCATTGACCTGGAGTAGATGCAGAACTTAGATTATAACGACACTGGGTATTCCAGATGGATTTGTCAATTTCACGGGTTTGATAGCGGTTTTGTTTGACAACTTGACCGTTAGGGTCGATCCAATTGCAGGACAAATCCAACTTTTGATTTAAAGGTGCATCTTTTAACGTGACGCGGTAAAAGATTTCTGGGTTGTTCTGGCGGGCGATATCTGTCAAGTCACCGCCATTATCTTGGGTGAGGGTAATGCGATCTGTTTGGGCAAAAACCCTCGCAAGCACGGAATTCTGCTGTTGCATAGCAAACAAGGTACCAGCAATGACTACTATTACAGCTGCGATCGCCCCGATAGCGATCGTGCGTTGGCGTTTTTGCTGTACTTCCAAAGCTTGGCGACGCCTTACTTGAACAAGCGCTTCATCAAGCAAATCTGGGGCGAGACCCAATTCTTGTAAAATTTCCTTAACTTGTTCGGGTTCAATTTCTGCTTCCCGACGTGTTTGCAGCCTTTCTACTTCAGCGACGATCTGTGTGAGTTGCTCGGTTGTTAGTTTCTGGCTCATGATATGGCAATTCTCATAACCCATAGAAATTATGCACTATGTTAACTTAGGTTATGTAGCAGTCTTATTTGAGTTATAAAAGTTATTAACCGCAAAGACGCAAAGAGCGTAAAGAAAGGAAAGAAGAGATTTTACAAATGATTTAGGATTGCTATAGATGGAGTAATAGATTTGATAATTTTTGAAGTTGAACTGTAGTTAATTGTGGTATTCATCCAATCGCTAGTACTGACTTCCTCCACAAACCGGACATTCTAAAAGCTTATTTAAAATTTGATGCTGCATCGATAGAGATGCCAAATTGAAAGAAATTAACTTACCCGTTAATTGTTGATGCTCTCCCCAAATAATCCATTTCGCTGTTTCCATCGCTATCAAATTCAGCCCTAACTGAAAGCTAACTGGAAGAACTGCAAAAGAAGAGAGTAATGATGGTGACATTCCTTCCCTATGTATCGTTTCAGTTTCACGTTTATTTCGCAAATCTTGAGCAAGACATTCCCAACAACCCGTTCGCCCCGGAACAAACAGAGGTCCCAACCAAATCTCCGTACCTACAGGTTTAGCTAGCAGCCATGGTTTTCTAGTTTCTTCTGCTTCTCGATTAAATTCGTCTAAACCCAGTTGTAAGTAGTTATCGGTCAGAACAACCGTAAACTCTCCCCCCTCACCTACTGGAATGGAAAGGGATTCCAAAGCTCGAACAAATGCTTCAACTCCCACTCTCCCAAAGCTGATTATCGAAACCCTACTATCTTGTAGTTTGCGAAAAGCATTTTCAGATTCTGCACCTAAGCCATTCCAGAACGCAGCAACTTGTGGAGGGAGATTTACTGAAGCTTCAGAAAGATATCCTTCACTGTTTAAACGAACTAGAGCATTTTGAATTTCAAACAGGGAAACTTCTTCATTTAACTGCTGAAAGATCTCTTGGACAGTATAACGACCATTTAAAAACGGAGCTAAAAGGACGTATAAACGACCACCGAGGGCACATTGCCCTTGCTCGCTCAGAAGGTACACAATATCGGGTTCTATCACTCTAACGTGGTAGTGAGGTTTAAACATTGGTTTATAAAACATAATATTATCTAAATTTATGTACTGGACATATAACATTCAATACTGTACAACTTTCTTGCAAAAATAGAGTTTCTAGAATTATTTTTTAAACAACTGATACTATTTTTCTGTAAACCCGTGCTTAATGTTTCTTCCTAAACTTAAGTATTTGCAGTATAATATTCACTTTCAAGTATTGACATAATGACTAAAGACGAATAGTTGTCTCCTTGCTTGACAGCTTCTCGTAAAACGCCTTCTTCCTTAAAGCCGCAGGTTTGATAAACGTATCTGGCGCGTTGGTTGTGTTCAAAAACGTCCAACCAAAGACGATGAGCTTTATACTCATCAAAAATCATTTTGATGAGTATGGGTAAAACCCTTTTACCGTATCCTGATCCTGGTTTAGTAACGACGATTCGAGTTAACTCAATACTACGATTGAGCGACTGTAAACCAGACAAGATAACATAACCACTTGGCTGTCCCGATTCATTTTCAATGATGAAGTATCTTTTGTCAGGATTGGTAATATTTTTGTTGTGTTCATCTCGACTCCAAAGGGTGATAAAAGTTGCATATTCATCCCTCCTTTCTTGTGAGAGTATAAAATCTATATCATCTATGTTTGCTTGCCGTAATTGCATTGCTAAAATGAAATCATTTAGACCAATACTATTTTAAATAGAAACCCGTGGGAATAATTGCACGTCCCTTGTTTCGTTCTGTAGTTGTTCGGATTCAGTGCATTATTGCTTTCTGTACTTTTTGGAACTCTAGCCGAAAAGCATCTTGGCACTCGTATGGCTTCTGAAACTGAATAACTTGCTATGAGGATGTTTTAAAAGTAGTGGCTGATGTCTCCAAAACTTTAGATCCCCCCTAGCCCCCCTAAAAAGGGGGGGAAATACTCTTAAATCCCCTTTTTTAAGGGGTCTCTTGATACAGCGATAAACTTTACAAACATCCTCTAAACAAAGTTAAAAATTTTACGTTTCATATTTGCAAATACTTAAAAATTTTTTCAATTTGTTTTGGGGCTTGCATCTCGGTAAACAGTCGGATGGCTCGATCGAAATGAATTCTGCTTTCTTGTTTCTTACCTATTTTAGAAAAAGTTAATCCTAATTGAAAGTCAGCGATCGCCAGATCGCATTTGGCTCCGATTCTATTCAAAAGTTCGATAGCTTCTAAATGATTGTCAATTGCCAATTCAAATTTTGCTTGTTGTCGATAAATTTCTGCTATACCGCAAAGCGTTTTTGCTTGGACTTGCGTGTAGTGGCTTTCTTCAGCAAAAGTTAAAGCCATACGGAACATTTCCTCCGCTTTAGCAAAGTCCTTCAAATTAACATATGTTTGTCCTAAAATTTGCATGAAATAAGCAAATCTGCCACTAGGTTTAACAAGTTGTTGTGTTGCGATCGCTTGATAAGCTTTATCAGCCAGTACACGTGCTTCTTCTAAAATTCCCAAATAAGAATTCACTAGAGCCAAACATACAGTTGCTTTTTCTGCCCACCGATGATGGTCGGTATCCTGAGCTAAGTCAATAACCTGTTGAAATAATTGGGCAGATGCATCTAGTTCCCACAAATCAATTTTATAAAGACCAATGCTCAGTAGAGCATCTACTTCTAACATTTTGTAATAGTAGAATTTGTGTTTGTTTTCCCGTATTCTTGATAGAGAATTTATTGCCCGATATGCTATGTTAATAGATTTTTCCTGACATTCTATTGCTGCGTGTACTTTCCCAATAATCCAGTAGAGATCGCCTAAAATATTATAAAGTTCGCTGAGATTTTTATCTGACGGAACATTTTTAATAATGATTGTAATAGCTGCAATTAAAGGTTGCAGCCATCCCATTCGATATAACGTACTTCCTAATGGTAAAAATTGTTGCCATTGGTTATTTCTACTTTTAAGAATGACTGTACCAGCCCATTCAAATTCGTGAATTTCTACATAGTGATAGTAAGCTTCTAAGGCTTGCAAAGCATCTTTAAATGTAGTGATTTTTTGTATGCTCTCCGTCCAAAATTCTGCTGCTTTACGGTTAGTTATTTCCCATTCATCACTTATCCGCAAGTGAGAAATAACCTCAGAACGGATCGCTGGATGAAGCCAGTACTCATCTTTACTACACTCTACTAAAGACCGATTTTTTAAGGAAGTTAAAATTTGTTGGTGCTGGCAAGGTAAAACATCCCATAATAAACTAAAAACTCCTTCTTTGGGAATTCTGGGAACATCTTGATAGCGGTAACATCCCAAACGGGAAAGCAGGCGATATGCTAGAGGATCTAAAGCTTGCAAACGGTTAATTTGGCTGACAACTAAATTTTTTAAATCAACTACAGCCAGTGGTTCAGCTTGATGTTCTCGCCAGTAGGCAATGGTATCACCATCAAAATCCTGCCGAATTGAACCGCATAGAATACCCATTGCTTTGGCATTTCCTCCATAAGCACGGTGCATACTTTGTAAAGTAGCGAAGTCAATAGGTAATTCTCTTTTGGTAAAAAATTGCTGCCAAGCGGTTAGATCCAGTCCGGGGAGACGATAGTGCTCCACGTTCACTTCAGGTTCGCAAAGGCGATCGCGACTTGTAATTAATGTCACAGATTGCACTCTCGCGTCTGCTAAAACGCGTAAGAATTCTACATAATTTCGGTGCTTGGCAATAAACCGTCCTTGTCTGTCTAGTGCGGGTTCCAAATTATCAATCAAAACTCCAACCCGACAGGTATGGAGTTTCCGCTTCAATCGTCCCAACGTCACCCCAAATTCAATTCCCGGTTCTTCATCAAAATCCTGTTTCAACCACTCTTCAATGACGTGTTCCGCCGCCGTGATATTTTGCGTCTCCTTTGCCATAAGGAGTTCCAAGACCAAATCAAATCCTTGGGTTTGTAAGTATTCCTGGGCTAGAGTTGTTTTACCTACTCCTCCCTCACCTTGGATAACAATGACTTTTACACCTCGATTGACTAAGGTATTGAGGTGAGAAATTGCTTCTGTTCGACCGAGAAAATTTACATTTTCTTGTTTTGTGATGAATTCTGCTCTAGGTTGCTCTTTCCCTATAGTGAAGTTTTCAGCAAAGCGTGAGGTATCCAGTAGATTCGAGATAACGCTAGTTTTCTTCCAATATCGCTCCAAGGTAGCGCGACAATTACTTTTAGTAATCTTCTGTCTCAACGCTTTGGAAAGAAGTTTCCACAAATGAGAGCCAACATCTTTGGCATGTCCTTCCGTACAACCGTAAGAATTAGCGATTTCCAGGTATTTTCGACCTTGCCAAACTTGCTGAAGAATAACTTTTTGCAGCTCGCTCAACCGTTCGCCGGTTTGAGCAGGAATTACAGTTTCTAACCAAGACAGTACTGCTTCGGCGTCCATTGCCTTACGACGAGGTGATATATATTCAAATTGTTGCGTCAGTTCTTGTCTAGTCTACACCTCTACTCTTGGCAATTTCTGATAAGTTTCTGTAAATCTTTTAAGAAATTGAATGGGTAGCAAATTCAGTGAAAGCCCAAAACTATATCTTCTTTAGGCACGCCTTGTTCAAGCAGTAGTGTAGCGATACCGACTTCAGTACCATCATGCTGTATCCAAATTTTACTGTCTTTGATCTCAAGGTGCATGGTGCATGCATGCGTTTGATTATTATCGCGTCAACTTGCGTGTCATAAAATGTAGCGATCGCGAGAGATATCTAAAACAGCTTGTGTCTCGAATTCTTCAAGAGCAAATTGGTAGTTCAGAACTTGCCCAAGAGCAGTGTGAAATTAGGAGACATTTGACCCCCCAACAAAGCTCTTAATTTCAACTGCAATTTTTTCGCCTGCTCGTTCAGCCGCTAGCATCTCTCATGATTCTAATTCCTCCAGGTTAATCCCCAAAGCTCCTAACTGCTCTGGAGTAAGCGCTTTCAGTTTTTCAGCCAATTTCAGCCGTTTTTGCTGTTCTTGTTCCTTCATTTGACGTTCTCGTTCTGCTTCTTTCACAGCTTGTTCTGTATCTGTGAGTATCCAGTTGCCTTCTGAATCATACCAGCGCAACCACTGACGAATAATTCCTTCAAACTCTCCTTGCCACACTCCCAATCCTAAATTTAACTCTGAAATCCAAAACCGAGGATTCTCAGCATCTATAGTTTGCTCTTGGTAGTGTCCTCCCTCCAGTTTGAACCCACGCAAGCGATTGCTATAGCGACTAAACACTGCATAGTATGGTACTCGCAAGATACGTTCGTATACATCCCATTTTCTCGGCGGCACTTGTTTCAGAGTTTGCCCATTGCTGGACTCTGATGCCAAACTCATTGTGCTGACATCTTCTGTACTCCTTTCTCCGAACATTGGTTCCAATTCTGCATAATCGCCCAAATCTTCTTTTTGTGTACCTGGTGATAGCAGTTCTACCACTACAAAAGGATTGACTCCTTCTTGCCAAACTACATAGCTAGAACGCAAGTCTTTTTCTTCATACAATCTCGGTACATCTAGCACTAAAAACCAATCCGGGCGTTTGTACCACTGAGTATGACGTACATCATAGTACAGATTTAAATCCGACCCCGTAAATATTCGCTCGTAAGAATAATTTGTCAATCGGATTGTTCGACTGAGCAGCTGCGGCTGCAAATCGTGAAATTCATCAGGCAAACCAGGTTCCTCCGCATCTTCACTGGGTAGATCGTACATCGTTGGTAGTGTCAGTTTTGGCGGTAGGGGTGGATTTGCTGGCAGGATGAAGAAGTTAGTTGGCTGCATGGCAACTCATTCACAAATTGAGCTTTTCTCCGATTGTATCTTCTGTGAGTACCCGACTTTTTTCCCGACTTCAACCGACTGACAAGGAATCTTACAGTTGCTTAAGCTATTGAGCAAAGAGGTAAAAATCAAGGTGAAAACGGATGATTAACACCCTCAGCCCAATGTCTCAGGTAGGACTGGCTTCTTCTCCCACGCACTACTTTCAACTTCTACACCGAATTCGTTCTCTTGCAGATAATTATCTTTCCATTGAGAAACTGTGCGATCGCTTGCAAGATTTACCCATTCAGTTTGAAAATCCACAACCCCGTCCCTGGAAACAAATTGACTGGCAAGCTATTTCTTCAAATCAAATTATAGGCTTAGACAGAGAAGTCTTTTTGTCCATCTTGAGAGGTGCAATGGACACGGAAGCTCCCATTCGGGCATATACTCAAACCAGCCGACAATATTTGGAAAACTTACACCCCCAGCTAGCGCGATTTGTGGGCGGAACAGTCGATGAAACGGGAAAGTTAATCGAACCTGGATTGTGGGAAAAAGAAGAGCGCCAGCACACTCCCGCTTTGATGAAAGTCTATTACCAATTAACGGGTGAGAAGATTACCGCAACTTTCCGCACGGTTAGAGATTATCTCCCTACTGACGACCCACATGAAGACTTATATCGCCATGGATTGCATCGTGTTGCCACTGAATACGGCGCAACTTGTCTCTATTTATGGTTGATGGCGCATACAACAGGCGCACTTCAAGATGTTTTGGAGGAATTGGTTCAGGATGAAATCAATCACATGAGTAAATTCTGGGGGTTTGGTGTCTGGGCTTTTCCAGATACTTCTTTAATAAAGGTAGGACACACGCTTCTGAAAACACGCCATAAAGACTACAAACGCAACAGCCTGATGCGTACTTTAAAACGCATGATGGGTACACTGAACTGGAGTTCTTGGTCTTTGACCAACAGAATAACTCTCTTGTTTGCTTTCAGCTATGCAATGCGTCGTTTGTGGATTTGGAACGATCGCTTAACGCCAAAGTATTTACAAGGCTTGTTCGACCATACAACGTTACTAACTCCTAACCCTTAACAACTAACCATGACTTCAACACTACCTTTAGATTTAGATCCCCATCGCTTACCCCAACATGTCGCTGTTATTATGGATGGCAATGGTCGATGGGCAAACCAACGAGGATTACCCCGCATCGCCGGACACCGTCAGGGTGCAAAAACCCTGAAAGAATTGTTGCGCTGTTGTAAAGATTGGGGAATAAAAGCGCTAACAGCTTATGCCTTTTCTACTGAAAACTGGCGGCGACCCCTTGAAGAAGTAGATTTTCTCATGCTTCTGTTTGAAAAATTGTTGCGCCAAGAATTAGCTCAAATGCATCGCGAAGGGGTGCGAATCTCATTTATTGGGGATTTGTCAATTCTACCTACCTCTTTACAAGCTGAGATTGAGCGTTCAATGGCAGAGACTTTGCACAATCAAGCACTTCATTTTACTGTTGCAGTCAATTATGGCAGTCGCAGTGAGATCGCAAGAGCTTGTCGTCGAATAGCACAACTCGTGCAACAGGGGGAAGTTAACCTGGAAGATGTTGAAGAAAATTTAATCGAACAAACGCTTTACACCGCAGGGACTCCCGAACCCGATTTATTGATTCGCACAAGTGGTGAAATGCGATTGAGTAATTTTCTCCTCTGGCAAATGGCTTATACAGAATTGTATTTTACTGATATTTTTTGGCCCGATTTCGATCGCTCGGCATTTCATCAGGCTTTACTCAGTTACCAAAGACGCGATCGTCGTTTTGGTCAAGTCAAAACTTCTTTGTCTGCATAAAGTGTCACTCCTAGCCCGTCCTTACATTGGATAGGCTGGGAATGTTCACTCAATGTCTATTTACAAGAAGTAGATGAAATACTTTTTACTTAGCCACGATCTAGGTAACAAAAGCAGTTTTTATACCAACTTAAGTCTTATTTCTAACACCCTAAGATAGATGCTCTCTGCTTGAAGAGACTGTTACAAATATTAATAATTTAATTCTGGAATTTTTTATGCTTGCCGATCCATTGGCTACAGTAGTTTTGAGGGTGCATAGTGTATAAAAAGATTATCACTAACAAATCTGGAAAAGTTCATTTAGGCAGTGTAGTGGTAACTATAGAGATTGGCTTGGGGTTTGGCTCGTACACTCACAGGATAAGTGCCTAATGGTGTTATTTTTGTGACCAATATTATTCTGTTTACCAATTGACTGTATCGTAAAAAACTTTTACATTTCTTAATATGTTTGCGGTAAGCAGAACTACTCTAACAACAATGTTGAAAATTTGTTAAGAAGGATTACAAAGGATTACCCTAGGAAGTAAATCTTATGATGAACACCGTTGATAGCCAGCCACCCCATCATGTAGTTATAGTAGGCGGAGGATTTGGGGGTTTATATGCCGCAAAAGCACTGGGACGTGCTGATGTAAAAGTTACTTTAATTGATAAGCGCAATTTTCACCTATTTCAACCATTGTTATACCAAGTGGCTACTGGTACTGTCTCCCCTGCTGATATCTCCTCACCCCTACGTTCGATTCTCAGTAAGAGCAAAAATACAAAAGTGCTGCTTGGAGAAGTGACCGACATCGATCCTCAAGCACAAGAAGTGACTTTGGGCGAAGAAGCAATACACTACGATTCCCTGATCCTTGCTACAGGTGCAAAACACTCTTACTTTGGGAAAGATCAATGGGAAGAATTTGCACCTGGTTTAAAAACAGTGGAAGATGCGATTGAAATGCGCCGTCGGATTTTTATGGCGTTTGAAGCGGCTGAAAAGGAAACTGACCCTGAAAAACGCCGAGCTTGGTTAACTTTTGTTATTGTTGGTGGTGGTCCTACAGGTGTTGAACTAGCAGGTGCGATCGCAGAACTGGCTTACCACACGATGAAAGAGGATTTCCGCAATATCGATACGTCTGAAGCACAAGTTCTTCTTCTAGAAGGAATGGATCGCGTTCTTCCTCCTTTTGCATCAGAATTATCCAAAGAAGCAGAAGCGTCTCTTACACGGTTAGGTGTGAGCGTACAGACAAAAACGCTGGTGACGAATATAGAAGGCGATCTGATTACTCTAAAGCAAGGAGATGAGTTCCAACAGATTGCAGCCAAAACAGTGTTGTGGGCGGCTGGTGTCAAAGCTTCTCCTCTGGGTAAGTTGCTAGCAGAGCGGACAGGATCTGAGTGCGATCGCGCTGGAAGAGTGATTGTTGAGCCAGATTTGAGTCTCAAAGGGTTTTCCAATATTTTTGTGGTTGGTGACTTAGCACATTTTGCCCATCAGAATGGCAAACCCCTACCTGGTGTTGCTCCTGTCGCCATGCAGGAAGGACAATACGTTGCTCAATTAATTCAACAGCGCATGAAAGGTAAGACACTGCCACAGTTTTCCTATACTGACATGGGTAGCCTAGCGGTGATCGGACAAAATGCTGCGGTTGTAGACTTAGGTTTTGCCAAATTTACAGGTTTTATAGCGTGGTTATTCTGGCTGGTTGTTCACATTTATTTCTTGATTGAGTTTGACAACAAGCTCTTGGTGATGATTCAGTGGGGCTGGAACTATTTCACCCGCAAGCGTGGAGCTAGATTGATTACCGGGAAGGAAGTCATGCAAGCTACTGAGAGCGGGTACTACGCACCTGCGGATAACAGACAGTTGGTTAGTGGTTAGTGGTTGGTGGTTAGTGGTACTTTTTAACTACTAACCACTAACTACTAACTAGTAACAATGAACAAACTTTGGGAAAGTCTACCAGTCGAGAGGCAAAATTCTATCTTGGAAGCGATCGCATCCTCTAGCCCTCCTGGTTGTCTCATTTCTCCCAACACAATTGAAGAACTAGCAGCAGTCATTGCAGAAGCACACAGTAAGAAGCAGCGCATTTTACTTTGCGGGAGTGGTAGCAAACTCAACTGGGGTGGGTTAGCTAAGGGTATAGATGTCGTAATCAGTACCGAACGGATAAACCAACTGCTCGAACACGCAGTTGGTGATTTGACTGTTACAGTGGAAGCAGGAATGAAATTTTCTCACCTGCAAAAAATTTTGGCAAACTCCAAACAATTTCTGGCAATTGACCCGACTTCACAAGAGTCAGCAACTATTGGTGGTATTGTTGCTACTGCTGATACGGGTTCTTTAAGACAGCGTTATGGCAGCGTGCGGGATCAAATACTGGGTATAACTTTTGTTCGCTCTGATGGTAAGATTGCTAAAGCTGGGGGACGAGTGGTGAAAAATGTTGCCGGGTACGACTTGATGAAGTTGTTCGCTGGCTCGTTTGGTACTTTAGGTGCGATCGCTCAAGTTACGTTTCGCTTGTATCCTTTTTTGGAAGCATCAGCTACGGTCGTCTTAGTTGGGGATGCATCGGCTGTATCTCAAGCCGCTGATACTTTGCGGGGTTCTGCGCTCACACCAACTCAGTCCGATTTACTGTCGCTTCAATTGGTGTCTGGGTTGGGTTTGGGTCAAGGATTGGGCTTGATGGTTCGTTTTCAAAGTATCGCTGAGAGTGTGAAAGAACAGTCCAATCAACTTTTGGAAGTTGGAAAGCAACTGGGTCTGCGGGGGATGCTTTATTCGGGGACGGATGAAGCGGATTTATGGCTGAGATTGCGAGAACAAATTCATGATGTTTCTCATACGCCTGCAATTACCTGCAAAATAGGAGTATTACCGACTTCATCTGTTGAGGTTTTGACTCGCTCGGAGTTGGGTTGGATTCATGTTGCAAGTGGTTTGGGGGTATTGCGGTTTGAGGGTGAAAAGATTGAGAAGGTTTTGGAGATGCGGAATCTGTGTCAAAGGAATGGCGGGTTTGTGACTGTTTTGGTAGCACCAGCGAGGGTGAAGGAAAGTTTGGATGTGTGGGGTTATGGTGGTAATGCTTTGGCGTTAATGCGTCGAATTAAAGAACAGTTTGATTCTGGGTATATTTTTAGTCCCGGTCGTTTTGTGGGTGGGATTTAGGAAATTTGAACTGCAAAGACGAGCCAGTGCGGCGTGGTGAATCCAGCCCTGGAGGCGGGTTTCCCGCGACCACCGGGACTAGTGAACCCGGAGGGGGGTTCCCCCTGTTAAAGCACCTGGTGTCGCAAAGTTCGCGAAGAAAGAGAGGGGAGGGTCATAAGATCGTGGAAGTTTCGGAAGGTTTTTTGGATAAGAAGGTTGGGTTTGATGGGAACCATCCTCCCGAACCAAAGTTGATTGATACTTGTGTTCACTGTGGGTTTTGTCTTTCGACTTGTCCCAGTTATAGAGTGCTTGGGAAGGAGATGGATTCTCCACGAGGACGTATCTATTTGATGGATGGGATTAATGAGGGTGAGATTCCTTTGAATGAAGCGACGGCTCAGCATTTTGATAGTTGTTTGGGATGTCTTGCTTGCGTGACGACTTGTCCTTCTGGGGTGCAGTATGACAAGTTAATTTCTGCGACGCGTCACCAGGTGGAACGGAATTATCCTCGCAGTTTGTCGGAGCAATTTTTTAGGAAACTGATTTTTTCTTTGTTTCCTTATCCTAATGTTTTAAGGGTGTTGCTGGTTCCATTGTTTGTTTATCAGAAGTTAGGTTTGCAAAAACTGGTGCGGAATGTTGGGTTGTTGAAACGGGTGTCTCCTCGGTTGGCTGCGATGGAGTCAATTTTGCCGGAAATTACTCTAAAATCGTTTCAAAGTCATTTGCCGAGTATTATTCCTGCTCGAGGTGCAAAACGCTACCGAGTGGGAATGATTTTGGGGTGCGTGCAAAGGCTGTTTTTCTCTCCGGTGAATGAGGCGACCGTGCGAGTTTTAACGGCTAATGGTTGTGAGGTGGTTATTCCTAAAAGTCAGGGGTGTTGTGCGGCGCTTCCGGAACATCAGGGACAAACGGAACAGGCGAAAGCCTTAGCAAGGCAAATGATTGATAGTTTTGCTGATACTGGTGTAGATTTCATTATCATTAATGCTGCAGGGTGCGGTCATACTTTGAAGGAGTACGGTCACATCTTGGAGGATGACTTAGAGTATCGCGACAAAGCTAAAGAGTTTGCGGCTAAGGTGAGAGATGTTCAGGAGTTTTTGATGAGTGTTGGTTTGAGTGCAAAATTGTCTCCTCTGACAGACCGACCTCTGACTTTAGTTTATCAAGATGCTTGTCATTTATTGCACGGTCAAAAGATTAGCGTCCAACCGCGTCAGTTGTTACGGCAAATTCCTGGGGTGAAGTTACGCGAGCCGCTTGATGCTGCTATTTGTTGTGGTAGTGCGGGTGTTTATAATATGTTGCAGCCAGAGGTGGCTGAGGAATTGGGTAGACAAAAGGCACAGAATTTGCTTGACACGGGTGCGGAGTTGATTGCTTCTGCAAATCCCGGTTGTACTTTGCAAATTCGTAAGGCGTTGCAATCTCAAGGTAAGGATATTGCGATCGCTCACCCAATTGAGTTGTTGGATTATTCGATTCGGGGCGTGAAGCTTTAAGTGCAAAAAAAGAGGGTTAACCCCTCTTTCATAAAAAATTTTTTTTAACGCTGCGATCGCGATCGCAACGACAAACGGATTACTCTTCAATTGCTGCTGGTATTTCCTCTTCAATTGCTGATGGTATTTCCTCAGCAACAACAGCAATATCTTCAACGGCGGGTGCTGCAGCTTGACCTTGTTGTTTCGCCAACAATTGTTCCCTATACTTGGCAGCCATTTCTTCTGCTTTATCATATACCAACTGACGATTTTTGATCATGTCACCTGGTTCTGGTTCCAACTGCTTGGTAGATAGTGAAATACGACCGCGTTCTGCATCCAAGTCAATGATCATGACTTTTACTTCATCATTAACATTGAACACGCTGTGTGGTGTATCTATATGTTCGTGGGAGATTTCAGAGATATGCAGTAGACCGCTAACACCGCCAATATCAATAAATGCACCGTAAGGTTTAATACCGCGCACAGTACCAATAACCACCTCACCAACTTCCAGACGGTTCATCTTACGCTCAACTAGCGCTCGACGGTGAGAGAGAACAAGGCGATTGCGTTCTTCATCTACCTCTAAGAACTTTAACGGCAATTCTTCACCTACCAACTCTTCTTTTGGTTTGCGAGTGCTGATGTGAGATCCGGGGATGAACCCGCGCAATCCCTCAATCCGAACCAGCGCACCTCCGCGATTGGTAGCAAACACACCAGAACGGACAGTTGCATCTTCTGCTTGTAACTGCCGCACTCGTTCCCACGCTCGCATATACTCTATACGGCGAATGGAAAGTGTTAATTGACCGTCTTCATTTTCATCAGTGAGGATGAAAAATTCCCGCGTTTCATTAGACTGTAATACTTCTTCCGGGCTATCTACCCGGTTGATAGACATTTCTTGTATAGGTATGTATGCTGCCGTTTTTGCACCTATGTCAATCAGAGCGCCGCGCGGCTCTATGCTGAATACTGTACCAGGCACTATATCACCTGGGCTAAAGTGATAATCATATTTGTCTAGTAGAGCAGCGAAATCGTCATGCGTAAACCCAATTTCAGGAGCGGTTAATTTCTGATTGACCATGCTAATTGTTTCCCAGTTATTTTTCTCCGTAAATGTTTTGCCTCCTAGCGATGTATATGCAAGCGCCCACTTTCAGGCATTCCACACCTACATCCCTGTTCATATTAGCGCAAAAGAGCCGATCTGAACACATTCACTTCCAGATCAAACATTATACCAGATATTTTTTTGATATCTGTCAATCTTCCGGAGAAAATAAGGAAATTAATTTTTACTATCTTTACGACTACCTATTTTACCAACAAATGTTCGCTCGTGTTTTAGAAATTAGGGTTTAGAGATTTTAAGTATGAATCTTGACTAATGGCTGTTAAAAGTGAAAAGGATGAAGGGTAGAGCTATGAGCCTCTATCCTTCATCCTTCACACTTTATACTTCTGTTTACTTCTTCTCTTTGGTTTCAATGCGAGGAGGTTCGCGAAAAGCGATCGCAAAAAAGAGAGTTCCTATAGCCAATGTCAAAATTAGAATGTAAGCAACGCTTTCCATAAGTCAAATTCCTGCCTACTTACCCACCGATTACTAGTTCTAGTGTAACAAGACTTGGTAAAAAAGATGAAGGTGAAAGCACGAAAGATGAAAAAACGAGTTTGCCTGACTTCTTGTAAAACCAAGTTCTTTTTCATACTTCATACTTCACACTTCACCGTTGCTTGCCTAAGCTTCCTTCTTACGGGTTGACAAGTCACCCACTTTAGCGAAGACACCAAATTCGACTTGCTCTTCGATGTCTGGGTCGATACCAGCGAATACGTCTCGGTAAATTGTCCGAGAACCGTGCCAAATATGACCAAAGAAGAACAACAGAGCAAAGACAGCGTGTCCAAATGTAAACCAACCTCTGGGGCTAGTACGGAAGACACCGTCAGAGTTTAAGGTTTCTCTGTCGAATTCAAAAATTTCTCCACCTTGAGCCTTACGCGCCCATTTCTTCACTTCTGCTGGGTCATCAAATGTTTGTCCATCTAAATCACCACCGTAGAAGCTAACGGTAACGCCAGATTGCTCGAAGCTATTTTGTGATTCTGCCCGACGGAATGGAATGTCGGCGCGAACAATGCCATCTCGATCGGTCAATATGACAGGGAAGGTTTCAAAGAAGTTGGGGAGGCGACGTACTGTCAGCTCTCTACCTTCTGCGTCTTTGAATACAGCGTGACCTTGCCAAGACTGGGCAATACCATCACCCTTGACCATTGGACCTGTACGGAATAGACCGCCTTTGGCTGGGCTATTACCGACATAATCGTAAAACGCCAGTTTTTCAGGAATTTGCGCCCAAGCTTCAGAAAGGCCTGCACCTTGTGCTAGGTCTGCTTGTACCCGGCGATCGATCTCTTGTCTGAAGTAGCCCTGATCCCACTGATAGCGGGTAGGACCGAACAATTCGATTGGGGTTGTAGCGTTACCGTACCACATGGTACCAGCAACGACGAATGCTGCAAAGAATACAGCAGCGATACTGCTAGAAAGTACAGTCTCAATGTTACCCATCCGCAGGGCTTTGTAGAGCCTTTCAGGAGGTCTAACTGTCAAGTGGAACAAACCAGCAATAACACCGACAATACCAGCCGCAATATGGTGAGCGACTACACCCCCAGGGTTAAATGGGTTAAACCCGTCGGGTCCCCATTCCGGTGCTACCGGTTGGACATGCCCCGTCAAACCGTAAGCATCAGAAACCCACATTCCGGGTCCAAATAAGCCGGTCAGGTGGAAAGCACCAAAACCAAAGCAAAGCAGACCGGATAAGAACAAGTGAATGCCAAACATTTTTGGCAAGTCAAGAGCAGGTTCACCTGTACGCGGGTCTTGGAATAATTCCAAATCCCAGTAAACCCAGTGCCAAACGGCTGCTAAGAATAGCAAACCAGAAAGAACGATGTGAGCCGCAGCGACGCCTTCAAATGACCAGAACCCAGGGTCGTAGCTAGGAGCGCCAATAACGTTCCAACCGCCCCAAGAGCCAACTACACCCAAGCGTGCCATGAAGGGCAGCACGAACATGCCTTGACGCCACATGGGGTTAAGAACTGGATCGCTGGGATCGTAAATGGCTAATTCGTACAATGCCATTGAACCTGCCCAGCCTGCCACCAAAGCTGTATGCATCAGGTGTACAGAAATCAGTCGCCCTGGATCGTTCAGAACGACTGTGTGTACTCGGTACCAGGGTAGTCCCATCGACTACGCTCCTCCTCGATGATTTTTGTTTACAAAGTCAAGTTTTCAGTTTTTGTTATCGCCAAGCGGACACTGACTCACCACCTTGTCTTATAAGTCAGACAGTGCGGTGCCTGACAATTGTGTAACCACTACTTTTGGAGTATGACTCCGTAAGGCTACAATTGCCAAGAGAAAAATGAGAATGTTTAAAAAAGTGTAACTTTTGATGGAGCTGTTTGCAAGCGTATTGGGGGTTGGAGATTGTGGATTGGAGATTGGGAGTTGAGCGTTGGGCATTGGGCATTAGTCATTCTCCCTTATCTCCCGTGTCTCCCTTGTCCCCAATCCCCAGTCCCTCCTAAACCACAGCTTCAAGACTTTGTAGCTGACAGCGAGCAGATGCTGTTCCCAAGCGTTCTATAACTTGTTCGGCACTAATTAATCGCTTAAGCACAACTTGACCAATAGCTTGACCTGATTTTCCAACTTGTACTTGTGCTGTTGGCTTAACTTCTACCATGAGAACCGTGTCCTCTACCTGATAAAGCCACATGACCTCGTTTTGTTCTAATAAACTGATATTCAATCGGTGAATCTCTGGCTGACGACGCCATGCCGACACCTGCCACTGTCCATCAGATGCCCACACTCTGCCAACCGTCCAACCTTCAGATAAAAAGAAGTACTTCACAATTTTTACTCTCTCACTCTTGGACTCTAATTTGCTTGTTGCTGAATATTTCGGTAGCACCAGTCAGTACTGTACAAATCTTAAGATTTGCGATCGCACCATACCAACCTAATCCTTGAAGTATGTGTAGAGATTAAGTGTAGCGGATATTTTCCGTAGACTAGGTATTTTCCCTGTATTTGGAATGCACCAGACCAATATATTTGGATGAGTACTGTATTGACTACGGGACAAGGTTAGCAAACTTTTATGATAAGATTTGTTAATTTCATACATATTTAGATAATTTTTCTATAAAAAATTCATGTTTTTTTATTGCACAATTTTCAGGAATGGATAATACAAGACAAGCGATTCGGATGGGTGCCATTAGCTTCGCGATCGCACCAAAAATTTGCTTGTAACTCGCGTACATATGGGTGGATATCATCATTTTCTGTCCCGATCGAATTGTTCATCTCTGCATTAATGGTATTGAAATATTGGCTGAAATTGTACAAACTGTATGCCTAATTTGTATGTTAGGTGTATAACTGAGTTAATGAACCCATTGATAACTAACTCTAATACGAGCGCAACAGCCACTAACTGATACTGTAATTTCGTAAACTGATTGCAATATTGCTCAAAGATGCAGTTACATTGGGAACATCAAACGTTACCCTTTGGTCTAACCATCTTTATTTCTGCTAAATTCGCTCGTGCAAACCTGCTCCCCAACTTTTGCAAGCAGTCGGAGAGCTAACAGCCTCCTATTTTCTTTAGGGCAATTTGCTGAATATGTAGTAGAATGTCTGACCACTAAGTTCAAAAAGACCAATGCTATGACCTGGTTTTCTTTCTCAGCAAGACAGTGGACTCGAATAGCTAAATTTGTTTCTCTGTTTTGTGTATGTTTGCTTTTAGTTGTCAGTTGCGCTAGGGGTCAGCAAACAACAACTTCATCTGGTTCCGGAAGTACCCCAAGTGGAGATGGTCGCATTACTGTCGGTACAAGTCTAAAACCACGTACCCTCGATCCAGCTGATGCCTATGAACTAGCATCCCTTGGATTAGTCTATAACATGAGCGATCGCCTCTACTATTACCAACCAGGAACCACCAAAATTACACCGCAGTTAGCCACTGCATTACCTACAGTCAGCCAAGACGGATTGACATACACAATTCCCCTGCGTCAGGGAGTCGTATTTCACGACGACACACCGTTTAACGCACAAGCAATGGCGTTTAGTATAGAACGCTTTATCAAAAATGGAGGTAAGCCTTCATTTTTACTTGCTGATGTGGTAGACACGGTAAAAGCGACAGGTGAGTATGAATTAACTATAAAACTGAAAAAACCATTTGCAGCTTTTCCATCACTGCTAGCATTTCCTGGAGTGTGTCCTCTCTCACCAAAAGCTTATGAAGTTGGTCCGGGAAAATTTAAGCCAAATATATTTGTTAGTACTGGTCCTTACAAATTAGCGCAATACGGTACAGATTCCCTAAGATTTGATGTGTTTGATAAATATTGGGGAGAAAAACCAGTTAATAAAGGCATTAATTTACAAATTCTTACAAGTCCCGCTAACTTATTTAACTCCTTCCGGACTGGTGCAGTAGATGTCGCATATTTATCATTAGAACCAGATCAAATTCGGAGTTTAGATGATAGTGCTAAAAAAGGAGATTGGCAATCTATCCAAAATCAAGGCAGTGTTGTTAGTTACATGGTGTTAAATCGCAATCAAAAACCCTTAGATCGACCCGAAGTCAGACAAGCGATCGCATCGGTCATTGACCGCCCTGTTATTAACGAGCGAGTTTTGTTTAATCAAGCCGAGCCGCTTTACAGTATGGTACCGACAACATTCGATGTTTCTCAACCATTGTTTAAAGATAAATACGGTGACGGTAATATAGAGAAAGCAAAACAATTGATAACAGCAGCCGGATTTTCCCCGCAAAATCCCTTACGGGTAGCCCTTTGGTATCCTTCAAGTTCCCCAACTCGGAGTTTAGCAGCAGAGATTTTGAAAGGTTATGCTGAAGAAAAAATGGATGGATTGCTGCAATTTGAAATCAACACCGTAGAAGGAGCAACCTTCTTTAAATCTATATCCAAAGGGCTCTATCCAGCAGCATTACTTGACTGGTATCCAGATTTTATGGATGCAGACAATTACATTCAACCTTTTCTAGAATGTCCTAAGGGATCGGATACCGAGGGATGCAAACAAGGGGGAAGTCAGACTCAGGGATCGTTCTACTACAGCGAAAAGATCAACAAACTTATCGAACAACAACGTAAAGAGCAAAACCCTGAAGCCCGCAAGAAAATCTTTGCAGACATACAAGCACAGGTAACAACTGATGTTCCATACGTTCCATTATGGCAAAGCAAAGACTATGCATTTGCCCGAAAAGGAGTGAGTGGCGTAGAACTCAACCCCAACCAAATTCTAGTTTACGAAAAAATTAAGAAATAAATGCTAATGGCTAGTAGCTAATAGCTAATTGTACTATTAGCCATTAGCCATTAGCCATTAGCCATTAGCAAACTCATCATGTCTAGATCGAAAGCTTTACAATACTATATTATTGCCCGTCTGCTCCTAGCTCCATTGATGCTGTGGACAGTCACGACAGTTGTGTTTCTTTTACTGAGATCCACTCCGGGAGACGTAGCAGATGCTATTCTTGGTGGACGTGCTCCGGAAAGCGCTAAAGAGGAATTACGCAAACAACTGGGTTTAGACCTTCCTCTATGGCTGCAGTACTTTAACTATATGGGACAATTGTTGCGTTTCGATTTGGGATCGTCCCTGACAAGTGGCGGACAATCTGTATGGGAAGTCATTCGGCAACATTTCCCAGCAACAGTAGAATTAGCGGTTTGTAGCATGGCAGTTGCCTTAGTCGTTGGAATTGGAGTTGGCACTCTTTCGGCTTCTCGTCCCGGAACAGTTTTAGACGCTGGAGGAAGATTGTTTGGTATTATCACTTACTCGTTACCCATGTTCTGGGCTGGTATGGTTCTACAATTGATTTTTGCAGTCCAGTTGGGATGGTTTCCTTCTGGAACTCGTTTTCCTGCTGCTCTACTCACTCCAACACCTATCACTGGTTTGTATACTATCGATAGTCTATTAACTGGAAATCTCAGTCAATTTTTTGCGTCTTTACATTATCTTGCCCTTCCCAGTATTACTTTGGGGGTTTTGCTAAGCGGTATTTTTGAGCGAATTGTGCGCGTGAATTTAAAGCAAACCTTACAAGCAGATTACGTAGAAGCTGCAAGGGCAAGAGGGATTCCTGAAAATAAAATTTTAGTTTCCCATGCTTTAAAAAATGCACTCATTCCCGTGATTACAGTTTTGGGGTTGACCTTTGCTTCTCTGTTAGGTGGGGCTATTTTGACTGAGGTAACATTTTCTTGGCCCGGATTGGCAGGGAAACTATATGAAGCAATTGCCTTGCGAGATTATCCTACAGTACAGGGGATTCTTGTATTTTTTGCTGCAATTGTCGTCATTGCCAGTATAGTGATTGACATATTGAATGCTTATGTAGATCCGCGAATTAGGTATTAAATCTAACTGGTTATGATCGTTGCCGTTTTGTAGTAGGTCTGGCGGGAAGACAGTGCATCCATAAACCTTTTCCAGTTTTATATATAAAGAAACATTTGTGCGTGAATAACGTCCAATGTATGGTAGGATGCTCTACTTGTAGCAATTGCGATTCTATGTGGTTACGGAAAGCCTTCTCCGGATGGAGTGAGGTGTGAGAAGTGCAGGCACGACAACGTCGTGCCTATCTTAATTGTATTTATTAATGCTATTTTATACAAATGCAATACTAGAGTGGTCTAGGATTGTACTTAGAAAAAATTCTGTAACTAGTACATCATGGCGGAAATAACTAGACCATTAGAATTGAAAGAAAAGATTCAGTCATAAGAGTTTGCGCCTTCTGCCACGCCACTTGCTGTAGCCTGTGAAACCCGTCCACCGCAGTGGCTCCTCTGCCTGCATACCTCCGCCTTCACGTACTAAGTAACTTTTCTATGATAATTGTAATAATTTTTGCTAAAATGAATCTTCCCTACATCCGGAATCTTTTTTAGCCGAGGTGTATATAAAAGCATATCAGACTAAAATTTGATAGATTTATCTTATATAAGTAGAAATAATCTATTTTTACTTAATATATTTTCAGACAAAACTGCTATGCCTAGCTTTATGGGATCTGCATCGCTACCTGTAATTCTTTGAAAGAGTTTTTGATAACAACTGACTGTTTACTTTCACACTCTATAAATTATGATACTAGCAATGCCTTTTAGTGTATTATTCGTTTTGCTTTTCATTGGCTTGGTTGTACCAAAAGTATATACAACTTTAACCATAAAAAACACAAAAGAGCGAAACCGTCCCACTTGGTTGGAATCAGCGTCTTACATAATAGAAAAATATGAAAAAGATGAGTAGATTTTATTTTTATTAAAAGTGGTAACTATGTAAATACATTTTGTTGTAACCATAGGGTGAATTTTCTCACCCTACAAATGCATACAAATGAAAATTATTGCTAGCGTACAAATAAATAGCGCAAACCAACGATCAACAAAAAGATACCATATAATTTCTTCATGGTTTCACTGCTGATATATGGTTGATTGGCAAATAAAGCTCCAAAAAAATTCCCAATTATTAGACCCAGTGCTATAAGCACTGAATACTTGATATTTAAATTTCCATTCCGATAATACACCAATGCAGCTAAAATCCCAATTGGTAATATTTGAGCAGCGATAGAAGTACCAGTAGCAAATTTTTGATCCATACCTAACAACAGTACCATTGCAGGCACCATAATTGCACCGCCACCGATGCCAAACATACCACCAGCAACGCCAGCAGCAAAACCAATGACCAATAATTGAATGACAATATTAGACATAAAACTGGTTGGTAGATTGCCTATATTACTCTAATCATAACTGCAACTATATCCATCCTTAGTATCAAAATACCCAATTTTTACTTTAGAGTTTTTGGTAGAGGTTGCGCTTAAAATTTCCTCACATTAGAAATGTGGACAGCAGGCGCTACGCGATGCGAAGTTATGCCAGTCACCAGAGTGCGGAAAACCCGCCTAACGCAGTGGTTTACCTTAAAAAAGGGGACTTTAAGACTATTTTCCCCCCTTTTTAAGGGGGGCTAGGGGGGATCTAAAGTTTTGGATACCTCAGCCACTACTTTTAAAACATCCTCTAACAGATTAAAGAAACGAAAAATCTTTAGGTAAAATTGACTTAGGGAGCATTCCATGAACACCTTTTTGTGGATGATTGACTACTTGAGTAATCCGAAAACTCACAGCTAAACTACATAAGACATAAGCATCTTCAGGTGTCAAATTTACAAAGCATTGCAAGAAATGAATCATATTTTTTAAAGCCAGTTCTAATGCTTCATCTAATGTAGGACCAAATCCCATCGTAATAATATCTGTGGGAGTTTCAGCAATTGGTGTTGTAAGTTGTAAATTTTTGTAAAGGTTTAATTGAACAGTCCCATTCATCGAAGTTTCAATAGCCGTAACATTAACTTCACCATCACCTTGTGCTGAATGACCATCCCCAATAGAAAATAAAGCACCGGGAACAAAAATGGGTAAAAACAATCTAGAACCCGTTTGGAGTTCTCGATTATCGATGTTACCACCATAGGAACTAGGAGGAACCGAACTTCGAGATGAATCTGTTGTGGCGACACCGAGGATTCCAAAAAAGGGTTTGAGGGGAATTTTAATACCGCTACCAAGAGGATACTCTGCAATCTTGTTCTCTAGGTCAAGAGATATGAATCTTAAAGCAGATTGATGGAAGAGTTGTGGTAAAGCCCCCCAACCCGGACGAATAGCATTAAAGCCTACGGGTAAACTTGGTGTAATTGCTTCTAACTTGACTTCCAGCACATCCCCAGGTTCTGCATCTCGTACATATATTGGTCCCGTTAGTAAATGAGGTCCTGCTGCAATTTTGCGTTCTTGTGAAAGATTTTGACAAATGTCAAGGAAGGCTGGCGTCAGAAATGCTGGTGGTGCTTTGTCGCAAACGTAATAACCAGAATAAGTTTCTATGTCAATCGTATCACCAGAATCAATTGTTAGAACTGGTTGCAAAAGATGAGAGAATCCACCTAAATGTACGGTTTCCTTGGTGGCTTGAAGAATGTGGTGAGCCATGGTAGTGCGTGTATTGTACTCAACAAAGGAATTAAAAATTGAATTGGAAATAATATATAGTGTTGTTATTAAATATTAATTTTTAATTCCTTTTGTTACTAAATTAGGTTTGCTTATTATGAACTTGAAGTTTTAGGAATTGCTGCTGTAATCTCACGAAGCAATTTCACTTGCCAGTAAGGTACAGGAGCAAGTAGTATAGTACCCGTTCCCTCAAAAGTATTGACCAAAAACTCACCAGAAGTCATCGAACCTAAAAGAGATCTGGTCGCTTTCTCAACACGATAATTTAACGTATTTGTGCGGGCGATCGCAAAATTACCATCCACCACCAGACGGTCATTTTTCAATTGAACCACCTCTACAGGTCCTTGCGCCATCATAACCACTTGACCCCTACCTTTGACTTTTGTTTGAAACAAGCCTTCACCGCCAATCAAACCAGATAGAAGTTTATTGCGCTCAACACCGACTTCTACATTACCATCACTTGCCCAATAAGCTCCACTATCCAAAATCCACTCTGTACCGTCCAATTGCATAATATGGAATCCAGATAAAGAAGGCTCCAAATATAACTCTCCAGTTCCTGTATAAGTAGGGCGAAAAATATTTTCGCCCGTTGCTAAAGATTTCAGAAAACCACCTGCTGAAGGTGTTTTAGACTGCATGGTAATCTGACCCCGCATATAGTACAAAGCGCCAGATTCCGTCCGAACTGTTTCGTTTTGTAAAATAGCCTTGACTAGCCGCAAGCCTTCCTTCTCTATAACTTCAAAAGTTGCCATTGTTTTCCCGTTCGGAGATACTAACTACTAAGTACTAACATTTTTCTTCAAAAAATTAGACATGAACGGTCGCTCAAATGCTAAATAGAAACAGTACGCTATTAGTACTGATAGTGGTACAGCTACTAAATAAAATATAGTGAAAAAGCTAACTGGGGATAATTGAAGATTCAGCAAAATATTGCCTACTATTGTGACTGTGACTCCATGAGTGAGGTAGAGACTGTAGGAAAAACCTCCGAGTACAACTAGCCAGCGAGTTTCAAGAAGTCGTAAAACGATGGGTCGCTTCTTGTTTCCTAACGTAATGCAATGAGTGCAGTAAATCAGCAAACAAGCAGTTGCTAACGCACAGAAGCTATCGCCAATCCATTCATCCAATCCCAGTTTTTGCCACTCTGTTATGAAGGCAAAAATAGTAAATATTATTGCCAACCAATTCCAAGGTAAAGATTTTCTTATTTTAATTAACTGAGGTTTCTGAGAAAATCCAATATCTACAGCTACCATTCCTAGAGCAAATAAGCCTAAAAACCAAGAGTGCGCTGCATCAAATCCTTTCACAAGATAGAATGGGACTAAGCCAATGAAGTAAGCAAAAGCAATGACTGAGAATAAATTGAAACGCCTCCAAATAGGTACCAATAATAGAGGAAATAAAAAATATATCTGCCACTCAACAGCAACGCTCCACATGGGTGCATTAATAGAACCAAGTGTACTTCGACTGAAATTATGAATGAGTAGGAGATGAGTCAATACATCATTAAAAGAAAAGTTGGGATGAAACTCTCCATAAGTAACAGATTCATGCCATGGAAAAATCGAAAACTTATCTAACTGTACTATTAAAATTCCCAACAGCAAGCTAAATGCAAGGGTTACATAGTAAGGTGGTAAAATTCTTCGCGATCGCTTCTGAAGATATTTCAGCAAACCTCCTGACAAGTAACCACTATGCGAACGGACTACTGGTAGCATTAAAACGTAGCCTGAAAGAACAATGAAAACTACGACAGCAAAATGTCCATATCGCAAAACTTTTCCCAATGCTAGTAACAAGACTGGAAGGTCTTGTCCCATATATCTATGTATGTGAAGCAACATGACGTACAAGGCAGCTAGTCCGCGCAAGCCGTCTAAGTAATGAAGATGTAACCTTTGTTCGGTCTCTTTACCCGATAACGATACCTGCATTTAAAACTCCAAAAAATATTAGAATTTTCTTAATATCTGACTTTCTATGAAATTAGCAGTCAGTTGATAGATTACTTACTTAAGTACATTAGAAAACTTTTTAAAAAAATTACATAAAGAAATCAAAAAAAACAATAAAGTTTTCTTAAACCGATATTTTATACAGTACTTTTCAGGCTTGTAGTTTAACTGTTTTTAGGTTATTATGATATTCACTGACTCATGTAGCAGCCCGTGCAGGAGTTACAAATACTTCTTGTCGCCCTTATTTAGATCTCAAATAGGATTGCTATTAGAAATTATTAGGCTCTGTCAAAAATTCCAAACAAATTAATATTTATTTAACACATATTTCCAGAGACAAATTGAATAACTTCTGCAAGCCCTTCTTTAGTTTTCAAATTCGTAAAAATAAAAGGTTTGTTGCCACGCATTTTTTGAGCATCCCTTTCCATGACGCTTAAATCTGCACCAACATAGGGAGCTAAATCAATTTTATTTATAACCAACAGATCGGATTTGGTAATTCCAGGACCACCTTTACGGGGAATTTTATCACCAGCCGCAACATCTATGACGTAAATCGTTAAATCTACCAATTCTGGGCTGAAGGTAGCTGCCAAATTATCTCCGCCACTTTCCAAAAACACCAAATCTAAGTTCAAAAACTGCATCTCCAACTGTTCGATCGCAGCCAAATTCATGGAAGCATCTTCTCGAATAGCGGTGTGAGGACACCCTCCCGTTTCTACCCCTAAAATGCGATCGCTCGCCAAAGCTTGAGAACGAACCAAAAACTGAGCATCTTCTTGAGTATAAATGTCATTAGTTACCACCGCAATTTGATAGCGATCCCGCATTGCCTTACACAAAGCATCAACTAAAGCTGTTTTTCCCGACCCCACAGGTCCCGCAACACCGACTCGAAAGGCGCTCATTGTTGTTGATAGTTAGTGGTTATTAGCTAAAAATACCACTAACCACTAACTTCTAAACAACCTTGTATACTGAGATTCGTGAGCCATGCTTGCTAAAGACAAGCCCCAACTACAACAGCCAAGATTATCATCTTCCAACTTCACAATATCCCCTGCTGCAACAACAAGTAATTCTTGTAAACAGAGCAAGGTTTGCTGTCCTGCTGTTTGTCCTAAAGGAATGAGTTTTACACCAGCAGTGATGAGATTGCTTGTCCAACTCTGTAAATAAGCTAACAGTGTTGCTTGTACGTCAATGTTCCAATATGCAGCCGCAATCCCAAAAGCAACAGCGTAATTGCAAGGATTACCAACAGCATTTGCAATCGGCGCAATTCGGGGTACCAATTGTACCAGAAGTCGGATGAGCGATCGCCCCATTTGCCAGCTAGAAGCCCGAAGCTCCTCAGTTTCACGAGCCGCAGATAACCAGCTATTCCAATAGGATAACTCCTTTAAATCGCCTGTTTTCACAGACCTGTAAGCCCGTACCATCACAGCACCTTCTAAGCGAATAGCCCCATAACGCAGTTCTGACTCCAACCAATGTTGCAAGGTAGCGCGATCCTGAATAGTGCCATTCTCTACCAACGTTTCCAGCCCCTCAGAATAGCTGTAAGCACCCACTGGCAAAGTCGGGCTAGCCAATTGTAAAAGACACAAAAGATGATTTTCAGCGAGCATGATGGTGTCCGTAAGCCCCAAATTCAGGTTGAAATGAAGTGATTTCTTCTTGGATTTCTAGCCCAAGTTGTTCGAGCATAGTGCGTAAAACTGGATCGGGAGACAACCGTAGATAAGTAGTTGCTATCTCTACAGGTACATGACGGTTGCCCAAATGGTAAGCTGCTCTAAGTAAGTCTAACAGCGTGCGGGCAGTCACAGTCAAAACAGGTTCTGGTTTGGCAGCAATTCTCACCAAACTCTCACTGGTTTCATCTCGCAAAATATCTCCGTCTCGCAACACCATCCCTCTCGGTAAACGAACAAAGACTGTTTGTCCGTCCTCCGTTTCAAAGCGGTGACGGCTGCGAGTCCGTTCCTCTGCAGTTAAAGCCAGAGTTAGAGTCACGACTGTATCTGGATTTGGTTGTTGGCGCTGGGTAAAAGTATACATGCGGCATAATTCTTTCGCTAGATGAAGTTTACGACAGCACAAGTAAATTGGATGATGAACATCCATGAAGAGCGCTATGAGAACTGAAGATCGTCAAACTCACCAAAATCCCACTCCAGATCGTCCAGCACCACCCTATTACGATCCAAGACCCGCTAGTATATCCACCGTTCAAGACCACGGACAGAACGACCGTGAAAAAAGCCTTCCTATAGAGCTTTCGCTCAACATCTCCTTAGGAGTGTTAGCCCTTCTCCTTTTTGCAACAGCGTATTATTACGGCTTCCTTCACTAAGAATATTTTTCCTCATTTACCAAACAAAGCTCAAGGGCACGCTTGGAAGTCTATAATTTCCAATTGTGTCCTTTGTAATCTATAATTCAGACAAGCATCATAAACTGCTCGTACCAAAATACAACAAACATTCGGTTCTTCCCTAACCCCTAATCCCTCTTCACAGTTGTTTATGAAATTACCCGAACTCAATTCCGACACAATCGATCGCATTATTGAAATGGCGTGGGAAGACAGAACACCATTTGACGCAATAGAAGAACAATTTGGACTGCAAGAAAAAGAAGTTATTGCTTTAATGCGCCGTGAAATGAAAGCATCTAGTTTTCGGATGTGGCGTGAACGAGTGACCGGACGAAAAACCAAGCACGCGCAAAAGCGAGAGTTTGTTGCCGGTCGGTTTAAATCAGACAATCAAAAAACATAATTACATCAGAAGATTGAAATCAATTAAAAACGATTCGACATCAGCGAGTGGTGGCTAATTTTCATCTGCGTTCCTTTGCACTGAGGATGCGGTTTAAAAAATTACAACAGCCAGAAACTTTTGAGATATATCTTGAGTCTTCTTCTATACTCTACTCAAGCACTCGCCCATGTTTGAATCTGCCAAAGGCATCCCAGGATTGCCTGACTTAACGCATCCTACCGAACTGATTCAATTCGGAAATCATCTCCTCAAAGCTTCGCTATTACTAGTATTTCTAGCGATCGCTCTAGGAATTGCACTTGCCCTATTAAGTTTTGCCCTGCGGCGAAACCAAGAGCAACAAGCCATTTTAATTGGAGAATGGGCTGTTAGTTACTCCCAACTCCTGAAAGGATTGCAACATCTAACCCTGATATTAATACTGATTGTAGGAGGATTTTTTCTCTGTTCTACTTTAGGCAATCGATACCATCATTGGGAACAGGCAAAAGTCGCCCAAGTAGCTGAAAGTGTTGCAGGTGAAAGACTAGAACAAATGGCACCGCAAGTGCGTTATATCAGTGAAGAACCGTATACGTACACGACTCAAGTTAATGGCAAAATAATCAAAGTCAACGATAAGCAAAAAGTCAACCGTTTCCTTACCTTAAGTGGTTCGCAAATTCAAGTCAAGATCGATCAAAGCGCAGACGTTCAAGCTCGCCGTGCAATTTATAAAGTCGATTATATTGCTGACTATAAAATAGTTAATTCTCTTAAAGATATTAATAATTTTTTCTTTGAAGCACAACCGCCCGTTGGTTATTCCTTGTTGCAAAGCTATAAAGTCGAACGTGATGGAACTCGCTTGCAACAGACAAATACAGACAATTATAGCTTTCCGATCCAACTACAGCCCGGTCAAGAAACAAGTCTGAGAGTCACCTACAAAGCTCAAGGAGCACCGCGTTGGGTTTATAACTCCAACGGACAGTTGCTTTCTAACTTTCGCTTGAGTGCGATCGCAAACTTTGCTGGAGCCGATTTTGCCAGTGGGATCGTACCAAGTCAGATGGAAACTGATGGACGAAGCACCAAATTTACATGGAGTTTTGACGATAACGTTTCTGTGAGAAACCCATTTGGAGTTTTTACCAACACCAATCCCATTCGCGATACAGGTGTCCTTCCCCGCTTGCTTTTATTAGCGCCAGCAATATTTCTCTGGTGGATATTATTGCTATATTTATCGCTACCAATAAGTTTAAGAAACGCCGCAATTGCAGGTGGAATTTTCTTTGCTTGTTTGCTAACTTTGACCTATCTCAGCCGCCTCATGAGCCCCCCAGTTGCTTGGACTTTCATTGCACTCATTTTGCTATTTTTAACTTGGGGTTTGGGGTCAAACCGTAATGCTTCCCTAGCTGCTATTATCTGCACAATTTCCGGTGCTATTTTTCCCATCTTTGGGTTGTTAGTACCCTATAGCGGTCTCACCCTCAGTCTTGCTGGGTTTCTTTCAGCAATTTGGCTTGCAGTTCGTCATTGGTATGGCTGGTATGATTTGGAACCACAAGAAAGCGATTTTCGTTAATTGTGAAGGCTTGCAAGATACTCAGCTTCTTGAAGGAAGTAGGATATCTGAGCACTCTTACTTATCAAAACTCATGAAACCGACCACTAGATTGCTTTGTCAGGACAATGTGTGCATAATCAACTCTATATAAACCATTTACACAAACACACTCAGAGTATGCAAAGCTTCTCTGAATCAAAATCTGAGCGGATAGATATACGCACAAGCCCAGCAGTGAAAAAGTTATTGCAACAATCAGCAACAGCATCTCACAAAAATGTGAGCGAGTTCTTGCTAGAGCATGGTTTGATTGCAGCATCAGAAACATTAGCGAATCGCCACCTTTTTGTACTCAATGATGAGCAATGGCAAGCTTTTCAAGCTGCTCTTGAGCGTCCCCCACAGGACAAACCCCGTTTGCGTCGTTTACTTACAGAACCTAGCGTTTTTGATGAAAATCTTTGAATAACCCTTACATAGAGAATTGATCGATGTTATGCAAGAAGTATCTAACTATAATCAAGAACTTACCAACCGCATTTCGCCAATTGTAGAAAAGTTATTTCAAGGTAGCAGTTTTTATACGGTACGCTTGAAAAAGCAGGAAAGAATTACAGATTTAGTCAACCTTTTTGGTGAATTATCACCTGAAGATTTTCGGACGATTTCAGAGGAGGAATTAACAAGTAGAATTAAGAAGTTATTAACTCTAGAAGCTGTTTCAGGTACTCTAAATGATTTAACTCCAGAGCAAATAAAAATTTTTGATGAAGCGGTAGAAAGAAAATAAAATGGTGGATTATTTATTGGATACAAATATTTTTAGTTATATTTGTTCTGCTTGGGGTGCTACATCAGATGAAGCTTTATATGAAGTCACGATCGCTAAAGCTGCTTGGTTGGAATCAGCCGAACAAAGCCATGTACATCTGGTAACTCTGATAAAAGCAGAAGACAATGGAGAGTACTCTCTAAGAGACTAACCTGTGAAGAAGAAATTTGTTACCAATGAAGATGCACGCAAGCAAGCAATTCTCCATCGCCTTGCTAACAACAAGCCGAGCAAATGGAACTTAGAAAGGGCAATTTGGCGTGCTGGAGAACTCAAAATTCGTGAAGCCACACCTTTGTTAATAAAACTTATTTATACTGGTGAGCCTCTGAGAGATTACTGTATTGCTTGGGCATTAGGTTGGTGTGGGGATAATGATGCAGTTCCACGCCTCACAGATTTGTATCAAAACCCATCAACGCCAGAATTTGTACAGCGTATAGCCTTTGAAGCATTGCTCAAACTTTCCGATGCAGAAACTCAAGCCGCTTTACAGACAACACAGATTGAGCTTTTACCACCAGAATTAAGAAATTTAGCCAGCAGTACTTCGGTAGAAGCCTTTGAGGAATTTGCAGCAGCACGTCCGAGTTATCTTTTTGCATTTCTTGATAAAATTTACCAGATAGATAATAAATTTCTGCGTCCCGCAATACTTCAGATTTTACGTACTGCGCCTTTCCAACCCAACTACTTCCGACCCCTGCGCCATATCTTCAAAATTGCAGAATACCGTCGGGATGCTGAAGTTTTTGCAATTCTTGCTTACAGATTTGAACGAGAAATAGGTCAGTTTAATAACGATCTGACAGATCTACTATGGAATGAAGTCACGGGTAAATATCATAGTTCTGGGAAACGAGTTTACACAGAAGAACTTCAGCATCCAGAGCCAATTTTGGCATATAGCAACCAAACCCAAGAATATTTGCGGCGACGGGTGTGGCGTACACTGAAAAAATTGGGCGAACAGGGCGATCGCGACTATACAAAAATGGCAACAGCTATTCTAATTCAGTATTCTGATGCAGATGAACCACCGCTCAGGCGCTCAAAGTTCGACAAATGGGATAAATACACCCGAACAGTCAATCGCTTTTGGGACAGATATGCCGACTACCTCACATTCAACCACATCCTTTACACCAACAGTCAGCGCTATATTTACTATTCCAATGGGTGGTGTCGTCGGAAAAGTTATGAATCTGGAGAGATCGAACCAAAAATGCGGGAAGAAGCGTTTCCCGAACTTTGGGAGCAAAATCCAGAAGCACTGCTACAGCTACTCTTAGAAAGCGAGTGTCTTCCCGTTCATTATTTTGCTGTTAAAGCACTGCGCGTACATCAAAGCTTCTGCGATCGCCTTGATATTAATACAATTGTTCAACTTGTCAATAAACCTTACGAAACAACAGCAGGATTTGGGTTTGAACTTGCTTTGCGTTCTTACAATCCGACTTCACCTGACCGAGATTTAACTCTCATACTTGCCAATCGTTTTCTTCAAGTTGTTTCTGAGGAAAAATATCAGTGGGTCACTGATGAGAGACACCAAATCTTTTTAAAGAATAGTGGTTTAATTGCCACTTTAGCCACCAGTCCAGATACTCAAATTCGGTCTGTTACCTGTAAATTTATTAGCTCTTATATTCTTAGTGAGACAACGGCTAAGCTATTATTTGAACGTTTGCTTGCAGAATTGTTATCACTTCCAGAAACTGAACCCGATTTAGCAAAAGATATAGCAGATACTTTAGTTGTTAATTTTACACCTCAGTTACTGCAATTAGAGTTGAATGTTATTCTGGGCTTACTAGCACATCCAACTTTAGAAATTCAAGAATTAGGCGCTCTCATTGTTATACAAAATCATAAAAATAATCTTACCCCACAACTTTCATCTCTTTACGACTTAGTACAACTGATTGCTATTCAGAGATATGGTGAATTACATAACACAAAACTAATTTCCCAAGAAAGACACTTAATTTTACAGATTGCAGTTAGTCCTATTCTAGAAATCCGCAATGCAATCAAACCCATTATTCGCCGTTTGGTAAAAGCGTATCCAGAATTCAACCTTCAGCTTGCATTGGACTTTATTGAAATTCTATTGAATCCAGAAAATCATGAAGGTGTTCACTGCTATTTAGTCACTGTGTTGCAGGAAGATTTGCAGGAGTGGATGACCGATCTCTATAAAGAAACTGCTGTTCGATTACTAACAGCCAATTCTTCTGCTGCACAAGAAATAGGTGGTTTGATGTTAGGAGCAAATTACCAAATCTGGACAAGCGAATTAACTACCGATGAAATTCTTATATTAGCGAATCACCAAGTTTATTCTATTCGAGAAGCAGCGCAACAGATGTTTTTACAGAACTTAGAGCGTAACCGTAGAAGTTCTCAAGAGATGTTAGCATATGTGGATTTGTTAGATTCACAATGGTCTGATTCACGGGAATTTGCTCATAAAGTATTGACAGCAAAGTTCCATTTGGAGGAATTTACTCCCAAGATTTTGGCTAGCATTTGCGATCGCAAAGACGAAGACGCTAGAAAATTGGGACGAGATTTATTAACTCGCTATATTCCAGAAATCCGTCGTTTGAGCTTGGATAATTCAGCTTTTGCCACTCAAATACTATCTGAGTTTGTAGAAATTTTGCTAACTTCCAGAAAGCACGAAGGCTGGCTGAGTTATTTAGTGCGGTTGCTATGGGAAAATTTAGCAGAGTGGATGGCTGGTGTTAACAAGCAAACCGCGTTGAAGCTACTGCAATCGCAATCTTTAGCTGGACAGGAATTAGGTGGTTTATTGCTAAGTGCAAATTCTCAAGCCTGGACGTCAGAATTTACCACTAGTGAAATAGTCTCACTGGCGAATCACGATATTTTATCAGTGCGAGTTGCTGCACGGCAAATGTTTTTACAAATCCTAGAGCGAGTGAGATCGCGAAGCGGCTCCTTTGCAGCATCGCATGGTAGCGCCGCCGTACCCGGCTTATCGCACTCACAAGAAATGTTAACAGCAGTCCGTTTGCTAGATGCAGAACGGGTAGACTCTTGGGACTTTGCTTTCAGAATATTTACGCAAGAGTTAAAGGTAGAAGATTTGACACCAAAAGCTTTAGTTTGTATTTGCGATAGCACAAACAAAGATGCTAGAACATTAGGAAAAGATTTAATCGCTCGCTACTTTCACAAAGTTCGGCATTTAGCAACCGATAACCCAACTGTAAACCTTCAGATTGCATCTGATTTTATCAAAGCCTTGCTTGCGCCTGAAAAGCATGAAGGTGTTTACAGTTATATTGTGCATTTGCTGAAAGAAGAATTAGATGGATGGATGACAAGCATCAATCGAGAAACAGTCATAAACCTACTTGCCGCTAAGTCTTCTGTGATACAAGAATTGGGTGGGTTATTGCTAACAGCGAATTTCCAAGATTTCTCTAGGGAATTTTCTACCTGCGAAATTGTTAAACTTGCCAACCACGAAATTGTTTCGGTGCGGAAAGCAGCCCTGCAGATGTTTTCACAAGTATTAGAGCGTGTACGTTCTCATTCCGAAGAAATGTTGGCAGCCGTGAAGATGTTAGAGTCGAAATGGGAAGATTCACGCGAATTTGCCTTCAAAATCTTTACCACAAAATTTAGTGCTCGTGAATTCACACCTCAGGTTTTAGTCTCTATATGCGATAGTGTGAGGGAAGATGTGAGAAGACTTGGACGCGATCTCTTAACTCGCAACTTCCAAACAGCTAACAGGGAAGACTATCTGTTGAAATTCAGCGAACATCCATCAGCCGATATGCAAAGATATGTGACAAACTTTTTAGAAAAATATGTAATCAATCAGCCCCAACACTTACGCGAGTTAACCCCTTACTTTATCACTGTATTATCAGCTGTCAATCGCGGACGAGTAGCCAAGCAAAGAATTTTTCATTTTTTAGAATCAGAAGCACAAAAAACTGAAGAAGCAGCAAGAATAGTAGCAGAAATTATGACACGGCACTCAGGCACCATGGCAATAGGAGATAAAGCAAAGGCTATACAAATTATGTTAAAAATTAACAAAAAGTATCCTTATTTGTCTTTACCTATTGAGGTAAAACCCGTCTCAAGAGTGAGAAGTTAGAAGATTTGGATATCGCCAAGAACATTAGAAAACTACTCCCTTTCCGCCATCAAATTACTAACGTTCTTCTCCTCTTTCTTCGTGTACTTTGCGTCTTTGCGGTTCATTTCATTAAGTAATCTTCAGGTAGGATAGGAGTCAAGACTGACAGAATATTTGTAGGGAGCATCCCAATGAGTGAAAAAACGCCGACGATTGCAAATCGCGCCTGTACAAACACAGCAAACCTACCCAGTATTCTATTCTGAGGGCAATGTGCTCCCTATTTGTAAAGCATACCGTTGGATCCCCCCTAGCCCCCCTTAAAAAGGGGGGAAAATACTTAAAAAGTCCCCCTTTTTAAGGGGGATTTAGGGGGATCTAAATTTTTGAACACCTCAACCACCATTCTTAACAACATCCTCAAAAAAAACTTATCTTTATCTTTGACGATCGCTAGATACGCGCATATAATCGAGCAAGAGTTTACTTGCAATTAGTACAAGATTCTTTGCAAGTATGTGATGGCACTAAAAATACAATATGCTTCTTAGTGTCGGTAAATCACGCGCTCGCTGTTGGTATACAATCCTTGCAATACGGGCGGTGGATCGCCGTCCTTGCGTTCAGTTGTGAAACAACTTCACTAACCGTCTCGTAACTTGGCGCGAGTACTCCTACTATCCGGTTTGACTTCCGTGAAGTGATAAATAGGAGTACTCCTGCTGCATGAGTTGAGACGTTTAGTCCTGAGGGATTTACGAAGGGAGAACCAATGGCAAACAGCGCGTGATTTTTTTTATTTCTCAAAATCCATCAACGATCTGGCGACTCTAAGAAAAGCAAGCGACAATAGAAAGTTACAAGAGTCAGTGGGTGAGTGGTGTTAAATGAAACTCATAAAACGTACAACCCTTCAGTATCAAGAAGGGACATCAGATAAAGTTTACGAAGTGGATTTGTGCCAAATCAATGAGGGGCGTTATGTCGTCAATTTTCGCTACGGGCGGCGCGGTACAAATCTTAAAGAAGGTACGAAAACGACTCAGCCTGTATCCATAGCAGAAGCAGAAAAAGCATTTAATAAACTCGTTGAAGAAAAAACAAAGAAAGGATACCGCGATATTTCTATCCCAGTAACGAGCACCACTCCCCAGATTCAACCAGTACATACAGCACCACCTACCAGCGAAGATCCGCGCACGCAGGCAATTCTTAACCGTCTTGCAAACAATCAGCCCAGTAAGTGGAAGCTAGAGAGGGCGATTTGGCGTGCTGGAGAACTGAGAATTCGTGAAGCCACCCCTTTACTACTCCAGCTGATTGGCACTGGCGCACCTCTGAGAGATTATTGTATTGCTTGGGCATTAGGTTGGTGCGGCGATGGAGAAGCGATTCCCGCACTCATGCATTTATATCAAAATCCTTCAACTCCTGAATTTATCAAACGTATTGCGTTTGAAGCGATCGCGAAACTCTCAACTCCACAAGCAAAAGCAGCTTGGCAAATGGAATTAATTGAGTTTTTGCCAGTAGAACTGCGTGTATTGGCGAGAAATGGTGCGGCTGAAGAATTTAAAACAGCTTTAAATCACTATTTAAATCATCACGACTACAGGCGTTATGAAGTTCTCGATAAAATTTATCAAATTGATAACCAATACGTTCGCCCAGCACTGCTCGATATTATCTCTCATGCACCTTTAAAACCAAATTACTTCCAAAGATTGCGCCACATTTTTAAAGTAGCTGAATACCGCCATGATGCGGAAGTATTTGGTATCCTTGCCTATCGTTTTGACTGTGTGAGAGCAAACTTTTCTAGCCAAAAAGACTCTGTAAGGTTGCCAGACAAAACCCATCTTAGAAAAAGATTTTATGGCAATTATAACAGCGTTACGAGACGCTTTGAAGTTATAAAAAATGAAATAGAAGAAGAACTCAAAAATCCTCAATCAAGAATTGCTTACAGCAGCAACACTCGCCAATATCTATGTCGCCGCGTGTGGCGCACTCTCAAAAAACTAGGAGAAGAGAGCGATGCTGAATACATCAGAATGGCTGTTAGCATTCTTCTTCAGTATTCCGATGTTGAATGTGTTAGGGAGACAATCTTTTCTTGGAGAAGTAACTGGTTTAAATATGCTGAGTATTTAACCTTCAATCATATCCTCTATGAAAACAGTTCCCGCTATCGGTTAATTCCGAATTCTAGAACTTGGACTTGGAGGTATCAGAAAGGAGATTATAACGATGATGCAGAACCAACAACGAGAGACGAGGCTTTTCCAGAACTTTGGGAACAAAACCCACAAGCATTGCTCCAGCTTCTACTAGAAAGTCAATGTCTTCCAGTACATCATTTTGCGACCAAATCTTTAAGGCATTGTTATCATTTTTGTCTATCTATTGAAGTAGATACTCTAATAAAACTGATTCAGAAACCTTACGTAGTCACAGTACAATTGGGTTTTGAATTGGCGTTTCTTAACTACAACTCCAAACAACCAAACAAAGAATTGGTAATTGCAGTAGCAAATTGCTTGTTACCAAGCGCTCGTACCCAAGCTTATCGTTGGGTTGAGGAAAACCGCGAATATTTTCTTGAAGACAGCAATTTTATAGCAGCGTTAATTGCTAGCAAACAAACAGAAACACGCCTCTTTGCTCGTAGACTTTTAGGTTATTCCATTCTTAATGACAATCGAACTAGAGTTTTGATTGGGTGTATTATTGCTGAGTTGTTAGCATTGACACCAGATAAGGGAGGCGAGTTAGCGAAAGAAATTGGCGAGACTCTTCTCTTGAGTTTTACACCACAATTACGAACTTTAGGTTTGGGTGTTGTTAATGATTTACTCGCTCATCCTTTGGTAGAAATTCAAGAAATAGGCGTTCGTATTTTACTGAATCATGAAACGAGGGCTGAAAATTTACCGCCGCAAATCATTGAATCACTCCTTGCTTCACCGCATGAATCATTAAGGGTTCTCGGTATCAGATTGTTTGGACAGCTACCAGATGAGAAACTTATGGGCGAGGAGAGTGTTTTGATAGTAGCGATCGCAGTGAATCCTGTAGAAGAGATTCGCAATGCAATCAAACCTATTATTCGCCGATTGGGAACATCTTCCCCCAATTTTGCCGTACAGCTAGCATCAGATTTTATCGAAATTTTGCTAACTCCGGAACAACATGAAGGCGTTCACAACTTCTTGGCGCGTCTTCTCCGGGAAGATTTATCAGGATGGATGACAAGCGTTCGTAAAGACACTGCTTTGCAGTTATTGAGAGCGCAATCTTCTGCTACACAGGAACTTGGTGGTTTGGTACTTGAAGCCAACAGCCAAAGTTGGATTTCAGAAATCACCACTAGCGAAATTGTCAAATTAGCCAACCACGAAATTGTATCGGTGCGGAAAGCAGCACAGCAAATGTTTTCACAAATCTTAGAGCGGGTGCGCTCCCATTCTGAAGAAATGTTAGCAGCTGTGAGGATGTTAGAGGCGAAGTGGGAAGATTCACGCGAATTTGCCTTCAAAATTTTTACAACACAATTTGGTGCTCGTGAATTCACCCCTCAAGTTTTAGTATCTATCTGCGATAGTGTGAGGGAAGAGGCGAGAAGACTGGGGCGCGATCTATTAACTCGCAACTTCCAAATATCTGACAGTGAAGAATATTTGTTGAAATTCAGCGAACATCCATCAGGCGATATGCAAATGTTTGTCACCAACTACTTAGAAGAGTATGCAGGAAATCAGCCCAAACACTTGCGCGAGTTGACGTCTTATTTTATCACGGTATTATCAACTGTCAATCGCGGAAGAGTAGCCAAGCAAAGAATTTTTCATTTTTTAGAATCAGAAGCACAAAAAAATGAAGAAACAGCAAGAATAGTTGCAGAAATTATGACACGTCACTCAGCTACCATGGCAATAGGAGACAAAGCAAAAAGCATACAAATCCTCCTAAAAATCCACAAAAAATATCCTCATTTGTCTGTCCCCATCCAGATCAAAGACGTATCAGAAATCAGGCTTTGAAACAACCAGATAATATTCAAAAAATACTCTCAGCGCTCTCTGCGCCTCTGCGGTTAAAAAATTAATAAAAGGAGTTTAACATGGAATTTAACTACACCTATAAAGGCAGTACAGAAGTTTCAGGAAATGGGACAAGCACGCAAATGTCCTTTTCCCCAGACACCAAACGTCCACCAACATACTTTATCGGGGAATTGCGGCAAAACGTGGCATTTCGCGAAGCAATAAGTGCGTTACACGATGTCGTTGTTTCCGATATGCGGTTCAAACCTAAAGATAAAACAGCATACAAAGAATGGCGTGCCAAACAAGAAGAAATCAATTGGGACTTAATAACAGCAAGGCGGCAAGATGTCGCAACACAAATCAAAACATTGCGAGAGGAATTGAATGAGCTAAACAGGCAAAGCTACGAACGATTGCGACCTTATTATAAAGCTAGGGGAGAATTCCAGCGATATGTTTGGGAAAATCGGCTAGATTTTTATTTTGTTTTCGATCCAGTGATTACTGTTCATCCTGATGAAGTCTTTTTTGAATGCTTTAGTGTTGATGAATCTAGCTATGGGCGGCTGGGTGCAAGTTACGAGGTCTTTAAAAATATCAGTGAATTTGCTTGCGGTACAACAAATGTTGATTACTCAGCAGCACTATATGACGAGTTCCAAAAAGTCCGCAGTTATAAAACAACCCAGTTGCAAGTTGACCCTTCGGGTTTTGAAGTTCAAACAACCAATGAAGCAGCTTACAAAGAAGTCAAAATCGATCTACCAGATAGTTGGGTGAGAGGGTTTTTACAAGTGAGTTCGGCGATGTCTTTACCCGCAACACGCTTTGACTTACACCCAATGGACATCCACAATATTTGTTTTGTCTTGCGTCGCCATAAAGAGAAACAAGGACCGCGAGGAATGCGCTATCACCTAAAACCGGGGGAACCCGTGCGGGTTGTGTTTGAACCCTGGGAGATAGAAGTCGTTTGTCCGCGATCGCCCTACTTGGGAAACGAACCGCAAACCATTCGGGTTTGGGGACGCCGACGCCTTCACATCTTAGAACGCCTCATTCCCGTTGCCAAAAAGTTTACCGTTCATCTGTTAGGTACGGGTATGCCTTCATTCTACGTTGCTGACTTGGGAGATATGTCCTTTACCCTCGGTTTATCGGGATGGACGGCGAATGATTGGTCGCAATCTGGTAACTTTGATTTAATGGCACCCCGTGCTGATGTTGACGAATGGACGCAAAAAATTATATTTGACGGGCTGCGAGAAAATTGGGTAGAAACTGCAGATCGCCTTGCACAGCGCTTAAATTTAAGCCGTACTTCAGTTCTAGGAGCTTTAAGTGCTTATACGCAAGCCGGACGTGTTATTTACGATCTAAACAAACAAGTCTATCGGGTGCGGGAACTCAGCCGAGAACCTTTACCAGTAGAACGTTTGCGGTTTGCCAACGAACGGGAAGAAAATGCAACAAGGTTTTTGAGTCAAAGAGCAGTGCAAGTGACATCAGTAAATAACAGTAACGATAGCTTAGTATTAGAAGGCACTGTAAAAGATTGGGAAAAAACTTATAGTCCATCTTTGACGATCGATAGAGATGAGCGTATAATTAATGCAGAGTGTACCTGCAAATGGCATCAGCAAAACAAGCTGTACAAAGGTCCTTGCGAACACATTCTGGCATTGCGAATGCAATATGCTCGTCAGTGTCAGTAAAAAAAATCACGCACTTAATTGTTGGTAAAAAATCCTTGCAATCTGGGCGGTGGATCGCCGTCCGTGCGTTTAGTTTAGCCATACATCACTAGCCCACTCTTGACTGTGCGGTCTTACGGTACTACCATGGTATTCCGGGTTGACATCCATGTAGTGAATGACCCAGGTAGTACCGTGACCGCTGAGTTGAGTTGTCTAGTCCTGAGGGATTTACGAAGGGAAAGCCAACTTATTAAACTTGCGTGATTTTTTTACACCAAAAGACTTACGCATAGCCCCCTTTATTTTTTTACACCAAAAGACTTACACATAACCCCCCTTTTTAAGGAAACGGTGGTGTACGCATCTTTAGAGATCCCCCTAAATCGCCCAATAAATTGGGCGATTGAAGAATTTCCCCCCTTTTTAAGGGGGGTTAGGGGGGATCGAAACTGCTAGAAGGCATTTTAAGAAACTTGTGTACACCACCGTAGCTCTTTTTAAGAGGGTTTGGGGGGATCGACAACCTGTAAAATCTCCAAAATGGGTTGAGGTTGCGTAAGCCCCAATTACCTCTACCAAAATCAAAAGAGTACGAATAACCAGGATGACTGACCAACCCCGTACCCGCCAAGAACTCTACGAACGTATCCGTCAAATAGGTAGAGAAGAATTTATCCTTGAAGAAATGATTCGTTACGGTTTCTGGCCCGCTGAAGGTACAATACCTCAAGACCCTGCGGATGAAATTCGCCGTGTTGGAGAAATACGGCGGGAACTGGAAGAACTCAGACAGGAAAGCAGCCGTCTCCACAACGAAAAGGAGCTGCGGAAAGAGATGCTCAAGCAGCGCTTAGCCGAGTCGCGGCGCAAGCGCCAGGAAACCAAGGAACGGCGGGAACGGGAAAGACAAGAACGTGCGGAAGCCTGGAAGCAAAAAAAACAGCAAGAGATTGTTTATCTTGGTGAGGGAGTCTCAGCTGGCTTAAATGAGACTGAAGGTGATAGCGAAAGGCTCCAAAGCTATGGCTTACCACTCTGCAACACAGCCAATGAAATTGCTACTGCAATGGGCATAAACGTAGGAAAATTGAGATTTTTAGCCTTCGATCGCAAAACCTCCACAGTCAGCCACTATATCCGTTTCAAAATGCCCAAAAAAACTGGAGGAGAACGGTTGATATCAGCCCCCCTACCCAGTTTAAAACAGGCACAGCATTGGATTTTAGGAAATATTTTGCAAAAGTTAGAAGTTCACGAAGCTGCACACGGTTTTCGGTGCGATCGTTCCATAGTCACCAACGCCACCCCCCATGTTGGTGCTGATGTCATTATCAACTTTGACCTCAAAGATTTTTTCCCCTCTATTTCTTACAAACGAGTTAAAGGGCTTTTCCGCTCCTTTGGTTATTCTGAAGCAGCAGCAACAATATTTAGTTTGCTGTGTACGGCTGCTGAGGTTGAAGAACTAGAACTCGATGGCAAGACATATTATGTCGCACTCGAAGAACGCCACCTCCCACAAGGTTCCCCCGCCAGTCCAGCAATCACTAACTTGCTGTGTCGCCGTCTCGACAAACGCTTAACAGCGATCGCACAAGAATTAGGTTTCAGTTACACCCGTTATGCTGATGACCTTACCTTCTCAGCATCCGGAGATAGCTTGCGTCATATCTGTAATCTCCTCAAACGTACAGAATCCGCAGTCATTTATGAAGGTTTTGCCATCAACCAAGAGAAAACCAGAATTTTACGAAAATCCAGTCAGCAGGAAGTCACCGGAGTTGTTGTCAATGACAAACTCAATATCTCTAAGAAAACCTTAAAGCAATTCCGTGCAACCCTTTATCAAATAGAGAAAGATGGACTAGAAGGTAAATCTTGGGGAAATTCTTCAGATGTTCTGGCTGCAGTCAGTGGTTTTGCTAATTTTGTAGTCATGGTTAATCCTGAAAAAGGCGCTGAGTTTCAACAGCAGATACAAAGAATTAGAAAGAAGTACAAACAGAAAAAATAATTGTCCTTATTAACCCTCTTTTATCACTTTCGTCAAAGAAAATTTGAACTCCCGTTTTTACCTTAGTCCGCGTATAGCCCTTACGGGCATAGCCTGCGGCATTGCGTAGCGTGCGCTTTGCGCTTAGGCGGACTTTGTTTGTATAGCAGCCAATTCTATTCGCTTTAATTATTCTCTCTCTAGACGGCTACCCGTTCTTTGGAAGTGATTTATGTATAGGCAAAACTCTGGGAATATTACTATCTTGATAATTATCATGTCGATTGCTGTGACTGCAATAGGCGTGCGTAATTTTGAATTGTTTTTAAACACTACTTGTTTGGTGAATACTTTGCCTGCTGTCAGTAAACACTGCAAGTAGAAGCAAAAATCTTTGGATTGTCAGCCGATTTTATCAAAAGATCGCTCTACGTTGCTTTGTATTGCTTAACCTGAAATTGTCACCGTATTGCACTTCTAAGGCGCGAGGGAGAGAAATTTCCCTCCTCTAAACTCTAGATGGAGTTTGATAGATGACTTAACCCCGAACTGGGAGCGAGATGAAGAACTCAGTGCCTTGTCCTAATTCCGACTGGACTTCGAGCCGTCCATCATGTCTCTCGACCACAATCTGACGGGCGATCGCTAAGCCTAACCCCGTTCCTTTGCCAACCTCTTTAGTGGTAAACAAGCGATCGAAAATCTTAGATTTGACTTCCTCATTCATACCTTTACCGTTGTCACCAATACGAATTTCGACCGTATTTTGTTTGGATAATAATACAGTTTGAATCGTGATTTGTTGGGGATGATTTTCTAACTTTTTAAAGGTTGTTTGCTGTGCCATTTCATCGAACATATCAATCGCATTGGCCAGAATGTTCATAAACACCTGGTTAAGCTGACCGGGGAAGCAATTAATTTCGGGGATGTCACCGTAGTTTCGTATAACTTTAATAGCAGGTCGATTTTCATTCGCTTTGAGTCGATACTTGAGCATCAACAGCGTACTATCTAACCCTTCGTGCAAGTTGGCGCTAACTTTGTGTTCCGTATCGGCGCGAGAGAAAGTACGCAGGCTAGTGCTAATGCCCTTAATGCGATCGGTCGCGCCTTTCATCGAGTCAATTAACTTGGGTAAATCCTCCAATAGAAACTCCAGGTCAATCTTTTCAGCCAATTCAGCCACCGAACCAGTAGGGGGCTGGTGCTGCTGATATGTGTCTAGATACTCACACAGGTCTTGTACGTAATCTTTAGCATTGTTAATACTGCCGTTAAGGAAGCCAACTGGATTATTAATTTCGTGAGCAACTCCAGCCACCAAGTTACCTAAAGTAGCCATTTTTTCGTTTTGCACAATCTGAAGCTGAGATTCTTCAAGCTGTTGAGCGTAGGCTTGGGCTTGCTGATAGAGGCGAGCATTCTCCAGTGAAATCGCAGCTTGGGCACAGAGCAGATTCAGCAACTCAACGCGATCGCGGGTAAAGGCTCCTATTGCCAGGTTATTTTCCAGATAGACCATGCCCAGCAACTTGCCTTGTTGTAAAATGGGGCTGCACAGCAGACTCTTAGGTTGTTGGTTTTGGATATAGACATCAGCGCTCGATACCGAATCTTGCGCGGCGTTGGCAATCACAGCTGGTTGCAAGCTGCGTTTGACTTTTGTGACCAGACTGATGGGCACTACACCACTATCGACAAGCGACTGCGTTGGATGCAGAATCTGCGTTTCGATTTTTCGAGATTCCGTCAGTGCTGCCCTAGCCTGAACCGTGAGATTTTGCCCCTCACTTAACATCAAAACGCACTGCGTAGCACCTGAGGTTTGCATTACTGTCAGCAAGAGAGTGCCAATTAACCGCTCGATCTCAATTTCACTGGAAAGGGTTTGAGACGCTTTAAGGATGGCAACTAGATCCAGGGTATCAGAAAGACTAGTGGAAGAAGCACTAGTCGAGCTGAAAGTTCCAGTGGCAAATAAAGTTTCGTCAACACAGAGTGGTATCTGCGCTTGTTGGAGGATAGGAGCGAGCAGTTGAGGATAGCGAGTTTCTAAGTCGGAGAGTTTGGCTTTTGCCCCCCAACGAGCATAGCCATAGTAGGCTTCAATCATGTAGGCTTGTGCGACCCGCTCTTTGTTCCAATCCAGGTAAAATTTTGCCGCCAGTTCATTGGCAACGGCTTCTTCCTGAGGGTAGCCATTGGCTTTGGCACCCGCGATCGCCAGGTCATAAAGTTCTAGAGCTTGTGTTTTACAATTGAGGAGTTGATGTTTTTGCGCTTCAACTAAATGATATTTATGCAAGTAATTCATGGGAGCATAATGCGCCCATTCTTTTAACTTTGCTTGATTTTCTTGCAATCGCTGCCATCGCGGTTCCGATTCCGACATCGATTCCGGCGGAGTAGCAAGCACGGTGAGAGAATCATAGAAATATAAGATCGGTTCAACGATATTTCCCATACCCCCAGCCAAATACTGTCGGGTTTGAGCAGCATCGTGTTCCGCTTTAGCAAAGTCTTCAAGCCAGTAATTTAATGTGAATCGATACAGGTAAAAGTAGCATAATCGGTAAAAATCATTGGAGACTTTTGCTTCAGCAAGGATTTTTTCTTCATAGGAATTCTGGCGTAAGGGAATCTCGTTCTCTGACTGACCCAGCAGAATGAGAGCCGCCTGCCAGTAAGCCAAAACACAGTTTGCTGCCGTGAATTGGTGGAGGTCGCACAACTGTTGGTAATAGGCATGAATTTGGGGTTCGAGTTCAGCGAGCGGTTGACCGCACCAGTAGGCATTCAAGCAGAACAACTGAGCATCGTAGCCAAGAAATTCTAGATTGCCGGTTTCCAATCCTGCTTGATATCCTTCTTGAAGAATTGGCAGTGTTTCTTGTAAATGGGTAGTCCAATGACCAACATATCCTCCCATTAACAGGGCTGTTGCCGGTAGAATATTTTTGGCATCTGGTTCTGAGGCGAGTTGGTATCCTAATTGCCCGAACTGAGGCACCTTTGTCATCTCTCCCCACAGGGTTCTAAGTTGGAAGGCGTAACCGGCGTAGCAATACGCCGAAACAGGACTATTGCCAAATTGAATTGACAACTTGGCCTGTAGCGCAACAATTAGGAAATAGAGCATTGAGCCAGTCATGTAACAGACGGGTGTCAGCCGAGCCGCATTTTGCATAATGGCTAACTGCTGGGGGTCTGTCATTTTCGGCAGATGAATGAATGACTCAATCGAGCGACCCTCAATTAAGGCATCGATTTCCAGCTTGATCGGTCGAATATCCTCTAACGTTGGGCTGTCTGGCAGGTTCACGCCCAACATTTGGAAGACTGATTGACCGATCGCGATCGCTTCTAAAAATTGATTGCGGGCTACCAACGCCTGAATTCTGACTTGATAGACTTGCACTTGTTCTAAAGGCGTTTTCGCAAAATGAATCACCGCTTCAATCCACCAATCCATCTGCTCAAAATCGCCAACCAAGAAAGCGACCTCGGCAGCTAAGTCGTGCAGGGATAGGGTCATTTCGTACTGTCGGTGCCAAGCGTCTGTTCCCAGCAGTTTCAGACCCACTGTGGCATATTCACGGGCTGCTTGATAGGCAGTTGCCAGTCTGGCTTTGCGGCAAGCAGTGAGGTTGAGTTGGGCGAGTTCGTCCCTTTCCTGTTGTTCCTCAACAAGCGTTGTTCCATAGTTCAACTGATTGACGATTTCAAAAATGCGCTCTTCTCTAGCGGCTGAAGAAACTTGTTGTAATAAAAGTTGTCCGATCTGATAATGAGTCGTCTGTTTTCGCTCGTCAGGGATGAGGGAATAAGCTGCTTGCTGAACGCGATCGTGGAGAAAGCGATAAGAACAGTTAAACGTTGTTAAAGAGTTGACTTCTGCCACCTTAAGCTCTGATGGCTGATAAAACTTATAAACCTCGGTAATGGGTAAAATCACTCCTTCTTGCAAGGCTTTCCAGAGGTCGATCGCGGTATCTTCGGGCGATCGCTCATTGACAATCGCCAGGGTAGCCAAATCGAACTGAGCGCCAATGCAAGCTGCTAGTTTCAAAACAGTCTGGGTTGCAGCAGGCAATTTTTGCAACTGAAGTGCCATAAACTCGACGACATCATCGGTGAGCGCAAGTAACTTCACCGTTACCAGGTCGCACTGCCAATGTCCCAAGTGGAAGTCAAAGGAAATATAGCCGTCCTCATGCAGTGCTTTGAGAAATTGGGTGAGGAAGAAGGGATTACCTTTGGTTTTTTGATAGAGCAACTCCGTCAGCGGCTGAGCCAGTTCAACAGAACAACTTAGCGTATCTGCCGTTAACTGAGTCACATCCGTTTGGCTCAGGGGTTCTAGGGTAAGGGCATGGATCGGGGTTTGGGCTTTTTTGATCTCGTCGAGCATTAGCATCAAGGGGTGAGTCGGGAACACTTCGTTATCCCGATAAGCTCCAATGATGAACAGGTAACCACGTTGCTTGCCGCCGTAAGTATCGCGTTCTGTCAGCAGTAGCTTCAGCAAGTTCAGAGAAGCTGAATCAGCCCACTGCAAGTCATCCAGGAAAATAACCAGTGGATGCTCTGGCTTGGCGAACTCCGTGATGAACTTCTGGAACAGCAGATTGAAACGGTTCTGAGCAGCACTGCCGGAGAGTTCTGGTACGGGGGGTTGTTGGCCGATGACCTGTTCAAGTTCGGGAATCATCTCGATAAGCACCTGGCCATTGTCACCAACTGCCGCCAGGATCTTCGCTTTCCACTCTTGCAACTGCTTGTCGTCACTGCTCAGCAGTTGATCCATAAGATCGCGGAAGGCTTGGACAAACGCGCTAAAAGGAAGATTGCGGTTGAATTGGTCAAACTTGCCTTTGATGAAATAGCCATGCCAACGCACGATCGGCTTATGTACTTCATTGACGACGGCGGTTTTGCCAATGCCGGAAAAACCTGCCACCAGCATCAATTCGGAGGCTCCATTGGCAACTCGACCAAAAGCATCGAGCAAGGTTTGAACTTCTTGTTCTCGTCCGTAGAGTTTTTCGGGGATCAAAAAGCGATCGCTGATATCCCGTTGGCCTAACTTAAACCAGGTATGTTTGCCCGCAACACGATACTCTTCCTGGCATTTCATGAGATCGTGCTTGAGACCGAGGGCACTTTGATATCGGTCTTCAGCATTCTTAGCCATGAGTTTGCTAATAATTTCACCGAGCATGATGGGCAGATCGGGGTTGAGATCGCAGACAGAGGGTGGTTGCTTAGCTAGATGGGCATGAACCATTTCCATTGGCTCGTCAGCTTGGAATGGTAACTTTCCCGCGAGCAGTTCAAAAAAGGTAATTCCTAAGGAATAGAAATCGCTGCGATAGTCAATTCCCCGGTTCATCCGCCCGGTTTGTTCCGGTGAGATATAAGCCAGGGTGCCTTCTAGAACGTTGCGATTTTGAATCTCTTGAGTTTCACGGGGTAACAGGGAGGCAATGCTAAAGTCAATCAGCTTAATCTGCCGAGTTTGTGGTTGGATCAGAATGTTGGCTGGTTTAATGTCTTTGTGAATAATCCGTTGCTGATAGAGTTGGTGGAGGACATCCACAATTTGTAGGGCAATTGGCCAGAATTGTTCGATACTTAGAGGAGAAGCCTGGATGTAATGACGTAGGGAGATGCCACCGATGTCTGCCATTACCAAAGCATAGCCATTGGCATAGGGTTCTAGACTCATCGGTTGGACAATACCTGGGATGTCGAGACTTTTCGCGATCGCATACTGATTGCGAAACTGCACCAATTCGTTGAAGCTGGGATAGTCGTGCCGCAGTGTCTTGATCACCACCGGACATTGCTGTGACTTTTGCACTCCTCGATAGACAGCCGTCCTAGAACCTAGATACAGCTGCTCAACCAAGGTATAGCCAGAAATATTTGGAAATTGCCGTGCTAGAGAAGTCATTGGTTTAGGAAGAGCGCTTTGACTTCACTAGGATTCCCTAAAGTCTTAATTAAGTAACAGATAAACTAATATTACAAAAATATTATCACGTGAAACTTTCTATATAATAAATATTCCAAAGAGGGTGATTATACGGAATTTTTGGATCTGATAATTAATTCTCCTCTAACAAGGACTTTTGTGCCAAAACCCCTCGCCCTTACCAAGCAGTTATGCCTGGATATATTTGATTAAATTGCTCATCGATAGTCTTGTTTTTGTGAAATAGAATTCTTGCATTAATTTTTGAAGTAGATGCATAACTAATCTGAATTGATGGAACGCTATTATTCTCAGCAAGATTTTTGATAATTGTATACTTTATTTTTTGAATGCCAAACAACGTAATTTTACTAAATCTTAATAAGCGCATTCCTAGCTTCATTAGTCATTTTTACAGTCATCTAAGTAGAGAGGCGCAAAAAAAAAGTATGTAACGAAAAGTAAATTTGCCTAAAAACCTCTTCCCTTCACCATAGCTGTCCTCTTCTATCTACCTTGTCATGGCGGCAATTTTTAACAGCGACTTTCTTAAGTTAATAGTAATGGGAGCGATCGCAAAACTTGCACTCATCACCCCCACCTTATTTTTCTCTTATGAATTAATAGCACCAGCCTCTGGGAACAGATAATTACTCAGCAATATTAACCAAACCTGAAACTTCGGAATCAGCCAATGTTGGGGCTGTAAAAATTTGAGAATATAAGCTTGTTGGTTGTTGTTCGGCAACAACAGGTAGAACTTGACGGGCATGCATTGCAACTGCCACTGTTTTCACATCATAAGCTTGTGTTGCTAGCTTGGGATACAAGCCGATACCGATGATGGGGATTAACAAGCAAGCCGTAATAAACAGTTCGCGGGGTTTAACATCTTGTACAACCGCATCCAAAACCAACTCTTGATTTTGCTTGCCGTAGAAGACGGAACGTAACATGGATAGCAAGTAAATCGGAGTCAAGATAACACCAACAGCGGAGAGAAGCACAACAACAACTTTAAAGCTTGAACTGTAAACATCGCTTGTAGCAAGTCCCAGGAAGACCATCAACTCACCTACAAAACCGCTCATTCCAGGGAGTGCTAGAGAAGCCATCGCACCTGCTGTGAAAAGAGCAAAGGTTTTAGGCATAACTTTTGCCATACCACCCATCTTATCCATCATTAAAGTGTGAGTCCGCTCGTAAGTCACACCAGATAGGAAGAACAAGCTAGCAGCAATCAAACCGTGGGAAACCATCTGCAGCATTGCACCACTGATGCCCATTTCGGAATAGGAGGCAATACCAATCAGGACAAATCCCATGTGGGCAATGGATGAGTACGCTAGACGACGCTTGAGGTTGTTTTGAGCAAAGGCACAACAAGCACCGTAGATAATGTTTACGACACCCAGAATCGCGAGAACTGGGGCAAAGACAACATGAGCATTGGTCAACATCTCCATGTTGATGCGGATGAGCGCATATCCACCCATCTTCAACAACACACCAGCAAGAATCATTGAACCAGGTGCAGATGCTTCACCATGAGCATCGGGAAGCCAGGTATGTAAGGGGAAAATTGGTAGTTTGACGCCAAAGGCAATGAGGAAGCAAGCGTAGACGAGTAATTCTAATGTGTTTGAATATTCTTTCATTCCCAGAGTTGTCATGTCGAAAGTGACAGTGTCTCCAGAGAATGCCATTGCGAAACCTGCTACCAAGATAAAGATTGATGCAGCAGCAGTGTAAAGAATGAATTTTGTGGCTGCGTAACGGCGCTTTTCTCCTCCCCAGATAGAAATCAGCAGGTATACTGGCACCAACTCAATTTCCCACATGAGGAAGAACAACAGCAGATCCTGGGCAACAAACACCCCGATCTGGGCGCTGTACATGACCAGCATCAAAGCATGAAATAATCGCGGCTTTTTGGTTACTTTCCAAGCCGCGAATATTGCAAGAGTATTAATTAACCCTGTAAGCAGTACCAAAGGCATTGATAAACCATCGACTGCTACAGACCAGTTCATTCCCAACTGAGGCACCCAGGCGTACTTCTCAACGAGTTGGAATGCTGAACTTTGAAAATCGTAATGCTGCCAAAAGGCATAAATCATCAACGCAAAATCTGCAAGTGCTACTCCCAAACCGTACCAGCGGACAGTTTTGCCCTCTTTATCTGGAATGAAGGGGATGGCTGCGGTAGCCACCAGAGGCAGGGTAATTATGGCTGTTAGCCAAGGGAACTCGAAAGCATTCATCACTGACAATCGGTTTTTATTTTTGCTTTTAATTACATTATATTAAGCTATCGTTACTTTTGTAAACGTTATTCTTCCAGTTAAAACCAAATCTTTAGAATTCATAGAGATAAATACTTATTTTTTTGACTAGATACATTCTAATTGTAAAGTTTTACAACGACAACAAAAAACGGCAGCTTTTGCTACCGTTACAAAACTTAATATTAATTGCATCCTAAGATAGACTTATTCTCGCCAGACTGATATCTACTTATGCAAAAAGGTACATATGAGAACTTTTTTATTGTTCTGCAATACAGTTGACAAAATTGCAAACTATTTTGCTTTTTAAACGAACAAAGGAAACAAAATAGTATTCTAGTAGTTTGAGAAACCCGGTAACTTTTGTGAAAAAAGTTTCTACCCCAGGTTGTCCGTACACTATTAGATTATTTTCAATTTAAAAGACGCTGATTTTTCGCTCGCGTTCCCCAACTACTCAATGACAACTCTAGCTCCTTGAGTATCAACACAAAGCGATCGCACATCCGCCTTCACGCCCTCTTTTAACCAAGCATTTGCCATCGCTCCAACTACAGCATCAGCATAAACCCTATCCGTCAAAGCCAAAAGAGTTGGTCCGGCACCACTAATGACCATTCCATAAGCACCAGCCGCAACAGCAGCAGAATTCACTGCATCATAACCTCGAATCAAAACCTTTCGATAAGGCTGGTGTAGCCTATCCTGTAATGCAGCCCTCAACCAACTGCCCCTCCCAGTTTCCAAACCACGCAATAATAAGCCGAGATGCGCCGTGTTGAAAATAGCATCTCCACGACTCACCTCAGATGGCAACACCTGTCGGGCTTCCTTCGTTGAAAGCTCAAAATCCGGAATTGCAACCACCGAAACAATTTCCTGACTCCAGGGAATCTCACAAATCTCCCACAAACTTTCTTTTTCTCTTAGCGATTGATTTTCCACTCCCGTCGCTGCCAAACGACATCCACCTAAAAAAGCAGGGACAACATTATCTGGATGATCTTCTAAAGCAATTGCCAACTCTAACAACTGCGACTGACTCAGAGGTTGACCAGCCAATACATTCGCACCAATCAATCCACCAACTATTGCTGTTGCCGAACTCCCCAAACCTCTGGCCAACGGTACGCCAAGAGAAATATCTATCTGCACAAATGGTGGAGGTTGCTCTATAGACTCGTAAAACTTGACAAAAGCCTGATACAGTAAATTACTATCATCAGTCACAACCCGTTCAGCCTCAACACCCGTCACAGTTATGACCCCTCGCCCATGAGAGTGGCGAGTAAACTTAAACTCATTATATAGAGTTAGAGCAGCACCAATGCAGTCAAACCCCGGTCCCAAGTTAGCAGTCGTTGCAGGGACAGTAATAGTGGCACAAGAAACTACAGACATTTTTATGCTTCAGAGCAATTAATCAAACAGCTTCTCATGGAAACGATTAATTTGCTCATTTTTAACTATATTATTGAGGCTAGGTGGGCGCAAAGAATTATCATTGGTGTTGAGCGGGGATGCGTGCGCTCGTCGCCCTTGCTTGCTGTAGGGATGGAATAAGGCTAGTGCGAGCCAAATACAGAAATTTTGCTTTTCGTTACATATTGAAAAAGTTTTCCGCCCAGCTACTAAGTCTTGAGAAAAAACTTAAAACGTATAATATAGATACAAAACTTAAAAAAAATAAAAACTTGATTTATAAAGTTTGTTAAAAGATCCAAAATTCTGTTATGTTTAATTTCAGAGAGGGTAATCTAAGGTCACAAACCCAATAAAAAATTAGCGGACTGGAATCAGTTCCAGCCCGGTAAAAAAAGCGGGCTAACCGTTTAAGGAGCTTGGTTAACCCGTGCAGCTTTGGGAACGCGCAGAGTAATGGTTATTGCAATACCAACTTAACGTTGGCATTTTGCAAACCGCGCTGCTTCACTTCAGCCAGAGTCTTGTTAACAGCATACTTCTGGTTGATAGAGTTGATGAGTTCGGTTTGGTTGTGCTTCTTAGCAACGCCCCACAGGTCTGCGATCAGGTCAAAAGAACCGTCGCTGTTGCGAGACCAACCGAGGTCATATTCGCCTTCGAGAACAGCAACTAAGTCAGCACGAACACGCTGACCGTTGTAACCACGAACATCTGCTTCAGTCTTCACGGAGATGCCGAGGTCGCGCAGGGAAGCCTTGAGGATTTCAGCATCGGTGATTTTGGTACGCAGAGTGCTAAAGTGAGACATTTGGGTTTCCTCCAATGAGAAAGTAGAGAAAGACAACGGTTTTTTGCAAAGCCGCGTTTGGCAGAACGCGGGTGGCAGTAGCTATAGCGGAGTAAAACCCCTATAAGGCACTGCCTTTTTTTTAACTGCTAGCCTTTGATGCTAGCCTTTCCCCCTGTGGTAGCAGGAGAAAGCTTTTAGAACTCCATTCGCTGGTATTCAGCAACGGAGGCTGCAGCAGGTCTTGCTCGCTGTCTAGCCCAATCTCTTAGGGCTGTTACCTGTTCTTGCATCGTTCGAGACAGCGGCAGTGTTGCCTTCAGTGCAGCAATAATATCTAGTTGAGTGAACTCGCGATCTTGGGCAAAAGCTTCGTACATAGCCGCGACGATCGCCTGTTCAATTTCTGCCCCAGAGAACCCATCTGACATCTTAGCTAGCTGTTCGAGGTCAAACCGCGAGATGTCATTCCGGCGCTTGTTCAGGTGAATCTTGAAAATATCCTGACGTTCTTCATTTATGGGCAAATCAACAAAGAAAATTTCATCAAATCGACCTTTCCTCAAAAATTCCCCAGGTAAGCGCTCAACTCTATTAGCAGTTGCCATCACAAACACTGGAGATTTCTTCTCTTGCATCCAAGTGAGGAAAGAGCCAAATATACGGCTAGAAGTACCCCCATCAGAATCAGAAGACCCCGCACTTCCAGCAAAAGACTTGTCCAATTCATCTATAAACAAGATGACTGGGGAAATAGATTCAGCCGTTTTTAACGCGTTCCGCAAGTTGGCTTCCGAACGTCCTACCATGGAACCATCATAGACACGTCCCATATCCAACCGCAATAACGGTAAACCCCAAAGTCGAGAGGTAGTTTTAGCAATCAACGACTTCCCACAACCAGGAACCCCTAAAATTAACATTCCCTTAGGTTGAGGCAAACCATACTCCCGCGCTCTTTCTGTAAAAGCGTTGGAACGTTGCTTGAGCCATTTTTTTAGCTCTTCCAAACCACCAACACCGTCTATAGTTTCATCTTCTTCTATGTACTCAAGTATACCATTTCGGCGAATGAGTTGCTTTTTCTCAGATAAAACTATATCGACTTCTTCTTCTGTCAGACGCCCTGATGTGACCTGCGCCTTGCGGTAAACTTTTTCAGCTTCATCTTTGGTTAATCCTAAAGCCGCTCTTAGAAGCTTTTCCCTGGCTTCAGTCGTTAACCGCCGTCCCCGGTTTTGATCTATGTGATGGGTCAATACTTTGTTCAAGTCTCCCATATCTGGTAATGGGAAGTCAAGAACAACAACTTCCTTCTCCAACTCAATAGGAACTTGTTGCATTGGAGACATTAAAATAATATTTTTCTGCGTACCCTTGAAACTCGCGATCGCATCTCTTAGCGATCTGGTTGTTGCGGGCGCATCTATAAAGGGGTGTAAATCTTTAAGAATAAATATACTAGCTTCTTTCTGCCGAATAATCCATTCAATGGCTGCTTCTGGCGATACAGTGTTGTGTTGGGTGACATTCCGGGGTTGACCGTACTCCACGATGCCGTGAGTCACTGTCCAAACATAGACCTTTCGCTGCGGCTTTGATGATTGAGCAATATGTGAAATTGCTTGCTCAGCCCGCTCTTCCTCGGAGGTCACAAGGTAGATTAGAGGGTATTGAGCTTGAATGAGTATATTGAGCTCTTCTTTCATACTTCGACCTACTTGAGACCTTTACAGACAGTACAGACATCGCCAACATTAAAATAGGGGGGAGAGAATTATGAAAAATATCTCTACTACTCACAATTCCCACCTAGCAAGGAACCAACTCTTCCTCGCCTTTCTGATTTGTTTCATCCATTTCTTCAATGGATATACGTTCTTGTCCAATTATTCCTGGCTGCTTGCCAAGCGCTGCAAGTTCCCCATCCCTAAGGACTAGCGAACTCTCACAGGTTGGGCAGGAATACACTCTATGAGATCTTCCATAAGAAGCTTCATCTACTAATTCTGAATGTGCCAGATAGAAAACCAGAGCGCGTTCCGCTAACTCTGACATTGGTTCCGAGTCAACTGCTGAACGAATTTTGAGTTTCCTATGAAGTTCCGGCGACAAATACAAAGTAACCTTTTGCTTAGTTTGCATATTACTGTTTTGCGGTCTTACCCGGGTATGTATTTCACGATATCGGCTGGCATTTTACTTGTCAACCTACTAAGACGTTTTGACAGCATTTTTGTAACATTTCTTAATTTTAAAGAAGCAGGGGCGCAAGACTACCGCACCCTGTAGTTAATTGTTCTCCTTTGTCTCCCTTGTCTTCCTTGTCCCCCAGCCTCTAGTCCCCAATCCCCAATCCCCAATCCCCAATCTTTCATGATTAGAGGTGCCATAAACCTGATAGATTTAGCTATCAGCGAGTAAAAACTTGGTGAAAATGAAAGTCCTGGTTATTGGTGGCGATGGTTATTGCGGTTGGGCAACCGCACTTTACCTTTCTAATCGAGGTTATGAAGTTGGTATTTTAGATAGTTTAGTGCGACGGCATTGGGACAACGAGTTGGGAGTGGAGACTCTAACTCCAATCGCACCAATTCAACATCGAATTCAACGCTGGCACGATTTGACAGGTAAATCTATTGACCTGTTGATTGGCGATATCACTAACTACGAGTTCTTGAGTAAAGCACTGCACAAATTTCAGCCAGAAGCAATCGTACACTTTGGCGAACAAAGATCTGCGCCTTATTCAATGATTGACCGCGAACACGCAGTTTTTACCCAAGTTAACAACGTAGTTGGGACTTTAAACTTGTTGTACGCCATGCGGGAAGACTTCCCAGACTGCCATTTAGTCAAACTGGGAACAATGGGAGAATATGGAACACCCAACATCGACATCGAAGAAGGGTATATCACAATCGAGCACAACGGGAGGAAAGATACTCTACCCTATCCCAAACAACCCGGCTCGATGTATCATTTGAGCAAAGTTCATGACAGTCATAACATTCACTTTGCGTGTCGGATTTGGGGATTGCGAGCCACAGACCTGAATCAGGGTGTTGTTTACGGTGTTTTGACTGAAGAAACAGGCATGGACGAACTGTTGATTAACCGCCTGGATTACGACGGTGTATTCGGTACGGCACTGAATCGCTTCTGTATCCAAGCAGCTATCGGACATCCCCTAACAGTTTACGGCAAAGGCGGTCAAACCCGAGGATTTTTGGATATTCGAGACACAGTAAGGTGTATCGAAATTGCTGTAGCCAATCCAGCGCAACCCGGTGAATTCCGCGTCTTTAACCAATTCACTGAACTATTCAGTGTTGGTGATTTAGCAATGATGGTGAAGAAAGCTGGTAATGCACTCGGACTGAATGTAGAAATTAATCACTTAGAAAATCCCAGAATTGAGAAAGAAGAGCATTACTTCAACGCCAAAAATACCCAGCTTTTGGATCTTGGGTTACAACCTCATTATCTTTCTGACTCTTTGCTCGATTCTCTACTGAATTTCTCCATTAAGTACCAAAATCGAGTTGACAAACAACAAATTTTGCCTAAAGTCTCTTGGCGAAGAAATTAGGGCAATCTGAAGGATGAAGTATAAAGTATGAAGTCTAAAATTAGACTTCTCAATTGATGGGAAGATTAAAAAGTATAGATGTATACATCTAGTCAAAACACAATTTTGGTTATGTGTACCAATTGTGTTTCTTTTTCATCTTTTATCCTTCATCCTTTTGTTACGGGTTGTGTTGGCTGTACTGAAATTATTTTATATGCGAATCGCTCTCTTCACTGAAACCTTTCTGCCTAAGGTAGACGGCATAGTGACGCGCTTGCGTCATACCATTGACCATCTTCAGCGTAATGGAAACCAAGTTCTAGTGATTGCCCCTGATGGTGGCATAACTGAATACAAAGGAGCTAGAGTATATGGAGTCTCAGGTTTCCCCTTACCACTGTATCCAGAGTTAAAAATGGCACTACCTCGTCCGGCAATCGGTCATACTCTAGAGGAATTCAAGCCAGATATAATTCACGTGGTAAATCCAGCGGTTTTGGGGTTAGCTGGTATATTCCATAGCAAATACCTCAATATCCCTTTAGTAGCGTCTTACCATACACATCTACCACAGTATCTTCAACATTATGGTTTGGGAATGTTAGAAGGATTACTCTGGGAATTGCTTAAAACAGCTCACAATCAAGCATCTTTGAATCTGTGTACTTCTACAGCAATGATGGAGGAATTAACCTCACACGGTATCGAAAGGGTTTATTTATGGCAAAGAGGAGTAGATACAGAATCATTTCATCCAGATAATTTATGCCAAAAAATGCGATCGCGCTTATCGCAAAATCACCCAGAAAGTCCATTATTACTATACGTGGGTCGTCTTTCGGCTGAAAAGGAAATTGAGCGGATCAAACCCATACTAGAAGCTATACCCGAAGCACGGTTAGCATTAGTAGGGGACGGTCCTCACCGTCAAGCATTAGAGAAACATTTTGCCGGAACAAATACACATTTTGTTGGTTATCTTGTTGGCAGAGAATTAGCTTCTGCTTTTGCGAGCGCTGATGCTTTTATTTTTCCTTCCCGTACAGAAACATTAGGATTAGTCCTTCTAGAAGCAATGGCTGCGGGGTGTCCGGTTGTCGCTGCACGTTCGGGTGGCATTCCAGACATAGTCACAGATGGAGTTAATGGGTATCTTTTTGAACCCAAAGCAGATGTTCAAAGTGCTGTTGCAGCCACTATGCGTCTTTTACAACAGCAACAAGAACGAGAAACTATCCGTCAAAATGCCCGAAAAGAAGCAGAACGTTGGGGCTGGGCAGCTGCAACACGCCAGTTACAAACTTACTATCAACAAGCTATTCCATGACACTCCTAAATACTGGTAGCGTCCTGGCTACATTAACAGAACTTACTCAAGTCAACCGCACAAACGCTCTATTGCGCCGTGTCAAAGATCTATCCGTTAACGAATTTGTTTGCTTGCTAGATTTTATAACTGCTGAATTTCAGCAGTTCCTTAGAGCGATCGAACTTATTAATAACGAAGCCCTAGAAACCATGTTAGAAAAGGTTCTAGAGGCAATTACGCTAAAAATCGGTCAAATTCTTCAAGCCCAGCATACTACAATTTTTCTTGTAGATCGCGACAAAGGTCAATTATGGTCAAAAGTACCGCAAGAAAATATTTACAAACCTTTAGAAATTCGCACCCCTATTAATGTTGGTATTCCCGGTCATGTTGCAAGTACAGGTGAATGTCTAAATATCGTAGAAACGGATTCCCATCCCCTTTTTAGTCCGGAATTAGAAAAACAAATGGGCTACAAAATGCATAACATTTTATGTATGCCCGTCTTAAGTAGCAAAAATCAAATTGTAGCGGTTGTACAACTGGCAAATAAAGCAGGAGATATTCCTTTTGATGGCGAGGATGAAGAACGGTTTCGAGATTTCGCTGCATCAATTGGTATTATCTTGGAAAGCTGTCAATCTTTCTATGTAGCTGCCCGCAATCAACGAGGGGCAACAGCTCTTTTACGGGCGACTCAAACACTGGGGCAAAGTTTAGATTTGGAAGCAACTTTGCAAATAGTGATGGAACAAGCCCGAATTTTAATGCAGGCAGACCGCAGCACGCTGTTTTTATATCGTAAAGAAATGGGGGAATTGTGGACTAAAGTGGCAGCGGCTGATGGCAAAACTATGATAGAAATTCGTATATCTGCCAGTAAAGGTATTGCTGGTTATGTCGCGTCTACAGGTGAAGCGCTAAATATTCCCGATGCTTATAAAGATCCGCGTTTCGATCCAAGTATAGACCGAAAAACAGGTTATATAACTCGCAATATTTTATGTTTGCCAGTCTTTAATTCAGCCAATGAACTCATTGGTGTTACACAATTAATTAACAAGCAGCAAGGTAGCTTTACTGCTTCTGATGAAGAATTTATGCGAGCTTTTAATATTCAAGCAGGAATTGCTTTGGAAAATGCACGCTTGTTTGAAAATGTGTTATTAGAAAAACAGTATCAAAAAGATATTTTACAAAGTCTTTCTGACGCCGTAATTTCTACGGATATGGAAGGAAAAATAGTAACTATTAACGATGCAGCGCTACAGTTATTGGGCTGTCCTTTATCGGAGTCTAACGGGAAAAATATTAAGTATGATTGGGAACAACATTTGATAGGTCGTTTGGTTTGGGAAGTTGTACCTATTGAAAATTTACAAATCAGACTGCAAGATAGCTTGAAATGTGGCGCAAGGCATTACGTACCAGAACAAAGTTTATCAGTTGGGTTGTATGTGGAGACTTTATACGCAACACCCATACAAGATTCAACCATAGCCGTACAAGAAATAGGGGATTGCATTTTAGCAATACGCGATCGCAATAACCCGCAAATTTTTCTTCCTTGGAACCAACCTCTTACTCCTCGTTCATCCTTACTTCACGAGTCGTTAATTCAAAAAATTGACCGAAGTATTAATCTTACAGTCAATCCTTTAACCAATCCAGAAGGAGGTGTCCGAGGAGGTTTGGTAGTGTTAGAAGATATTAGCCAAGAAAAACGGATGAAAACAACCATGTACCGCTACTTAACTCCTGGTGTTGCAGAACAAGTGATGGTACTCGGAGAAGATGCATTGATGGTGGGTGAACGAAAAGAGGTAACTATATTATTTTCTGATATCAGAGGTTACACCACGCTGACAGAAAATTTAGGAGCAGCTGAAGTGGTATCGTTACTGAATCAGTACTTTGAAACGATGGTTGAAGCGGTTTTTAATCACGAAGGCACATTAGATAAATTTATTGGTGATGCCTTAATGGCCGTATTTGGTGCGCCACTCCCACTTACAGAAAATCATGCGTGGAGAGCCGTACAATCAGCCTTGGAAATGCGACAAAGGCTGGCTGAATTTAACCGACGACGTATCGTCCAAGCACAGCCCCTCATTCACATCGGTATTGGAATTAGTTCTGGAGAAGTTGTTTCTGGGAATATTGGGTCTCGAAAACGGATGGACTATACCGTGATTGGAGATGGTGTCAATTTAAGCTCGCGTCTCGAAGGAGTGACAAAAGAATACGGCTGCGACATGATTTTAAGCGAATTTACTTATCAATTGTGTAGCGATCGCATTTGGGTACGTGAATTGGATAGAATCAGGGTCAAAGGAAAACATCAAGCCGTTAACATTTACGAGTTGATTGGCGATCGCAGCATGACTCTGGATGCTAACACGCAAGAATTTTTGTTTTTCTACCACCAAGGACGTACTGCGTACACGGAACGCAACTTTCAAAAAGCAATTGATTTTTTTCAATCTGCCAAAAATATCCGACCTACAGACCAAGCTGTCAATATGCATCTAGAACGCGCTTGTAATTATCTTAACCATCCCCCAGATTGTGTATGGGATGGAGTGTGGACAATGGCTTCCAAGTAACGAGTTTACTCAGCGCTGTGCCCGCCTTCATCAGTACGGAAGGGGTCTTCTCCTATCCCCAATTCTTTTTTTGACCGTTTCAAAGTTTTCCAAAGTTCTTTTACTCGTTCGTAAGCATCCTCTGGAGATATTTTCCCAGCAGTCTCTAAGTTACAAATATAACTAACTTTTTGGGCAAATTCCTGTAAATTGGAGTTAAAAACTAAATTTTCTGGCTTTACCTGACCGTAATAATGCCCTCGTGGATATATAAAATTCTCTTTACTGCTAACCATTGTTTTCTCCATTGTTAAAATTTCAAATTTTATCAACCCTTGCAACATCTCCAACTTCTTCAAGAAGTTGGAGGTTCAAGCAAACCGACCTATCAAAAACTTGTGATATGAACTAATCGTTTGCACTTTCATGTGAGAAGTACGATCTTATTCAACTTGATTGAAAAACGTTATTAATAATGTATGATTCTATACATTAATTTCATTATTTTAGCATTTTGTTCCATGAAAAAATATTACAAGTTTTAGTATCAGCAAATACTAGACTTTTTCTATCGGTTATAGTGCAACATTTGATTCTGGCTCCTATTCCCTACTGCTTAGTCCCTTTAGATATAAAATGGTTTAGCCTGCAAGCATAAAAGCTACCTATCGCCTATTACTTAACCTTAAGCCATGTCTGCTCTAACAAAATTATACGAAGGCAAAGCAAAAGTCCTATATACAACGGATCGATCTGATATTCTACTAGCTGATTTTAAAGATGATGCGACTGCTTTCAATGCCCAAAAGCGTGGAAGTATCCAAGGCAAAGGGGCTATTAATTGTAGCATTTCCAGCAAACTTTTTCAACAACTGGAAGCACACGGCATAAAAACTCACTATATTGACAATCCCACTCCCAATCAGATGAGGGTAAGAGCAGTCAAGATTGTGCCTATCGAAGTCGTTGTCAGGAACATTGCAGCCGGAAGTTTGTGTCAACAAACAGGATTACCCTTAGGAACCGTGCTCAAACAGCCATTGGTAGAGTTCTATTACAAAAACGATCCCTTGGGTGACCCGTTGCTAACACGCGATCGCTTACTGTTATTAGAATTAGCAACACCGGAACAAGTAGATGGTATTACCCATCTAGCATTGCAAATCAACGATTTTCTCATCAACTTTTTTAAAAGGTGTGACATTACCTTAGTAGATTTTAAACTAGAGTTTGGTTTGGATTCACAGCAGCAGTTGCTGTTGGCAGATGAAATCAGCCCTGACACGTGTCGATTGTGGGATAATTCCGCCGGAGACGATCCAAATCGTCGAGTTCTTGATAAAGACCGTTTTCGTCGAGATTTGGGAAATATAGAAAATGCATATCAGGAGGTTTTACAACGAGTGCTAAAAGCGGTGGAAGAATTAGGGAGTAGGGAGTAGGGAGTAGGGAGTAGGGAATAAAACAATAGGAATTCAGTTAATACCAACTAACCCCCAGCCCCAGTCCCCCAACCCCTATCCTTTGCCTTTTGCAATTTGGCATATAAATTAGAAAGGCAAAAGTAAAAATAAAGTTTTTACTTTTACTGGTCGCATATAAGCATGACTGCCTTGTGATGGTGTGTGGACGTGAAGAGGAATCTAAATAAAATGCGCTTATCTCCCTTTATATTTACAGTTGTAGCGATCGCAGCCCCATTGGGCAATTCGCTAAGTGTGAATGCACAAACCGCTAAAGATTTAAAAACAGAACCAAAAACAGCAGCGGTTACAGCACCTACAACAGATCCAGAGCAAGTCGTTGTTGGGGTATTCCCAGCAGTTGTGCCTGGAGCGGTAACCAAGCCAGAAGTTATAGTGCCAACAATCTCAACACCAACAATTGCACAAAACCTTCAACAAACTCCAAATCCTGAGAATCAGCCTGCGGGAACTGAGCAACAAGCCCCATCATCTCCGGGTACAAATACACCAGAGGAGACAACCCAGCCAACTCAGGAACCAGTACAAAATAACCAACAACTGCCCAATTTTGACAATTCACCATCGGGGACTCAACAACAAACACCAGCCCCAGAAACCCAGCAACAAGCACCAGCCCCAGAAACCCAGCAACAAGCACCAGCCCCAGAAACCCAACAACAAACACCAGCCCCAGGAAATCAACAACCAGCACCAGAGAACACAAATCCACCTACATTTGAACAAACACCTCCGCCAACTCAACAAGAAACTCCATCAGAACAATCTCCCGCAGCAACAGAACCTCGGGTGCTTGTCTCTGAAGTATTGATTCGCTCTGAAGCCGGACAAGCGATCGCACCAGAGTTGGAAGACCAAATCTATAGAGCAATTCGTACCCAACCGGGGAGAACCACAACTCGTACACAATTGCAAGAAGATATTAACGCCGTTTTTGCTACAGGGTTCTTCTCTAATGTTCAAGCAGTACCAGAAGATACCCCATTAGGTGTACGGGTAAGTTTTGTGGTACAACCCAATCCGGTCTTAACTAAAGTGCAAGTGCAAGCGAATCCCGGCACAAATGTTGCTTCCGTACTACCAGCTGATACTGCAGATACGATATTTAAAGAACAATATGGTAAGATACTTAACCTGCGCGATCTACAAGAAGGGATCAAACAACTCACCAAACGCTATCAAGACAAAGGTTATGCACTAGCGAACGTTATTGGTGCGCCTCAAGTTTCTGAAAATGGAGTTGTTACCCTGCAAGTTGCAGAGGGTGTGGTAGAAGATATTCGAGTTCAGTTCCGCAATAAAGAAGGTCAAACAACAAACGACAAGGGACAACCAATTCGCGGACGAACACAGCCCTACATCGTGACACGAGAACTACAACTAAAGCCCGGAAATGTTTTTAACCGAAACACAGTGCAAAGAGACCTGCAAAGGGTATTTGGGCTGGGACTATTTGAAGATGTAAACGTTTCCCTCGATCCCGGTAGCGATCCTAGCAAAGTGGATGTAGTCGTCAACGTTGTTGAACGTAACAGCGGTTCTATTGCAGCAGGTGCTGGTATTAGTTCTGCAAGTGGCTTGTTTGGTACTGTCAGCTATCAGCAGCAAAACCTCAATGGACGAAATCAAAAACTGGGTGCTGAGGTACAAGTAGGACAAAGAGAATTGTTATTTGACCTCCGCTTTACAGACCCTTGGATTGCTGGCGATCCTTACCGCACTTCTTACACAGCCAATATTTTCCGTCGGAGATCCATTTCATTAATCTTTGAAGGCGACGATAGAGATATTGAAACTGTTCAAAACGTGAACGACCCCAACGAAGATGGTGATACCCCTCGCGTTGTACGCTTGGGGGGTGGTGTCAATTTCACCCGTCCTTTGTCTAGAAATCCTTATGAAAGAGCAGAATGGACAGCCTCAGCTGGTTTGCAATATCAGAGAGTGACGATCAGAGGTGATGGGGAGACCGCTAGGCTGGGACGCCTTGAAGGTACAAATGAGTTTGTGGAACTCAGCGAATCTGGAAAAGGGAAAGACGATTTACTACTCTTGCAATTGGGACTCGCACGGGACTTGAGAAATAATCCCTTACAACCCACAAGTGGTTCTTTCCTGCGTTTTGGCGTTGACCAATCCGTACCTATAGGATTGGGAAATATTTTCCTGACAAGATTGCGTGGTAGCTATAGCACATACTTACCCATCGATTTTACAAACTTTACTAAAGGACCGGAAACTCTTGCTTTTAACGTTCAAGCAGGAACGATACTAGGCGATCTCCCGCCTTATGAAGCCTTTTCTCTTGGTGGTAGTAACTCTGTACGGGGTTACGAAGAAGGAGGTTTGGGTAGCGGGCGCAGTTTTGTCCAAGCATCAGTTGAGTATCGCTTCCCCGTCTTTTCTGTTGTGAGCGGTGCTTTATTTTTTGATGTTGGTAGCGATTTGGGAACAAGTACTCGGGCTGCTGAGTTGTTGAATAAAGATGGTACTGGCTACGGCTTTGGTATTGGGGTGCGAGTGCAATCTCCTTTAGGACCAATTCGTATTGACTATGGTGTTAACGACGATGGTGATAGCCGCATTAACTTTGGTATTGGAGAGAGGTTCTGATTTGGCTAATAGCTAATGGCTAATGGCTAATGGCTAATGGCTAATAGCTAATAGCTAATGGCTAATGAAGCTTGGCAATTAGCAATTAACAATTAGCAATTAAAAAAATGCAACATACTTTAGCAAGTGAAATCAACCAAACTGGAGTGGGACTGCATAGCGGTATCTCAACTCAAGTTCGCATCCGACCATCGGAAGCTGGTAGCGGACGCTACTTTGTACGCGTGGATCTGCCAAATACACCGATAATTCCAGCACAGGTAGCAGCAGTTAATCAAACTGTGCTCTCAACGCAGTTAGGTAAGGGTGAAGCTCATGTACGTACAGTTGAACATTTGCTTGCATCTCTAGCTACTATGGGAGTGGATAATGCTCGAATTGAAATCAATGGTCCGGAGGTTCCACTTTTGGATGGTTCGGCAAAGGAGTGGGCAACTGCGATCGCATCTGTTGGCTTAGTATCACAGCCATCAAGTGAGGATAGAGTTCTTCGTGTTTTAGAAGAGCCAATTTGGGTGCGTCAGGGCGATGCTTTTGTTTGTGCCCTACCATCTGAAGAAGTACGGTTTACTTATGGTATTGATTTTGACGTAAAAGCTATTGGCAACCAATGGTACAGTTGGTCGCCAGGGAGCGATAGCTTCGCTACTGCGCGGGGCGCATCTCGCACAAATTTTGCCGAAAGTTTTTTAACCGAAATTGCCCCAGCCCGCACTTTTGGGTTGCTACATCAAATCGAACAGTTACAACAATCGGGTTTAATTAAAGGTGGAAGCTTAGATAACGCTCTCGTTTGCGGACCTGAAGGTTGGTTAAATCCACCACTAAGATTTGCAAATGAGCCAGTACGTCATAAAATCTTGGATTTAGTAGGAGATTTGAGTTTGTTAGGTACCTTCCCTTGTGCTCATGTCTTAGCATACAAAGCCAGCCATAATTTACATATTCAACTGGCACAAAGAATTTTGGAGCTAGCTGATGGCTAATTGCTATTAGCCATTAGCCATCAGCTATTAGCATCCAAAATCTATAGGGAGGGTCATATCAAACACCTACTAACATAATCAAAATATCAAATAAACAGCAGGAGCAATGACAATCGTCACCGAACAAGCGAATACCATTGATGTTTCCGCACCAGCATCTAATAACCAATCGGATAATTCAGCTACAAGTAAAAATGACTCCAAAGTCATTTTTTCAGTAGAAGACATCCACAAACTTCTACCCCACAGATATCCATTTGCCCTTGTCGATCGGATTATTGACTATCTTCCAGGAAAACGCGCTGTAGGTATAAAAAACGTCACGTTTAATGAACCTCAGTTTCAAGGGCATTTCCCAGGACAACCTATTATGCCAGGAGTGCTTATAGTAGAAGCCATGGCACAAGTTGGTGGTGTTGTTCTCACTCAGCTTCCAGAAATGGAGGGTGGGCTTTTTTTATTTGCTGGCATAGATAAAGTACGCTTCCGCCGTCAAGTTGTACCGGGAGATCAACTAGTCATGACAGTGGAACTGTTGTGGGTAAAACAGCGTCGTTTCGGTAAGATGCAAGCGCGTGCTGAAGTTGACGGTCAGCTTGCGGCTGAAGGCGAACTTATGTTTTCCCTATCGACCTAAACGCTTGTTTTTGTGGGGGGCACGACCGTGACGTGCCTTTCTTCAAGTCCAATTTAGGATATCAATAAAAGAAACAAGCAACAACAGCATCCTGCTCAACTTTTGACGCCCTCACACTCTCCTCTAGCTACTCTCACACTTTAGCTACCGATAAAACTACCTAATCTTACGTGCAGACGCGCATTGCGTGTTTGGACACAGCAAAGACTTTTCTGGAGAGCACCCTTGAAAACGCTAATTCATCCTACTGCTGTCATTCATCCTAATTCAGATTTGCACCCCACGGTGCAAGTCGGTGCGTATGCTGTGATTGGAGGGCATGTCAAAGTTGGTCCTGAAACCGTAATCGGCGCTCACGCCGTATTAGAAGGACCATTAGAAATTGGGGCGCGAAATCAAATTTTTCCCGGTGCCGTTATTGGCATGGAACCTCAAGATTTAAAATATGCTGGCGAATACAGCTGGGTCAAAATAGGAAACGATAACTCAATAAGAGAATACGTCACCATTAATAAAGCAACTGGTGCGGGTGAAGAAACTCGCATTGGTAACGGTAACCTGCTTATGGCTTATGTCCATGTAGGTCATAACTGTATTATTGAAGATTCTGTAATAATTGCCAACTCCGTTGCTTTAGCCGGACACGTCCATATAGAGTCACGTGCAAGACTTAGTGGAGTGTTGGGAGTCCATCAATTTGTGCATATTGGAAGTCTCGCAATGGTGGGAGGTATGGCACGGATTGACAGAGATGTGCCTCCATATATGTTAGTAGAGGGGAATCCAGCACGGATACGCACTCTCAACCTTGTAGGGCTGAAACGTTCTGGAATGGATCTCAATGAATTCCAAATCCTTAAGAAAGCTTTTCGCATTCTTTACCGTTCGGAGTTGACATTTAAAGAAGCCATAGAACATCTCGAAGAACTGGGAGAAACCTCACAGCTACAGCATTTGCGCCGCTTTCTCCTGCTTTCCCAAATGCCAGGGAGACGCGGTTTGGTTCCAGGTAAAGGGAAAGCTGCTAGCAGTGATGGAGATAGGGAATAGGGGATTGGGGACAAGGCGGACAAGGAGTACAAGGGAGACAAGGAGGACAAAGAAGACAAGGAGGACAAGAGAGACGAAGTATATTTTCTCCGTTGTTACCTTGTCTACCCCCTCTCCCTTGTCTACCTTGTCCCTCTCCCTTGTCTACCCCCTCTCCCTTGTCTACCCCCTCTCCCTTATCCCCAATCCCCAATCCTCATATGCGTATATTTATCAGTACTGGCGAAGTATCTGGTGACTTACAAGGGTCGCTACTCATCTCCGCACTTAAAAAACAAGCTGCGATCGCAGGGTTCCCACTAGAAATTGTGGCACTCGGTGGTGAAAAAATGGCATCTGAGGGAGCTACTTTACTGGGAAATACCACTCACATTGGCTCCTTTGGTCTTATAGAATCGTTACGCTTTGTTGTCCCAACACTACAAATTCAGCGACGGGCAATTGCTTACCTCAAACAACATCCGCCCGATTTAGTAGTGCTTATCGATTATATGGGACCTAATTTGGGCATCGGCAGTTATATTCGCCGTCATTTGCCACAAGTCCCTATCGTTTATTACATTGCACCACAAGTATGGGTAGCTTCAATTACGCCAAGCGACACTGAAAGAATTCTGAACGTCAGTAATAAGGTGCTTGCAATTTTTCCAGAAGAAGCACGTTACTTCCGAGACAAAGGAGCAAACGTAACGTGGATCGGTCATCCCCTTATAGATAGAATCAAAAATTTTCCAAGCCGTGAAGTTGCAAGGACTGAGTTGGGAGTTAAAGGCGATACCATAAACGTTGCTCTTATTCCTGCTTCTCGCTACCAAGAACTGAAGTATCTGCTACCAGTGATGTTTCAAGCAGCACGAGAGATTCAATCTAAATTACCACAAGTGCATTTTTGGATTCCTTTGTCTTTGGAAATATACCGAAAATTTATTGAAAAAGCGATACAACAGTTTGGTCTGCAAGCGACTGTAGTCTCCGGTCAACAACAACAAGTACTAGCTGCTGCTGACTTGGCAATTACCAAGTGCGGTACTGTCAACTTGGAATTGGCTTTATTGAACACACCGCAAGTCGTTTTATACCGTCTCAATTCATTGACTTATTGGGTGGCTCGAAACATCTTTAAAATTTCTGTCCCCTTTGCTTCACCTGTAAACTTGGTAGTCATGAGGTCAATTGTGCCAGAGTTTATCCAAGAAACTGCAACTCCGGAAAATTTGACTGTAGCAGCCATGGAATTGTTGCTCAATCCAGAACGCAAGCAGCAAATGCAAGCAGATTATCAGGTTATGCAGCAGTCTTTAGGTGAAATTGGCGTTTGCGATCGCGCTGCTAAAGAAATTTTACAAATGCTACCAAATCTTTAAAATTTAATTTTAGGCTTTGGGGTAAACTAGTACTCATGTTTTATTTTAGAGACACTACGATCGATGTCTCTTAGTGTTTTATACCTCAAGTCCACGATTGTTATTCTCAGCATCCCAAACCCAAAGCCCGGACTCTAAAATCCTCAGCCGTCCCATTGCTGTGGATTTATTTGCTGGTGCTGGAGGTATGACACTTGGTTTTGAACAAGCGGGATTTGACGTGCTTGCATCTGTTGAAATCGATCCAATTCATTGTGCAATACACGAATTTAATTTTCCTTTTTGGAAAATTTTTTGCAAAAGTATTGTTGAGATTACAGCAGAAGAAATTAGAAAGAATTCCTGTATTGGCGATCGCGAAATAGATGTAGTATTTGGTGGTCCTCCGTGTCAGGGATTTTCCTTAATAGGCAAACGTATTTTTGACGATCCTCGTAACGCTTTAGTCTGCCATTATATAAAATTAGTTTTAGAGTTAAACCCCAAGTTTTTTGTTTTAGAAAATGTTAAGGGAATGACTGTTGGTAAACATAAAGAATTTATTTCAACGATCGTAAATGAATTTGAAGAAAATGGATATCAAGTTCGTCAAGATTATAAAGTCTTAAATGCTTCAGAATATGGAGTGCCGCAAAATCGTGAAAGGTTATTTTTGTTAGGTAGCCGTTACGGGTTAGAATTACCAAAGTATCCCAAGCCGATCGCTAAATCCGTTGGCTCCAAAAAAGCTAATTCAAACAATCAACTCCCTACCAGCCCTACAGTTTGGGATGCGATCGGGGACTTACCGGAAGTAGAAAACTATATAGAACTGTTTAAACAAGATTGGGCGATCGCAAATTTTGGAAAACCGAGCCATTATGGGAGACAGCTTCGCGGTTTTTCCCCTGCAAACAATGACTATTCCTATCCGCGCCAGTACGATCCTCGAATTCTGACTTCAAGTTTAAGGACAAGACATTCTTTAGAATCTATCAAAAGATTTGAAGCGACTCCATATGGCAAAACAGAACCTATCAGCCGCTTTCTCAAACTCGATCCCCAAGGAATTTGTAATACGTTAAGAGCCGGAACTCCAAGTAACAGAGGAGCGTTTACTTCTCCTCGACCAATTCACCCGTTTACCCCAAGATGTATTACTGTACGCGAAGCAGCACGTTTGCACTCGTATCCAGATTGGTTTAGATTTCATACAACAAAATGGCACGGATTTCGACAAGTAGGGAACTCTGTTCCACCTTTATTAGCAAAAGCAGTAGCCTCAGAAATTATCAAAGTTCTCGGTTTATGTCCTGAGAAGCCTAAAATTATACAAGCTCTGGGAAATAAAAAAAATTTGACATTTGATATGTCTCACGCATCTCGTTATTATGGTGTCGATCCGCGTGCTATTGAACGAAGAACTAAAGGGTTGAAAAGTGAAATTGTGTAGGTTTAGTTTTGTTCTTGAATCCAACATTTACAAGCCTACTTGGATAAGGAAATTGTAGGTTGGGTTAGAGAACGAAATCTAACGAATTCTGATAAATGTTGGGTTTCGTTCCTCAAACGCCACATCGCTCAACGAGGGGAACCCAGAGCAGTGCTGCTCTCCGCACGCGAGTGACTCCCCAACCTACGTTCTAGGTTCTAAACTTCCCAGGGCGAAGGAATAGTAATGACTGATAAAACTTTTGCGACTTGCAATTTGACAGCTACCCTACCGCAATTTGGACAAGTCACTTTAGTATCGAGCTGTGGTTCTCTCTCATGCTGAATCAATAGCCCCTGTTTGCAGTTCCAGCACTCGCAAATAACACGTCCTTGCGGTTTATCAACATCTAAAAGTCTAATATGCTGTTCTACTTGAATTTTGGATTGGGAGTTGCGATCGCGTTGCAGTTTGGGCGATGGAGTTTGTATTTCTTGATTCATGAAGAAGTCTTTTTTGAAATCTAAATGTGCATATAGTCTAGTAACTGCACCCCATTGCATCTTAACGAAATTGTAGCTTTATCAGTTATTGATTTTGTACCGATCGGTAGAAAAAGTAGTAGTGTTCTCTTTTCATAAAGAGATCGCTACCAACTTCATTATTATTTAATGAAATATTTTCCTGATTTTGATTGTTTGTTGGCGCTAGGAGTTGGACTAGTAAAGGAGCCCAAACAGCAACGCACATCAGACTCAGTACCCCCAATAATTTGCGAGATTTCGCATTTTTTTGCCTTGGCTTTGCTAATCCTGATTGACAGCAAACCATCTGGGGAGACCAGAAATGATTATTAAAATCGTAGTAACTCACTTGTAATCTTGTTGCTAGGTTGGAAAGCAAATAAAAAGTTTACCAAAATAAACTTTAATAGGAGAGACGAATAATCCCAAAAATAGATTCAAAAAATTTTAGAAATTTTTGCTTTTTGGCAATTTTTGCTTTATCCACTGTTTTTTCAGCGCTCCACTATGGAGATGCAATCGCTTAATTCAGCAACTGACAATCGGTAACTCACACTTGATGAATAGTTACATATACCGTATTAAGTACTAAATAATTTATTGAAACCAAAAAATTGATTAATTATTCAAATACAACACTTTTATGCATGATAATTAGATCTTTAGCCGCCGATCGCTAGTTACTGGAATGCATTTGCTGGGCAAATTCTCGATGCAATTGGTACTGTAAAATCTTTTGTTGTGCTAGTGAGTAATTGGGGCTGGAGGTTGGTACACTTTCCATAAGTTTAATAGCTTCTTCCCAACGACGGGAAACAACTCGCCATTCATTTTCAGACTGCGCTGACTTTGTTAGCCTGGTTGCAGACTTTGCTTTATTCAAACCTTTTTGATAAGTGCTATCTTCTGGAACAGGAGTTGCAGAGGGAACTGCTAGTTGTTTTTCAATATAGGATAAATTTGCTGATACAGTTTTTTTCACTTTTGGTAAATTAGCAAAGAAATACATCCATAAACCTGCTATAGATACCAATAAAATTATAAAAAATCTTTGCAATAATTTGCGATATTTTGTAATTACGTCAGTGATACTAGTTTTCTTCTGAGGTGAAATTTCAGTAATCGGTGTTGGAGTGGCGATCGCTTCAGCTTGTAGGTTTTCTGGTTGAATCTCTACTGTGTGTTCCTGACCTACACTAGTTTCTTCGCTTGGAAAGTCGTCCATAAAAAGCAAGCGATCTTTGAAAAGATATTCAACCTGATATAGGAAAGCAGCACTAATAATCCAGATAGCAGCAAAGAGAATTTGTACAGTTCTATGAGCGCGATCGTAGGTGTTAATAAGATTTTCATAATTAACTTTAAATAGAGACAGGAAGGGAATACAAATTAACGTTGCTATCAGGGTGGATAGAACAAACACCAACCAACTATACAAACTTTCCCTCCAACTCATAATCCCAGGTAGGAATCCTTGAGGTGTTTTTGCTCGTTCGCCAGGAATAACAGAAATAAAGCGGCTGAGAAAAAAGTGATGGAAAAAGGCGATCGCAGGTATTGGAGAGATCAGCAACAATATCAACACCACAGAAGACAGTTCTGGCTGTTGAGACCACTTATCTAGATGGTAGTCTAACAAACTGCTACGCCTAACAAAAGCCCCCAACCCAGCCATAAAAACTGAGATTATCAAAGCGTTCAACCATGCATTAGGGTAAGGCAACCATATAGGTAATCCAAGTTTTTTCATCTCATACCTGCCGTATTTTAGTTAAAAGGATAAATTTCAACACTTCATTGCATAACCTTGCGCTTACAGTGTTGGATAGCAAGCAACACATGAAGTCTTATTAATTTTTGAAAAAGTTAGCATCTATCAAAAGAAGTACTTTAATGAAAAAGAGAGTGTCGGCTGTAATAATACCATTCCCCTGACCAATGTCAAAATTAAGAAAAATAGTGTTTGATAGCTAGTGTTAGTCAGATTCCTGACTTCTTTAAGGACGCTGTTAGCGAATGGTGGATCTAAGCCCCCACCTCGCTCCGGTAGCTCCGCCTGGGAATGCCTTCTTGAGAAGCTCCGCTTTCGATACTCGGTGTCCTCGCAAGGCTCTCACTGTCTGCATCCCCAGTTAAAGGTACCAGAGCGAGAGACGAGAGTGGCAAATGAGAGGTGTTCTTCTCCATTGACGAGCTCTATCCTTGAAGAAGTCGGGGTTTTTGCAGATCCGAACCGAATCTCAATTACGATTGTTTAATGCCACCCTTACCTACATACACCAAACAACCTTGGATAGAAACTTACAGTGAAATAATTGATGTCAGATCTCCTAGTGAATATGCTGAAGACCATATCCCTGGTGCCATCAATTTACCAGTACTCAACGATGCAGAACGTGCTCGCGTAGGAACAGTATACAAACAAGATTCTCCCTTCACTGCTCGAAAAATTGGTGCTGCTTTAGTTTCCAAAAACATTTCTCAGCATCTGAGCCAGCATTTTGAAACAAAAGGAAAAGATTACCAACCCTTGATCTACTGCTGGAGAGGCGGACAGCGTTCCAACAGTATGGCTTTGGTACTGACCCAAATTGGTTGGCGTGTCACCCTTATTGAAGGCGGTTACAAGACATACCGCGCCTACGTTCGCGATCGGTTAGAAAAAATACCAGAAAAATTTACCTACCGAGTCTTGTGTGGTTTAACTGGTAGTGGTAAGACTCATATCCTACGCAAAATGCGCCTGAGTGGGTTTCAAGTTTTAAATTTGGAAGCTTTGGCAAATCATCGAGGTTCCCTACTTGGGGAAGAATGGGATAATCAACCCTCACCTCAACCCTCTCAAAAATATTTTGAATCTTTGCTACTGCAACAACTGCAAAGTTTCAATCCTGCAGAAACTATTTGGTTAGAATCAGAAAGTAACAAAATTGGACAAGTTTATTTACCCCTGTCCTTATGGGACAAGATGAAACAGGCGAGTTGTGTAGAAATTCAAGTTCCACTCTCCACAAGAGTTAGCTATCTCCTGCAAGAATATCCACACCTCACAACACATCCAGATTTTTTAAAAGTAAAACTAGAAAAGCTAAAATCTCGCTACAGCAAAGAAAAGCTGCGTGAATGGGATCGGTTGATTGATACCCAACAGTGGGAGTTATTTGTAGAGGATATGTTAAATTGCCACTACGATCCAACTTACTATAAATCTATGCAATGGAACTTTAAAAAAGTAGAGAAAATTTTAAAAATATCAGATTTATCTGATGCTACAGTAGAGAACTTACTAAATTTAGTATTAAAGGATTTTTGAACACTCTCATTTCTTATCACTCTGGCGAATAGAATTCGCAGCTACACAGACAAAACTTACCAGCGTGGGTTGAAATTTTTCATAAGTCCGCGTAGGTATGTTCTGTTTGTATAGTCGCGATGTTTCCGTCACAAGCGTGTTTATCCAAATTGGGATGCTCTCCTGAGCGTCAGAAACAAAATGCTACTCTTTCTTACCTGCCAAACTTTCAGGACTAATATTGATTAGAGGTAAAGTACCATTACCGCTTATCACCGTTGGAAAACGTCCATCCCACTTTTCGATCGCCTGCTTTTGCAACAATTCTGGTGTCAAAGTTTGTCTTTGTAATCTTTGTGCTTCTGCTTGACCCCTAGCACGATTCACATCTGCTTGGGCTTCTTGAGTTGCTTTCTTAGCAATAAACTCTGCTTGTTTAGCTTCTTGTTCGGCTATTTGCTTTGCTTCAATAGCTTTACTAAACTCAGGAGAAAATGAAAAATTTACTAAAGACACATCATCAACTATCAAACCGTAAGCAGAAAGACGTTGTTTTAGATGAGTGTCAATTTCTGCTTTCAGTTGCGTTCTGATAGTAATAATTTCTTCTGCTGTCTTCTTTGCTGTTGCTGCTTTCAACACTTCAGACACAGATGGAGTAATTATTCCAGTAATAATTTGTTCTTCATCACCTACTTGTTGATAGACTTTATTAACCCGTGTTGGTTCGATATGCCAATTCACTGCAAGTTCTGTCGTGACTTTCTGAAGGTCTTTGGAAGCAGCATCAGCATTAAAAGTATTTTGCCGAACCCTCACACTCAGCCTTTTGACTGTTGTAACAATCGGCATTATAGGATGAATACCCTCATCTAACACTTGCTCTTGGACTTTTCCAAAATGCATGACAACACCCCTCTCACCTGCATTTACAATTGTAAAGGGACGGAACACGATCGCTAGAAGTAAGACACATACACCTCCTGCTAAGGGAAAACCTAATCTAAAATTATTGGATCTGGAGATTTGTCTGCTAATGTTCTGCATACTGTTAAGAGATTTTAATAAATTAAGCACTCATAGGGTAGATACAACCAACCCTAAAGGTAGTTTTGTGATTTGAGTTTACTCAACGAGAAAAACTCTTTAATATAGATACATCTCAAACAGAAGAATTTATGAAATAAAATCGATCAACTAAAGTTTTGAACTATGAAGATTTATCAACGCCACCCCTGGCCTACTACGGTAGATGAAGCCATAAAAATACAAGAAGAACTCCAGTCTGAAGTGATTGTTGAAGATAATTTTAAACAACCCTTGCAATATGTTGCAGGTGTTGATATGGCTTTTGAAGAAGATGGTGCGATTAGCCGTGCTGCTGTGGCGGTACTGAGCTTTCCCGATCTACAGTTACAGGAAACAAGCATTGCACGTCGTCCTACAACGTTCCCCTACATTCCTGGCTTTCTGTCATTTCGCGAAATACCTGCAGTTTTAGACGCTTTGGAAAAAATTACGATCTCACCAGATATTATCCTGTGTGATGGACAAGGAATCGCCCATCCTCGTAGGTTTGGTATAGCTTGTCATTTAGGCTTAATTATGGATATGCCTACTATTGGTGTTGCAAAATCGTTACTTATTGGTAAGCATGAGGACTTGCCAGAAACACGAGGTAGCTGGCAACCGTTAATGCATAAAGGAGAAACGGTGGGAGCCGTTTTACGGACGCGTACAGGAGTTAAACCCGTGTACGTTTCTAGCGGTCATAGAGTGAGTTTACCTACGGCTATTGATTGTGTATTGCGTTGTACTACAAAGTATCGCTTACCAGAAACAACTCGCCTTGCTGATAAACTTTCTAAACACTAGCAGTCCGTGTCATGAGTTCTAATTGGTTTGTAGTTGTGCTATGCCTAACGCCACTCTTGGGCAAACAGCACTGTAAAAATCAGTTACAACTCAGATTTACACAGCAGAATTTAAGATATGAACTAAAGATTTTAACCTGATTTTTGATAAGGATTACTTGAAAACTCAAGATATATAATGACTTACTGCTATAGAAAAGGTTGACGCTTTACAAAGCATTGACACTTATCTTAAATTCTAGACTTACGCTTTTAGAACCAGTTGCTGGCTTCTATTAATCGTGTTAGGAATCATACAGCTAGGAATTGAAGTTATTCATTAACATTACGGTGTCGCAAAGTATGAACTCACTCACTTTACAGTGGCAGGATGCAGGAAAAGACAACACTCAGAAAATATATGAACAGCAGCCAAGTAAAAACCAAGGTACTGTTCGTATTGGTCGCGATCCAGTTCGATGTGATATTGTACTGAATCATCCTACTGTATCGGGGTTGCATATTGAAATTTACTTTCATTCACAACAGCAATGTTTTGTAATTAGAAATTTGCGAGAACAGAACCCCCCACTTGTCGATGGACGGCAACTCGTTCAAGGTACATTAAGACTCAATCAAGGCAGCACTATTTATTTGGGGCAGCAACAACTTCACGTAACTGCTGTTTCTATTTCCTCGACTAGCAGCGTTCCAGAAACACTTTTAGCCCCACCAAAACCACCGACAGCAAATGCCCAACCTCTTACACCATCCGCAGGACAAGGGCAATATCCCCCCCACCAACCTACGCCTCCTGTCAGGCAACAACGCCCAGTTCAACCATATCCCCCCCACCAACCTACGCCTCCTGTCAGGCAACAACCAGTTGTACAAGGACACCACTATCATTCACCAACGCCACCCGTACAGCAGGGAGTGTACGGTTTGGAGTGCCCCAAATGTCATAAAGTTTCGTCCTTAGAACATTTACAAGTTGGTTGTCCTTGGTGCGGTACGTCTTTAGCTGCCGCCATGAGTGTTTTAGTTCCACCCGGTGTTTAGGGGGCAAGAGAGATAAGGGAGACAAGGGGGACAAAGAGAATTTTAACGGTATAGTTTATAACTAAATAATTATTTGCTATTCATTATTACATAATGTCTAATAATTTACTAATTCAATTAAATTGGGACGATCCGACAACGGGAGAACGACGAGAACCTCGTTTAAATGCTCCGATCGCTCTTGGTCGTGATTTTGCAGCCTTACCAGCTGAACTCAACGGGAAACGTGTTGCTCGCATGCTGCTGAATAGCAGTCAAGTTTCTCGTTTTCATGTCCTGATTGATTGGGAACAAAGTCAGTTGGTGGTGACTGACCAAAACAGTACCAACGGTACTGTTGTTAACGGTCAACGTCAGACACGCAGTGTTCTTGCTAGTGGTGATATTGTACAAATCGGTCCATATATAATTACTGTAACTCTTGCTGTTGCTGGCACACCTGCACCTACTCCTACCGTTCACTCTGCTATCCAGTTCAACCCCAATACCAATCTCCCAGATCCAAGGCTCCCTGCTTCCCAACCCGCAACACCATTGGGCAGTCATTTTCCACCCTCTGTATTTCAGGAAGAACTCGTTCCGGTGCAAGCGCTACACGCAACGGGGTTACCAGTAAGTGAGACAGATTATCTTGCAGTTGGAGCTGGGTTGGGTAGCTATCTCTGGGCAGATTTACTGAGAATGTCTGGCGTTCGGAGTGAGAATATTGCCGCTTTAGGCTTGGAAAAAGAACCGTATGCTCGATACAAACGTCTTTGCTTGAATTCTCAAATTCCCTTGCACGAACGCTTGCGTTCAAATTCTGATTCTTGCCCGGATAACATTTGGGGTTGGCCGAGTTATGCGTTACGAGAAGCATGGCATGATTTTTCTCAAGGGAAATTAGACCAATCTTTTCGGTACTTGTGGCAAGTTTTTAATGAGCCAACTTTTGCTGAAACTTATACACCCCGTGCGAGAAATGTCTTTGATTCTATAGACAGGGAAGCGAAACGCATAGGATGGGAGAAGATTTATCGCTACGGGCGAATACGAGCAATTCGTAAAACGGATGATGGTCGATATTGTGTAGCTTACTCCCAAGGACCGGGAAGCCACGCTTTTCATGTTGCTCGTTATTTGCACTTGGCAACTGGTTATCCAGCAATTCAGTTTCTCCCAGACTTGCAAGCTTATCGTGAGAAATACCAAGATTTTAAGTCTGTTGTCAATGCTTACGAAGAACACAACCACATTTACGAGCAACTGGAAAAGCAAGGTGGAAAAGTTTTGCTGAGGGGGCGGGGAATTGTGGCTTCCAGAATTGTGCAGCGGATTTATGAAGCACGCCGACGCAATCGCAATATTACAGTTTTACACTTGATGCGATCGCCCAAACCAACAGGCAATAAGTATGAAAAAGCACAGCGTGTGGTCAAAAACCATTACGAATACCAACCGTTTAATTGGCCCAAAGCCTGTTGGGGTGGTGAACTCCGCGCCTTGCTGGAAAAAGCCAGCCCCGACGAACGCAAGCGCTTGTTAGCGGATTGGGGTGGAACTACCACAGCCGACCGTCATGACTGGCAACGTATTACGGAAGAAGGATTGAGAGAAGGTTGGTATAAAATTGAATTTGGTGAAGTGGAAAAAGTAGAACGTGATGTTCAGAACCGTCCGGTTACCTATATTCAAGAAAAAGGTTTTGGGCAAATTACATTGGAAGCAGACTTTATCGTTGATGCGACTGGGTTAGATGCCAAAGTACAGGTCAACCCCCTTTTGGCAGACTTGGTAGATCGTTACAACTTGCCATTAAACTATCTGGGAAGATTATCGGTAGCAAATAACTTTGAAGTTGTTGAAATGCGTAACGGAAAAGGTCAAATTTATGCAGCTGGAGCAATTACCTTAGGCGGTCCTTATGCAGCTGTTGATAGTTTCCTGGGATTGCAATACGCTTGCTTGTGTGCGGTTGATGGTCTTGCTGCGGCTCGTGCGCCTGGGGTTAAGCGCTTAAATACCTTAAGTTCTTTTGGCAATTGGCTGAAGTGGGTATTTAATCAGTCACCTTGATGCATTTTTTAAAGATATTTACTCGGTATTTCAGAAAATAGAGCCAAACTAAAAGGACGGCTCGTATGTTCGGAAAAGCTCCGTGGCGAAATCATCTCAATGCAAACACTACCTTTTATCTTCAACCGTTGGGAAGTTTTTCTAAGAAGGAGTTAATGCATTGAAGCGAATTTAATTTTATTCGATGCTATGATATCACAAAAAATTTAAAATAATGTAAATTTTGTGTGAAACAACTATCATTTTTATGAAGTTGTTATGGAAAAAACGGAAAAATTGCCATTAAAGCCGTTAATGGTGTAGAACTGTATAGAATTTTATAGAGATATAAAATATAAAATTTTAAGATGCAGATAATTCAAGCACGTTTCCCAATGCATCTGTCAGTTGTACCGAAACTCTGTCAGCCCTTGAAGATAGTGGCGTTAGGAGATAGTTTAGTTTATGGATTTGGCGATCCAGAAGGAGGAGGCTGGGTTGAGCGACTGCGGCGGAGTTGGATGTCACCCGATAGTCCGGGTCACGTTCTTTATAATTTGGGAGTGCGAGGCGATCGCATCCAGCAAGTAGCTCACAGATTGGAAGCTGAGTTTCGCCATCGCGGTGAACTGCGAAATCAAGTTCCGGACTTGATTATTTTATCCGTAGGAGTTAATGATTCAGCGCGGTTAAGCCGTCCTAACGGACGGAATTTTACAGACTTTGCCGTTTTTGAGTCGGAAATTTCCGCTTTACTTGACCGAGCACAGCAACTATGCCCGGTTTTATTTGTTGGAATGATGCCAGTTGATGAAGCTAAGATGCCTTTTCTTGACTGCTTCTACTTCAATCATGCCGATCAACACCGTTACAAAGAAGCTACAAAAGTTGCTTGTCTGGAACGGGGTATTCCCTATCTCGATATTTTCAAGCAATGGATGGAACAAGGTGAAGCTTGGAGGCTGAAGCGCGTGAGTGCGGATGGTCTTCATCCCAATACTTTAGGATACAAAACCTTGTTAGAAGATGTGATGGGTTGGGAAGCAATGAGTCAGTACAATTCTACTTCTGACTACGAACTTGCTCGTTGATAAAAGTATTATTTAATACTTTTTAAGATAGGGCAAGGAGTTTGGCTTCTCTCCCAACAACTTTCTATTGCGTTATCTAAATTCGAGTGTTTAATAAACTTCTTGCATAAGTCAAAACAATCAACCATTAATAGCAGCCCTTAGAAGAGGTAATGTACTTATGCAAGAAATACGAAAGAATAATTCTCACGCATCTATATTATTCTCTCGTTGCAAGAGTATTTAAAATAGGTTGAAAAGGTTGCAATAAAATACCCAAAATTTTATCAGCTTCTTTAATATAATATTCAACTGAATCTATATAAACAGTTGTTTTTTCTATAAATAAAAATCTCCAATTAGTCCCGGTAGTCACAGATCCATAGATACGTTCAACGTCATTTTCCTGACTTTGATTAAATAATTGTGCTCCCACCATTGCTGCAATGCACTGACCAAAACCACCGTTAATATCTTCTTTCTTTGCTTCAAAAATAACCGTGACAGGAGCAGAAATAAATAATTGTTCTTGTGAATAACTGATAATATAATCGCAAAATCCTTGCAAACCTTTGGTAGCATCAACATTAAATTCATTTCCAGAAAATAGCGATATTTGATTTTTTAATAACTTTCTTGTTTCCGCTAAAATTGGTGCAATCAAAAACTCCGAGCGTGCTTTTTCTGTTGCTATTGAAGTAGCCAAAGGGATGTAATCGCTCAAGATAGTTCTCAGTGTTTCGGAGGGTGGAACTGGTTTTACATTACCAAACAAATTCCCCGTTTCATCAAGTGTTAAGCCAAAACTTTCTTTAACGTTAGGAAGATTAAAATCACTATATGCCATTTTTCTACCTCATAATATCTCTTGGTGTATCTAAATACATAGAGAGGCTGTACTGTATAATTTATAACAAAATATAGATTGATTTGTCCGATTTGATAACCGCTGCTACTATAACTTTGCTATCAACGCTACCAAAGCAGTATAACTGCTATAGCAGTCTTAAATTATCGGTGAAAAGTTAGCCCTCCGACTTCTTCAAATAGCCAAGGATTTGGACACAGTAGATTGTCACAAATTAAATAAGATTGTTGTAAAGTCCTTCTTCCCCAAAACTCGATCGTATATTATGACTCCTACTTTATTTGGTCGCTGGCAAACTCGATTGTTATTACTTGCTACTGTAGGTGTAGTGGTATCTATACCTTTTGGGATTGGGTGGATAGGTTCTTATCCCAGTACGGCTTATTTTTGGATACTAGCTTATGTTGCTGTCTTTGGTTTGGGATGGGATTTGGTTTACGACCAAATTCAAAAATACCGTTGGGATCGAGATTGGCCTGCAGCTTATCAACTCTTGGCTGGTATCTGGGAAATGATATTTATCTGGTTTGCAGTGGGTATCTTTCGTATCTTGCCTATACCCAGCTATCCTCCGTTAGCTGTGTTTCTACAGCATTACAGTATTGTATGGCTATCAGTTTTTATTGTCTCCCAAAGTTTGATGCGGATTATTTTTGTTCGTTGGCGCTTCCGAGGTGGACAGTGGTTTTGACACTCCCACACCTAGAAGGTGTGGGATTCTTGAAGACTAAGCCAAGTCCCCAATATCCCATAAACTCAATTGAGTTGGCGAGTTCCCAGGCACACCGCGTTTGCCATCACTGGCACGATATTGTTTCCTTTTAACCATTGTTGATTCAACGGTGGGCGTTTCAAACAGTTTTAACTGTTTGGGTTCCGCAGAGTCCCTGCGTACCTTTTTTAATTTTTTAATATTTAATCCGTTTTGTTGTATTGTGCGATTTTTGATATTAACAGCTGCCTGTTTGTCTGCATGGGTTTCGTATCCACACGCAACGCACGTAAACTTTTCTCCAAAACGAGACAAAGCATCTATGACACCGCATTTAGAACAAGTACGAGAAGTGTTTTTTGGATCTACTTTGAAAAAACTTTTTCCCGACTTTGCAGCCGTGTACTGGATTTTTTCTATCAAAGTACCCCATGAAGCATCGGAGATGGAACGATTCAAGCCACGTTTTTGACTTTGACCATTCTTGAGAAAGCGACCTTGCTTAACATCATCGGGTTGAGGCTTGCACTTTGCCTTCATCCCTTTGATGTTTAAATCTTCTACACTAACAGCGTCCGCTTTTCTGACTATTTTGTTAGCTACAAACCACTGATAAGCATTACGTTTGTCAGCGTGCTTTTTGTGGAGCCTACCTACTTTTTGTGCTTCTTTCTTTCGATTAGCACTACCCTTCTTTTTCCTAGATAAACGTCGCTGCCTGATTTTTAAAGTCCGTTTACTTTTTTTAGAAGTACTGGGGCGAGGATTGACAAAATCCGTTCCATCCGAGCAATGAACAAGCTTTGTTATCCCCATATCTAGAGATATCAGAGTATTTATCTCTCTAGGATTGGGAAAATTAGGGATTTCCTTATTCTCGATTAAAATACTTCCGTACCATCCATCTGCCTTTTTTCGCATAGTGACTGTACGAATTTCAAATCCTGTAGGTATAGTTCGAGAATTAAAAAATCTCATCCAACCTATTGATGGTAAGTAAATTTTATTTTTATTTAATTTGACATCACCTGGCTTGTATTGAAATGAACGAAAATTAGATTTGTTTTTAAATGATGGAAAGCCACGACCGTGTTGAAAAAATCCTGCCATTGCTGCATCAAGACGTTTAATCAACATTTGCAACACATTTGAATGAATTGTTTTGTACCACGGTCTAGCTTGCTTTAATTCTGTCAGATATGCATCTTGCATCAAACTTGCAGAACGTTTTTTGATGAGTCCATCCTTATCTGGATTTTTCCACGGATTATGTAGGTGAGAATTTTTGCTTAACGAACAACTCAGTGGATATCGTTCAGTTTTTGTTCTAATATCGCAATATTCACCCATCACAAAGGTTTGATAGTATCCATCAATGCGGTCAGCCAAAAACCAGTTATACAAACTACGCTGCATATCTAACCACGAATCCATAACTTTTGATTGACTTTGATTAGGACGTAACTTGTACTGATAACTAACCTGCATCTCGAGCCTTATCCTTTTTCAACCTATTATTAGCTTGGTATACCTAGCTAAAATATGTCAACACCAAGGCCTCAGAAAAAAGCAATGAGGAACGAGCCTTTGTTTTATGATGAAGCAAAGGTTAGAAAAGCAATTTGGTTAACTCCTTCTACTTGGGACACTTTAAAACAAGTATCTGAATCTGAAGGGATTAGTGTCAGCGAATTAGTTGAAAGATGGGGACGGCACTTAAAAGTGCCTGCGGTGAGTCCAGTCCTGAACCGTGTGCGTGGCGCGAATGCGCCATAGGAGGGTTAGCCCGACCTAGGGAACTCGCGAACAAGGGAGGGCTTCCTCCCACGCCTAAAGGATGTATGTGGGTTCCTCAGTCACCCACATACTCGTGGGCTTCCGCCTTTAATTACCGTGAACTCAGTATTTCTTGTTGTTGGTAAAGCTTGTTTACGGGACAAACACAGTTATATGTTAAAAATGAGCCTCAGCTACTGTACATTACGCTGTCGTTAAGTTTAAAACTAAATTTATATCAATTTAAACAACTGGAGTAGCGTGTTTGTGAATCTCTGGAGTCGTTCAAAGCTCACTTGTAGATAAATAACACGAACTCTCCAAGCAGGGAACACGATGTCAAATTTTGAGTTAGTTTTAAGGCTATTACTGCAGTTAACTGTAATTTTAGCCGCTTGTCGCATTGTTACGATTATTGGGCGGCGCTACCTTGGGCAAACAGATGTTGTCTGCGAGATGATCGCAGGTGTGATGTTGGGACCGTCGCTTTTTGGTGCGATCGCACCCAGCGTACAGCAATGGCTGTTTCCCAAAGTTCCCATAATACTTGCCACTGGAGAAAAGATCCCCAACCCATCCATGTCAATTCTCTTTGCTATCAGTCAGATTGGGTTGGTTGTTTATATGTTTTTAATTGGTTTGGAATTTAATACTGGAATTATTAAGCAAAGGCTTAAGGGCGCTACTTTTGTTTCTATAGCAGGGATACTTGTGCCATTTTGTTTGGGAAGTATAGCAGCTTTCTTCCTAGTTAATAGGGGTGATTTATTTAAACAAGGTGTCAGTCCTTGGGCTGCAGCATTATACTTAGGTGCTTCGATGTCAATCACAGCATTTCCCATGCTAGCTCGAATGCTGTACGAACGCGGTATTGCGAAAACTCATTTTGGAACTTTGGCACTCGCTGCTGGTTCCATTGATGATGCCACAGCATGGTGTTTGTTAGCTATTGTATTGGCAAGTATTCATACCAATACAAGTATTGCAGCGTTTGCCATTGGTGGTGGTATTGCTTACGTACTCTTGATAACTTTTGTGGCAAGACCCGCGCTTGCAATCTTTGATAGGATGGTCAAACGAGATGGCGAATTAACCGTTCAAACTCTAACTTTAGTGTTTACACTCTTGATGTTGTGTTCTTGGGCCACCGATGCAGTAGGTATTTATGCAGTTTTTGGAGCATTTATTATCGGAACAGCAATGCCAAGAGGTGAGTTTGCAGAACAGCTTCGCGATCGCACGGAATTTTTGACCACCTCTCTGTTATTGCCCATATTTTTTGTATTTTCTGGGCTTAACACTCAAATCGGATTGGTTAACACACCAATTCTTTGGGCAATAACAGCATTGATTGTGACAATTGCAATTTTTGGTAAAGGCATTGCTTGTATGCTTGCTGCAAAATTATCAGGAGAAAATTGGCGCGAATCAGCCACAATTGGTGCTTTAATGAATGCAAGAGGTTTGATGGAATTAATTATCCTTAACATTGGGTTAGAGCAAGGTATAATTACTCCAACTTTATTCACAATTATGGTGATTATGGCAATTGTTACTACACTTATGACATCACCATTAGTTAACTTTTTGTTGCACGGAACAAGTTACGAACGCTCCCAAATCATATAGCAATTCTGTTAGAACTGCAAACAAATACTGAGCTTGAGAAAGCCGTTATCTTTTACGTATCGGCTTTCTTTTTGCCCATTACGATCTATCAGTATATTTCTCTAAAAAAATAAAATTTAGAACCCCCTAGTTTTAACGGTGGTAACTGTGTCTCAAGAAGAATTAATATTCAAGACTATGGCAACTAACTGCAAGATTGCTGAATAAAGTTGACATCTTGCAGTGATATAAAGAATTATCTTAGGGACATCAGGTTGTCGCTAGTCAGGGAGGAAACCATGCATACAGTTGTTCTCGTTCTCTTTGAGGTACTGATTGTTATTGGGCTGTCTAGACTGGTGGGGCTTGCCTTTCGGATGATTAACCAACCTCTTGTTATCGGTGAAATTGTTGCCGGGATTCTTCTCGGTCCATCTTTTTTCGGTTGGATTGCTCCTGGGTTAGCAGCTACCTTATTTCCGCCAGAAACAGTTCCTTTTCTAAACGTACTGTCTCAGGTGGGGCTAATCTTTTTCATGTTTCTGATTGGATTAGAACTGAATCCCAAATACTTAAGTGGTAATTTAGAAGTTGCAATCTTGACATCTCATGTCAGTATCTTAGTCCCGTTTTCTCTAGGAACGGTGCTTGCAGTACTTCTCTATCCTTTAGTTTCTAATGGTAGTGTTTCGTTTACTGCTTTTGCCCTATTTTTGGGCGCAGCCATGTCAATTACTGCATTCCCCGTACTCGCCCGAATCATCACTGAGAATAATCTACAGGGAACGCGTTTGGGAACTTTGGCACTAACTTGTGCAGCCGTTGATGATGTTACCGCTTGGTGCGTGTTGGCAGTTGCAATCGCGGTAGCAAATACTGGTAGCTTTAGCAAAGCTATCCCCACAATTCTATATTCACTCGTCTACATTGGCTTCATGGTAACCTTGGGGCGGTCTTTCCTAGACCGTTTCGCCGTTTACTACCGCCGCACCGGGCGTCTCAGTCAATTGGTTCTTGCTTTAATCTACATGGGAGTCGTTGCGTCTGCTCTTATTACAGAACTCATTGGTATTCACTTGATATTTGGAGCATTTTTGTTAGGAGCCATCATGCCCAAAAATGCCGAGCTTGTCAAAGAATTAGCAATCAAAACAGAAGATTTTGTTTTAATTTTCTTGCTACCAGTGTTTTTTGCTTACAGCGGTTTGCGAACAGAAATTGGGTTGCTTAACAGTCCAGAATTATGGTTGCTGAGTTTGACAGTGCTCGGAGTTGCGATCGCAGGTAAATACATTGGGACTTACGTAGCTGCTCGTGTTTGTGGGATCGAAAATCGGGAAGCTTCTGCACTCGGTTGGTTAATGAACACTCGGGGCTTAACCGAACTGATAGTACTTAACATTGGTCTTAGTCTCGGGGTTATTTCTCCTCTACTGTTTACCATGCTCGTCATTATGGCATTGGTGACAACGTTCATGACATCGCCACTGCTTGAGATGACATATCCTAAGAAATTAATAATGTTAGACCTGCTCGAGCCAGAACCAGAGGAAGCAACAAGCGATCGCGACACCGCAATTGAAGACATTCACCCGATCTCTTACCGAATTTTGGTACCCGTTGCAAATCCAAGCACCCAAAGGGGTTTGGTACAATTAGCTGTGGCTATCGCAATGAATTCCCAGCAATCTGCTGTTGTTCATCCCCTGAGTTTGATTCAACTGCAAGAAGACTATGCTTTTGAAAGCACTCCTGTAGAAGCAGAAAAGTTAATTGCACAGCGTCGTCATCAAATAGAAGAATTGGTTGAACGTTTAGAACCTTCAACTTCACGTTCTTGCGTACATCCCATTGTCCGCGTATCAAATAATGTAGCTAGAGAAACAGCGCAAATTGCTTTACTCGAACAAGCCAATCTCATTTTAGTAGGATGGCATCGCCCAGCTTTTAGTAAGAATCGTTTGGGTGGACGAGTCGGTCAAATTCTTTTAACTGCACCCGTTGATGTAGCTGTATTTGTCGATCGTGGAGAAGAACGCCTCGAACGTTTGTTAGTACCTTACTCAGCAAATATTCATGATGATTTAGCACTAGTACTTGCATTAAGGTTGTTAGTTAATAGCGATACGCGACACTTACAGATTTTACAAGTTTTAGACAACCAGCAAATCAAAAACGAACTAAGCAATGAACTATGTCAAATGATGGAACAACTGCCTCATAGCGTGCGCGATCGCATTGACATCAAAGTGATTGAAGCTGTAGAGCCAATTCAAGCTGTGGTAGCTGCATCAGAAAGTGTTGACCTCACCATTGCAGGAACAAGCCGTGCTTGGGGAATCGAACGTCAAACTTTAGGAAGATATACAGATCAATTAGCCATTGAGTGTCGCTCATCGCTACTTATCACCCGTCGTTACAATCAAGTCACCTCTCACCTCGCTCCCATACTAGTAACAGAAATGACTGCTAATTTGTGAGCGATCGTCAGGTCATTCTCGTTATTCCTCAATCCAAAATCCTCCATGCACCATTTCAACTTAAAATCCTTAGTCTTCTATGGCACGGCAATAAGTTCCGTAGTGCTTTTGTTTAAAGTTGTGACAGCCTATGGCGAAAGCAATCTTAAGGCTCCTCCAACATTAAACAGTCGCTACCGTTTAGTACTTAACGATAATTTACAAGTCTGCAAACAGTCAGAGCCCATAGTATTAAATATTCAACAGTCAGGTATTTACTTGAATGGTTCTATGGAATCAGCAAACTTTAACACTAAAATGTCTGCGGCTAATAAAATCACCTCTTCTCTAACAGGCAAATTGGATCGCCAACAACTAAGCCTATCAGGAAAAGTTCCTAGGGCTATTCTTTGCCATACTGCTAGCGCTGTCACAGCACAAAGCCCTTCAGTAAGTTTAGTCAAAATTCAAGCTCAACTGACTCCCAAACAGGATTTAGCAGGAACCCTTAATATAGATGGCACTTCAGAGGGTATTAACTTAACAGCGGTACCTGAAAAAATCAGTGAAAAATCTGACCATTTAAATACCCATTAAGTACAAATTGATGCCATATTTAGATTGATTTACTACGACTAAGTGAACATGAGGAGCATTGAGCGTATGGGTAAGCACAGACGATTCTTCCACGATTGCAAGCATCTATTTGCAATTGGTTTGCTTGGCTCTTATGTTGCGATCGCTCCTCATACTGGTAGTAGTTATGCTCAGCAAATCGTGCGGTTGGAGGATTGGCGTTTTAATCCAGAAGCATTACAACTGGAAATAGCTCTCTCAGCTCCGTCTCAGCCACATCAATTCTACCTTGCCCAACCGCCTCGCATCGTTGTTGATTTGCCAGATACCAAACTCGGTAATGTTTCCACTCGACGAAATTATTCTGGCGCAATCCAGAGCATCCGTATTTCCCAATTAAATGCAGATGTAACTCGTATTGTCCTAGATTTAGCTCCAGGAACTCAGCTAGATCCAGCAAGAGTGCAATTACAACCTATTTCTCGAGAAGCCAATCGTTGGGTTTTACGCCCTGCAATTTCTAGTAATAATACTTACTTAGCTCCTTCATCTGACAATTTTCCACCAACAGCTATTAACCCACCATTCTCAGAAGACCTACCGCCCGGTATTTATCCTCCACAACCATCTGGTTACTTACCGTCCGGTATTTACCCTCCACGACCATCTGGTTATTCACAACAGGGTAATTATTCTCCACAACCAACCAACGATTTTCCACCCAATTTCTACGGTGCGCCATCATCTTCGAGTGCGGGATATACAAACTTACCAGCAACAACCAACTACTCTCCCCAAACACCGTTTGTCCAAGTTCCACCTTTAGCACCTAACAATCCTTATCTAGCACCAAATTCCGAGCTTTTGCCAGGGTTTTTTCCCAATCAACCTAATAATTACAAAAACACTCCACCTTCAAGAACACCAAATTTTCCAGTTCCCAGCATACCTAATAATTCTTACGGTGCTGATGCTCCTGAAGTCATTGATTTTGGTCAACCGTTTCCCAAAAGTCGGAATTAATGGTTAATGGCTAATTGCTAATTGCTAATCGCTAATTGTCGATTGAGTGGGTGGGGGGAAAAATTTCCTGGTATGGAATCAAATGCATTAAAGTTAAATGATTCGCATTGCCCACCCTACAAGCATTTTTATTCCATTAGCCGTTAGCTAATAGCTATTAGCCAATTAAAATCTTTCTGTTTCTAGAGTAGGTGCTGTAGCGCCTGGTTGATTGAGGAAAAAGTTTTTCGCATCATCATTCTCGTAGGTACAGCTAATATCAGGTTTATCACTGTTTAAGTCACCTGCATACGCGAAATGGTTTAGGCGATTCTTACACTCTCTCACCTGATCCCCTGTCACAAGCTTTCTTTGCTCTAAAATAGCCCAATTACTGGAACGCAGCACGCACCCAGGGCGCATACTGGGCTGACCAACATAGACTTTAAAGGGGTTGAGAGTTACAAATAGCCGGGTATCCATCACCATAGCGCTAGCTCCATACTGAACGCAAAGTTCGGGATTGGGTGCTTTGGTATCAATAAATTCCCTACTAGCTACGTTGTTTGGGGTAAATGTGGCTGTTGAGCTAAAAGCAATACCAATCCCAATGCCCAAAACAAACACCCCTGCCAAAATTGCTATGGTGGTGACATTAAATAAGGGAGATTGAAAAATAGAAGATTTGGGGGTTGTAGGTCTCGGAGGAGTCGCTGTTCTACCAGAAGATTTACGTCTCATAGTAACTTAATTAACTTTATGTTTTAGACAGTGGGGAGAGGTTGCCAGTTTGCTCCCTCTTTTAGTATGGCAAGTTGTGACGGTATATGCCCGTCTAGATATATATTGTTCCCTGTAAAGACACAATCAGCAAAGCTTTTGCAATACGAATGTGTTTTCTTACCGAATTTAGTGAATAGTATAAAAAATTGTAACTTATTCGCAGTCTAGTTTGTTTTCTCCCAAGCAAGATTGGCAAGATTTTGAACTGCAAATAGACACTGATGGACGAATATGTATTGTTAATATGTGCGTATTTTTTGTATCAATGTTGTAAACGCAATCGATTAAGCGGAACTACTACTTTCTCCTTTAATAATGGCTGATGCAATCAGGTGTGCTAATCGCAACGCTTCTGGAACTTTGCCACAATCGGTTAAGCGATGCAGTGCTGTAGCAATGACCTCTGGTTCCTCACCGCAAACTTGAAAGAAAAACGGTGGATATTCGTAGATAGTACCTGCAAGTCTCAGTAGTTCTTGCCGTTGCTGAAAATTTGGCAAGCGGCTCATGGCGTCTTCAACAGCAGTGAGATCGGGTACGCGGCGCATAACAGCAACACAAGGAAGTTGCAATCTCTGAGCTAATTCTGGAAGGTTAACCAGGTTAAATCCACCAAATCCAATTCCATCAAGTAATACAATATGCAACTGCGGTAAAAACTTACTACCAACCAAGAGTTTACAGATAGTCTCTGTTGCGTCTAAGCCATCTTGCTGTAGTTCTCCCCACACCATTCCCTCAAAACGAGTTCCCGCACAAACAACCCCTCCTATGTGGACTTTACCTCCTGTTCCACGTACAAAAGGACTATCGTCAAAACCGATTGCACGAATAGTACGGTTAAGTTTTAACAGAGATTCCAGTTTCATATGAAGGAGAGGATAAGCCGATCCATAAAGTTGTAAGGGGAGAAGGGAAGGAGAGATAGTTTTATGATTTCCCCTTGTCCCGGTGTCCCCTTAACCTTCGCTAGCTAGCTAACAGAGTTTTTTGTAAAGGCGTCCAGCGAAAAGCGCGATCGCCTCCTCTTTCGATGATGACTTTAACTCTTGGTTCTATGCTAGGTAAAGTTGCCAAGAACTCAACTTCTTGATCTGAAAGAATATTTCCTTCAATGATCCATAACACCAAACCTTTAGATTTTGGTGGAAGTTGTTCTAAGTGAGAGTTAACAATGGGTGGCACGTAGTATACATAACCTACTGCTGCACCACTACCCGTACTTTTTTTCCCAAGATGTGGAGGTCGAACACCGTGAACTCTCGTGAGATAGGCAGCTACATCTCCTAATCCCTTTGCAGACAAATTGAGGGCAACATAGCCTGCAGCACGCAGTCGCCGTCTGTACCGACCTTCAAAACCTCCTTCGAGAGGTACGTACACACCGAGAGCGCCATGCTTCTCTAAATCGCGGATTAAACCGCTGCCAGTGGTAATTAATGCCATAGATTATTCTTTATCCTATCCCACTTTGACATCTCTATTATCTGTCATTTGTCATTAGCAATTGACGATTGAGGATTGGTGATTCTCATCCTGTCCCCCTGTCCGCCTTGTCCCTCTACTCCCCAATCCCTCTTTTCATAAATTTGTAGACAAATATAAATCTGTACGCTATATTATTGGATCGTGACATTTAGTAGACTCAGGTTACTCTTCTACTGGCACTTCCATATGGTTTGGTCATCAAACATGGTGACAAATTTCCAAATAGGATAAACTGGTAAAGATTGGTCAAACAGCTGGTAAACTAGGTAAACTATGTTAGTGGATTATTGGTTGAAAAACCAAAAGTATCCCAGGTACATAGTAAGCTAAGTTCTTAGCGTGGGAAAAGACCGCAACAACCTTGAACAAGTGTTTGAGGTGAGCAGTGAAAAAAACTGAGCGGTAGTGTTTGTTTGTGGCATTGCATGAGTCTCAGTTTGTGGATACTGGGTAGACTGCTATCTAAGTCCTACTGCTGCAATGAAAGAGTGCCGAATCAACTGCTTCAATACAAAGCGTTGCTGCACGAAACGCAAAGCTCTCGTGCCTTGCATTCAATCCAGAAATGAGTTCTTCCGCTAAGGAAGACAATTCTGGCTGTGTGGTGAAAACAAACAGAATCGGATTCACCCAACAGTAGGGACAGTTGTGGAGACCCAAGGAAGTTGTAACTGTGACACCTAGCAGATTCGACTTCAGAGGTCAGCCCAAGAAAAGCTATCAATGCTGACTTGGGCTTATGTACAGATGTCTAAAATCCGATGTTAACGGAAAAAAGTTAAGAAAGGAGAGCCAGTAACTGTGTCTGTAGGTATTCTCGGCACCAAACTGGGCATGACCCAAATATTTGATGGTGATGGAGTAGCTATTCCTGTCACTGTTATCAAAGCGGGACCATGCACCGTTACCCAAGTCAAAACAAAGCAGACCGACGGTTACTCCGCCATCCAAGTGGGTTATGGCGAAGTAAAGCCAAAAGCACTGAATAAACCGCAGTTGGGACACCTTGCCAAGTCATCTGCCCCAGCGTTGCGTCATTTGCATGAGTATCGCATAGATAACTCGAGTGAGTATTCTTTAGGTCAAGAACTTAAAGCAGATATTTTTAGTGCAGGTCAAATAGTAGATGTAGTTGGTACAAGTATAGGTCGCGGTTTTGCTGGCAACCAAAAACGCAACAACTTTGGTCGAGGACCAATGTCTCACGGTTCTAAAAACCACAGACAACCTGGTTCGATTGGTGCTGGTACGACTCCCGGTCGTGTCTATCCTGGAAAACGGATGGCAGGACGGTTGGGTGGCGATCGAGTCACAATTCGCAAGCTTACTGTAGTACGAGTAGACTCAGAGCGTAACTTATTGCTGATCAAGGGAGCTGTTCCTGGTAAGCCCGGAGCTATTGTAAATATTCTTCCGGCAACCATAGTTGGTAAAAAATCATAAGTCATTGGTCGTTAGTCATCAGTCATGAGTTATAAGTCACGATGCGCGGACGAAGAACAAAGGACGAAGGACAAAAGACAAAGGATATAAGGACAAAAAATGTTTGAGTGTGCAGTCAAAAATTGGCAAGGAGACCAAGTCGGACAAACAACGTTCGATTTGAAAGTAGCCAAGGAAAAAACGGCGTCTCACATCGTGCATAGAGCTTTGGTGAGACAAATGACTAATGCTCGCCAAGGAACAGCTAGTACAAAAACTCGTTCGGAAGTTCGAGGAGGCGGTCGCAAACCTTGGCGGCAAAAAGGAACCGGTCGGGCTCGTGCTGGATCTATCCGTTCGCCATTATGGCGCGGTGGTGGTGTCATCTTTGGACCGAAACCCAGAGATTTTGAAATCAAAATGAACCGCAAAGAACGGCAATTGGCACTGAGAACAGCATTTGCTAGCCGGATCGATGATTTGATTGTGGTAGAAGAATTTAGCGATCAAATCCAACGTCCCAAAACAAAAGAGTTGGTAAGTGCGATCGCCCGTTGGGGTGCTGCTCCAGAAAGCAAGACTCTGTTAGTCTTATCGGAACAAGTAGAAAACGTATACTTGTCAGCCCGTAACGTAGAAAATCTCAAACTCATTAGTGCAGATCAACTCAACGTTTACGATTTGCTTCATGCTGACAAAATTGTTGTGACAGCGCAAGCTTTAGGAAAGATTCAGGAGGTCTACGGTGGGTAAAATACCTCAGGAGTTTGACATCCGTAAGCTTCCAGATCTTATACGTCGCCCAATTTTGACTGAAAAGGCGACTATCTTAATGGAGCAAAATAAATACACTTTTGAAGTGACTCCAAAAGCAACCAAACCAGAAATTAAAGCGGCTATTGAAAACTTATTTGACGTCAAAGTTGAAGCAGTCAATACCGCATTACCACCACGGAAGAAAAAGCGTGTTGGTAAATTTATAGGTTTCAAACCCCAATACAAGCGAGCCATTGTTACTGTCGCAGCTGGGGATGTAGAGAAGATCAGACAAGTTTTATTCCCAGAGGTTTAAGAAGATGGGTACTCGTTCTTTTCGCCCTTATACCCCCAGCACTCGCCAAGTTACAATTTCTGATTTTTCAGAAATTACAAAAAGCGAACCAGAAAAATCTTTAACTAGATCGATCCATCGTGCAAAAGGTCGGAACAATCAAGGACGTATCACCACCCGTCATCGAGGTGGCGGACACAAACGTCTTTACCGCATTATTGATTTTAAGCGGGATAAGCGTGATATTCCAGCTAAAGTGATTGCTATTGAATACGACCCCAACCGCAATGCGCGGATTGCACTATTGCAATATGAAGATGGCGAAAAGCGTTATATTCTACAGCCCAATGGAGTTGGTGTAGGTAGAACAATTATTGCCGGATCGACTGCGCCTATTGAAGATGGTAATGCTTTACCCCTATCTAACATTCCGTTGGGTACTAGCGTCCACAACGTAGAGTTAAAGCCAGGGAAAGGCGGTCAAATTGTTCGCGCTGCAGGTGCTACAGCTCAAGTCGTTGCAAAAGAAGGGAATTACGTCACACTCAAGTTACCTTCCACTGAAGTCCGCATGGTACGCAAGGAATGCTATGCCACTATCGGACAAGTTGGTAACCTCGACGCCAGAAACCTCAGTGCGGGTAAAGCTGGTAGAGTTCGCTGGAAAGGTCGCCGTCCTCAAGTCAGAGGTAGCGTGATGAACCCAGTCGATCACCCCCACGGTGGTGGTGAAGGTAGAGCGCCTATTGGTAGATCGGGTCCTGTCACTCCTTGGGGTAAACCTGCTTTGGGTCTCAAGACTCGCAAACCAAAGAAAGCCAGCAGTAAGTTGATTGTACGTCGCCGTCGTAAGTCATCCAAGCGCGGACGTGGCGGACGTGAATCATAAAGAGCTAATGGCTAATGGCTAATGGCTAATAGTCAATGGCAATTAGCTTTTTAGCAATTAGCTTTTTAGCAACTAGCAATTAGCAATTAGCAAGTGTTGAACTATGGGTCGTTCTCTAAAAAAAGGTCCCTTTGTTGCGGATCACCTTCTAGAAAAAATTGAAAGACTTAACGAAGCCAACAAAAAAGAAGTTATTAAAACTTGGTCGCGGGCTTCAACAATCTTACCCCTCATGGTCGGTCATACCATTGCCGTTCACAACGGACGCCAGCACGTTCCCATCTTTATCAGCGACCAAATGGTGGGACACAAATTGGGCGAATTTGCACCCACGCGCACTTTTAGAGGTCACTCTAAGAGTGATAAGAAATCAGGTAGATAGCTAATGGCTAATGGCTAATGGTTAATGGTGAGTCCAGTGCTGTAGGCGGGTCTCCCGCGCCCACAGCACTGGTGAAACCGTTCGCTTAGCGTCTCTGTAAGGAGATAGGGCTATTAGCAATTAGCGATTAGCAATTAGCGATTAGCTCACGGAGAAAATTATGGCAACTGATACTACTGAAGTTAAAGCGATCGCCCGCTATATACGTATGTCTCCCCTGAAAGTGCGGCGCGTACTAGACCAGATCCGGGGACGCTCGTATAGAGAAGCACTTATTGTTTTAGAATTCATGCCTTATCGAGCCTGCGATCCAGTTCTGAAAGTACTGAGAAGTGCTGCAGCTAACGCAGAACATAACGCTGGCTTAAATAGAGCTGATTTGGTAATTACTCAAGCATACGCAGATCAAGGTCCGGTGCTGAAAAGATTTCAACCAAGGGCGCAAGGTCGGGCTTACCAAATTCGCAAACCAACGTGTCACATTACTGTAGCTGTAGCTGCTGACCCCAACGCAGCACAAGATTAAGAAATTTAAGAGGAAGCATTTGTGGGACAGAAGATACATCCAGTCGGTTTTCGTTTGGGAATCACCCAAGAGCACCAATCCCGTTGGTTTGCAGACCCCAACCGCTATCCAGAACTTCTTCAAGAAGATCGCAAACTGCGTAAATATATAGAAGAAAAACTGGGTAGATCTGCTCAAAACAACGCCGGAATTTCTGAAGTTCGCATTGAGCGTAAAGCCGATCAAATCGATCTAGAAGTTCGCACTGCTCGACCGGGCGTAGTCGTAGGTCGGGGCGGACAAGGAATCGAAGCTTTGCGAACCGGGCTTCAACAACTGTTAGGTAGCAATCGTCAGATTCGTATTAACGTCGTTGAAGTACAGCGAGTTGATGCTGATGCTTACCTAATTGCGGAGTACATTGCTCAACAGTTGGAACGTCGGGTATCTTTCCGGAGAGTCGTTCGCCAAGCGATCCAACGCGCTCAACGTGCTGGGATACAAGGTATCAAAGTTCAAGTGAGCGGTCGCCTCAACGGTGCAGAAATTGCTCGGACAGAGTGGACTCGTGAAGGTCGCGTTCCCCTCCATACCTTACGGGCTGATATCGACTACTCTTACTGCACTGCTAAAACCATTTACGGTATTCTTGGCATTAAAGTTTGGGTGTTTAAAGGAGAAATTATTCCCGGACAGGAAGAAACTCCACCACCACAAGGAACTCGCGACCGCGACCGAGGCGATCGCGACCGCGATCGGGATCGTCCCCCTTCTAGACGTCAAAATCGCCGTCGCCAACAATTTGAAGACCGTTCTAATGAAGGATGAAGGATGAATGCTGAATGATGAATCAGACACGATCTTGCTTCACAATTCACAATTCATAATTCATAATTCATAATTCATAATTCATAATTTCTTCCTCATGTTAAGTCCAAGAAGAACTAAATTCCGCAAACAACAACGCGGGCGGATGACCGGACAAGCAACTCGCGGAAGTAGCCTTAACTTCGGTGATTTTGCGCTCCAAGCTTTAGAACCCGCTTGGATTACCTCCCGGCAAATCGAAGCTTCTCGTCGAGCAATGACTCGTTACATCCGTAGGGGCGGTAAAATTTGGATTCGGATTTTCCCCGATAAACCCGTTACCATGCGTCCGGCAGAAACACGTATGGGTTCCGGTAAAGGTTCTCCAGAGTTTTGGGTAGCTGTCGTAAAACCAGGCAGAATTTTATTTGAAATTGCTGGTGTATCAGAAGAAATTGCTCGTGAAGCAATGAGACTGGCGGCTTATAAGTTGCCCATTAAAACTAAATTCATCAAACGCTCTGAAGAAGAGCAACAGCAGCAGGTGTAAGTTATGGCTCTTCCTAAAATATCAGAAGCAAGAGAATTAACTGACGAACAATTGGTTCAAGAAATTATCGCAGTTAAAAAACAACTGTTTCAACTGCGCTTGCAAAAAGCTACCAGACAGTTGGAAAAACCCCACCAATTCAGACACGCCCGACACCGCCTAGCTCAATTACTTACAGTAGAACACGAGCGCAAGCGGGCTTCTGTCAGTCAAGCAAAGAGTGAAGCAGAGTAGGAAAGTATGGCAGTAAAAGAACGAGTGGGCTTGGTTGTGAGCGACAAAATGCAAAAAACGGTTGTCGTCGCCGTAGAAAACCGCTCTCCCCACCCCAAATACGGCAAAATTGTCGTTAAAACCAGACGGTACAAAGCACACGACGAAGAAAATAAGTGCAAAATAGGCGATCGCGTTCGGATTCAGGAAACTAGACCCCTCAGTAAAACTAAGCGCTGGACAGTCACTGAAATCCTAACCACCAAGAACGCTGAGTTAACTAAATAGTTGTTAGATAGCTAACAGCACAAAAAGGGAGATAAACAGTGATTCAAACCCAGACTTACCTCAATGTCGCAGACAACAGCGGTGCTCGCAAATTGATGTGCATCCGCGTTTTAGGTGCGGGTAACTGCCGTTATGGCTTTGTGGGCGATAAAATTATTGCTGTTGTTAAAGACGCAATTCCCAACATGGCTGTCAAAAAGTCTGACGTTGTAGAAGCAGTGATTGTTCGCACTCGCCACAGCATACGTAGAGACAGTGGGATGAGCATTCGCTTTGACGACAACGCCGCAGTTATTATTAACAAAGACGGTAACCCCAAAGGAACTCGCGTCTTTGGTCCCGTAGCGCGGGAACTTCGTGACAAAAACTTTACCAAAATCGTTTCTTTGGCTCCGGAGGTGCTGTAATGGCAACCAAAAAGAAGGAAAAGCCCAAATTCTATAAAATGCATGTCAAAACCGGAGACACCGTACAGGTGATAGCCGGAAAAGACAAGGGCAAAGTGGGTGAAATTATCAAAGCACTCCCCCAAGAAAGCAAAGTCATCGTCAAAGGTGTCAACATTAAGACAAAGCACGTTAAACCACAGCAGGAAGGCGAATCCGGTCGCATTGTCAACCAGGAATACCCCATCCACAGTTCTAACGTCATGCTTTATTCCACCAAGCAAAACGTCGCCAGTCGTGTTTGCTACACTTTCACTGCTGAAGGCAAGAAAGTTAGAATGCTAAAGAAAACTGGTGAAATCATCGATCAATAAATTATGAATTATGAATTATGAATTATGAATTATTAAAGATTTCATTGAATTCATAATTCAGCATTCAGCATTCATCATTCACCATTCAAGTATTCCCTGACCAAGCCCAGGGAGATTAAGGACAAAAGACTATGGCAGTACCAAGACTGAAAACTGTATACCAAGAGACTATAGTCCCCAAACTGATGAAGCAGTTTGAATACACAAACATTCATCAAGTACCAAAGTTGATTAAAGTGACTGTCAACCGAGGTTTAGGGGAAGCATCTCAAAATGCTAAAGCATTAGAAGCGTCGTTAAGCGAAATTGCACTCATTACCGGACAAAAACCTGTAGTGACCCGAGCTAAAAAAGCGATCGCAGGCTTCAAAATTCGTCAAGGTATGCCTGTAGGCATTATGGTCACCCTTAGAGGCGAACGGATGTACGCCTTCCTTGACCGTTTGATCAACCTGACACTACCAAGAATTCGTGACTTTCGCGGTATTAGCCCTAAAAGCTTTGATGGTCGGGGTAATTACACTTTAGGTGTTAGAGAGCAATTGATATTTCCGGAAGTGGAGTACGACAGCATCGATCAAATTCGTGGTATGGACATTTCCATCATTACCACAGCAAAAAATGATGAAGAAGGTCGAGCTTTACTAAAAGAAATGGGAATGCCTTTTCGCGAGCAATAAGTTGATTTAAAGAGGAAAAGATGGCGGTAAACGACACAATTGCAGATATGCTGACGCGCATTCGCAATGCCAACATGGCGCGGCATCAAACAACTCACGTGCCATCCACAAAGATGACTCGCAGCATTGCAAAAGTGCTGCGTGAAGAAGGTTTTATTTCTGATTTTGAAGAAGTGGGAGAAGGCGTTAAGCGCGAACTCACAATCTCCTTAAAATACAAGGGTAAAAATCGCCAACCCCTAATTACTTCCTTAAAGCGGGTGAGCAAACCAGGTTTGCGAGTTTACTCCAATAAAAAAGAGCTACCAAGAGTACTCGGCGGTATTGGCATTGCTATTATTTCCACATCTAGCGGTATTATGACGGACCGGGAAGCACGGCGTCAAAACTTAGGTGGAGAAGTACTTTGCTATGTATGGTAGTTATTTGCTAATGGCTAATGGCTAATGGCTAATAGCTAATAGCTAATAGCTAATAGCTAATAGCTAATGGCTAATAGCACTTAACAAGAACAATTAGCAATTAGCAATCAAACAAAGGATAAAAAGTTATGTCTCGAATTGGTAAACGACCAATTAAAATTCCTGCAAAAGTAGAAGTGACTGTTAATGGCACAAAGGTAGTTGTTAAAGGACCAAAAGGGGAACTTTCTCGCGAATTACCTACCCAAGTGTCCCTTTCCCAAGAGGGAGAAGTACTGCAGGTGAATCGTCGGGATGATTCCCGCGTATCTCGCCAAATGCACGGTTTATCCCGTACTTTGGTTTCCAACATGGTTGAGGGAGTTTCTCAAGGTTTTCAACGCCGTTTGGAAATTCAAGGGGTTGGTTATCGAGCAGCCGTTCAAGGTCGTACCTTAGTTTTGAACATGGGCTACAGCCATCAGGTACAAATTGCTCCCCCAGAAGGAATACAGTTTGCTGTTGAGAACAACACCAACGTTATTGTCAGTGGTTATGACAAAGAAGTGGTAGGCAACATTGCAGCTAAAATTCGCGATGTTCGTCCACCAGAACCTTATAAAGGTAAGGGTATTCGTTATGCCGGCGAAGCCGTCAGACGTAAAGCTGGTAAGACTGGTAAGGGTAAGAAGTAAATATGAAGAGTACTCGCAGAGAATCAAGAGAACGTCGCCAAAGACGCATTCGCGGTAAAGTCAATGGAACTCCCGAACGTCCGAGGTTAGCTATATTTCGCTCTCACCAACATATTTATGTTCAGGTGATTGACGACACACAACATCATACTTTGGTAGCAGCATCAACTGTAGAACCAGAATTGAAATCTAAATTGTCTTCGGGTGGAAACTGCAACGCTTCCACAGAAGTAGGGAAGTTAATTGCATCTCGTTCTTTGTCCAAAGGAATAACCAAAGTTGTCTTTGACCGTGGAGGAAACCTTTATCACGGACGCGTTAAAGCTCTTGCTGAAGCAGCCCGTGAAGCTGGTTTGGATTTTTAAATTTGCTAATGGTTAATAGCTAATGGCTAATAGCAAAATACAGTTAGCTTTTTAGCAATTAACAATTTATAAGAGGTATAAACAATGGCAACAAATCGTCGTAAAACCAACCGGGCAAAGAAGGAAGAAACTAACTGGCAAGAGCGAGTGATCCAGATCCGACGCGTGAGCAAGGTCGTTAAAGGAGGTAAAAAACTGAGCTTCCGAGCGATCGTTGTTGTAGGTAACGAACGCGGTCAAGTCGGTGTGGGAGTCGGCAAAGCGTCAGACGTTATTGGTGCTGTGAAAAAAGGTGTCGCTGACGGCAAAAAACACCTGATTGATATCCCCATCACCAAATCCAATTCCATCCCTCACCCCATCAATGGAACCGGTGGTGGCGCACAAGTGATCATGCGTCCTGCAGCACCAGGTACTGGTGTAATTGCAGGTGGTGCAGTTCGGACAGTGTTGGAATTGGCAGGCGTTCGTAACGTTCTAGCAAAACAACTTGGTTCTAACAACCCTCTAAATAACGCCAGAGCGGCTGTCAACGCTCTATCTACCCTGCGTACTTTTGCAGAAGTTGCTGAAGACCGAGGCATCCCTGTTGAAAATTTATACATTTCATAGCTAATAGCAGTTAGCTATTAGCTAATTGATTTGCTGTTATTAGCCATTAGCTATGAGCTATTAGCAAACCTGACGACTTAAACTTTAAAGAAGTTTGGCTTATGAGACTAAATGATGTTCGTCCCCAAAAGGGATCTAAAAAACGCGGTCGCCGTTTGGGTAGAGGTGTTGCTGCAGGTCAAGGCGCAAGCGCTGGTAAAGGTATGCGCGGTCAAAACGCACGTTCCGGACGCAGCACTCGACCTGGTTTTGAAGGTGGTCAGCAGCCATTATACCGCCGTATTCCGAAATTGAAGGGGTTTCCCCTCGTTAATCGTAAAATTTACACTACGATTAATGTAGAAAAGCTTGCTGTTCTACCCCCAAACTCAGAAGTCACACTGGAATCTCTGAAAGAAGCAGGTATTCTAACTGCCTCTAAAGGTTCCTTAAAAATTCTGGGAAATGGGGAGTTGGGCATTCCACTCACAGTCAAAGCAGCAGCGTTTACAGGTACAGCACGTACCAAAATTGAGGCAGCAGGTGGAAGTTGCGAAGTGATCTGAATGATGAAGGATGAAGAATGAAGGATAAAGAATGAAAAAAATTATACTTTTTATACTTCAAAGTTCGTACTTCATACTTCATAACTTCACACTTCATACTTCATTTTTCATACTTCAAAGGTAGCCTTCTATGCTCGGTCGAGAAAAAGCCCCAACGGCTCAAGAAACTTTTATGCAGATGGCACAAGCGGCAGGGCTGAGAGGTCGGCTGCTTGTCACGCTGGGTATTCTATTGTTGATTCGCTTGGGTATACATTTGCCCATTCCAGGAATTAACAGACAAGAATTTGCCCAAGCCCTTCAAGGTAATAACCAGATATTAAGCTTTTTGGATATCTTTTCCGGAGGCGGACTTTCAGCTTTGGGAGTCTTTGCCTTAGGTATTTTGCCATACATCAATGCTTCGATTATTATCCAATTGCTCACTGCTGCCATTCCTGCTTTAGAAAACTTACAGAAAAATGAAGGTGAAGCAGGACGGCGCAAGATTTCTCAAGTGACTCGATACGTGTCTCTTGTTTGGGCAATTATTCAAAGTTCTTTTTTAGCGGCTTTCTGGCTCAAACCTTTTGCCCAAAACTACGGACCCATTTTTGTTATTGAGACAGCTCTCGCCCTCACAGCAGGTTCTATGTTTGTTATGTGGGCGTCAGAACTGATAACAGAACGGGGCGTGGGAAATGGCGCATCTTTGTTGATTTTTGTCAACATTGTGGCAACACTGCCAAAAGCTTTAGGTGATACTATCGATTTTGTGCAAACTGGCGGTCGGGAAATCGCTGGTCGTGTTATTGTGTTGCTGCTGCTTTTTCTAGCCACAATTGTTGGTATTGTCTTCGTACAAGAAGGAATCCGCCGCATCCCAATTATTTCCGCACGCCGTCAAGTTGGTCGGAAACTTTTTGCAGAACAGCGCAGCTATCTACCCCTACGTCTCAATCAAGGGGGCGTGATGCCAATCATTTTTGCTGCTGCTATTTTGAGTTTGCCACTGTTGGTTCAAAATTTCATTAATAATCCACAATATTCAAGGATTGTTAACACTTATCTTGTTCCTGGTGCTTCCGGATCTTGGGTTTACGCTCTTGTTTACCTCGTTTCTATCGTGTTCTTTAGCTATTTCTATTCTTCGCTGATTCTTAATCCGGTAGATGTAGCACAGAATTTGAAAAAAATGGGTTCTAGCGTCCCCGGTATTCGTCCGGGTAAGGCAACAAGTGAGTACATCGAACGAGTGGTCAATCGGCTAACTTTTTTGGGAGCAATCTTCTTAGGCTTAGTTGCAATTATCCCTACTGCCGTTGAAAGTGCTTTGGGTGTCCCGACTTTTAGAGGCTTGGGTGCTACCTCTTTACTGATTCTAGTAGGTGTAGCAATTGATACGTCTAAGCAAATCCAAACCTACGTTATTTCTCAGCGCTATGAAGGAATGGTGAAACAATAGTGACGCGATTAATCTTCTTGGGACCGCCAGGGGCAGGAAAAGGAACTCAAGCGAAAACTTTAGCTCAGGAGTGCGATCTTCCCCATATTTCTACGGGTGATATATTACGTCAAGCAGTTCAAGACCAAACTCCTTTGGGTGTAAAAGCTCAAAGTTATCTCGATAAGGGGGATTTAGTTCCCGATAAACTTATTGAGGATTTGATTGAGGAACGTCTCGCTCAGCCTGATACTCAGTCAGGTTGGATTCTTGATGGCTTTCCCCGTACTGTTAATCAAGCTGTTTTCTTGGAGCAATTGCTGCAAAAACACCAGCAAGGAGGAGAAAGAGCAATCAATCTCGAAGTCCCAGATGAAATTGTGATTTCTCGATTGCTAGAACGGGGCAGAAAAGATGACACCGCAGAAGTGATACGTCATCGTTTGGATGTTTACCGTTCCGAAACGTCTCCTCTAATTGATTTTTACAGCGATCGCAATATCCTGCTTTCAGTCAATGGCAATCAGTCTCCAGAAGAAGTCACCGCTGAGTTGAAAAAAATCGTTGTTTCGTAAATCGGCTAGGAGTTAGGGGCTATGGGCTATGGGCAATTGCATACCGAATAACTTTTAGCAATGCCCGATTCCCCATACCCAATTCCCAATCTTCTCGCAAGCAAATGAGTGTAAATCTTGGATAAGATATATTAATGAACTGTTGATATATTCTCCAAAATATGTTCTTCTGCACACTAGAGGCATCCTAGTTGCGTCTGAAAGACTGAAGAGGAGACTGTTGAGTTGAGGAAAAAACTTGTCTAAACAAGATCTAATTGAAATGGAAGGTACGGTTACCGAGTCCCTTCCCAACGCCATGTTCCGTGTAGACCTTGATAATGGATTTAACGTTCTTGCCCACATTTCTGGCAAGATCCGTCGTAACTATATCAAAATTCTACCTGGAGATCGCGTCAAAGTGGAACTGACACCCTACGACTTGACAAAGGGTAGAATCACTTATCGACTTCGGAAGAAGTAGACCGAACAAACAATTTTTGCTCTTGGATAATTTCAGTTACTTTATCGCTTAAGATGCAATTTTTGTTACACAACTGCGACGGTTACCCTACTGAGGTGACAGTTTTTGGGATAATCTAAAAATGCTTCCCATATTTTAGGCTATATCCTAGTTAGAGGCTACCTGAGTTTTCTGAAAATTTTAAAAGCGATCGCTCGTGTCAAAGTGGAGTGGGGACACAAGTTACCAAAGGAAAATCTCCTCTTGAGTGAATAACCTAACACTTGTAGAAAATATTACCACAAACAGAAAAATTGGGTTTTAGATGTATCTCACTGCATAAATTCCCATTATATGTTATAATTTTCTATTTGGAGTCAAAATTAACACCATGAAAGTAAGAGCATCCGTCAAGAAAATTTGTGAAAAATGTACCGTGATCAGACGTCGTGGTCGTGTCATGGTGATTTGTTCCAACCCCAAGCACAAGCAACGTCAAGGGTAACAGCGATCGGTAACCCTCAGGGTTATTCCGATCTTCGCAGCAGGAGACCCGCCTGCTTTCCCCAGACTCACCAGTGACGATAGATAACAGACTGACACTGGCTAGCTGTTAAGTAAATGACTGAGTAATAGATAACTGACAAAGAGGGAGACAATTGTGGCACGTATTGCCGGAGTAGACCTTCCACGAGACAAGCGTGTTGAGATAGGTCTAACCTACATCTACGGAATTGGACTATCTCGTTCCAAAGAGATTTTAGCAACAACAGGTGTTAACCCCGACACCCGTGTTAAGGAACTGAGTGATGCTGATATAGCAGCCTTAAGGGGCGAGATAGAAAGTAACTATCAAGTAGAGGGTGACTTAAGGCGCTGGGAAGCAATGAATATCAAGCGCCTGGTTGACATCGGGACTTATCGGGGGCGTCGCCACCGCATGGGTTTACCAGTCAGAGGGCAAAGAACTCGTACTAATGCCAGAACTCGGCGGGGGAGAAGGCAGACAGTTGCGGGTAAGAAAAAGGCTCCTGCTAAGTAATTCTTTACTTACGCTTATCTACAGCAATTCACAAAAAATCACAGCGATATGGCGCGACAACAAAGTAACAAAAAATCAGGTAGTAAGAAGCAAAAACGTAATGTCCCGAATGGGGTTGCTTACATCCAGTCTACCTTTAACAATAGCATTGTCACCATTACCGACTCAAACGGAGATGTTGTGTCATGGGCAAGTGCTGGATCTAGTGGCTTCAAAGGAGCCAAAAAGGGAACTCCCTTTGCCGCACAAACAGCGGCAGAAAGTGCAGCACGCCGAGCCATCGATCAGGGAATGCGCCAGATAGAGGTGATGGTTAGTGGTCCGGGAGCAGGTAGAGAAACAGCTATCCGAGCACTTCAAGGAGCAGGGCTGGAGATTACTCTCATTAGAGATATTACGCCAATTCCTCACAATGGTTGCCGTCCACCCAAGCGTCGCCGCGTGTAAGAGCGATAGCCTTTGAAGAGGACTATCCACTTCCACTCGGGATTGCGCTTGCGATCGTGAAGAGAGTCGTGAACTTTGAGCTAGCACTCAAGAAGTGCAAATTCAAACCAGCAATATAGTAAACGACATATGACTAGCGCCTGTTAGCTATTTGGAAGCCTCAAAATTTCACCGTAGCTCAAGGCAAAAAATAAATTTGGGAAGGCAGACCTTTAGAAGGGGCTGCCTAACCTTAAACACTGGTGAAGAAAATTTCCGCTACAACCAAGTGTTTGTGGAGGCAATTTGATTGCCCCTCTTACAGGACTCGACAATAAGGGAGGCTACTCCGTGGCACAATTTCAAATAGAGTGTGTAGAATCTAATACTGAAGAAAATAGAGGTCAAGCCAGTAGATTTGTCTTAGAACCCCTAGAACGGGGTCAAGGAACTACAGTCGGCAATGCCTTAAGAAGGGTTTTACTTTCTAACTTAGAAGGGACAGCAGTAACAGCAGTCAGAATTGCAGGCGTTTCACACGAGTTTGCTACCGTTCCGGGCGTTAGGGAAGATGTTTTGGAAATCCTCATGAAAATGAAGGAAGTTGTCCTCAAAAGCTACTCCTCTCAACCCCAAATTGGTCGAGTGCTAGTTACAGGTCCGGCAACAGTCACAGTATCACACTTCGATTTACCCAGTGAAGTAGAAGCAATCGATCCCACCCAATATGTGGCTACTGTTGCTGAAGGTGGGAAGTTGGAAATGGAATTTCGGATTGAAAGAGGTAAGGGATATCGCACTGTCGAAAGAGGTCGTGAAGAAGCTACGTCTTTGGACTTTCTTCAAATTGATTCGGTATTTATGCCAGTGCGGAAGGTTAATTACAGTGTAGAAGAAACTCGTGGAGATAATGGGATACCAAAAGACCGTTTGTTGATAGAAGTATGTACAAACGGAAGCCTGACTCCACAAGAAGCCCTTTCAGGCGCTGCTGGTATTTTGGTAGACCTATTCAATCCATTAAAAGATATTTCGCTGGAACCAACAGACACAGCTACTGACATTCCAGACGATCCCACCGCTCAAATTCCTATTGAAGAATTACAACTTTCAGTCAGAGCTTATAACTGTCTCAAGCGAGCACAGGTTAACTCTGTTGCCGACTTATTAGATTACACTCAAGAAGACCTATTAGAAATCAAAAACTTTGGTCAAAAGTCTGCTGAAGAGGTAGTTGAAGCCTTACAGCGACGCTTGGGAATTACCTTACCAACTGAAAGAGCTTCCAAACATCCTTAAAATTGCTAATGGCTAATAGCTAATAGCTAATTACTCTATTAGTCGCTAGCCATTAGCTATTAGTCACCAACCAACTAACAACTAACAAAGATTATGCGCCACCGTTGTCGAGTAAAACAACTTAGCAAACCAGCCGACCAGCGTCGCGCTTTGTTGCGATCGCTCACTACCGAACTGATCCGTCACGGACGAATCACTACTACCTTAATCCGAGCTAAGGTATTGCGTTCCGAGGTGGACAAAATGATTACCCTAGCTAAAGATGGTTCCCTAGCAGCACGCCGCCAAGCCCTTGGTTATATATATGACAAAGAATTGGTTCGCGCTCTGTTTGAACAAGCCCCCACTCGGTATGCAAATCGTCAAGGTGGTTACACAAGAGTTTTACACACCGTTCCTCGTCGGGGTGATAATGCTCAAATGGCAATCATTGAATTGGTTTAATAAAGGATAAAGGATGAAAGATAAAAAATTAATTTTATACTTCATCCTTCTTACCTGAGTCGATCGTTATGCCAAACAGCCACCAGCTTAAAACAAGAACTTATCGAGTCGCCCTGGTCATTCAATACCTGGGTACTCATTTTCATGGGTGGCAAAGGCAACCACAACAAAGAACCGTTCAAGAAGAGATAGAAAAAGCGATCGCGACTGTACTGGGTTCTCCGGTAACACTTCATGGCGCTGGGCGAACTGATGCTGGAGTTCATGCTGCGGCTCAAGTCGCCCACTTCAATGTCACCAGTCCAATTCCAGCTTGTAAGTGGGCAGTTATCCTCAACAGTTATTTGCCCAAAGATATATTGATTCGGGCTTCAGCAGAGGTTAATGATGGTTGGCACGCTCGCTTTAGTGCCATCTACCGAAGATATCGTTATACGTTATATACTGAAGGATTGCCGAACTTGTTTGCCAGCGCTGTAAGTTGGCATTATTATATTGAGCCCTTGGATGAATCATTGATGCAAGCGGCATTAAAACCGCTCATTGGGCATCATCACCTAGCTGCTTTTCATCGAGCAAATTCAGCACGAAAGCACTCCTGGGTAGATATACAAGCTGCGGAGTGCTATCGCAATGGACCGTTTCTGCACGTAGAAATTCAAGCAAATGGATTTTTATATGGCATGGTGCGGCTGTTAGTAGGGATGCTAGTACAAGTAGGTTCAGGACAGCGAACACCAGAAAACTTTACTGACCTATGGAAATACGAACGGCGTGAAGAAGTGAAACACGCTGCGCCTTCCCAAGGTTTATGTTTGTTGCGAGTGGGCTATCCACATTTTCCCTTTCCTCCAGAAATTTGGTTTGATACTCAACCAAAATTTGTATTTAGTTAGTGGTTATTAGATAGTAGTTAGTCTAACAACTAACAACTAACAACTAACAACTAACAACTAACAACTAACAACTAACCACCAATGACTAACAAAACTTTCCTTCCTCCCCAGAAAACACTTCAGCACAATTGGTATGTAGTAGATGCGGCTGACCAACGCCTTGGTCGCCTTGCTACCGAAGTTGCCATGATTCTTAGAGGAAAAAATAAACCCGAATATACTCCTCATATGGATACAGGTGACTTTGTCATTGTTATCAATGCTGAGAAAATAGCCGTCACAGGTAAAAAACGCACTCAAAAAGTTTACAAACGTCACTCCGGACGTCCGGGTGGTATGAAGACAGAAAGCTTTGATAAGCTGCAACAGCGTTTGCCAGAACGGATTGTAGAGCATGCTATTAAAGGTATGTTACCTAAGAATAGTTTGGGTCGCCAGCTGTTTACCAAGCTAAAAGTGTATGCTGGACCCACTCATCCCCATGCAGCACAGCAACCCAAAGAGTTAAAGATTCAGACAATTCCAGGAGAATAATATTCATGCAAGCAACAGACACTAACAGCGGGCGTGCCATGTACTGGGGTACAGGTCGTCGGAAATCCGCAATCGCAAGAGTTCGTTTGGTTCCCGGTACCGGACAATTGATTGTAAATGGCAAACCTGGAGATCTTTACTTCCAGTTCAACGCCAATTACCTCGCAGTTGCTAAAGCGCCCTTAGAAACTCTAGGTTTGGAAAACGAATACGACATCCTCGTGAAAGCTGAGGGCGGTGGCTTAACCGGACAGTCGGATGCTGTTCGCTTGGGAGTTGCTCGTGCTTTGTGCCAACTCGATCCCGATAACCGTTCACCTTTGAAAAGCGAAGGGTATCTGACTCGCGACCCCAGAGCCAAAGAGCGCAAAAAGTACGGTTTGCACAAAGCTCGCAAAGCACCTCAGTACTCGAAGCGATAATGGAAGATTGGCTAATGGCTAATGGCTAATAGCTAATGGTTCGGGTTGTAGCTGGCAATTAGCAAATAGCAATTAGCTTTTTGGCAATATAATGTATATATATCAACCACGGAAGAGAAAATGGCTAAACAAGGAATTCATCCTCAGTGGTATCCTGAAGCCAAAGTTTACTGCAACGGTCAACTTGTTATGACTGTAGGCGCTGCTAAGCCAGAGTTGCACGTAGATGTTTGGTCGGGAAACCATCCTTTCTACACTGGAACTCAGAAGATTATCGACACTGAAGGTCGCGTAGAGCGCTTCATGAGAAAGTACGGCATGATGGAAGGTCAAACTACCAGCAGCAAACGCAAAAAGTAGCGGGCTGGCTTTAGCTTTTAACGACGACCCTGCGCTGGCTGGGTCGATTTGTCGTATCTAATGCTCAAGCCAATTTGCTATTTTTGAAGGAGTGACTGAACCCGTCATGGCTGAAATATATCTTCTGGAGAAACTCAAGTCAGTTGAACAAACGTTTAATGAATTGACTCGTCGTCTTGCCGATCCCGATACTGCTAAAAATCCTGATGAGTATCAAAAGATCGCTAAGGCACGCTCATCGTTAGAAGAAGTTGTAGAAACGTATGACATCTGGAAAAAAGCGCAGGAAGACTTAATAGGGGCGCGTCAGGTGTTAAAAGAAGCTCAAGGCGATCCAGAGATGCAACAAATGGCAGCTTTGGAAGTCGATGAACTCGAGCAGAAAGTAGAAGAATTAGAAAATCGTCTAAAAATATTGCTACTGCCCCGCGATCCAAATGATGACAAAAACATTATGCTGGAAATTCGTGCCGGTACTGGTGGTGATGAAGCCAGTATTTGGGCGGGAGATTTAGTACGATTGTACTCGCGCTATGCTGACAGCCAAGGTTGGCGCGTAAAAATGGTCAGTGAGTCCTTGGCTGAAATGGGCGGTTTCAAAGAAGCTATTCTAGAGATTCAGGGTGATAACGTCTACAGCAAGCTTAAATTTGAAGCTGGGGTACATCGCGTACAGCGCGTACCAGTCACGGAGGCTGGAGGACGAGTTCACACTTCTACCGCTACTGTGGCAGTTATGCCAGAGGTGGATGATGTAGAAATCCACATCGATCCCAAGGAGATTGAATTAACAACGGCTCGATCTGGCGGTGCAGGCGGACAAAACGTCAACAAGGTGGAAACAGCTGTTGATTTGTTCCACAAGCCTACTGGTATTCGTATTTTCTGTACGGAAGAACGCAGCCAGTTACAAAACAAAGAACGCGCCATGCAGATCCTCAGAGCAAAGCTGTATGAAATGAAGTTACGCGAACAGCAAGAAGCTGTCACTTCCATGCGGCGAAGCCAAGTAGGAACTGGTTCGCGTTCTGAAAAGATCCGCACGTACAACTATAAAGATAACCGTGTTACCGATCATAGATTGGGTGAAAACTACTCGCTCAATACCTTCCTAGAAGGGGAAATTGAATACGTTATTCAAGCTTGTATCTCTCAAGATCAGCAAGAGCGTTTAGCGGAATTAGCCTCTGCTACTAATTAGTGGTCTGCCTGTTGATTTTGAGAGGCAGTAGAGACTTGGTATCACCTCGATTCGGTGGGGGCAGCCTGGAAACGAGATATTATCTGAGGGGCCTCCTTGCCCCTTCATCAAACTGCTTGTAGTAGCACGGATGTTTCCAAAATATACAAGCAGTTTTTTAATGCGTTTCTAAGTACATCTTCCATATCCTTGAGATATGGATAGCAAGCGAATTCGTACTTCATGATGCGATCGAGCAAAACCCATTCCTTTAAGCTTTGACAAGCATTAACTAACTTTTCCACTTCCACTTGCCACTTTGTAAAAATCCGGTAGCTGAAGAATCCACTACAAACGCCACCTTTTTCATCCCAATAAGATATACACACTTGATGCTTTAAACAACGAATTTTTTTAATTTCTTTAACTTTGCAGCCTTGTGCCTTCAAAGCGTGTTTGGCTTCGGCATTGGAAATTTCCCATTCTTCTGGTTTAATTTTATTAGAAGCGATTAAGCTTTGACCTTTGCGGCGATATTTCTTGTGAGTCTTGTGCGATCGCTGATGCATGACGTATTTTCATCCTACAGACAAACAAACCTGTAGACCAAGTCGTTTTATCGCACCCAGTCTTTGATTGACAACTTAAGTTGTATATTTAAAACTCAGGTAGAAGTGTACTGCTAAATAATGAGGATGTCAACAGACAAATAAACTGGTTATTATGCAAATAGACTTGTAGTTACAGTTGGTTAGCCAAGCAGCAGTGAACACAGAAAGCAGACAGAAACTGGTAGAAATTATCAAGCTGGCTCGTGGTTCAATGAGCCAACGGGCGTTTGGCAAGCTTTTGGGTGTTTCTGCTACTGCTGTTCAAATGTGGGAAAAAGGCGTTAAGGTACCAGACACAGAAAATTTAGCTCAAATTGCAGCGAGAGCAGGATATACGCTAGAAGAACTTCTTTGCTGTTTGGAAGGGAAATCAGTCACAGAAACTTCTGATGTCAACTTAATTCTCAGACAAATTAATCACATGCCTCTGACCCAAGTCGCTCAGATCGTGCAAGCTGGGGCGGCGCGATTGGCTGCGGCGGCTGAGGCTTTAAGCGATTGACCTAAGGCTAGTTGAGCAATTTAAACCTCTGCAGGATTGACAAAAGCGGGGTAAGAAGTAATAAATACTTTCAACGAATAGTGCTGTCACTTTTGATGACATAAAAGCAAAACTTGGGTTAAAACAGAATGAAACTATTTTTCTGTCATCAAAAGATGACTGTAGCTATCCCCTTTCTCATTTTTTGAGTGTTGGGGCTAAATAGCATATGGTTCTCATCATCTTGGTGGATTCAAGATAGAACAAAATCTGTGTATAAGGTGCACCTATGTCATTACGTAAAGAACCATTGGATTGGCAATTAGATGCTAGCGAAACTTACCTACCATTTCACTATAAAGGCTCCCTTGCAGGACTCTTAAAACAAGAATTTGCTGACGAAGTGTTAAAGGTTTTAAATGAAGATGAAATTTTAAAAAAAGCTCTAAAAATAGCTTGTGCTGAATTAATCAAACAGTCGGGTGGTGAACTCAGCCAAGTAAAAGACTTAATGAAAAAATACATAAAAATGAGCGAACGTCCCAAACATGGAACGAGAGCGATCGCAACTTTACTTGGCGAGAGACAACTAGAACTTGATTTGAACAATCAAGAGTTTGTTAAATTCTGCGATACTTTTAAGTTATCGCCTGTAGAACTGAATAGTATTTACGCTGGAGAACCAGTAGATGATAGTTTATTAGCACCGCTCTCTAGAATTTTAGGTATATCGAAAACCGAGCTGTGTACCATTCGAGATGGTTGCGAACGGGAAAAGGTTAGTGGTTAGTGGTTGGTGGTTAGTCGTTAGTTGTTTCACTAACGACTAACGACTAACCCTTATCTTCTTGGTGTAGCATCACCAAATTTAATCAAAAGAGCAATAACAAGACTCACAACCAAAATAATTGTCGTACTTAAAGCAGAACCAAATCCCCAATTTTGAGTGGGACCGAGGAACTGATTGTAGACTAGCCGTGCTGCTGTCATGCTAGAAGCTCCGCCCAGTAATTCTGGATTGATGAAATCACCGAATGCAGTGATAAATACGAGAAAAGAACTCGCAGCAATTCCAGTTAAAGTTTGAGGAACTGTGATTTTCAAAAAGGTTTGTATGGGATTTGCTCCTAAATCGGCGGCTGCTTCTAATAAACGTTTATCTAATTTTTCTAGGGCTGCATATAAAATTAAAACCATGTAGGGTAATAAGCTATAGCTCATACCAATTAGCACTGCAGGATTGCGGTTAAGTATATCTATAGTGGGTAAACCTATAGTACTCAGTATGCTGTTGAGTAATCCAGTGGGACGGAGAATTGTAATCCAAGCATAAGAGCGAAGCAGGGAAGAAGTCCATAAAGGTAAAACAAAACCAATGAGCAGCAAGTTGCGCCAGCGAGACGGTGCGATCTGAGCAATCCAATACGCAACAGGAAAACCAAAGATCAAACAAATAATTGTGGACTTTATAGCCAAATCAAGCGATCGCACCATAACTTGCAGGTACAGGGGATCGAGTATTCGGATGTAGTTGTAGAGATTTCGAGGGTTGACTATTTCTCCAGGTCTGATATTTGGTACTAAACTTAACTCAAAAATAATAAGTGTTGGCAGTACTAACAAAAGCAACAACCAAAGTCCAGATGGTGCAAGCAGTATCAATGGTTGTAGGAAGTCCAACCAAGGACGACGAAATTTTGGGGCTTTGGCAATTTGATTTGAGGTTTGAGTGGTCACAAGCCGATCGACAATTTTTCACGAACTTATTTAGTTTAGTCTGGAAGTCAGAAAATAGAGCTACTTGCAGTGCAAGGAAAAGATCCGATAGCTCACCCACCGTGTAAGGTAATCCAACTTTCATTAAAAATTAATTCATAAATACGATTGTGAACTTTTAAGCAACCCCGTTGCTTGATCGCTAGCCCTGACAAGATTAATTCCTTTTCCTCCGGGCTGTCCACTGAAGCAACCGTTCCAGAGTGTAGAATTTGTCGATAAAGTGCTAGAAGGCGCAGAGTGTTTTGCTTGCTGTTAAGAATGCGATCGCGAATTGTTCTTAAATGTTCTGGTTCATCCTGAGATTCCCAATTCTCTATCACCTGAGTTCGCACCAAAGTTTCTATCCATTGCGCTTCTTGATTGGTGGGAACGCAAGAGCAAGAAGAACGGATCAGATGACAAATCTTTTGCGTGAGGAAAGGTTGACCGTTTGTCCATGCTAGCAATTCTTTTAAAAGAACTTGCGGATTGCTAACTTTCTCCGCAAGTCCTTGTAATAAAGGTTGGGCTTCATGCTCCTGAAAACCATTGAGTTGAATTGCTTGACCAATATTAAAGGGGGTTCGTTGGGGATCGCTCAGCAAATCAGAGGGAGTTGCAACTCCAAATAAAGCAAAGGTTAATCTTTTATACTTGGCATTAATGCTGCGTTGGTTGTAGCAAAAGCGAATTAGAGCAAAAAAGTCATTGACTGGAAAATTTAAACCCAAAACAGTATCAATTTCATCTATAAAAATAAAAATATGCTTGCTTTGAACTTGAGATAATACGATCTCCTCTATAAACCGACTCAAGCACTGAAAGGGTGACAAATCCTGTTGCTCTTTCCACCAAGCTTTTAAATTTACTTTTCCCATCAAATCAAAATTTTGCCACAACTCCACCGCCAATCCCTTGTACCATTGAACTGGAGTGACTTCTTCTACGCCAAGTCGAGTAATGTCAATTGCCGCACAAGCAAAACCTTCAGTTTGCAAGCGGTTCAGCATGCGTACCATAAGGCTTGACTTACCCATTTGCCGGGTGTTCAGTATGTAACAAAACTCTCCACGTTTTAACGCTTTATAAAGATAGCGATCTGAAGAACGTACCACATAAGTGGGAGCATCCATTGGCAAACTACCGCCAACTTGATAATCAAAACCTGAGGTATCCTCCGTACTTCTTAATAAAGCATTTTCAAATTCAAGTTCAGCTTGAGTAGCTTTCAAAATTTCCAATGTTTGAGAAAGTTCTCTTGTGCGCTCTTCCACTTTTTGTTCTAAAGTCCGATTAGACTCTGCTAAGGCATCTTTAGCCTTTTGCAAAGCGATATTATTCAGCGCAAGTTCTTGAGTAAATCGAGATCGTTCTGCTTCTGCTTGTTGGCGTTGGGTGATGTCAGTGAAGGCAGCAATAGCATAAACAACTTCACCTTTTTCGTTATAAATTGGAGTTGCGGCTACTTCTAGAGGAATAATGTTATCTAATTGACGAATTTCAAGATCGTCAACAGTTGTGGTTTCACCGTTGAGCGCTCGAATAATGGGCTGTTGTTCTGTGGGGTATAGTTGTTCGGTTCCAGCAAGGTAAGCGTTGTATATTTGAGGTAGTTGAGGTGTTTTGGTTGTAACTTCAACTCCTTTCCCCAAAATTCTTTGGGCAGTTTGATTGGCGTAGTAAGGCTGTCCGGTGGCATCAATCACAAATATACCGACCGCGACAGCTTCTAAAAATTGAGCTAGCCTCCCCTCACTTTCACGCAAGGCAACTTCTACTCGCTGACGTTCTACAACTTCGGCTTGCAGGCGAGTTAATAGTTCTGCTTGGGCTTTTTGTGCGAACATTTCTTGTTCTCGCGCTGCTTTCATCCTCTGTACGTGTTGTAGAGTTTTGTTGGTAGTAATTTCTAAATCTTGAAAATTAATTGGCTTTGTCAGGAAGTCAAAAGCCCCTCGGTTCATCGCGGTTCTGATTTTTTCAAGATCCCCATAGGCGGAGATAATAACTGCTTTGACGAGTGGGTACAACTCGCTTAGTTTAGTCAGCAAAGCAAGACCGTCCATTTCTGGCATATAGATATCGGTTAAGACAATATCTATATCTTGTTCTGCTTCCAGTTTTTCTAGTGCTTGCAAACCATTTTGGGCAAAAAATAATTGAAAATTTTTTTCTCGAATTTTTTTTCTAAATACCTGACGAAGTAGGAGTTCTAAATCGGGTTCGTCATCCACAACTAATATTTTTGCTGTCATAATTTTTTCCCAATTGGGATGTTTTATAAACTCAAGATTTTTTCCTTAAGTTTGTTAAATTCAATTGGTTTTGTAATGTAATCATCTGCGCCCAATTTTTTTGCTGCTCGATAATTCTTGTCATCATCATAAGCAGTAATTATAAATACTTTTAGATCGGGAAATCTTTCTTTTATAATTTTGAGTAGTTCTAACCCATTCATTCCAGGCATATTAATATCTGCTAGAACTAGAGATAGACATTTAGTACGATTATTTTGTAATTGCTCTAGTGCTTCTTCTCCTGAGAAAGCAAAATAGAAGGTAATTTGGTTTTGTCTGCTTTCCCTCCTAAATTTTTGCTGAAATAGCAGTTTTACATCTTGTTCGTCGTCTACAATCATTATTTTCATCTATGACTTAAATCATTGACTAAATGAGCAAAATATGTAGAGATTAAAAACTAAGTTTCCTAAACTCTCTTACATTATTTTATGGGGAAACAAAGATTCTGGTCTGCAAAGATCGGGCTAGTGCCAATCTCTTCATAGAAAATGTATAAAAATGCTAAATTATTTGTAAAAAATTTTAAGTAGTGTGGGTATCGGTCATCCTACAAGGTTTTTGGAGGGCTTTATCCATCGTACTTAATTTATCGGTTCTTAGAATAACTTTTAGGTAATACAATAATAAATTTAGTAAAATTATTAACTTCGGATTCTACTTTAATGACCCCTTGATGCTGCTGAACGATAATATCGTGAGCGATAGATAAACCGAGTCCAGTTCCTTCTCCAGGTGGCTTGGTGGTGAAAAAGGGATGAAAGATTCGATCTTGCATTTCTCGGGGAATCCCATCTCCATTATCCTTAATAGTGATTTCAATCACGTCTTCCAAGTCTTGGGTTTTGACGGAAAGGGTAGGGGAAAATGTTTCTCGATCGCTCCTCGATCGTGTTTGAAAGCGTATTGCTTTTTTATGCACTGCGTAACCAGCGTTATTAATTATATTTATCAAAGCACGGCTGATGTTCTGCGGTACTATGTTTAAACGATCGATATTATTATCATAATCAGTCTCAACAGTCATGTAAAAAGATGAATCTTTGGCACGCATTCCGTGATACGCCAAGTTAATTGCTTCTCCTAGCAAAGTGTTCGCATGAGCCATCTGTCGCTCGTCTCCAGTTTGACTGCGAGAGTGCATCAACATTCCACGCACGATATTATCCGCTCTTTTGCCATGCTCGTTAATTTTTTGAGCATTTTGGCTGAGGTCACTTAAAATCTCTTCAATATATTCTTTACTGTCTGGCTCTAATTGGTCTTTTTGCCTTTCAATTTCTGCTAGCAATTCTTGTGTTAACTCTATAGAAAGTTCGGCAAAGTTATTAACAAAGTTTAAAGGATTTTTGATTTCATGAGCAATTCCTGCTGTTAGAGTTCCCAAAGATGCTAATTTCTCTTGAGCAATAATTTGCGCTTGTGTAGCTTTTAATTTTTCCAGTATGCTTGCCAATTCCTGATTTTTTTCTTGTAATTCATGAGTCCTCACTTCTACTTTTTGTTCCAAGGTTCGACTGTAATCTTCTAACTGTTCGTACAAACGAGAATTTTCAATCGAGATAGCTGCTTGGGCAGAAAGAATTTTGAGAATTTCGACACGATCGCTTGTAAAGGCTCCTGTTGTCAGGTTATTTTCCAGATAGAGAATACCATTAAGTTTGCCTTGATAAAGTAGGGGAGTACAAAGAATAGACTTGGGTTGAGTGGCAATCATGTAGCGATCGCGAATAAATTGTCCTCCGTTTGACGCATCATTTAAAATTACGTTTTCTTGAGTGCGAGCAACGTAGTTAATAATCGCAGATGATAACAAGGGAATCTGGCTGTTAGAGTCTACAGAGTCTACAGGAATAGATCTAAGTACAGTCACCTCATCATCATTAACTACCCCCTCAGCTTCAATCAACCAATTACCCTCTTTATCTAGAATTAAGAACCCTTTTTCCGCACCCGCATTTTCAAGAACGGTTTTCATCAAGTTTTGTAGCAATTTACTCAGAACGATTTCGCCCGAAATAGTTTGCGATGCTTTCAAAACAGTGGCTAAATCTAGCACCTCACTAGAAGCTGAAGTACTAGTTGTAGTAGTATTTATCCGAGAGGTTTTGCTGCCAAGTGATGTTGAAACAAGCAATTGAGGGTATTTTTCTTCTAAATCTTCTACTTTACGCTTTGCGCCCCAAAGCTGATAGCCTTGGTAGGCTTTTCTCATATAGAGTTGGGCAAATTCCGCTTTTCCTCGTTCCAACCAAAACTTAGCAGCTAATTCATTCGACAAAGCTTCATTTTGAGTAAATTCGTTTTTTCTTGCAGATTCAATCGCTTGGTCGTATAAATCCATTGCTTGGTGCCACTGACCCGAGAGCCGAGACATTTCCGCAGCCACTAAAATATATTTATGTAAGAAATTCTCCGGACAATTATCAGCCCATTGTTTCATATATTGCTGGTTTATTTCCAGTTGATGCCAGTATTTATTCCGTTCACCTATAGAAGCCTGAGGATACAGAAAAGCTAGGTTTAAGGAGTAGTAAAAATTATGCTCGGCTATTGCGATAGTTCCGGGAATATAATCAACCAATTTTCCTGCTTGTTCTAGATATGTCAAATCAATTGGTCTACCATATAGATAAAGGATTTGAGTCTTCAAAATATAATAAAAGCAGATGGCTGCAAGAGTTTCTCTTTGAGCATCTTCTAAAAAACATTTTTCACTGGTATCTTTTATATCAAAACAAAATTTGTCTTGGGTAAGCCCCATCAAATTTTCCATAAATATTGTGGCACCCAATATACAATTAATTGCCCACTGATTCTGAGTTTCTTGACTAAACTGTAAACTGCGCGAAGCTTCCTTCTGAAGGGAGTTTAAACTTTTACCTTGACAGATAAGATTGTATAAGTTGTATGTCATGGTGTATCCAACCAATTGGAACTCACCAACTTGCAACCCTGCTTCAGCTCCTTCATTATTAACTCTCTCAGAAAATTTGATGTGCTTGAGCCAGTGCATAGTGAAACTGCCATGAACTTGTGTAACTGCGCTCTTGCAAGACCAATCCCTATACTTATCAGAGAGTTTCATCCCAAGAGAGCTGTATTCATAACCCGAGTGATAATCGTGTAAAACATGGGTATTAACTACTCCAAAGAAGCTATAACCCATGGAAGATTTTTCCATGTGTCCGTATTTAATATTGAGATTAACCAGTTTCGCTGCAACAAGATACATCAGCATTGGATCTAAAATCCAAGCAGCAGGAAAGATGCGAGTCAGTATTTTTAAAGCAGATCTTTTTTCCGGGATCTCCATTTCCGGATTGTTAAATAATACAGAGATATCACGCTCGCCTAAATTTTTTCGATATTCTACAAGCTCCGTCTCAAAAGCTGCTTGCAAATTCTGTGTTGGTAGGTCAATTCCCAAAGATTTTAAGGCAATTCGTCCTGTCTCTATTGCCTTACTGTATTCCCCTAATAGGGTACACTGAATAATGCGAAGAAAGTAATATTCCGTGCGATCGAGAGGTGTTTTCGCTTGCTGAATAGCTGTGTCAAGCAAAGATTGAGATTTCTCAAAGTTCCCATTGAGATACTCAACTTCTGCAAGTTCCTTGTACAGATCTAGTGCCATTTCATAGCGATCGTTCCAAATATTGCCCGGAAATTCATTTGCCGCTAAAAGTAAGTATTCTCTAGAAGCAGTATAAGCAGTTGCCTCTTTAGCTTTTTTCCCTGCATGTAAATTGAATTCTGCTAGAGATTCCTTTTCAGCCAAGTTTTCTATCAATTCTCGTCCTTTATTCAGATGATCGACCAAAGTAAAAACTTTTCCTTCTCGCTCTGCTTCACTCATGTTAGCTAGCAAAAGTTTACCGATTTGAAGGTGAACTGCCTTCTTCAGATCGCCATCAATCAGCGCATAAGCCGCCTGCTGCACCCTGTCGTGCAGAAACTTATAATGTTGAATAACGAGTTCCGCTTCAATTGGTATGTCTGAGGTCGTTTCTAGCTCTGAGATAGGCTGAATTAAACCTAATTGGATTGCTGACAGAAGAGATTTGTAAGTTTCGGCAGGTGATTTTTCGTAAATAATTGAGAGTGTTGTGAGGTCGAAACTGTTTCCAACACAAGCTGCTAAACGTAATGCTTTCTGGGTTAATTTTGAGAGTTTCCTCAGCTTGCCGAGCATTAAATCTACCACATTTTCTGTAATGCCTAAAGATTCAATTTGAGAAATATTCCAATACCAGCACTTTTGCTGTCGCTCGAAAGTCAGAAGGCTTTCCTGATATATTGTTTTGAGGAACTCATTAATAAAGAAGGGATTTCCTGAAGTCTTGCGATAGACTAGTTCTGCTAGCGGTTTTACTATTTCTCGATCGCTATGGAGCGTGTCGGCAATCATTTGAGTGATTTCCTCTAGCTTTAAGGGGTTCAGAATAATAGTGTTCACAATTGCCCCTTGCTGTTTCAATCGCTCAATAACTAACATTGTCGGATGATTGGCACTGACTTCGTTATCACGATAAGCACCAAGCAATAGCAAATATCCCAAACAGTTATCGGTCATCATCAGCTCGATAAGCTTGAGACTCGCAGAGTCTGCCCATTGTAAGTCGTCTAGGAAAATCACTAATGGATGCGATCGCTGACAAAAAACCCGGATAAAATTCTGAAAGACTGCATTGAAGCGGTTTTGAGCCTCAGTTGGTTCCAATGGTTGTACGGGAGGCTGTGGTCCAACTATTTGTTCTACCTCAGAAATGACTTCAACAATCACTTGACCGTTAACGCCAAAAGCAGCGAGGAGTTTTTCCCGCCACCTAGCCAGTTGAGCTTCACTTTCAGTTAATAACTGTCGCACTAGAGACTTGAAGGCTGAAACAACTGCGGAATAAGGGATATTGCGCTGAAACTGGTCGAACTTCCCAGATATAAAGTAGCCGCGTTGCTCGGTAATCGGTTTGTAGAGTTCTTGGACTAGTACTGATTTCCCAATTCCAGAATAACCCCCAACTAACACCATTTCACTTTGCTTTCTACCTGTTCTTTGGAATGCCTGTTCCTCAAGTGAATTGGATTCGGCAACATGCTTGTATCTTGAGAGTAAGGTTGCTATTTCAGTGTCTCGACCATAAAGTTTTTGGGAAATTTTGAATCTGTCTGAAATGTCGTAACGAGCAATTGGGAACTCTGAAATTTGCCCAGTTTGCTGTAACTGTATCAGACACTCTTCTAAATCTGCTTTAAGCCCCAACGCACTCTGATACCTCTCCTCAGAAGTTTTGGCTAGTAACTTCATGACAATATTGGAAAGAGTTCGGGGAATTTTTGAATCGACTTCATGGGGAGGAGCAGCTTGCTTGGCGATATGACAATGAATCAACTCTAGAGGATCGTTAGTTTCAAAAGGCAGCCTTTGAGTGAGTATCTTGTAAAAAGTTGCACCCAGTGAGTAAAAATCAGTACTGTAATCGAGCACCCGATTCATTCTACCCGTTTGTTCGGGCGACAGATAAGCTAATGTTCCTTCCAAGACGTTCGGATTTTTTATTGTTGGATTTTCACGGGTAAATACTGTGGATATCCCGAAGTCTATAATCTTCAGTTGTCCGGTTTCTAGGTTAAGAATGATATTAGAAGGATTGATATCTTTGTGAATGATATTAGCAGCATGAATTTGGCTGAGTGTCTCCGCAATCTGAATGGCAATGACGAGAAAGCCTGGAAGTGTAAACTTTTTGGATTGCATCACAAGGTCTAACGATTTGCCCCCAAAATCCTCTAAAATCATTGCCAGCGTGTTTTTATAAGGCAGTAAATTGTAGGCTTTAATCACCCCATCAATTTTTAGAGAACGGGTAATTTCGTACTCCTGCTTGTACCGAGTGAGTTCTGAGGGAGTCGGATAATCTTCCTTGAGAATTTTGAGAATAACGGGTTGAGTGATGGAGTTACAAACAGATCGATAGACTAATGAATTAGCACTTTCGTAAATTTTGGAGATAATTTGGTAGTCGGCAATAGCACTCATTTTTATTATTTTTTCAAAGGATGCACTTTTGATGCTCGACTCAAGTAACGGGTCTGTCGTATTTTATCTTCCTAATTTCTCAAGAAGTAATTAATAATATATTATATCAAATTGTAGTCTCATACACTACATGAAGCAAGTCATCTTCAGATGTATTTGCCCTACCTGCTAAATTCCTGCGAAGTGTGAAGATCTCTTTCTAATTAAGTCGTATCATAATTAAGATAAATACCCATCCGTTTTAAGAAGGCATGGGTTTCTAAGAGCTAATTCATAAAATAAACATTAAGACTCTGTATGTTAATCAATAGGGTCGAGTATTAGTCTAAATTGTAGAATCGAACTGGATTATCCCAAAGAATCTTTTGTACAACTTTTTTAGAAAGTTGATTTTGAAGTGCTACGACTTCTGCAACCACTTTTGGATGATGATCCATGTGGGGGTAGTCTGACCCAAAGATTAAGTTATCTGAACCAAGATATTCGAGAATCTGACTCAGATAAGGTTCTGAAGGCTCCATAGAGATAAAGCATTGACGGCGAAAGTACTCCGAGGGCTTCATTTTTACGTTGTCTGCAACTTCCCAACGAAGATCTTCGTACTCGCGATCGAGCCGCCACAACCAGTAAGGAAGCCAGCCACATCCAGACTCAAGAAATCCAACTCTAAGCTTGGGATGACGTTCTAATACCCCCCCTTCAATCAGCGATAGCAACGCCATCATTTGTTCCATCGGATGAGAGCAAGCATGTAGCGCAAAGCGAGTGTTGAAGCGATCTGCTCCTGCGCTAGGTAAGCGACTGTGAGTGGACTCATGAAGGCTCACAGCAATCCCTAATTCCTCGCACTTTGTCCAAAACGGTTCGTAAGCGCAGTCGCTCAGAACTCTCCGTTTGACAGGATTGGGGCGTAAAAAAACTGATTTCCAGCCAAACTCTGCTATTCTCTGCAATTCCAGCACCATTTCTTCTGGTGCGTGTAAATTGACAACACCTACACCTCGAAGAATTCGTGGATTGTAGCTACAGAAATCACGAAGCCAATTATTGTAAGCACGGACAAATGCACCAGCTAGTTGTGGTGCGATCGTGTCCACAGCAACGATCCATGAGAAGTAAGTCGGATAAATAAACGATATATCAACCCCCATCTGCTGCATAGCTCGCACGTGAGACTCAGCATCAAAGTTGTTCAGCCAAGATAGGGGATACGCTTGAGTCACTTGTTTGGCACCTTCTTGATGGAGCCGATTCGAGTATTTGTTGACAATCTTTTCGCCTGCAAGCGTTAGTTCTGGAGACAGCGCAAAGCTCTTAAACGCGGGTTCGAGGTAATCTTGCCACATGTGGTGCGGCTCATAGACGTGGGAATCTGCATCAATAATTCGATATCCTTCAAGCATGGCGGGGCTGACTAATAAGTAAAGTTACATCCACATGGGTATTGGATTCAGGCACTCTTCTGGTGTCGGTTCTTTCAACCAACCCAATTCTACTGGAACATCATAAAGTCGTCCCGGAGCCAAGCGCTTCCAGAAGTGGCGCATTCCTGGAATTATAACTTTAACAACTTTCAGCCCGATATCAGGACGGGTTTGGTCGAGAACTAGCATTTCCATGCCACGTTGTTCTATAATTTGCTGACAGAGTTTAATATCATCAAGAAAGTTATCGTTTTCTATGTAAGAGTAGTCAAAAGACTTTTTGACAGCAGCATTTTTATCTGGAATTAAATAAGGCTGATTTTCCAGCGTCGCTGTTTTCCACCAATCGAGAACGGGTGGCTCAGCAGAGGTAGCATATTGAGTTATGCCATTGGCATCAGCAGTTAAGACAGCAGGAAGAATTTGGTTCATTTCCGTCAGTGCTCTTTGAACGGCGAGTTTTGGATCGAAGTGAGCACCAAAACCCAATATGATGTCTTTAACCTGGCACTTACTTTTATAACTGATTGCGGCAAAGGCTGGAATATTTAAGTCGCTGGTTATATCAAGAACCCAAAATTCGCGATCGAGGGATTGGTAATAACTTCTTAAGGCTTGAAAATACGGCTCCTCAAAACTCTCTAAATCTACTGCCGCTCTTTGAGTACGATTGTACCACCACAAAGCAACACTATCTCGCTCTACCAATTCCATGAAACCTTGTACGATCGCTTCTTCTAAAGTATTGCCTGCTGCACACCCATTAGTGTCTGCCCAACAGTCTGGCTGAGAAGACATGGGATAGCCAAAATAACAATAAGCGGTTGGCAGATACTTAAAGTCTCGGTAAGTTAATGACCAAACAGGTGTCCATTCAATTTCTCTTTCTTCATCAAACGGTTCGGGAACCCTCTGAAAAAAACTGCCACAATGAGCGTTCCACACCGAGCGTTCATCATATTGAGCTTGGCTGAAGTTCATGCAAGTATTGGGATGGATAGCCTTGTTGTTCATTTTTCGGTAACTGCTCTTAACTCTGATTTCCTCCCCCTGAAAAACGCCAGAGTACCTTTCAATAGCTTCGCAAAAACCACTTGCTCTTGCTTGAGCGTCTGTTCTCCCTTTTCCTGCACTTCTACCTCCAATATTCTTCTCTAAAACACTTAAGTCATCAAACACTGAGGCAAAATGATGCTTGGCAAAATAGGTATGAGTTAAACCCCTAGCATCGAAAGAGAGTTTGCCCAGGTCTCGCACTACTCCTGTAATGGGGCTTATATGGTATCGATACCGTTCCAAGGTTGCTTCTGGCGAAACGCAACGATGTCCGCCATCAGCCGTAAAGGTTTTTTTCCTGTTTCCAAGTATCAAAGGTAAGGGGCTCAAATATTGCTGTTTGAGAATGCCACAGCTATGACACTGAGGACGTTTGATGAGAAAATGGCTCTGTGTTTCTAGTGTAAGAGTATCGTGGGTCACTAATATCCCTTCAAGGCGCTTGTTTTCTGCTTTTACGATCCACTGAAGGATTTGAGTTGCTGCCATTGTTATGGCAGTTTTTAGTGTTGTGGGTAAGTCAGCCAGTGGTGGCGTTAAAGGTGATGAAACACGATCGCGTCTTTGGATAAATCCTTCAACTGGGCGGTTACCTTGCAAACGTTGGGACAGGCATTCCCAACAACCTGTTTTTTCAGGATGAAATATCGGTCCAATCCAGATAACAGTTCCGATTGGTTTAATCGACATCCAAGGACGCGATCGCGCCAAGTTTTTTTGGTTAATTTCGACCAATTCCGGTCGCAAGTAGTCGTCGGTTAAGACAACTTCAAAATCTCCTTCTTTGACAACTTGAATTTGCAGTGACTCGAGAGTAGCAATTAATTCCGATACGGACAGATTTCCCAATGCTTTGACAGTCACTGTAGTTGCTTGTAATCTGCGGCTGACATCTTCAGTTTTGACTTTTAAATGCTCGCAAAATACGGCTATATTTGAAGGTAAAACCTCTTGATGTTCCATGAGATAACCCTTCTGCTCCAATTCCATCAGTGCGTAATAGATGTAGGGCACCGGGAGCTTATCTTGGAGTTGTTGAACAATTTCATCAACAGTTCGACTTCCATCAAGCAAGGGACATAACAATTGATAGAGGCTATCTTGAAGCACAATTGTGTCTCTTTCAGATATGAGGAAGACTCCTTCTGTCTCAACTATTTCGATACGAAAGCAAGTCTTAAACTTCGGTTTTCTAAACATTTTGCCTGATAATTTTTACCTCGTTGTAAGGGTAGCATCCCGTTTTAGCAAATATACCTTCAGAATAGAATTTTGGAGCTACACAAACAAAGTCCACCTCCGTGGACTTAGCTTGTATATCCACAATTTCAATTACTCAATGTTTGTTCTAAATTGGGATACCCCCGTTGTAAGTAGCTCAAACAAAGGAAATGTAACATACTTTTAAGAGCGTAGTTGCGTTGTCTTTGTACTAAGCGCAACTACAAATAGGTTATATTTTTTTGTTGAGCTACCGGGCAACCATTAAATTTTTGAAACTTTAGGAGCCAGAAACAGGAATATAAACAGATGGAGGGAGGTATTCACCGCTATTGTTGTCTTGTACCCACTGATTCAACTGTTCCTCCGTGACGGTAAATTCGCTCAATGCAGGACGTGGTGGATAGGCAATAGTAGCAAGATATTTTGCTTGATTTTTGTCATCTTGGCGAATTCTCCCAGTAAATGAATCTACTACTACCTCAAAGCGAAAGTCTTGTATGAGAGGATCGGTAAAAATGTAGTCGTTTGCAGTCAGTTTTCGGTAAACATCAGATAAGGTCAGTTGAATATCTGGTGCAGTTTGATTGGCAATTATGACTTCTTTGATAATTTTGCTTGTTTCTTCTGCTAATTGAGCGGATGGGGGATCGCCATACTCAATTGCTGCTAGACGAGCTAGGGCTTGTTTTTTAAGAATGGAACTGAAATAATTCTTGAGTTGTTGCTCTTGCCTTTTCTTATCTTCATCTCCATCAAATGCTAAAAAAGTAGTCCACGTCCAAGCTATAATTTGAGTCCATTGCTTAATAATAATCCGAATCTTTGCGATATTTTCAGGAGTTTGTAACTCTTCAGGTAATGATGTCATGTATGTTGTATTAGACTGCTCTGCCATTTTTAAAACTCCTTAAGTTAGTTTGTCGCGCTAGGAGCGCTGGAATTAGCTCTACCCATTGGGAAACTAAAGTCTGTAAAAAGTTGCCTATTAGCTTGCAGTGTTGCTCCGGTATGGCATTCTATGCAACTACTACGTGGGATGTATGGTTCTATAGCAACATTGGCTAACGGGGACTTTGGCGTAACGTCCCTGAGACTTGTGTTGTAAGGCAGACTGGGGTTTGTTAGCCACTGAGTACCAATTAATTGGTAGTATTGCCAGACCGATGATTGAGAGATTTCTTTCAGTGCGTCTTGCCACTGCTTATTCTGTTCCAATCTTTGAGCATTGAGCGCTGAGTTTGGTGGACGAATTATCTGTGACGGAATTTGATTCTCAATTTTGTCTCCTACCTTTTTGACAGCATGGGGAACCTCTTGACGCCAAAGGTATGGTTTCTCTACATATGGCTTGTTTTCTTGACAGTTTTCCCTACAATCCGGGTTGTACAACGTGTAACGAGCCCGGTTTGAAGTGCTATCTGGAACATTATCTACTTGCTCAAAAGTAGACCAAATCCACCCCTGCTCGCTTGTTTTATGCTTAATATGAAAGCCTATTAAACCTACCTCAACTATCTGACTAAATTCTTCATCGGTATCGCTACAAAGTGCTTTACCTTCCGTACATTCAGTTGACTGTGCTGGAATCGTCCTCTGTCGCTTAGTTGTGTAGTAACGAGCTTTCTCCTCCTGAGATGTCTGTGGATCGAAAACTCGCCAAGCTGCTTTAATCTCAATCGCCCCTTCTTTCTCGTATGTGCTGCAAGGAACATTGAGGGGGTTGGCGTTTGCATCTTCGCTACATACAAGCGCAAATTTCTTGTCGTCGTTATTGAATTGTTGTAAGTTGACCGCGTCATACCACTTGTTTTCAACAATTTGGTTGAATTCTTGTGGGTTAATGTATGCCTCCATAATAATGTAGTTGCCTTGCTGGTCAACAAGGGGTTTGTTTGCATTTGTACCGTTGCTATCTAGTTTCTCTGACTCTGTCAGTTGTAATCTAGAGTTTTCTGTCTGTAAACCTCTTGTAGAGGTGACATTCAAACAAGTAAAAGGTTTAGTTGGTTGTATGGATGGTTCTTTTCCTGCTGAAAGGAATATTGTCTCTGGAGTACGATAGAACTCCCAGAGACGGGGAGCATTTGGAACCTCACCAATTTTCTCATTCCGTAAGGGTTCTCCTTGCTGACAATCAGCAGGCCAATTTAAAGCCAGAAAAACCTGCCAAGCAAAATTGTCGATAAAAGCGACTCTTGGCGTATTAGGGTATAGCGCCTGTTGTTTGGCTAAATTGGGATTGTGTGGAATTTCAGAAGTGATTTCTGGTTTAAGTTGAAATCGGCTTTGGCTTTGAAGTTCTTTGTCAATTTGAGTGTCTGCTAGACCTGTAGAAACACAACCTAAGACCACAACTGAAATAGAAATAATTGAAATGAAAATGAGACGTTGAATATTTCTCATATCGATTGTGTTGCAACTGATTGTAATTTATGCCACGCTATAGCTTGTCTCTAGAAGAGACTGAGTTTTTCTGCAACTACTTTGAAGGACATCTTTACAAAGGAAGCTCGTGTATTAATAGCTATTTTTCTGTAGAAATGGGTTAATTTTTTGCAAATTTTGACTGACATTTTAGTCGAACTAAAATCGCAGACTTGATGATTCAAGTATTTGATTTCTCTTATTTTTACCCATGATTTAACACCCAATTACAGAATATCCTTAAATTGCATATTAAAGAACATAGTATTCTGTAAAATTTACATTTTTTTATATTTTTATTAAATATGAGTTTTATATGAGTTTAATATTGCAAAATTTATATATAATAGTTATTTTGTTTATTTACAATACTTGTTTTTATGAGATAAACTTTGTCTGCAATTCTAATAAGAAATTTAATCTAAAAAACATAAAATATTTGTATTTGATACTGAATCCGCCTCTTGTACCCCCTTGATAATTAAGTCGTTGCCTTGCGGTGAGTCCAGCAAAGCGTGGCAGTAAATGTTGGGTTTCGTTCCTCAAACGCCACATCGCTCAACGGGGGGCTTTGGGGTCCCCACGAAGTGGGGTTGGGGGGAAACCCTCTCCAGTTGCTCCTCTTGGGCAAAGACGACAGGTGCTATCTCCTGCGGAGACGCTGCGCGAACAACAGAGGAAACCTCCCGAAGTTTGCGGCTTGGGGAGTCAGTGCGGTCTTGGGCTTTGCCCAAGTGAAGCATCTGAGGTGGAAACCCCCAAGCCGCAACTTCTCTGGGCAACGCACTGTCTCCCCAAGACCGCACGGCGCTGCTCTGGGCACGCGAGTGGCTCCCCAACCTACGTGTTTTCGCATTTTTATGCTTTAAAGATGCTTGAAAGAAAAATTGGTGGGAGCCTCGCAGGCAATAAGTTCAGTTACAACTTAGATTGAAAATACTTACGATATAATTGACAACTCGGAGTTGCTTTATTGTTATCTAGCTTAATAAAACCCATACTGCTAAGTTTATAAGCAATAACAGGTTCTAACTGCACAGCTTCTGTAGTATTTATCACTTTATGAAGAGCAGATGCTAATTCCGGCTGTGCTTCCAAAGTGACCCAATGCCGCTGTAAATGATGGTAGTATATGCCTGTAGGAGTGGCAGAATTTTGTAGCAGTTGTGTCAAAGTTATCTCTTGCTGACTGAGGTGATAGAGCGCTAAATGTACCAGTGCTGGATGTCCTCCAACCATATCCATCAAAAGGGTTGCTTCTAAACCATTTTTCCAAGCCAATCCATAACGTAAAGCTAACTGCTGTACTTGTTCAAAACTAAAGCTTTGTAACTGAATTGGAAGCCCGACATTGAATGGTGACTGATGAAGTTGCAAGGGAACGTAGACTTCTGTGGAATGAACCACAATCAAACGCAGCTTTTGCCAAATTGGTCGTCTTTTTGCTTCTTCATACCACGATCGCAATAACGGTAAAAATTCTTTCGCCACCTGTGGATACTCAAAAATTTGGTTCACTTCATCTAAAGCCAAAACCACAGGAGAATCAATATATTCGAGTACGTAGTTTTGCAAGTATAGCGAACAACTGACTTTACTCCCAATATCTTCATCCCAATATTCATCCATTCTTGGTTCTATCTGAAGCTGACGCGAAATATTAGCACACAGCCAACGCAAGAATCGATTTAAATCGCTCAGAATGTCGCGATCGATTTGCTCTTCAAAGTTCAACCCGATGGTACGGTAGCCAATGCAGCTAGCATATTCCAAAATTCTTGACAACAGAGAAGTTTTTCCAATTTCCATTGGACCTTTAATCCGAATTAAAGCTCCCGGCTTAGTAATTTCTCTGTAAATTTGTGCGCTAACGGCAGTGTTTTCAATATAGTAAGGAGAGTCTAGGGGAACAGAACCACTAGGATACGGAGGTAATAGGTCTTGATGAATGTTAATAGATGGGGAGAGCATTGGGGTTGTAAAGGGCGATCGCGTTTCTGTTTGCATTCCCCTAAGATTGAAACTCGGAGTTGAGTTTGGCGAACTTATCACGTCTTCCCACTCAATCCGAACACCATCTTGCAACCAAACCATAGATGATTCGGCTGGGTTTTGGAAAATAACTGGTAGCCAAGTTGCACAAGGATATTCTTTCTCCAATGCTTGCAATCTTTCCCGTGCAGAACGTAGCGCCGCATATAAGGATTTGCCAGAAGAAAATTCAGTTATGAAATATCTTAAAAATTCTTGAGCCACCACATCCGGAACAGCCTCCCGCATTACGATCGATTGAGGTATGTTCACATCTTCGAGTTGTTGCGCCAATCCCAAACCATCACAGGAGTTAAAAATTGCGAGTTTTAACCCACGACCCATTGCTTCCTTGAGTGCATACTTAAGTTTCTCAAGGGAAATTGTATCTGTGGGATTGATTTGCAGAATCCCTTTTTCTTCACTGGAACTATGACCTGCAAAAAAAAGAATATCCCAACCTTCTTGCCAAAGATGGTCATTCAAATCGCGTAAATTTGGCTCAACTAAAAATTTAATTTCTGCTCGATGGGATAATTTTTCCAAAAACATTCTATCGTGACTGATATCAATCCCTTGTGCATTTCCAAAAATTGCCAGAATTTTCAGTTGATACTTTCGATGATTAATAGGTAATTTATTAGTATTTTGATACTCTGTTGCACTTAAAGCGACTTCCCCATAGGGATAATCTTCAAAAAACTCCCACAAATGCCAGGGTAGACGTCTCAATAAAGGATCGTTAGTCTCTATAATGAAGCGAATTTCATCAGATGGTTTTAATTGTGTACGTAATTGCCTATCGATTTTACGAAATTCTTTAGAGTCCAACCATGTATTTAATCTTTTTGACAGCTTTTGAGATAACTTCAGAATATCAGCCTCAGAAACATGAGTGAGCCCTACTTCTGAGATTTCAAGATAATCATCTGTTTCGACACTATTTCGCCAACAACTCAGGCGTTGATAGAAGGCATAATAAAGAGCTTGCCAATTTTGATAGAGTTCTAAAATTTTTGGTGCGGCTGGTAAACTAGCACTTATTTTCATGTGGTAGGGGTTGCTAGCTTCACCAACTTGTGCGGTGACGGTAGCACAGCCATCACGCAAGTTTCCCTGACCCAAGCTTAAAACAACTAACCTACTCATAAGTGTTCGATCTCGTAATAGTCAATTCTTGACTTATGAGATTGACTCCCACATTTGCAAGAAGTAATTTTTATTAACAATTGTTTTAACGGTGATAGCGGTTTCTTTAACGATAGAACGATTTATGAAATAAATATTCCTGTTCCATTCTTGGCACTTCACTTTATTTCAAAAAATATAGAATCATTCTCGCTTTCAGAATTAAAAGTATAAATCGATCTAGTAAAGCTTATTTTTTTTTCATCCAATTTTTTTTAACGACTCCCTAATGACCACAAAAATTTTTAATGCGGACTTTTTCATTGTTGTATTTACTGAAAATTATACTAGCTTTTTCAAAATAGGAGAGGAAAACTTTCGTTGAAAATACTGCCGATACAACTCGCAACTGGGAACTGCGCGATCGTTTTCCAACTTAATTAATCCCATACTATTTAGCTTGTAAGCAATTACAGGTTCTAGCAATACGGGGATAGTCGTTTGCATAACCCTTTCAAAAGCAGATGCGAGTTCTGGCTGTGCTTGTAAAGTAGACCAATGACGCTGCAAGTGATGGTAGTAAATCCCACCTGGCGTAGAAGCATCTTCAAGAAGTTGCGTTAGAGTGATTTCACCATCACTTAGGTGATAAACTGCCAGATGGACGAGTGCTGGATGTCCCCCAACTACATCTGTTAGAAATGTTACCTCATTATCATCTACCCAATCAATCCCATAGTATTGGGATAACTCCTGTACTTGAGATAGATTAAAGTGCCTTAACTGAATTGGCAATCCCACATTAAAAGGCGATTGATGAAGCTGTAAAGGCACATAGACTTCTGTGGAATGTACGACAATCAAACGCAACTTTTGCCAAATGGGCTGTCTTTTAGCTTCTTCGTACCACGATCGCAACAAAGGGAAAAACTCTTTGGCCACTTGGGGACTTTCAAAAATCCGATCGACATCATCTAGGGCTAGAACTATTGGAGAGTCAATCTGCTCGAGCACGTAATTCCGCAAGAAAAGAGAGCAACTGACCTTACTACCGAGATCCCAATCCCAGTAATCGTCTAGTTTTGGCTCAAGTCCCAATTGCAAAGAAATGTTAGCACACAGGCACCGCAAAAATCGCTTGAGGTCGGTTATGATCTCTCCTTCAAGATGCTCCTCTAAATTCAGGCTAACGGTACGATAACCAAGATTTTTCGCGTATTCTATAATTCTTAACAGTACAGAGGTTTTACCCATCTCTTTCGGTGCTTTCAGCCGAATCAATGCTCCTGGTTTGCTGATTTCCGCAAAAGCTTGCTCCTGGATAGCAGTGTTCTGAATATAATAGATTGAATCTAGAGGAACCGAACCACTCGGAAAGCGGGGGGATTTTTGTTTATTTGTCAAAAAGTGAGTGGAAAGCTGTCTTGACGGTGTAGCGATCGCTGGCAAAGCCTGTGCTGCATAAAATTCTAACAGCGCCCGACAGTTTTTTTTGGTCACGCGCCTGCCAATAATTAAAGATAGTTTTTGGCATAACCCCGGAGCAACAACATTAGTTAAGTAACCGGGACTGTATCCCCCTGCTTGAGCCATTTGACCGTAAGTTTGACTCTGCCAAATACCGCGCAGTATTAATGTCTCTGTATCATTCAGAGGGCGATTTTGGGTTTCCAATAGCTTGTGATTGACAATTGCAAGTAGAGAATCAAGAGTCATGAGAAATTGGGTACTATTTTCCTGCCGATGAATTAAATTCACGGCTTCGCTTTCAACAATCTTAGCGATAATGATTATAGAAACTTTTGTCTAAACCCCTTCCTACTGCCCGAGATAATTAATCTCGACCACAACCACGGAACGCACATTATTATAAAGTTATAGTACCGTTTTCTATGCCTAAGTTGAGCAAGGGTATAATTAATTTTTTTTATAGTCATTTGCCCGTCGGGACTGGGGAACTCAGAGCCCCGACGAAGTGGGGATTAAGGTATGGGGACAAGGAAGACCGGGGAGAATCACCGAACGCCCGCTTCTCTTTTGCCAATTAACTACTCGTTAACTCAATCCAGTATCGTTCGTACAATGCTTCAACTTCTTGACCCAAAGGAGCTAAACGTTCGCACTTTGTTAAAATTGCCTCTGAAGGAAACAAATTGGGATTATTTTGGATTTTCTTTGGCAATTGCTCAAATCCAGCACGGTTGGGAGTGGAAAGAACTAATATTTGGCTCATTTCAGATGCCACTTCCGGTCGTAAAATTAAGTTAATCCAAGCATAACCTGCTTCAATATTGGGGGCTGTCTTGGGAATGACGACGGTATCAGTCCACAAAGAAGAACCACTTTTGGGAATGACGTATTTCAGTTTAGGATTTTCTCTAACAATTTTCACAGCATCGGATGAATAACACATTGCTAAGAGCAAATCTCCTGCAATGATTTGATTGCGCCATGCATCAGTTGTAAAAGCTGCTACATCCGGTATGAGAACCTTTAACGTGTCAACAGCTTGTTTAATTTCATTTTCATTGGTTGAGTTGTAAGAATAACCGAGCATCTTTAAAACTGCACCTATGACTTCTCGGAAATCGTTCATTAACGCCATCCGCTTTGACAGAACTTGTTTGTTTTCCCAAAGATAGTCCCAGTTTTCAGGTGGAGTTGTTAGCTTTTCGGAATTGTAAATAAAACCTGTGGTTCCCCAACTAAAAGGAATACTATGACGGTTATTGGGATCGTAGATAGGATTTTGAAACCTGGGAAATAAATTGTCTAAGCCGATTATGCGATCGCGCTCCAATCTAATCAGCAATCCCAAGTCCACCATTTTCCGTACCATATAATCGCTCGGGTAAATCACGCTATAAGCACTACCACCTCCCGCTTGGATTTTACTGAGCATGGCTTCATTGGAATCAAACAAATCTGCCAATACTTTGATCCCCGTTTGAGCGCTAAAAGTTTTTAGTAAATCCTTATTCGTGTATTGTTCCCACGTGTAGATGTACATTTGGTCGCGGGAACCAGTGGTAGCGGATGCACGGACGTTTCCAAGTCGCCAACCGCACCCTGCTAGAGACAAGCTAGAGAGCGCTGCTATTCCTGTAATAAATTCTCTTCTGTTAGTCATGACTCACTAAAGCCAAACAATCACCTTCTGTCCACCAAGCATAGATAGGAGTTTCACGATCTGGCAAATTAACAAATGTGTTGGGTTGTAAAACATTAATCTGTAACCCGTTTATTAATTGCACAACATAATTGATGTGCGTTCCCAAATACATAATATTAACCAACCGTCCTTCAAAGCAGTTATTTTCTACGCTGGGTTTGTAAAGAGATAGCTGTATTTTTTCCGGGCGCACGCTAACAACGATAGATTGTGATATTTCTGTTGGTGTATTTTCTTCACGAGTCACAATAATGGAAAGCCCTGTTTTTGTTAAAATTTTAACGTGAGAAGCATCAGCGCCAGTTATTTCACCTGGTAATAAATTGGTATCGCCAATAAAATTAGCAACGAATACTGTTTGAGGTTGTTCGTAAATTTCGCTGGGAGTCCCGACTTGTTCGAGTTTACCTTGATTCATGACAGCAACCCGATCCGATAAAGATAGCGCCTCTTCTTGATCGTGAGTCACCATGATGAAAGTCAATCCCAATTCTTTATGTAAATTGGACAGTTCAACCCTCATTTCTTTTCTCAATTTTAAATCAAGCGCCCCAAGGGGTTCATCTAAAAGCAAGACTGCAGGGCGATTGACGATCGCTCTTGCCAAGGCTATCCTTTGCTGTTGTCCCCCTGAGAGTTGATTGGGAAAACGCGATCGTAAACCCTCGAGCTTTACCAATTCTAGAGCTTGTTTGACTCTGCTTTCTATTTCCTTTTTACGGAGATTTTTAAGACGCAGTCCAAAAGCCACGTTCTCCCAGATATTTAAATGGTTAAACAGAGCATAACTTTGAAACACAGTGTTAACAGGGCGGCGATATGGGGGAACACTAGTCATAGACTGACCGCGAATCAACACTTGACCTGCATCTGCTCTTTCAAACCCTGCAATAAGCCTGAGTGTAGTTGTTTTTCCACAACCCGAAGGACCAAGGATACTAAAAAATTCTCCTTGTCTGATATCCAAGTCTACTCCGTGGACAGCAGGTTCTTGGTTAAAAAACTTAAAAACGCTAAGTAATTCCACGTCTAGTGGTTCAAAACCTGCTGTTCCCCCTTGATTCTGAATTAGAGTCTGAGCCATAGTACTTGATTTCATCCTGAGAGTATAAGTGTTTTTGTTAATCAATGTAGTCGATGAGGCAAATGAGAAGTTACACTTTGGTTTATTCTATCGGTCAAAGATAACTTACAGAAAAATATACTGTTAAGTTTAATTTGCCCGTAAATACACTTAAGACTGGAGGAAGTATTAAGGATGAAATATGATGCAAGTCTATATGGCTAAAACGAGAATTTCAAAATAAAGGTAGCTCGAGGAGCAATCTGCTGATAAGTATTTCGTTGGTTTTAAATCTAAATTTTACGTCATCCTTCATCCTTTATCCTTCCTCCTTCATAGTTTTTATATCAAAAAGAATTATTGCTCCCTGAGGTATTGCTTTATGGCTTCCTTAAAAACATCTGGATTTAGCGGATTTCTTGGAAATAAAGGTTTACGAACTGTTGGAAAAAATTACCAATCTATATTTTTTATCATTATTACCATTGCGATGATGGCTGGTATTAATGCTCGTTTAGTGTATTTGCAAATTGTTGAAGGTCCAAAGCTACGACAAAAAGCAGAAGCAAACCGGATGCGGACAATCAGCAAACAACCCGAACGAGGCAACATTTTCGATCGCAATGGCAAACTGTTAGCAACAACACGCTATCCCCGTTCAGTGTACTTATGGCCTATGGCACATACAAAACCATCATGGTCAGTTGTGAGTTCGCGTCTCGAACAAGTTTTGAAAATCTCCAGAGAGGAGATGGAAAAAAAATTAGACACTGCAGGTCCGAATGCAACAACCCTTGTACGGATAGCACGCGACCTGAATGAAGCCGAAGTCACAGCTATAAAAGAGTATGAAAACGAACTTCAAGGCGTTGAAATTCATACAGAAGCAGTACGCTATTACCCTAACGGTAAAGCCATAGCCCATATCATTGGTTATACCCGTGAGTTAACCCCAGAGCAGCTGAAAAAAAAGCAAAAAGAAGGTTATCGACTTGGAGATGTTATTGGTCAAATGGGGGTAGAAAAAGCGTATGAAAATTTGTTGCGAGGAGAATGGGGCGGTCAGCAGGTAGAAGTAGATAGCAAAGGTCGTCCAATTCGCGTATTGGGAGAAAAACAAGCTCGTGCAGGCAATGATATTCACCTGACCATAGATTTAGATTTACAAAAAGCTGCTGAAGAAGCTTTAACATTTCCCAAGGGTGCTCTTGTTGCAATCGATCCAAACAATGGTGCTGTCTTAGCACTGGTGTCTCATCCCACCTTCGATCCCAATATTTTTTCCAAACGACAGCTGACTCAAAAAGACTGGGAAAGCGTACAAGGGAAAAACCATCCCCTCGTCAATCGCGCTCTGAGTGCTTTCCCTCCTGCGAGTACCTTTAAAATCATCACCACAAGTGCGGGATTGGAATCAGGAAAATTTTCTCCCGGTACAGTGCTGCAAACTTACGGTTCCTTAACCATTGGTGGAGTCACCTTTGGAGAGTGGAACCATGCTGGATTCGGACCGTTGGGGTTTCCAAAGGCAATGGCAATGAGTAGCGACACGTTCTTTTACCAAATTGGTAAGGGAGTTGGCGGTCCGACCTTAATTGAATGGACTCGTAAGTATGGCTTTGGTCATAAAACTGGAATTGAGTTGATAGACGAGGAATCAAAAGGATTAGTTCCAGATGAGAAATGGAAGCGGAAAGCGTGGAAAATTCCTTGGACTGTAGGGGACACCATTAATATGTCCATCGGACAAGGTGCGCTACAAGTCACGCCACTGCAATCAGCGATTATGTTCTCTGTTCCAGCTAACGGTGGTTATCGAATCAAACCCCATTTGCTCAAAGACCACGAAGAATCAAAAAAATGGAGGGAATCCTTAAACATGAAGCCCAGTACTATCAGAGTACTTCGCGATGGACTGCGGAAGGTGGTGACTGAAGGAACCGGTAAGCGTTTGAACGTACCATCCGTTGCTCCAACGTCTGGAAAAAGCGGTACTGCTGAGGCTGGCGTTGGTCGTCCCAATCATACTTGGTTTGGAGCATATGCTCCAGCTGATAAGCCAGAAATTGTGGTGGTGGCGTTTGGTGAAAATTCTGGCGGACATGGAGGGAGCGATTGTGGACCTATGGTTTTACAAGTGTTAGAAAAGTACTTCCATAAGAAACATCCAAGTAAATACAAAAAATCTGAACCATAGGAATTCCAAAAGACTGAAAAGATTTTCCATTGAGATAAGCATCAGACGCAGGGGAGGAAAAAAGGCTCGACTGACAAACAACTATTGCCGTAGATAGCAGAAAGAAGTAGTATAAAATTAACAAGGCGTCATCATAGTTTACCGAGCAGGCATTGCAGTTGGGTTAATTTTTGGTAAAGTTTACAATTTTGCCAGAAAGATGCCTGTATGTGTATTCTGCCAAGCAGATTACAGGTAACACTTTGGTTTATTCTATATAGCTAAAACATTTTGCAATAAGACTGCACTACTCTAGTTGCTTTCCTAAAAACTAGGTAAAATCTTAGTGTAATCCTATACAATTACTCTTTTTCTCGCAATTCCTGCTTGTTATATGGCGCTACTGCAATCACCTCAACCCCTAGTTAAAAAAAGAGAAACACGTACCGTTGGACGCGGTTCTCAGCCCTTATTTTTAATCATATTTACCTTACTACTGACTGCGGGGATTGGCACTCGTTTAGCCTACTTACAAATTGTTGAAGGAGCAAAGCTCCGAGAAAGAGCAGAGTCCAATCGGATTCGCACGATCCCCAAACAACCTGAACGAGGCAATATCTTCGATCGCAATGGCAAACTGCTAGCGACAACTCGCTATCCCCGTTCCGTGTATTTGTGGCCTATGGCACATACAAAACCATCATGGTCGGTTGTCGGTCCGCGTTTGTCTAAAATTCTTGATATACCTGAAGACGACATTATCAAGAAGTTAGAAGAAGCAGGTCCAAACATGGCTCTTGTGAGGATTGCCCGCAACCTCAACGAAGCGGAAATTACGGCCCTAAAAGAGTATGCTAGTGAACTGCAAACTGTGGAAATTCATACCGAAGCAGTGCGCTATTATCCTCACGGACAAGCTCTAGCTCACGTATTGGGTTACACGCGAGAATTGACATCGCAACAGTTGAGAGAAAAGAAAAAAGACGGTTACCGACTTGGTGATGTCATCGGTCAAATGGGTGTAGAAAAGGCATATGAAAAAACATTGCGGGGTGAGTGGGGCGGTCAGCAGGTGGAAGTGGATGGTAAAGGTCGCCCAATTCGAGTCCTGGGAGAAAAACAAGCAAAAGCAGGGAATGATATCCACCTAACTTTAGATTTAAACCTGCAAAAAGCAGCGGAAAAAGCTTTAAATGGTCGTGACGGTTCTATTGTTGCCCTAGATCCGCGTAACGGTGCTGTTTTAGCAATGGTATCTCACCCCACCTTTGACCCAAATATCTTCTCGAAGCAAAAACTTTCGACAAAGGATTGGCAGACCGTACAAGGAGAAAACCATCCTTTGCTCAATCGGGCTGTTAGCAGTGCCTATCCACCCGCGAGTACTTTCAAAATCGTCACCACAACAGCTGGATTGGAATCAGGCAAGTTTTCTCCCAACACGGTACTGCAGACCTACGGTTCTCTAACAGTTGGTGGGGTGACATTTGCAGAATGGAATCATGCAGGATTCGGTCCTCTGGGATTTCCAGGAGCTATGGCATGGAGTAGCGATACATTTTTCTACCAAATTGGTCGGGGCGTTGGCGGTCCTACTTTAATTGATTGGACGCGAAAATATGGGTTTGGAAAGAAAACGGGAATAGAATTTGTCTCTGAAGAAACCAAAGGAAACGTTCCAGACGAAGCATGGAAGCAAAAAGTGTGGAAAATGCCGTGGACTGTCGGAGATAGTATTAATATGTCTATCGGTCAAGGCGCTTTACAAACGACACCGCTACAAGTTGCGGTCATGTTTGCTGTTCCAGCCAACGGTGGCTATCGAGTCAAACCGCACCTACTGAAAGACAATGAAGAATCGAAAAATTGGCGGGAATCGCTAAATATGAAGCCAAGTACCGTGAAAGTTTTACGCGAAGGCTTGCGGAAAGTTGTATCCGAGGGTACGGGGAAAGCACTCAATGTTACAACCATTCCTCCCGCTGCTGGTAAAAGCGGTACTGCTGAAGCATGGAAGCATAGAGTCAAAGCAAATCACGCTTGGTTTGGTGCGTATGCTCCCTACGATAAGCCAGAAATTGTGGTTTTAGCATTTGCCGAACACTCTGGCGGTGGCGGTGGTAGCGTTTCTGCTCCTATGGTACTGCAAGTTATCGAAGAATACTTCCGGCACAAGGCTCCTGCTAAGTCTCAAAAAGCAGGAAATTGAAAAAGACGACGATAAATGATGTAGGGGCGCAAGGCATTGCGCCTTACAAACCATATGGTTCTCTCCAATCCCCAGTCCCCAGTTCCTTTATTATTTTGCTTGGGTGACCGGTTTGTAATTCTTAGCTCGGTAAAATGTTTCCAAGCTACCGCGATCGCCCACAAAACGCCAGTGCCATGGCTCATAACTCACTCCTTGAAGATTGCCTTTAGGGAATGACAGCTCAAAACTAAAACGAGCTGCGTTTGCTTGCAACCACTGAAAAGCTTTTGTTTTTTCAAAATTAGTATTGAGATTGGTTGATGGTGCGTTTCCATCTCCGACATCTACAGCATAACCCGTGTGATGTTCGCTATGACCGGGAGGTGCGCTGACAGCCGCCCGCTGTGCGGGTGTCTGGTTTCGCTGAGCACCAACCACAAAAAATAATTGTTCTTGTTCTTGTATGGAACGAAAACCGGAAATTGGAACTAAAATAACCCCCGCGCTTCTAGCAGCTGCTACCATCTCTTGATATTTTTGAGCAGCAGTTGCTCTCAATTTGATACGTCCATCACGAGTAATTGGTTGAAGTTCGGTCGAAGGGGCTTCCGAGTAGGAAAAATGCCCCAAAACTAAATCTTCATTCACTTTGGCAGAATTTCCAGCTTTCTGCGGAGTTGCAGGATTTGAAGTCGTAGGAGAAGGTTTGGAATTATTTGGTTTTTTAGATTCCACAAACAGGAAAAACAAACCACTCAACAAAGCCAGCAGGACAAATCCAGCCACTCCTCCACCCAACCAAATGAACCATCGGAAGCGGACCTTAGTTTCTGCATCAGGAGTATCGCGTAAAGCTGCCGGGATATCTTCACTTTTACTAGTTGGTGTGTCCTGTGGTTGTTCGGGAAAACCAGCATTACTCACAAGCCCACTCCTGCTTTTTATAAATAACCATAAAAATTGTAAACTAGATAGAAGGACACAAAATTAGGTAATATTTTACATCTACTTATATAAGTCCCAGTTTTGCGTAAACTCTTAGAACTGTACCTTTTTTTAGTGGGTCTAGTCCTTTTAGGATATATCCTGGGACGCAAGTCACCCGAGACAGTGCCTACCCTAGTAGGTCGATTCCTTTTTTGGGTAGGAGTACCGATAAGCATTGTAATTTTTCTACGAAAAGCTGACTTGTCGGGACCGATTTGGATTGCACCAGCGATCGCCTTCTTAGCTATTTTACTAGGGGCGTTTTTAGCTTGGCTAGGAATTAAAGGACTAACCCATTGGACCAACACAACACCCCAGAAATCAACTCAAGGTAGTTTTCTCTTAGCGGCAATGGTGGGTAACACAGGTTATATTGGCTATCCTGTCACCCTGTCAATAGTTGGCACTCAGTATTTTGCATGGGCATTGTTTTATGATTTGCTTGGAACAACATTAGCGGCTTATGGATTGGGTGTTGCTCTAGCAGCTCGTTTTGGCGATAATGCCCGGAATCACGCGCAAGTGCTTCAAGCCATTTTCATCAATCCAGCCTTATGGAGTTTTGGATTTGGTTTCCTCCTCCGACAGATTCAAATCCCCCAAACCATAGATTTTTGTCTGGAAATAGTAGCATGGTGTTCCGTTGCCTTATCCCTTGTCTTAATTGGGATGCGACTGAGTAAACTCAATTCTTGGCACAGTTTTCCAAAAGCTACCATAAGTGTGGGCATCAAAATGTTAGTTGTTCCCTTATTAGTTAGCAGCATTCTACCCTTGTTTGGTCTCACTGGAGCAGTGGCACAAGTTATTTTGCTACAAATGGCAATGCCCCCAGCCTTTGCCACATTGGTTCTTGCCGAAACCTTCAACCTCGATCGAGATCTCGCAGTCACTGCATTGGCAATGGGAACCATGTTACTTTTGTTCACTTTGCCATTGTGGTTGGTCGTTAGTGGTTAGTCGTCGATCGCTAACCACTAACAACTAACTACTAACCATTTCCACCAAATCCGCCGGATTCATTAATTCATATGGTTCAAAAGGTTGATGTATCCAGGGATTGTCTGGTAGGTAATCGATGTAGTAATCCGGTACTATAACAGAGCAAGCTTTGTACCAGAGGACAGCTGTCCGAATATCTTCTATAGTAGATTGGCTATTGTCTTGTAGCCATGGAATACATTGTTGAAGAGTAATGCCAGAATCTACCAAATCATCCACTAAAAGAATGCGCGACCCCAAATGTTCGGTGGTCATAGTTAAGTGGCGTGAAAAGATGAGATTTCCTCTCTCTTGCTTTCCCGATCCAGTGTAAGATGATGTTGCTAAAATTGCCAAAGGCTGGTTATAAATACGGGAAAGAATATCTCCAACCCTCAGTCCTCCTCTCGCAAGACAAACAATCTGGTTAAATTCCCACCCAGATTGATAGATTTTAGCCGCCAGGTGCTCAATTTTTCGATGATAATCTGACCAAGAAACGTAAAGGTCTTGCATATTGGTTAGTGGTTGGTAATTAGTAGTTAGCGGTGTAGGACAGGTGTCTTGACTGTCATTGTTAGTGGTTAGTGGAACATGACAGATGACAGTGGACAATATGCAACATAGTTGATGTTATTACAAGTATAAAGTTTTATGAACAATTCTGACTCTGATGACTGCGCCCAACAAACTCCAGAAAGTGACAAGTTAGACTTGAGTACCAAAATAGCTTTTGGTGCTGGAGATTTGGGTACGGCAATTACTGCTATGATTGGGATTTCTTATTTGTCGCCTTTTCTGACAGATGTCGCAGGTTTGAAACCCCAATTAGCAGGGCAAACTCAGCTTATTGGTAAAGTGTGGGATGCTATCAACGATCCTATGGTTGGGGTGTTAAGCGATCGCACTCAAAGTCAGCAAGGAAGGCGTTATCCCTGGATGATCTGGGGAGCAATTCCTTTTGGAGTCTTCTTTTTTTTGCAGTGGATTGTCCCTCATTTTAGTAATAACGAAAATGCAAATCAGTGGGGGTTATTTTGGTATTACACTGCTATTTCAATTTTGTTTAATGCTTTTTATACGGTTGTTAACTTACCATACACTGCTTTAACAGCAGAATTAACTCAAGACTATGACGAACGCACCAGTCTGAACAGTTTTCGCTTTAGCTTTTCTATTGGCGGTAGCATTCTTGCTCTCATAATTGGTTTGGGTATTTCCATAGTCGTTCCCAATAACAAAAGTACACAATATTTACTTTTAGGAGCTATCTGTGCCATTATCTCCGTGTTGCCTTTGTACTGGTGTGTTTGGGGAACAAAAGGTCGCGCTCAAGCTGTAGCAAAGCAACATCCACAATTAGAGCAAACAGTTTCAATTCCTTTTCTACAGCAACTCAAAATTGCTTTTACAAATCGCCCTTTCTTATTTGTAGTAGGGATTTATTTGTGTTCTTGGTTGGCGGTTCAGCTAACAGCAGGTATTATCCCCTACTTTGTCACTAGTTGGATGCGCCTTCCGCAATGGCATATTAGCTTAGTACTCTTGGCAGTACAGGGAACCGCTATGTCCATGCTATTTGTTTGGAGTGGTATCAGCAGACGTTATGGCAAACGAGCGGTGTACTTTATGGGAATGAGTTTGTGGCTTATCGCCCAGACTGGACTTTTTTTCGTACAACCCGGTCAAATTGTGTTGATGTACTTTTTAGCAGTTATGGCGGGTTTTGGAGTATCTACGGCTTATCTTGTTCCCTGGTCGATGCTACCCGATGTGATTGAACTGGATGAATTAAACACGGGACAACGGCGGGAAGGTATTTTTTACAGTTTCATAGTGTTCGTGCAAAAAATTTGTTTGGGATTGGCTGTGAATATAGTTCTGCAAAGGCTGGGTACAGCTGGGTATATTAAACCTACAACAGAAATCCCGTTACCAAATCAACCTGATTCTGTATTAGAAGTCATTCGCTTCTCTATTGGTCCCATACCAGCACTCGCTTTAATTTTTGGCTTAGTTTTAGCTTACTTTTATCCCCTTACCCGCGAGCTACACGCGCAAATCGTACTGCAACTCAAAGAACGGCAAAACCAATAAGAGGTTTTTGGAATTTGGATTGTAATAGTCATTCAATTCTTCCTTGTCTCCCTTATTCCCCTTGTCTCTAGTACCCAAATTCCAGTACGGATATGCACACTGCTGGGACGATCGCATTTGTCTGAGAATTTGTAATAATACTTAATATACATAGCAGCTAAGAAGATATCATACACTGAATGAAAACTCCAACAATACAGGAACTTTCCACCCAATTGGAAAGCGAGAATTTACGCGATCGCATGGTAGCCCTTGCATCTTTAAGGGAAGTTCCTGCAGAAGATGCGGTTCCTTTGATTAAGAAAGTGTTGGACGACGAATCTATCCAACTGAGATCCATGGCAATCTTTGCTTTAGGCATTAAGCAAACAGAAGAAAGCTACCCCCTTCTGATTAAAATTCTGGAAACAGATCCGGACTATGGTATGCGGGCTGATGCTGCTGGTGCTCTTGGTTACTTAGGAGATACAAGAGCTGTTGAACCTTTGATGCGGGCATTTTACGAAGATACCGATTGGTTGGTACGCTTTAGTGCTGCGGTCTCTCTTGGCAATCTCAAAGACAAACGCGCTCGCGATATACTCATTCAGGCTTTGGACAGCAAAGAAGTGGTTTTACAACAAGCAGCGATCGCAGCGATTGGAGAAATTAAAGATGTGGAGTCTGTAGATTTAATTCTACGCTTTGCCCAATCAGAAGATTGGTTGGTACGGCAACGGCTCGCAGAAGCTTTAGGACATCTTCCCACTCCCAAGAGCGTCTCTGCTCTAAAATATTTAGAAAAAGATAACCATCCACACGTTTCTGAAGCATCAAGAATTTCTTTAAAGCGACTTGAGGAAGCAGGTGATCGAGCTTAGTGGGCTTCGCACTCTCAATGTACCTTCAGGCGCAAATAGAAGAGAAATTTATTTGCGTTTGTCTGTGTTAGAGGTACGCTCTCAGATCCAAAATCGATTAACTTGCACACCTCCTGCTACCTTTAAGATAAGTGGGAAAATAGAAGGATTTTGAAGAAAGGTAGATTCTTTCTATGGATATAAAAGAGTTTTTTGAACTAAGTGGTGGGAAATGGTTTTCCCATCGTACCAGTCATCATTTGGCATTTAAGCAATCAGAAGATGGCAAATCAGATATTTCGATTGAATCTTTGGCAAAAGATCATCCTGAAGTCATCAAACTTTGCCAGCATAACGAAATCGATCCCAACCTTGCTTCCTGTGGTGCCAGGGTGACTTGGAATGGCACGATGGAATGGGATGAAGAAAAGCATACTGGTTCCACAGTGTTAGTTGTGGTACCAGATGAAGATAATCCCAATGAAGGTAAGTTATTGCGGGAAATGGGCTACGCTGAGAAAGCTCCAGTTGCCGGACGTTATAAGATGGGTAGTGATGATACCTTAACTCTCACAACAGAGTACGAAACGATGTGGTCTGAAGAACGCCTTTGGTTTGCCAGTCCCAATTTGCGGATGAGAGTTGGCGTTTTGAAGCGGTTCGGCGGTTTTAGTATGGCTACCCTGACAACTGAAATTCGCATGGGTGGTGGTCAAGCTGCGAAAGCGGCGGATGCAACGAGTTCAGTGACTAATGACCAGTAATCGGTGACCAGTTATCATGGCTACTGATAACTGGTGACTGAGCTATGACTAATACGGCAGCAATTTTTTATAAAGCAGACGGGTTTGAAACTCGTGGAAAAAGACTCCTCGGTCGTCAAGCTGCAGGTGAAGGTTTTCTCAAAGCCTTAGTCCAGCATGGCACTGCGGAGTCTTTGTTCTGTTATACGGGAAGTTCAAATGAGTTTTCAGAATTTTGTCAGCGCATCCAACCATGGATGAAATCTCAGCGGAAAGTGCAGTGGCTTACATCTCACAATCCTCAACTTTTATCACAAGCGGGTACAATTTACCGTCCCGATCCGTTACTTTCCAAACAGGCATGGCAACGACGATTTACTGACCAAAATGCATACAGTATTTGTGGCGTGACTCATACTATTGCAAGTATTGGGGTCATGGAAGGGATTGGGGATTTCCTTATTGCCCCTCTTCAGCCTTGGGATGCTTTGATTTGCCCATCTGTTGCAGTGAAAACTGCTGTTGAACGTCTTCTAAATACTTGGGCTGATTATTTGGCACAAAGGACGGGTGGCAGACCTAAAATTGAGTTTCAACTACCAGTGATTCCTCTAGGTGTAGATTGCGATGCTTTTCCACAGGGAACTGCTGCTGTTTCCACTCGCAATCGTTTGCGTCAAGTGCTTGGTATTCCCCAAGATGAAATTGTTGTTTTGTTTGTTGGACGGCTTTGTTTCTATGCAAAAGCCCATCCCGTACCAATGTATTTAGCTTTGGAAAAAGCAGCACAAGCTACTAAGACTAAAATTCATTTTGTACAAGCAGGCTGGTTTGAAGATGAAAAAGAAGAAGCTAGTTTTAAAAGCAGCCATCAAGTTTTTTGTCCTTCAGTCAATTGTATTTTTGTAGATGGACGCAAACCAGAAATCCGTTCGGGAATTTGGTCTGCTGCTGATATTTTTATTTCTCTAGTGGATAACATTCAAGAAACTTTTGGACTGACACCTATAGAAGCAATGGCGGCTGGTTTACCTGTCGTTGTTTCTGATTGGGATGGATATCAAGAATCCGTGCGTCATGAAATTGATGGTTGGAAGATTCCTACTCTCATACCACCTCCCGGTGCGGCACGGGATTTAGCATTTGCATATCTTAATGAAAGCTTGAATTACAGTTCTTATATTGCTCATACTTCAATGGTAACAGCTGTAGATATTGAAGCAGCGGCAAATGCGATCGCAACATTAATTACAAATCCCGAACTCAGAAAGCGCATTGGGGAAAATGGAAAGCAACGTGCTAGAGAGGTATATGACTGGAAAGTCGTTATTGCTGCTTATGAGAATTTATGGCGGGAACTAGCAGAGATTCGTTCTACAGCGACACTTTCTGTTCCCATGCAGCCCAGTCAGCCACCTTATCCTTTGTGTGACGATCCATTCGCGTTATTTGCTCATTATCCAAATCCAAAGTTAACTGGTGAATTAGTTTTAGGGCTTGGTTCTATGGCAACTTCAGAAGGTTTAAGCGAACTTCAGAAAAATTGGATGACTGGCTTTGGTGCAGAAAGAAGAAACACAAAAACTACAGACACTATATTAGCCACATTTTTTAAAGATGGCTCCCAATCTCTTGAAACAATTCTCAACAAACATCCGCATATTCCTCCAACAGAGTTATTTCGCACCCTGATGTATCTGTTAAAATTTGATGTTCTGCGGTTGGAAGAGCGATAATTTCTTAACATTAAGGAGGATTTGATTTTTCTCTAACAAAAGGAACCAAAAAGGGAAATTGGGTAGAATGTTAGAAAAATAAATGCGCGGGGAATGTAAGATGAAATTTATTGCAAATTTTCCTTAATAAATTAAGTAGAATGCTTCATGCGCCGCGACTCAATCTTTTACAAACTGTTTCAACAATCTCCCTCACTGCTGTTTGAACTTTTGGCAAATGCCCCAAACAATGCGAGTGCATACCGATTTGATTCGGTAGCAGTCAAAGAACCTAAATTTGAGATTGATGGAGTATTTCTCCCACCAGAAAATGAAAGTGCGGGAATTGTTTATTTTTGTGAAGTACAATTTCAAAAAGACGAACAACTTTACGAAAGGTTATTTGCTGAATCAGCGTTATATTTCTATCGCCAACGAGGGAGATTTAACGATTGGCAAGCAGTAATAATTTACCCAACACGCAGTATCGAACAAAGCGATGTTTATCCACATCGCACCTTACTCAACGGCGAGCAAGTACATCGGGTGTACTTGAACGAGTTGGGGGATATCCGTTCCTTGCCTTTATGGGTAGCACTGATGGTACTGACTACTGTCAGCGAAGAACAAGCACCAGAAGAAGCAAGGTATTTATTAACCAGAACTCGTCAAGAAGTCTCCCCACCATTGAACCAGGTGATAATAGATATAGTGACGACAATTATGGTTTACAGATTTGAACAGTTGAGCCGAGTGGAGGTAGAATCGATGTTAGGGATTACACTACAGCAAACGCGAGTATACCAAGAAATTAAGGAAGAAGGACGTGTTGAAGGACGTGTTGAAGGACGTGTTGAAGGACGTGTTGAGGGACGTGTTGAAGGACGAAAAGAAGAGGCTGCTAACCTCATTCTTCGACTCCTAACTAAACGCATTGGGCAGAAACTTTCTGAGGAAGTGGTTCGGCAAATTTCTGGTTTGCCATTGCCTGTTCTGGAAGATTTAAGCGAAGCACTGTTAGATTTTACCAGTTTGGCTGATTTGCAGGCTTGGTTAGACAATGTTTCATAAGTAAGAAGGCTCGCGGAACCCGATTCTGTCTTGACAACAAGTACTTAAGCCGGAGGTGTAATGCCAGTCGTGTTGGTGATGCTGAAACGCTGTAAACTCCATGTAGCCATACTTTGACCCAATACTATCCCCGGTCTCACTTCACAGAATCACTGTTAATTATCGTACAAGATGGTTGAAAATCTTTCGTAGATGCGATGCATACACGTGCATCGCATCTACAAACAAATAACGCTCGTTTACGCCGACTTATACCATTTCACGAAATACTTGATACGAACGATCCGTCTCTCATTCTTTCCCTCAATTCCCCATCTGCTTTAGTCATCAATAGCGTTACATTATATCCTGAGAGAGTTTTATTAAAAGAGACAATTCTAAAATAATTTGTGTGGCGGGTTGCCAATCCCAATCCAGACTATTGTTCTTTTGTTCTAAAATTTCAATTAATTGAGTCATCCGTTTTATAGAATCAACAAAACCCATAGCTTTGCCACAATCACAAATTTTTTGGCAATGGCTTAAAATTTGAGAGTCAATTCTTTCTAATCCCATAACTGTTAAATCGCTCATCGCCTGCTGTAACTGTTCTAAAAATAAGGCTACCGGATGGCAATTGGAATCATTTAATAAATCTTCACTTAAAAAGATTTTTTCTATCTTTGATAAATTTAGATCGCCATCAATTTCTAGATTTTGACAAATCCAGGGTTGCAGCATGGTGCGACTTTCACCTGTTTGGAAAATCAAAGAAACTGGTGTAATGACTAATCCCTCCGTACTTAAGTAGATATGCCCTGCTACAAATAGCAATCGCTTATTTAAGAGATGTCCTAACAGGGATTCAGTACCTACTCTATTGCGATAAGTGTAAGGAAACTTGAGAATGGATCGGTTGCGATCGCAGTCATAAAGCACTGCAATAACAGCTTGTTCAATGCTGGAAAATTCAATATTTTCTACTTGATGAACCCAGAAAACATGAAAATTTTCAGTGAGCCGTCTTGGACGAAGGGAACTCGGAGATTGTAGCTGCAAATGCGATCGCAGTGAGTGAAAATCTTCCACTAATAAGGGCGATCGCAATGACTCCCACTGAAAGGACTGAGGATTCACTATGACCTGAGTGCGGCTTGGCAAAAATTGATAATTGGGCGTTCGCTTTCCTCCTTTTACCAACATCTCTCCTGCACCCAAAGTGGTAAAACTCACTTGTTTGAAAGCTGGTTTCTCAGCCATTTTCCAAAATTCGGGAGGTTCTATATTGGCTTCTTGTGGAGATTCGGCAAAATCCTGACACACAGCAACAACCGTTCCTAAATCTGTATCTTGAAAGTAAGCAATGAAACGCACGTTTTGCCTTTGTACTTGCACGCCACACCCCAAACCGAGCAATCTGGCTGCACCAATTTCCGTGAGTTTGTCTGCTTGAGAGCCACGAATAAATAATTGAGGAACAACCCCGGTATCGTTACGAATTGCATCGCAGCGAATGCAAAGTTCCCCTATGAGTTCCACCACCTTTGTGGGTGAAAAACGAGCATCGCGTGAATCGTAGCGTTCTTTTTCTTGCACCAGTTCCGCCAAAATTTCTGCATTCCATATCAGCCCTGAATTGCGACAAGTTTGTTCCAAACGACGCAAACGCCCAATTGCAGTCGCGGACAGTCCCCTAATTCCAACAAAAAGTAGCGATCGCAAGTTATTTTCAATCTCATCTAAGACATCGACAGGAATTGGTGTGGCTTCTTTTTGAGTAGAAATTATTCCGCTCATTTGCTCGCTGCTGAGTTGGCGAAAAGCCCATACCCCAAACAGAGTATGACGACAGGGACTGGGTTCGGAACAGTCGCAATAAGTGTAGCGGATATCGCCTGGAACTAAAAATTTGACAGTATAAGCTAGGGTGTGAATGCGAGCAATGGGTTTGCTGCTTTTGATTAACTCAATAACATGACCTGAGTTAAATTCCCGGAGCGCTCGGCTGACAGTAGCTTTGTTAAAGTACTGGGCTAGTTGTGCGTCGTCAATTTCACCTGGATTCCAAGCAGAGTGGGAGGGAGTCGGAGGGCTGTTCTCTTGGGAATCGGATAGCTCTTGCTTGGGAACTGCTGTACGCTGATAGATCAGGATAGAACGTATAAGATGACGGCAAATAGCGATCGCAGAACAACTACAGTGCTTATCGCTCAATTCTTCCCCTGCTGGCAAAACACATTCCACATCATCCGACCAACTTACAGTAACATTTCCTCTCCCATCTTCTGTTATGGTAGATGACACTCGTCCTTCTTCTATTTCTTTAAGAGCGCGTTTCACCAAACCCCGGTTGCTCAGAACCGTTAAATCATCTGCAGTCAGTGCAAGTAAATCTGAACGTAGCATAGTTTATTTAGCGTATTTTTTGAGCTACCCACTGGGCTAATTCTCCTGGAGTCATGGCTGCTACATGAGCACCAAGGTTAACCATTTGCTGGGCAATATTTCGGTCATAATTGGGATTTGCTTGTTCGTCCAAAGCTGCTAAACCCAATAGCGTTACGCCACTTTCAATCAAATTCTTGGTAGTGGTTAGCAATTGCTGTACTGGCGCTCCTTCATAGAAGTCTGTAATGAGAATAACAATTGTATTGCGGGGATTATCGACGAGAGATGCAGCATAAGTTAAAGCTTGACCGATATCCGTTCCTCCTCCTAGCTGAACTTTCATAATAGTTTCCACTGGGTCGGAACATTCTTCTGTGACATCTACCACTGACGTATCAAACAAACAGAGGTGGGTACGCACTTGCTTTAAACCAAAGAAAATCGCCGCAGTGACCGCAGCGTGAATGACGCTGTCGAGCATGCTACCAGACTCGTCAACTAAAATAATAATTTGCCAGCGTTCTACGTGGCGGCGGATACGCGAGAAAAAGTAAGGTTTTTGGATGTAAAGACGCTTGGTTTTTGGATCGTAGTGCTGCAAATTACGGCGGATAGTTGTTTCCGCATCAAAATTCTTTGCTACTTTTAAAAATGACCTTTGTCGTCGGTCTACCGCACCTAAAAACGGCGATTTCACTTTTTGCGCTAGTTTTTCGAGCAGTTCCTCAATGACTTTCCTGACCAAATGTCGCGCCATCGCTAACACCTCCTGATTCATCAGGTGCTTGGTCCGAAGTACGGCTTTTAACAATGTTTGGCTGGGTTGGGCGCGGCTTAATAAGTCTGGATTGGTCACCATTTCTTCCAGCTGGTAGCGCTCCAAAGCATCTTTTTCCAAACGTTCTATGGTTTTTTGCGGAAATAGCTCGTGTATTGCATCGATCCACTCAGGTATTGTTAGTTGAGAGGGTCCCAATCCCCCCTGACGGTCAAGCGGTGGAACCCAACTTTCACCCCCACTTTGTTCGGGTTGTCCTTGTGTATTTCCCCGTTCGCTTTGTTCCGGTTTGTTTCCGCTACTGGTAGTATCTTCTTGTCCCGATTCTGCTGGCGATTCACCAGAAGCGCTCGGTTCTCCGTTTTTTGAGTCTTGTTGAGATGGCGTCTCTCCACTCTGGGAACCATTTCCCCGCGCTCCCTGAGATTTTTGCCCTGTTTGCGCGGCTGTCTTTTGTACTCCCGTTCCCGGACGAATGTTGCGCGAGCGGTTTTCTTGGGAATTATACTCCCGGTCATAGAGAAATGCGATCGCTCGAGCTCTGGCTTGCGAAACATCATCTAAAGTTCCACCCAAAACAGATTCGCTACCAGCTTCTAAAATCAATCGCCAACGGGTTCGACGTTTGGTATTTTCATCACTCATTGCTTGTCCCCTCCCCTCAAACCGTAACGCTTAACGGCTGCAAACAGCTTTGTCTCGAAAGCTAACACTTGGGCTGCAACTTCAACGCTCACTTCTAACTCTGCAAGCGATTCTGTTTCGCAGCCATCTTCCCCCCACGCTTTTATAAGGGTGGAAGCGATCTTGTGTTTCTCGCGGGGTGTAAAGTATGTAAATGCTAAATGCAATGCAGGTAAAGCTTCTAAAAATGTGTTGTCATCAAAGCTGCTAACGAGTTCATCAATACTCAGCAGTAGATCCGGATGGCGCTGTACGACCTCTCTAGCTAAATAAAACAACCCAGTGAGAAAATCCCCTATTTGGTTGGCTTGCGAGCAAGAACGCAAATCTAAAAGCACCTGCTGGGTTGGTGAAGTTTCTAGAGTCCAGAGAACGCCACAAGCCGCACCTCGCACTAAAGGAGCCTGAGTGACATCAGCATTAAGACGCCGGAAGACATCGATAAATGCATTGCGATTTAAATCTAGCGATCGCTCGCATCTTTCTAAAGTCTCCAACAAAACTTTTATGCCTTGCAGTAATTGCTGGTCGTTCCCCTGCATCTGACCGAGACTTTCTAGAAGCCACAACCCGCGTTGAAATGTTTCAACCAAAAGGTTGCCAATTTCATCTTGATGGGTGGTTCCCAAAACTTCATCGTAGCAATACAGATAAAGTATGTGCCCTAAAGCTTCTGCAAGCGATAAAAACTGACTGTCAGAGCGAATGAGGAACAACAACTTTTGATAAAAAAGTTCGCTGAGGTGTCGCAATCCCATCAAGCAAGAATCAAGTAACAGTAATGCGGCTTTTGCTGCATCTCGCTCTATTTGTGCTGCTAGCTCCAATAATTTTGCCTCAGCCGCTTCTGCAAGAGTAGACCCGTAGATGGCATTTTCAATACAACTGGCTTCGTAATGCTGGCTCCAACTAATCGTCCATTGCTCCCAAACGTATGACAAATCCTGACGGCTGACCCAATCGCTACCACCAGTGACTGTATATCCAGGAATACCTAATAATTTTAATTGGTGGAGAATATGCGATTTTTGCAAATCTAAGGATAAATGTAGATTGAAATCGATTGCTCGTGCTTTAGTTCTGGGTTCCAAACCATTTTGCTGCAAAAGTTGTTGAATGTTCCGTACTAAAGGCGGTAAGGAAGTTCCATCAGCCAAGCGTCCCCTAGCATGACCTCGTAAAACATCATACACAGCAGCCAAGAAAGGATGGCTTCTTTGAGCACTCAATTCTTCTTTAATTAAAGACGCGATAATACCATCAATTAAATCTTGTCGCCATACAACCACATGACCTCTTAAAGCAGCCAATCCTTGTGCTGTTGTTTCCACCGCAATCAAATCAGCCGAGCTAAATAATTGATTTCGCTTGCTTGACACTCTCCGCCCTATAAGGGCGAAGATTCTTCAATCACAGACCCAACTTGCTGATACAGGATTTCTCCAGTATGAGTAGAGGTCGAATCTCCTGAAGCGTTCGGATAGTAGATCCAAGTTCCCGTATGCCCTACGGTACTCAAGGCTAATTTCAGAATATTGATAGCGGCATTCCAGTCTCTATCTATGACAAAGCCGCATTCGCAAACATGGGTTCTTGTAGATAGAGATTTTTTGACTATTGCGCCACAACTGAAGCATTCTTGAGAAGTGTAGGCGGGGTTAACCGCAACAGTTATCCTGCCAAACTTCACCCCAAAATACTCCAACCATTTTCTGAATTTATACCAACCAGCATCATTAATAGATTTAGCGAGACAGTGATTTTTCACTAAATTTTTAATCCTCAAATCTTCATAGGATACCAGATCGTGAGATTGGATTACGCAACGCGCCAGTCTCTTGGCGTGTTCTTCACGTTGCCTACTTATTTTGAGGTGTACTCGCCCTAATTTATTAATAGCTTTCTTACGGTTGGCAGAGCCTTTCTTTTTACGAGAAACGCGCTTTTGTCTAAATTTTAGACGTTTCTCTCCTGTGCGATAAAACCTTGGGTTAGGTTCACTATGTCCATTGCTGTCGGTATAGAATTCTTTAAGTCCTACATCCAAACCAATGGTTTTCCCTGTGGGTTGTGTTTCTAATTTGTTGTCTACACTAATCAGAAATTGAACATAATACCCATCAGCACGACGAACTAATCTAACTCGTTTTACCTGTTCTAATTGGTAGAAGTTTAAATCCCATGTTCCTTTCAGCTTGAGCGTACCAATACCTTTTTTGTCGGTGAAGGTTATTTGTTTCCTAGTCTCGGAAAGTGACCACCCAGAGGTTTTATACTCCACTGAGCGAGAATTTTTCTTGAACTTTGGATATCCCTTTTTACCCGGAACAGACTTTTTGCAGTTGTCGTAAAAACGAGCAATAGAACTATAAGCCCGTTCAATAGAAGCTTGGCAAGCACTAGAATTCAAAGCTTTTACAAACGGGAATTCGCTTCTCAATGACTTACTAAGGCGATACATTTGTTTTTGTCCCACGCCTCGATTATCCATCCAAAAACGGATACTCTTATTGCGAACAAATTGAGCCGTCCTAATCGCCTCATCAATGGCAGTATATTGAGTCGTTTTCCCTTTGGCTTTGAATTCTAAAACAATCATTTTCCGTGGAAAACTTCTACGCAAAATATTATAACACATATAAAGTCGCCCTAGAAGGGCGAGGCTTTAGACCCATTCTCTTGGTAAATCTTTGACAACTTTGGTTAATACCTTGCGGTAAGTATCCGTTTCTCCCAATAACCTATCATCCCAAACTTGATGGTAAAAGCCAGGACTGGACATTCCTGCATCATAACCGATCAAACTATCCAAGCGATCGTAGCTAAAAGGCGTTAAAGCGATTCCCGTGTTTGGAGATTGGGAAGTGGAGATTGGTGGAGAAGTGGGGGAAATGGGAAAAGGTCGGTCAAACACCTTAGCATAAAGTGCGTAACTGTGAAAACCACCAGTGACAACTAAAATTTGACCTGAGTGTGTGGAGCGTGCTTTGATAATTTGACTTGCCATAAAATCTTCCCGTAACAAGTCAATAGCAGAAGAACAACCATCACTCAGACGAGCATGAAAGCAAAATTGGTGACAGCGCTTCAAATATTCCTGTGGGTTAAGGTGGGGATCGATTTCAAATAGCAAGTCCCAAACGTCATTAAGCCCTTCGACTTCCAAATTTTCACAGAGAGTTTCAACATATCCACTACGCTGAAATTCCGTATCTGCATAGCGATGGCTGTTCTGTGCAAAGCTAGCAATTTCAGCCCAAGGAAGGTCAATAAATTGGGCAGGAATATCTAAGCTTTTCGCTACCTGAAGTACCTGCCATTCTGGTGAATATACGCAAAAAGGGTAAAAAGCACCCCGCCTCGTTCCATCACTCAAGCAAGTGTAGCTGTAAATAGCAATAGGTAATTCATGAGGTAAAAATAACTCAGAAATTTGAGAATTAAAGTCTGAAGGACCCTCTATAACAATCGCTACAGGGCACAGTTCGGCAGCAAGTTGTTTTAAAATACGAGAACAAGCAGGACTGTGGTGGCGTACCGGGAAAAACACCACAGGTGAATTTAGGTTGAGAATTTCTGCATCGAATTCTATATCGTGTTGAGTTTGCACATTCCATTTCCTTTTGCCTTAAGTTTTACCCCACCCTAGCCCTCGCCTTTTCAAGGGGAGCGAACTGAATTGTCTGTTTCCCCCCTTTATAAGGCTGCGGTGGTGTATGTACACCACCGCCAGTCCTATCTCTTACCTCTGCGTCCTCTGCGCCTCTGCGGTTCATTTAAATAAGTCATCACACCTCAAAATAAGTATTTTTGAGACTCATAATACTCCTGCCAAACTTTTTGTTTGCGGTCTTTAACAACATGGTTAAAATAATGACGCAGTCTTTTAAAATCTTCAGAAGAATCTTTTATTGCCGACCCTACCAAACTTTGTAAGATATAACTAGCATTTAATCGCCCCTCACCGTAATAGTATGCATGAATACCAGCAGCATAACCGACAGATATCGCCTCAGCCGTACTCATCACCGTACTTAAAGCCTCAAACGTTCTACCATCGTTAGTTTTTCCCGTTCTTAATTCGCGGAAAGTCGTGACTAAGACTTCAGTTAAATCTGATGGTAAATTCAAAGGAATCCCAGCCTGACGCAAAAGCCGATCCGTTTCCTGTTGCACTAACTCCATCTCTTGTCTTAAATCGGTGATCGGATGGACGGTTTCAAAATTAAATCGGCGTTTGAGTGCTGCACTCATTTCATTCACTCCCCTATCTCTGGTATTGGCGGTGGCGATCACGTTAAAACCAAGGCGACTGTAGAGCGTGCGGGATTGTTCGTCGGGAAGTTCGGGTATGGTCATCACGCGATCGCTTAAAATCGACAGCAGGGTATCTTGAATTTCCAGAGGACAACGGGTAATCTCTTCAAACCGTACAATTTTTCCTTCTTGCATTCCCCGGTACAAAGGTGCAGCCACTAGAGAGCGTTCGTTCGGTCCTTCAGCTAATAACAAAGCATAGTTCCACGAATATTTGATACTATCCTCCGTTGTACCCGCACTCCCTTGGATAGTTAGGGTAGAATCTTGGCTAATTGCAGCTGCAAGCAGTTCGCTCAGATAGCTTTTGGCTGTACCGGGTTCGCCAATGAGCATTAAACCGCGATGGGTGGCTAATGCGACTATACAGCGTTCTATCAAGCTGCGGTTACCTACAAATTTGGTTTTGATATGCAGTTGTTTATCGCCAAGAAGAAATTTTAAAACGGAGCGGGGTGTGAGTTTCCACCCGCCCGGACGGGGTGTATCGCCATCGGCTTCAGCAAGGCGTTTGAGTTCGTCGGCGTAGAGGGTTTCGGCGGCTGGGCGTTGAAGTTCTGGAGGTTTGTTTTTTTTGGTTGGCATTTGATTTTCTGTAGAGTTTATGGGGAAAAGTTGCTTCTATTAGCCCTTTACCGTTGCCATATTGATTAGGATTCCCAAAAACTCAAATAAATTTTCAGTTAATTTGAGCAAGCGGAATGGGAAAAATACAGCGCTTTGCATTTAAATGGAGTACACCCCCCTTTTATCCCCCGATACCTTGGAGGTGACAGAGAAGGGTAATTTTGTACCTCACCAAGTTGAAATCGGCTGTTAATTATGGCTAGCTCCCGACAAGCAGATCGCCGTGCTATTACGCGATCGCACTTCAGTATAGTATTGATGTACTTATTTTCAAAAAATTTGTGTCTGTTCGTTACTTTAAAGGCAGGGTAGCTTCTCTCACAGCTATGCTTAAGGAAAGATTGTCGGCTTTTACACACAAGGTAGCTATCACTTTGCTTTAGCGGTCACTGTATATAAATCTCTCAAAACCTCGCTCATCACTAGAGGATCGATTTCACCTAACAGCAAGTGTTCTTTCTGAGTTTGACGGTGATACCAAGAACCGGGCTCTGGGTACTCGTAGGGTGAAAAGTCTCCAGTAAAAAAGCAGCAACCATCAATCGCATCATCCCCCCAAATACTGCTTTGCTCGACGTGCTGGTTTTCGTAATCGCCAATAATTGCGGTCACATTTGCTTTGGCAAAATATTTATAATGAACTCTATAATCCCCGTGGTCGTGCAATCGACCGCGCACCCAGCCAAGGTGTTCCATTTTTCTTGCTAGGGTAAGACCGGGAATTAAAATATCTTTAAAGCGGGTAATTTCTTTTTCTTGGCTCTCTTGTGGTTGTAAGGTGTAGATTTCGCGGTTGATTTGTGGAAACGGCGGAATAATTTCGTAATCGCTAAAAGCTTGAGTCCAAGCAGCACGCTCTGAGTCTGTTAATTTGAGAGGATGAACAACAACAACCGTCATCATTCCTTCTGGGATAAACTCTTCATCGCTTTCATTGGCGTAAGTTTGGTCTTCTGCTACGCGAAATGTTCCGAGCATTTCTCCAGAAGAATTATACCCGCCCCATACCAATCTTTGGACTAAGTTGGTCATCAAAGGATGGCGTACTAATAAGCTTTCAAATTCAAGCCATTGCCAGTGTCTTTCTACAATCATTGCTTTTTCCAAACGCAGGCTTTGAATTTTCACAACTTGTTCAATTTGTTTTTTGAGCAGTTTCCAATCGGCTATGGCTTGATGGGCTAATTCTGGATTATCTTTAGCTCCTGGTTTGGGTAAATTGGTGGAGAGTTTTCCTTTTTCGTCCCGTACTCTGGGCTTTAAATCGTCTCCCAGTATAAACTGAAACTGACGAGCGCCAAAGTCAAACACTCGTTGACCGCGTGCATCTAAACCGAGGTCTGGAATTATACGGTCTTCCAATTGTTCTTTTGTGAGTTTTCGTTCTCGTGCGATCGCCTGCAAACACTCGTTGGCTCTTTTCTTGAGTCCTTGGTATTTTACCTTTTGAGCTATACCGTGAATCTGCATTAAGGCAGTATCCGAACCGATAGCACGTAAGCATTCCAGACCAAATACAGCACGAAGATGCTGGTTTTCTGCTGGGTATTGGCGGATTAATGGTGTGAGTTTGAGAGCAATACTATCAGACCCTAGTAGCCCTAATGCAGCCATTGCCCATTTTTCCTTTGATGGCGCACCTTCTGTTAACCAGCGCTGAAATAGGCTCCAAGCGAAGGCATCAAGTGAGTGTTGGTTGCAGTGTTTTTTTAAATTTGGAATTAGAGGATGGGGGCTATCTAAAGTACTTTGTTTCAAGGCAAACAAACACATAGCAACCTGTTCGGTATTTAAGCTGTTTTCTTCCACAATTAATAGAGGTAAGTCAGCAGGAGCAACCCAAGTACAGACTTTTGTAGAATTGAATTTACGGAATTCATTGACTTGAAGAGTTAACCATTTTGGGGTGTTGTGACTATCAAAAGGGATGTAACTTAAATCTTCACTGTTAAAAATTTTGACACGAATGCGCTCGGCAATTTCCGGTGATTCTCTCTCTAAAGCTGCTTGAATGATGCTATCAAAACCCTTCCGCTTCATACTTTTTAGGAAATCCAGTGCTCCACGAGACATTTCGCTTGGTTTGACATTGATAGGAGGATGTACATTTCCTGCAGCCACTGGAATCAAACCCACAATTGCTTCAACCGGATTATCTTCCAGCCATTGACGGGCTAATTGAGGTGTTTTGAGAGAAAGCCATAACTCCAACATATAAGGAGCCGCTTCTGGGGCTTTGATAGCTTCTGTAAAACTTTCTAGCAAGTCAGGAGATTGAATAATACTGCGACACACCCAATCTAAAGCGCTGTATTCAGTGTATGCCAGCCAAATTCTAATATCACTTGCTCTGGCTAAACCTATGTTTTGGCGACGTATATGTTGTTCTACAAGCTGAGCATTTCCCAACCCAAATATAATGTCAATAGTACGCAGACGGTAATCGTGTATCTCTAATTGCAGATACTTTGAATTAGATTTTTCTGGCCAACTTTCTATCAAGACTTTTATTTCATCACGCATACCTAAGTATGTTGCTAAAGAGTAAAAATGTTTCCAGCAAGGGCTACTAGGATTGAGAACAGGAGATAGGTCTTGGCGTAAAATTAGAATTTCTGTATCGGTTAAATAAGGGTAAACAAATTTTTTAAATCCTTGTAATAATAAATCCAATATTTGGCTGGTTTGGCTTTCCTTATGATAGATTATATTTGTTGCTTTTTCTTTAAGCTGATTGGAATCAAAAGATTTAAAATACCAATTTACACACTCTTGAGAGGCGGCAGAATTTATATATTCAATAGCGCTATAAGTTTCTAAAAAGTAAATTTTTTCTGCAGCAAGCATTAAATCACGTAAAGGAAATAAGTTAGATAAAGGCAGAAAGAAAAATTGTGATAACCTATACCATCTAAAATCGAGTAGAATAGGAAAAAGACTTTCTATCGTTAACTCCTCAGTCACCGACTCCAAAGACATTTGTGTAACCAATTTCTGAAAATTTTGTTTGTTTATTACTACAGAAGAATTCCCAAGGCTCATTGCCTTAAACCAAAAGACAGATTCTTCACGGGAAAGGGAAATAGATATCTGTGCTCTATTCCACTCTAATTCGCCCGAAACTTTGGAAAGGCGTTCTAGGGCATCTTGTCTATCAAAAGGCTTTACTTGCGGTCTCGTTAGAGGATTTCTCGATTGACTATTTACCCATTGCCAGTCTTCAACATTAAGATTGAGATTGAGAGAGCGTGTAATTTCTAACTTTTGTAGTGTTTTTCTTTCCATGTTCTATCCCCTTTCAGCTATGTTTTCGAGATGCGGAATTTTGCCTCTCTCCCTCGCTGTTGCCATATTGATTAGGATTCCCAAAAACTCAAATAAATATGAAAGGTTATTTGCTGAACCAGCGTTATATTTTTATCGCCAACGCCCTAGATTTAGCGACTGGCAAGCAGTGATAATTTACCCAACGCGCAGTCTTAAATAAAGCGATGTTTATGCTTATCGCACCTTACTCCACGACGAGCAAGTAAATCGGGTGTATTTGAACGAGTTGGGGGATATCCGTTCCTTACCCTTATGGGTAGCACTGATGGTACTCACCACTGTCAGTGAAGAACAAGCACCAGAAGAAGCAAGGTATTTATTAACCAGAACTCGTTAAGAAGTTTCTCCACCATTGAGCCAGGTGATAATAGAGATAGTGACGACAATTATAGTGTATGAGTAAGTCCAGCCCTGGAGGCGGGTTTCCCGCGCCCTGGGGACTGGCGAACCCGAAGGTTTTGAACACTTAAGCCGAAAGGAGATAGATTAGATGTTGGGGATGAAACTACCAAAAACGCGGGTAGACTGGGAAATTATTGTTCTACTGCTTGTCAAAACTTAAAGAACTTAAATCTCTAATGACTTCACTAACAACAATTGGACTAACATCTCCCAGGCGTACTGCACCTAGAGAATTTATGCGATCGCTAAATTTATCATTTACAGGTAAGTCAGATGTGTGAATTGGATAAAAACAACAACCATCAATGTCCCCTCCAATTCTCACTCCAATGTTAGCTGCTGGAAACTGACGAGAATACCAACAGAGATAACCGTTATCTACTCCTTCGTAACTCCTCACCCAACCTGGTTTATCAGCGAGATAAGTTAAATTGATATCATTAAACCGAGTTAGGGCATATTTATCTGTTTCTTCTGGTTTTAAAGTGTAAATTTCTCTGTTTATTTGTGAAAATGCTGGAATAATTTCATAATCGCTCAAAATTTGTCTCCATGCAGCTCGTGTTTCCTCATCTAGATCGCAGGGATGTACAACACCTACGCTAGCCATATCGTTCAAGATTACCGTATTGTCTTTACAATCGGTGAAAGTACGGTCTTCAGCAACCCGAAAGGTTGTGACTAATGGAACGCTGCGATCGTAACAACCCCATACTAACTGTTGTACTAAATGAGTCATTAATGGGTGTTCGACTAAGAGCTTCTGAAATTCACAAGTTTTCCAACGTCGTTCGTTACACATTGCTAATTCCAAGCGCGTAGCTTGAGTTTTCACCACTTGGGTAAGGAGCTTTTTCAGTAGCTTCCAATCAGTTATTGCTTGTTGTGCTTTTTCCGGATCGTCTTGCTTGCCTGGTTCGGGTAAATTAGCACGACGCCTGCCATCTGCATCCCTTACCATTGGTTTTAGCCCTGCACCCAATACAAAATAAAACTGGCGCGAACCAAAATCAAAGACTTTTGTACCTCGCTCATCTAAACCACAATCTGGAATAATCCGGTCTTCTAGTTGTTTGGCGGTTAGTTTTCGTTCTTTGGCAATCGCTTGTATGCACTTATTTGCTTCATCCTTGAGTCCTCTAAACTTGACCTTTTCTGCAATACTATGAATCACCATAATGGCGGTGTCTGAACCGATTGCACGCAAGCACTCCAAACCAAAAACTGCTCGTTGGTGATAATTTTCTCCCGGCATTTTCCGAATTAAAGGAGCAAGTTTGAGAGCGATCGCATCAGAGCCTAGCAAACCCAAAGCTGCCATTGCCCATTTTTCCTTAGCTGGTCCACCTTGTTCGAGCCAAACTTCAAATAAGCGCCAGACAAAAGCATCTAAAGAAGCTGAATTGCAATTATTTTTTAACGCTGCCACTAATGGATGAGGACTATTTAAGGTACTTTCTTTTAAAGAGCGCAAGCAGATTTCTATTTGCTCTGTGTTCAAACATTTATTGCCTGTTGTAATTGAAGGCAAATTGTGAGAAATTGCCCACTTGGGAAGTTGGATATGTTTTAGATCCGAGCTTTTTACCAAAGCGGTTTGGCACCATGTTGGTGTACTTTCTGCATCCAAATAAATAACTCCACTTGTTGCTGGTAATAATATTTCTCTCAATCGAGTTGTATTTGCTCCTGTTTCTTGCTCCAGAACTGCTTCAATTAAGGATTGGTGTCCTTTTTTAACCATACTTTGGAGAAACGTAATAGCTGCATCAGATAATTGTTTTTGACTGACATTAGCTGGTGAATAATTTTTATGACATAACATTGAAATCAGTCCAAAAATAGCATGGTTGGGGCGATCGTTTAACCATTGTTGTGCTATTTTTGGAGTTTTTGAAGCCAGTATTAATTCTAACATATATGGTGCGGCTTCTGGTGCTTCCACTAATGTAAAAGCTTCTAATAATTCGGCTCCTATCTTTTTATTATTTGAAAGCAAAATACTATCACGAATAAAATCTAATGCCGAGTATTCAGTATGGGCTAACCAAGCACGAACATCAGTAGAGGAGCATAGTAAAAATTTGTTTTCCCTCATCCAACTTTCAACTGCTTGAGCAGATTTAAAACCAAATACGTGATTGGAATAAGCTTGAATACAGTATTGATAGGCTTTGTAGCCACCATTTTTCCAAGTTTCCTGCAAAGTCAGTAATTCCTCATGCATACCTAACATTGCAGCTATATCATATAAATTAAGCCAGTATTTATGTTGTTGAGTATCTAAAAAAGGTCGCAAATACTGCCTCATTTCCTGTATTTCTGCATCAGTTAAATATGGCAAAATATAAATTCTGAATCCTTCAATAATACCTCTTGATGCAAGATCGGTTCCGCGATCGCGTAGCGTAACACCTGCACTAACCAGTTTCTTCTCCCAATCTTCTAAAGGTTTAATCTCGAATAAAGCAACGATAAATTCAATCACCGAAAACAAACTGGCAATAGGTATCATAATTTCTGGAGGGATTCCCAGACCCTTTCCACACCACTCAATTACCCTACGCCGAGCATCCTGAAGAGTCACATCGCTTTCACACAAATCTATGTTGGTAGGTCTCTCGTTTGTAGTGATGGCTGTTAGCCAAAAGTTAGCTTCTTGACGAGACATAGTATGAGGAATATCCGCTTTTTTCCAAGCTTCAAATATGTATCTAGCTTTGCTATTATCTAGATTAATGTTCTCCCAAACTTTTGCTAGTTTTTTTAAAGCTTTTATTTTGTCAAAAGGTTTCACTTCCGGACGCGGTAAGGGGTTTCTAGGTCGCCAGGTTGCCCTTAACCAATCTTCAGGATTTAAATTGAGAGAGCGTGTAATTTCTAACTTTGGTGGTGTTTCTCGTTCCATATTCTATCCCCCTTTGAGCTATGTTTTCGAGATGCGGAATTTCGCCTCTCTCCCTGAACATTGCCATATTGATTAGGATTCCCAAAAACTTAAATTTTCAGTCAATTTGAGCCAGTGGAATGGAAAAGATAAATTATGGCTAGCTCCCCACAAGCAGCCCACGATCTTATTGCGCGATCGCATTACCTCGATACGCCATCATATATTTTAGAAAGGCTCTCTCAATTTGGTGCTGCCAGATATCTGGCTGGTCATACAAAGACACCAAGTCATGTATTAGCGAAAATAGAATAATTTGGTAAACAGTGCCCGCTCTACTGGTAGTTTATCAAAATCCTTCTTACATGCAAGAGGCGATGATTTTTCTCTGCAAAAAGTAACCAAAAAGGAAAATTGCATATCTTGTTAAAGAAATAAATAGCGGGGGATGTAAGATGAAATCTATTGCCAATTTTCTGCATTCAATTAAGTAGAATAAGTAGAATAATTCATGTAGCACTGATGGTACTCACGACTGTCAGCGAAGAACAAGCACCAGAAGAAGCAAGGTATTTATTAACCAGAACTCGTCAAGAAATTTCTCCACCATTGAGTCAGGTGATAATAGATATAGTGACGACAATAATGGTTTATAAATTTGAACAGTTAAGCCGAGTGGAGGTAGAGTCAATGTTAGGGATTACACTACAGCAGACGCGAGTGTACATGGAAATTAAGGAAGAAGGACGTGTTGAAGAAGCAGCTAACCTCATTATTCGACTCCTAACTAAACGCATTGGGCAAAAACCTTCTGAGGAAATAGCTTTGCAAATTTCCGGTTTGCCATTACCTGCTTTAGAAGATTTGAGCGAAGCACTGTTAGATTTTACCAGTTTGGCTGATTTGCAGGTTTGGTTAGGCAATGTTTCATAAGTAAGAAAGCCCGGTTAACCTAATCCTGTTGTTAGAAAACTGCCAAAAACTAACTATCTTATTGGGTGGGGTCAATATCCTACCCATCTTTCATTACCGTCACTGAAGAACAAGCCCCAGAAAAAGCAAAGTATTTATTAACTAGAACTCGTCAAGATGTCTCCTCATCTGGAGGTAAAATGATATCCGATAAAGTCATTCCGTATAGAGCTGCCGCTGCGTCTAGGTTTGCTATTGCTGGATTGGTATAAATAGGATTAGTTACAGATTGTGGATTAGTTATCTTGGATAGTGCTTCAGAAGCTGCTTGCCGAACCATTTCTTGGCTATCCTGCAAAATTTCAATTAAAGGGATTACTGCTCTAGAATCTTTAAGCGTACCTAGTGTTATTGCTACCCAGTACCGGGTTAACCAATATTCATCTAATAAAGCATCAATCAGTGGTTCTACTGCATCAGTGCCGCCGAACCAGCCTAAGTATAATGATGACATTTGGCGAAAATAATCTAAATTTTTATCTAATTGTGTATTAGTTGGTGGTCTTCTTAAAACTCGAATTAAAGGTTCTATTAACCTTCTATCTTGAGAAAATTTTAAAATATCTGCGACTTCTTTCAGTAACTCATGCCCCCTCTCAAGTTGTGGAAATGTTGGTTCTAACTGCTCTATTTTATTCAGTACTCCTTCAACTAATTGGTTAGAATTATATTTTTGCCAAATCTCTAAAACTTTATTTGTATCTTTTTTTAAATAGCCATCTTCTCCTATATAGTAAGCTGTTTCATAACTCTCAGCTAAAGTCACCATCATATCCGTGAGGCTGGCGTAAAGTCTCAGAACTGTATCACTTCCTCCCTTATAATCTCTAAAGACTACCGGAAAAGATTTATAAGTTTCATCTTGATACACGTAACCAGTTAAACATCCGTCTGACATACAGCAAAATATTTCCAAAGCTGTGGGACTCTGAAAATCTGAAATCCAAGAAAATGTTTCTGGCTCCATATGTGCATAGTATTGGCTTTTTTTCATGTAGACGTTAACTAAGCCTTGAAAAGGAATAAAACCCCAAGGTCCAAAGCCATGAAAATCATGATAAATGTCAAACAATCCTATACAGTCCCATTCATCTATTAAGTCCCCATTTCTCCACTGATAAAGTTCATAAATTTCTTCTGGTAATTCAAGATTTGAATTTCTACTTAAAGAATCAATTGCAGCACGAGATAATCCAGGTTTGAGTAAAGAAGCTGAGTTTTGAGTCTCCTTAAAGCGAATCCACTGGTTTTGCTGCAACCAGTTTAAAATTCTATTTAAAGCTTCTGTTAAATTTGACATTTAATGACTATCTACAAAGAATCGGAGGTATGAAACTTAGATTACAGGGGACGTTTGTAGCAGAATTTTTTAGTTACAAACTTTACCTCAAACCTTGTTGTTTCAGTAAGTCATTTGCCCACTTAGCATTAGCTTCAGATAAAGGTGGTGCTGGTTCATTAGTATCTGTTAAGGGTGCCAAAGTTTCAGACTTTAGATAACATCAAATTAAATTTGTAATAACCGAGCAAGGGACTGTGGTAATGGAAGGACGATCGCAATTAATAAAACCATTGCAATGAGTCCTCCTATATCGCGTTTGTTATCCAAATCGCTAACATCATTGAGAGCAGGTTCATCAATCAGAGGTAAGAACAACAAAATAACTGCCCACAAGAAAAACTCTTGTTGAACTAAAGAAAGTAGCAGCAGTAACAAGCGAGCAATTTGACCGATGACAACTGCTGTTCTTTGCCCAAATATGGCGTGAACAATGTGACCCCCATCAAGTTGTCCCACTGGCATTAAATTCAATGCCGTGACTATCAATCCCAAAAACCCTGCAACGGCAACTGGATGCAAATCTATCGCTGATTTTGCTGTTAACTGGCTCCCTAAGGCTAATTTTGAAATTACCGCTAGTAGTATGGAGTAATTGGGATTTAGTGCATCTGGGTTCATAATCCCGGTTTTTTCTGACATCGGTACAACTTGAGAATTTGCCAAACCCCAATACAGTAAAGGTAAGGTTGCTAAAAAACCTGCTATGGGTCCTGCGATACTTACATCAAATAAAGCTTTACGATTGGGAATTGGACTCCGCATTTGAATAAATGCTCCAAAGGTTCCCAGAAAAAAAGGCATGGGGATAAAGTAAGGGAGAGTAGCACGAATTTTGTAATACCGTGCTGTGAGATAGTGACCCAATTCGTGGATACCTAGAATAGTTATCAGCGCCACTGCATAGGGTAAACCTTTTAATAACTCAGCAGGGTTAGCTTGCCATGTTGTAGTATCGACACCAGCTATTGTGGTTCCTACTAAAGTTGTAGATAGCAACGTGACAGCTAACAGCATGGAGGCTAACACGGGTCGTGTCAGTTTTTCACTACCTGTATTGGATGTGCTTTTAGCAGATTGGGTATTGGGAACAAGAACAAAGAAAGGTTTGCCATTGAGACCTTCTTGAAAAACGATTAAGAAGCGATCGCCAAATTGTGCTTCAATATTTGCCTTAATTCTTTGATAGGCGTTAGTTGGTGCGGTTCTTAACTGACCGCGACAAACAACAGCCTGGGGTCGATACTCAATGTTTTGAATGTAGTATACAGACCAAGGAAAACAATTTCGCAGTTGGGTTTCTTCCGATGGTTCAATGGGACGCACTGGCACTGGTTCTGCGATAGGATCTACATTCAATTGTAGCTCTCGGGGCTCTGAAGTTTTTTGGGTTTCTGCTTCAACCTGTGTTTCTTTCAGTGAACGACGCCCCCACTGAAATAAAATCCAGTATAATATCGGACATACAATGAGCGGCCACACCATCAGCGCTCTTGGAGGTGGTTGCTGTCCTCCATATATTGCAGTCCAAGCAGTCCACAGGAAAGCTGGTGTCATTAAAACCAACCATAACAACCAGACAGGTGTCCTGGTAATTTTAGACACACTACGTTGAACCATTAAGTATGTAATGAGTCCCAGTAGAAGAAGAAACCAAAAAGTCATGTTATCTTCGGTTGTTTTAATAAAATTAAGTTAATTCTTGCTCGCGGTCAGAAAAATGACCAGTGGCGTATACTGTAAGTGCAATTTTTTACAACTCCTCCACAATAACAGTTTTCCTCATGTGTCCCTTGCCTCAAGAGTCAAGCATTACAGCCAAATCACCACGAGCAATTTTCTCCAATGAAATTCCAGACCCAGGAAGTCTCGGTTCAGACCTCTCGCCAGGTACAAAAATTTTTGCATTTCCACCAAATAGAGACACATTGGGGGGGACTGCTTATTTTATTGTAAGAAACGAAGGCAATATCCTGATCGATTGTCCGGCAGTTGATACAATAAATCAGGATTTTTTACATTCCTATGGGGGTGTCAGTTATTTCTTTCTCACCCATCGAGGGGCAATTGGTAAGACAGAAGAAATTCAGCAAATTTTTAACTGTAAGATCTTGATTCAAGAGCAAGAAGCTTATTTGTTACCAAGTTTAACAGTGACTGCTTTTGGTCGGGAATTGACCTTAGATTCAACAGTAAAGATGATTTGGACACCCGGTCACTCTCCCGGTTCCTCCTGTCTTTACTATGGAAGCTCTAAAGGTGTGTTGTTTTCCGGTCGTCATCTTCTGCCTAACTTACAGGGCAATCCAATGCCATTACAGACTGCTAAAACCTTTCACTGGTGGCGACAAATTGAGAGTACCAAATTGCTGCTAAAAAACTTTACAAGAGAAACACTCCACTACATTTGCCCTGGTGCCAATACTGGCTTTCTTCGGGGACAGCGCTTTATCGACAATGCCTATGAACGCCTTGCTTCTTGGGATGGATTGGGGATTGGGGAGGTAGGAGCTAGGGGATAGGGGTTAGGGTGTAGAGATTGGAGCCTAGCGATCGATACTTCTCCCGTGTCCCCCTTGTCCCCCTTGTCCTCCTTGTCCCTAACCCCTAGCCACTACCGCATTTTTTTTCAACAGTTGTACGGCTGCTTGATACTGAGTATCTGCTTCTGTACCAACTTGTTCGCGAGTGATGGATTCTGTAGGAATTTGCATATCGGGCTTAATTCCCAGTTTGTTGATGTCGTGATGATTGGGAGTTTCATATTTAGCGATGGTTACAGCTAAGCCAGCACCATTTGATAGCTCAAATAAGGACTGGATTAAACCTTTTCCGAAGGTAGTTTCTCCCACTAGCAGGGCGCGTTTGTTATCTTGTAATGCTCCTGCTAGAATTTCACTGGCACTCGCGGTTCCTTGATTCACTAAAACCACTAGGGGGTCATCGGTTAAAGCCGGACCAAAGGCGTCAAAACTACCCTGCACCCCTTGGCGATTTACCGTGTAGACAACGGTCCCGGAGTTCAACCACAAACGGGCTATCTCAATTCCTGCTTGTAAGAGTCCACCAGGATTATTTCTCAAATCCAAAATGTAGGCATTAGCGCCTTTTTTTTCTAGACTAGAAATAGCGTGTGCCAACTCCATTGGAGCATTGGCATTAAACTGTGTGAGGCGAATGTAACCGATAGACGTTCCTTGGGGAGAAGTGCGTAATTCCGCAATCACAGGGTTGAGCGAAATGCGATCGCGCACTAGCTGAACTTCTAACTCTTTCCCCGCATCTCGTTCTATCAGCAGTGTAACGGCACTTCCAATTGGTCCCCGCATTCTGGTTGCTGCTTCGTCAAGGGTTAAATTCTCTGTGGAAAACCCTTCGATTTTTAGAATGCGATCGCGCGGTCTAATCCCAGCTTTTTCTGCAGGGGAACCGGATATGGGAGCGACCACTTCCAACTTACCTGTTTCGGGATTGAGAGCAATTTGCAATCCCACTCCCGTCAGTTCCCCAGAAGTATTTACCTGCAAACTGCGGTACTGTTCCGGGTTAAGAAACCGGGTAAAAGGGTCATCAAGGCTCTTAAGCATTTTCTGAATGACCGTGTAAGCCGTTTGGTCGTCTTTTATTGGCTTTTCCAAAGCCTTCTGCCGTACCACTGCCCAGTTCTGATGATTAAACGTCTCATCCAAGTATGTACGATTAACAATTCGCCACGCTTCTGATATCAACTTTTGTTGTTCTGTCAAAGCTGTCGCAGGTTGACAAAAGCTGCAAAAGCCCAACCAAAAAGCGACGAGGAATGACAATCCTACTCGAAAAACTTGTTTGTGCATGAACCCCATATTCACTATCACTTCAACCCAAATTGCCAGAGTTAGCTCAGCTAGTTTGCATTTGTGAAATCTATCTCTCGACTATGTTACTTTTTTTATAGAAGTGATGCATCGCTGTCATCAACCTTTCTAACCGTTAGATTCAGCACGCAGTCACTATCGCCAACCCCCAACTCTGATTTGCGTCCATCACCTGATGGTGCTTGGCAGCAGACAGAACGCAATACATTCCCTCTAGTCAGAGTGTAAAGTTTTTTTTAAACTATTAACACTATGACAATTGAAAAAGCAAACGAGGATAAATACTCGTTGCTCAAATCCCAAAGTCGGAACTAGGGGAAAAGTCTGAGCCAAGCATAGCTTATAAGCAATGTCAAGTTCAGAACTTTAATAGATTTATCAACCGCGAGTCAATTTTAGGAATTTGAGATTGTATGGCCAACGTTTACGACTGGTTTGAGGAGCGTCTGGAAATTCAGGCGCTGGCTGACGACGTAACCAGCAAGTACGTCCCTCCCCACGTCAACATCTTCTACTGCTTGGGTGGAATCACATTGACGTGCTTTCTCATCCAGTTTGCCACTGGATTTGCCATGACATTCTACTATAAGCCAACTGTTGCGGAAGCTTATTCTTCCGTACAGTACATCATGAATGGTGTAAACTTCGGCTGGCTGATTCGCTCCGTCCATCGCTGGTCTGCCAGCATGATGGTGCTGATGATGATTTTGCACGTCTTCCGAGTTTACCTAACTGGAGGCTTCAAAAAGCCCCGCGAGCTGACTTGGGTTAGTGGTGTCATCCTCGCAGTGATTACCGTTTCCTTTGGTGTGACTGGTTACTCTCTACCTTGGGACCAAGTTGGTTACTGGGCTGTGAAAATCGTTAGTGGTGTACCAGAAGCAATTCCTGTAGTTGGTACCCTCATAGCTGACCTCCTGCGTGGTGGTTCTAGCGTTGGTCAGGCTACATTGACCCGTTATTACAGCGCACACACTTTTGTGTTGCCCTGGTTGATTGCAGTCTTCATGCTGTTGCACTTCTTGATGATTCGCAAGCAAGGTATTTCGGGTCCGTTGTAATTTAGCTAATGGCTAATGGCTAATAGCTAATGGCTAATGGCTAATGGCTAATGGTGAGACCAGTCCTGCAGGCGGGTTTCCCGCCCTAGGCGACTGGTGAGACCAGCCCTGCAGGCGGGTTTCCCGCCGTAGGGGACTGGCGAACCCGAAGGGCAAACCCGAAGGGCTAATGGCTAATGGTCGATCGCACTTCTTACAATTAGCAATTAGCTATTAGCTATTAGCAATTCACAATTTAAGTTAGGAGAGCACATTAAAAAATGGCTACAGTCAAAAAACCAGATCTCAGCGATCCAAAGTTAAGAGCCAAACTAGCACTGGGCATGGGTCACAATTACTACGGCGAACCCGCTTGGCCTAATGACTTACTTTACGTGTTCCCAGTTGTTATTATGGGATCGTTTGCTGCTATAGTGGCTTTGTCTGTACTTGACCCGGCAATGGTTGGAGAACCAGCCAATCCCTTCGCTACACCACTGGAAATTTTGCCAGAGTGGTACTTGTATCCTGTGTTCCAGATTCTCCGTTCAGTTCCTAACAAACTTTTAGGGGTGTTGTTGATGGCTTCCGTACCCCTGGGGCTAATTCTCGTTCCTTTTATTGAGAATGTGAATAAGTTCCAAAATCCCTTCCGCCGCCCAGTAGCAACAACAGTGTTCTTAGTTGGCACTTTGGTGACTCTGTGGTTGGGAATTGGCGCGACTTTCCCAATTGATAAGTCCTTCACTTTTGGACTATTCTAAATTAGTCGCCACATAGCACATCGATACAGACGCCTGTGAATTTTTCAATAAGTGCAAAATATGTACTTTTGAGAAAAAGTAGCAGGCGTCCATTGTAATAAATTAGGGTGTATCATAGGATTTTTATTTTTTGGTTGCAGCATGTAATTACAAAATCACAAATCTGGGATATACAAGAGGTACACACATTTTTAACTCATTTACGTTTAAGTCAAGGTCAATGCTTAGCATAGTGCAGCAAGACCATCTGACGGTGAAGAGCGAACTCAAGCTTCTTAACCAAGTGCAGCAGTGGTTTGAGCAATTTTGTTTGCAAAACTTGCCACCGCTTGGTTGGTCAGAAAGCCAACTGTATCGCCTAAACCTGGCATTAGCAGAAGGCTTTACCAATGCCGTTCGTCACGCTCATCATTCCTTACCGCCGGAAACAACTATAGAGATTGATGTTTCTCTATGGATGGATCGCTTGGAAATAAGAATTTGGGACCAGGGGAATCCTTTTAATCCAGATGCGATCGCAGAACCAGAACCAGGAACTCTTCAAGTAGGGGGATATGGATGGTTTCTTCTGAGGCGCTTGGCAGATAAAGTGATCTACGAACGGGGTACAGACGGAAGAAACTGCTTGCTCATCGTCAAGTACGGTCTACAGGGGCAACAATAAGGACAAGAAAAATCTGATGAGTAGAAAATACCTCAAAGATTTTCACGCATTGGGGGAGTGGTCTGTTGGAAGGCTTCCCTCTCTTTGCACGAATCGAGGATATAGTGGCAAGGGGGATAAGGGGGACAAGGGGAAATGAAGCAATAATAATTGATACTTGACAAATGCCAAAAAACAATCATGTGTTCGTCTTTATAGAAATTTTTGAACGAGAAGGTGGCATTCAATCTTATGTAAAAGATATTTTTAGAGCGTATCAGGCGTTTAACGAACCTTATTATGCAGAAGTTTTCTTGCTGAGAGATCGTCCTAGCGACTCAAATCCCTTTGAATCGGAACGGTTAAAATTTCACTACTTTAAATCTCAATCGCCACAACTCGAACGCCTGAAAATTTCGATAGCGTTACTCTTTTGTCTGCTAAAGTCCCGTCCCCAACATGTTTTTTGCGGTCATATTAACCTTGCTCCTCTAGTGGGTATGTTGTGCAATCCCCTGGGAATTCCCTATACGGTGATGACCCATGGCAAAGAGGTTTGGCAACCGTTACCGCCTGCAATGAAATCTAGCCTGCAAAAAGCAGCTTGGATTTGGACAGTTAGCAATTATACACGTAAAGTGGCTTGTGCAGTCAATGATTTAGACCCCAGTAAAACGATCGTTATGCCTTGTGCGGTGAACGGGAATCGCTTTACTCCAGGAACAAAATCCCCTGCACTGATCGAACGCTATAGTTTGACAGGAGCTAAAGTACTTATGACTGTCGCTAGGCTGTGGTCGGGGGATATATATAAAGGTGTAGATATTACTATTCAAGCATTGCCGCAGATAGCGCGTGTTTTCCCAGAAGTTAAGTATTTAGCAATCGGTCGCGGCGATGACCAGCCAAGATTAGCACAATTAGCTCAAGATGTGGGTGTTAGCGATCGCGTTATCTTTGCTGGATTTGTGCCTACAGAAGAATTGATAGAACACTATCGCCTCGCTGATGCCTACGTGATGCCTTCTCAAGAGGGTTTTGGCATTGTCTATTTAGAAGCCATGGCTTGTGGCGTACCCGTGCTATCGGGTGATGATGATGGGTCTGCTGACCCATTACAAGATGGTAAACTCGGATGGCGAGTACCGCACCGCGATCCAAATGCGGTAGCGGCAGCGTGTATAGAAATACTGAAAGGAGAAGACCAGCGTTGTAACGGGCAATGGCTGCGACAGCAAGTACTTGCTCTATTTGATTTCAACGCTTTTCAAAGACGGTTGAAAGAGCAGTTAAAGTCATCAGTAACCAGTCACCGGTGACAAGTAAGTAGCGGGCTTTAATTGTGCTGACTTACTTAACTAACGGAGAAACTCGCTATTCTAGAGGAAGAGCAAGACGTTTTTTTAAAATGAGCCTTAAAACTTTTCAGGTCAATCTGTCTAATCTTCGCCCTTGGCTAACTTTCCTAGTCTTTATGTGGTTGCTTGCCTCGTTAGGCTTGGGCTGGTTAGTAAATTCCTTACTCATTATTGTTGGGCTACTATTGCTGGTGCCCATTCTTGCATTTTTGGGATTTCGCTTTTGGTTGCAACGTAACTTGGTAAGCGATCGCTGTCCTGTTTGTCAATATGAATTTACAGGTTTAAATAAAACTCAGTTACAGTGTCCCAACTGTGGGGAACAGTTATTGGTTCAAAACAGCCATTTTCGACGTTTTACACCAGATGGCACAATAGACGTTACAGCGACAGCAGTTGAAGTCCAAAGCCAAGTGCTCGAAGAGTAATCATTTTACACAGAATAGATGAGCCAATATACAGCACCAACTTCAAAAACCAGGTTTTCTTGCAAATCAAGCAACTTGTAATTGCTTGAGTTTTGTTGGGAAACTGGTTTTTATCTTGAAGTAAATACAAAACCTTGGTGTTTTTACTTAGTTATATTTTTACCCAATCTTAGGTTCGATTGGGTTTGATGAACGGATAACCTCTTGTAGCCATTCTCTGACGAAATTGTCTGGGCCAAAGTTGTTTTGCTACATCATTTGGCTCCCAATGAGCGATCGCAGTAAAAATTTTACCATTTTCGTTAAAGACAAACTCTTCAATACCTTGAAAGGTAACTTTAATACCATTATAAGAAACTGTATCAAACTGCCAGTCTATTTGTGCTTTGTTCTGATGGATGCGCGGATTCCAAAAGCGAGTGTTAATAGATGCAAATGTATCGAACATAGCGTTGATAAAAATTCGTAGCTTTGCCTGTCCGAAATATGGCTTGCTACCCAAACAGTCAGCTATATAAGTACAGATAGGAATTAGCATTAACAAAAGTGTAAGAGCGAGCAAATTTTGGGAATCCTAAATTTAGGCAATACTTTGAAGTCTATCGAGAAGGTTACAAAATGCTCGCGTCCCCATTTATTCCAGGTTATGATTTAACCGAAATTATTCACGAGGGAATCCATACTGTTATTTATCGGGGTCTATCTTTACATAACCAGCAGCGAGTTATTCTCAAAATTCTCAAAGCCGGCGATCCTTCTGTAGAGGAAATCGCCCGTCTCTTGCACGAATACAAAACTATTGCTCATTTAGATTTACCTGGAGTTGTCAAAGTTTTAAAAAAAGAAACTTATAAAAATCGTTTGGCAATTGTATTTGAAGATTTTGGCGGACAATCACTCAAGCAACTGTTAAATACAACAAAATTAGATTTAGTTACATCTCTAAATATTGCGGTAAAACTAGCACAAACGCTAGCGGACTTGCATTCACATCATATTATCCATAAAGATGTGAAACCTGGAAATATTATCATCAACCCTACGACTGGAATTGTCAAGCTGACTGATTTTAGTATTGCCAGTCAATTGGATAGTGAAATACCCCGAGCGATGAATACCAACCAACTGGAAGGTACTTTAGCATATATGTCTCCAGAACAAACTGGGAGAATGAATCGCGCCATAGACTATCGCACTGATTTTTATTCTTTAGGTGTAACCTTATATGAAATGATTGTGGGTGAATTGCCTTTTAAAAGTAACGATCCCTTGGAGTTAGTATACTGCCATATTGCAAAACTTCCTCCTGCTATCGAACAACTCAACCCACAGATACCATCAGCCATCGCTGCGATCGTGATGAAACTGATGGCAAAAAATGCTGAAGACAGATATCAAAGTGCTTTGGGACTTAAAGCTGATTTGGAATTTACCGCCGCACATCTTTATAGGATTGAAGTCATTCCCAACTTTATACCGGGCGAATGCGATCGCGCTCCCAATCTTCTCATTCCTCAAAAACTTTACGGACGGGAAGAGGAAGTTTTAAAGATATTAGCAGCATTCAATCATATAACAGGGGAAGCCAAAGAAGATGAAGACCAACTCAAAATCCAGAATTCCAAATTTACAGTTGCAATGATGCTAGTATCTGGTTACTCTGGTATTGGCAAATCATCTCTTGTCAATGAAGTACAAAAACCAATAGTCCGGCAAAGAGGGTATTTTATATCAGGAAAATTTGACCAATTTAAGCGCAATATTCCTTATGATGCTATTATACAAGCCTTCAAATCTTTAATAAAATTTTTATTAGCAGAAGATACTGTATCATTACAAAGCTGGCGAGAAAAACTGCAATCGGCTTTAGGTGATAACGGACAGGTTATTGCCGATCTCATTCCAGAAGTAGAGTTAATTATTGGAAAACAACTACCAGTACAACAGCTAGGACTCACTGAAGCGCAAAATCGCTTTCATCTCGTTTTTCAAAAATTTATTCATGTCTTTACTCAGAAAGAACATCCATTAGTTATCTTTCTAGATGATTTGCAATGGGCAGATATTGCTTCACTGAAATTGATACAGTTTTTGATAACCGATCCAGCAAGCCAATATTTACTGTTAATTGGTGCCTATCGAGATAACGAGGTTAACCCCTACCATCCTTTAATGCAAACAGTTGACGAAATACAGAAGACAGGGGTGAGAATTTCTCAAATAGCTGTGAAGCCTTTAAGCCTAGCTTGTGTCAATCAACTGCTATGCGATACTTTCACTTGCAAAGAAACATCTCAAATACAAGAACTCGCTTCTTTACTATTTAACAAAACTGCTGGTAATCCTTTTTTTCTAACTCAAATCTTGAAGACATTAGAACAAGAAAGATTACTGGTATTTCATCTATCTCAAAAGCAATGGCAGTGGAGTATTGAACGGATTCAAACAGTGGGAATTACTGACTTAGGTGTTGTAGAACTTATAGCACGCAACGTGAGTCAGTTACCTCAAGTAACACAAGATATGTTAACTTATGCTGCTTGTATCGGCACTCGTTTTAAACTAGATGTACTGGCGATCGTCACTCAAAAATCTATTAATGAAGTAGCCGAAAATTTGTGGATAGCACTCCAGCAAGGCTTTATATTACCATTAAATAAAGATTATAAAGTGGCTTTACTTTTTGAAGACAATGATCTTCAACAATTTGGCTGTGATGAGTCGCGGTTAGAGTATTGTTTCCTACATGACCGAGTACAACAAGCAGCTTATTCCTTGATTCCCGATCGCCAAAAGCAAATCACTCATCGCAAAATCGGTCAATTGCTGCTGTCTAAAATCCCAAAAGAACAATTACAAGAAAATATTTTTGATATTGTTAACCAACTGAATGTTGGAATAACTACTTTTAGCGATGAAGTCGAACAATATGAATTAGCGCAATTGAACTTAATAGCTGGACGGAAAGCAAAAACTTCTGCTGCTTATGAACCTGCACTTAAATACTTACGAACAGCTATGGAATTATTGACAGTAGATAGTTGGCAAATCCACCCTGATTTAACCTTAGATTTATATAAAGAACGATCTGAAGTTGAATTTATTGTTGGTGATTTTGAAAAAGCACAAAGTCTAATCTATAAAGCTCTTGAGCAAACAGAAGCCAGCATTCCTAAATCAGATTTATATAATATTTTGGTTTTCCAATATACTTTACAATCAAAATATGATGCAGCCTTGGAAGCAGCAAAAGAAGGGCTTGATTTACTAGGCGTGATTTTGCCTGAAGATAATTTAGCAGCAGTTGTTAGCGATGAAATGGCAGAAGTTAAAAAAAATTTAGACAATCAAGAAATTGCATCAATAATTAACAAACCATGCATATTATTAGAAGAAAAAAAAGTAGCCATAAAACTGCTTATGGCGGTGGAAGCAGCTACTATTATCAAATCCAATATTGATTTGTTTGTCATTATCTGTTTAAAATCAGTCAATCTTTCTTTAAGATACGGTAATATTCCTGAATCTGTAAAAGCTTACTCTACTTATGGCATGATTCTTGGAAGTTTCTTTAAAGATTATAGCTTGGGTTATGAATTTGGTATACACGCATTAGAACTAGCAGCAAAATTTAATGATAGATCTCAGATTTGTAAAGCAAGTTTTACGCTAGGAAGTTTTATACACTGTTGGTCAAGACATATTAAAGGAGCATCCAATATTAATCAGAAAGGTTATGAAGCAGGTTTAGAATCGGGAGAGCTTTTATTTGGAGGATATAATCTTTTTAGTAAAGTTTGTAATTTATTTTTTCAGGGTTTAGACCTCAAGTCGCTGCTTGAGGAAATATCAATCTGTTTGCATCTCACAAAACAAATAAAAAATACTTTTGCTACTGAGGTAGTACTAGCTATTAAATTAGCAATACTTGATTTATTTAATGATGAATTAGAACAAAAATATATTCTGATTTCAGACAATGAATTCTTGGAACAATGCGAACAAAATCAAAATTTATTTGCTATTGGTGTTTATTCTATTTGCCAAGCTCAAACTTGTTATTTAACAAATAGCTTTGAAGATGCTCTCAATTATGTGAACCTATCTAAAAAATCGCTTCTATCAATGACAGGCTTCACAATATATTCTGAATATTATTTTTATTTCTCTCTCATTTTAGCTAGTTTCTTCTCTACAGTCGAGAATGGGGAAAAAATCCAATTTTTGGAGCAATTACAAAAAAATCAGCAGCAAATGAAAATTTGGGCGGATAACTGTCCGGAGAACTTCCTACACAAGTATCTTTTGGTAGAAGCAGAAATAGCTCGCATGACTGGAAAAGATTTAGAAGCAATGGATTTATACGATCGCGCTATTGAATCAGCTAGAGAGCAAGATTTTATCCAGAATGAAGCTTTGGCTCTAGAACTGACGGCAAAGTTTTGGTTAATTAGAGGTAAACAAGAGATTGGTAAACTCTATATGACTAAAGCTTACCAGGCTTACATAAAATGGGGAGCTACAGCTAAAGTTAAACAATTAGAAGCCCAATATTCTTATCTAAGTATTAAAACTCCAAAGATAATTTCTAAAGAGAATACGATTACCACGACTTCTAGTAAGATTAACGCTTCTTTAACTTTTGATATTTTAACAGTAGTTAAAGCTTCCCAGGCGTTATCTGGAGAAATTGTTCTAGAGCGGTTGCTAAAAAAACTTATGCATTTAGTGAGGGAAAATGCAGGCGCTCAAAAAGTCGTGTTTGCGATCGAGAAGGATAATAAATTGCTTGTAGAGGGTTATTTAAGCGAAGACGGTGAGGCGATGGTTTGCCAATCACAAAGCATAAATTCTCTTACACTTTTACCAAAGACCCTAATTACCTACGTTCAACGTACCCATGAACCCCTGGTTTTAGATAATGCCAGTCACAATCAACAATTTAATTCCGATCCATATATAATCACACATCAACCAAAATCTATTCTTGTTTTACCAATTTTCTATCAAAGTAATATTGTAGGGATTTTATACTTAGAAAATAATCTTACCAAAGGTGCTTTTACGCATGATAGAGTAGAAGTTTTACAGATCCTAGCAGCACAAGCTGCCATTTCTCTAGAAAATGCAAATTTTTATAACACATTGGAAACAAGAGTCGCTCAAAGAACTCAGGAGTTGCAGAACACATTAGAAGAACTGCAGCGGACGCAACTACAGATGATCCAAAATGAAAAGATGTCTAGTTTAGGACAATTAGTTGCTGGAATTGCTCATGAAATTAACAATCCTATTAACTTTATTTATGGAAATTTAACTCATATCTCAAACTATACTCAATCTTTACTGACACTAGTAGATATTTATCTAGAAAATCCTTCCATATCTTTATCAGCAATTCTTGAGAAAGCAGAGGAGATAGATTTAGAATATATTCGAGCCGATCTACCTAAACTGTTAAATTCATTACAAACAGGTGCTTCTCGTATTAGAGATATTGTCCAATCATTGCGAAATTTCTCTCGTTTGGATGAAGCAGCTATTAAAGCTGTTGATGTTCATCAAGGAATTGACAATACCTTAATGATTCTTAGTTCAAAACTTGAAGGCATTAAAGTGATTAAGGAGTATGCTAATTTACCCCTTGTAAATTGCTATGCTGCGGAACTTAATCAAGTTTTTATGCATTTACTGACTAATGCAGTGGATGCTATTGAAGAGTCCTCTGTTCTCGATCGTAACTTATTAAGAAATGAGAAAGGAGAGATTAGGATTCGCACAGAGTTGAGACAGCACAATCAAGTTGCTATTTCTATAAAAGATAATGGTATAGGTATGACAGCACAGGTGCAAAATAAAATGTGTGACCCATTTTTTACAACAAAACCAGTTGGGAAGGGAAATGGCTTGGGTTTGTCTATCAGTTATCAAATTGTTGTCGAAAAGCATGGAGGTCGTTTGATTTGTCATTCTGTACCAGGAGAAAGTACAGAATTTACGCTCTTACTACCTTGCAGGTAAAGTTACGTAATATTACCTATTTACATAAGTTTACATTTCTATAAATATAGAGAAAAACTAAGTTACGGGTGTTTGAAAAGTATTTATGTTTGATATATACAATAGTTCAGCTAATTTTTCTGATGATTGTATGATTTCTTTAGCTCCAGTTGATTCTTTTGTGGAGTATGCAAATTATTATTTATCAAGAAGTAAAAATGAGTTATATTGCGCTTTAGGAAACTCTTTGCTATCTAACTTATCTTCAGTTCAAAGATCGGATAAGATAAGTGTAAATCCTTTTGATACCAGTAATCTTATTAGTTATAAGAAAGGAAAAACATACTTAAAAAGTATTCAAAGTAAAATCAGCTATTTTGTTTGTAAAGAGTGGAAATTTTGTGAAAAGATAAAATTGTACAAAAGTGAGATAGATTTTGTAGTAGATCTCAGCTATGTTCTGGCTTCTAAAATTTCTGGAGTTCCAACCTTCGCAGTTTCAGTACTTTTAGTTAAACAAGGTGCCACAGAATTCTGTAACTGTCAGGAATAAATTCGCAGTCCACCATATTAATTTTAAGGGCTGTAGAGACTTGCTATCATCTCTTTCCGGTGGCTCTTTCTGCTTGCGAATGGGGAGCATCCCAATTTAGCGCGTTACTCTCAGAATAAAATTCTGGGGCTACACAAACGAAGTCCGCCCAAGCGCAAAGCGCACGCTACGCGAACGCGGACTTGATAGAAAGTCCACGTAGGTGGTGAGTCGAGCGCTGCAGGCGGTGAGACCAGTGCTGAAGGCGGGTTTCCCACGCCCTGGCAACTGGCGAACAAGGGAGGGGTTTCCCACGCCCTGGCGACTGGCGAACAAGGGAGGGCGAACCCGAAGGGACGAGCATTTGTACAGACGCGATTTTAATCGCCCGGTGTTTTTTCCAAATTGGGATGCCCCCTGGGAATGCCCGAGCGGGAGGCGGAGTCACCGGGATGAGGTGCTAGGTGAATTAGAGCGTACTGCTTACCAATGTTGCATTCTTGACACTCTCCGCCCTATAAGGGCGAAGATTCTTCAATCACAGACCCAACTTGCTGATACAGGATTTCTCCAGTATGAGTAGAGGTCGAATCTCCTGAAGCGTTCGGATAGTAGATCCAAGTTCCCGTATGCCCTACGGTACTCAAGGCTAATTTCAGAATATTGATAGCGGCATTCCAGTCTCTATCTATTACAAAGCCGCATTCGCAAACATGGGTTCTTGTAGATAGAGATTTTTTGACTATTGCGCCACAACTGAAGCATTCTTGAGAAGTGTAGGCGGGGTTAACCGCAACAGTTATCCTGCCAAACTTCACCCCAAAATACTCCAACCATTTTCTGAATTTATACCAACCAGCATCATTAATAGATTTAGCGAGACAGTGATTTTTCACTAAATTTTTAATCCTCAAATCTTCATAGGATACCAAATCGTGAGATTGGATTACGCAACGCGCCAGTCTCTTGGCGTGTTCTTCACGTTGCCTACTTATTTTGAGGTGTACTCGCCCTAATTTATTAATAGCTTTCTTACGGTTGGCAGAGCCTTTCTTTTTACGAGAAACGCGCTTTTGTCTAAATTTTAGACGTTTCTCTCCTGTGCGATAAAACCTTGGGTTAGGTTCACTATGTCCATTGCTGTCGGTATAGAATTCTTTAAGTCCTACATCCAAACCAATGGTTTTCCCTGTGGGTTGTGTTTCTAATTTGTTGTCTACACTAATCAGAAATTGAACATAATACCCATCAGCACGACGAACTAATCTAACTCGTTTTACCTGTTCTAATTGGTAGAAGTTTAAATCCCATGTTCCTTTCAGCTTGAGCGTACCAATACCTTTTTTGTCGGTGAAGGTTATTTGTTTCCTAGTCTCGGAAAGTGACCACCCAGAGGTTTTATACTCCACTGAGCGAGAATTTTTCTTGAACTTTGGATATCCCTTTTTACCCGGAACAGACTTTTTGCAGTTGTCGTAAAAACGAGCAATAGAACTATAAGCCCGTTCAATAGAAGCTTGGCAAGCACTAGAATTCAAAGCTTTTACAAACGGGAATTCGCTTCTCAATGACTTACTAAGGCGATACATTTGTTTTTGTCCCACGCCTCGATTATCCATCCAAAAACGGATACTCTTATTGCGAACAAATTGAGCCGTCCTAATCGCCTCATCAATGGCAGTATATTGAGTCGTTTTCCCTTTGGCTTTGAATTCTAAAACAATCATTTTCCGTGGAAAACTTCTGCGCAAAATATTATAACACATATAAAGTCGCCCTAGAAGGGCGAGGCTTTAGACCCATTCTCTTGGTAAATCGTACTTTCTCCCTTGTTTTACCGACCTCACAACACTTTGATATCAGTTGGTCACTCGCGAGTCATGGTTAACACAGTCTCAATTGTTGAAATAAATTCATGCTCCAAGTAAGGTTTAGTTATATATGCTTTTGCTCCTAGTTCTTGAGCAAGTCGCCGATGCTTTTCCGCACTGCGGGATGTTAAAACGACTACAGGTATAGTTGCTAACTTTGAGTTCTGCTGAAGATGGGATAAAAGCTCAAAACCATTCATGCGAGGCATCTCTAAATCAGATATCAAAATTTGAATTTCAGGATGGGCTTGTAGCTGTTCTAAAGCTTCTACACCATTTTGGGCTTGCAATACTTGATAGCCAAACTTTTGTAAAGTTAGAGAAAGGGTTTGACGTAAACTAAGAGCATCATCGATCACCAAAACCACTTTTGATGTTTTATGAGTTTGTTCTTGATAAGGGCTCAATTCTAATTTGGTCGTTGATGAAGCTAGTAGGGGTATGGATTGTGTTACTGAAGCTGAAATGGGTAAAGCCCTCATTTGAGCCGTGGCTGGTGGTAATGCCATGACATCTAGTTCTGCTTGCATTGCGTTGAGTGGTTCTAATAGCAGTGCTGCATCAATAACCAAAATCATATTTCCATTTGCGAGACTACTACACCCATAAATATATTTTGGTGGAGATATAGTTTGACTTAAAGGTCTAATAACGAGTTCCTGTTCCCCAATGATTTGATCCACTTCTAAACCAAAAAGTTCTTGATTGCGTTTCAGTAATAGTACAGGGTTTTTCATAGTTTCTGTACCATCATTTATTTGTTTATTTTGTAAATGTCTGTGACAGATATAATGACTGTTATAATTAATTAACTCTGAAAGATGACATATGCTAATCATGCGTTCATCTTTGTCTTTATTCCAGTGCAAGATTTTTTTGCCTTCAAATTCCTTAATTGTATGAGTAGAAGAGAGAAGGATTTTTTCAATACTGTTCAATAGTAAGGCATAAACAATGCCTCCAGCTTGCACTAGCATCAATTTATCGGTAGTCATAGAAAAGGGAATTTTAAGTATAAATTTTGTTCCTTGCTTCGGTAAGGATTGAACTGCTATAGAGCCATTGAGAGAATGCAATTGAGAACGCACAATATCTAAACCCATACCGCGTCCTGAAATTTCACTCACTTTAGCAGCTGTAGAAAATCTAGGTAAAAATATGAGATCTAAAAGTTTGTCTTCAGTTGCTTTAGAAATCAATCCTCTGGTTTCTTCTGCTGATAACAAATCAAGTTCAACAGCTTTCTCACAAATTTTCTCTACGTGCAATCCTTGTCCGTCATCGTGAATTTCAATAATAGTTTGACTACCTTGGTGATAGGCAATAATTTCAATTAAACCTCGTTCTGATTTTCCAAACTCTCGACGAATTTCAGGTGATTCAATACCGTGATCGAAAGCATTACGAACTAATTGCAACAAAGGATCGTATAACTTTTCTGCTATTGATTTCTCTATCAGTACCTGCGTACCTGTTAGTTTCATCTCTACCATTTTGCCATATACGTTCCCTAAGTTTTGTACCATTTGGGGAAAACGATTGAGAATATCTCCCACAGGAACCATTCGTGTTTCTACTAAGTTGTCAATGATATTAAGTGTTAATCGCTGTGTTTTTTCTTGAATCTGTGTGGATTGTTCGATCAGTAAATCGAGGGATTCTGTTGTTTCTTGTAGCTGTAACGTCTCTTCTAGCGCTGAGTATAAGGCTACATTAAATTCTGTATACTCATCCATTTCCAAAGTATCAAAGTCCACAGTAGCAAAGTTTTGCTTGTACTTTGACGTAAAATTCTGTACTTGAAGTGGTAATTCACGAAGTTGATTTAAAGTTTTTTGATGTCTTTGGAGTTGAAAAAAGAGTTGCTCAATAATTTCTTTAAATTGTTCATCATAAAGATTCCGGCGTTTTTGATAAATCAGTAATTCCCCGGCTTGATAATTTAACGTATTCAGACTCTCTACATCGACTCTAATAAATGAATTTTGTCGTGTCTTTTTTTCTTCAACTTCTCGGTCGATTGTTGCATTGGAGTCAGGAGAAATGACTTCATTGGTTGTGAGAACTGTATCCAACGTTGCTGCTTCTCTAATCGCTAACGGTTGGGAAATTGTTGCTGAATTATTGTGAGTGATTTCTGGCTCTGGAGTTAAGTTCCAATAGGGCTCTGTTAAAGTTTGTTCGCGCTGCAAAACATCTGGTGTCTGTTCCGTTGTATCGGAGTTATCTTGAGTGGTGGGTAACTCATAACTAGCAGTCGTTATAACTTCTTGTCCCCAAATTGTATCTACTAAAGAATCACTTTGTTGATATGGTTCAGGGTGTATCTTTCTGATTTCTAAAAGATTTTGTAATTTTGGTTTAGCCAGCCAATTTTTTTCTTGTTCTGTAACAGACGGGTAGTTTTTATATTCTTTGGCAGTCTGAATAATTTTGTTTTTTATTGTTTTTAAAATTGGGGTATCGCTATTAAATGTTCTATATTTAAACTGAGCAAGAGCAAATAAAATTTTTAAGATAATACCTTGACGATACAGACAAAGGCTATCACTGTCCTCTTTATCACTTAGGAATTGCAAGCACTGAGATAGCCAATTTTCTATTTTTTCAATAGGATTTTCTGCTTGCAAATAGGGAACAAGTAGATCTAGGCTCAGTTCTTGATAAGGGACTTCTAAATGATGATTAAACCAACCTAATATATAACGAACTACTTTTAAATAAAATTTAGCTTCTACAGGCTTTAATTTTTTTCTATTGAAGCCACTATTGTTGATTAAAAAATTATAAAAATCAACTATTTCACTTCTTAAGTTTATCGCATTAGGAGGTGTATCGGTAGAATAGTCGGTGAAATAAACAGTTAAACTATTTTCTACATTTGTCTTTATCTCTTGTTCTTCCTGTAACAAGAGAGAACCAAAATTCTTCACTCTTGGTTGAGAGAGTTCTTGGAAAGCTTCTGAAGGTTGATAGCTACTCGTGCGATCGCCCGCCAATATAGCATGTTGTCCTTTTTGAAAATCTGCCAAAGCCAGTTCTGCAATTTCAACTGTACGAGTTGGATTTGCTTCTAGCGCAGCTAGAGTGATTTTAGCGATTTCTCCAAATCCTGGTAAGTTTAAAGATTCTGCTAAACCAAGAAATACCTCAGCTTGAGAGCGTAAAAATTGATTGAGTTCATCTGTATCCTGTAAATCTTGAATAGCTTTCGCAATACTTTCCAGACGTTGCGTCACTCCAGTTTCAAATATAGACTGTACAATATCAAACCCCAGTTCTACCGAAGTGGGAATATGAGTGTCAGCGTCTAGAGCATCGCCTAATTTTTCATGTAACTGTGCAAAGACTGAAGTGGCTCGTTGCAGAATTTCCTCATCGTTAATACTGCTACCTGTTATTTCTGCAGTTATGGGAAGACGAAGACACTCGTAAGCTTGTAGCAAAAGTGTTTGCAATTCAGTATCTATGACTACATCGGGATTGTAGAGAGCCCTAATAACATCTTCTAAAGAATGGGCAATTTTGTTAACGGTTTTTAAGTCAACAATAGCAGATCCCCCTTTAATCGTATGAGCAGAGCGCATTAAGTTATGGACTTTAGCGATACTGTAATTGTGTGGTAAGCTGAAAAGCTCTTGCTCGATAGTGTGTAATAATTCTGGAGCTTCACTGAGAAAGTAGGTATGACTTTGTTCGCGAATGAATGAATCGGTAATCATCGTTTTGATTTTTGATTTTGAAACGCTGAATGACGCAGAGATACGCAGATTGATGATAAAAAATTTATCCGCGTTTATCTGCGTTCTTCTGCGGTTACAATGTTAAATTTAATTGACTTTGAATTTACTTGCAGTCGTTAATAACTCTTGCGCCATCTGTGATAGCTGTTGGAAAACTGCAGCTATTTCATTAGATTCAGCAAAAGTTCTGTGAGAAATGTCAGCAACATCTTTTATGGATGTTGTAACGGAGACAGATTGGGTTATTTGTGTTTGTGTTGCTTCTGTAATTTGTTTTAGAAGTAGGCTAATTTCTGTAGTAGCAGCAACAATAGCATTGAGATTTTGTCTGGTTTCATTGACCAAACCTGTACCTTCTAAAACTTGTTGAATACCTGTTTCCATTGCAACTGCAACTTCACCCGTTTCTTGTTGAATTTCTTGGACTAATTTCTCAATTTCTATAGTGGCTGCTGCAGACTGGCGTGATAGCGAACGGACTTCATCTGCTACGACTGCAAAACCTTTCCCGTATTCACCCGCACGAGTTGCTTCTATAGCAGCATTTAATGCTAGGACGTTCGTTTGAGTCGCAAAATTACTAATCAAATTTACGACTTTGGAGATTTTTTGTGAGGATTCACTTAAACGTTTAATCTTTTTACTGGTTTGAGCAACAGTTTCTCGAATGGCTTGAATAGCCTCTACAGTCAAGTTCATTGCGCGATCGCCTGACTCTACTGTCTGATTTGCTCTTTGTACTGCAACATTCACCAATTCAGCACTTCCTGCAACTGCTTGAGTAGAGTTCAACATCTGTTGTAACTCGTTTAAAGCGACTGTAATTTCTTCTGATTGTCTCTGTGCCAAATTTGTTAATCCTCCGAGTGCAAGATTGCTACTACTGGAAGTTTGTACTACTTGTTGAGCAGCATTTTGCAAATGAATGACAATCTGTCTGAGGGCTTGCAGTGTACCATTGTAAGCATCGGCTATTGTACCGAGGATATCTTCTGTAATAGGTGCGCGTACTGTTAAGTCACCATTCAGAGCGGGTCTAACTGCTGTAAGAAGTTGGATAGCTCCTTGTTGTATGGATTCTTTAGCTGCTTTTTCTCGTTCTGCGGCTTCTGCTAGTTGTATTGACTGCGTTTGCAATTGTTGCAGATATTCTGCTTGTTGAAGAGCCAAACCTAATTGGTCACCAATACGGGCTAACAAACTGACTTCTGATTCTTCCCAATTACGAGTCTCTGAATTTTGGTAAGCTCCTAGTAAACCCCACAATTTAGAACCAAAAAAGACAGGGACAATCACATAAGCTTTGACTTCAAACTGTTCTAGAACTTCAATATGGCAGGGAGCATGACCTGCTTTGTAAATATCATTAACAGCAAAGCTTTCTCCTCTAGCATATCGACCCCCTTTTGTATCTTGTATGTGAGTATCTTCCCAGACAGTTTTAATATCCGGTCCTACGAGTCTTACCCAACCACTCGCTACAGACTCTGTAATGAACTCGCCACTCCAATCAGGGTTAAAACGATAAATTCCTACGCGATCGCATCGCAGCAATTGCCGCACTTCTTGAGTTGCTGTCTTAAAAATCACATCTACGTTTGAAGATTGTCGGATGCGGTTGACGACTTTAGTTAAAGCTTTTTCTTGTTCAGCTATCTGAGAAAGCTTTTCTGATTTCACCCGCACTTGTTCGAGATACTCTGCTTGTGCGACCGCTACACCAAACTGCATCCCTATCTGAGTTAAAAAACTCGCTTCCCAAGCTTCCCATTCACGAGTGGCAGAATTTTGATAAGCACCTAGCAATCCCCACAATTTTGCTCCAGAGAACACAGGAACAATAATATAAGCTTTGACTTCAAATTGTTCTAAAATCTCAACATGGCAGGGAAAATGCCCTGCTTTATATATGTCATTCACGACGAAGCTTTCGCCTTTAGCATAGCGACCGCCCTGTGTCTCTTGCAGGTGGGTATCTTCCCACACTGTTTTGATATCCGGTCCTACAAGTTTTACCCAACCACTTCCCACTGACTCTGCTACAAATTCACCACTCCAGTCAGGATTGAACCGATAAACTCCAACGCGATCGCATCGCAATAAATGACGCACTTCTTGAGTTGTCGCTTGGAAAACTTTATCAATATCTGATATCCGTAAAACTTTGTCGATAACTTTGGCAACAGATTTTCTAGCTTGTGTTTGTTCTTGTTGTTGTTTTTGAGCTTGAATCTGCTGTAATCTATAAGTAAATTCTGTGGCAATTTGAACTAATAGACCAATTTCTACCTCTTGCCATTCATGAGGTGTTGCACAAAAGTTAGCTACTAGCAAACCCCAAGTTTTCTCTTCTACGATAATAGGTACGCTTAAACTGGATTTTATTTGGAATTTCTCAAGTAATTGTTTTTGATAAGGGGTGAGATCGACCTGGTTAATATCATCTATAGTAACAGGTTCCCCAGAATCTTCACTTCGATTTACGCCAAAAACGATAGGTGGGAGATTCTCTGCTAAAGTTGGTGTCCAACTAGTAACTCTTGTTTCTTCTATGACAACACCAGACTCGGGAGAATGAAAGCGATAAATTAAAACGCGATCGCTAGATGTTTTCTCCCTTATTTCTTTCACCATGACTTTCACTAAGGCATCAAAATCTGATGCTTGGCGCATTTTCAGTATGATGTCTTGTACTTGTCTTCGCCAAATTTTTAAGTTTTCAGAAACTGCATTTAAAATTAATATTTCGCCAGACGAACTATTTGCATATTCTAAGTGTTCCGAACCCTGATTGACTTGATATACAGCTGTCATAATTTAAACCTCAAATTTCATGTCTCGATCGCGATACGGCTTTAGCTATTTATAGAATTCTTCGCTATTAGCCAGATATTTCTTTTAATCTGATTCAATTGTAGATTTTCCAACTAGGAGAATGTACGATAGCAGATGCATCTAAAGAAATCGCCATATCTTCTGAATCATTTATAAAATAGCCTTGTAAAAATTGTGAAATCTCTGATGAAAATAATTGAGATTCTGGATATTTTACCTGGGTGGTATCTAATAACTCAATGTCCATAAGTTGTCGTACCAAAAGCCCAAGAGATTTTCCTTCACTATGCAGAACAATTGCCATGAGTTTTGAAAATAAATTCGTTTCATCAGAAAGTGGTGCATAGCCCAACATTTCTTCGAGATCCACTACCCAAAGCATCTCGCCTCGCCAGTTATACGTTCCCAGAACACAACTGGGCATCTGAGGAACAGCACATATTTCCATTAATGAAATTTGAAAGACTTCTATAATATGTTCTAAAGAAATAACAGCTGTATCTTTTAAACCTAAATAAAAACTTAAAAATTTTTGCCGTGTTTCCAAAGCATTTACCTCATTTTTATTTACTATTTTCATAACACTCAACGAGCGTTGTTTTTTTATTTTAAATGCCTTAAAGTCTTTAACAAGTCTTCTTGATTTACGGGTTTAGAGATGTAACCATCAGCCCCCAGCATAGAACCCCACATTTTATCAACGTCCGTATTTTTAGTCGAACAAATGACAACCGGAATTTTACTAGTACTTGGATTATTTTTCAATTCCCTACAAATTTCAAAACCACTTTTACCAGGCAAAATGACATCCAAAAAGATAACATCAGGTTTGTTTTTCTCTAGTTTTTCCTGAAGTTCCTCACTATTGGTGGCACTTACTACAGAGTAACCTGCAGACTGTAAGTAACTTGTAAGAACTTGCATATCAGTTAAGGCATCTTCAACAACTAAAACTGTAGTCATAAGAATTACTACTTAAATTAAATTAGAAACAAGACAGAGTTGAATTGAATAATACTCAATTCATTGAATGAGTCAAAAATATTTTTAGCTTTCTTCTATAGTGATTGATCTTTTCTCAACTTACTTCAGTATAATTACGCACTATTACATAACTTTACATGGATTCTTTATAAGTAGTGATATAGAATTAATTGTTGATTTTGAACATGCACAAAACAGGAAATCTTTCCTCATGAATGATTTGAGAAAATAGGCATCATTCCTATCACAGTTATTTAGCAGCTAACAAAAAAAACCACTCAAGTGGTTTTTTAGTTTTAGTCTGTAAAAAAACTTCATTTGAATAGTAAAGAACTATGTTCTAGAGAAAGTTTTAAAATCTGCTCTCATGAGTTTTGACAAACAGTGTTTGTTATGAATTTTTACAATTAAGCAGCAAAAATCATGAACCAGTCAAGGGTAATGCTTGTGAGCTAGAAATATGTTTATCTGATGACTTCGGAGCTTTTAAATACTTACGCAAAATCACTGTAACTTTATCAGCAGCTATTGGTTTAGTGATAAATTCTGTCGAATGAACTACCTTAGCCCGAACCCTATCCATCAGCCCATCATTACCTGTTATGATAATAACAGGGGTATCAGCAAAAGCAGAAATTCGTCGCAGTTGAGAACACAACTCATAACCGTTAACAACTGGCATAATGAGATCCAAAAAAATTAAGTCTGGCTTATGCTGAATTATGGTTGGCAATGCCTGTACTGAATCTTGAACCTTAATAAACCTCAGTCCATTAGAAGTTACAATTTTCTCCAACATTTGGCAAACTTGGAGACTATCATCTACACAAACTACCAATGGAGTTGTTGCGTCTACAGCTTTACTAGAGGTAGAGTTATTTTGAGTTTCTGCGATCAAAGGTAAATCGGGAACGTCAACCAATTCAATAATTCCTTTTTGAACGTAAGGAAGCAAAGAACGGATAACTGACAAAGGATTGTGATTCATTTTGACAGCTAAATCCCGCAGGGTGTATTTACCGTTGAGCAGAGTCACAAAATTTTTGTAAACAGATGAATTGACTTGTTGTTCGAGTCGATCTGGTTTACGCAGTACGGGTGCTGAATCCGGAAAAATGTTTCCTAAACTAGATTCTAACCACAGTTTCCACGAATCTTCTACTTGCTTTAAAGATAGATCGGCACTTGTGAAACTAACAGGAGCTTCTAAAACAACTTCTTGATTGCGTTCTGCGCGAAGTTCGGTATTGCCATCATTAAAATGTACGGTATCAAGATTGGCTTGCTGTACTACATCAAATAATAGTTCAAAGATTGTGTTATCCACAATCATTTTGATTTGTTCTCGTTTTAGTTTTTGTCTTTGATGTAAAATTCCTAAGATACGATAATCCCAATATTCAAGTAATGTATCTTCTATGCGAAACCGCATCTTTTCAAGATCCATCTCAGGACAGTGCTGAACCATATGTCTGCGCCAGCGTCGCCAAGGATGAGTCCCACCTGTCGCCCAGACGATCCGCCCCAGACGGTAGTAAAAGGTCCATGCTTTTCCCCGAGCGTTTTTTATGTCCAATTTACCGCTGTACTGTAATTGAGAACACGTGATAAATGCATCAAATAGATTGCTGGGTACAATCTCTTTTAAATGGTTCATGCTTTCTCCCTGTACTGTAACTGTAAAAGTTGTTATACCATTTTAAATGTTAGATTTTTCTGAAAGTTAAGCCGATCGCACTGCTGAAAGAAATAGACTCAAGACTGCTCGGTTAAAAATTATTTGCGCTCTTGAGAAACCAGGTTTCTGTTCCGGGTTATCAAAGCAGTATTAAGGCTCAACTCACCGCAAAGCGCCGCTCTTCATTCATAAGAACAACTTGGATTTTTTAAATTTGGAGGTCTCTTAGACAGATAAAATTGCTATAGCCCAAAAGTAAAATATAATCAGCCTTAATAAATTATCATACATATTAGAAAACTATATTAAATCAGTATAAATTCTGATTTCTAAACCTCTTAAGCCAAACGTACAATCGGCAAGTTTGGCATTAATTGGCTTCCAATTCTTTAATTTATGAAAATTATAATTATCTTTGTGAAGATAAGATATTCGTTGCAATATTCAATTGATAAAACATCACATTTTTATAGTAAAAAGATGAATTTTTCTTATAAAGTTTTAACCTGATTTCTTAGCGTTATTACATAAGAAATTATCAGAAAACACTGACTTGACCTCTTGAATTTCTTCTTTCTCAGTATCCTAAGTATGTTTTTTTGCTAATTTACATCTTGCTGCTTCTCAAAAGGATCGGGTCGATACTGGCAAACATACGCAATAACCGACTTTGCAACCTGTGTTTTTTACCAAAAGATAATGGTATAAGATATAAACTAACAGATATTGAGCTTAACCAATTCAATTGCTATTTGACATCTGTATGTTTCCTTAAATTAAGTATAATTTTATGTACTTCCTTTAACTTTTGTTAAAATATTATGTAAAATAATTAACATCATGTTAGCTATATATACTGAAACCGACTGTGATTGAGCGCTATTGATATTAGCGATCGAAAGTTTAAAAGTCAGAGTTAAAAACTTTATGTGTACTTAAGTACTAAAGTTATAAAACATAACCCGATTTGGACAAATAGATTACCAAACCTTATGAGCTTTTTCTGTTGAAATGCTTGTTCAAGTACGTCAAGAGATCGCTCTTGTGTTTGTTCAGAAACATATTTACTCTACGTATTTTGCCAAAATCCTTTCGGACGATACCGAGCGCGTACCAAAATTTCTTTGCACTGTGGCCTAGAATAGTCCTGTTCTCGCCAAGTTTTACGTAGAGAAAATTCTGCTGATGTAGGGGATATTCTCTCGATCTCAACAACTTGGTACTCCCACTTGACCCTTCTGCGCTTGCAGCATTACCGTACAAGAATCTGTCATTTGAGCGCAGAAAGGAAGTAAGAATGTTGAGTCATATCCCTTTACTGACTTTTATAACTTGCAACTGCTGCTCTGAGATTACCCTGGTGTTCTGATAAAAGCTTTAAACCTTCCTCTTGTTCCAATCCAGTCCAATGCATCAAAAGTGCTAACTTGACCCATTTACCACTCCGTTCTAACAAAAAACCAGCTGCATCTCGACTTAAGCCTGTTAAGTCTTGTAATATTCGCAAAGCGCGATCGCGTAACTTTTGATTTGTCACCGCCACATCGACCATGCGATTGCCATAAACTTTGCCCAACTTGACCATAATCCCTGTAGAAAGGATATTTAAAGCCAGCTTTGTCGCCGTCCCCGCTTTTAAACGAGTTGAACCCGCGAGAACCTCCGGTCCGGTCAAAAGGCGAATATCGATATCAGCGTCACTAGTAACTTGCTCAGCCGGAACACAGGCTATAAATATAGTCTTAGCCCCCCGCTGTCGGGCTGCACTTAATGCACCATGAACAAACGGTGTGGTTCCGCCTGCTGTAATACCAACCACAATATCAAGTTGCGTAATCTGACGCTGAGCGATCGCAGTTTCTCCATCTTGGACGCGATCCTCTAAATCTTCGGAACTGCGAAGGAGTGCGCCTGCACCCCCTGCAATAATACCTTGTACCATTTCCGGGGAGGTACAAAACGTCGGTGGACATTCTGCGGCATCCAATACCCCCAATCTACCACTTGTTCCCGCACCAATGTAAAACAGGCGTCCTCCGTGACGCATTCGTTCTGCACAAAGTTCAATCGCTTCTGCCAACTGGTTTTTAGCTGCAGCTACTGCAGCTACTGCCTTTGCATCTTCACGATTAAACAATTCTACGAATTCCAAAGTACCGAGCTGGTCTAAGTTAAGACTATCTGGATTGATTTGCTCAGTTAAAAGATGTCCGCGCTCCTGCAAATTTGCCATTAACTACAATAATCCTTCTAGTTTGCGACGAATACTCTCTAGCTCTGACTGAGATAACTCTGAATCGTCCTTCGACTCTTGAGTGCGATCTAAAGTTCCCTCCCCCGCATCTTCTTTTGAGTTTGGGTCCCAATCGGTTTCATCAACATTCACCTCAGGCGGAACGATCAAAATACTGCCGTCACTTGGGATGATTTCCCAATCATAGTCTGCGCTAGCACAAAATTCTTCCACTTCCTCTGAATCAATTGCCTCTACCGTAGGTGAGAGAAAATCTTGAGCTTCCAACATAAGGGCAAAGCGTGTGGCATCGTCTTCCGACTCAAACATCAGAACTTTATTGCGATCGCCCACTTGAATCGTATGAATTCCCTCATTTTCTGTTCTGGCGTTAAACAGTAGTACAAAAACACGCATGGATGTAGTCTTTTAGTTTTGTATCTTGAATTCCATAATACTTAAACAAGGACAAAATGAATTAACCCTATCTCAACGACCTCCCTGTTGATAGTGCTTGCATCTAACTTGACCCTAGAGACATTAAGAACTGATAATGTGCAGGTATTTGTCACATCTTGCAAAAATATGCATATTTGCTAATTAGTTATTCAAAAAATTGTCGCTTTCCTACGGATTTTCTCTCAAGTGGATGAAAGTCGAATGAAAATGGTTAATCCTGATAACGGAATTGAGAGCCCCTTAGCAATTACCAATTTGGCAAGAACTTAACAAGAACGTTGCTGTTCGTACCTAGAAAAAGTGAAGACTCCGGTTAAGTTATCACTTTATTGTTTATTGTTAAGTAGGATTGCTAGTTCCGTATTTGGTATCGCCGGTTATCCTTGAGTAGGCATAGCCATGATTCTGCCAGTTGATTGTCATTTTTGGCTGTAGCAGATACATTCGGTAAGTCAACAGTGAAACGACATGACGAACGCTTGTAATCCAGAACATCCCTCAAAACCCACCCGTTCTAACAACTCTGTCAAAAAAGCTACTTGGTTGCTCGTTTTGAGTAGAGGTGGCATTGCCTTGGGTGGATTTCTGCTGATTGGACTTGCAGGCGGCGCATGGCGATTGTGGAATTTTATACGTACAGAGCTAGTACCACTGGCGGAAACAAGCCTCACGACCACGCTCAACCGCCCCGTAGAGTTGGGAGATGTCAAAGAATTTTCTCTCACTGGAGTAAAGTTTGGTGCTTCAGCACTACCTGCAACACCGACAGATCGAGACAAAGCGACTGTGGAAGCAGTCGAAGTCAGTTTTGACCCATTAGGGTTACTGTTGAACCGACATCTCAAGCTAGATGTTACCCTAGTCAATCCCGATATCTATATAGAACAAGATGAACAAGGGAACTGGATTACTGCCACCATTGCACCTCCAGGTAAAGAAGGACCAATTAAAACCGATTTAGATAAACTGCGGGTTCGCAATGCTCGGTTAGTCCTAGCACCTATGAGGGGTGGGAATCTGTCACAAATCTCTCCCCCAGAAACAATTTCCAACACTCCCACCTTTTCATCTCCCTCTCCCCCCTCCCCTTCATCCCCCCAAACCCCAGTTACCAATACCCAATCGCCAGTAGAATTTTCCCAACTCAATGGAACTGCTCAGTTTTTAGAAAATAACGAACTGATAAAATATGATATCAATGGTGTGCCAAAGACCGGTGGTAACATATCCATTCAGGGAGAAACTCACCCGAAGACATTGGCGTTTGAAACTAACTTACATTTGAAAGGGGACTTAAACGCCACAGAAGTCACTCGTTTGATTAAATTGCCCATCTTTTTACTCAACGGTCGAGTTCAAGCCGATTTAAAGATCCCCAAGCTGCTACTCAAGCAACAATCTGAAAAACCAAAAAGCCCTTGGATTTATGGAACGGCTACCGCGCAAGGAGTGACGCTTCAGGTTCCCAAGATGCCACAACCGTTTATCAATTCTCAAGGTAACTTGCGATTTGATGGTAGCCGAATTCACTTAGATAATGTGAGAACTCACTATGGCAAAATTCCCCTCATTGCTAGTGGTTTTCTTGATACCGAAACAGGCTTTCAGTTAGCAGCACGTGTCAATGCTGTTAATATTGCCCTAGCCAGAGAAACTCTTAACATCCAACTTCCCTTCCCTACCCTTGGGGAAGTAAAAGCTGACTTACAAGTTCTGGGAACAACAGAGAAACCCATCCTTTTGGGTAAAGTTGCCACTATCAAAACTGCCAGAATTGACAAAGTCGATTTTGATAGCGTTGGCGCACAGTTTGAGTTTTCTCCTGTTGCTTCCGTTATGACTTTTAAAAATATTAAAGGGAAAGCTGCAGTTGGTGGTGACATTACAGGGAATGGCAAAATTCAACTCAATGCCAATCCCCAGCTTACTCAACTTAACTTTAATTTTAAGGCACAAAATATTTCAGGAGATGATATCGCATTACTCTACGGCACAAAACCCCCGATTCAAATCGGTCAAGTTGCGGCTGTTGGCAAATTAACAGGAACTCCTGAGACAATTCAAACATCAGTGCAATGGCAAGCACCCCAAGCCACCTACCCCGCAACGGGTGAAGTTACCGTCGCACCGAATAAAACTGTTTCATTCCGCAATGTTGCGCTTCGTGTTGCTGGTGGTACAGTACGGGCATATGGAACTTGGAACGAACAGCAATGGCAAGCCGTTGCTGACGCATCTCAAATTGAAGTCCAACGCTTTGTCAATCCGGCGCAAATCCAAAACGTCTCTCTAAACGATGCGCGATTTAATGGTCGTTTCATCCTGTCGGGAACCTCCGCACCATTTCAGATTGCCACAATTCGTCCGGAAAATGCCAGAGTTCAAATTGCTGGCGGTACAGTTGCAGTTTCCAACCTCCAATTTAACGAGCAAAGCTTTTCCGCACAACTCGTTGCCAGTGATATAAGATTGGGACGTTTGTTAAAAACTCAGATACCCCCAGCTTTAACCGGACCGTTGGCGGGTAAAGTACAAGTATCGGGTAATACAAGTGATTTTAGCCTCAAAACTTTCCGTGCTAGTGGGGAAGGACGCATAGGGATTGGGAACGGTACAGTTACGGCTTCCAATATCCAAGTGGGTAACGGCGTGTATCAGATGCAACTTCAGGCGAATGATATAGCACTGCAGGAAGTCGCACAACTCCCTAAGGAGTATCGTGGAAAATTAACCGGTCAATTTAATGTTGCTGGGTCTGTAGAATCATTCCAACCACAAGCACTTCAAGCGATCGGTCAAGCACGGGTTAAGATAGCAGATGGCACGGTTATTGCAAATAATATTCAACTTGCAAACGGTCGGTATAGAGCACAACTCCAAGCAAATGATGTGGCGTTGCAGCGATTGGTACCGCAGTTACCTCCACAGTTTCAAGGTAGGCTGACTGGTTTGTTTAATGTGGCGGGTGGGATAGAGTCATTTAGCCCGCAAGCTATCCAAGCGATCGGTCAAGCAAGAGTTAATTTTGGTAGAGGCTCAGTCACAGCTTCAAATATTCAAGTGGCTAACGGTCGCTATCAAGTACAACTTCAAGCTCAGAATATACTCTTGCAGCGATTGGCACAAGTGCCTCAGCAGTTTTACGGAAACTTAACGGGTCAGTTTAATGTTGCTGGTTCTCTAGAGCCTACACAATTGCAAGCCATTCGAGCCACGGGTCAAGCAAAACTGAATGTTGCAGGTGGTGCGATCGCAGCTTCTAATATCCGCGTAGGTAATGGTAATTATCAAGCTGTGGTAGATGCATCAGGTGTAGACTTAACTCGGTTTTCACCAGATTTACGCGGACGGTTTGGTGCAAAGATGCAAGTAGCAGGTCGGGTGGGGGCTTTTGACATAGCATCCGTCCGTGCTGTAGGAGAGGTCAGGTTTTCTCAAGGAATTTCTGTTATCGAGCAACCACTGACAGCTTCTATTGGTTGGGACGGAAAACAAGTCATAGTTGAGAGAGCAACTTCTGCCGATTTAAATGCCAATGGTTACATTTTTGCCAAAACGAATCGAGTCGGAGTCCCGGAAATTACGGGATTAAATCTTAATGTCCAAGCCCAAAATGTCAATCTGCAAAAGTTACCCTTATCTCTTCCCAATCCTGCAGTTTTAGCAGGTAAAGCTGACTTTGGCGGAAGAATTTCAGGTCAATTGCCAGTTCCAGATATTCAAGGACAATTGAGGTTGCGAGATTTGGCAGTCAATCAGATAGCTTTTGAATCTGTGTTAACTGGAAATATTCAGCTGGTACGAGGACAGGGTTTTAATTTAAATGTAGCAGGAAAACGAGATCGTATTGCTTTAAATGCAGGTGCTGTAGGTAAAGATGCATCATGGAGCGTCTCTACCTTTGATGTCCGGTGGCAAAATGCTATGGCTTCCGGTCAATCAAAAGGGGATGTTTTGGCAATGAAGGTGGAAAACTTCCCCCTACAAATATTAAATATAGCTCCTCCGGCGACTGCTCGCCTTGGGACGAGTGCGATCGCTGGATTGTTAACGGGAAGTGCTGAGTTCAATCAAAAGACATTTGCAACTTTAGGGAATATTACCATTGAAAAACCGCAATTTGGAAGGATTGCAGGCGATCGGCTCAGCACGCAATTTCGGTACAGTAATGGCAAAGCAACCATTACAAACAGTGAATTTGCAAAAGGTGCAAGTCGTTATGCTCTAGCAGGTACTTTTGCCCAAACTGCCAAAGGTCCGCAAATACAAGGTAAGCTAAACGTCACAAAAGGTGAAATTCAGGATGTTCTGGCTGTACTGCAGTTATACGAATTACAAGATGTCCAACGCGGTATGGCAGAACCAACTTATGGTAAAGCAGCAGATTTAGCCAGCATCAAGCCAGTGGGTTTACCCGACAAGCCATTAATTACGCAAATGCAGCGCTTGGCTGAAATTGATTATTTGCTCTCGCAGCAGCAGCAACAACGGCGCGATGCTTCTCCTATCCCAGACTTAGCAGATTTAAGTGGAACTTTTAGCGGTGAAGTGAGCGTAGATACAGCAACTGCAACCGGGTTAAATGCAAACTTTAATTTAAACGGTCAAAACTTTGCTTGGGGAAGAGGAAACGAACCCAATCGTTACTATAAAGCCGAGCAGATCGTTGCTCAAGGGAAATTTGAAAATGGAGTTTTGACACTTCTACCTTTACGGCTAGAATCGGAAAACAGGCTGATTGCTTTTACAGGCAATATTGGTGGAAAAGAACAGTCCGGTCAATTGCGTGTCACAAATTTCCCGATACAAGTTTTAAATAATTTTGTGAAATTACCAGTTGGTTTAACGGGTAATCTTAACGCAACAGCCGCTTTAGCAGGTAGCATTAACAATCCACAAGCCAAAGGGGAATTAGAAATCCGAGAAGGAACTCTCAATCAAAAAGGTGTTGATTCAGCGAATGCAAGCTTTAGCTATAACAACGGTCGCTTGGATTTTGGCAGCGTTGTGGGGGTTTCGGGTGATGAGCCGGTGAATATTAGTGGTAGCATCCCTTACAAATTACCTTTTGCAACCACAGCACCAAATAGCAATACAATTAGTTTAGATGTGAAGGTAAAAAATGAAGGATTGGCAATCTTAAACTTGTTAAATAACCAAGTTGCCTATGAAAGCGGTGAGGGAGAAATTGACCTAAAAGTGCGGGGAAACTTACAGAAACCAACTCTCAATGGAATTGCGAAAATTAGTCAAGGGATTTTTACATCCCAATCGCTACCAGGAAAGATTACAGATGTTATCGGAAAGGTAAATTTTGATTTTGACCGCGTTATTGTGGAGAATCTTCAAGGTCAATACAATAATAAAGGTGCGATCGAAGCCAAAGGGCAGATTCCCATTTCCAGCAAAGAAAAACTGGAAAACCCTCTGACTGTGAGTTTGCAACAATTAGCAGTCAATTTGAAAGGGCTGTATCAAGGAGGAGTGGACGGTAAGCTAGAGATTGCAGGATCTGCTCTTAGCCCTGTCATTAGCGGTCAAATGGCATTAGATAACGGTGAGGTATTGCTAGCAGAAGCAGCTGAGGGTACAACAACTCCTGGGACGGGTAGTGGGATCGGTAGTGTCAGCGATATGCGGCTCAAACAAAACAAGCAAACAACTCCTACCGTTGAAAGTAATGAAACCAGACTGAACAATCTACAGATAACACTTGGTAAAAATGTCAAAATTACTCGCCAACCGATTCTTAGTTTTCGGGCGACTGGTAGCCTCAATGTCAATGGTCTGTTGAGTCAGCCAGTTCCGGAAGGAACAATTACACTCAAAGAAGGAAGTGTCAATTTATTTACAACAAGATTTAATCTCGTGCGTGGTTACTCTCATAAGGCTATCTTTAGAGAGAATCAGCCAAGGGACCCGGATTTAGATATTCAGTTGTTTGCCAAAGTGTTGGATACGACTCAAGGTACCGATTTAAATAAAGCAAATATTACAGGATTAGCGTCTTTAGAGACAGTGCGTGTTGAAGCTAGGGTAGAAGGACCTGCGAGCCAACTTGATAAAAATCTTGAATTGGTAAGTTCTCCCGCACGCAGTCAAACAGAAATCGTTGCTCTATTGGGTGGTGGATTTATCGATACTCAAGGACGTGGCGGTGATAGTACATTAGGGCTGATTAATATAGCAGGTTCAGCCGTGTTGAATAATTTACAGGGACCTCTAAACCAGTTGGGAACCGCACTGGGGTTAAGCGAACTGCGTGTATTCCCAACAATTCTTTCGGATAATCCAGAAGCAGGTCGTAACAGTTCTAGTTTGGAGCTAGCAGCAGAAGCTGGAATCGATATTACCCGCAGAATCTCTGTTTCCGGGCTAAAGATTTTAACAACTGGCGACCCCGTACAGTGGGGTGTCAACTACCGACTGAACGACTCAATTCGTCTCCGTGGTACAACTAATTTTTCTGATGACAATCGCGCTGTCGTTGAGTATCAAAAACGGTTTTAAAAGGATAAAGCATCAAGGATGAAATACGGCACATATAATTATTGAAGAAGGCAGAAGTACGAAGGCAGAGGGCAGAAGGTTCACCAATGCATTTAGAAGGGGATTCAGACCCCTCCTAAATGGTAGCGACTGAACGGAGTTCAGTCGGGGTCTTAAACCCTTGTTCCCTTTGGTCACTCGCAGAGAGCGGAGCCAGTATTCTCGAATGCCTCCTGCAAAGCTGCCCTCTGCCTTTCTTGATAAAAGTACTGTAGGGTCGGCAGTAACCGCCACACAATGAAGACGTTATGACACAAGCCTTAACAAAAATAGTTACTTTTGATGAGTTTATTGCCTGGTATCCAAAAAACTTAGGAATACGATACGAACTACATAATGGAGAAATTGTTGAAATGTCGCAGCCTGCAGGCAAACATGAAAAAGTAAAAGGTTTTTTGGTTAGAAAGCTATCTGTGGAGTTTGACCGATTGAATCTCCCCTACTTTATCCCCAATCAAGCAATCGTCAAACCACCTAACAAGGAATCAGGTTATTTTCCAGATATATTAATACTTAATGACGCTGCTTTAGCTTCAGAACCTCTTTGGGAAAAATCTTCTACTGTTATTTTTGGTGCATCCATTCCTTTAGTGGTCGAGGTTGTTAGTACGAATTGGCGTGATGATTACTATATAAAACTGGCTGATTATGAGGAAATGGGTATTCGTGAATATTGGGTTGTGGACTATGCAGCATTGGGCGCTAGGAAGTTTATTGGGAATCCCAAACAATCGACTTTTTCACTTTATCAATTGATTGATGGGGAATATCAAGTGACTTTGTTTCGAGGTAGCGATAAAATTGTATCTCCAACTTTTCCCGAGTTAAATTTAACTGCCGAACAAATTTTTCAAGCTGGTCAATAAAAGAAAAGACTTGCTCGCAAATAATATCATGTTCGGATGAACACTTACACGCTTAGCGTGATGAAAGTCTTCATCCTTTACCCTTCATACTCGTTACTTTCCCATATTCCGTTTCATCTGTTCGAGTTCGTCTTGGGTTTCCCAACGGCGGAATTTTTCTTCTAGATCGTCATAACCACTGGAATAACTGCTAGTAGAATTCCAACCTGCGGTTTCCAACCTCTGCTGGCTTTGAGCGCGTGCTGTTTGTGCTTCTCTGGCTTTGGCTTGCACTTCCTGTCTTCTCTGCTGAATTTTTCTCAGTAGTTCCTTGGCTTGGTTAATCCGTTCCTTTACCCCTTGCATTTGTCCCCAAAGCTGGTTTCCCTCACGCAGTAAGGCGGCTTCTCGTTGTTGTGCTGCAGCTATCAAATCTTGTCTGTTGGCAGTTTTTGCCTTTTCTACCCGAATATGCCACTTTTGAATTTCTTGAGCAGTGGACAACACATCGTCTTGCGATCGCTTTTCTTGCAATTGCAAATCTGCAATTAATTTTAACGTATCTTCCTCTTGCTGCCGCAGTTGCTCGAGTAGCGCTTCTAACTCCAAATGCGGATTGTTACGCAAGAATTCTTCTAAACGGTTTTCTAGAAACCTACTTAGGTCATCAAATAAGCCCACTGCTAGAACTCCAGAGGTTAGTTATTTCTCTATTGTAGTAATTATTGTTCGGCACGAACAGCAGGTTATATCCGTCTTGCTATGGCGTTAAAATATACTTCTATAAGTAGATGACAATTCTCCTCAGAGACTGCAATTCTAGATTACTAAGATTTATTAATATCATTATATTGTATTAATAAATACTCTACATCACAGTAATTCCACTAGCATTGCTGACTTATGGTTCTCATATTTTCAAAATCTTAATTTTGAAGAATTCACTCTGTAATTTCCAACCCCTGATGTTTCAATGTAACTTAAGATATGAGAATATGAATATAAAAAATTTTGCCAATACACAAGAAGTAGATATAACAAACTGCGATCGCGAAGCTATTCACATTCCTGGCTCCATTCAGCCTCACGGTATTCTGCTTGTTTTACAAGAACCAGATCTGAAGATTTTACAGGTTAGTTATAATATAGCTAACTTTTTCCACATTCCTGCTGAAACGTTAATTAACCAAAATTTATCTGTTTTATTTCCTGCTGCTCAGATAGAAATTTTAAAAGTTTGCATCGCTCAAGAAGAAGCAGAAGTCTTTAATCCTTTAAGATTATCAGTTCAGGTTGAGAATAACCTTTTAGTGTTTGATGGGATGCTTCAACGTACTGATGGTGTTTTAATCTTAGAACTTGAACCACCTTTGTCTTCTATAGAAACAGGGGAACTCAGTTTTTACCATCAAGTCAAAGCATCAATTTCACGAATTAAAAAAGCTACTGATTTCCAACAAGCTACAGAATTTATTGTGAAAGAAATCAGGAGAATCACCGGGTATGACAGAGTCATGATTTATCGGTTTGAACCTGATGGAAGTGGAGTTGTGATTGCTGAAGACAAACAAGAAGGGCTAGAACCTTACTTGGATTTGCACTATCCGGCTTCAGATGTTCCCAAACAAGCAAGAAAACTTTATTATGATAACTGGTTGCGGCTGATTGTTGATATGGACTATCAACCAGTTGAAATTATACCTGCTCTTAATCCTCTGACAAATGCTCCTCTAGACTTAAGTTTTTCTTTATTAAGAAGTGTCTCCCCCATACATAGAGAATACTGTAGAAATATGGGTGTTAGGGCTTCTATATGCATTTCATTAGTCGATGAAAAACACCTTTGGGGTATGATAGTAGGGCATCACTACTCACCCAAATATATTGATTATAAAACACGTCAATATTGTGAATTTATTGGACAATTAATGTCTGTTTATTTAGTTAAACAACAAAATCACATATACGAATTATATCATCAAAAGAATCAAAATTTTCAACAAACAATAAGACAAGAATTATCGAGCAATCATCAGCAAATCGGTCAAACTTTAGAAAAGAATAGTCAAAATTTATTAGATCTAGTTAGAGCTTCAGGAGCCGCTATTTCTTTGGGACAAGAATTAATTTTAATTGCTCAGACTCCACCCAAAGAAGTTGTACAAAATTTATTAATTTGGCTTAAAAAGACTTATGGAGAAGAAACTTTTATTACCAACAATCTCTCTAAGATTTATCCACTAGCAAAGGAGTTTACAGACTCTGCGAGCGGTCTGCTTGCTATTTCTATTGTGCTTTACCAAACTTCTTATCACATACTCTGGTTTAGACCAGAAGTTATTCACACAGTTCAATGGGGAGGAAATCCCAATAAACCTGTAGTCGTTGAAAGTAATGGAAGTGTCAAACTATCACCGCGTAAATCTTTTGAACTGTGGAAAGAAACTGTACGAGAGAAGTCATTACCCTGGCAACAAGTTGAAATTGATGCTGCACGGGAACTCAAAAATACACTGATGCTGGCAGTGTTAGAGTTTTCTCACTCAGCGCTAGAAGCAGCAGCAAAACAAGCTGAAGTTGCCAACCGTGCAAAAAGTCAATTCTTAGCAAAAATGAGCCATGAACTGCGAACTCCTCTGAATGCTATTCTCGGCTTTACGCAGATCATGCTTCGGGAAAATACGTTACCTTCACATCAGCTCAAAAATTTAGAAATTATTAATCGCAGTGGAGAACATTTGCTAGCACTCATTAATGATGTTTTAGAAATGTCCAAAATTGAAGCAGGTAAAGTTACTCTCAACGAACACAGATTTGATTTACACTGGGTCGTTGAATCAATCAAAGAAATGCTGCAACTTAAAGCTTCTGCGAAAGGATTAAAACTTGTCTTTGAAGGTGTGTCAGATGTTCCTCGATATGTTATTGCTGATGAAGGCAAATTACGTCAAGTTTTAATTAATTTGCTGGAAAATGCGATTAAATTTACGCAATTCGGTAATGTAAAGTTATGTGTGAAACTGGGGACAGGGGAGTGGGAACAAGAGACTGAGGATAAGGGCGATATGGGGGACAAGGGAGACGAGGAGGACAGGAGGGAAGTACTGGGAATGTTTCCCTCAATTGCCAATCACCAATCCCTCATTTTTGAAATTCGTGATACGGGTGATGGAATGGCGACCGATGAACTTCAAACCATATTCGATCCTTTTGTTCAAGCATCTACAGGTCGTCAATCAATGGAAGGGACTGGTTTGGGTTTACCAATCAGTCGGCAATTTGTGCGTCTGATGGGGGGAGATATTTCAGTTACGAGTATTCCAGGTGAAGGGTCTATTTTTCGGTTTGATATTCGAGTCAGCTTTCCAAAGAAAACGGATGACTTGAAATTATCAAAACCCAAACGAGTTATAAGTTTGCAGCCCAATCAACCACAGTATCGTATTTTAGTGGTGGAAGATGTAGAAGAAAATCGCTTATTACTTGAGCGGCTTTTAGAGTCAGTTGGTTTTGAAGTTCGTTCAGCAGTGAATGGAGCAGAAGCTGTTGCTGTCTGGCAACAATGGAAACCACATCTGATTTGTATGGATATGCTTATGCCAGTGATGGATGGATATGATGCTACCAAAAGAATTAAAGCCACATTAAAAGGTCAAGCAACTGTCATTATTGCTCTTACTGCTCATGCTTTTTCTGAGGAAAGATCGGCGGTATTAGAAGCAGGTTGTGATGATTTTATACCCAAACCTTTGCGAGAGGAGATACTTTTTGAAAAGATGGCAACATATTTAGGTGTGAAATATGTTTATGCACAAGAGAATCAACTGGATTCGCCTCAGTTACTAGCACAGCCTTTGCATTTAGCACCAGATGCTCTTCAGGTCATGCCTATAGAATGGGTGAAAAGGCTGCATTGGGCAGCAATGGCAGTAGATGATGCTATTGTTTTGAATCTGATTAAAGAAATTCCGGCAGAACATTCGTCTCTTGCTCAAACTTTAAGCAGATTGGTGGAAAGCTTTCGTTTAGATATAATTGCCAATGTCACTCCAGCTTATGTTGGGGAAGATTGTAACGACGGTTAGGGGGAAAGGCTCGGGAGTTAAGGGTTATATGGTGTTCGGATAATGGCTTAAGATTCAAAATTAAGCGTGTCGCCGCGTCTTTGCTTCTCCGCGTCATTCTTATCGTAATTACTTAGGCGAACCTGATATTAGGAGGTGTTGGGGGTTAGAGGAGAACAATCAATTCCCACTACATAAAGACCAGTTCACAATTCCCAATTCTCCTTATCCCCAAAGCTAACTCCTACCTTACCCTATTCCCAATTCCAACAAATACGTATGAATTCAAAAAAATTAGCCACTATTCTGATTGTTGATGATACCCCACATAATTTACAGGTTTTATCTGTTATGCTTGAGTCTCAAGGGTATCAAGTGAAGAAAGCAATTAGTGGTCAATTTGCTTTACAAGGGGTGAAGCTGGCACAACCAGATTTGATTTTACTGGATGTCTATATGCCGGAAATGAATGGCTATGATGTCTGTCAAAAATTAAAATCCATGTCGGAAACAAAGGACATTCCTGTTATATTTATTAGTGCTTCTGATAATGTGACTGATAAAGTTAAAGCTTTTGAAGTGGGTGGTGTAGATTACATTATCAAGCCTTTTCAAGCTGAAGAAATTTTAGTTCGAGTGAACAATCAATTGACTTTGCGATCGCTTGCACAACAATTGAAAAAACAGAATGCATTGCTGCAAAAAGAAATTCGCGAACGGCAAGAGTCTGAAGCAAGAGAAAGCGAAAAAATACGAGAACTAGAGATCCTTATTGAGCAATTAAAAAGCACTCAATCGGAATTATTACAACTAAAAACGCAATCTACTTTTGAGCAATTGATAGCAGAAGACCTGCATCCCAAAATTCATAATTTTCAATATTTTTTCGAACATCTATCCTTAACCCGCAAATATTGCCAAAATTTAATTCATCTCGTACAAATTTACAATCAAAATTATCCAAATCCAGTTCCAACAGTTCAGCAATTTATTGAAGAAATTAATTTAAATACTCTACTGATAGATTTGCCAAGAATTATTGATTGGCTCCAATCTGAGTTAAAGTGGATGGAGAATCAGATTCTACAGCAAAGTTTGGAGTCAAAACACCCCTCACAAACTGAATCTGGCTAGAGGGGTGTTAACCAATAAGCTACACCCCCAACCAATTTGTTCGTAAAACCAAAATCGGCTAGCCTTTCTGGAGGTAAACCAAGATAAGTCCAATGAGGTGAATCTCTTTCTACTGTCCGAAACCAGCCATTTTGATTTAAAGTATATTCCTGAGAGGCATTACTAACACCTAAGTCAATTGCCAGTCCCCAAAGATGTTGTGACGCTCCCGGTGGCGCAACAACACCAAGAATATTTGTTTCTTCACCCTGTCGCACTCGTTGTAAAGTCGTAGCAGTTGCATATTTATTCCAAAATCTGAGATTGGTAGCAAAACTGCGAGTACAGTCACTCGCGCCGTAACCAGATTTTAAAGGAATCTTCACTTGTGCTTTTGCTCTATTTAAAGCATCTGCAGCTGATTTTTGTAAATAACAGTCGTTAGTGTTATTGACCTTACTCATGTTCAAGCTCGATTGAAACTGTTTTGTTTCTTGCTCGCTAGTAAAGACCACTTTTGGCGGTAGTTTAATCCCTGCTTCTTGAATTATAAATGCAGCACCATAAGCACGTAATAAGGTGTATTCATAAGTATTGGGTGTCGGAAGTGTAGGTAACTTATATGTGACTAACGCTAAAAAACGATCTTTTTCAGGCAAACTGAGATTGGGTGTGGGCGGAGGAGCGATGGTAGGAACGATCTTGAGTGGAGGCGCATTTGTACAAGATGGCTTTTGCTCTCCGGGATTGCTTGAAGGTGCGCTCGCGCAATTTTCTACAGACTGACGGCTTGCACGCAACTGATATCGGTTAATTCCATGACTTGCAACCAGAGTACAAGCTAGAAAGGTAATTATAGCAATAAAGGCTAAATTCTTTATATTTCGCTTCATTTAGAATAATAACGCTGAACCTGCGCCATCCATAAAGTTAACTAGTCTCGTTACTCGTTACCAGGCTCAGCCTGGTAATGCATAGTTCGAGGCTCTGCCTCGACAGTGCCACTGGAGGCAAAGCCTCTAAAAAGGCATTCCCAGGCTCTGCCTGGGAACGAGAATATGCTGAAAGTTTGTGCTATTTGAAATATTTTTTCTTAGATATCAATTATAATATGTATAAGACTTCCTGCTACTCAATGGGTGAATTTATAACTTATCTCGATATTTCCAATTTAATTGAATTACAAAATTTTATAAATTCTTGAAAACTAGGCAAATCCTCACTTTTATACTGAATTCTTTTCAAGAGTTCTTCCAAATAGTATTCCTCTTTGAACTTGTTTGAGTTCTGGCAATATATAACTAAGCCAAGCAGGATAAACTTTTCTTTCAGTTCTTTTGCCTTCCACAAGAAAGTAGATGTTCATCCTACTGTAATACCTTCCTTATAAACATCAAGATTAATTAATTGCATAAAAGCTTGATGTCTGGATTTTCCTAAATTAAATTCCTTGGCATCAGTGGCAGTTACTACACCCCCCCGACGAGTTACTATCTTCCAGTACTCCATTGGAATGTTATTAATAATATATGGATGGTGGCTGGTGATTATAAACTGCATATTTCTATTTTCTAGTAATAGTTCGGTAACAACATCAATACAATTAATACCCAAACTATTTTCAAATTCATCAATCAAAATGACAGTATCTTGAGTAGATAAATATAGTTCGCTAATATGTAACAAAGTTTTTAACATTCCAGAAGATATTTGCCCTTGATGAATCCAATGACTTACTCCTTTTTCCTTTATATAAATAAAAGATTGATGATTTTTTCTTTCCAACACATTTTTCACCCAATTTTCAGATATATCCTTATCAGGCTCAATTTCTATCAAATTTATTTTTAGATCTTCTACTGATGTAAATATATTTATAAACCTTTCTTTGATTGTGTTAAAAATATTTGGTACATATTTATAAGCTAACGCTAACTTTATTTGAATCGGGAAATCGCTTTTTTGTATTTCCTCCAATGAAAACAAGTTTCTACTTAGAATAGACGCAATAAACAAAGAAGCAAAATCATTTTCAGAACTTTCTGTCAAGCGATTATTATAAATAATTTTACTAAACCCATCTCTAACAGGTCCAATATCTTCTTCTTCTCTCAAAATTTCTATAATACTTTGATAAGGGGATAGTTTTGGCAATCTGTTATGGTTGAATATAATTTCGTTAAGTCTTCTTTTTACTAGAAGCTTTTCATTACAATAAAGTTCTTCAACAAAAACTCTATATCTGTTTTTCCCTGGGTTTTCAATTTCTTCTAGAAATGAAGACATTGCTTGTTTTTCAAATTCTCCTCTCCATTTGTAATTATTATTTTTTGCAACAAATTCAATCTCCCATTGGATACCATTTAACGAAGCTCCTTTAGTGATTTTTTGTAAATTCATAATAGCTTCTAGGATCTGAGTTTTACCTACTCCTGAAGCACCAACTAAAAGAGTTAAATCAGATAAAAATACTGGTTCTAATTTCCATTCATATTGACGGTTGCAATATCTAAAATAATTAATTTTCATTTTTTTTAAAGAACAGTTAAAATATTGACTTGATTTCAGATTTTAATAGATTTTGATACCGAGCATTACTCTTGATTATTTTCAGCATACTTGTTTTCCAATTAACAATTAAATATCGTTGAAACTGTATATATTATTTTAATATATATTTAGAATAATCACTAATTATTTCACAAGCTTCATCAAGAAGACAATCGTATCAGAAAAAAACGCTCTTGTCTTGCAACTCATGCTTGTATACATTACCAAAGAGTACAGAGCGGAATTTAAAACCTTTGAAACTCAAATACCAATAATCAACAGAAGTGTTAACAACAGTTAGAATAAGTATGAGTTCTTGCTGCTCTGTTTAAGTCCATGATCCCGCTCACTTCCATTGAATTCCAAGACGCTTTTGACGTTATCGTTGTCGGTGCCGGTCACTCCGGTTGTGAAGCAGCCCTTGCGACAGCACGCCTTGGCTGTCGTACCCTGCTGTTAACCCTCAACTTAGATAAAATTGCTTGGCAACCCTGCAATCCTGCAGTTGGCGGTCCGGCAAAATCTCAACTCACTCATGAGGTGGATGCCCTAGGCGGGGAACTTGGCAAAATGGCAGATAGAACGTACCTGCAAAAGCGCATTCTCAACTCTTCGCGAGGACCCGCAGTTTGGGCATTACGCGCTCAGACAGATAAAAGAGAATACGCAGCAGTTATGAAGGGAATCGTTGAAAACCAGGAGAACTTAACGATTCGCGAAGGTATGGTTACGGATTTAGTGTTGGGTGCTAATGATGAAGTTACGGGCGTTCAAACTTACTTTGGTGTTGCCTTCGGGTGCAAAGCGGTGATTTTAACGACAGGTACCTTTTTGGGAGGAAAGATTTGGGTTGGCAACAAATCAATGGCAGCCGGACGTGCGGGCGAATTTGCAGCGGAAGGTTTGACAGAAACCCTGAATCGCCTGGGATTTGAAACAGGACGATTGAAAACAGGAACTCCTGCACGAGTCGATAAACGGTCAGTCGATTTTAATAAGATGGCACCCCAACCTGGAGATGAAGACGTGCGGTGGTTCAGCTTTGACCCACAAGCATGGGTAGAAAGGGACCAGATACCTTGTTATATTACCCGCACTACAGCCGAAACCCATCGCTTAATTCGGGAAAATTTGCACCTGTCACCCGTTTATGGGGGTTGGGTAGATGCCAAGGGACCTCGTTATTGTCCCAGTATTGAAGATAAAATTGTGCGCTTTGCTGACAAAGAAAGCCATCAAATCTTTATTGAACCAGAAGGGCGCGATATTCCCGAACTATACATTCAAGGATTTTCCACAGGGCTACCGGAAAATTTGCAACTGCAAATGTTACGCAGTCTTCCCGGTTTGGAGAACTGTACCATGCTGCGCCCAGCTTATGCAGTTGAGTACGATTATTTACCTGCTACCCAGTGTTTTCCTACTTTGATGACAAAGAAGATAGAAGGACTGTTTTGCGCCGGACAAGTGAACGGAACAACGGGTTACGAAGAAGCAGCAGCTCAGGGATTAGTCGCAGGAATTAATGCGGCTCGTTTTGTTCGCTCTCAGGAAATGATTGTTTTCCCGCGAGAAGAAAGTTACATCGGTACCCTCGTTGACGATCTTTGTACTAAGGATTTACGGGAACCGTACCGGATGCTGACGAGTCGTTCGGAGTATAGACTGGTACTGCGGTCTGATAATGCCGACCAGAGGTTGACTCCCTTGGGGCGTGAGATTGGTTTGATTGATGACCGTCGTTGGGATTTGTTTACTCGCAAGCAAGCGAATATAGCAGCAGAAAAAGAACGGTTGTATTCAACACGGGTGAAAGAACACGATGAAATCGGGCGGGCGATCGCGCTGAGCACCGGACAAGCAATCAAAGGTTCCATAACCCTCGCCGATTTGTTGCGGCGTCCGGGATTTCACTACGTAGATCTTAACAAGCACTCTTTGGCAAACACCAGTCTCGATCGCAGCGAACAAGAAGGGGTGGAGATAGACATCAAGTATTCTGGTTACCTGCACAGACAGCAAACTCAGATCGATCAAATTGCCCGTCAGGCGCATCGCCAATTACCTGCGGATTTGGATTACTATGCTATTGACACGCTTTCCAAAGAAGCACGGGAAAAACTTAGCAAAGTCAGACCTCTGAGTATCGGTCAAGCAGCACGTATCGGTGGAGTTAATCCAGCAGATATCAATGCCTTGCTAATCTACCTGGAAGTACGTAAAAATAAAAACCAAATTGATTTGTCAGTACTAACGAATTAGAGGATGAAGTATGAACTATAAAGTATCAAGCAGAAAATGACAGGTTGCGCCTATTTCATCCTTCATCGTTCAGAAATTCTGAAAACTTTGGTGAAATTATGGAGGTTGATATGACAGACGGCATGATTTAATAGGCATCATCAATTCCAGATTAAAGTTAAGTCGTTAGTACTTGGTAGTTAGTCGATGGTAGTTAGTCGTTAGTTGATAGTCGTTAGTTGATAGTAGGAAAATGCTGATAAGTCAAAGTATTCACCACTAACCCCTAACCCCTAACCCCTAATCCCTAACCGCTAACCACTAACCACTAACAGCTAACCGCTACTATTTAAAATAGCCATGTCAGAAAAAGCTAGTACTTATCTCATACTTTCAGAACCATCAGAAGATCTAATAGTCAGCGAACAACCCTGGTCTATCGAAACCTACGCTGATGGCTTAATGGATGAACTCTTTGCTGAAATTGACGACATTTTGGATGGACAAGAAACCCTACCCAGCCAAACGGTTCAGCACGGCGGACATTTCCACCGCGTTCAAACAATTACAATACCGCAAATTGTCTTCCAAGACAGACAAATTCCACAGACACAGCCTATTCCTAAAGTAAGACACAACCCACTCAGTACTGTAGTTGTGGGTGCTACAGCGACAAACCAACCACCTCCCAAACCCAGCAAACAAAAATCCCGTTCCTTCCTCAGCAGCGTGCTGTGGTTGGGAGTTGGTGTAGGTGCTGCAATGGCATGTTTGGCTTGGCTCTCAAACTCTGGGTTAGTCAACCGTTTGGCTTCCACATCATTACAGAAAAATTTATTGCCACAGCAAGTTCAGCCAAAGTTACCAACAAAAGCACAAGTTGAAGAAGATTTGGTTCGCTATATGCTCGGTGCGCTGTCCGCGATCGACAGACAGGAAACAACACAGCACCTTAGATCTACTAAACCAGCAACAGTAGCGAGTGTTCCATCTAACCAAGCGAATATTGCTTATCAACCCCCTGCTGGTAATTTGCTAATACCTGCTGCTAATAACACTTCTCTAGCCCCCGGTCGCTCAACCACTGTTGTCGAACGACGAATTTACATTCCGGTGTACCAAGCACCACAACCCATGCGTTACGCACCTCCACCCATGCTCGCCAATTTGAGAGCTTTGCCCCAAGTGCCAGTTGCAGCATCTCCTAAAAAGAATTTAGGTTATACTTCTAAACTCGCACCCGTGAAAACAGCTGCAATCAAAACGCAGCTAGCTACCAAGCCCATGACTGTCACTGCTCTTGCTGCTGTACGCAATGATATTAAACCTGTAGCAATGCAAACAAAGCCAGTTACAGTATATCCAGTTTCAAAGGCTGCTTTACCCATATTATCTGTCACTTCCTCTAACTCTGCACCACCAAAATCACCGACAGCAACAGCACCCACATCGACTACTCCAATTGCAGAGCAAGAAATTGTAGCAACTGTCTCGGCTCCAAATCGTCCTGTGAGCGCTCATACCTTGGAAGGTTTGATGGAATTAGGCAACAAATCTGCTGCTTTATTTAAAATTAACGGTGTGACTAAACGCGTTGAAGTCGGTGAAGCAATCGGTTATAGTGGTTGGACACTTGTGGAAGTCACTAATGGAGAAGCTGTGATTCGCCGTAACGGTGAAGTTCGCTCAATTTATGCCGGACAAACATTCTAGTGTTGTCATGAAACAGAGAAAGGACGATCCCCCAAACATTTTGAGAGGATGTTGGGTTTGGGGGGTCTGATTTTTGCTCTGATTTTAGCACTCAATGTAACCCTTGTCAGTTTTAGTTATGCTAGGCTAATAAGTGAGTGCCATTTCGGTTGCAATGTTTGTTATTAGAATTTACAGGCTTCGCCTTCTCGACTTTACAGCCTTGTCTCCGAAATATTGCTCTCTACAACTTGATGATTTTGGAGACAATCATGTCAATTTATGTAGGCAACCTTTCCTACGAAGTTACACCAGATGACTTGAGAGAGGTGTTTGCAGAATACGGAACAGTCAAAGACGTTCAGATTCCTACCGATCGCGAAACCGGTCGGCGACGTGGCTTTGGTTTTGTAGAAATGTCAAGCGAAGCTGAAGAAACAGCAGCCATCGAAGGTCTAGACGGCGCTGAATGGATGGGACGTGACCTGAAAGTTAATAAAGCTCGACCACGTGAAGATAAGAAACCTTTCGGTGGTAACCGGAACAACTTCCGCAACCGTTATTAAATAATAACTAGTGACCAGTAATCAGTGACCAGTGACCAGTGATTGGTGAATAATGAATTAACTTCTTTTTTTCATTAAATATAATAATGGTGGAATTACTGTATACGTGACTGGTCATAAAAAATTTTATTATTATAGATTGGGGCTGAGGGGGTCAACTCAACACCAACTTAGCTCTAAGATCTGGCGAACTAAGTAACTCGCCACACACAAACCGCGCAGTTAGACAATGGTACAGGAGAACCAATGACTCAAGTCATCTTGGGAGAAACGGAAGGGATCGATTCAGCCCTACGTCGTTTTAAACGGCAAGTTTCTAAAGCAGGAATTTTGCCGGATTTACGCAAAAAGAGACATTTTGAAACACCTATCGAAAAGCGGAGACGCAAAGCTGAAGCTTTACGCAATCAACGCCGTCGGCGTCATCGCTACCAATCTAGTAGTAAAGAAACTTAAGTTCAGAATTATGAATTATGAATGATAAAATTTCATAATTCATAATTCATAATTCATAATTTTCTCAGCAACCGCAGACCACTTAAGGTAACAATTACAGTAGACCCTTCATGTCCGATCACGCCCGTGGGTAAGTTGATGCTTCCCACAAAGTTAGCAATTAAGAGCAAAGCAATGGAAGTTAGAGCGATCGCAATATTCTGTCTGACGATGACCTGCGCTCTTTTACCCAAACGGATTGCGACTTCAATCTTCTCCAACTTATCTGCCATCAAGACAATATCTGCGGTTTCTAAAGCTACATCTGTACCTACTTTTCCCATGGCAATACCTACAGATGCTTGAGCTAGGGCTGGTGCATCATTGATGCCATCCCCTACCATTGCTACTGTTTGATACTCTTGTTGCAGACGGCGAATAATGTGAAGCTTATCTTCAGGGAGTAATTCTGCATGGATTTGGTCAAGTCCAACTGCTTGAGCAACACTGCGTGCAGTTGCTTCGTTGTCGCCAGTTAACATGACGATTTGTTCAACTCCCAGCTTTTTCAAACGGGAAATTGCTATTGCTGCATCCAACCTGACTTCATCTGCAATTGCGATCGCACCAATAATGTTAGGTTGGGAGGAAGTCGGGGAAACACTTATCTGAGAAACTGTTGCTACCCAAACAACAGTGTTTCCCTTTTCCTCTAAGATGCGAGCTAATTGTTTCAATTCATTGGGTAACTCAGATACATACTGATGTATAAAATTTTCTTTACCCACTATGACTTGAGATTCCAACTCATTTCCACTTGAGGGTTCCACTCTTCCCTCTATTCCCTGTCCGGGAATAGCTCTTACCTCAATTGCACGTATCCAATCTAACTCTTTTGCTGCTAGAACGATCGCTCTGCCAATAGGATGTTCCGAATATGCTTCTACAGAAGCAGCTATTTTTAATACATCCAATTCCGAGTATCCACTAGCAGGAATAACCCGAGAAACTTGTACTTGTCCTGTTGTCAGCGTACCAGTTTTGTCAAAAGCGATGGCTTTGACTTTAGCGATCGTTTCTAATTGAGCACCATTTTTAAACAAAATCCCCTGTCTTGCACCATGAGCGATTCCAGAAAGTAAAGTAGGCATAATTGCTGCCATCAATGCACAAGGAGAAGCGACAACGAGGAAAGTCAGAGCACGATAAATTGTAACTTCCCAATTCCAGCCCCAGATAAAGGGTGGCAAAATAGCTAGCAACAATCCAGCGATAACAATCAACTTTGCATATCCCCGTTCAAATCGCTCGACAAACTGTTGGGATGGAGGGGCTGAATCTTGTGCTTGTTCTACCAAACGAATCACGCGTTGAATTAAACTACTTTCAGGTGGTTGGTGGACTTGGAGTTTCAGCGCACCATAGCCGTTGAGCGTACCTGCAAAGACTTCATCTCCTACTGTTTTCTCTATAGGTATAGACTCTCCCGTAATAGCTGCTTGATTGAGAGTACTGTAACCAGAAACAATCATTGCGTCAGTCGGAACAATCTCTCCTGGTTTGACAATAATTTCATCTCCCACCTTAAGTTGGCTGATGGAAACCACTTCTTCTTTGCCAAAACGCAAAACAGTTGCTGTGTCTTGCGTGAGCTTCATCAAACTTTGAATGCTTCGTTCTGTTCGGCGCATAGCATAGCTTTCCAAAGCACCACTAATGGCAAAAATCAGGATTAAGACAGCGCCATCAATAATTAAGTGGTACTCTCTTTGCCACAATCCCAGAGCAGCAGCCCCTAATGCTGCCACAATCATCAGTAAATCGACATCTAGTTCCTTCTCTTTAACAAGAGTTGTCAGTCCTTCCTTCGCACTTTCATAACCACCAATGACATATGCTGCAGGTAACAGCAACAACGCCCATCCCAAAAAGCCGAGATGCAGGGCGAACCATCCGAAAAGTAATAAGACTCCGCAAAAGATTGCAGGTAGGGTATCTGCGTGTTCCCTGGTGAGTTCGGTTAAACGCTGTTGGTAAAGCATGAGAGTGAAATCCACATATACTCTCTCACGCTAAACCTTAACATTAATGTCAATGTCAACCCTTCTACAGGTAATTAGACAAAAAACTTCCTGTCCCCCTTATCTCCCCTGTCCCTCAAATTCATTCCTTAGCTGAATAGCTCGAATCCCAATTCATTGAATTACACAGTGCTGAAATTCTTTTGACTTCGTAACAAACCGCTTTATGGGAAATACGAATTTCTATAGCAATCAACAATAACCCCAAAATGAGAACTAAAATACCAGAGAAAAACAGTATGACAGCGCTTGATGCAAACCATTGAGAACTGAGAGACACAGATATAGCGATCGCAACCATTGTCAAGAGAAAAATCATGACTGAAGCGTGAATAATCAGCGCTGTATATTGTAGCAATCGATATCGGTGACCTAAAGTTGGTAATTGAATATCAATTTCTTGCAAGCGCTCGCGTCCCAGGAAATCTTCAAATGCATTTTTTTGCAACAATTCCAGGCGCTCGTGTGCCAACGAACTTAAACGACTCCCAATGGTATTGTACTGTCCTATGATTCCATTAAGGATAATCGCGCAAGCTGTAATCAGTACCGTAGGAGCAATGATGGTTTGAATGATACGAGCGGTAGTTTCAGCAGACATAAAATATCAATATTACGTTGAATTTCAACTATACAAAAGCGATAGTAACCTGGAAAGAGCTACAATAAAGTTAAAAACCTCTGTCTCTACTTACAAATCTGTGAAGGCGTAAACCCTTTAAGGTAGGTTTGATTGACCGCTATCTTTCCGGTTGAAGAGATTGGCTCACTTGTGAGTAGATCTGAGTAGACTTTATCGAGCGGTGACATTCGCGTGCAAAACTTGCTACCGCAAATATGAAAACATCTTGTTTAACCATTAAAGAACTGACCGATGCAGTTGGTGGCAAAATCACTCCACGGATGGTACGTCACTATCATCAATTGGGATTATTGCCACAACCAAAGCGTTCTTCGAGCAATTATCGTCTTTACACGGATAAAGATGTTATCAGACTGCAACGCATTGTAGCACTCAAGCAGCAAGGATTCCAACTCAACCACATCCGTCACATTTTGGAAGTGGAACCAGAAATGGACATGACTGCTAGCTTTATGGCGCAACTCCAGCAGCAATATCAGTCAGTGATGCAACAAATTTCTCAACTGCGACAAACGGCGTCTGCATTGGAGGGACTATTGGGACGCGATCGCAATTGCCAAATTATGCAAGCTGAGGTTTTAGCACAACTAAAGTTACTGGAGGTGGAAACAAAGACGGGCTTGTCTGGACTCGAAAAACTTTGGAGTGGATTAGATGCTCGGGTTCATGCTCATCCGGAAGCTTTTCAAGAATCGCTACAACACTTACTCCCCGATCTGTCCAACAGATCTGAAATAGAACAAGACTTAATTTCTAAACTTATTTTAGCTTGCGGAGATGTTAGCTTGGCATCATTTGTGAGGTTGAATCAACAAGCCATCGCGTCTAGCCGTGATGCCTTAAAGTGTGGCTGTAAAATTGTTGTAGATATCCCAACAGTAGCTGCTGCTTTGGATAAAACACGCTTAGTGCATTTGGGTTGTGACGTTGAAATACTTATCGATAATGCTCATGTGACCTCTGCAATAGAGGCGGAGAAAGAATTTTGGCAACACCAGAAATGGCAAGAAAAATTACTGCAAGTGTCTGATGGTTGCATCATTGTAGTTGGTTACGCCCCCAGTGTACTCTTATCTGTTTGTGAAGCTATACAAAAGCAGAAAATTCACCCTGCCTCAGTCATCGGTATGCCCATTGGTTTTAGTCACGCTCCAGCGGCTAAAAGGCAATTGATGCAATTATCTGTGGGTGCGATCGCTATTGAAGGGACATTAGGAGGTGGTTTGTTAGCTGCGACTGCTTTAAATGCTTTGGTTGAGTCACTTATTGAAAAACCACACTGTCATTGTTATCTAAGTTCTTGATAAGAAAAACCGAACATAAACGCCAAGAAAAAAATCCAAAGACACTGCTTTGGATAGCGAGTCTATACTGGAAGCGGAACTTCTTGTAAAGGCATTGCCAAGCTCAGCCTGGGAACGAAGTAAATAACAAATGACACGCTTACCAATGACAAACAAAACTTACGATTTATTAGTGCGTCGCTGTAAATTAGTTGGGTTAGCTGAAGAACTCGTCGATATTGGGATTAAAGACGGTCACATTAGCGCGATCGCATCTCATCTAAGCGGTTCGGCGCAAGTAGAACTTGATGCTCTTGAGCAAATGACTTCACCTCCATTTGTAGAGTCCCACATTCATTTAGACTCAGTACTGACTGCAGGGGAACCGCGTTGGAATGAAAGCGGTACTTTATTTGAAGGTATCCAAATTTGGGGAGAACGCAAGCAAAATCTTTCCTTAGAAGATGTTAAAACTCGTGCAGTTGCCATGCTCAAACAACAAGCAGCACGGGGAATTTTATATGTCCGTACTCATGCTGATGTTAGCGAACCACAACTGATTGCCCTACAAGCGCTTTTAGAAGTCAGAGAGGAAGTCAAAGATTGGATGACTCTACAGGTAGTGGCATTTCCCCAAGATGGCATTTATTCCAAACCAGAAAACGAAGCCCTTTTGGAAGAGGCTTTAAAAATGGGTGCTGATGCTGTTGGTGGAATACCTCATTATGAACTCACGCGAGAAGACGGAGTGCGATCGGTAAATCGTATATTTGAGTTAGCGCAGCAGTACGATCGCTTGATTGACATTCACTGTGATGAAATTGATGATGACCAATCGAGATTTTTAGAAGTTGTTGCTGCTTGTGCCATTCGCACAGGCATAGGTGCGCGAGTTACCGCCAGCCATACAACAGCTTTTGGTTCTTACAACAATGCCTATGCTTTCAAATTAATGGGTTTTCTCCAACAAGCCCAAATAAACTTTATTGCCAACCCCCTCATTAATATTACACTCCAAGGTCGAACTGATACCTATCCAAAACGGAGAGGAGTCACCAGAGTGAAAGAACTTTGGCAGCAAAAGCTTAACGTCAGTTTTGGACATGATTGCGTTCAAGACCCTTGGTACAGCTTGGGTACGGGTAGTATGTTGGATGTGGCTCACATGGGGGTACATGTTTGTCAAATGACAGGAGCGCCTGAAATTAATGCTTGTTACGATATGGTTACTGTAAATGGAGCAAAAACACTCCACTTAGAAAGTGAGTATGGGATAGAAGTTGGCAAAAAAGCTTCACTGATAGTTTTAGAGGCTAGCGATCGTTATGATGCTATTCGCTGTCGCTCTTTTCCTCGCTATGTTATTTCTAAAGGAAAATTATTATCTCGTACAACACCCGCAGTCACGGAGTGGATGGAGTAAAAATAGTAACTAGCAGAACCCTTGGACTTCCACATACTGCAATGATGGCAAAGTTCGTGGTAGTGGATCTCGAGCACTGTGAGGAGCGATCGCTCTAGGGGCAAGAGGTCAGTCGAGTTTTTGCACTTTTAAGATGCTCCTTGTTAGAATTAGCGAAAATGTTTTCAACTCAGGCACAGTCAATGACAGCTTTAGAGGAACATGACCTAAGCAAGAAAGAACTTATAGTCTAAAATTGAAGTAATAAAAGCTCGTTAGTGTTTTTGCTTCCAAATAACAGCCAACGCCTCCTACCGAAAATAGGTGAACTTTTGTCACACATCGATCGTACATTCTCTTTTTTGGTTAAAGATGAAAGTACACGTATAAGCTAGTCGTTCAATTCAAGTGACGACTCCACACACTTTTGTTTCGGAGTAAGTGGGGGGCTTTTGACGGGTTAGCTAAAATTTGCCGAAACAAAAAACGCTAAATTAATTACACGGAAATCTGAAATTGAAACCAGGGGATGGACTGTCATGTCACAGAACAATGCAACCCGATTTTTAAGTATCGTCAAACAAGATCGAGCGTTAAAGGAAAGAATCAAAGCCGCATCTGAGCCAGCAGTTTTTATTAAAATTGCTAAAGAGCGTGGCTATGACTTCACAGTGGAAGAATTGGAAAATGAGCTAAGCAAGTTGTCTGAAGAAGAGTTGGCTGCGATCGTCAATCCAGGAATAGCACCCAGACAGCACATTTATCCCAGGTAATTTTTAGTATAGGTTGGCGATCGCCTAATTCTTGCTACTTGTGCTGATAGCGCAAAGGTGTTGCTACTTTGTGATTGCACTTCAATAGTCAGGCGATCGCCCTTTTGCACTACTTTCAACCTAATTTACGGTCAAACTTCTAAATTTAGAACTTGTTCTAGAGTGTCATAACCCATTGCGGAATACTGAGGAAGGTTTTGACACAACTAACTGCTAACTCAACGCAAGAATAGCTCAGCATGAGGAAATATTAATGAAAATATCTTTCATTAATAGAGATTTTATAGTAAACTGTCACTTATAGTTGTTGAATAAAATTCTCAAGAAAGGTATTTTAAGTAAAATGGCAATTGTTTCTACGAGTTTGCTGTCCGTGAAGCATGGCTTTGCTGGCACTCCTTGGTGGGCTGGCAATTTTCGCTCAGTCAACCGCTCAGCCAACCTAACGGGTAAATTATTAAATTGACCATGAGCTTATCGATTGACAGTAGTGCTTCTTATCAAAAGCAAACGCAAATAACTACGCAATTCACTTTAGTGGAAGTAGTTTTTGGAGTGCTAGAGACTCTCCGAACTACCCAAAGATAGAGCCAATTTACCGGAGGCTTTTTGATTGATGAAATTGGTAGAGCTATCTTTGCCTATCTAGTGTTGAATAGGCTGAATACTTTAGCTGCAAGCTAATACTTCAATTTAATTGAAGATGCAGCACACAGCGCTTTGCCTTTCAATGAAGTACACCTTCTCCAACCCTCCCCGTGGCAAGGCGAAGGTGTACGTTTAGCTCTTGATGAAGATAATCACTCTAACATGACAGACCAGCGCATTAAAGTTTGCTCAGTCAACTGAAGAAAGAGTGTGGTGTGTCATGGATAGTGGTTAGTAGTGAGTGGTGAGTCCAAAGAAAGTAGGTAGTGAGACCAGTGCTGATAGCACGTGGCACCCTCATTGCCATAGGAGCGTTTTTCTCCTGTGCCCAACTGGCGTATAGTCCTGCGGGCAAAGCTTCGCATCGCGTAGTGTATCCGAAGGGCATAGGACATAGGGGACACAGGAGATACCTGAAGGGTCAGTGGTTAGTGGAAGAACGAGCAATCAACAACTAACCACTCACAATTCTTGTGATAATTTACTTGCAGGCAAATCTCATGTTTCAATCGCCCGATGTCGTTTGGTTAAATACAAGCCCTAGTTTGCAATGCTTTTCTCAGCCACTGCTATCTTATTTGTCACATCACATGACAATTGCTAGTTGGGATTACTCTCAAACTGAGGACGAAGCAAGCCCACTTTCATTTGCAGTGATGTTGTTGCATGATTATCTCCAATCTTGCACTCAACCCGTACATCTGATCGGTCATAGTACGGGAGGATTGTTAGGACTGTTTTATGCAGATCGATATCCTGAAAAAGTAAAATCTCTCACTCTATTGGCTGTAGGCGTTGATGCAGCTGTTAATTGGCACGTTCATTACTATGCTCATCTCCCATTCTCTAGTCGCCAGCAAATTCTTAGATCCATGGCTTACAACTTGTTTGGATATCATGCAGAATTTACCAATAAACGTCTAACACAAATACTAAGGCAAGATTTGAATTCCTCTCTTTCACCACACTCGCTATTTCAAAGACTTTGTGTTCCTCGGAGTTCTGTTCCTGTTCCTTTAATGGTCTGTGGAAGTTTAGACGACATCGTTGTAGAAATCGACGATCTGTGTGGATGGCAACTTTATTTGAAAGAGGGCGATCGCTTGTGGAAATGCCCAGAAGGAAAGCATTTCTTTCATTTCTTTCAACCTCAGCTTGTGGCAGAGCAAGTTCTCCATTTTTGGAAATCTTTACACCTATCAAATTCAGTGTCTAGCAGTTTAAAGATATAGAATCTAATGACACTGCATCGTTTTGGTTAATCCCCATACTTTAAGGTAGGGGATTTGAATGATCTTTAATCTGTGGGCAAATTATTTGGATCGATACCTTGAGATTGCAAATAAGCAAGCAGCCGTTCTTTTTGCTGACGCTCTTGTTCGGCGCGTTGACGCTCTTGTTCGGCGCGTTGACGCTCTTGTTCAATCACTTCCACTGCCCAAGGTAACAAATTACCTGTCCGATCCCACCACCGCAACCAATATCCAGTTCTGGCTTCTTTTGTTCCTTGCCACGTCCCTAAGTATAAACCTACTGAATCAATCCAATGACGACCATTTTCATCTGGTTGCTTTAATTCGTAGCGTCTATTTTCCAGTTGATAAAATTCTAACAACCCACCATCTGGATCAAAAATAACATACACAGGTACTTGTAAAATTTGCTCGTAAAAAAACCATTTTCCTGGTGGATAGGTTCGCTTTACCGAATACTCTTCTCCCTGCTCCTCAGATAAAAATTCCATGACGACTGCAGGTATATCCCCCTCTAAATTGGGTGTATAGCTTCTGCGTTCTCCTATCACTTGGTTGACAGAGGGAACATAAACCCAATCTGGCGCTTTCACAATCAATTGCCCGTTCACCGTCGCGCACAGACCAAAATTGGACGCAATTAACATTTGAGGTTGGATGAAATCACCGATTTCTAAACTTTCACGTAATGCACCAGCCAACAATGGCTGACCTGTGTTTTCCACTGGTTCATCCTCTAATTGAAAATCTTTGGGCAAGGCTTCCCACGATATGACCAGTTCATAAGCTAATTTGGTTTCACCAAGTTGGGTTACCATACACACCGCCTTTGGTCTGTTTGTTTCTATTTTATCTTTAGTTAGTTTTTGATGCCTACCCTAAATGTCTTTGGTTATTAATTCATGTACTGAAGCGATCGCGCTCTTGCTCTTTACCCTTCAATACTTTAGTACGTGAAGGCAGAAGTATGCTTATTAGATGGCAGAAGGAGCAAAAGCTCTTATTGTAAACTTTTTACCTGTAACTAATAGTTGCCTTATTTCCACCGATCTGTACTAGTATATCTGCCTAGTTTAATTATTTTGCTCGAGTTAGTTGACATAGATTTTCATTAGTGTTTGAATAAATTAAAGGAAAAAGTGTAAAAAGATGTTTGTAAAGCATCTTTGTAAATCCTACTGTTGAACTGTAGTTACGATGTTGCATCAAATTCCTGTGTAGGTTGTGAGTATTTCACCAATGACTATCGATTGAAATGTCCGGTACATCCTAAAAAAGCTTGTTCGCCTGAAGCAATCGGCTGTATCGACTTTGAAATGAAAACTGCTTGCTGTAATGCTGCTCGAAAAGGTCGGCGAAAGCTCTATTAGAATTCTGTCCGAGCAATTCTCGTGGAAGAGCGCAATTAATAATTTAAAGTAAAGTGTTTCTAGGATTGTGGTTGAAGGTAAGTGTATAACTAAGCCTCTAACTAAAGTAGAGATCTTTACATTGGAAAAAGTTGATTCAAGAATTGAATAAGTTTTTGTACCTCATAGTACAAGAACATTTCGCGATCGCGTATGACCTGCCAAACAACTTGTTTTTGAGTGGGTATCACTTCTATGCAAATGGGAGAGGATTTGCTCTCAGTCTGAACGAGAAATCCCACTCGTTGCAAGGCGCGTTGTGTCCATAAAGCTTCTACTCCCTCACCTATTAAATCGACCGTACCACGCACTGGTGAATTGAGATGAAACTCTCCAGAAGCAATATCAAATTCCACTCCTTCAGTGCGGAAAGTTTCGGCAAACGCACCGCTCAAAACCAAATCTTCCGGTGCGCCAACGTGCAAAGTTCCATTACTAGCAAGCAACCAAACTTTATCTGCTAAGCGTAAAGCGAGATTGAGATCGTGGGTGGATAAAAGAATTGCTTGGTGATTTTGCCAAGCAATTTGGCGCAGCAATTGCATAATTTCCACACGTCTGGGCAAATCTAAAAATGCTGTAGGTTCATCGAGTAGCATGACAACAGGTGATTGTGCTAAGGCTCGTGCGATCGCAATTTTTTGCCGTTCCCCGTCACTGAGTTCGCTAACATGACGTTGGGATAAATGTGTTGCACCTACAGATTCTATTGCCCAATTAACAATGGTTTCGTCTTGCGGTGTTAGCTTTCCCCACCAATCAGTATAAGGATAGCGTCCTAAAGCTACAAAGGTTTCAGATGATAGCATTCCTACATCTATCTTATCTGTCAGTACCAAGCTGAGACGTTTTGCTAATTCTTGCGGTGGTAATTTATAAACATTTTCTCCAAGCAATCGCACTTCCCCTTGAATAGGAGGTTGCATTCCCGCAAGTGTTCGCAGTAAGGTTGACTTACCCGCTCCATTAGGACCGAGCAAACAAACGAGTTCTCCTGTTTGAAGCGACACCGAAATATTAGATGCAACGTTTCGGAAAGTTCTTCGCGATGTTCTGTAACCAATAGTCAGGTTGTGAGTTGTGAGAATGGCATCACTCATGTGGGAAAAGATTTTTGCGAGTTGCGTTTGAGAATGACCCAGGTGACTACAGGCGTTCCTATTAAAGCAGTAATCGCATTTAATGGTAAAACTGTTTGACTTCCTGGAAGTTGGGAAATCAAATCTGCAATTAATGCTAGAATAGCACCCATTATTGTGACTGCTGGAATTAATACGCGATGATCTGAAGTGTTAAATAGACTGCGACATAGATGGGGAATTGCGACACCTAAGAAGGCGATGGGACCGCAAAAAGCAGTTATTGCTCCAGCTAAGACAGATGCACTAGTAATAATTGAAAATCTGGCTTTTTGTACTGTTAAGCCCATACTACGCGCATAGGATTCACCAAGTAACAGTGCATTGAGTGGTTTTGACAGCAAGAACGCCATCAATAAACCCAAAAGGATGACAGGAGCTAAAATAATCATTTGTGTCCAAGTCACACCCGCAAAACTTCCAAAAGTCCACATGAGGTAAGTTTGAATTCGTTCTTGGGAGCTAAAATTGAGTAAGATACTTACAATAGCGCTGGTAGCGTAGCCAAATAATAAACCTAAAATCAATAGTGTCATTGTATCGCGGACTCGGCGAGCAACAATTAACATTATCCCTAAAACTGATGCTGCACCAAGACTGGCTGATATAGCTAAACCAAAGTCACCAATTATGCCTAAATCTTTTAATAACGTTGGCGTCCCTGTAGCGGTAGCTGTGAGGACAACTAATGCGACTCCCAGACTTGCTCCAGAACTAATTCCCAGAACGAAGGGTCCGGCTAAGGGGTTTCTAAATAAGGTTTGCATTTGCAAGCCACTGATTCCTAATGCTGCACCTGCAAGAGTTGCAGTGAATGCTTTAGGTAAGCGAAATTGGAGAATGATGTTAGTCCAAGTGTTTTTTTCTGATTGCTGTTCTAGTAGGATTTTGATGATTTGATTGAGAGGGATTTGAACTGAACCAAGGGCTATGTCGAGTAGAAAGGCGAGAATGAGGATGAGGAGTAATGTGGAGAAAAGAAGCAGTCGTATGGGGAGATTTTTGGAGGTTTTTAAAAATATCATTTTAATTATTTACAATCAGACTCTAGACTTAAGCTGCTAGCATGAGTACGGAAAAGGCGAAGTCTGAATTGATTATTACATCAATTTTGCTAGAAGTACGGCGTATCTTTAATTATCAACCGGGCTACTTCTCAGCTAATACTGAGGATAAGGAGCAATGGGGATTCGTTCCTATGTCATTAATTTCTAACTCCTAATATAGCAATCCTATTTGAGATCCGAACAAGGAGAGCAACGGAGAAAAGGGAGAGGTGTTTGTAAATCCTACACGGGCTCCTACATCTACATTATTGAGTAAAGATTATCTTATTGACAATAATTACTAATTTATATAAATTGATTTAGTACAATAAAGTTATCTTTAGTCGAAAAATATTTGCAATTTTGAGAAATTTGATTTTTGCTGCTAACTCTCATTAATGCTATGCCCAACAACTTTGTTTTCGAGAAAGAAAAACTGTGGAGCCGCCGTCGGTTGCTACAAATAGGTTTGGCTGGTGGTGGTTTAACTGGTGCAGGGTTGCTGTGGCACAGCTTTAATGTACAAGGTAAGTCTACTGTCAAAGTACCGCCCTTGGAGATAAAAGCGCCTGCTAAGGAGGTTGCGAACCCGATGAAAATGATACGGGAATTTGATTATGGCACGCTCAAGCGGGAAAATGGGCGCACCATACGAGAATTTCGGTTGACTGCGGATACCTCTGTTATTCAGCTCAGTAGTGCTGTTTCTTTCAATATTTGGGATCTCAATGGTCGCATACCGGGACCAACTCTCAGAGCAAAGCAAGGCGATCGCGTCCGCGTTGTGTTCTACAATCAAGCAGGGCATTCTCACTCTTTGCATTTTCACGGTACTCACCCTGCTGATATGGATGGTATTCGCCCGGTTCGTCACGGTTCAGCAACTATTTACGAATTTGATGCAGAACCCTATGGCGTTCACCTTTACCACTGTCATGTTGAGCCAGTAACCCGTCACATTGCTAAAGGGTTGTACGGGATGTTTATCATCGATCCACCTACTCCGCGCCCCCCAGCCGATGAAATTGTACTCGTTATGGCTGGGTACGATGTGAATGATGACAACCGTAACGAGTATTACGCTTTCAACGGTTTGCCTCACTACTATATGGATTCTCCTATTCCTATATATCAAAATCAGTTAATTCGGCTCTATGTTCTCAACATCATTGAATTCGATCCCGCAGTCACTTTCCACCTCCACGCCAACTTCTTTGACGTCTACCGATTTGGAATGAGCCGAACTCCCAGTGAGAAAACTGATGTGATTACGATGGGTATTGCAGAAAGGCATATCTTAGAATTTTCCTTTCGCTATCCGGGTAAGTATATGTTTCACCCCCATCAAGATTGGATTGCAGAAAATGGCTGTATGGGATCGTTTGAAGTCATTGGGAAGAATGCATAGGTATTGGGGAATGAGGATTGGCGATTAGCAGTTGGTTTGTCAGTCCCCATTACCCCTTATCCCCAGAGGAGTACCACCTTCCTCGCTCCCCAGTACAGCATAGCGGAAATAAAGCAACGTAAGTCACAAACAAAACGCTGACAATAAAACTTTTGCGCCTTCTGCCCCAGTAGCGAGCGTTCGGGGCTGCCTTCATGTACTAGTTTCCATTCAAGCTAATTGCTACAATTGTCAACAAGAAAAGTATAATTTTTACATAAAGGTTAAAAATTCAGTAACTAGTTGATAAAAAGTTTCATTTATGGGAAATTACATAGATAAGTTTGCGCTATTCAGAACCCTGACTTTTTATAAATCGGGAATCTGACCGAGCTGACTTCTTAAAACATCCTCTAACAAGCAAAAATGAAAAAATATAAATACGTTTGTTTAGCTGTCGCAGCCGCAGCAATAGTCGCATTAAGTTCCTGTAACGGTACATCAACACAAACCACAGAAAATCCTTCACCAGCACCAGTGACTAACACAAGTTCCCAAAAGACAGAGGGAGTCAGTCATAGCGGACACGGTGGCAAAAAGCAAATCAACATTAACAATGCTATTCTCTCAGAATTGGATAAGTTTGAGGCACAGCTGGGTGTTCCCGCTCTATCACACAAAATTCAAGCAAATCGCCCCTATGCTAACCCTGAAGACTTAGTTGCTAAAAAAGTTGTCAGTCAAGAGCAATTTGACCAAATAAAAGACCAGGTGACAGTCCAGGAAATAGTACTGAGTGGTGAGGCAAAAGATGTTGATTATATGACCAAGCTAGGGTTGATGAAAGGACATCTTTTGGTAGCAAAAGAATTGTTAGATAAAAACGAACCCAAACAGGCAGAACCCCATATTGGACATCCAGTAGAAGAGATTTACGTGGATGTAGAAGACCAATTAAACGAGCGCAAAGTCAAAGAATTTAAGACAAGTTTGATAAGCTTGCAAGACTTTGTAAAAGCCAAGCCAAAAGACGCCAAAGTTAAAACTGATTTTGCCTCTTCCATGCAATCTATTGATACTGCGATCGCCGCTTTACCCGCAGAACAACGCACTCAACCCCGCTTCGTTCTACAAGTCATTAATGGGTTATTAGATGCGTCCAATTCAGAATATGGTGCGGCAATTGCAGATGGAAAAATCTCTGCAGCTATTGAGTATCAGGACTCTCGTGGCTTCGTCATCTACGCCAACGAATTGTACAAAGGGATTTCTAGCCAAATGGCAAAAGAGTATCCCCAAGAACACAAAGCAATTGAAACCAATATGACTGAACTAGTGAAAGTTTGGCCCTCTGCCATTCCACCCCTTAAACCTGTAAAATCGCCTGATGATGTTACCAAGCTAGTAAAAACCATTGAACAAAATTCCCAAAAAGTGGTTGATAGTTCTAGTACTCAAGCACAACGATAAGCTCTATCGATTTTAGATTAAAAAGCTTTGCCTTATTTAAGAGTCAATAGTTCAACATCAAAAGTAAAAACAGAATTATTGACTCATAATTCTAGACCGATAACAAATTACCAATGACAAATCACAATGAATTTTAGTGCTGCTATTCCTACTTTTGTCATTACACTCCGAGAAGGAGTAGAAGCTGCTCTTGTGGTGGGTATTGTGCTAGCTTTGCTCAAAAAAGCCAAACAATCCCGTTTCAACATTTGGGTATATGCTGGAGTTGGTGTTGGAATTGCTGTGAGTGCGTTAATAGGTGTTCTGTTTACTTGGATAATCCAAGTCGTTAGCGCACTAAATCCTCAATACTCATCTGTAGTGGAGCCACTTCTAGAAGGTATTTTTAGCATCCTCGCAATCTTCATGCTGAGTTGGATGCTTCTTTGGATGACGACACAAGCCAAATTCATGAAAGCTCAGGTTGAAGGAGCAGTCACAGGTGCTTTAAAACAAAATTCAAACACGGGTTGGGGTGTTTTTACTCTGATATTTATTGCTGTTGTACGCGAAGGTTTTGAAACTGTTCTGTTCGTTGCTGCTAATTTTCAGCAAGGACTAGTACCTGCTATCGGTGCTCTTGCTGGAATTTTAGCTGCAGTTGCAATAGGTTTGCTTTTATTTAAATGGGGGATCAAAATCAACATCCGGCAGTTTTTTCAAGTCATGGGCATTTTGTTAGTATTGATTGTTGCTGGATTAGTTGTTACAGCCTTAGACAAATTTGACCAAGCTATTGCAACCCTTTCCCTGAGCAATCGTGCTTCAGAAAGCTTGTGTTTCTATTATGAACGGTTTACTAAAATCCACTCTTGTATTCTCGGACCAATGGTTTGGAATACCTCTAATGTCCTGCCTGATGACCAGTTTCCTGGTATTATTCTTAATGCTTTATTTGGCTACACTCAGTATCTCTATTTTATACAAGCCCTCTTTTATACTATGTTTTTACTGACTGTAGGCGGTTTTTATTTCTACAGTATCAGAGGGACAAATAAGGGAAGCAGTAAAAATCAGCCAGTAGCACAGAAGAAATGATGACGAGTCATCAATGAGCGGTGATCCATAGCGAGGTATTAAACGAGCGATTACAAATGAGAGGAATTTTGAGAATGCCCGCACTCCCTACAGTACGGCAAATGTTTGTATGTGAAGTTATGACAGTTCGGGCATTCAGTATATTGATGGTAACCGCAATGCGAACAGTGAATGTCACTATGACGGATTTTTTTTGCACACTTAATACAGCGTGATTTTTGAACTCTATTTGCTGCTTGAAGTTTGGAATTAAAGATTACCTTTTGGAAAAATTTGATCAGCCCAAAACCAATCAACGGTATCAGCAATATATAAATATAACTGATAAGGAAAAGCAAGCCACCAAAAATAGCAGCAATAATATCAAAAAGAAACTGGAATAGAGCACCAAATTGTAAGAATTCAAAGATTTTGAGAATCAGAGGAATAAAAAAGATAACTAACAAATGCCAGCTAATTAACGAGATCAGCCCGTATCCTCTCGCTCCCGCAAATCTATGAACTAATAAGGCGATGAGAATCAGTGGTAGGAGAAAGATAGCTTGAAAAGCGAATTGAATGCTTGGATACCAAAAGGATGCTTGTTGATAACCTCTTTCTACCGTACTAAAGATACTTTCATCTTTCAGAAAATTTAGAAAGTTGACACTTTCTGATTTGGTAATTAGCTGATTTTTTAAATTAGAAATATCCCTGACAAGTATAGAAATTTTGTTAATATTTTGATCTAAAGTCTGCTTGGCTTTTTCAGCAGCGATTTGATTGATAGATTGTTCGCGAGGTTGCCCTGCCAGTTTTTCCAAAAGTGTAGAATCATATTGAGCGCGAATATTACGATTAGCCCGTTCGAGTGAACCGATGTTTGCTTGTTTTTGGTTAATAGTTGTTATAGTTTGTCTGTTTTCTGAGGTATAAATCTTATCTTTGTATCCAGCATAGTTCAAACAGAGTTCAGAAACTTTACCTAAATGCCCTTCTGGGATTTGCTGATAATTGCGTTGAAATGATGGAGAATTATATATTTCTGATAATGACAATTTAATAATTTCATAGTCTTTATCTCTATTGGTTTGTGTTCGATAGTTCTTCCACTCGGCATAACACGGATAAACTTGCGAAGGGTTGAGATACCATCTACTAATATCATCCAGCCCTGTAAAAACATTAATTAATATGAATATATCAACTAAAATGATGACAATCAAACTTACTTTATTTAAAGGTTCATTATTGATTGTTCTTGACCTTGTAAAAAATTGTCCTAAAAGACGGCGAATTCTAGCAAACATATTAGCGATTCAATAATTGTCATTTAACCTATTACCAATTTGAAACAAGAATGCGACAGATAGTAGGATGAAGTTCAGTCTAAGGGGGACTGTCTCAATCCAAAATCGAAAATCCAAAATGGTATGATATATTTTAATCACTAATGGCTTGCTTGTCTCGATCGCCATTGCTTGCCGATCGCCGATCAACAACGTGCTGAACGCGGTAACATAAATGTCCTATTTTCAGGAGCAAACTCACCACGAACCATAAGACAGTCATCGCCGTTGAGTTGGTGAGGAAGTGCTTGAGCCTTAACATGAAGACGATCGGGGCTGAAATAAATTTCCACATCCTCAATAGGATGGGGTATCCTGTCCACAAGAGCTTGTAGAGAGCAAACTTTTGTTCCCACCAAATCAAAAAGCTTGAGTGTGCTACCTTCTATATTCATGCATACCAGAACATCTAGATCTTCTGCATAAAATAGGGGACTGCGACTTTCAATCACACAGAAAAGTGCTTTTGCCTTCACAACTCCTAGAATGTAAGACACAGGTTCCCGTGTCTCTAAAAGTCTGTTCAACAGATTGATATCATTATCATTGTTAGTATCTAGCAATCGGAAGCCATGAGTACCACCTGTTGAATTGCACTGAGCAACGAACACGTGTTCTCTAACATAGCGGAAGCCAAAAGGTTCGTATAATTCGGGCTCAGAGGTAGTCAATACTAAAGTTTTATAATGGCGATCGCAGTAATCCAAAACTTCTTCCATCACATCTCGGTAATAACCCCGTCTCCGAAATTCAGGATGGGTAGCGACTCCGTGGATTCCTCCCACTGTCACTAGTTCCCCCATCAGAGACATCGGTATTTCCAGAACACCAACATGAGTGACAGCAAGATTCCCCTCAAAGCGCATAAACGGAGTTGAAGCCGATTCCCAAGAAGCACCGAGCCTGAGAGCGGATTCTGCTGCATCAGTAATTCCAAAACCGGGAAAAACAATCTCTAGCAAGCTAAAAAGGTGTTTGCTTAAGGTCGGATCGCTCTGAAAAGAGTGTTGAAAGCGATACTTTTTCATAGCAAAATAGATGGAATTGAGATGTTTTTACAAGATACTACGTATATTACATTATTTCACCATCATTTGGAGGAATACCCCATAGCAACCGAAGTTGATACGTACTGGGTTGGAGAGCTATAAAATTGGCGTTGCGATAGCAAGCAGACAGAAAAACAATGTCAAAGGTTAGGTATGAATTTTCCAGAGAACTTATCGCCTTCATTTCAGAAAGCGTGTAAACTCGGTTGTGGTGCATAATTTCTACTCAGTAAATATGCCAATAGACAGACAAAGATACGGGAAAAACTGGCAAGAAGTCGCGCTACAAGTGAAGACAGCAGCAGGATGGCGCTGTCAGCATTGCGGTCAGCAGTGTTTGCGCCCCGGCGAGAAACCGAAAAGTTTATCACGTTCTGAATGGACTGTGAGGACGCTCTCAGTACACCATTCAGACTTCACTCCAGAAAATAACAACCCAAAAAATCTTATCCCGTTATGCGCCCCATGCCATATTGCTTTACACAGCCGTGCTGGTAAGCGCTCCAATACTTCACCGGGACAGTTGGAGTTGCCTCTTTTTTGATGTATGAGTGGAAAAAAGATGAATACATCGGTTGGGTTCGGTCAGTCATCCTTAGCTCTAACGGTCAAATTTTTCAGAATATGGTTCGCAGCGATTTTCCGTGAACCGATCTTATCCCACATCCGGTGAAAAATCAGATCCATCGCCTGTGTCCTCAAAGAAGATTGCTATGGTAGGCTGGTTTGGAGAAAAAAATCCAGCATTTTTTTAACTTGCAAGGTAGGTCGCAATGGCACGCAAACGCCTAATTATTGAAATGGGGATGGGTATTGACCAACACGGACAAGAACCAACTGTTGCAGCCGCAAGGGCTGTGAGAAATGCGATCGCGCACAATGCCTTACCTGGAGTTTGGGAAGTTGCTGGATTGAGCGATCCCAATGAAATGATAGTTGAGGTACAAGTTGCTGTTCCCTATCCCGAACAGGTGAGAGAAGAAGAAGTTTTAGCTGTGCTACCTTTTGGGCGGAAAACACTGACAGTAGAATCTGGGGGAATGGTTGTTCAGGGCAAAGCCATTCCGATACTGAAGGACAAAAATGATGAAATGTTAATTGCAGTTGCTGCTGTAACCGTTTTGGTGGAATCAGCAAGCAGTGACCAATCCTAAAAATACGACGTTTGTAGTTGCGACGTATGCATATACGTTGCAACTGCAAACCAGGAATGTTATTTGTGTCGGCTGAAGCCCGGTATTAATCAGCTAGCAATTGAGTGCTTTCCTCCGGTTCTTCAGGATCGGGTACTTTGACATGTTCGAGAAAGCGAGACATCCATGGTAAAGCAGCAAGTATTCCCCCTAACACGATTAAAAATACAGAAATTCCAAAAATCTGGTCGCGGGGAATCTCCAGAACGCCACGTAAAATGACCTCTCGCAATGCAGAAACAATGGTAATTTCTACGGCTGCACCTACAGATATTCTCCGTTCTTGAAGGTAATCAATTAACAGGCGAAACAATTCTACTAAAATCAAAATAAACAAGATATCAGAGGTTATTTCCCGTAAATCCAAAGGATGCACTAGGGAGAAAAACATAGCTCCCAAGCGTATAAGCATTACACAGAATAAACCAAGGCAGAGAGAAATAACAATAATATCTTGAAAGAATTCTAAGTTACGTACAATCCTATCTCGCTGAAACCAATAATTTAATCCTGTCATGAGGCGTTTTGGCATGGCTGCTCCGGACAGTCTAGATTCACGCTTTCATCATAGGCAATTTAAAAATTAAAATTTCAATTAAAAATTACAAATTGAATGTTTTGAATGAATGATTGTCTGTTTATCGACAAACAACTTATAGGGACTACAATATTTGATGCTTTTTATACTAGTTAGTACTATCTAAGTGCGATCGACTCACTTTTTTCCTCCCATAATATTACTTACAACATAATGCGAACAGTGCTCATTTTATAACAAAATATAGGGGATTCAAATTAAGAATTAGAAGGCAAGCTTTGGGTAGAAGTCAAAGTTTCTGATACAGGCTTGGGGATCGCACCAGAGAAGTTCAACGAGATTTTTCAACTTGGGTTTACAACCAAAAGCGATCGCGGAAACATCGGTTTGGGATTATGGTTGACTAAACTCCAAGTAGAAGGTTTGGGCGGAGTTTTAAAATTTGACAGTTCGCCTAATAAGGGTTCGGAGTTTACAGTCACATTACAAGCACATAAATCTTAACGACAGCTATCTGTTATTAAGTGTTGAATAATTAAGTTGGACTGAAAACAGAAGCAGGGAACTGAGTAGCTTGGCAAACAACTTTAAAACTTGGAAACTGGTACGCGAATACCGGATTCAAGGGGAGGTACTTTATAGTAATTAGCTGCTTCAACAGGTTTAGATTCTTCCTCTTGCGGCTGTTTTAGTTTAGAACAGAGCTTGAGATTAGCTGCGGGATCTTTTAGAAAGTCTAGGGGATCGATATCTTTACATTTTTTCTCACGTACTAGCTTGATGGAGGTAGAAGATGGTCTTCGATTGTTAATTCGCGTATTACCTATCTGATTTTCTATAGTGGCTGGTTTGACAATCAGAAGAGAAGCTTGACCTGGTGTTGTCTGGGTCGAAACATTTTCTTCATTAGCATGGGCTGGATAAGCTATAGCGATCGCACTTACGAGCGCAAGTAAGGCTGGTAGCGGACATTTCATAATTTCATCTCCCATAACGATGCTTGCCTTACATAGCAACAGCATATAGGGCAAGCTTTCCGGTAATTTAGAAAAAGCAATAAAGCTTTCATTGTGCAAAAGATGAGCCAAGCCTAACATACTTAGAGATCTATTGCCAAAATTTAAGCAAGATTTTTTACATTTTTTTTATCAGTGGTGTGAAAGGCTTTTTATTTGAGGTGTCTGCGATCGACGCCTCTCGAGTTCCAATTACCAGGACAAAAAGCATTGCATGCATAGTTAAAAATACTCAGTCTAAAGATCGATCCCCCCATTTGCAAGGTGAATTATATTTAACTTATGACCCACCTTCATTAACTTTGTCATAAATGACAATTACTATCAGCAAAAGGAGCGATTTAAGTACTCAACTAAACCAGTCTCCTGAATCAATTACTGAGTGGATACAAAGTGATTTGCTCAAAGCAGCGAGTCAAGCAGAACTTGTTGCTGTTGAAAAATCAGATAGTTTTTTCCAAAAAAGAGGATGGGATTTCCTTGCTATCCTAACGTTTCTGCTTGTTATGAGGATTCTCAGAATTAATAGTTGGGTAGCAATTCTAGCCTGGTTAATGATAGTAGGTGCAACTCGTCAAGTAATTTCTCCTAAACCTAGAGTCAGTCAGGGTCAGCAAAATTCATCACCCCCTTCCAAGGTGATTTACAGTGTTGTTCATGCGATCGCAGGACGAATCAGATTTAACATTCCCTTGATAGCGAAAGATTTTCAATACGCGCAGCAGTTAGAAGAATTATTGACAGCAGATAACCGAGTGACAAGCATTCGTATCAATCGTAATGCAGCATCCGTAGTTGTGAATTACAACCCCAACACTACCTTAGATTCACGAATGCGATCGCACGTAGCCAGTTTAATTCAGTTCGCAAGAGATGCGATTGTAACAGAAAACTTGGCAACACTGTCAAGCGTTCGTGTTTGTTCAATAGAAGTACGACAAGCCACAGTTTCATCAGACAGTTGCTGTTTGTTAAAAAGTAAAATGGGCAAACCACTCAAAGGTGGTGCGTTAGGAGCAAGAAGTCATCGACTTTACCGACTTGGTGTATTAATTTAACAAGCCACAGTTGTACACTATCTGTAGACTTTATTAGAAAATTTTCCTAACAAAGGGAAAATAGCAGAATTCAGATTAAATCTTAGCTAATCCCAACAACCATGACATCTCTTTCCGATTCTATCCATTATCTAGCTTCTACAGAGACAGAATCTCTCAATCTTCCGTTTCCTGAAGCGGTACGTGTTGGTAATATGCTTTATCTATCTGGGGTTATTGGTAACATCCCCGGTGCGAAAGAACTGGTTCCTGGAGGAGTCACAGCCGAAACAAAGCAAACTATGGAAAATATCAAACGCGTTCTTGAAAGATATGGGTCATCTCTCAACCAAGTCGTTAAAGTAACAGTGATACTTGCAGATATAAAAGAATGGAACGCAGTGAATGAAGTTTACCTCACCTACTTTTCTAAAGACCGACTTCCTGCAAGAACCGCCTTTGAGGCTAGCAAACTGATTTTAGATGCACGAGTGGAAATGGAGTGCATAGCAGTCATTGCGTAAATTAAAAATTACCAGATAGAGAAAAAAATCACTGAATAAATAAGTAGCCAAGAGAGATCGTCACGGACTGCACAACCGTGGTGTTTGTCTCCTAGCTTATTTATTGCACTGTGAATTAACCCATGAAATTTTACCTGACAATTGCACTCACAGCAGTACTAGCTGTGAGCCCTCTTTGCGCTGTTGCAGAATCGAGCGAGGATTCATCCGGAGCAACATATCGTGGAAAGGGAAGACGCGCCCAACAACAGCACCAAGAGTTAGCTATCGCTCACTCTGCTACCATAACAACAACCCGAGTATCCACATTCAACACTTGAATTCCTTTAGACAAAGCAATCATAGGCACTTTCCAATGAGAATGACCGCAAATCACTAACAAATCATTTCCCTTAACCAGTTCAGCACGTATAGATTCATTGCCCATTAACTTAGCTTCCACGTCGTTAGGACCTTCATGCAGTACAAAAATATCCGGCGAGCGATCGAGGAGTTGTACGAGCAGTTTTCTAAAATCTTTTTCTGAACGACGAAAAGGCTTAGTTGATTTGCCGATAATACCAGAAATCCCAGCAATACGCAATCCATCAAGACAGGTGATATTACCATCTAAATAATTTATACCTTTTGCGTCCTGAAAGGCTCTAAATTCCTGTTGTGTTCTACCAAAACTATCGTGATTGCCCCCTACCCCAGCCGTCCAGCGAAAACGCTGGCGAAATGCTTGCCACACATCACGTACATCACCTACACCACCACGCTTATCTACCTTTGCGTAAAAATCTCCCGCCAAGATGATACCTGTTGATTTTAGTGAAGGAATTCTTCCCAAATCAGCCAACTTATCTAATTCTTCACTGACAAGATGACCAAGAAGGCGTTGGTTTTCTCGATCGATACCTTGCAAATCGCTCGTTGCAACAATCGCCTCCAACCCATCCGGTAGTGAGTCAACATGAGCTAATAAAACAGGTAGCGCTTTATTAACCACGCCAACCCCGTTAGGCGAGTGGGTAATAAACGGTATGTGATGAATAACTTGGTCAGATATAGAAAGGATTTGCATTGTTCATTCCGACACCCACAAATATTGTATGCTGCATTATTTCATTGCTTAACAAACTGATGTGAGTCCTATACATATTCTAAAATCTCTACACAACAAGTAATTTGTCTACAAGTTGTTACACATTTTTATAAATTTTGATTTTCCGGTCTTTATTCATTGCGGCTGTCTTGTTTGTAAGAGATTATTAAGAATCTAGTATTTATATAAAATTTTGATAAGCGATATCAGTAATATTACTGTGTTTATTTATGTGGATTCTGTAAAAACCCAAAAAATCTCTAAGTATACTGGTTTTACACAGCTTTTCTTAAGTCTTTTTTAATGCGTTCTAAGTAATTTTACGATGTTGAATCGGAGGCTAGATGTGACATCGTAACTATTACGGTAGAAAGCTCTAAGTTTTCTAATGTTTGAGTGAAGTCAGAGAAAACACAAAAACATTTCCAAACAAAGAAGCATTCATACCAAAAGTAGATTAGTCGATTGATACGTAATATAAAGTTATGAGAATTATAGGTATTCCTGGAAACTCAGAAAACTTCCAGTTTCTACCTGGAAGCTGTTCTCGCCAGTTTCTCGTTAAACAAGCTATGATTGCCTTCTTTTTTATTGGAGGACTAGTTCTGCTGAACTGGGAATTCAACATTTTACAGTTGAAGAGTACAAGCTTGGGAATACCTACATTTAAAGCAGCCACTGTTATTAGCTGTATCATGGCAGGAGCATCATTATGGCTGTGGTACAGACTTAAAGCATTGATCGGTGGAAATGGTGCGGGTAGCCTCATGGCGCGGAAACTCCTACCAATAGGGATCTTCTTACCAGTGTTAGTAAAAGGTATATGTGCGATTGGTTATCGATACTCTGTCTGTACCTTAGAAATACAATTCACCATAGAAGGTGTTTTAAATATCATGGTATTTTCAGGATTAGTTTGTTGGATTGCTTACCGTCTTAACGATTTGGATTGGCATCTTTCTCAAACGGAACAAGCACTGCAACGGCTCAATACAGAGTTAAAACAGCAAGTAGAGAAATACAGTCAATTATGTACAGCAAATACTAAGCTACAACACTTAGCTACAGAGGATCATTTAACTAAAGTTGCAAATCGCCGTCAATTCGATAAGTATCTTCACCAACAGTGGCAACAACACCAAGAAGAGCAAACACCCTTATCTTTGATTATGTGTGACATCGATCATTTTAAACTTTACAACGACTACTACGGTCATCAAGCTGGGGATGAGTGTTTGAAGCAAGTTGCTCAAGCGATCAAAGACGTTGTTCAGAGTTTCCCTTGTTTGCTCGCTCGTTATGGAGGAGAAGAACTAGCCGTAATTTTACCGAAGACAACTTCTCATGATGCGATCGCCATCGCCCAACAAATCCAATTATCCATCAGACGAGCTCAAATTGCTCACGACCGTTCTCCAATTGGTAGATATCTTACCTTAAGTATGGGAGTTGCTACTATAGTACCAAACTCAGAAAGCTTACCTGAAAATCTCATTGAACTTGCAGATGAAGCACTGTATGCCGCTAAGGAACAAGGTCGCAACAGAAACTGTTTGCTGCTGTCTTAAAATAACATAAGTATTAAAGATAACTTTATAAAAATAATATTGAATTTTAAGTACGCGTAGGAAGAGCTAAAGCCCATCAACATTGAACGGTAGCCTTTAGCCCTACCTAAAGATGAGAAAAAAGTCAAATACGTTTAACATTGTATCCTGTCCGCTCATTCACGTATGGATTTACAGGGGACTATCAAGAATGTCAAAACAGCTAGGTAAAAAAATTGCACCTGCACCAATGCCGACAGACATTGGAGTCGTCGATTTGATTGATAACTACTTTACAGCATATAACTCGGCACGATTGCGGGAAATATGCTATTTGCTGAGCCGGGATGTACTGCAAGAAGGCGTAACGGTGGGAGTTAGCCTTTCCGGTGCTATGACACCTGCAGGATATGGAGTGTCCGTGCTTGCACCTCTCATCCGCAATGGATTTATTGATTGGATGATTAGTACTGGTGCCAACCTTTACCACGATATGCACTACGGCTTGGGTTTTGAACTGTTTGCTGGTAATCCATTTTTAAATGACGTGAAGTTGCGACAGGAAGGAACCATCCGTATTTATGACATTATATTTAGCTATGATGTCTTACTAGAAACAGACGCTTTCATTCGTAAGATTTTACAAGCACCAGCTTTTCAAAAAAGGATGGGAACAGCAGAGTTTCACTATCTACTTGGTAAATATGTTCGAGAAGTAGAAAAGCAAGTTGGAGTGAAGAATTCCAGCTTGCTAGCAACAGCTTATGAGTATGGCGTACCAATATATACGTCTTCTCCTGGTGATAGTTCTATAGGAATGAATGTTGCAGCCCTATCGTTAGAAGGCTCTGAGCTGGTACTAGACCCGTCAATAGATGTGAATGAAACAGCTGCGATCGCATATTATGCACGAGGATCTGAAGGGAAAAGCGCAGCTTTCATTATTGGTGGTGGAAGCCCCAAAAACTTTTTATTACAAACCCAACCGCAACTGCATGAAGTGCTCGGACTCGAAGAACGGGGACACGATTTCTTTATACAGTTCACAGATGCTCGTCCAGACACTGGCGGTTTATCTGGAGCAACACCCTCAGAAGCAGTCAGTTGGGGTAAGATTGACCCCAATGAATTACCCAGTACAATTGTTTGTTACACTGACAGTACCATTGCCTTACCATTAGTCACAGCTTATGTCATGAACCAGTGTAAGCCCCGTACTTTAAAACGGCTGTATGACAAGCGAGAAAAAATGCTAGAGCAATTGCGAACAGATTATTTAGCCGCCAAAACTCGTTCTTCAGAACAAATACCAGCTGCTATGACTCAGAGTGGTGCTCAAGAATCTGCCACTTATCCTGTCGGAAGGCTGATCCCTAATACTGGGGGAGGAGAGTAGAGACAAGGAAGACAAGGGAGACAAGGAGGAAAAGGGGGACAAGGCAGAATTTTTTACCGTGTCTCCCCCATCTACCGTGTCTCCCCCAATCCCTCAGCCTGATTTCCGCCCAATCATCAAATAAGTTGTCATCTTACCTTTCCCTTTAACTTCAATTTCACCCCGTTTTTGAAACACAAATTCATTACGCAACTTTTGGTATGTAGCTTCTGTCACTTGAATTTTGCCCGCCAAACCTTGGGATTCCATGCGATGGGCTATATTTACAGTATCTCCCCAAAGATCGTAGCTAACTTTTTTGATACCAATTACTCCTGCTACCACAGGTCCACTATGGATTCCAATTCGGATACTAAAGTTTTGCTTGTTTTCAGAGTTAAACTCGTCAATTGCTGTTTGCATATCCAAAGCCATACAAGCAATGGCTTGGGCGTGATTTGGGTAGCGCACTGGTAAACCGCCAACTACCATGTAAGCATCACCAATAGTCTTGATTTTCTCTAAACTATACTGTTCGGTCAGGCGATCGAACACGGAAAAAATTTGGTTTAATATCTTAACAAGCTGAATGGCGCTAATTTGAGAAGCGATTTCGGTAAAGCCAACAATATCGGCAAACAGAACACTCACATCAGTAAAGTGTTCTGCGATCGTACCGGGTTCCTCTTTTAAACGGTTGAAAATGACTTCTGGCAAAATATTCAGTAACAAACGCTCGGTTTGTTCTTGCTGGTGGCGCTGTGCTTCTTCTAATGCAACACGTTGAGTCACATTCCGAAAAATACCGCGCATTAAAACGGGTTTTCCCTTGATAAATTTGCAGTTAATATTTCCTTCTACAAAAATTTTTTTACCATCTTTAGAGACAAATGCAATTGTCACTTGGTTGAGCTTTTTTCCCGACATCACCTCATAAAGAATATGTCGGTATTGTTCTCGATGATCGGGATGAATGATATCTAACACATTAAGCTGATTGACTTCCAACTCTGAGTATCCTAAACTTTTGAGCCATGTACGGTTAACATACTCAAACTGACCGCAAGGAGTGACGCATTGAATTAATTCATCTGCATTTTCCAATAAATCTCGATAGCGTTGTTCTCTCTCAATGAGTGCTTCCTGAGATAGTTTAGTTTTAATAAACTGAGAAATTTGATGACCGACTGAAACCATCATTTGCAATAATTCGGTATCTTTTGGCTGTATATCCTGACTAAAGAAAGTCATCACTCCTAAAATTTCTCCATTATCCAAAATGGGAAAGCCAAATGCCGATCGCAATCCCGATTCTACAGCCGCTTGCGATCGCACATCACCAAACTCTGGTATTTCATGCAAAGATGCGTTGCGATACGCCGAAGGCTTATCAACTGAAGCCGTATCGCACCCCCGACCAAAATTTTCTGGCTGCGAGATATTCTCGATCCATAGAGGCGATTGAGTTGACCATATTCGACCGGGAAAACCAGTACCGGGAGTATAAGTCGTTTGCCAAGTCACTGCTTTAAACTCTCGGATTGCAACCGTTCGACTCGACCAAATTTCTACACATCTCAGTATTGAATGAACGCAATCTTGCTGTGACGCTAGTGCTATGTATTCATTTGCTGTCCAAAGTTCTCCCAAATCCCACCCCAAACACTCACATATAGCATGTAAAATTTTTGGAATAGCCTGTTTGATACTTTGTGATTCTGACAAAATCCGAGTTATAGTGTACTGCGTACCAATTCGTTGCTGCCTGCTTTTTTGGGCAGTAATATCTCTCCCAATATAAACTATATCTGTAAAGCCATCTGTTTTAGAATGAATCATCGAGCAAGAAAACGCTATTAACAGCTTTTCTTTCTCTTTATTTCGACAAATAATTTCTATTTTTTGAAAGTAATTTTTCAATAAGTATCTTTGCTGAATGGCTTTTTGCAATAATTTATTATCATCAAATAATAAAGAGATAGGCTGATTTATTAATTCTTCCTCGTTATAGCCAAATAACTCTAATGCAGCACGATTGACTTTCTTAATTTTTCCCGATTTAGTTGTCACTAACAAGGCTTCTGCCATTGCAGCGATAACTTTTTCCATGTAATTTTTATATGACACTAGAACATTATATAAGATTTTTATATTCTTTTTTTGTAGTTTGGCGATGGTTGTCTCTGTTGTATCTTCAAAAAGTACTATTAGCTTATTTTCATTATGACTTTCACATCTATGACGCAGAATATATATGTCGAAATATAGATGACCCGATCTACTAGATGTTCTAACCAGAGATTTTAATTCACAGAGTTCCTGTTCTCCTTTTAAGATAGGAATCAAAATATCTTCAAGCTCTATAAATTCAGGAAAGCCCAAACGAATATCTTTTCCTGGCATAACCTCTTTAGGGTTAGCAGCAAACCGTTGCACTTGTTTGGATGCATACAAAATCAACAAACGACGATCTAAATCCAAGCGTTCAAACTTGCGATTTATAGTTTTATAGTCTTTTAAGCTTTGATTGGGTGCCTGGTATTTCATAAATCGTACAGAGAGGCTAACGGGTAATTTAAGAAATAACTCCTGTACGGGCGTTTGGGCATAAAACCATTCGCCCCTCTTATACGGGCAAACAATTGCTTACCCCCACTCCTAATTTGGCACCACTAATGATTTTACTATGATTGCTGTTGCAACTTCATCTAGTAATTATAAAGTGAATTGGGCTTGTATTTACGGCTCTCATTCACTATATCTGCAATCTTTCACAAACAATGAACGTCGTTTCAAGGCTTTAGTACTGTTATGTTAGACTTTAACCCCAACTATATAATACTCATATTGACAGATTTTAAAATACATCTAATGATAGATTTACTTTTTGTAGAGTTTAATAGATTGCTAGAAAGCGAATATGCGATCGGCTTGTAGTTGCTATGCACGAGCTTTTGGGATTGATGTCTGGATGTAGCGATATTCGCAAGCGTACAGAATTCGCTTCAACTTCTAGGAGCACGAGTTAGCCTCGCAGACACCCAAAATGAATGTTGATACAATATAGTCGAGTTTTATTACCCTCCCACAATGCAGATTACTCAATACCTCCATACAGCCATTCTTGTCACCGATCTAGAAAAAGCCGAGCATTTTTACGGAACAGTGCTAGGATTACCCAAAGTAGAACGTTCCTTAAAATTTCCAGGTGCATGGTATCAAATAGGAAACTACCAAATTCACCTCATCGCCGCTCCATCCATATTTGAAGCCCAAAACGAAAAATGGGGACGCAACGCCCATATTGCCTTCTCCGTCGCTGACTTAGACATAGCAAAACAGCAACTTATAGATAACAGCTTTCCCATTCAACCCAGTGCTTCCGGACGTCCAGCCATCTTTACCAAAGATCCAGATGGTAACATTATTGAACTCAGCCAGCAATAAAAGCTAAGAGTACCTTTTAAACTTCCTCAACCCAGCCCATAGAACTTTATCTTTCCATCTTCCCTTCGCGCACTTTGCTTCTTTGCGGTTTATAAATGAAAACCTTCGCCTACACCTACAGCGATCCCATACTAGAACAAACCCCCGATCCCACAACCTGGGGATGGGAGATAGAACAAATATACCAAGATCTAGGAAAAAGGACTGAACTACAAAAACTACTTAACGATTGCAAAACCGAAACCCCCACTTACCTCCTTATTCGCCGCTTAGAAGAATTAGGAGACACTATAGAAGAAGTGACTTCCCACCTTACAGAACTAGAAACAATGGGAGTTACACTCATTGCAATTGAACAAAATTATAATTCCTCACAAAAAAGTCCCAACATCCGTGCTGACTTGCTCAAACTCCTCTACGAGATACAACATCAGCAAAAGAGCCGCCGCATACGTCAAGGACACGCCCGCAAACGTTTAGAAGCCGCACCCCCTCCCGGAAAAGCGCCCTACGGCTACCGGAGAGGAAAAGGAAAATACACTTTAGACCGCAGTACTTCCCCAGTGATCAAAGATTTTTTTGATAACTACTTACTTTACGGTTCCCTACGAGGCGCAGTCCGTTACCTAGCAAAAAAATATGGCAAAAAAATCTCTGTCACTACAGGACGCCGTTGGTTAACAAATCCCGTTTACCGTGGCGATACAGCGTATCACAATGGAGAAATTATTTCCGATACTCATGCTTCCATCATTAGTAGAGAAGAAGCAGCTCAAGTCGATCGCCTATTGCGCCGCAACAACCGTCTACCCCGAAGAACAGCTAGCGCACCACGTTCTTTAGCGGGTTTAGCGATTTGTAGCGAATGTCAGTCACGCATGACAATTACCCGTGTTACCATACGCAACCAAGATAAAGAATACCTCTATCTACGCCCAATTAGCTGTTCCAAAAGTCCCAAGTGTCGTGCAATACCATATCAAGAGGTATTAGATCGGACTATTAAAATTGTCTGTCAGGATTTACCTGTTGCGGTAGCTCGAATAGATTCTCCTCAGCTAAACACAGTGAAAAATAATTTAGATGAAGCAATTTTGCGCCAACAAGAAATACTCCAACAGCTACCTAATTTAGTGGAAGCTGGTGTTTTGGATGCAGAAACAAGTCGCTTAAGAGCATATAAACTCCGTGTAGAAATATCGGAACTTCAAGCGAAGTTGGCAACTCTACCACCAGTAAATTTACGTTCCGTTGCTCAAGCAGTTTCTATTCCTCAATTTTGGTTGGATTTGTCTGAAGCGGAACGAAGGTTTTACTTTCGTGAGTTTATTCGGCAAATTGAGATTGTTCGTGAAGATCGAGATTGGCAATTACGAGTTATTTTTATTTTTTAACATGGCTAATGGCTAATGGCTAATGGTTAATGGCTAATAGTTAAGAAATTATGTCAATTTAGTAAGCTAATAATTTTAGAAATTGTACTGCCTTAGTAAATTTAGTTCTTGTAGGGTGCGTGTCCTCGCGCATTTTCTAATTCCATACGGGCAGGAACATCATTACTACATAAAAGAAAGTATGAAGTACAATATCTATCAGTTGTGCTGACTTTTATTTTCTCATGTTGACTGAGAGAAAGAGGGGTAAGTGGAAGAGAGGGGAGCGTTTGACTAATTTCCCAAATTTTAGAACATACAAATTATATCCAAGGGCTGCTTACATCAACCACTAGCAATCAGCAATTAGCCATTAGCCATTAGCCATTAGCATCATTTACACTTTTTGCAGATTGCGGACGTTTACCTGCATTTCGTACATTCATAAATTTACTGAGTACATCGAACCAAAAGGGCGCACCCATTGCAATGGCAAAACCACTGACTATCCATCCAGGAATCATTCTTAAAATTCTAGGAGGTGTAATAACGGGTTCTTCTGATGATGTTAAGCGAAACTGTTGTGATAAATTAGCAGAAGTCCAACCAATTGGTAGAGAAACTGCTGTAAGAATACTGTCAGCATCATTAGTCAGCTTTTTTATATCTCCTACTGTTGAAAAATTATTAACGTTAGGATTTGATAATTTTTCAGCATTTTGAACAATGATAGTTCTGAGTGCTGAATCTTTTGATAATCTATTAATCATGTGAAATGCATCAGCGTTAGCTGCAACAGCAAGTGACAAGCCAATTAAAATTCCGACACCTTTGGCATTGCGCTTGTACACTCCAGAAGCTCTTTCCATAGAGCTATCAAAAGCTAGTTCAATTTCTTGTCGCAATCTATCAATGCCTTCGCGTGTACTTTCTATTTTTGTTCCAGCACGCTTTGCTAAAACTGAAATATTATCAACGACGGATTGAGGTAAGTTCTCAATCAATTTCTGAATTTCTTGATACGCCGCTCCGTCTTTAGTCTTAAAAATTGTCTTAATTTCCTGATAAATCGCACTGTTTTTATTAATAATTCCAACCACTTCATCAATATTGGGTTGCAATCCTCCAATTAACATGGCTTGCTGGGGATTGCCGAACATATCTTGTTGATAATATTCTAATTTCTTAAAAACTTTACTAAATGGTTCTTGGCTCAAAAGTTCTTTGGGGAAATCGTCTATAAATCTCTTTAAACTTATTTCCATACGTTCAACACTAGCAGTTAGACTATTTCTATTTTCTTTATATGTTTTAATAATTTCATTGTAATCTTTTTCTAAATCTTGAAGATTGATTGCAAGTTTGTTAAAAAATCTCCGTAATTTTTCATCTTGAACGGGTTGTTGTTGCAATTGATTTAAAATATCTCTGATTTCGTTGATTCGTGCGGTTTTAAATCTTTCTAGTCTCGCTTCGGTTAACCACCGAACTAATTTAGGAAGTTCTAAGACTTCTAACAAAGTTGTTGCGTAAATATCTGCAGGAATATAAGATGGTCCGGTATGTTTACCTTTTCCAAAGATAGTTTGTTTACCTCTATCTTTTGATGAAATTAGGGAACGAACAAACGAAGCAATTGCCCAAGTAAATTTTCGAGGTAAAGACTCAAACCATCCTTTTGCTTCTTGATTAATATTTTTAATTAAGGGATTGTCATAAAGTTTATTAGCTAATTCGATGACTGACTTTAATTCATGCTGTCGATCTTGGCTGGTGACATCACCTGCTAAGAAAATTTCAACTGACTTTTTTAAGTGTGCTGCACGCCATTGCAATAAGGTTGCAATCAGTTCCTGAATTTCTGATGCTAGCAAGCTAAAAATTAAATAAATAAATATTAAGCCGAGTACTAAGTCAAACATAGCAGGTAGGTTCATAAATTTCTTCTCCAAACAGAGATTAATACACGATCTTAATCGGAATCGGAACCGCTTTCACTCTCTGATTAAGAAAAATAGATAAACCAAAAAAAGCTGTAAAAAAATCTTTACGAGGAAATATAAGTTAACTTAAAATTTAGGAGCTTTGATGAAATGCAACATTCAAGTCTACATTGCGTCAGGAGTTTCATTCAATAACCAGCAATCACAGTAATTATCCTAGATTATGCAAGAAGGAAGCTTTCTTTGGGGTCGTCTGGAAAAAAAGTATCGGTCAACGGAACAGTGGATCGATTGGGTGTGGGCGATCGTGTTGCTTTTGGCGGCTGTATTACTCTTTACCATAAATCTTGGAGAATTACCACTACGAGATTGGGATGAAGGTACTGTGGCACAAGTAGCACGTGAAATCACTCGTGCGCCTGATGGTTCAATGCCTTGGCTTTATCCAACACTTGGCGGAGAACCATATCACAACAAACCACCGCTCGTGCATTTACTGATTGCTGGGGCTTACTCTATCTGGGGGATTGATGAATGGGCTTCCCGCTTACCTGGGGCTATGCTGACGGCTGTTTCAGTACCTTTGCTTTATTACATTGGTAGAGAAATATTTCGCAAACGTCGTGCAGCAGTATACAGCTCTTTAATTTACCTCACCATGCTACCTGTCGTGCGCCACGGACGATTAGCTATGTTGGATGGCGCTGTTGTCTGTTTTTTTATGCTGATGATGTTATGTTTGTTGCGATCGCGTCGCAACTTACGTTACTGTCTTGGAGTTGGCATTGCTTTTGGGTTAATTTGCCTGACAAAAAGTATACTTGGTTTATTATTAGGTGGGATAGCTCTGTTATTTCTTTTTTGGGATACCCCAAGGCTGTTGGGCAGTTGGTATATGTGGCTGGGAATTTTCATTGGCACTGTACCCGTAGCATTTTGGTACGGTGCTCAATGGGTACATTACGGCGAGATATTTACCAAAGTTGGTGTGGTAGATCAGTCCTTCAGCCGTCTTTGGGAATCTGTTGAGGGTCATTCCGGACCGCCTTGGTACTATCTACTGGAAATTTTTAAGTACACTTGGCCTTGGCTAATTTTCTTACCTGCAAGTTTGCGTTTAACTTGGGAAAATCGCAATCTTAGCTGGGCAAAATTGGTACTGGTATGGAGTAGTATTTACTTGATTTCTATATCTTTAATGAGTACCAAACTGCCTTGGTACGTATTTCCCATCTACCCCAGCTTAGCCCTAGCTTTTGGGGCAAAACTCTCAGAAACTGAAGATTCACAATTGCTGTCACCTTATCCCCGATCTTGGGTAGTTTCTTTAGCTCTGTTAGCCTTAGTCGCGATCGCAGGGAGTATATACTACAGTATAGGCAGAGCCTTCCAATCAGAGTTACAACTGCTTTTTGCTACAGTCGCGCTGACAATGGCTTTAGCTGCTGTTTTAGCAGAACGAGGTGACGGGCAATTTTTGAAGGTTCTATTTTGGGGTACTTATGTGTCGCTGGTGCTGCTTATGTACTCAAAGTATTGGGTTTGGGAATTAGGGGAAGCCTATCCTGTCAAACCAGTTGCTGAGATGATACAAACAGCAGCACCACCCGATATAAAAAAGATTTATACATCTTTCCCTTATCATCGCCCATCATTAGATTTTTATAGCGATCGCACTATTGTGCCAGCATCTGTTGCTCAACTCGATAGTTACTGGCGCAATGACAAGCAACCCTACTTCTTGCTAGATGAAACTGCACGTAAAAACTTACATTTAGATTCTGTGAAGCAAATTGGTCAGACATCTGATTGGGTACTGATTACAAAAAATTGATGGCTAATGGCTAATGGCTATTAGCCATTAGCCATTAGCAAACTTCAAAGCTGCGTTTCTGTCTTTGGAGGTTCTGGAGTGTCGTAGGTAGTGGTTTGTTGTTGGGTAATACCAATTGCACCCAGCAAAATAGCACTTCCTAGAACTAGCGCCACTAAAGGGTGCTTGAGAATAACAAAATCCCGTAGAATCCTAGCAATAGGTCTGCTTTGACGGCGCAGGGAAGATGAGACTGGTACCTGCTGTTTGTAGGAAAAAGGATCGCGGACGTAATGACCGCTTTGACAAACGACCATCCTTTCCTGACAGTACGGACAAGAAAACAATCCAATGCACGCTTTCATCGGTTTTCGTGCAGCGTTTTTCTGACAAATGGGGCACGTCAAATAATTCTTATCAAAGATGTGTGTATTCATCTACCTCGTCCGCCTAGTCTACTTACTCGCTTTAATAACAAAACAACAGCTATATAGAAATTCCGGTGACACTTACGTAGAGTACTCAATGTACTGATATCAGCCATCAGTCACTGAATTCTTCGTGTTTCGGCTTCCCCTACAATTTTAGTGCTGGAGAAGCGACCACGCCTCTGTTTGAAGTGTGTAGTTTATAACTCGCAAGAAGTGTGAAGTGTAAAGGATGAAGGATAAAGTGAAGAAATGACCTCAAACCTTCCCCTTGCGGGCGCAATCTCTGTTCAAGCACTTCAGTATTTACCGTATAGTTCAAGCCGCGCCCCACACAGGCGGTTACTTCATCTTTTGTCCTTCATACTTCATCCTTTTACTGACCTTCCGTTCTTTCTCATTTAAGCATTGTCTCCACAAAAATTTTGAGTGCTTGCAATCTTTTAACCAAAGCTTTGTAAATTTAACAAAGAGGCATGATGAATTTTCGTAGATGAGGGGGGAGGGGGGATTGGCGATTGGGCAACTTGGGGTTTCCACGAAGCGGAGATTAAGGGTATGGCAATTGGCGATTGGGAAATAGAAAATCAATCTTAATGACCGATCGCTCATCTCCAGTTCCCAGTCTCTAGTTTTCGATCCCCAGTTTCTACTTGTCCGGTTGATAAATAATCGCTCACAATGAAGTGTAAGACATAAAAATTTAAATTTTTTATTAGATTTACTTCTCTACCCAATGAGCTTTTTGCCTTCTACTCAATTGAGGAAGGTTGTGGAACAACCTGTTTTTCACTTCCTTTCTGCCCGGTTGACCGATTTGCTTAACCGTTTTCAGCCATCTCCAGAAAGTGTTGTTCTGTTTTTAGCAGTCCTTATAGGAGGTGGCAGTGGAATGGGGGTGGTCACATTTCACTACCTTATTGAAATCATTCACCACCTCATGCTGGAAAATTTTATGGGTGCGATTGGGGCTTGGGGGGCTTGGACTTTAGCTTGTGTCCCTATCTTGGGTGGCACGATCGTCGGTTTCATGCGCTGGCGTACCTCTGATTTTGGTCCGGGGCTGTCATCTCTAATTGCCGCTTCTACCCCAGGGGAGATCCAGCGAAAACTACGACCGGTCACAAAAATGCTGGCTGCATCTGTATCTTTGGGGAGTGGTGCTTCATTAGGACCAGAGGGACCCAGTGTAGAAATTGGGGCTAATTTTGGTTTGCTGTTGTCTGTGGTGCAACAAGTGTCCCAAGAAAGACAGCGCTTGCTTTTGGGCGCTGGTGCTGCTGCTGGCTTGGCTGCGGGATTTAACGCCCCAATTGCGGGAGTTTTCTTTGCTTTGGAAGTGGTCTTGGGTACGACTGCCTTTGCCACTTCTGCTGTTAGTGTAGTTTTACTAGCTGCAGTTGTTGCAGCACTCATAGCTCAAATTGGGTTGGGCGCACAACCTGCTTTTACCTTACCCGCTTACCAAGTCCGCAGCCCTTTGGAATTACCCTTATATCTTGGCTTGGGTTTGGGAGCTAGTGTAGTTTCTCTTGCTTACACCCAGTCGATCCGTTTGGCAAAAGCTTGCTTCCACGGCAAAGTATCTTATTTCCAATGGATGAAAAGCATACCCGAACCAATTCATCCCGTAATTGGTGGGGTCATTGTTGGTACGGTTGCCATCTATCTCCCTCAAATTTTAGGGATCGGGTATGGCACTGTAGAAGCGATGCTGCAAGATGCAGAGTTTTCTTTGCAACTGCTTGTTGTGCTGCTTGTGATGAAACTTCTAATGACAGCTATTAGCGCAGGTAGTGGTTTTGTCGGTGGTGTGTTTGCTCCTGCTATGTTTTTAGGTGCTTCCTTTGGAGCGGCTTATGCCAAAATTTTAGCGTGGATTGCACCTGAAATTGGTCAATTTATGGCAGGTCCTCCTGCTTACGCAATGGTAGGAATGGCTGCTGTTTTGGCTGCCAGTGTCAGAGCACCGCTCACGGCAATTTTAATGCTGTTTGAATTAACTAGAGATTACCGTATTGTCTTACCTTTAATGGCGGCGGTAGGTCTAAGTGTTTGGTTGGTAGAGAGAATGAAGCCAAATTCCAACTCTAACTCCAACTTACAACAAATTGGTCTTTCTGAATTGAAAGACGAACAAGCAGAAATTTTACGGCAAATTTTAGTAGAAGATGCTATGCTCTCTTGCCCCAAAAAGCTATTATCAACCATGACAGTGATTGAAGCAGCTTTGGAAATGACGGGAGACTTATGCCGTAGCGCTTTAGTTGTGAATGACGCAGGACAACTTGTTGGGATTGTGTCTTTAGAAGATATCAACCGTGCTCTTTCTGTTTGGGAAAAATACCCAAATTCGTCTAACGAACTTCGGGCTGATATAGCAAATCAAACGCTCATGGATATTTCTACTACCGAGCTTCTTTACGCATGGCTTGATGAACCTCTTGCTGAAGCTTTAGATCGAATGGCAGGTCGAGGTTTGCATCAGTTACCTGTAGTCGCCCGAGATAACCAAGAACGAATTTTAGGTTTATTAGAACGCGAGCAAATCGTTTTAACCTGCAACGTTGCTGTTACGCGCAGGTCTCTTCGTCATTACTTACCAATGACTGTAAAAACAGGTGTTAAGAAGTATGAAGTATAAAGGATATAAGGATGAAACGAAGCAATTTCCTTCATCCTTATCCTTATATCCTTTATGGACTCTTTAGACTAAAGCTTCTATTGCCTCAGCACCTTCTCTGTCTTCAGAGTCTATTTGCCTCAAACGAATGTGTTTTTTGCCTAAAGTAATGATAAATTCATCTCCAGGCTTGAGATTCATTTGTTTTGTGTAGGCTGAACCTATCAATAAGTTACCGTTCGACTGCACGCTGATTCTATAGCTAGCACTTCGTCCGCCTCGCCCGTTTACACTAGGAGCACTATCTAACTGAATGCCTTCAGCATCAATTAGGGCATTTAAGAATTTCATCATGTTGACGCGCTCGATACCGTTTTTGGTTACGGTGTAGTAGCCGCATTGTTTAGCTTTTTCTTCTTTGCTGAGGTGCTCTAGCTCTTTGACTTTTCTGAGCAGATCTTCTCCGACTAGGGGTTCAATTTTTTTCTGTTTAGCCATCAACTTAATTCACAAACGAATGGTCAAATAGGATTAATCGATTTTATTTTAGCTGAGGTTGAGGTAATGCGAGCAGAAACCTTTTATTTTCCTCTTAGCTTAGCTAAGTATATTACATCTTAAGAGCAAAATTTTGCGCTCGCATTTCATTTTCCCAATACAATATAGTCAAAAGAAGATACATAATGGTGATAGCTATAGTTTTTAAGTTTTTGAAGACGTCACCCCATGTTTGTTTAAGTTTCCTAAACGAAGCTACAAGGGTTGGCTACTTGCAGCAATTGCGATAATTGGCACTCAGAATGATAAGCAAAACTGAACTTTAGTCTTTTGTCCTTTGTACATCACCAGTGACCTTTTGACCAATAACCTTTTGACAAATGACTGAAATGAAACTAACGACCAGAGGACACTATAGTGTAAAAGCATTGCTCGATTTAAGCTTACAGCCAAAATATGGCCCTGTATCAACTAAAGTCATAGCCGCACGTCAAGATATCCCAGCGCCTTATTTGGAGAAACTACTAATAGAAATGCGTCGTGCTGGATTGGTAAAATCCATTCGCGGCAGCATCGGAGGTTACCAACTTGCGCGATCGCCCTCACAAATTTCTTTGGGAGAAATTTTAGAAGCAGTCGGTGAAACAATTGAACCTTTACCCCATCACCAAGCTTCTCCAACACAAGCAGAAGATTGGGTAACCCACACCCTGTGGAAGAGATTGCACCAAAAACTGAAAGAAGCGATATACAGTATTACTCTGGCAGATCTTTATTATGATGCTCGTAGTTGGCAAGCTTCTCTTGGCGAAGAAGCTAGTTTTATTGTTTAATTATAGATGTTAGTGGTTAGTGGTTAGTGGTTAGTGGCAAATGACCGCTCGCGACTAACTACTAACTACTAACTCATCATAAATGACCTCTGCTGTTATTCTCCTCATCGCTGCTACTATAGATTATTTGATTGGCGATCCTTGGGGTTGGCCACATCCAGTCCAAGTTATGGGGTGGATAATTTCTCGATTCACGAAATTAGCTTTAACTTATTGTCACGATACTCTGACACAACGCATAGCAGGAGTTGCGATCGGTATCATCTTAATAATTGGTAGTGGCATTATTGGGTACTTCCTTATTCTAGTGACTAAATTATTGCATCCACTTTTAGGAATAACATTGGAGTGTTTGCTGTTAGCAAGCTGTTTTGCAGGTAGAAGTTTGAGAGATGCTGCTCAAACAGTTTTACAAGCTTTAACAACAGGAAATTTGTCTCAAGCACGCATTCTTTTAAGTAACTATGTTGGACGAGATACCGATAAATTGACAGAATCGGAAATATTGCGAGCTATTCTAGAAACGGTAACAGAAAATGCAACAGATGGAGTCATGGCTCCTCTTTTCTATGCAATTGTCGGTGTATTTGTGCCAATTGTAGGTCCTGTTCCCCTTGCTTTAGCATACAAAGCGAGTAGCACACTTGATTCAATGGTAGGTTATCGAGAAGCCCCATATACATATTTGGGATGGTTTAGTGCTCGTGTAGAAGATTGCTTAACTTGGATTCCGTGTCGTTTAACAGTATTAACTCTTGCATTTGTTTCAGGGAAACCTTTGTACGTTTGGCAAATTTGCCGTCGAGATGCGATCGCCGATCCGAGTCCCAACTCTGGTTGGAGCGAATGCGCTTACGCTGCTATTTTGGGCGTGCAGGTAGGAGGAACTAATTGGTATCGTGGCATTGCAAAGCACAAACCCTTACTTGGAGACGCTAAGAATCCTATTACCGCAAGTTCTATCCATCACGCCCTACAACTCACCCGCTTGTGTTTTTTGCTTTGGTTGGGTATAGCTTGTGTCGCAGCAATGACAATTACAACCTCAGCCCAAAAGTTGATGCCACAATTGTAACGAGAGCAGTACCCACCCCAGGGAAAAACAGGTAATTATGAATATAGGGAATAACTAAAAGTGAGGAGTGAGCCGTGAAGAGTGAGGAGTTTTCCGTAACTCCTTTATTCACAACGCCTGATTCCTGACCCCTTACTCTACTATGTTCAGGGTATCAATCTATGGTTTTATCTACTCAAGCCAAAGTTGTTGAAATTCTCTCACCACAGGAACTCCGCCGTACTGCCAATCGCCTTGCTTCTCAAATTGTCGAAAAAACGCCAACCATATCCCAATTGGCTTTAATAGGTATTTATACTAGAGGCGTGCCATTAGCTCACATGCTAGCACGTCAAATTGAGGCGCTTGAAGGTGTATCACCAGAAGTAGGAGCATTAGACATTACATTTTATCGTGACGATCTCGATCGCATAGGGTTGCGGACACCCGTCAAAACTTATATTCCTTTTGACCTTACAGGAAAAACAGTTGTTCTTGTAGATGATGTTATTTATAAAGGGCGGACAATTCGTGCTGCTTTGAATGCCGTCAATGAATATGGTAGACCCGAGTCAATTCGTCTAGCAGTGCTAGTGGATAGAGGTCATCGTGAAGTACCAATTCATCCAGATTTTGTTGGGAAGCAATTGCCCACGGCGAAAGATGAAATTGTTAAAGTTTTCTTACAAGAACTCGATGGACGAGATGGTGTGGAGCTGATTGGAGATTAAAAACAAGGGAGAGGGGGTAGACAAGGTAGCCAAGGGAGAAGGTAGAACCGTCTTTCCACTATCCCCCAATCTCCTTAGCGCATAACTGGGCTTGCGTGGTGGTGAACTAGGTACCACTTACCACCGAGAAGCTCAAATACATTTGTTGCTATAGATTGAGCTTTCAGTTTTCTTCCATTAGTAATTTGAAGAACATTTTCCATCAAAACAACATAAGCAATATTCTCGCGAACTTCTACGGTCATGATGTCAGTATCAATCTCAACATAAGCAGTATTGTTAAAGATTTTTACCCAGGAATTCCGAATATCTTTCCAACCATTTAATACATTCCAGCCGGGGTGAACGCAAACGCTACCAGTTCCTTGCGACCAAACTACGCCCATAGCTTCAATATCTTTTTTTTCAAATGCTCGATAGAAAGCGTCATTCACCGCTAAAATTTCAGAACGTTGATGAGTCATAATTACTTAAGAAATTGCTAATGGCTAATTGTTCATGGCTAATAGTAGGTATTTTTACAAAATGGCGATACTCCTTAATGTGGTGGGTTGTCTTCCCTACCTACTACTATCTACTAATGGTAGTTCTGAACAATTAGCTATTACCCATTAGCCATCAGCTATTAGCTCTTTAATACTTAATAAAAGTTGCTTTGCTGTATAGGGTTTGGGTAAAAAAGCTTTCACCCCTACTTCTGTAATGGCATTGATTTTTTCAGTGGAAGCAAGCCCGCTAACGGCAATAATCTTCACTTGTGGATTAATCTTTTGGAGCGTGCGAACGGTTGTCAACCCATCCATGGACGGCATGATCATATCTGTCAAAACAAGAGATATTTTATCTCGATACTCGGCATAAAGGGCAATTGCTTCAATGCCATCACCCGCCAAGAGCACTTTATAATTATTACTCTCCAAGGATGTTTTGGTAATATCTCGAATTGAATCTTCGTCATCTACAACCAATATCAATTCTCCATTACCGCTTGGGAAATCCATTTCTCGGTCTTCGAGAGGTTCTATGGCTTCTTGTGCTGGTAAATACACTTTAAACTCGCTGCCTTTGCCTTCTTCACTGTATACGTTGATAAAGCCATTGTGACTTTTGACGATACCAAGTACTGTAGAAAGACCGAGACCGGTACCTTTCCCAATTTCTTTAGTGGTAAAAAATGGTTCAAAAATGCGGTCTACAATCTCGGTTGGGATACCAATTCCACTATCTGTAACAGAAATGATAACAAAACGCCCAACACGAGCATCTATGTGCATTCTCGCGTAATTCTCATCAATAAAAAGATTCTCAGCAGAAATGACGAGGGAACCTCCATTGGGCATGGCATCGCGAGCGTTCACGCATAAATTCATTAAGACTTGGTGTAGTTGCGTTGGGTCTGCAGAAACAGCCCAGAGATTTTGTGGTGCTTGACAAGAAAACTCAATAGATTTGGGAAATGTTTCTTTTACAACTTGCTGGATTTCTCTTATTAAGTGAGTTAATTGCAAAAGAGTACGCTCGCCTTCTATACCGCGAGTAAAAGAAAGCACTTGCTTAACTAAATTGGCTCCGCGTTTGGCATTAGATATCAAAATAGGTAATAGCCGCTTACTGCGTTCATCGTGAAGTTGTGACTCCAGAAGCTGCGCGGTCATCAAAATAGGCGCAAGAACATTGTTCAGGTCATGAGCAATACCGCCTGCCAAAGTCCCAATACTCTCCAAACGCTGGGCACGGAAAAATTGTGTTTCTAATTCTTTTTTTTCTGTAATATCAGTATTAACAACCAGGATAGTTTGTGGTTTTTTATCAAACTCTTGTACTAGCGTCCAGCGACTCTCGACAATAATTTGTTTGCCTAACTTGGTTTTTTGATGTAACTCTCCTTCCCAAGAACCGTTATTCATTAAAGTATTAATAGCAACTTGTACTTGGGCTCTATCTTTTTCTTCCCACAGTTCTAAAGTTTTCTTACCAATCGCCTCAGTGGCTCGCAAAGCATAAAGATTCTCAGCTGCTTTATTCCAAAATAAAATTTTATTTTCTAAATCACATACAAAAATTGCGTCTGTGGCAACATCCAATAAAGCTGCCTGTTCGCGTATTTTTAATTCCGCCCTTTTCCGTTCAAAAGCATAGCGGATAGCTCGTTCGAGCAGAGGCGCAGTCAATTGACCTTTTTCTAAGTAATCCGCTGCACCTGCTTTCATAGCCTCAATGTCTATTTCCCTGTCTCCTTTACCTGTCAGTAGAATAATTGGGGAAGAACAGCCCAAACATATAACTTCGCGCAACAGATCTAAACCATTTTGCGCTCCCAAACGGTAATCAACAAGATAAATATCATGTTGATGTGCTGTTATTACCTCCTTTGCTGACTCATAATTGCTTACCCATTCCAACTTACAGTGGCAAAGTTGGAATTCTCGAAACCAATCACGAGTTAACGTGTAATCATCTTCGTCATCATCAACAAGAAGAACTTTTATGGGAATTTGCTTCATTTATCTGCCTTCCTTTTTTATAGTGGCAGTTCTACGATGTCAAACCAGTATTTTCCTATTGTCCTCATCACCTCAACCAAAGATGCAAAAGTCGTCGGTTTGATAATGAACGAATTCGCACCCAAATCGTAAGTACTGTGAATATCTTCCTCTGCCCTAGAGGTCGTCAGCACAACAATCGGAATTTTTCTGAGTTGAGTATCAGCTTTAATTTCTTTGAGAGCTTCACGACCATCTTTTTTAGGCATATTTAAATCTAGCAAAATTAAACCCGGACGGGGTGCAATATTTTTATCGGCGTACTTACCACGCCACTGGAGATAATCCATTAACTCTTCCCCATCAGTGACAATATGCAATTCATGAGTCAATCGACTTTCTGTCAATGCCTCACGAACTAACATACGATCGTCCTCATCATCTTCAGCCATCAAAATTGTGATGGTTGTATGCCGACCTTTCACTCTATATTCTCTCCTTTTGAGGGTTTATTGTTAATCGACCGTCAAAATACAACCAATAGAGGATTTAGGTTGTCATCTTTTTACACCTATGGAAGTATGATAAACCTTATCAATGAAAAGCGAGCGAAACGATAAATTTCGAGCCTTGACCTAATTGGCTGTATGCAGTGATACTCCAACCGTGACGTTCTACTATTTTGCGAGCAATGGCTAAGCCCATACCCGTTCCTTCATATTCGTTACGTCCGTGCAAACGTTGAAAAACGTTGAAAATTCGGTCAAGATACTTTTCGTCAAAGCCAATACCGTTATCTTCAATAATAAGTTGGTCGTGTCCGGCAGTATCTTGTTGAGCGTAAATTTTGACAATAGGTGAAATGCCTTTGCGGTGAAATTTTAAAGCGTTGCCAATAAGGTTTTGAAGCAACTGGCGCATTTGTAGCGGATCTGCATGAACGGTGGGTAAATCCCCTAACTCTACAAGCGCTTGTGTTTGTAGGATACGTATTTCTAAATCGGATAACACCTCTTGCGTTACTTGAGCAAGATCCAGTCGCTCAAAAGGTTTTGCCCTAGTTGTAACTCGTGAAAGCGTCAGTAAATCTTCGATTAAAGCTTGCATCCTGTGGGTTGCATTTTGCATCCGTTCTAAATAATCTTGCCCCTGTTCGGTCAATGCATCATTACAAGTTGCTTTCAACCGTTCTCCAAAGGTTTTTATCTTACGCAGTGGTTCTTGCAGATCGTGAGAAGCAATAAAGGCAAATTGTTGCAGTTCCTCATTAGAACGAGCCAGTTCTTGTCTTTGACGAGTTTCCTGTTCTAAAAGCTGGGCTTGAGCTAGAGCAATTCCTATTTGATCTGCTAACTGTTTTAAAAGTTCGGTTTCCCAACTCGTCCATTCTCGAGGATGAGCGCATTGATGAGCAATGAGCAATCCCCACAGTTTATTCTTTAAAAGAATCGGTACAATTAAGTTAGCTTTGACACCTAATTTTTGTAAAAATTCTAAGTAGCAAGGTGCGATGTTTGCTTGTTCAATGTTGCTGACAGAACTAATGCGTCCGAGACGGTATTGTTGAACGTAATCCTCATTAAAGCAGGGATCTTCCAAATTGTGTCCGAGAACTTTCAGAAATCCGGGTACAACAGCTTCTTGCACGATAACTCCCGTACCATCAGACAGCAATCGAAAAATGAGGACGCGGTCTGCTTGCAACAAATCTTGGACTTCTGTAACACTCGTTTGAAGAATTTCATCAATTTGTAAAGACTGACGAATTTTCAGCGTAATGTCGGAAAATAATTGCGATCGCTGTTCGTTTCCTCTGAGGACATCTTCAACTTTCTGGCGTTCAATAGCAGTTGCCAGCACATTAGTCACAGCTTGCAAGAAGTAAATGTCTTCTTTGCTAAAAGTGCGGGTTCTTGTTGTGTAACCTTCCAAAACTCCAAAAGGACGCTCTTTACCGTGAATAAGCAATGACACACTACTGACTATAGAGTCGTCCTGTAATAGTTGTGGTTTTCCAAAGCGTGTTTCCGTAAGGAAATTGTTAACAATGGTCGGTTCTTGAGAACGCAGGGTATATCCGGCTTGAGAATCACTTCGAGCACTCACCTTGGCTTGTCCTACAAGTTCTGAATGCCAGCTAGATCCTGCCACTACTTGTAAGGTATTACCATCTGGCAAAAGTTCCAAAATATGACAATACTCAACCTCAAGGCTGCGGGAAACAAGAGCTACAGTTTTTTGCATCAATGCAGTCAAATTCAACCCAGCTAATGCCATTTGACTGAGTTCTGCTACCAGCGCCTGACGATTGGCATAGACTTCCAATTCTTGCATGGCACGGCGGGCTGCCAATATGCGGCGCACTCGCTGACGCAAAACCTGCCATTGAATTGGTTTGGTAATGTAATCAGTGGCACCTGCAGCAAAAGCTTTATCTACGGATACTTGGTCGTAAAGACCAGTAATCATTAATATGGGTGTTGTTGCACCACCAGGAAGTGCTTGTAATTGGCTACAGCAGGTAAAGCCATCCATAACTGGCATCATAGCGTCTAACAGCACCATATCTGGTTGTTGTTCCTTGTAAACAGCTAATGCTTGCTCGCCATCAGACGCTTCTGCGACTCGAAATCCTACTTGTTGTAGTAACTGTCGCATTTGTAACCTTATTATATTATCGTCATCTACAATTAGTATTAAATTTGTCATTTTTAACACTGACCAGTGACCGGTCATTGGTCATTGGTTAATAGCAATTAATTCGACTATAAACTATGAATTATGAACTTGGTTTCTTGAGTGTTGACGTATAGAAATTACTCCCTTCGCGATCCAGTCAGAGGTTTTAAACTGTTTGACAGAGGACAGAGGACTTAATCTTGTATAAAAGCTAACAATTCTTTCTTCTGCCCTCTACCTTTCTCCGGTTATTGTATAGAGGAAAGGGAATCATCAATCATGGTTCACTGTAATAACACTATGTAAAGTTTGTAATAATTCCTGTGCTGTGTAGGGTTTGGGCAAAAATGCTGTTATTGGAGAATTTGTCTCAAAAGGGACTTGTTCGCTCGTTGTCAGCCCGCTGACACCAACAATGCGTATTAGTGGGTTCATTTTTTGTAATGCACAAATGGTCGTTGCTCCATCCATATTTGGCATCATCATATCAATAATGGCTGCACTAATTTTATTTTTATACTGAGCATAAATTGCCAGTGCTTCTATACCATCACTTGCAGTAATGACTTTATAATTATGGCTTTCTAGAGAAACTTTAGTAATTTCTCTTACAGCCGCTTCATCGTCTACGACCAAAATCCATTCTCCATATCCTGCGGGTACTTTTAAATCTTCTACCTGCTGTGTTTCTACTGTTTGAACAGTTGGTACATAAATCTTAAATTTTGTTCCTTGACCTACACTACTTGATACACTGACAAAACCATCGTGACCTTTAACAATACCCATGACTGTTGAAAGCCCCAAACCTGTCCCTTTGCCAAACTCTTTTGTCGTAAAAAATGGTTCAAAAATTCTATCTAAGAGTTGGTTGGAAATTCCTACTCCCGTATCGGTCACTGTGAGAACAATATAAGAGCCTTCTTTAGCATCAAGATGCATTTTTGCAAAGTTTTCATCAATCAAAATATTCTTCGCAGAAATTTTTAAAGTCCCACCCTTGGGCATTGCATCTCGCGCATTTAAGCACAAATTCATTAAGACTTGATGCAATTGCGTGCTGTCACCTCGCACGGGTAATAAATCTGGCTCAACTTGTGTTTGAATAGTTATAGATTTTGGAAAAGTTTGCTCGACAATTTGCTTCATCTCTAAGATTAAATGCCTGATTTGGAGGACAGTGCGATCGCCTTCAATTCCCCTAGCAAAAGAAAGCACTTGTTTCACCAAGTCAGCACCTCGTTTTGCATTATTGTCTACAATTGTCAATATTTGCTGACTGCGTTCATCGCGAGATTTGGCCTTCAGCATTTGTACTGACATTAAAATGGGAGACAAAACATTATTGAGATCGTGAGCAATTCCACTAGCTAAAGTTCCTATACTTTCCATGCGTTGAGCTCGTAAAAATTGCTTTTCTAGTTGTTTTTTCTGAGTAATATCAGTATCTACAACCAGAATAGATTTGGGTTGAGAATACTCATCTCTAACTAATGTCCAACGACTTTCAACTATTATTTCTTTACCCGATTTAGTAATGTTTTGTAATTCACCTTGCCAAGAACCATTTTCTAAAACGCTATTAAAAATTTCTAAATGGTGCGGGCTGGGTTTCCTATATAAAAATTCACTAGCATTCTTGCCAATTGCTTCTTTTGCTTCCCAACCGTAAATTTTCTCAGCACTTTTGTTCCAAAGCAAAATCTTATTCTTTAAATCCCGTACAACAATGGCATCAGTTGCAATATCAAGCAGTGCAGCTTGTTCGCGGATTTGCTGTTCTGCGAGCTTGCGAGAAGTAATATCTTCAAAAATATACAATCGTGCAAAATACTGGTCGTTTTCATCGCGGATGCGTCTGGAAAACCGCCGAATCACCCGACCATCCCTTAATAAAAGTTCATCTTCACATTCGCAAGTCTCGCTTGGTAAATGCTGACATGCGCTAAAAGGTGAGATATCTGTAAATTGGCAGCAAACTTCTATCACATCCTCATGTTTCAGTCCACCGCATTCCATTTGTGTTTTTAGGTGTTCAATATTCCAAATTTCACAAAAGCGTTCGTTAAAATATAGAATTTCTCCATTGCGGCGATCTACAACATAAAATGCTAAAGGAGAAACACCAGTCATTGAGCGCAAAAGAGCTTCTTTCCAGCGTAATGTTTCTTCTGATTGCTTGCGTTCGGTGATATCCTCAATAATATAAGCAAAACGCTGTGCTGTGGTAGAACTTTCCACGATCGTAGAAACAGTAGCTTTCAGCCACCTGTTAGGTTCAACTGTAAGGTGAGGATACTCAAAGGTTACAGGTAATTGGGTGCGTTCTGCCTGACGGTAGTAATTCAACCAGCAGCGCACGGTTTCTTCTGGCAAACCCATCTCTTTAGCCCGACAATTCCGCATCTGGTTTGGAGCTAGACAGAAGAATTTAGCTGTTGCAGCGTTATTGGAAATGTGTAAAATGTCATCATTGAGCAGTTCAACTACTCCCATCATCATCGGCGCACTGTCAAAGAAACTGCTGAGGACAGATTCACTTTGCCGCAATGCTTGTTGTGCTTGCTTGTACTCGGTTTTTATATTTGCTACTTCTGTTAAATTGCGACGGAGTTCTAATTGTCTCATGACTAAGCGAGCGAGCGCCTTGAGTGACTCTTCTTGTTCTGTTGTAAAGTTCTGACGCGGTACACTATCAACAACACATAGAGTTCCAATCGCTTCTCCTTCTGGAGCTATCAAAGGGACACCCGCATAAAATCTTACGTAGGGCGCAGAAGTGACGACAGGGCTAGTGGAAAACCGTTCGTCAGCCCAAGTATCAAGAATAATTAAGATGTCAGACTGTCCGATACAGAAAGGACAAATACCGACATCTCTCGGTATTTCTTTCATATCTAGCCCGATTTTAGCTTTAAACCACTGACGTTCAGCGTCAATAAAATTGATCAGAGCAATTGGTGTAGCACATATTTGGGCAGCTAGGAATACCAAATCATCAAATGCCTGTTCTGGTGAAGTGTCGAGAATTTGATACTTATAGAGAACTTTTAGCCTCGTAGCTTCATTTTTAGACAAAATACAGTTCATTGATATGTTTCCTAGTACTGCTGAATTCTGGCTTGAGAATACCCGTCGCTTATAGTTAGTTAGATGGACCAGCAGGGATATTATTAAAGAATAATTGCTGAAAAGCACTGCCGACTGGAGAGACGGCTGGAGTTACAGGGGAATAACAGGATTTTCAATCAAACTTTCGCTAAAGTTGACGGAAAATTGAGTGACTATCTGATTTCTCAGATGAAGTTATATAATTTTGTCACTTTAATTATAGTAATACCTCTGTAGAAGGATGACATGGTTTTTTTTTTAAATTAAGTAACTTTATCTGAGACTAAATAATGCATCCGTGTTTGTAAAAAATATGTAACAAAGCTTAATTTATTTTACCCTCTCCTTTAGGTAAAAGGGTTGGGGGTGAGGAGAATCCATGTAACATAAGTAGAGTAGGTAATCCAAAGCTGACTCACATGAACTCAGTTGTAACCGATCCATTTGCGACTTCTATAAAACCAAACGCTGAAGACAACTTTGCTATTACTTTTGCGCCATTGTCTCTAGAAGAAGTTTATTCAAAAGCAGACGCTCCTGCAAATGGCGCGGTGGTAGTTATGAGTGGTACGGTTCGCAATCAAACAGATGGCAAACCTGTAGTCGCTCTAGAGTATCAAGCTTACGAACCTATGGCATTGCGAGTATTTTTCCAAATTGCTGCCGATATTCGACAGCAATGGTCTGATGTCAATCGTGTTGTCATTCATCATCGTGTCGGGCGTTTGCATATTGGTGAAATCAGCGTTTTAGTTGCGATAGGTTGTCCCCACCGTTCCGAAGCATTTGAAGCTTGTCGTTACGCAATTGATACTCTCAAACACAATGCCCCTATTTGGAAGAAGGAACACTGGGAAGATGGTTCGAGTAGCTGGGTCAGCATTGGTGCGTGCGAACATTAATAGCAAATGGCGCTCAGTGACTAGTAATTAATACTCAAAAAAAACCCTTTTCCATCAGAAAAAGGGGATAGAGTCACGGTGTTGTAGTTGTTGTCCTTACGGTTGTTTATTTATAGATGACAGCAAAATTTGGTTATGCAGTAACGGACGTCGTAAAAGATTTTGAGATGCTTAGAGAGGTCAGGCCGATCGCCACCTCAGCTAAACGCCTTGTGCTACAGGTAATGTAAAGTGGAATTCTGCACCTTGTTCTCTTCCTGGGGAAACTGCCCAAATTTTGCCTCCTAATTTTTCAACAATTTGGCGGCAAATTGCCAAACCCAATCCAGTTCCCCCAATTGTCCGTTGCATGAACCCTTCTTCCTGATAAAAACGCGCAAAAATAGCTTCTAGCTGATTTGGCTCTATCCCACGTCCGGTGTCTGCGATAATAACTTCTAACATTTGAGATTTTTTTTCCTTTCCTTGAGCCACGCTCTCTTCTACATTAAAAATTTGAGCGCGAACGGTCACTTTTCCTTTGGAATTAGTGAATTTGCACGCATTGTCTAAAAGTTTGCTTACAACTTCGGTTAACCCATCGCCGTCAGCAAGAACTAAAGGTAGCTCGGAAGGCAATTCTAGAAGAATGGAAGGTAAAGTTCGCTCTGCTTGGTTTCTTCTCAAGCTACTAATAACTAAGTCCAAACAGGTTTGGATGGAAACGGGTTCTATATGCCAGTTCAGCCAACCCCCTTCTAACCGAGAAAGGGTAAGAAAATCTTGAATCAGTCGCCGCATCCGTTCTGAATCAGCAAGAGCCGTTTGCAACATAGTTTGCTGAAATTCGATAGGCATATCTGGTTCGTTAGATATACTTTCCAAGCATACTTGGATGGTTGATAGAGGTGTCCGCAATTCATGCCCGACTATCGCAATCAAGTTGCTTTGTGTCCGTTCTAACGCTGCAAGTTGGTGATTTAAAGTTTCTAAATTGCTGTATTCTTGAGCTTGGATGAGGGCAACTGCCACTTGAGTTGCGATCGCTTCTACCAATGCCTTGTCCGAATCATTCCAAATATGTGGTTCTAGACCGCAGTGGTGCAATTCTAAAATTCCCAACCACTTTTGATGATAGCGAATGGACACCACAAGACAAGACCTGATGCCAAACGCTTGTAGTTGCTGGCTCAAATCCGGGTACGCTTGAATGCCCAAATCTTGGGTTGTGTCAGCGATCGCAACTGCTTTATCTTGAGATAGAACCGTCTCAAAAAGGGGATGCTGTGCTAAAGACCAAATTTTTCCCTTTAATGAAGCTAACCCATAAGCTAGGGCTTCATACTCAATGGGTGTCGGTTTTTCTTTGGGATGGTAGAGGTAAAGCAGACAGCGACAGGGACTGAACACTTGAGCGAGTTCCTTCACTGTCACTGCAAAAATCTCTTCTGGATTGAGTGATTGACGAATAGCCGCGCTAATGGTGTTGATCAGACGTTCCTGACGTTCTTTTTTTGTAATCGTGCGGTAAGCTTTGAGTTGCTTGTACTGACTGTTTTGTAAATATGTCACCAATCGATCTGTAAACAATCGTGCGTCAATTTCCAGTACTCGATTGTCTGCGGTTCGCTCTGAATTTACTTGAGTCAGACCGTAGCGTTGCCGCGCCACTTCAACTTTACCAGCTAAGTCCGGTCTGTAGTTCAAAATCCTTTCCATCAAGAGTTTAGCTGCAGAAATACTCACATCACGCTCAAACGTCCATATCCCTTTAAATTGTCTTGCTTGATCTAACGATGAACCATCGACAGGAGAAGCGTATTCTTGGCAAACGATGCAAGCGCTATATTTTTGTCCGATAATTACGAGATGCCATTCTTGTGCTAGTGCATCTTCGGGATGGAAGGGAATTGCCACCAATGAATCTGAAATCTTCTTAAAATTTGCTTCCGCCGCAGCAAGGACATAAACTTGGTCTGTACGCTGAGCAATTCTTTGATAGCGGCGGGTTTCTTGAAGGTAGTAACGCTCTTGCTGAAAATTAGCGAGCACTAGAGGCTTATCAGTTCCTACCAAAACCAGGTCTTCCATTGCATGAGAAAGTGCTGTCAAGGAAGATTTGAAATAAACTTGACATTTTAAATTTGGTAAAGCCTGGAGTAAATCGTGCAGTAAGGAATTTGAAGTCTTCATCACCGATAAGCTGTAGAGCATTCTCTGAAGAAATTTCCAGCTAAAACAGAGGAACTACAACCTAAGCTTGCTCCCTCAAAATACTACTCTTGCTATTATCGCGTTTATCAATACCAACTACGGAATGAATCACATCACCTGCGGAGGTGCTACTCATTAGGGAATTGTTATCAGCGATCGCTTAAGAGTAAGTCGCCGCTTACTGTCATAGAACTGATGTCAGTATGGCATAAATCAGTTCTCAACAATATTGCTTTTGTCAAGTTTACGTTGTACAAGTCTGCCTGACTCAATTTCGCACCAGTTAGGTTCGCTTTAGTTAAGTTGGCACCTGCTAGATTTGCACCGCTTAAGTTAGCATAGCGTAAATCCGCACCTTCTAAGTTAGTGTTACTGAGATCGGCAAAACTTAAATCGGCTAACCGCAAATCTGCCCTTGTCAGCACCGCCCGGTGTAAATCCGCTTTACAAAGATTTGTACGGATTAAATTAGCTTTGTGTAAATTTGCCCAAATCATGAAAGCTTCAGTTAAGTCTGCCCTCCACAAATTTGCTTCCGCTAGAGTGGCTTCACTTAAAATTGCTCCGCGTAGATTTGCGGCTGATAAAGTCGCGCCCGTAAGATCCGACCGACTCAGATTGATTCTAGCCAGACAGACTTCGCTTAGGTGAACGCGTTGCAAGGACACCTGTAAAAAATCTCTGTTGCCTGCCTTATAGTGTGTTATGAGTTCATTAGCATCCATGTTACAAATTGCAAGGATTGGGAACTTCAGCGCCGAGATAGGTTAGTAATAAAACATTCACCTCCCACCAATGTTCGCTATTCACTGGTGCAGTGCATGAATATCTTTTGTAGACCTATGTTAAATAATGTAACAAATTATTAACTCCATTCAAGTTATTCTCATATTTTTTTTATAAATTCTTACTATTAGTAGATAAAATCAAGTTATCCTTCTTCCTGGATTGGTCTTTCCTCGTACTTTCCCTAGAGTCAGGGCTAGGCTGACTCGTATTGGCTGTTCGATAGCTCTGGGTTTCTAGCACTTTTTGCCTGAGACCTACATAAGTCAGAAATGGTTCACAGATTGCAATCGAGTAATTTTACTTACCCCAGACTGCTCCTTGTCAACAGGAGAGAGTTTGATTTCGGATTTCCCCCCTTTCACGTGTAGGGATTGAGGGGATAGATCGGACTCGTGCGGAAACGTACACAACGGCTCTCATTGGGAGAAGCTGTTTAACCCCTATCATGGCTTGTGGTTGCAGGGGCTATACATGATGCAAAGCTATGTCCGCAACGGCTTACGCCAGTCGCCAGAGCGCGGGAGACCCCTCCCTTGTACTCCTTACGGAGACGCTAAGCGCAAAGCGCACGCTCCGCGAACGCGATGCCGAAGGCTATGCCCGAAGGGCTGTACGCCAGTTGCCAGGGCGCGGGAAACCCGCGTACAGCACTGGTCTCACCGCCTACTTTCTCTGGACTCACCAATTGCGAGCCACCTGTGGCGGAGATTATAGTGGGGGACTTAGATCCTTTACTCCCTTTCAACAAGTGAGAAGTACGAGGGCATATACATAGCTGCCATCTGCCCTCGTACTTCTGACGAATTGTTAAAATCTGTGATGAAAAGATACCACAAACCTTGCCATGAAAAAGGTATTTTTCCTTTTTCCCTCTACCTTTTCCTCAAAACCTAAATAAGGAACTTTCAAATTCAGTCAACTCCCCATTGTATCCATTATTAAGATTGCTATCTACAGAAAAATATTAAGTTTTAATAACAGCAATTGTGTGTGGAAAATTCATAAATTTCTTACCTTTATAAAGGTATAAATCTGGAGTGACCTGATATATTTTTTATTACATAAATAGTAAAAAAAATGGATAAAGAAAAGAGTCGCTCATACTGGCGTGCCAATACTGCTTTAATCCGCAATCTTTTAATAGTTTGGGCGTTAGTATCCCTTGGTTTTAGTATCTTACTGGTACAACCATTGAATGCAATACGGTTCTTTGGCGTACCTTTTGGCTTCTGGATGGCACAGCAGGGGTCGATCCTGATTTTTGTGGTGTTGATTTTCATTTATGCCTTTCAAATGGACAAGCTCGATCGCAAATACAACATTAAAAGGTGAGGAAAAACTGTGTCAGTTGAAATTTGGACGATTATAATAGTCGGGCTTTCTTTCCTGCTCTATCTTTACATTGGATGGCAATCACGAGTTAAGGATAGTCAGGGTTTTTTTGTAGCAGATCGAGGGGTTCCTTCCGTTGCTAATGGTGCAGCGACAGCTGCTGATTGGATGTCCGCAGCCTCGTTTATTTCCATGGCGGGTCTCATTAGTTTTCTGGGCTATGACGGCTCTATTTATCTCATGGGTTGGACAGGAGGATATGTGTTGCTGGCATTACTGTTAGCACCATATCTCCGAAAGTTTGGTAAGTATACAGTCCCCGATTTTGTAGGCGATCGCTACTACTCCAATGTTGCTCGTTTGGTGGCGGTGATAGCAGCCATATTTGTCTCCCTTACTTATGTAGCCGGACAAATGCGAGGAGTGGGCATTGTATTTAGCCGCTTTCTGCAAGTGGATATCAATACAGGTGTCATTATCGGTATGGTAATTGTGGGGTTTTTCTCCGTCTTAGGTGGTATGAAAGGCATCACCTGGACGCAAGTTGCACAATATGCCATCTTGATTGTTGCTTACTTGATTCCGGCGATCGCAATTGCCATGTTACTGACAGGTAATCCCATTCCTCAGTTTGCGTTTACCTTCAGTGATATTGCCAGTAAACTCAATCAACTCCAGGTTGACCTTGGGTTTAAGGAGTATACCCAGGCATTTGTGAACAAGTCCGCCATTGACGTACTATTCATTACTATTGCACTGATGGTAGGGACTGCCGGACTACCCCATGTGATAGTACGTTTTTATACAGTACCTGACGTGCGCTCGGCTAGATTTTCAGCAGGTTGGGCGCTCTTATTTATTGCCATTCTTTATACCACTGCTCCAGCCCTTTCCATGTTTGCCCGTTACAATCTCATCAATACTCTGCACAACACTACAATTGAGCAAGTGAGGCAGTTAGACTGGGCAAACAAATGGGAAAAGACAAAACTCTTGTCTTTTGAGGATAAGAACGGTGATGGACGTTTTCAGTTAGCCCCACAAAAAGACAAAACCGAAATTACAATTGACCCAGACATTATTGTGCTATCCACCCCAGAAGTTGCCAAACTAGCACCTTGGGTGATTGCTCTTGTAGCAGCCGGTGGTTTGGCAGCTGCGTTGTCCACAGCATCAGGTTTGTTGCTGGTTATTTCCAGTTCCATTGCTCATGATGTCTACTATCGGATAGTCGATCCGCAAGCCTCAGAACAAAAACGATTATTTGTTGGACGCATCATGGTAGGTTTGTCCCTCGTCCTTGCTGGATATTTTGGGGTCAATCCACCCGGATTTGTCGGTCAAGTTGTTGCTTTCGCCTTTGGCTTAGCCGCCTCTAGCTTTTTCCCAGTCATTATTCTGGGCATTTTCGACAAGCGAACCAACAAAGAAGGCGCAATTGCAGGTATGCTAACTGGTTTAATTTTCACAATAGTATACATTGTGGGTGTTAAGTTTCTCGGTATGCCAGCTTGGTTCTTTGGAGTTTCTGCAGAAGGGATTGGGACTTTAGGCATGATTATCAACTTGATTGTCACACTTGTGGTTTCTCGTTTGACTCCCCCACCACCCTTGGAAATTCAAGCATTGGTAGAAGATTTACGCAGCCCGGAGATTGAAGAAGAACAAGGAGTTAGAACCGTTCATTAACACTTCTTTCACTGGTGTAGGAGGTTAGCACTGCTAGCCCTTTCAAGATAACTTGTAAAATTTTGCTCTAGAGAGCATTGTTCGTCTATTTCTCTGCGCTCTCCGTGTCTCTGTGGTTTAAAAAATAATTGATTTAACCGCAGAGGCGCAGAGGGCGCAGAGGTAAGAGAAGAGAGTGAGGATACGGGCGAAGATGACTTTCTGTAGAGTATTATATGATACTAATTATTGATGTATATTATATGACAAATACTTAAAATTTTTTAATTTGTATAAAAGCAAAATTTATTACGTAAAATAATGACTCATTGCTTTGCTTTTAATTTGCTAACTGGAGAGATAAATGGGTCGCGCAAAAAAGGTGGTTTTGGCTTATTCTGGCGGAGTTGATACTTCCGTATGCATTCCCTACCTCAAGCATGAGTGGGGAGTCGAAGAAGTTATCGCTCTCGCCGTAGATTTAGGACAAGGTGATGAATTAGCTCCAGTCAAAGAAAAAGCACTGAAATCCGGTGCAAGTGAATCTTTGGTGGCGGATGTTAAGGAAAGTTTTGTCAAGGATTACGCTTTTCCAGCCATTCAAGCGAATGCTATCTATGAAAATCGGTATCCCCTAGCAACAGCTCTCGCCCGTCCGTTGATTGTGAAGGTGTTAGTAGAGACAGCAGTGAAATATGGAGCGGATGCGATCGCACACGGTTGCACTGGGAAAGGAAACGACCAGGTGCGCTTTGATGTTTCTACTGTTGCTCTCAACCCCAATCTTAAGATACTTGCACCAGCAAGAGAATGGGGAATGAGCCGTGAGGAAACAATTGCCTATGGCGAACGATATGGTATTCCTGCACCAGTGAAAAAATCTTCACCCTATAGCATTGACCGTAACTTGCTTGGAAGGAGTATAGAAGCAGGGGTTTTGGAAGACCCTAATGTAGAACCACTTGAAGAAATCTACGCGATGACGAAGGCAATAGCAGATACTCCCAACGAGCCAGAGTATGTTGAAATTAGTTTTACTAGGGGTATACCTACTGCAATCAACGGCGAACCCAAAAATCCAGTAGAGTTGATCGAACAACTAAACCAGGTGGTAGGAAACCACGGAGTTGGACGCATTGACATGATAGAAAACCGCTTGGTAGGTATAAAATCGCGGGAAATATACGAAGCTCCTGCCATGACCGTGTTAATTCAAGCACATAGGGATTTGGAGAGCTTAACTTTAACCGCAGATGTAACGCACTACAAGCGTGGTATTGAAGAGACATACAGCCAATTGGTTTACAATGGTCTGTGGTACAGTCCACTCAAAACAGCCTTAGATGCTTTCATTCAGAAGACACAAGAGCGGGTTTCTGGAACTGTACGGGTAAAACTTTTCAAAGGGAATGCCACTATTGTTGGGCGAACCTCCGAGAATAGCCTTTACACTCCTGATTTGGCTACCTACGGTGCTGAGGATAAATTTGACCACAAAGCAGCTGAAGGTTTCATTTACGTTTGGGGGCTTCCAACACGTATTTGGGCGCAGCAGGAAAGGTAGACAAAGGGAGTAGGGAGTTGGGAATGTTCCTTTTTCACAGCAAAGTTTCCCAAAGTACGTCCCTCCTCTCGTTCCCAGGCTCCGCCTGGGAATGTACATCCAGAGGCTCCGCCTCGCATTAGCTATGCAGGGCGAGAAAGAACTACAGATACACTGTGTAATAAAATCGTAGGAAACTGCCACAATTTACTGATGTCCTCAATAAAGTTTGATAGCAATTTTCCTACGACAAAAACATGACAAGATTTCTTTACGACCAATTTACCAAAAATTATCTCAAAAAGTTTATTTGTTTGGCGAGTGGTATCGAGCAGCAATTGTTGCAATTCATCAGTTACCACCTACGGAAGAAACACATGGCTGAGGATTTTGGGGAAAGGAAAGGTACAGCAACAAGCTATCCAAGAACTGCAAGCGTTATCTGAGGATAATCCCTTGCGAGAAGTGGCGCTAGATTTATTAAGTAGTCTGAAGACAATTCTAGAACTCAAACAAGATTTAGACCAAGAGGAGAGGGAATTAATTATGCAGTTATCACCTGTTTACGAACAACGGCTTGCGGAAGCTAGAGAACAAGGAATCCAACAAGGAGTTCAAGCAGACCGTTGCCTGACAATAGATACTGTGCTGAGAGGGCGGTTTGGAACCGTGGATGAGGAATTAGCAGCTGTAATTCAGCCAATCGTTGATTTACCTTTACAAGAGTATGCTGCTTTGTTATTACAATTGCCTAACTTGTCGCGTGAAGATTTGTTAGCGAGATTTCGCAACAGCGATCGCTAACAACTGAAATCGTGTTTTGGTCAACACTGATATGCCGTTTGTAGTTGTGCTGTCTGTGCCTGTAGCACGCAAAGGTGGCGGACCCATGCATCGTAACTACAAGCGACTAATTTTTTTCTCTTTTCTTTACACAACCCGAAAATCGATATTGATGTTGTCGTTGTCAGGGTTGTTCCTGTTGCGACTGGAGGCTTGTGAATAAAAAATATCTTAAAATCTCTTGTGGTGCTAGTATTTTGTCTCTGATACTCTGCAGCAGTCCTCACTGAGTTACAAACACATCTTCCTCGTCCTCCTTGTCTTCCTTGTCTCCCTTGTCCGGATTTCAAATAGGATTGCAATATCTCTGGTTTCGGAAGAAGCCGGGGATCTCATGAGAACAAAAACAGTACTTGCACTGATGTTACTCTAACTGTTTGTAAGTTATTTTACTTATCATCCATTTTTAGTGCTGATATTATCCTAATTGATTGGAGTAACCAAGGGTGAAATCTCCAGAAGATAAGTATAAAGACTTAGAACGGGTTGAGCGTCAACTCCGGGAAAAAGAGACAGAACTGAGACTGCGTGAGTTAGAAAATCAAATGAATGCTGACAATGCTGAGGTTTATCAAACTGTAAAGCATCAGCCTGACAAGTTTGATAAACCCTGGCAAAAAAAAGCTATTTTAGGAGCTAAATTATTTGCGCTTGGAGTTCTAGCGATCGTTGCTGTCAAGGTCGCATCAGTTTTAGCAGGAATTGTCATTGTTGGGTTGCTTGGATTTGTTACATATAAACTCTTTTTCGACCCAACAAGTAAAAATATTTTTAGGAAAAAATAAACATGGTTGCTCAAGTAGGAACTGATACATTTCTCAATGACTTAGAGCGTGTCGTACAAGTTCGCTCAGAAGTTGCTGTTGCTTTAAATAAAATAGCTGACACAATCGAGCGAGCGGAAGTCGCTGGAGATACAACATCTGGAAAACTCAGTTTAGAACGCGATATTGAAGATATTAAAGTAGCTACTAAAAATCTCCACACTGGTGTTTTTCGCTTACTCGTTTTGGGAGATATGAAACGGGGTAAAAGTACCTTACTGAATGCCTTATTAGGTGAAAATTTGTTACCAAGTGATGTCAATCCCTGTACGGCGGTATTAACAGTTTTACGCCATGGAGCGGAAAAAAAAGTCACTGTCTATTATAATGATGGCAAAAGCCCGCAACAGTTAGATTTTCAAAACTTTAAATTTAAATATACTATCGATCCACAAGAAGCAAAAAAACTAGAGCAAGAGAAAAAGCAAGCTTTCCCAGATGTTGATTATGCAGTGGTTGAGTATCCTTTGCCTCTACTTGAAAAGGGGATTGAAATTGTTGATAGCCCAGGATTGAATGATACAGAAGCAAGAAACGAATTATCGTTGGGTTACGTTAATAACTGTCATGCCATTTTGTTTGTGATGAGAGCATCGCAACCTTGTACTCTTGGAGAAAGACGCTATCTAGAAAATTATATCAAAGGTCGGGGGCTGTCAGTTTTCTTTCTTATTAATGCTTGGGATCAAGTCAAGGAATCTTTGATTGACCCTGACGACGCCGAAGAATTAAAATCTGCTGAGGATAGATTGAGGCAAGTTTTCCGGGCTAATTTATCGGAATACTGTTATGTGGATGGTCACGATATCTATGATGAACGAGTGTTTGAAATTTCTTCCATTCAAGCACTGCGCCGCAGATTGAAAAATTCTCAGGCTTCGTTAGAGGGAACTGGCATTCCTGAATTTACGGGTTCGCTGAATACTTTTCTGACTCGTGAAAGAGCGATCGCAGAACTGCGCCAAGTTAGAACACTAGCAAGACAAGCATGCAATCGCACTCGCGAAGCGATCGAAAGAAGAATCCTCTTACTTGACCAAGATGTCAACCAATTGCGAACAAGAATTAACTCTGTAGAACCCGAATTCAAAAAACTCACCAGTATCCGAGACCAATTTCAGCAAGAAATCAGAAATACCAGTGACACCAAATCTAAAGCTGTGGCGGATTCGTTCCGCGACTACGTTTTGGGCTTGGGAAATACTTTTGAAACAGATTTTCTCCGCTATCAGCCAGAATTAAATCTGTTTGATTTTCTTAGCAGTGGGAAACGAGAAGCGTTTAACATCGCATTGCAAAAAGCTTTTGAACAATATATCACCGATAAATCTGCTGCGTGGACTTTAACAGCAGAAAAAGACATCAGTGCTGCTTTTGCCCAACTTTCCAGAAGTGCAGCACAGTATGGTGCATCTTACAATCAAGTTACAGACAGAATCACAGAACAATTGACAGGAGAAAAAGTCAAAGTTAACACGAATACCACAACTGAAGAAGATAATTCTCCTGGTTGGGCGAAGTGGGCGATGGGATTGTTATCCCTATCTCGCGGTAACCTAGCTGGTGTAGCCATGGCTGGTGCTGGTTTTGACTGGAAAAATATCCTGTTAAATTACTTTACTGTGATTGGCATTGGTGGGATAATTACAGCTGTCACGGGTGTTTTCCTCGGACCTATTGGATTTGCTTTGCTGGGGTTGGGTGTTGGCTTTTTGCAAGCAGATCAAGCACGTAAAGAGTTAGTCAAAACAGCAAAGAAAGAGTTAGTGAAGTATTTGCCACAAGTCGCCCAAGAGCAATGGCATACCGTTCATAAAGCTGTAAAAGAGTGCTTTGACTCTTATGAAAAAGAAGTCAGCACGCGGATTAATGATGATATCTCCGCTCGAAAATCGGAGTTGGACAATTTGCTCAAGCAAAAGGAAACTCGCGAAATCGATCGCGAAACTGAATTGAAGCGGTTGAAAAAGTTAGAAGAAGACATCTTTGCTCAAATGCAGACAGTTGAGTCAGCTTACAACAATTTATTAGCTTACTACAGTTAGCTTTACTTGTTCCCAGGTTGAGTCTGGGAACGAGAAAACAAAGAGAAGAAAAGTATGCAACCACAGCAAAAAGAAGATTACCAACAACTAGCAGATGCTCTAAAATCGGTATCTGCTTTGCTCGATTTAGATTCTAAATCGCAACTGCATCAAGATACGCTCGCTCTCTGCAATTACCTCACTTATCCCAAGTTTCGGATTGCAGTCTTTGGACCGTTTAATCACGGTAAGTCTACCCTAATCAATGCTATGTTGGGCGATCGTGCTTTGCCAATAGATTTGATTCCTACAACTGGTGCTGCAATTATTGTTAGATATGGAACTAGCCTCAGAACTCGGATTCTTCTAACAGATGGAACAGAAATTTATCGCAACGGAACTGAAGTTTTAAAGCAATTTGCTGTTTTAGATAATGACAGGCGAATGCGAAGCGATGTCGCGTCCGTAGAAGTTTTTTGTCCCCATCCCTTCTTAGATACTGGTGTAGAATTTTTGGATTTACCGGGAACAAATGACAGAGAAGAACAAGATAATTTAGTTCGCCAACAACTTTTGAGTGCAGATCTCGTCGTACAACTTCTTGATGCTCGCAAGTTAATGACTTTAGGAGAAAGAGAAAACTTACGGGATTGGTTATTAGAACGGGGTATTAAAACAGTTATTTTTGTTGCTAATTTTATTAATTTACTCGAGCCAGAAGACCAAAAACAAGTCCAAAATCGCTTGCGGTTTGTCGCTGAAAGTTTTAGAGCAGACTTACCGCCTGGTTTTAGCAATTTATATCGTGTTGATGCTTTACCTGCGTTAAGAGCAAGACTCAAAGGAGATGTTGCAGCCGCTAGTAGTAGCGGTTTAGTTACTTTTGAATCTGCTTTGCAAAATATTGTGTCAATCTTTCAACAAAATAGCCAAAAAGTACGTTTGCCAAGAGTAGAACCTCTAGCTTTTCAAGTTCAACAAGCGTTACAAGTAAAAATAACTCCCTTGCAAAGTGAAATCAAAGTATTTGATGAAAAACAGAAGGCTAAAAATGAAATAAAAATCCGTGCAGAACAACTCATCAAAAAAGGCTTTGCTGCTAGTCTGTCTAAGTTACGCGATTGGTTAGCTTTACCCAGTTTACGAGATAAGTACCAGGCTGATGCAGCCGTTGCACTCGCACAAGGTAATTTTAAAAATTGGGAGCGAGAGACTCTGAAAAAAGATTTGAAAGAGTTACAACAAGATATAGTGAAATGGCTGTACCAAGCATACGAATTTTTTCAAGAAGAACGTCCAGAGGATTTACTAATTCCTTTACCGGATGAACCAAAAGTGATTTTACCTCCTCAGCCAGGGAGTTCTGAGATTTTGAGCGAACCGGGTTCGGTAGCTGTTGGAGGTGGTATAGGTTGGCTGTTAGGCGGTCCTATAGGTGCTGCTGTTGTTGGCAGTATTTCCTATTTAGTGAATAAGAAAATACAACAAGAGGGTGAAAAAACAACAAAGGAATCTTACCATCAACAAGTTGCAAAACTTTGTCTTGATGCTGTTGATAGCTATTTGATTTGTCTCAGCGATCGCGGATTATCTATACTAAGTGAATGTGAGAAAAATTCTGCCAAAATCATTTATTTTTCAGAAGGTAAAGAACAAGAGCCTTTGGAAATAACTCAAAAGCGCCAGGAATTATGGCAGTTACAAAATGGATTATATCAGTTGCACGAACAGTTAGAAAAAACTTTGAAAATTCCCATTCCTCCTGAAGTAAAAATGGCAGCGACAATGCCTAAACCCCAAGATTTGCGATCGGTATACCGTCAATCAGGTAAGGGGGTCAAGGAGGAAGTAGGGACAAGGGGACAAGGGGATAAGGGAGATAAGGGGGACAAGGGAGATAAGGGATACAAGGGAGACAGGGGAGATAAGGGATACAAGGAAGACAAGGGAGATAAGAGGAATTTTGCTGGATCTGCGCGAATTCCATCACCTCCACCTCCTAATGTGAAAGACGTAGAAGTAAAATTCCGTGCTTGGGAAATTGATGAAGAAATAGCACAGATGAAAGCAAACATGGCTTCATCGAGTTCTCAAGCGAGCCAGCAACAAAAATCCACTCAAAGTAACAAAGTACCAAATCAACCATCAGCACAGACAGATAAAGAAAAAATTCAAAATGCTTATACTATTTTGGGTTTGCACCCTGGTGCTTCGCAGTCTGAGGTGAAACAGGCGTATCGAACTTTAGTGAAAAAATGGCATCCCGATCTATTTATGAATAATCCACAACAGCAAAAACAGGCTCAAGAGAAAATGAGGTTAATTAACGAGGCTTATGCGCTGTTGGATGGTTAATATAATTTGTAGTTTTTGTATGGTGCGTTAGGCTTTGCACTTCGCACCATCATGCGATTGTAACTATCAAATATCAATTGTGGGTTGATAAATTTGGCGCAATTCCTCTGGGGTATCGACTGATTCCAAAGCTTTGAGAATTGCTTCTAATAAACTTATGTCTTGAATTGCTTCAATTTCAGGTAATAAAGTTTGACCTAGTTCACCAAATTTTAGTTTCAAACCTAAGGATATACCCTTTTTTAGTCCTTCTTGCAGTCCTTCTTGCAGTCCTTCTTGTCTTCCTTCCTGTTTACCTTCCTGTTTACCTTTTTTAATCCCCAATTGTTCGACACTCGTAATATACGGCATACTTTTAGACTCCTCAAAATTCCGAAATTCCTGCCAAAATTCTTGCTCTAATTCTTCAGGGAGGCTCATTATCCAATCGATTAACTTGAATAAGTTAATAATATCCTCCCGACTGAAGCCCAACTCGTATAATCGTTTAGTCAATTCTAGCTTCGACTGAAGCCTTTTTATGCGATTATTACGGGTTTGTTGAGCTTTCAAGTGGGTCATCACTACCACTGCAAAGGGATTGCGGCTGGCTTCAAGTTCTAACCACCTTGATTGATAGTCTAGCAATTTTACAATCGGAAATTTAAAGTCAACTTCACAACCAAATAACTGATAACCAAATTGATTCGGTCGCCAATTGCTGCGTTCATCTCCCAGAACCGCCAACGAAGCCACCGATCGCTTGTAACAGTCATAGATGCGGTAGTTATAGATAAACATTCTTTGAGCAAAGTCGCTTTCTTCTTGACTTTGGATTTCAATGTGTACAAGCACCCAAACTTGTTTTCCCGTTTTCAGGTAAATTTTCACCAGTTTATCTGCCAATCGCCTCCCAAGTTGTGCATCCCGCATGACTTGCTGGAGTTCTTTGTCTAAGAACTCTGGTGCATGAGTCCAATCCACCTCCCCATGCGCTTGTGGGAAAAAGAAGCGCATGAAGTCTTCAAAATATATTTGTAGTATATCTTTCCAAGGACTATCAAATTCTGTTTGCGGGTTGCTCATATTTAACTCTTATCCTCCTGTTCACAGAGGTTTGCTGTATCAGAGTTACATATAAATGACAAGATTACATAAATTGAGACCGTCTGAGAGCAATTTGGTCTCATTTGAGACCAATTGGGTGACAAATATCTAACTGGATGCTATTATCCAAAATTCAGTCACTACAGATGAACGCAAATAACTTGTGTCTCATCTCCATAAGAATTGCTAGTATACTTAATAACCTCATGATGACTTTAAGCCTTAGCAGCGAACAAACTCTTTACTTACTGCTACTCACCCATTGGTTGGTTGGTGCTATGGCGGGGGTCTTTGCTTGGTATAAAGGTCGATCTTTAAAATTGTGGCTGTTTTTAGGTCTAACTTGTGGTATCGCTGCTTTGCTTGTAGCACTCGTGATGAAGCCAAAACAATCAGTGTGAACTTAAATTTTACCTCTGTGCGATCGCACATCCTTAAGCCCCTATCCCCTACTCCTTAAATACAACCTATTGACTTGAGAACATAACTCTGGTACATTACGCCGTATTCTATTAAACAGGTGATAAACAAACCGAATAATCAAGCAATCGTGCTTAGCTAAGGTTTCTTAATAAGAAAGCCAAGGGTCTTGCATTGCAAAAGAAATGAAAAAATTAAATCCTGCAATAGTTTTACTGATAATTTTAGGCTTATCAGTGAGTATTCGATTGACTAAATCTCTCACAAAAGGCTCGGTACATTCTTCCGTTACGCAACCATTTCATTCAGAAGTATTAAGACCATCTGTTGAACCTCAATTTGTTCCCGTTCGCGCTTCTATCAAGACATCCGATCGCAAAACTGTTAAACCGCGTACAACTCCAGAAGACTTACCGAATTGGGCTATTGCTCAATCTCTGCCTTTTCCCTCCCGTCAACCAGGGCAAGAAGATTCTGAAGTTCATTACAATCTCAAAACTTCTCCCAATTTCAAATATAGCCCAAAATTACAAAAAATTGTTAACGATGCTGTGAATCTTGCAAGCGAGCGAGATTTGCCCAAACAGCAAATATCAATAACTTTGATAGATGCAAAAACTGGTGAAACAGCGGGATACAAACAAGATACTCCCAGGTATCCTGCTAGTGTCATCAAAATGTTTTGGATGGTCGTTTTATACGCGCAACTAGAAAATAATATCTGGGAAAGTGAAGATGACTTTACTCCCTACCTCCGCAAAATGATTGAGGAATCTGATAACGAAGCAGCTAGCTTAATTGTTGACTTAATCACAAGTACCCGTTCTAGCCCAACCTTGAAAGAAGAAAAATTTGAACTCTGGAAATACAAACGACAGCAAATCAATCGGTTTTTTCAAGAAGCTGGTTACAAAAATATTAACATTATCCAAAAAACATTTCCCATCTACCATATCAATTTTCCAGAACCTAAAGGAAGTGAATCTCAATTATTAGGCGTTCCAATTCGACATTGGAATAAGATAACTACAAGACACGCATCTCGATTGATTTATGAAATTTGTTATGCCAAACAAGCTGTTTCGCAAGAAGCTAGCTCTAAAATGTGTGAATGGCTCAAAAGAGATTTAAACCCGAAAGTTTGGAAAAAAAATTTAGATTCAGGTTTTAATCCTATATGGACCTTTTTTGGGGAAGGATTGTCTAATACAGATGTTCAACTTTATTCTAAAGCTGGCTGGACATCTATTGCACGGACAGAAACAGCAATGATTGATACAGGTAACAAAGGAACAACTTATATTTTGGTTGTTTTCTCTAGCACTTCAGCATATGCTGATGATGTTCAAATTTTCCCAAAAATTTCTCGTCTTGTTTATAAACGCATGATTTCCCGTAGTTCAAACAAATAATCCTCAATTATGAATAAAATTCCCAACCTTAAGACTTTCTTATCTATTTTTTGCCTTATTTCTGGAGGTCTTCTTTTACTGCGTAGCTGTCATTTTAGCAAAACCTATGAGAGTACAAATAACACAATTCAAGCCTCTAACGATCGGCTGCGAGTTAATTCAATTTCAAAAACAAAAGCTTCTCCAAAATTAGTCAAGCCAAAAGCTGCTGTAGAAGTTACACCAAAGTTGGATGAATCCAAAGCTGAAGATTTAACCAATACAGCAAAATTCCTTGCTGGTATACAAGTCGAAAATAATCCGCTTGCCAAGTTTCAACAAAGTGATGGCTGGCGATCGCATCAACAATTTTTTAACAATGCCTGGTCAAAGTTGGAAGCACGACAGTTGCAAAAGGTAAGAAATTGGTCGCAACAAGAACTCAACCAAATTAATACTATTGCTCCATCTATATTTTATCCCTTTAGCGGTCCTGATTTTTTATATGCTTATTCTTTATTTCCGAAAGGCGACAAATATGTACTGGTAGGTTTAGAACCAGTGGGTATAATTCCCAATCTGTCAAATCTTTCGGAAAATCAGCGAAATTTGAAATTGCAGGAAATTAGAAGTTCTCTCTACGCCATCCTACAATTCAGCTTTTTTATGACTAATGATATGAAGGTAGATTTAAGAAACCAAGGAGTATTGCCTATTTTGTACGTGTTTTTAGCACGTACTCAAAATCGCATTATTAATATCCAATATATCGGATTGAATAAAAATGCCGATATCGAACAATATAAAAAGGGACTAATTCCTGGTGTAAAAATTGATTTTGTTGCCAAAGGAGAAGAGCGATCGCGTTCTTTATATTATTTTTCCAATGACTTATCCAATTATGGGTTGGAAAAAAGACCGGAATTTAGTCGGTTTATCACTAAATTAGGTGAAAAAGTGACTTATTTAAAAGCAGCATCTTATCTAATGTACAATGAGGGATTCTCCGATATTAGAAAGCAAATTTTAGCTGAAAGCAGTCATGTATTGCAAGATGATTCTGGTATGCCTCTCACCGCTTTTAATCGTTCTCAATGGAATTTAAAGTTTTATGGTTCATACACCAGTCCCATAGGGTTGTTTGCAAATCGCTATCAGCCAAGTTTAAGAAGCATCTATCGAAATAATGAGAGTATCGAGCCTCTAGACTTTGGTATTGGTTATAAGTATGGAGCGAATAATTCAAATTTGATGTTGGCTGAAGGCATGAATTAAGTACCAACTTTAACTCAAAAGCGTTCGCAGTTAATAGCGCTATTCACTCCCCTAACTGTAAAAGAGCTTTGAAGATTCTTAATTGAAGCATTCAGGAGATATAAAATCTTCACGAACCCAACCACGTGCTCCGCTTTTTGGAAAGCCAACTCTATACCAAACAGATCCTTGGCGTTCCACAGTTGCTAAGTCTCGAGGGCTACCCCCTACTTCTCGTAGAATGTGAACGCGATCGCCTACAAGCCCGTAACCTTTGTCTGGAAAATTTGTCCCAGGTCCGGAGCGCAAATTAATTCGCGATCCATACTCTTGACCTATCAATGTTGCCATGCAATAAGACATCTCAGATCGAGCAATTTTTGATTGTTGTGCAGATGCTGGAAGCGCTGATACTGTCAAAGTTGCAATCAATCCGCTCAAGGCAACTAATTGAGTTCTGCCTGAAAAAATACGCTGAATCATTTCTATTGTTTCTCCTAATTAATAACTTGCGATTTTGGAGGAATTGTTTATCTCTAGTTCTGTTCTACTCCAAAATATTTAGTCATTCCAGAAAAAGCTTTTAAAAATTTAGTGAAGTTAGATCTCTGAAAATAATGCTCTCCAACTTAGGTATTTAGCGTGTTTCAGCCTAATTATAAAGTTTTGGTAGATGAGAAAGTGACTTTAGCCAAAAAAATACTTAAACCCAGTCAACTTTCAATACTCCAACGGCAGCTTGATATTTTCTAGTATTTTGCAATGAACAATATAAAGTTTGGACATGATAGTTACGCCCATCTCGTACATGAAATATTGCCTGAGGAAATTTGGAACTTTATGTTGCGATGTTTAGTAGAGTGGCACCCCTTGGTTATAAGCATTGACAAAACTAGTGTAGTCACAATCAACTTGAGTCGCATAATCTACAGCAAAGTTAACTATTTCATTTTTGAATGCAGCCTTATTACCACTTGTTATATCAGTGACTTCTTTATCAACACTTACAGCAACAATTGCAGTATTGTAGTCTCGATCGGAGATGGCATGATTTTTAGCCACAACCTTCCCTGCATACACCATCGCATCCATGAACTTTGACTTGGTGGTTAGCAATTTGCAGTCAAAGTCCACTTGATAAGGAGATTTTTCATGCAGCATAAAAGGAACACCACTAACAGTCGTGTAACCAACTAAGGGGTCAGTATTAGAAAGCATTGCTTTGGTGGCAATGGTCACTCTTTTCCCCTCATGCTCCTCATAAATGGAACTTGGCAGCAGAGAGGGAACTGCGAGCGCTACTGCACTAGGTCCTTCCTGCTTCATTTCTAAAATGCGATCGTCATCGGTCGCTGAACTTTGACCTTCAATCAGCAAGTAATATCGGTATTTGCCGAGACTGCCAGTGCCAGAACCTAATTTGAGGCGAATATCCTTTAGCGTATAGTAACTATTGCTGTATCGTTTACTGCTAGGAATAGAAGCTATGTAGTGCCTCATAGCAGCAGCAATAGCTGAATAAGTATTGCCAGATACAGTTTGGAGTTTAGAAGTTGTCTGGAAGACTCTACGATTGCTGTTATTTAACAGTGTGTATTTATTGAGCAAGCTAGAACGGCTTTTGCCTGCTACCTCTTGAATTAAATCCTTCACCACACCGTTCGTATTGCTCTGTTCGAGATGGTAGGATCGCTCGTCGTCAGTCCCCTGGAAATCACTCATTTTGTTCAAGTAAGCATCTAAAAAAGTCCGCACAATATCTCGAGCATCACTGGAACTCAAGGTGTTCTCTTTAGCTGCTAGGAGAATAGAAACAGCTATACGTCGCAAATCCCAAACATAGGGACCAAGATAAGCTTCATCAAAATCAGTCGTGTCAAAGACGTTATTACCGTTGCTATCCCTCATTCCTCCAAGATTCTGCAAGTGCATATCTCCCTCTAACCAAATAGCTGACGTAGAGGAATTGACAAAGCCAGAACTGGGTAAGGTTTGCATATCGCGGTAGAAGATGTGAGCCGTCCCGCGATAAAAGGCAAAGGGGCTAACTTTCATCTTTTGCATTTTCCTTACCAGTTCTTGAGGTAATTGAGAAGCAAAGGGATGGTTGTACTGATAAATTTCATTTTCCACCCAAGTTGAACGGGGAGTCGCAGCTTGAGATGGAGATGCTTGACCCAAAGTCAAGATGAAGACGGTAACGATTGCAAATATTCGTTGGAGCATACAGATTTCTTACGCAGTAAAAAAAATGGCTCTGGTGGGAATTTGGACTAGTTGGATTATATGATTATCGCTCGGGGAGAGTCCACCGACAGGGAACCGCCAAACCGCTTGGGTTGGTGCAACTCCAAATCTCTACCCACGAACTCAATAATCTATCATCGAGAAGTTGAAGGCTGGGTGTTTTCCACCTATTGCGTGAGAAACAATTTTGGGGCAGATTCTTAAACCATTTTGGCTGTTAGTTAAAATGACAATTCCTGTTTTTAATTCTCGAGAAGCAATGGTGAAGCTTTTAAATGTACCGAGATCGCCCCAATGCCAAAAAAAAGTGTGACCTTCTACTCTTTCTAATCCCCAACCTAATCCCCAATCTAGAAACTGATTGATTTTAATTTGCGATCGCAACATCCCTTCCAGACTATCTTGTGTCAGTATGGGGGTATTAACCTTACCAGAACCCATCATAGCCAAGAGAAATTTTGCATAGTCAGTAGCAGTGGTACGCAAACTCCCAGCTACGCTTCCCCGTTTTGATTGACTCATGGGTATTGGTTTGCCTTTGCGATCGTGTCCGTCACTTGCTGTACTTTGATAATCACTTCGCCACACAAGGCTACTGCTGTTCATTCCCAAAGGGTTGAAAATTTGTTGGCGCAAATACTCATCTATAGGCTGTTGGGTAATGTCTTGTACGACTTTTTGTAAGTAAAGATACCCTTCCCCGGAATAACTAAATTTTGTGCCGGGAGGAAATTTAATTGTCAGAGGGTTGTTACCACTCCAATTGGGAAAACCAGTTGTATGAGATAACACCTTACGAACATTAATGAGTTTGATTCGGGGATCGGAGATATAGGGTTTAGCAGTATATTTTGAGAGGGGAGCATCTAGATCGAGCTTTCCCTGTTCCACTAATTTCAATACGGCATAAGCAAATAAAGGCTTATTTAAGGAAGCAGCAGCAAATACACTATCGTTAGTGACTGGTTTTTTGGTGTATCTATTTCTGACTCCAAAACCACGATTCCAAAACAACTCTCCATTTTGAATAATTGCCAGCCCCAAACCCGGAATTAACTCAGCTTGCATGAGGGCGGGGACTTGGGCTTCCAAATTAGCAATGATTTTATCTGCACAGAAAACAGAACGGTTGCGGTACAAGCTAACCAGACCAAAAGCAGAAAGACTAATGAAAGCCTTTGTGCTGTGGTGGAGAAATTGTCTTCGAGAGAAAACCTTGGGCATTGAGAATTGTTTGCTAAGCTTTTAGCAATGATTCTCCCCCATCAATCCAAACTTCGGTACCGGTAATATGACTCGAAGCATCAGAAGCTAAGAAAAAGGCTAACTGTGCTACTTGTTCTGAGGTTCCTGGCTTACCATCAGTTAAAGGAATTTTCCCTTCAGGAAACTCAACTGGTTCTTGAATGTCTTCTAAATCTCTTCTTTGAGTATTCTCTTCAATACTAGTTTCGATGGCTCCAGGACAAATGACATTGACGCGAATGCGATGTTGGGCGAGTTCTAACGCAACCATTTTTGTAAAAGCCACTTGTGCAGCTTTTGAGCAAGAATACGCAGTTGCACCAGTGTTGCTAAAGGTACGCGTACCATTGACAGATGAGGTAATGATAACGGAACCCCCCTGCTTTTTCAAGTAAGGTACGGCATACTTAACTGTCAGAAATGTTCCTTTCAGGTTGATGTCGATTGTTTTATCCCATTCTTCAGGAGACAATTCTTCAATAGGTGCCCATACGCCATTAATACCAGCGTTAGCAAATACAATATCCAATCTTCCCCACTTATCAACAAGTTCCTGCGTGACTTGTTGCATTTGTTCTGGATTTGAAATATCGGCAACTAAAGGTATTGCTTCACCGTTATTCTTTTGAATTTCAGCAACAGTTTCTTCCAGTTCTTCCTTTGTGCGTCCTAGTGCGCCAACCTTGGCACCAGATAAAGCAAACAATTTGGCTGCTGCTTTAGCTATACCTGAACCTGCTCCTGTAATCAGAGCGACTCTATCTGCTAGTTGCATAAATATTTTTATTTTTATTACAACTGCTGTGTAACATGAAAAACACTATTGAATCATACTGCTAATGGTAGATAAAGCTTTATATATCTAATTGCATAGGTATTTACTTTTATATCAAAATTATTTTGTATATAAAAACACGTAATTTATCCTCTATCGTAAGAGTGATGACTTTATAGCATTGTTCTTCGATACTTCTTTCGATATGACAGCACTAGCCCCTGCTTGGAAACAAGAGTAAATGACAGCTTTATTAACTACTAACGCACAATTCGAGCGAGTTGCTAAAGTAATTGCAGAGAGAGTAGCACAGCTTTTGTGTGCCTCAGTTTTTGTGATTGACCAGCATGCGATCGCAATAGCTAGTAGCAATCCCAAGCTAGTTGGGCTTTCCTTCGATCGCATTTGTGGAAAACTATCTCTCAACTACTTACGCGTACCATTTACTTTTGAGACGCATTTAGGTGAAGTTATTATTGGTAAATCTCCAAATGGCGAGGCAATTTCCCCACATTTAGCACAAGGAATTGTGGAATTAGTGGTTAATCAAACAACAGTTATTGATGCATTGCCCAACCAACATCAGTTCAAAAATAAGTTTATTTCTGACCTACTCCACGGTTTGGCAGATGAAACAACTGTTTTTCAATACAGCAAACTGTTGAGCTTAGATTTAGCACCCCCCCGTGCAGTCATTTTAATTGATGCAAGTGATTACATTTTAGGGGCTTGTGAGACTCAACTCCGAAGACGGGTAGCTTCAGTAATAAATAGTGTTGTCACTTTTTTCCATCTGCCCAACGATACAATTTGTGCCTATCTAGGTGATGGTGAGGTAGCAGTTCTCAAAGCAAGCGATACGAAGAATTTAGGAAGTTGGGCAAATCAAGGTGATGTCCCAGAACAATGCAGTTCTTCGTGGGCAAATCTGACAGCATTGAAGCGGGCGTCTGAAGCCTTGTTAAAACAGTTGCGGAAAGACACCGATACATCAATTAGTATTGGAGTCGGTCGCTACCATCCTGGAATTCGCGGTCATGCTCAATCGTATCGAGATGCACGGGCGGCTTTGTCTTTAGGTTGTCGGTTTCACGATCGCAACCAAGTTCATTGCTTGGATGGATTGGGGATTGCAGCCTTCATTGGTGTTGCAGACGAGCAAACGAAAATAGAATTAGCAACATATCTTTTAAGCCCCTTGAACCACGAACCCGAATTGTTAGCAACCCTAGATGCATTTTTTGCAGAAGATTGCTGTCCTTCTGCAACAGCCAATCGGCTATCAATTCACCGCAATACTTTGAGTTATCGTTTGGAAAAGATTACTTTACTGACAGGTCTCGATCCACGTCGCTTTGATAATGCCGTGCAAATTCGTTTGGCTTTACTTATGCGAAGATTGAGATAATAGATCTTGCTGATTGCTATTTGAGAATTTCAATAGCAGTAAAATTACCAAAAGTAGAAGAAGAGTTAAGCAGTATTGAGAGTGAAGATTGCTAATAGCTAATGGTCAAAAAGCAATTAGCTATTAGCCATCCAAATTTTTTATAAATGATTTAGGATTGCTATAGTACAGTTAACCAGTAGAGCATGCCGGAAATAAGGCATAACAGACAAAAAGCTTTCTTTGTAAGTTTTTGCTCCTTCAGCATAGCTGCCTCCGGACTTCTGCCTTCATATAGTAGGCTATCAGATATCTGCGGATATATGCTGAGTTCGCGTTAATAAATTTAAAGATTTTCGACAATCTACGTAAATTCTCTAGCTAACCCTGATAAATTATAAAGTCACATAGCGTTTGAACTGGTTGAACTTACTGATATTCTGGGTGTGCCGACTGCTAACAACCCATTAATTGAAAAAGCAAGCTTTTAATGAAACAACAACCAGAAAATTTAAAGTCTCCCTTGAGATACGTAAGAAAAAGCTTGGTTGCAGTAATGCTATGCTCTTTATTAAGTGCAACCTGTTCTGCAAAATCAGCTTCAAATAACAATACTGCCCAATTACCGCCAAGATATACTGGATTAGCACCTAACTCACCATTCGGTTTGGATTTTGGTTATAGCGATCCCAAGACTATCGGTGCGATCGCTCAAGACTTAGGAGTAAAATGGATTCGTGGCATACAAGTCGAATTCGATCCTTGGAATGGCGATCCTAAAATTCTCAGAGATAGAATAAACACCTTAAAAAGTTATGGTGTATCTTCATTACAAACACCTTTCTATCCTGTGGATTGGAAAGAAAAAGACAAATTAGGTCCGCCAAGAAATGTAGATGCTTACGTACAGAAATTTTATAACTGGGTAGCAGCCACCCATGACCTCATGCCTTATTACGAGCATTGGAACGAACCTTGGGTTGATGAGTGGGCGTGGAACGGCGGAACTGCTGAGGAATATAGAGATATTATTAAACGAATTTGGAAGAAAGTAAAAGCTGATTATCCGAATGTTAATTTAATTGGCGGAGGTTCTTTAGCGTATAACCGAGATGTTATGTATGCCAAGGGAAATGACACGGGATACGCTGATGGCTCTGTTAACCATGCATATGCTTTTCCGAGCTTAAGTACCTTTCACAGTGTATTGATGCAGTTGACTTTAGATAAGAAATTTTCTAAAACACAAGGTCGTGCGGGAGCATGGCAAACAGAATTTGGTACATTTCGGGATATGTACTCCTCAGATCGAGATATTTGGGTAGCCCGTACTATACCCTCAAGTTACTTAATACATATGTTAGCGGGTTACTATGCCCAAAGACCTGTCAGAGCTTTTTGGTTTAACTGGAGCGGACACGGGATGCACGACATCGCTAACAACGAGCCTGCTAAAGATGCATATAGAACAATGACTCGCGTTCTGGAAGGAACGAAAATAGTTGATGATGTATTTCCTACTTCCAAATCAATATGGGGAATGGTTTTTAAAAATGATTATTCAACCGATAATCGTGCTAGAGCAGCGTTGTTTGTTAACGCCCCATTCTATGGTGATATAGGCAATCCTTGGGACCCCAAGGGAGGAAGTCAAGCTAAAGGAAACATTCCTTCTGATGAATATTCCGGTACTGTTTCCCTCAGTCATGCAAAAAATATACAAGTCTATGATTACAGGGGAAACAGGATAAGTAATTTGAGCAAAATTCCTCTCAATCCGGTAGAAGTGGTATATATTATAGCGGATATGCCAACCGCACAGTTAAAGCAGATACTGCAAAATGCTGATTTTCATTTAAAAAACGAAATCAAAGTAACGGCTTTATCTTTATCGGGACCTGTTGTGAAGGGTCGAACTATCGATATCAAAATAGAGAATGTTGTTAATAAACCCCGGAGTGGAACTGTAGCGATCGTTCCTCCCAAGGGATGGACTCTATCTACAAAAAGTCTATCTTTTGAAAATCTCCAACCGGGAGAGCAAAAAATTCTTAGTTTCCCAATAGAGTCTTTTACTGCAAATAATGACAATAATTATGAAATGAGTTATTCGTTATTAGTAAAAGATAAATCTTCTCCTCAAACAGGTAATTGGAAAATTCAATCAGCTTATGCTCCTAAAAAAACAATAAATGTAGATGGAAATTTACAAGACTGGTCTGATGTTATTGCCACAAATATGGGTAATGGAGCGTATAAATTTAAAGTAGCATGGGACTCAAATAACTTATACTTTGCAGCTGAGGTAGCTGATGATAAGCACGCTCCATTTCCTCCTTTCGATCCAAGTTTTGCATGGTTTCGAGAAAATAGAGTTGATGGCGCTAAGGGTGATGATAATATAGATGGATTATTTATTAATCTTGACTGTACAAAAAATAATCCCGATGACCTGCTGAAAGGTCACGTACTCTATGAAAAGGCTTTGGCTGCAGATGTAGATTACGAGTTTTTTGCTACTTACAGTACGGGAAATAAGAGCGAGTTGTGGAGATATCGCGCTCCCGGTACAAACCATCAGGGATATTATCCAACTAATGCAACTCTCAATCCAGCTTTAATGAAAATGAAAGCAAGCCCGTCAGGTGGAGCAGAAGGAAAGATACAATTTACCCGTTCGGGTAATAAGACAATTTATGAAGGAGCAATTTCTTTAAACGCAATCCCCGAGTTAAAGTCAGAATTGAGTCGATTAAAAGCAGGAGATTCTTATTTTCCTAACCTTGCATGGCGCGTTAATGGAGGAAATCAAGGGAAAAAATTCTGGACTATAGAGTCAGGTCAATGGGAAGAAGGAGGTTATGGCTTTGTCCCTCAATGGCTATCAGGAAGTTTGGCAAATGGGGGACGAGTCATCAGCCGTTGGGCTTTCATCAATGGGGATGGTAAGTAGGGGCGGGTACTACGCCCGTAGAGTAAGGCTAATTGTATGCATTTTCATAGAAAATTGGTATTAGTAGTTAGTTGTGATTGTTAACTACAACTAACTACTAATTAATAACAACTAACCCTTAATAATGACTCCCTGTCTTGCGGTGGTGAATAGCAGTTAGAGCATCCGGTTTAAGTAGCTTGCCATTATCAACAGTTGCATAAATAACCCAATGATCGCCACATTCCATGCGTTTGCTCACGCTACATTCAAGGTATGCGGAGGAGTCTGTTAGTACAGTACAACCGTTCTGTGCAACTTCTGTCGGAAAACTGGCAAATCTTTCTTCTCCGGGTGCAAAGGTTTTGCGGAAGTGTTTCATGTATTCCTGCTGATTCCCTTCAGGCAGAATATTCAGGACAAACTTACCTCCCGGATACATCAAAGATTCAACTGCTCTCTCTTTTGCGATCGCAACAGTCAAACCTGGTGGGTTAAAGGTTGCTTGGGAAACCCATGACCCCAACATTCCCGTTGAAACCTCTCCAAGTTTTGCCGTGACAACACAAACTGAACCAACGATCCGACCTACAGCTTGTTCAACAGGGGTAGCAGCTGGTTGTGGCATACGTAATTTTTTAGCTTTTTTTAAGGTTTGAGCAAAGTCTGTACCTGTTTCTTCACACTGTTTGAGAATGTTATCTGCAGGTTTAAACTTAACTTTTAAAGTTTCAAACCCAAATTTATATCCTGCTTCTCGGAGTTTACCTTCAATAACATCAAAAGCTTCACCACTCCAACCAAAAGATCCAAAAACTCCAGCCAGTTTTGTGTTATCCCCAATTGCCAACACAATGCCTAGAGCAGTTTGCATCGGAGTTGGGACGTTACCACCAATGGTAGGAGAACCCATGATAAAGCCTTCACATTTTTCAACGGCGGCTTTAATCTCTTCCGGTTGAGCAAATTCACAGTTGATCGATTCCACAGCAACACCCCCTTTGGTCAGACCAAGAGCCATCGCTTGTGCTAAAGTTGCTGTGTTTCCATAAGCGGAGGCATAAAGCAAGGCAACAGTAATTTCGCGATCGGTTTGAGAACGGCTCCATATTTCGTACTCTTGAGTCAGTTCCAACAAACCGTAACGCACTAACGGACCGTGAAGAGTCCCAAGCATTCTCACTTGCAGTTCGGAGATTTTTTCCAAAGCTGCTTGTACGTGACTTGCATGAGGTGCCATCAAACAGTCAAAGTAATAGCGCTGATCTGCTTTGATAGTGTCCCAATCTTCATCGAAAGCTTCATCGCCACAAACATGAGCGCCAAAAAGCTTGTTTGAATACAAGATTTGGGTTTTTTGGTCGTAAGTACAGAGCCCCGCAGGCCATCGCGGGCTGGGAATGGGAAGACAGCGTAAGATATGATCTTTACCTAAATCCAGCGTTTCTTTCCCCCGCATCACCATGATTTTTAGCTCGTGATTGGGGAAAGTTGCTCGCAAATTTGCAGCGCCAGGAAGAGAACAAACAAAAGTTAATTGCGGTACAGCATCTAAAAGAGCTTTTAGGGTTGGCACTCGGTTGGGATTAAAGTGACCGAGAATGACATAATCCAACTGTTTTAAATCTAAAGATTGTTGTAATGCTTCTAGAAAAATTTGAGTGAAAGTTTCCGGAGGTGGGTCAATAATTGCAGTTTTCTCACCTTGGATTAAATAGCAATTGGAAGTTGTACCTTTAGATAGTGCGTATTCAATTTCAAATCGCAACCGCGTCCAACTGCGTGCTCTTAATACTGTTGTGTTTGTAGCGAGCGGTAAAACTTGTATGTCACGAGTATTTGGATTGGTCATAGTTGCGTGGAGAGATGAGGGGGATGAGGGGACGAGGGGGACAAGGGGAACAAGGGGGATGAGGGGACAAGGGGGAACTTGCTTCCTTGTCTTCCCCCTGTTCCTTGTCTGTTTTAGTAATAGTTACCTACTTTACGATGACGAATTGCAGTCATTCCTTCGGGTTTGGAGACTCGACCATCTAAAACGGTGCAGTAAATAATCCAGTGGTCGCTACATTCCATGCTGCTTGTAACTTCGCATTCCATGTAAGCGAGAGCGTCTGTTAAGATAGGACAACCGTTTTTGGCTGTTTGGGTTTTGACTCCAGTAAAGCGATCGACTCCGGGAACCAAGCGCTTGAGGAAGTGCTTCTTCAATTCTTGATAATTTCCCTCTTCCAAAACGTTAAGGACAAACTTATTGCCTACTTCCATTAAGGATTCAATAGCACGGTCTTTGGCAACAGAAACCGTAAATCCTAAGGGTTGCAAGCTAGCTTGTACAACCCAAGAAGCAAGCATTGCTTCTTGGACATCATCTTTTTTAGCAGTAATGATGTACAGCCCGTTGCTAATCCGACCTAGAGCTTTTTCTAAGTTGGCGTCAATGGATTTAACTTGCTTGATGTTGCGTTCCCGAACAAGCCGTTGTCCTAAAGTTGTCCCTGCTTCTTCAGATTGTTGGTATGTGGCATCAGTAGGAATTTCTTTGACGCGAATTGCGGGAAATCCTTCTTTAACGCCAAGATTGACAAATCTTCTTAGCAGTGGATCGACGGGTTCCTCATCGGGACCATAGCATTCAAACAGCCCAATGACTTGCTTTTCTTTTGCGACAGCGAGTAGGGAACTGATAGCAGCTTGAGCCGCAAGGTTCCCGCTTGGAGGCATCCCAATAATGATACCAGCTGCCCTTCCTGCTAACTCTTGAATTTCTTGGATCTCGGCTGAGGTCAGATCCATCATCTCAACACCAGCCCCAGTTTTTTGGACTCCGTGAGCAATGGACTGGGCAAGACGTTCGCTATGTCCGTAATCAGAGACGTAGAATAAAGCAGCGATGGTTTCTGCCTTAACTTGTCTTTGGCTCCAGCTTTGGTAGCACTCTCTCAAAACTTCAAGATTGTGATACAGTAACGGTCCGTGTCCGTTGGCAATGATTCTAATTTTGCCAAGTTCTCCCATTTTTTTCATTGCGTTGAGCAAGGAACGGGAATTGGGACCCATGAGACAGTCGTAGTAAAATCTAAAGTCGGGTTCAATTGCCTCTAAATTGACGTCAAAGGTGTCATCACTGCAATAGTGCATCCCAAAGGCGTCGCAGGTGAAGAGGATTTGGTTTTTACGATCGTAGCTAAATATTGTATCGGGCCAGTGTAAGTTGGGAGCACTCACAAATTCAATTTCGTGTCCCTGTCCCAAGTCTACGCGATCGCCACTTTTCACAATTCGCTTGGAAAATGGATCGTGTACTAGGTTATCCAAAAATTGTAGGGCAACTTTGGATGCTAGAACAGTCGCTCTTGGGGCTAATTGGAGCACATCTTCTACCAAGCCACTGTGGTCTGGTTCTGTATGGCTGACAATAATGTAATCAATGGCCTTAGGGTTAACGAGGCTTTTGAGCGTATTTAAATACTGTTCGCGAAACTTAGTGTGAGCGGTATCAACTAATGCTATCCTGTCACCTTTAATTAGATACGAGTTGTAAGTCGTACCATTTTGCAATCCAAATTCAATGTCAAAGCGATCGCGGTCCCAGTCGAGACAGCGAATGGCAGTTGTATTAGGAGCTATTTCAACAGTTTGTATAGTTAGCCTTTTTTGGGCGTTCTCTGCGAGCGCAACCATTAATTCTCTCCGAGCACGAATCATCAGTCGTCGTTTCTGCTCTTATTTTGCTCACAATTACTTTTGTAAAGTTGTTAAAGATTTTATTTTCTTTTAAATAGTTTTTGTAGCCAAATAAACTATTTTTTGGCATTAACTCTTACTATGAAATTGTTACTCATGGTCTTTTATCAGCTTTCAAATTATATCAAAGATTCGGATTTTTTTAAATTTATTTTATGTAGGAGTTGTTAGAAAGCTTATATTGAACATATATATTTTGTAACGAAAAGCATAAATTTTACAACCGTTGTATCTAACTTTTCCTGTATGTCAATATTGAGTTTGAGTAGAATCTCGCGCGCGCACTACCATTTGTGTACTAAAGTTTAACGGTGTTTTCTTCAGAAGCAGAGATAAGTAAGTTTTCTTGTAAGTTAAATGCAATTCCTATCACGTTTCCCTGTAACTACTTCAGCGATGCCATAAGTTTCGGAGGTAAGTATTAAGAAAATTTAATAGTTTGTCTGTATTTTTAAACCTTGGGTTTGCACTCGCCACGTGCAGATTTTTGATGGGTTAGCGTTAAATGAAAATATTTTAACCCTGTTAGAAATTTTGTATTAATCGCTACAGATTTAAAGCTGTATATTCGATAAGCAAGAGGTCTCAATTCCTAATAGGTATTTATATTAATTGCTACGTAGGTGGAGATTCTTGTCAAGGATTTAGTACGAGCGCCAGTTTCAATTCCTAGCAATATATTGTATTAATTACTACAGATGAAACTATTTCGCCCCCTTTACTGAGGGACTTTGTTTCAATCTCTAATAGGAAATAGTGATAATTGCTACATTAAAAGCTATGTAGCCATCAACAGATGTGCGATCGCCAGTTTTAATCCGTAATAGTGTTCGTGTTAATTGCTACCTATAATCGCATTTGAAAGGCAATCCTTCTCTTGGTTTATCGTTCCAATCCGCAATACTGTTCGTGTTAATTGCTACTGAAATTACGTTGTGCGATCGGCATGCTCAGCTAGTAAAAGTGTATTGGTTTGACTGCTGAGGTAATCGAAAGTTTTACAACTCGATTCAACCGGGTAACAGAGTTAGTCAAAGTACATATGTTACTCATCCATGGGTGTTTACTATCCTAATGGTCAACCTCGGCTCTTTGAAATTCTATATTAACAAGCAATAGGCACTACATAAGCTTGCGTCCGTCTTATATGCCAAGCAATAACGAAGGTGTAACACCTAATAACAAGCAATAGGCACTATATTAGTTTGCGTCTGTTGCATCGGGCTAAATTGAATCATTTGTCCACCCGTACTGACAATTCCAACGCATGAGGCGATAAGCGGAACTGATAGGATGGGTGCTGTATCGCATTCTGTAAGCTCTTGCTTGTGCTACAACCGTACTTTCTTTTAACTTGTTCCAAATGATTTGGCGTTGGCTTTCAAACCTCAATGGACAGTTATTCAACTGGCACAATGTTAAAGATTTGCGACCAAGGTAACTCTCGATCAAATCTTGAGAATGAGGCTTAAAATCCTTTTTGGATAAGGGTTTCTGCAATTTCACATATAGAAGTAAAATTGGCTATTGCAGCCCTTTTGCTATGGCATGACCGCCAATCGCAACAAAAAAAGTTTGCAAAGGGGATACAATTTGCAAAAGTGCTGATACAATTACTTGTGAAGTAAAGAAAAAACCCTCAGAACCTATAGGGTGCTTAAGCGAAATTGCATCTGCAGATTACGAAAGCATAGCTAAGCTCAGAACTAATCAAGCATTTACCTAATATTGACCGCAAAGCGATCCGATGAGTGAGAACCTTTAGTACGGGAAGATTTGCTTCCTACGTTAAAGGCACACTTCAGCACGCTCTACATTTAGGACGAGAGAATTTCTACTAAGGTTCCGATGGCGTTGTTTCATATTTACTATTCAGGGTTCTGCTTTTGTTCTCGTCAATTTCAGTTGCAGCATTCACAAAAAACTTGATGGAGGCAAAAACAATGGACTACACACAATTCGATGCGCGTCAAGCTAATATCTTGGCAGATTCCGGTACAAACAACAATTCACGCAGCCCTCTAGATTTCAACTCAAGTCCAAAGAATTCGGGTAGTACGATTGATAATGGCACGCAAGATACCATCAATACATGGCTCCAAGGTGGTTCTGGCGATCTCAACTCTATTGGCGATACCAAAAACAACTCAATCAATGGGCAACAAATTAACAGCCTCGTTGGTGGTACTGGAAATCAGTTAGATAGCAAAAATGGCAACAATCAAGACCTTCTAGTGGGAGGCAAAGATACTCTAATTGTTGGCGAACAAGACCCACTCATGGAGAACTCAAAGCCTGTATCTTCAGCTTCTCCAGTTGCTCTATCTAACTATTCTGGCAATGGAACAAAATACTATGTTTCACCAGATGGAAGTAATGATAATCCAGGCACAGTCGATAAACCCTGGAAAAGCCTTAACTATGCCGTCAGTGAAGACTCTCCAGTTAAAGCTGGCGATACTGTTTTGGTTCAACCTGGGACTTATACAGAACTAGTGAACCTTGAAAAATCTGGCGACAGTCAGCTCGGTCATATCACACTCAAAGCCAATGGCGATGTAACATTGCGCGACCCTGACCCCGTGGAAGGTGGTTTTAGAGAGGGCGTGATTCAGTCAGTAGGCCAAGGCTATTGGGTAATCGATGGCTTCCACGTTGAGAACACCTCTTGGGCAGGGATTTCTTTACGTGATGCCAACAACATGGTTGTTCAAAACAACTCTACTTACAACACTGGTTCCTCAGGAATCATCGTTATGCCTGACAGCTATTACCAAGGTGGAGAACAAGAAGTAACTAGTAAGGATATCAAAGTGCTGAATAACACCGTCGAAAAAGCCAATGCTAGATGGAAAGGTGGTGGTGGTGATAACTCTATCTATGACCCCTTAGGAACTCAAGAGTCCTTAAGCATCTGGGGTGTAGATGGCTTTGAGGTAGCAGGTAATACTGTGAAAGATGGAACACGTGAAGGGATTGATATCAAAACAGGTTCTCGCAATGGTAGTGTTCATAACAACTTTATTACAGGTCAAGCCTCAATTTCCGGTACATATCAAGGCTATCAAGGCGGTCCTGCTCTTTACATAGAAGGCAATCGTGCTGATATGTTCAATATTGATGTCTACGACAACGTCGTTAGCGGCAATACTGCTGATGGTATTGTAGTTGCAGATGAAGTTCCTAGTATTGGAGAAGTCAGAGACATCCGAGTTTATAACAACATTGTTAGTGACAATGGACGAGAAGGAATGAATTCTGGTCGAGGTATTGGCGTTACCAGTAATGTCCGTAACGTTGATATTCTCAACAATACTGTTACCAATAACGTCCAAGCCTTTGAAGTTGATGGTTCCGATTTCACTGGCGGTTATAAAACTAAAGACGTTTTGATTCGTAATAATACCTTTGCCGATAGCTCCTATCGCAACGGTTCGCTTGAAGATGTCAGCAATTTAACCTTAGATGGTAACACGTTCACTGATGAGTTTGAGAGGCTATATGATGGTGGCACTGGTCTTGACAACTTCGTAAATACCAACAACAAAACTGTGAGTTCTATATGACTTTATCAATTAGGACGGCAAAAATTGCCTACTCTCATTAGGTTCACCAGTCATTGATAGTGGCTGCAAAAACATTGACGAGTGTGCAAAGTTCAATAAGGTGTAGAACACAATTAGGGTAATGGGCGCTAATTGGTGCCTACAAATTCAAGTCTTAATTGATAAGACTGCCGTTAATAGGCTGTTTTCAATTCAAGGCAAACATCAAATTTCTTTGTAGCAGGCGTATCTTAACCGTCCAGTTGTAAAGTGCGTTGTTGACTAATATCAACAACGCACTTCATCCAACACTCAGTAGACCGAAAAGTTTTGCGATACGCCTCTGGTGTCTGCGCTCCGCGCAATCGCTAAAAAATAGTAGTTTACAGACCAATTTTTTGGAACAGAAAAATGTTGTCGAGACAATGCCAAAAAAACTCAAAGATCCAGTACAGCATGGCGTAAATAAGGTAACTATTAGTAATAGACAAAAAGCTTGCCGTTAGAGCTTTTGCGCTTTCTGCCCTCTGACGAGCGGACTTCTGCCTTTATGTACTAGTACAGGACGGCGGAAATAACTATACCATTAGGATTGAGAGAAAAAATTTAGTAATAAGCGTTTGCGCCTTCTGCCCTCTGCCTACGTACTTCTGCCTTTACGTACTAGTTACTTTTCTGCTTTAATTATGGTAAGGGAATTTTACTATCTCTTCGCCGAGTACGAGTTTGTACGATATTTACTATTTCTTGGAGCACGTCTGCAAGAATTTCTTTGCTTAGTTGTGTTTCTCGCTTTTCAGGTTCACAAGGGTACAATACAAAAAAGTTAGGTCAAGCAAAATAGAGCATATCTGTCAAAATGGAATTACAAACGGGCTGTTACGCAAATTAATAGCGCGGAGGCAAAGTGTTTGGATACTAAACTTTGGGATTCAAAATATAACTAAAAAGCGGATGATGCAACAACAATTTTATGACTTTATTTCTAAGCTTCTGCCCGAGCATGAGATTGAACTTGCTAAGGTCGATCGCTATCTTAAGACACGGGATCTCAACAAAGGAGATTATTTATTCGCGGCAGGAGAGATTTGCCAATTCATTGGTTTCATCATCAAGGGCTGTTTCCGCATCTTTATTCTTAAGGATGACAAGGAAATCACCTTTGACTTTTTTGTAGAGGATCAGCCGATCTGCGACTACGAAAGTTACTTCCGCAAACAGCCGACACAATTTTATTTTCAAGCGGTTGAAACCTCAAAGCTCCTGATTCTGAACGACGCTTGCCTCAATCTGCTGTTTGAGGAATCGCAAAACGGGCAACGACTTCAAAGGTTGGTGGTAGAAATACTCTTTTTCAGATTCCGTGATTCATTGCTGTCCCTTTACATGGACAAACCGGAGGAACGGTACCTTAAATTGCTTCAGACTAAGCCAGAGTTATTGCAGCGAATTCCACAATACTATCTGGCTTCCTACTTGAGACTTGAGCCAGAGTCTTTAAGTCGCTTGAAACGGCGTATCTCGTCGCGATCGCAAACCAAACTCAGTGCATCTTAACCCACGTCAATGACAAGCTATTATGCCATTTTATAAGGTTGAAGCATAGTCTTTAAACCAGCAAAGAAGGTCAATATGACAGATCAACCTCTCTCACGTCAACAACTCGTTCAAAAGGCGATCGCTCATGTTGGCTACTACGATCTGCATCCCGATATCAGCCTCAACTTTCAATTTAATCGTTGGGTTCAATGGCTTGGAGAAGCATCTGTTTTAGAAGATATGCAAACTGTTGCACCAAAGATCAAAACCTATGCAGACTTGCGACGCGAATTTTTGGCTCTTAGCGAGCAAGCCATTGACCGGGATCGCCCCTTACCGGCTGCCTACTACCTACGCACAGCTGAATTCTTTGTTTGGGCAGACGATCCCCAGAAGCGTCCCATGCGCCATCGCTTTATTCAAATGATGCGACAGTGCTATGGCATCACTGAGAACGAGCACTACCAAATTCCTTACCAAACAGGCTTTCTCCCAGCTTATCGCTTCACTGTGGAACAATCCAAAGCCACCCTTGTTCTCTTTGGAGGGTATGACAGCTATATTGAAGAGTTTTTTCCAATCGCTTTTTTCTTTGTTGAAGCCGGATACGAAGTTGTTATATTTGAAGGTCCGGGGCAAGGGGGTGCTTTAGAAGATGCAGGTCTAGCAATGGTTCCAAACTGGGAAGAGCCAGTTAAAATAGTGTTGGATTATTTTGGACTCAACGACATTATTCTTATGGGCATTTCTCTTGGTGGGGGACTGGTGATTCGAGCCGCAGCTTTTGAGCCAAGAATTCGCTATGTCGTTGCAGATGACATTTTTTGTGATTCCCTTGAAGTCCTTTTAAGATCGCTTCCTGTAACATTAACAGCGCAAGTTAAACAGTATTTAACTGAGCAGGCTGCCGAGGAGCTTAATACGTTGTTGAACAAACTTATGCCTCAAAGTCCCATTCTAGATTGGGGAATCCGACAGGGAATGCACGTAATGGGTACAACCACTCCCTACGAGTTTCTTCAAGCTACCCAAGCCTACAATACAATTGAGGTATCGAATCGCATTAGGGCAGATGTGTTATTGCTAGCAGGCAGTGAGGATCATTATGTCCCACTCCATCAGTTGTATCGACAAGCAGAAGCCTTAAGAAATGTGCGATCGCTCACTACGAGAGTTTTCACCAGCGCTGAACAGGCACAAAACCATGTTCATGTTGGCAATTTAGGCTTATCTCTTCGCTTTATTGCTAATTGGCTTGAGCGCATGATTCAGGAACAAAGCTTACTTCCTTAAATAGCAAGAACACCAGACAAGCAGCACAATGGCACTTTTGGTCTAAAGTTTTTATGTCGCTCGGTAAGGGGAACGCTATCGCACAGGTTAAACAGTTCTATTTCGTAGAGGTTTGTCGCATCAGCCTTCTAAAATGACCTGACCCCTCCAAGCCATAAATGCCAACTGTGGGTTCTGCTTCGCCGTGGTACATACAAGGAGCAGCGAAGGTCAGCAAATCACGTATGGCTGAATAGCGATAGCATAATGCTCCTGTTGGGTGAGGAATGTACCCGAATTTATAAGGATCTACCGTTATCGAATCAGCATTGCCTGGGGCTTGGAAATGCTTGGAAAAGTCTGTATGCCAGATGGGTGAATCCTTAGAGCGTTGTTCTCGAATTTCTTCGTAAAGAAGCTTGTCAATTTGCTGTCGCCGACACAGAAACTATGCCCAAGGGGTCAAGACTCCTAAATTCTTTTGTAGGAATGAAAAATTTCATAAAATTGAATGTGACATCAATATACAACTTGCAGAATCACTTATAGATGAAAATATTTTCTCTCCTTTAAACGTGTAGGAATCGTAAAATAAATTGACCTCTTCTCTAAAACCTAATTTCCGAAATATATGCTGAGATATGAGTCCACTAGCTTCAGTAATTGCTAAAGAAAAATTTTTTAACTTGGCAATTCTTAAATTGTTTTCAACTAAAGTACTGGCAATTTTCTGATTTTTATATTCTTCTTTAACTCCTAGTAAAAAAATATGCAATACCTGACCCAATTGCAAAGAGTTTTTCAATTTATAATTGAAATTTAATTCATGTAAAAAAGCTGTTATTGGTTCAAATTTATCGTTAATTTCATTAAGATTGGCAGGTTCTGTCATCAAATCTTTTGATATAGTAAAACCAACAACTTTTTCATTACAATCTGTGGCAACAATAGAAATTTCATCTTCAATAGCTTTTTGGCAATAAGGTTCAGCTAAAGTTTTAAACTCTTTATGGTTAATTTTCACAGTTCTAGTCATGGGTTCATATTTTGTAAATATTTGAGAACATAAATCAACAGTTTGTTCAAAATCACTGGGTTGAATAATTCGGAATTTTATTCCTTGCTTTTCATTTAAAATTTTCACTTATTTTATCTCTATACTATAATCAGCACATCTGGAAAAATACCACAAAAAATAGTTCTGAATCATTTTTCTTAATGAGACTTAAATAAAAGAAAAATGAGTTTAGCTAAAAATCGCACAATAAGTGTTTATTAACAAAGCAATTAAGTAGTCATGCAAAATTAATTACACATTTTTAAAACCTAAAATGAGCGTTTGATAAGCATTTCAGGCGATGTAAGTATGAAATTAATTTTGCCCAGGTACTTATCATAAATGATAAGTTAAGGTCATAAGTAAGTTGTCAATAAGCAATAGTCCTGAAGAATCTGCCAAAAATAAGATAGAAAACACGATTTTTCAAATGGCGATCGCCGCCATCCTCAGAGCTACATCTGCAAGGGTTTTCAGTCGTTTTTCTGATAACTTTCAAGAAACACGAGCCAAAAAGCCTGTAAAATAAGGCTTAGTCAAAAATTGCTCGTGTTTGTTTCATTTATAGGGGGTGGCAAACGCCGCCAGTGGGGCGCTCCTAAGACACACATTTTTTTCATTTTCTGAAAGCCTTGCTGTATCAGGGTTTTGAAGAAGGCAGCAATGCTATCGGGCAGAGGGCAGCTATGTACACTTACGCCCGTGGATTCAAACCTCAACCAATGGGGCGCACCGCAAGTGACGGTGGGGTTTTAGACCCTTGAACATTCGCTCACTCTCTGAGGGCGGAGCCAGTATTCCCTTCTGCCTCCAGCAAAGCTGCCCTCTGCCTTTCTTGATAAAATGTGCTTTTTAGGAGATGAAAGATAACTTTTTGTTGGGGAAACTTTGGTTGAGCGTACTCTGTTGAGTTCTCCCTCGGTTTAAAACACGAGGGATTCTACATGGATGTTACTCCGTGAGACGGCACTTGCTTCAAGTCGGCGGAGCCGCCCAACGCAGTGCCTCCTAAAGCTGCACTCCGTAACGTATTACGAAATGAATTTTTTAGATCGCAGAACAAATCATACCGATGCGGCAGACTCAAGGCTGCTCTACCCACCTTAACTAGAACAAGTCCTAGCTGTGTGGCTACTTTTCTCATGATGTTGGCTGCACCGTTGCAGTCACTATTAATTAAAAAACCTTTTTTGGTCTTGTAAGTACCGCGCTCAATTCTCTCACCTGATGCCTTCCATCCTTCGGGTTTTTCACCGTATTTCGGTAGTGAGTCACCATCAAGAAATGACGCTTTTGAAGTATACGCTTCTTCAGTAATTGTCAAAACAATTCCGTATTCTGGTACTAGTTGTTTAAGCCGTTCAATCAATCTACCTGTTGGAATTGGGACAAAGTTCTGATTGTTGCGTTTACCCATGTCAGAACCGATTTTTTGACCCTCATTCCAACCAATAATGAGATTTCCAACAGCATCAGCAAGGCATCGATTAATAATGAACCTTGCTGCTTTGTTGATGGCATCTCGCATCTGATTATTACGTTTGCGTTGAATTCTGTCGAGGTTAGCATCCCAGTAAAATTCTGATTTGCCTTGTTTACATTTGGCAACCAAACGACAATAACCTTGATTCATTGAACGTAGCTTTCTACCATCAATGATTAAGCTTTGTCCCAATGTTGAAACACCTGTTAGCCAATTATTACCACCGTGGTCAAAACTCCATGCTTGAGTGTAATCAAGGTTGGGATTAATTTCGACAATCTGCTTACCGTCATCAATCACCCAATCAATCCACAACTGACCGTAACAAGGACGCACTGTCACTTCCTTAACCCAATCTGAATCAATGAATTCTGGTAATGGTAAAGCAATTTCCGTTAACAAATGTGGTTTGGTTTCTCTGCTAATTGACGGATAAAAACAGCCATCTTTATAGGTCAGTGCTTGTCTTGGGAATGTGACTGCTGCAAGTCCACCGCTTTTTCTGTATTGTGGTAACGAAGGTCTGTCTACCTCGCCTCTGTAATAAGCGTTTACCAATCCGTTGTAACTAGTAATTGACTCACCCACAGATTTCAATGTTTGCTGTGCGGCTTGTGCGGCAAGGGCTTTGTAATGTGGATTGTCTTTAAAAATTTTATCCAGTTCGGGATAAGTGGTAAAGCATTTGTACGTTTTCCAGCCATGACGTAAATCATCACCACGCCAATAAGTTGTAAAAGCGTTACCCGATTCTTCTAGCCTTGCATAATGAGTTTGACGAACATGATAAAGAGCGCAATTAATCAAACTGTTAGCGTGCTGGCATTGGTCGAGCCAAAAAGCTTCTTCAATATCTGTAAACCTTGCTTTAACTGGTAAAGTTTTGTACAATTCGTCATCACCTCTTGTTGTTTATTATATTAGATACTACATAGTCTGGCAACTAAAATCAGGAAAATGGCAAAACTTTCAAAAGAAGCGCAAACTTGCGGTGGACGGGTTCCCCGGCATAAGCAAAGTTTGCAAGAAGACCACGACTACCGCAGAACGGAGAATTCTGTGTCGTCTATTAACTATCATTTCGTGTTTGTACCAAAACGAAGAAGACCCGTACTAGTCACTGATGTGGCAAGAAGACTCCAAGAAATTATTTTTGAACTAGTACAAGAACATAACTGGAGACTTATTGCATTAGAAATTCAACCCGACCACGTGCATATGTTTATCAATGCGCCTACAGATGAAGCCCCTTCACAAATTGCGAAATGGGTCAAAGGTCGTGCATCTCATCACCTAAGAAAGGAATTTCCAGAACTGAAAAAACTACCTGCTTTGTGGACACCGACCTACTTTGTAGCGTCAACGGGTCAAGTTAGTACAGAGGTAGTTAAAAAGTACATTGAAAATCAGCGTGGGAAATGAAGACAACAGGTTAAAACCTGTTGCGTCGCGCTTCATCCCCTGGTTAAAAACACCTATCCATTACCCGCATCTTTCTTAACAATCGCAAAACTCGGATGAAGAAAGGGTTTGAGGAGAAATACGGACTCTAGGGGTTGACAAAAATCAAATGATGTAGAGTAGGGGAGATGGAAGTGGTGGTCTGATGGCGGATGTGGATAGCCATGCTTGTTAAAGATCACTCGAGTGGCGAGGGAAAAATTTGTGGAAGGAATTGCGACAGAGAACCTTTCAGGGGCAGTGGATAAGCAAAGGAAAAGTCTACAATGGTGAAAATGTAAGGAGAATAAGTTCTAAAAATATTCGACAACAAATACTTGAGTAAAAAGAAGTTAGTGAGGTGCGAAAGTCATTTTTAGATGGGGTTTGCAGCAGGTTGTATGAGTACGGCAATCATCGCCAGAACACTACTGTTTCAAAAACGATAAAACAGGTATCAGATTCAATCTGTTGCAGAGCGGCGCGAGGGGGCTAAGCCGCCCCCTCAGGACTCCCCGGCGTGCCAGTTTCAAATGACCATACAAAAACTACTACTGATGCCTCAAAGGGTACAAATGGTCATCTTCAACTGGCTGAATCAAAAATCATGAATTCTGCCAGATTTTGAGCACTGAGCTTGAATGTCGTCAAGAAATTGAAAAGACTGCACTTCGAGCTAGCCCAAGACTGGCGCAACAGTTTCAACAGCGATTGTGACACAGAGGGTGTCCAATGGGAGTTGAAGATCTGTGCAGATAGTATAATTATGATGGAAAAAATCATTCAGACGCTCAGCAGTAACGGTGAATGAAGCAACAGATGCGGAGACTAGGGGACAGTCTGAGGCTGTGAGATCACAGATGAGGATCGAACCTCAACAAGCGTTGTCAACGCAAGAGAAATTGGCGGTATAAACCGCTTGGGGGCGAGACTCTGCGCTTTGGTTTGTCTCGACGCCCGGTGTCTGTTAGATCACCATGTAGAAAGAGGATATTGGCGAGTGCTTGAAAACAAGAGGTAAGTGTCAATGTATCAGTGGGCAGAAAAGGAACTCGAGAGTCTGGATTTGGGAGATAGAAGACGGGAAAAACGATTGAGAAAAATGGTGGAAGATTTAGCTTCTCAACCCGGAGAAAGTGTACCACAAGCGTGTGGAGATATAGCAGCAACAACAGCCGCGTATGATTTTTGGAAGTCGCCCTATTTCCAGCCAGATGATATTCGGCAAGCGCATCAAACGAGTACAATTAAAAGAATAGAATCACATCAAATCCTACTGGCAATTCAAGATACAACGAATATCGATTTAACACACCATCCTCAAACGACAGGTTTGGGATATCTGGACTGTGCAACAAGTTTTGGATTAAAAGTCCACTCCAGTTTGGTGGCTTCAATAGATGGAGTGCCATTAGGAATTATTCATCAACATGTGTGGACTAGAGAACTGGAAAATTTAGGCATATCTAAAAAACGGCATCAAAGAGAAACAGCAGAAAAAGAAAGTCAACGTTGGTTAGATACAGAACAAGCTATACATCAGTTAATTCCCCCAGAGAAAATTGTGGTGACGGTAGCGGATTCAGAGGCAGACATATTTGATTTATTCAATCAAGAACGAGCCCAAAATTTTCATTTATTGATTCGTGGAACTCACAACCGAAAAGTAGACCACAATGCCAAGTATTTACATGAAGCCATCAATGCAACACCTGCACGTGGGGAGCTGAAGGTGGAGGTGAACCGCTCACCACAACAGCATTGGAGAATCGCCCATCTCACTATTCGATTTGCCACATTGGACATAGCAGTGCCATCGAATCATATCAGAAGAAAGCAGCTAAATCCTGTGAAGTTACAAGTGATTTTAGCCAGAGAAGAGAATCCTCCAGAAGGCGTTAGTCCCATTAGTTGGTTATTATTAACGAGTCTTGAGATTAAGAGTTTAGAAGATGCGGCCCGGTGTGTGCGTTGGTATACGTATCGATGGTTAATTGAACGCTACCACTATGCATTAAAGAGTGGCTGTGGAATCGAAAAATTACAGTTAGAAACTGGGCGTCGCATCCACATGGCACTAGCAACTTATTCAATTGTGGCATGGCGTTTACTCTGGTTAACTTATGAAGCGCGAATGCACCCACAGACTCCGTGCGATACAGTTTTAGAAACCCATGAATGGCAATCATTATGTGTGACTATTTCGCAAAATCCTCATCCTCCACAAACACCACCCTCTCTTAATGAAGCTGTGAGAATGATTGCTAAACTGGGAGGTTTTTTAGGACGAACTCGTGACGGAGAACCGGGTTTAAAGACAATTTGGCGTGGTTTAAAAAGATTACATGATATTGCTGCTACCTGGAAATTACTGAAAAACCATTGTGCTACTTAACAATTAAGATTTTTGACGGTAGCAGGCAGAGAACAGAGGGCATCTATCTTCTGTTTATCCCTGCTATCAATACAGTTGAAGAAATGCCAAAAATCCGGGTGGCAACTGTTAACGGACTTCAAACTTCATCCCATTTTTCTGATTCTTCCATCTGCGGTGTGCTTTTCCCTTGCGTGCCATTTGGGTCTTAAACCCTTGAACATTCGCTCACTCTATGTTGGTCACGAGCAAGTATTCTCCAATGAACAGAGCAAAGCGATGCTGCATCTACTAGCTTCTTTCAGCACTTCAGGCTAACACCTGAAGTGCTATCAACAACAAAATTCCACAAGTTTTGCCAATCTCGCAGAATTCATGATTTTTGATTCAGCCAGTTGAAGATGACCATTTGTACCCTTTGAGGCATCAGTAGTAGTTTTTGTATGGTCATTTGAAACTGGCACGCCGGGGAGTCCTGAGGGGGCGGCTTAGCCCCCTCGCGCCGCTCTGCAACAGATTGAATCTGATACCTGTTTTATCGTTTTTGAAACAGTAGTGTTCTGGCGATGATTGCCGTACTCATACAACCTGCTGCAAACCCCATCTAAAAATGACTTTCGCACCTCACTAACTTCTTTTTACTCAAGTATTTGTTGTCGAATATTTTTAGAACTTATTCTCCTTACATTTTCACCATTGTAGACTTTTCCTTTGCTTATCCACTGCCCCTGAAAGGTTCTCTGTCGCAATTCCTTCCACAAATTTTTCCCTCGCCACTCGAGTGATCTTTAACAAGCATGGCTATCCACATCCGCCATCAGACCACCACTTCCATCTCCCCTACTCTACATCATTTGATTTTTGTCAACCCCTAGAGTCCGTATTTCTCCTCAAACCCTTTCTTCATCCGAGTTTTGCGATTGTTAAGAAAGATGCGGGTAATGGATAGGGTTAAAAACACAGGGGTTCTCGCGCTCCCACTATTTCTTGATAGCTAATAAAGATACACCCTTTGAGCGCGTTGCTTGCTATAGAGGTAGAGAGTGCAATGTCTGCACTGAAGGGTCTAGCATATTCCATTTCAAAGTTTACAGGTCGGAGATTAATTGGTGAGCAGTACTTTATAATTTGCGTTTGTTCTGTATGGTTTACAAACAGGTTTTTGACAAGTAATAACTGCGTTTGAACCAGTCACACAAAACAAAATCCGCCGATACATAAAAGTATACGACGGATTTCTATTTATCACTTAGTGGATCCGAGCAGAGTCGAACTGCTGTCCGCAATGGGTATTGACTCCCCACTCATTCACAGGCTTAGCCCTTTTTACCCTTAGGGCGGGGAACGTTCTTTATCCCGAACGGTAGGATGCTCTGGTTGAGTCTTAGCCAACAGTTAACCAGAGGAATGCTGTTAGCGCATCCGTTGGGGTTTGCCTCTAGCCTTTAACGGAGTCAGACCAGAAGCGCTCGAACCAGTTAGAGGTTATTAGGCAGCTACAGTAGCGTGCTTACGAGCAAAAGGTACGATGTTGTTTGCATCTATTTTTTTGAGCCTTGATTTTCGAGAGGAGACTCACTCTCGACCTGAATCATAGAGCAGCTTTCGCCACCACGTCGAAACCGTTACGGACCCATGTCCTTCACAGATTCCATTGTAGTACATACATTATAAAATGTGTTAAAAAAATTTGAGATTTTAGATTTGAGATTTGAGATTCAACCCAAAATCTAAATCCAAAATCCACCCACACTTTACTTGAGCGCTTCTGCACCACTCACCACTTCAAGAATTTGATCGGTAATTGAGGCTTGGCGTGCTTTGTTGTATGAACGGGTGAGAGTATTGATGAGTTCTTTTGCATTGTCGCTAGCGCTACTCATTGCTGTCATCCGTGCTGCTAGTTCGCTTGCAGCAGATTCTTGTAATGCTCTGAGTAACTGGTTGCTCAGATATAGAGGGAGCAGAGAATCAAGAATTTGTACGGGGTCTTGCTCAAAAATCATGTCACGGGGTAAAGTCCGTGTTGGGGTAGCAACTCTCGAGCGTTCTACCTCAAACTGACCGCCACGAGTTGTTAAGCGGAAAATTTCATCATCCTGTGCTTCTAAACCTTGTGGGTCTAGAGGAAGCAGAGTTTGTACGACGGGACGGGAACTGACCAAAGAGACGAACTTGGTGTATACCAACTCAATTCGGTCTACTTTTTCAGACAGGAACAAAGAGAGGAGTTCGTCAGAAATCTTTGTTGCTTCTGCTGCAGTCGGAATTTGCTCTAGACCAGTGTAGCTCGCATCAATGGGTTGATCTCGGCGTTGGAAGTACTGAGATGCTTTGCGTCCTACAATCACAAACGTGTAGTCAAGACCTTCTGCTTTGATTTCTTTAGCGCGGTTTTCAGCACGCTTGATAATGTTGTTGTTGTAACCGCCGCACAATCCCCGATCGCCTGAAATCACGAGCAACCCTACTGACCGCACGTCTCTTTTCCGCAGTAGGGGTAGGTCTGCATCTTCAAACCGCAAGCGGGTTTGCAAACCGTACAGGACTTGAGCCAAGCGGTCTGCAAAGGGGCGGGTTGCAATCACCTGTTCTTGAGCGCGACGTACCCTAGCAGCAGCCACGAGCCGCATGGCTTCTGTAATTTTCTTGGTATTTTTGACCGATTGAATGCGATCGCGTATTGCTTTTAGATTTGGCATATTCTTTTTCCCAGTAAATAGCTAATGGCTAATAGCTAATGGCTGTTCAACAATTAGCTATCAGCAATTAGCACTCTTTCCTACGCTGTTGCTAAGAAGGTCTTCTTGAATTCGGTGATTGCTTCCTTGAGGGCTTTTTCCTCATCATCACCTAGAACTTTCTTTGCTTTCACACTGTCTGTATACTGAGGCTTTGCTGTCTTCAAATATTCTCGCAAACCTTTAGTGAAAGCAGTCACTTTGGCAACAGGTACGTCATCCAAGTAACCGTTAATACCAGCGTAAAGAATAGCCACTTGCTCGTAAACTGATAGGGGAGAGTTTTGTGGCTGTTTCAGAAGTTCCCGCAAGCGAGCACCTCTTGCTAGCTGGTCTTGAGTGGCTTTATCTAAGTCAGAAGCGAATTGTGCGAAAGCTTGCAATTCGTCAAACTGAGCTAATTCCAACTTCAACTTACCAGCAACTTTTTTCATTGCCTTAGTTTGAGCCGCCGAACCCACCCGAGATACGGAAATACCGGGGTTAATCGCCGGACGAATACCGGCGTTAAACAAGTCAGAAGACAAGAAAATCTGACCGTCGGTGATGGAAATCACGTTGGTGGGGATGTACGCGGATACGTCACCTGCTTGGGTTTCGATGATGGGTAGAGCAGTCATGCTACCTGCACCGAGTTCATCGTTGAGCTTAGCCGCCCGTTCCAACAAGCGGGAGTGAATGTAGAAAACGTCTCCGGGGTAAGCTTCCCGTCCGGGTGGACGACGCAGCAGCAGGGACATTTGGCGATACGCTTGAGCCTGCTTGGAAAGGTCATCATAAATAACCAAGGTTGCTTTCCCATTGTACATAAAGTACTCAGCAAGGGTAGCACCCGTGTAAGGAGCTAAATATTGCAGGGTAGCTGCGTCACTGGCATTAGCGGCGACAACGATTGTGTAGTCCAACGCGCCTCTGTCCTGTAGTGTTTGTACCACGTTCGCTACAGTAGAAGCCTTTTGACCGATCGCAACGTATACGCAAATCACGTCCTCTTCTTTTTGGTTGAGGATGGTGTCAATTGCAATGGCAGTTTTTCCAGTTTGACGGTCACCAATAATCAATTCCCGCTGACCGCGACCAACAGGAATCATGGCGTCAATAGCTGTGATTCCCGTTTGCATGGGTTCGTGTACGGAACGACGAGCCACAATTCCCGGTGCTGGTGATTCAATCAAACGGGTTTCTGTAGTTCTGATTTCCCCTTTGCCATCAATTGGACGACCGAGAGAGTCTACAACTCGTCCAATCATTGCATCTCCCACGGGGATTTGAGCAATTCTGCCAGTTGCAGTTACAGAGCTACCTTCTTGAATTTGACGACCATCACCGATCAGCACCGCACCCACGTTGTCTTCTTCCAAGTTTTGGGCGATGCCAACAGTACCGTCTTCAAACTCCAGTAGTTCGCTTGCCATCACTTTGTCAAGACCGTAGATGCGGGCAATACCGTCACCCACTTGTAGAACGGTACCAACATTCTGTACCTTGACTTGTTGGTCGTATTGTTCTATCTGTTGCTGAATAATGTTGCTGATTTCGTCTGGTCTGATGCTAATTGCCATTTGTCTATCTTCTTTGTTGAGGAATTATGAATTATGAATTATGAATTATGAATTATGAATTATGAATTTTATAAATTATTTTCATAATTCATCAATTCACCATTCATAATTTTTCAGGCGCTAGTTAGGCGTAATGATAGGCGGCGCAGCTGACCCCTTATACTAGCGTCAATCACTTGAGATCCTACTCTAATGATGACACCACCAATCAGATCGCGATCGATTTTTGTATCCAATTCCACTTCCCGAGCATTCGTCAACGCAATGACTTTTTCTCTGACAGATTGTTGCTGTGCTTCGGAAAGGGGAACTGCAGAAACAACTTCCGCAAGAACAGTTTGTTTGAGTTGCCGCAAAAGCGCTAGATATTGCTGACAAATGGGTTCGAGCAATGCAATCCGCCTTCTATCTACCAGCAGCAGCAAAAAATTCCGGAAGTAAGTATCAGCACCATCTCCAAGGATACGGGTGATGACAGATTTTTTGTCTTCGAGCTTCACAAACGGGTTAATAAGGAAGTTTCGCAACTCTTCACTTCCCGAAAGCAAACCCAGTAACGAACGGATATCCTCGCCGAAACGATCTGTCAGGTTTCTTGCTTGAGCTAGTGACATCAACGCTTCGGCATAGGGAGTGGCTATTTCGGATGTTGCTACATTGCTTGCCATCAGCGTCCTCCAAGTAGCGCTATGCTGCGATCGATTAATCTATGTTGAGTATCCTCGGCAATTCCAGTCTGTAGTTGCGACTCGACTCTTTGTAATGCCAAAGCGACGACTCTCGCTCTTACTTCTGCGATCGCTTTTTCTCTTTCGGTGTCTAAATCCCTAGATGCCGTTTCTTTCAAGCGTTGCACGTCCTTAGCTGCCTCTGCCAGAATTGCTTCACGAGATGCGCGAGCACTTTCTTCAGACGCTTTGACAATTCGCTGTGCCTCTGCTTGCGCCTGAGTCAGCCTTTGCTGAGCCTCAAAGAGGGCGCTCGCTGCCTCCTTTGCACGCGCTTCTGCTTCCTGAATTGTCGCTTCAATATTTGAGCGCCGTTCGTTCAGGGTATTGCTTAAAACATTGCGCCCAAAGTAGAATAAGACGCCAATGAGAATCGCTAGGTTGATGATGTTGGTTTCTAAAATGTCTGTATTTAGACCGAAACCGCCTTCTGGTTCTGCTCCTGCGACTGCCTCAGTGGCTAAAAATAAAACAGTCCCTATGATACCCATTTACAACTGCGCTGCTCCCTTGCTAGTTACGTTGAATTTTCCCCAAGGGAAAAAGTGTCAAATTGACACTCGAATGAAGCGCTGACCGGAGCAACGCCCCGTTGCGCGTAAGCTTACATGGAACCGCTCTATCTAATAAGTTGGTTCCAGTAGTTTGTCTAGAATTTGCCTACTGAGGGCATCGACCTGTTGCTCTAATGAACGAAAAGCCTCTTGTTTTTGCTGGTCTATTTCTTGAGCTGCCTTTTCTCGCTGAGCTTGGGCTTCTTTTTGCGCCTCGGCTACTTTTTCGGCAGTTATCTTTTGTGCTTCAGCCTGAGCTTGTGCTACCACAGCTTGTGCTTGTCTGCGAGCGTCTGCTAACTGCTGCTCGTAGTCTTTAGTCAAGCGCTCGGCTTTAGCCAAACGTTCTTTAGCTTCAAGATTGTTCGTCCGGATGTAATTTTCCCGATCGTCCAGCGCTTTGGTCAATGGCTTGTAGAAAATGACGTTCAATAAAGCTGCCAACAGCAGGAACTGCAATGCCATTACCGGCAAAGTAGCATCGAAATCAAACATTTCTCTCCTTATTCGGCTCGAACCGCTGTTTTAGTGGCATCTACAATCATCTAACCTTTCATTTTGGAGATCCTATCGCTATCAAGGATCGATTGACTTTTCTAGAATCTGTCAGTTGTAAGGACTTGAAGCATCGCGTCTTTACAACTGACAAGTTTTAAGTCTTAGGAAAATGGGTTAGCGAACAATAGTACTAGAGCAATTACCAGACCGTAAATGGTCAGGGATTCCATGAACGCTAGGGTCAATAGCAAAGTTCCGCGAATTTTTCCTTCAGCTTCTGGCTGACGGGCAATACCTTCTACTGCTTGACCTGCAGCATTTCCTTGACCAATACCAGGTCCAATCGCAGCCAAACCAATCGCCAAAGCAGCAGCTAGAACTGAAGCAGCAGAAACTAATGGATCCATCTTGATTTCCTTACCTTTACTACAAAATGAGTGGTTTTTGATTTGAGAGATTCTTAGATTTTAGATTGTGACTCGAATTTAACATTCAAACACCTAAAATCTGATTGAGAAGGTCAATGATGACCTTCATGTTCTTCTTCACCGTGTCCCTCTAACGCCTCGTGTATGTACGCCGCAGCTAGGGTGGCAAACACCAGGGCTTGAATGGCACTGGTGAATAACCCCAAAGCCATGACTGGCAGAGGTACGAACAGAGGAACTAGGAGAACCAACACAGCCACAACTAACTCATCCGCCAAAATGTTACCAAATAGTCGGAAGCTTAGGGATAGGGGCTTGGTGAAATCTTCAAGAATCGCGATCGGTAATAAGATCGGCGTCGGTTCTATATACTTTTTGAAGTAACCCAAACCGCGCTTGCTAAAACCCGCGTAAAAGTAAGCTAACGAAGTCAGTAACGCCAGTGCTACTGTCGTGTTGATATCATTGGTCGGAGCAGCCAACTCTCCCGACGGTAACTTAAGAACCTTCCAAGGAACCAGAGCGCCCGACCAATTCGATACGAAGATAAACAGAAACAGCGTGCCGATAAATGGCACCCAGGGGCGGTACTCTTTCTCACCAATTTGATTTTTTGTCAGATCTCGAATGAACTCCAGGGCATATTCCATGAGGTTCTGTATGCCGCTTGGAATTTTTTGGATGCTGCGAGTAGCTGCTAGTGAAGCTATTACTAAAATAGCAATTACAAACCAAGAGGTGAGAAAAACTTGCCCGTGCAGTTTCAGGTTACCCAATTGCCAGTAGAAGTGATGACCCACTTCCAATGAGGCAAGAGGAAAAGAATAGAAAACGTTCAGAAAATTTACCATTTTCTTTCCATGTCGTTCGACTCTCCAATCTTAACTGGAGATAAACAGGCAAGCGATAAGCGATCGATTACGGCTTTAGCCGTAACGCGGTATGGATTTTCCTCCCGAAAAGCACTCGCGCCATCGCCTTTTAGGTCTACTGGAGCTTTGACGAGTCAGGGATAAATGCCCCCCTAACTACGTAAATGAGAAGCGTACCTTTGTAGGTGAGAAATCCCAAAAATATTGGCAATATTTGCAGTTTATTCCACTGTGATGCCAGTACAATAACTCCTACTAATAAAGCTAACCGAGTTTTGCTCAGCTTGGGGTTTTCTCTGCTCAACCGCTCAACATTTTTTGCCAGCATCCTCAAGTAAACCACACCCGCGCATGCCCCAAGTAAGTAATTCAGAGCCACGTTTCGGGAATACACAATCCATACACAGATAAATATAATCCCTGTCAAGACAAGAGTGATGACCAGCAATTCTCGGTAGAGATTGTAAAACTCTTGCATAGAAGAGCTTTTCCGTTCTGGATTCTCCAAACCGGGCTTTGCATCTTGTCCTGTTGTTGGCATGGATTTAATTGAGTCGTCTGACAAGCTCACGGGAGTTGAAACCAGTACAGTTATTTGTGTTGACTGTTTGCTCAGCCAGCTGAATCATATCACGATTGGGTAACAATACTTTAGAAAAAAACAATTAACTTATTGTCTGAAGAAAAAAAATTGGTAGATACAAAAGCATAAAAAGGATTTTTAATACAAAAAAATTGGATAAATAAGGATAATTTTTTACCTTTTTACCCATTGATTGACTCCAAGATCCCCTACTTCTTGAAGAAGCTAGGGGTCTGTCCAACCTTATATCAATAAGGAGTCAAGCAAATATTCTTTTAACTCTTATTCTACCTTTTTAGTGGGGCTGTGCGTCTCAAGTTGGCAACGTCACTATTTCAACCTAGTGTTAACATAATGAGCTGTTGTTTGAGAAGCTCTCGTACCCTATCTAACTCTAACTGTAAGCTTGCCAAAATTTCTCCCACTGTTGATTTCCCATCACAACTTTGTAAAAACTTTAACTCCGCTTCTGATAAGTTAACAAGTTGGTAATCGTAGTTCAACAGACATTGACTGGGGAAACCTTCTATGCATGGATTTCTTTCTGGAATTGCTGCTAGTATTGTGTCTAGTTCTGACCAATCTGCTTTGGGTAGCGGTGGACGATTCAAGAAAAACTCGTAGTGACTCACTTCTGGATCTAATAATTCTATTAAGCGATAACGCTGGCGATCGCTCAGATCTTTTGCTCGCTCTACTAACTCCGGTGCTTTACTCAAAAGTCTCTCCAACTCCCAAAAACTCGGATTGGAAAAACCGACAAAATCCAATCCCGAAGCATCAATGAGTTCAAACAAAGTTTCTATGTTGTAATCGATTTCCTGGGGATGTACGTACATATCAGCAAAGCACTCATCCCGTTGATTTTCCAACAACCATCGTTCCCGTTCCCTTTTAAGAATGCGGTTATTATCTGGTAAAGAAGCAAATATTTGCCGTCCAACACGAACACCATCGCGGTAATCGCCCCGCTTGTCACCTTGAAGAAGTGCGATCGCTTTTTGCATGAGTTGAATTTCCCAGCGTCCCAACTCTCCGTATACAAAGATATGCATCAAACCACCGGGAGCTAACTTCTTCGCTAAAGATTGAATTCCACGAATGGGGTCGGGTAAGTGGTGAAGAACGCCCACACAATTAATCAAATCAAACTCACCAGGTACCTGTTCCACGTCATACAAACTCAGGTGATGAAACTCCACACGATCTGCACCAGAACGCTGACAGCGCTCTTTTGCCACCGCTAAAGCATTAGCACTGAGATCGATACCGACAACACGAGCATGAGGATTGAGGTGAACGAGATACTCAGTTCCCACACCCGTACCACATCCAGCATCCAAAATACGGATATCCTGTTTGTCAGGTTTTTGACCCGTACAAAAGTTATAAGCAGCCAACCAATTCCAGCGCCAATTATAACCAGGGGGCGGTTCATCTAATAACGGTTCGGGAGGGAAGGGGTAGGTGTTGTAAAGTTTGGCGACAGCAGCACTAATCGTTTGAGGGTCGGACATCTCGTAGAGCAAAATTACAGCATTTCTTAATGTAGCGGAATATGGGAGATTGGGGAGATGAGGGGATGGGATTGAAGTTTTTGGATGGGTGATAGGTTGATTGGTACTTCTATAAGTTTGTCCCCCTTGTCCCCCTTTTCTCCCTCGTCCCCCTTGTCCCCCTTTTCTCCCTCGTCCCCCTTGTCCCCCTTTTCCCCAATTCCTAAAAATTGCAATAATTTGTTACAAAAATTCAATGAGTTCTCAGAGAGCTTGGAGTGGCTGCTTTATAGTTTGATACAAAAGAACTATAGTTTCTACACACTTCTTAATAAAGCCCCAGAGAAAACGCAAAACGTTCTAATCTAAAAGCTGACTGGGTTAATTTTTTCTGGCAGTCTTTAAGGCAGCATTCTTTAGGCATAAAAACACGCCCGTGTCAAGCCTAGAGCAACCCAGACTTAACACAAGAAAAAATATGATGGGAGTTTTACAAATCCGATGAGTGTTAAGGCAAGTGGTGGAAGCTCAGTTGCGCGTCCGCAACTATATCAAACCCTAGCTGTTTCAACAATTTCCCAAGCAGAGCAGCAAGATCGCTTTCTGGGTGCTGGGGAACTCAATGAACTGGCAAATTATTTTGCGTCGGGTGTCAAGCGTCTAGAAATCGCCCAGACACTCACGGACAATTCCGAGATTATCGTCTCTCGGGCTGCCAACCGAATATTCGTCGGTGGTTCACCAATGTCTTTCTTAGAAAAGCCAAGGGAACCTGAGATGGCAGCGGTTGGTGTATCTGGCGATGTCAGAGACAGCATGAAGTTGGGAACCGTCACCTATGTTGAATCTCGTGGTGGTTTCTTAGAAAACTTACGCTCTATCTTTAACTCCTCACCCGGTGCTCCAGTTCCTCCGGGTTTCCGACCCATCAACGTTGCGCGTTACGGTCCGGCAAACATGGCAAAAAGTTTGCGGGACTTATCGTGGTTTTTGCGCTACGTAACTTATGCGATTGTGGCTGGTGACCCCAACATTATTGCGGTCAATACCCGTGGTTTGCGAGAAATTATTGAAAATGCTTGTTCTGGTGAAGCGACAATTGTTGCTTTGCAGGAAATGAAAATTGCAGCGCTTTCATATTTCCGCAAAAATCCAGAAGGTACTGAGATTGTTTCTCAGTACATGGATGTTTTGATTACGGAGTTCAAAGCACCCAGCCCTTCTAACAAAGTGCGCCAACGTCCTTCCGGAGACCAACAGGGTTTGGCACTGCCACAAATTTACTTTAATGCGGCAGAACGGCGTCCTAAGTTTGTGATGAAGCCCGGATTGTCAGCAACAGAAAAAACCGAAGTCGTGAAAGCGGCTTATCGGCAAATTTTTGAGCGTGATATTACTCGTGCTTACGGTCAGTCCATTTCTTACCTGGAATCTCAAGTAAAAAATGGCACTCTGTCAATGAAAGAGTTTGTCCGTCGCCTTGGCAAATCTCCACTTTATCAAAAACAGTTTTTCCTCCCCTTTATTAACAGCCGCGCCTTAGAACTTGCTTTCCGTCACTTTTTGGGAAGAGGACCAAGCAGCAGAGAAGAAGTACAAAAGTACTTTGATATTGTTTCTAGAGGCGGTCTATCGGCGCTCATTGATGCTTTGGTAGATTCTGAGGAATATGGCGATTACTTTGGTGAAGAAACAGTACCCTACATCCGGGGTCTGGGTCAAGAAGCCCAAGAATGTCGCAACTGGGGACCGCAGCAAGACCTGTTTAACTACAGCGCACCGTTCCGCAAAGTTCCTCAATTTATTACACTGTTCGCTGACTACGAACAACCACTCCCCGACCAGCATCCCTACGGTTCTGGTAACGACCCATTAGAAATTCAGTTTGGGGCAATCTTCCCGAAAGAAACTCGGAACCCAAGCAACCGTCCCGCTCCTTTTGGTAAGGATACCAAACGCATCCTGATTCACTCTGGACCTGGCATTAACAACCAAAACAGCAATCCAAGAGCAAGAGGCGCATTCCCCGGTACTTTGGGACCCAAGGTCTTCCGTTTGGATCAGCTACCCGGTACAAGAGGTAAAAAAGCACCTACGGGAACCAGTGTTAAGTTCTCGGAAAGCTCCACTCAAGCAGTGATTCGAGGTGCTTACCTGCAAGTGTTCGGTCGTGACGTTTACGAAGGTCAGCGTCTGAAAGTTGCGGAAATTAAGCTGGAAAACGGTGAAATTTCCGTGCGGGAGTTTATTCGTGCTTTGGCTAAGTCGGACTTGTTCCGCAAAATGTACTGGACTTCGCTCTATGTCTGTAAGGCGATTGAGTACATCCACCGTCGCTTGTTAGGTCGTCCTACTTACGGTCGTCAGGAAAATAACAAGTACTTTGATATTGCCTCGAAGAAAGGTTTCTATGCTGTCGTTGATGCCATTATCGATAGCCAAGAGTATAGCGAGGCATTTGGGGAAGATACTGTTCCTTACGAACGTTATTTGACTCCTGGCGGTGTTGCTTTACGGAAACTGCGTGTTGGTAGCATTGGCGAGGATATCGGTGTAAGAGTTGACAAGGAAGAAACTCCACGTTTTGTGGAACTGGGCGCTGTTAAACAATTACGGACAGAACCAGATATTCAGTTCCGCATTAACCAAGGTGTTACCAAGAAGCGCGAGCAAACGAAAGTCTTTAAGTTGGTGGCAGCTAATAGCGATAAAGTGGCTGTAGAAACTCTTATCGGTGCAGCATACCGCCAGATTTTCGAGCGCAACATTGAGCCTTACATTGCCCAAAATGAATTCTCAGCTTTAGAAAGTAAGTTGGGTAACGGGGAAATTTCTGTTAAAGAATTTATTGAAGGTTTGGGGAATTCTAATCTTTACCTGAAAGAGTTCTATACTCCTTACCCCAATACTAAGGTGATTGAACTGGGAACCAAGCATTTCCTGGGAAGAGCACCGCTTGACCAAGCAGAAATTCGCAAGTACAACCAAATACTGGCAACTCAAGGTTTGCGTGCATTTATCAACGTATTGGTAAACTCTCAAGAATACCTGGAAGCTTTTGGTGAGGACACAGTACCGTACAACCGCTTCCCAACATTGCCTGCTGCTAACTTCCCGAATACGCAGAAGCTGTACAACCAGTTAACCAAGCAAACGAAGGATATCGTTGTCCCCAGCTTTGAGCCAGTACAAGCGCGTATCAATAGTGACAAGACACCGATCTTAGCGAAAGCGATCGCAGATTTGGCAGCGAAAGCTCGTGAAATCGATAAGAGCCAGCCACTGTTTATCGAGCTGGGTCGTTCCTTTAACGATGGACGCGGACAGTCTGTGGAAGTTGGTGTCGGTACAAGTCGCCGCAAGCCAGCACGCATTTACCGCTTTACAGTTGGCACAACCCAAGCGGAAATACAGCAGGTTATTGATGCGATTTACGTTCAAGTCATGGATGTGTTTAGCGGTCAAGTTCCCGCCTACTTCCGCCGGACTGACTTGGAAAGCCGACTGCGAAATGGTGAAATTTCTGTACGAGAGTTCGTGCGCGAACTAGCAAGTTCAGAAATTTATCGCAAGCGCTTCTACACCCCCTATCCCAACACCAAAGTTATTGAGTTCCTTTTCCGTCACATTTTGGGACGCGCACCAGCAACCCAAGCGGAAATTCGCCAATACAACAAACTGCTGGCTGATGGCGGTTTGAAAGTTGCTGTCGAGGCGATCGTCAATAGTGCTGAGTACTCTCGGTACTTTGGTGAGGACGTAGTACCTTACCCACGCTACCCATCCCTACCTGCAGGTAACTACCTGGGAAGTGTGAAGGCAGCTGCTGACCTAGTGAAGCAATCTTGGTCTAGCCTGTCTCCTGCTGTGTTAACAGGACGGTCTAACTTGCGCTAGGGAAGGCAGAAGGTGGGGGCTCTTGCCCCCACTCACGAGCGGTGCGATCTGGCATAGCGTTGGCATTGCCCACCCTAGGTCACCTTGTTCACCCTCGTGATGCAATTTTTTCGTTGCCACTACCTGGAAATACAAATCGGTGGGCTGCTTGGTACCTATGGTTGAGTGCGGGAAGCAAAGCCTCCGTAAGGATATTCCCAGGCTCAACCACCGGAGCGAGGCGAGCAACATTGATGGTAGGCAGTGCCTACCCAAGTAGTTTTGTAAAAAAAGTCATAAGTAATTAGTGGAAAAATGACTAATGACTTATGGCTCAGTTTTCTATTGCAATATTTCTTAATATTCTGCTCAGATTGCAGCCGCAATAGTAAACATGAAAAAGAATATTACAAACTATTAAGAAGAGTCATAATTGCTCAACAGAATGCCCGAAAATAATTCCGGAAGGTAGATGAGTTAAAAAACTTGTGTACGACTTGAGACACAAGTTAACTCTGTCAACCAAAGTCAAAGTCACACCAGTTTAACTAAAGTTCTGGTTTCATTAGTTCTGGAGGAATCCATTAATGAGTATTGTCACGAAGTCCATCGTGAATGCTGATGCAGAAGCTCGTTATCTCAGCCCAGGTGAACTGGATCGGATCAAGAGCTTTGTTAGCACTGGCGATCGCCGTCTTCGCATCGCTCAAGTGTTGACAGACAATCGCGAGCGCATCGTTAAGCAAGCTGGCGATCAGTTGTTCCAAAAGCGCCCTGATGTTGTTTCTCCTGGTGGCAATGCTTACGGTCAAGAAATGACCGCAACCTGCTTGCGCGACCTAGATTACTACCTCCGTCTAGTTACCTACGGTGTTGTAGCTGGTGATGTAACACCTATCGAAGAAATTGGTGTTGTAGGCGTCCGTGAAATGTACAAGTCTCTCGGCACTCCTATCGAAGCTGTTTCCGAAGGTATCCGTGGTCTGAAGAACGTTGCTGCTACTTTGTTGTCTTCTGAAGATGCAGCAGAAGCTAGCGCTTACTTCGATTACCTAGCTGGCGCTTTGCAGTAGGTGAACTTGTTTCCCGACTCAAACAAGAAGTATTGCAATACAGTTGGACATAAGGAATTAACAACATGGCTCAAGACGCAATTACCTCTGTCATTAATACTGCAGACGTTCAAGGTAAGTATTTGGACACCGCTGCTTTAGAAAAACTCAGAGCTTATTTTGGAACTGGCGAACTGCGCGTGCGTGCAGCTACCACAATTGCTGCTAACGCATCTGCAATCATCAAAGAAGCTGTAGCTAAGTCCCTGTTGTACTCTGATATCACCCGTCCTGGTGGTAACATGTACACCACACGTCGCTATGCTGCTTGTATCCGCGACTTGGATTACTACCTCCGCTACGCTACCTACGCTATGTTGGCTGGCGACCCATCTATCCTAGATGAGCGCGTACTCAACGGTTTGAAAGAAACCTACAACTCCTTAGGAGTACCCGTTGGCGCTACCGTACAAGCTATCCAAGCTATCAAGGAAGTCACTGCTAGCTTGGTAGGTCCTGATGCTGGTAAGGAAATGGGCGTTTACTTAGACTACATTTCCTCTGGCTTAAGCTAGGAAACAGTTTGCGCTTAAGAATTTAGGTGCGGCAACTTTAAGGACTGGAAATCAATCGTGAGTGCTAGAACGTTTGTGGCTTTTCGTAGTGCTAAGTGCTAGCGGTCTGGTATTGACGCCTGATTTCCAGCCTTTGAGTGATTAGAGAAGAATTTGCACTTAACAGAATTTTTGAGATAAAAAAGTTTTCACGTTCACTACAGGAGATCGAAAACAATGTCACGGGCATTTAAAATTACTGCTTGCGTACCTAGCCAAACCCGAATCCGTACTCAGCGCGAACTGCAAAACACCTACTTCACAAAGCTAGTTCCCTACGAAAACTGGTTCCGCGAACAGCAAAGAATTCAAAAAATGGGTGGCAAAATCGTTAAGGTTGAACTCGCTACTGGTAAGCAAGGTACCAATACTGGTTTGCTGTAATTGCTGTCAACTAGAACAATTTGTAGGGAGTTGTCAAGAGGTCAATGAGGACCTCTTTTTTATTTTTTTCAGGAGCTTCTGAACGCTACAGTGCAACTTTATAATATTTCATCTAAAAACCTTCGAGAGTTTGGATAGTATAAGAAATTTCTTATATATAAAAGTATTATTTTAACCATAAATTAAACTTTAATTTAACTAGCTTTAATTATAAAAATTATCATTGTGTATTAGATTTATAAATGAGTGGGGTAAGTATAAAAAGTAAATACAAGTGAGTCTAGAGAGAAAAAACAGAACTTTGTGAGAAACGAGCAATAACTTTAACCAATGAGGAATGGGACTCTTGCAAGGGAAAAACTTAGCTGACCAACTGAACCTTTTTCTCAACGGCTGAAATCTGATTTAACCTTTGTATAGGGTGGTATTTTATGCTTCGATTCCTAAAAAATAACCTAAAAAAGCTAACTTGGTTTTTAGTTGGCTTGGTAGGTATGTTTTTACTAGCATTGGGCTTGCATTTTATAACGTCGGTTTCAGTGGTAGGTAGCTCTCATCACCAGAGTTCTTTGCACGCATACACTCCAAGAAACCACTCTGAAAACTCTTATTGGTCTGTTGGAGTAACTAGAGATTCAGATCATTTGCCAACTTTTAATGGTTCTTGGGTCGAAAAGTTTCAATAGAGTCAGAACTTGCAGCATTATCAACAAAACCTAAAAAATAAGGTTTCTCAACAATAGAGCGAGAGTTTAACTTGAATGTGGAGCAATAGGCATTGGGAAGGAAGTGCTTTGCTCTAGTTCTTGTTGTGGCAGAGCTAAATTGTAAGAGTTGTGAGAAACCTCGTTTCTGCCATTTGTGCAAGATTTGAGTAGAGAAATTTCACAGTCGAACAAAACATTCCTACATTAATTGTCAGGGGAACTTCATGATTTCCTGGTTTGAAAAGTGCGTAAGAGCGATCGCCCTTGGCGCAAGCCGTACCCGGCTTATCGCATGGATTGCTAGCTGTCTGCTGTTGATTTCAACAGTTCTAATCGAAGAGCCTGCTTTTGCTGCGAAAGAAGCACAAGGTAACGGTGTTAACGTCATCATTATGATTGGTGATGGAATGGGTTGGGAACCAGCACGGGCAGGAGCCATTGCCAACAATGCACCCTTGTATACTCGTGGAAAAGGTCGTGGATTAAACTTTCAAAAGCTGGATGGATATACCTATGCAACAACCTATGGTACTACAGTTTTTGATGTGAAGAGTGGTGTCTTTGCTACTAGCAACTCAGCATTAGATGGAAGCAATCCTATTACTGGTCAGAGCAATACTCGCTCTGACTTTTCCTTTAAACCTTTTCCTTTTAACGTCGGTATTGATGTCGCAAGTGGGACAGGTGGTGCAACAGACCCCTCCTTAGGTAACCTCACAGGATGGGAAGTTGATAAAGGAGGTTCTAATCCTTGGACACCTTCTCAGCCTGCATCTTGCGATATTGAAGTTCCATTAGGCAAGTCATTAGGTAGCATTCCCAATCGGTTTACTTGTCAGTCAGAATACATTAAGCTTAGCTATCCAGACTCAGCTAACACGGCATTTACCCTTTACACAGGGGTCAAAAGCTACAACAACGCGATGGTGGATATCTTTGAAAATCCTGTAGAAACAATTCTACAAACAGCTAGAAAACAGGGTAAATCAACAGGTTTGCTAACTTCCGTACCCATTAGCCATGCAACACCCGGTTCAGCTGAAGCATCTGTCAATCGCCGTACTAAGTATGATTCTGATTTTCCTACCCTCGATAGCATTATTCAGCAGGCAATACGACCGGATTTTGATAACAATCCAGATCGACCTGACCTACAGGATACTTTCTTACCTACGGTGTTATTAGGTGGCGGTCATCCCCTAGATCATGACAATACTGTTAATACTCCAGGTCAGCCCGGTTATAAAGAGCCTGGAAATTGTAATTACGTCTACATTAAGTCATCAACTTACAAAGAATTAACAGGCAAAACATCTCTGAGTGATACAGAAGCTTGTCAAGCACCTGCTTCATCCAATCGTGATAATCGCTACGGTTATCGTTTTTTAGAACGAGGTCCAAATGCAGCAAAAGTTTTACTCAAGACCTCTAAAGAAATCGATCCCAATAAAGGCGAACGTCTATTGGGGCTTTATGGTGCTAGGGGACAAGAAGGAAATCTCCCAGTAAGCGGTGCCGATGGAGATTACAGTGTTACAGGTCTTGCTAACTTTGCCCGTCAGACTTCTCTCTATTTCCGTACCAACGATCCTTACAAGCGAGGAGATGCACCAGTAAACGATACTGACCGTCCTCTCCTACCTGGTGAAACACCCGAATCTTTTATTGCTCGCGAGATTAATGAAAATCCTACCCTTGCGGACCTAACTCAAGCAGCATTGAATGTTTTGGGTAAAGACCGAGATGGCTTTTGGTTGATGGTAGAAGGTGGTGATATTGACTGGGGAATTCACGACAATAATATCGATAACATTATCGGTACAGTGCTTGACTTTGATAAGGCAGTGGGTACTGCAATCAAGTGGATTGAGCGCAATGGAGGTTGGCAAAAGAATGTATTGATTGTGACAGCAGATCACGACCATTATTTAACCCTTTATCCTAACTTCCCAAGCTTGCTCAGAACCAAGGGTGCAAAAGAAATTACTTATGGACCGCAAACTGACTCCGCTTCTGTTGGTCACAGTTTTGGCTCGATTCCTGAAGACAAATATGGTTGGGGGAATCACACTCGTCGTCCAGTACCAGTTTACTACCAAGGCAAAGCGTTCAAGTTAGATAAATACATTGGTAAGGGTTACAAAGCCTACGGATATGATATTCCTGGCATCCCAGGTGGAGTCGATCAGGTTCATATTCATAAAGCAATGTATGAGGCGATTACGGGTGAGGAACCTAAAGACTACGTAAGTCAGCACAATTAAAGTTAGCTCATAAAGATTGTCATAAGTCACTTGTCAAGAGACAAGTGACTTATGTCATATCGCTTCTGAAAAGTTGTAATTCGTAACTCCTGTTTGCATCCCGAATTACGAATTCTTTTGTCATGTCTCTAGAATTTGTAAAACTTGCGTTACATTAAAATTGCCGTATGCTTTCCATTAAGCAACACTTGAATGGTTTAGAAATTGATAATAATCGCTTCTGTTCTTGCGACATTCGAGGGCATTTAGAAACAAACAAAGATCGACAAAATAGTTGGCAATTGTGGTTAGTACTGGTATCACTGGTTAGTTTTCTGCCAGCAGAAATAGCTCTCGGGCAGTGGAGCCACAGCCTTTCGCTGCAAGCAGATGCCGGACATTTGTTTTCTGACATAAGTGCATTCAGTTTAACACTGTTGGCGAACTGGTTGGCTCAAAGACCCGCCGCAGGTCATGCTACTTTTGGACATCGGCGGTTTGAAATTCTGGCAGCTTTGATAAATGGTTTTGGATTGTTAGCAATCGCTAGTTTTATCGCCTGGGAAGCGATTGAACGATTCCAGAATCCAGAACCTATTGTAAGTTTGCCTTTGTTATTGGGTGCAGGTTTAGGATTAATTATCAACGGTTTGAATTTGACACTGCTGCACAAGCATAACCTGAATGATTTAAATATCCGAGCAGCATTCTTGCATATTGTTGCTGATGCAATAAGTTCGTTAGGAATTCTAATCACTGCATTTATTATTTGCTGGCTAAAATTGTTGTGGATCGATCCAGTGATTAGCTTATTGATTGCTGGTTTTGTCGGTTTCAGTTCGATTCCTGTCATTCAAAGCAGTTTAGAAGTTCTGCTGGAGTATGCCCCTCGTTCTATCAATCCTAGAGATGTTGAAGTAGGATTGCGATCGTTTCCAGAGGTGCATAGTGTTGAGATGTTACGGATTTGGGTAAGTGGATCTGGTCAGATAGCTTTATGCGCTCATATCCAAGTTGAACTATTAGATATTCAACAACGCGATCGCTTGCAATGGAAGTTACAAGACTATTTAATTCAAACATTCGGTATTTACGAATCAACTCTACAATTATACGGGTGTAATATTGCAAATTTAGTTCCCTTACATCCTTTGTTAAAACGTAGTTTAATTTCGTACATTCACGAGCAGCCAGAAACCAAAAAAAGTCGATTCTTGAGCTATTAACTTTTGAGAATTACTCATATTTGTAGGAGGGGCAATGCCCTTCCTACTATGCCCAATGCTTTATTTTCAGAACTAACTAAGTAGATCGTTACAAATAAAGCTAAGTGTCAGGATTGTCTTCACTTGTCATTTGTAAGCTTTTTCTCACCTACCTACTTAGTAGCATAAGCCGGGAAGACTTTTGCCTGCTTGGGTTTAATAAACACCTGCCGATCTTCTTTTATATCGAGCCGATCGAACTGTTCGCGAGATAAATAAGCAATGACTGGTTCTCCAGACTGAAGAACTAACTCCACCCGAATTTCCCAACCTAAGTTAATAATCCGGTAGACCTTAGCCGATACAGAATTTTCTTCAGTAGGACTAGTTTTAATAGCAACATCATGGGGACGTAAAAAGACTTGATGGCTTGACGGAGTAGCAAAATCTTTATTGACCAAAATACCAGCGTTACTGGAAAGAACATTAACCGGACCAATAAAGCTCATGACAAAAGGTGAAGCAGGATGGTCGTAAATTTCAGCAGGCGTACCCATTTGCTCTACCCGACCTTTATTCATAACTACGATTTGATCGGAAACTTCCATCGCTTCCTCTTGGTCGTGAGTCACAAATACGGTTGTCACGTGAACCTCTTCATGAAGTTGTCTCAACCACATTCTTAATTCCTTACGGACTTTTGCATCTAACGCCCCAAATGGTTCATCTAAAAGCAATATTCTTGGCTGCACTGCCAATGCTCTTGCTAGCGCTACTCTCTGACGTTGACCTCCGGAAAGTTGTGAAGGATAGCGTTCCCCAAAACCCCCTAATTGAACTAATTCCAAAAGCTCTGCCACTCTATCCTGAATCCTATTTTTAGGAAACTTGCGAATTTCGAGTGGAAAGGCGATGTTCTGGCGCACCGTCATGTGCTTAAATAAGGCGTAGTGTTGAAAGACAAATCCTATCTGACGTTCTTGTACTGATTTATAAGTGGCATCTTCTCCCACCAACCAAACATGACCGGAATCTGGTGCTTCCAATCCGGCGATCATTCGCAGTAAAGTAGATTTCCCAGATCCAGATGGACCTAACAGAGCCACTAAAGATCCTGTTTTAACCTCCAAACTGACATCGTCTACAGCATAGAAAGAGCCGTACTGTTTAGTTACATTTTGAACTGCAATTCCCATAGCGATCTCCTTCAAGAAATTGATATAGTTAGAAACTACGGTTTTTTAATCGGAAAATAGTAATTCAAACAACAATGTCTATTTCATCACATTTTCCAAATTCATCCAGTCAAACCACCAGACACAGCTTTAAGACCCGCTCCTCGCTACCTCTCAAAGAGAATAGTTTGTGGAAAATTGAAACAGGAGTGGTCAGGGTTATCACTTGGCATGAAGACGGTACACTTGTCACCTTAGGAATTTGGGGACCGGGAGATATTGTCAGCCAAGCTTTTTCTAAAGTCGATCCCTATCAAATTGAATGTTTGACTAAAGTTGAAGCGATCGCGTTACCTCTAGATGGGTGGTTCCCACTGACACAGGTATTGCTTGCTCACATTCAACAAGCAGAAGAATTGATGATAATTCGCAGTCATAAAACAGTGGAAATTATGGTTGTTAAGTTGCTGACTTGGTTGGCTAAAAAGTTTGGTCGTGAAGTAGCATCGGGAAATCTTATTGATTTGCGGCTCACGCACCAGGACATTGCGGATATGCTCAATTCAACTCGCGTAACGATTACTCGTATCCTTACCCAGTTGGAAGAACAGGGTTTGATTCACCGTCTTCCCCTACACAGAATTGTCTTGAAAGAAGAAGAACTTTGGCACTATGAAATCTAGAGAAATTATGAATTATGAATTATGAATGCTGAAATCTTTTATACATTCATAATTCATAATTTATAATTCATAATTCATAATTCCCCTGTATTGATGTCGTGCCAAATTTCCAAATCTAAATCGTTGATGTAGATTAAAGCACTCTCGATTTGTTCGCTACTTCCTTGTAAATCTAAGTCAAACCAACCATCACCAATACCATTAGATCCGAGCATTGCGGCAGTGATATTCACTGTTAAACCGTAGTTGGATACCAAGCGAGAAATGACGGGTTCCTGATGAAATTCTCTAGGTATTCTCAGTCGAATTCGTTTGTGTGTCAGCTGATTTTCTGCAACCATAATTGTCATCTTTGCAATTAATGTTTTGAGCTATGTTTGATACCCGTTTTCCGTTCTAAAATCTCCTTCACGACTAAGGTCACGACTGCTAGCAAGGCTAACAACACGGCGGCTGAAAAAGCTGCTTCAGTTTCATATTGTTTGTAAGCATCTTCTACATAGAGAGGTAAGCTTTGCGTTTTTTTAGCAATGTTACCGGAGACTACCGAAACAGCACCAAATTCACCCATTGCTCGCGCATTTGTCAAAAGTAAGCCGTAAAGTAAACCCCAACGGATGTTTGGTAGGGTAACACGCCAAAATATCTGCCAATCTTTGGCACCAAGTGTTCTAGCAGCTTCTTCTTGATCGCTACCCAACTCTTCTAAAACGGGAATCACTTCTCTTGCGACAAAGGGTAAACTCACAAAGGCTGTGGCGAGTACCATACCAGGAAAGGCAAAAACAACTTTGATATCGTTGCTTTCTAAAATCTGACCAAACCACCCATTTCGCCCGTACAGCAGCACTATCATTAATCCCGCAACTACAGGTGAAATAGAAAAGGGTAGGTCAATCAGGCTGAGAACGAAAGCGCGACCGGGAAATCTATGGCGTGCGATCGCCCAAGCAGCACACAAACCAAATACGGTATTCACAGGTACGGAAATGACGGCTAGAGCGATCGTCAACCAAGCGGCATGAGTAAACTCCGGACGCGTGAGGTTAGAGAAAAACGTTCCCACACCGCTTTTAAAAGCTTGGACAAAAACGTTGAGTGCGGGGACATAGATGATTAAAGCTAGATAACCAACAGCGATCGCAATCAATATAGCAGGAGCAAAACTTTTTGGTTTGACCTGCTTTGAAGTGCTCGATTCGCTTGTTGTTGAGTGAAAGTGAGGCTGTGGAAATTCATCTTGCGTCATATCTTCTTCCCCAAGCTTGTATAAGATTAATTCCCAGCAACATCACCAAAGAGATGATTAATAACACCATGCCGATAACTGTTGCACCCGAATAGTCATACTGCTCCAATCGTTGGAAAATGAGCACGGGCGCAATCAAATCCTTAAAAGGAGTGTTAGAAGCAATAATGACAGTTGAACCATATTCCCCAACAGCGCGGGAGAAACCTAATGCAACGCCCGTCAAAATAGAGGGAAATAACGGAGGTAGAATCACCTTCAAAAAAGTCTGTAATTGAGAAGCACCCAAACTCCAAGCAGCTTCTTCAATTTCCTTCTCCATTTCGAGCAGTACGGGCTGCACTGTTCTCACAATAAAGGGAAGGGAGATGAATATCATGGCTATCCCTACACCCAGACGAGTAAAGGATACCTTGATTCCTAAAGGTACGAGTAACGAACCAATCCAACCATTCTCACTGTAGACTGTCGTTAAAGTTAAACCAGCCACTGCTGTTGGCAATGCAAAAGGTAAATCTATAGTGGCATCAAGCAAGCGTTTCAAAGGGAAATCGTATCGAACAAAGACCCAAGCAATGAGAGTTCCAAAAACCCCATTGATGAGCCCAGCAAACAATGAGGTAACAAAAGTTACTTCGTAAGTGGCCAAAGCAATAGGACTGGTCGCAATTTCCCAAAATCGGGCTGGAGGTTCAGTACTTGCTTTTGCAAACATTGCAAGGACTGGTAGAAACAACATCACACTTAAATAGGCAATGGTAATTCGCCAAGTCCAAGGCAAGTTGTAGAGATGCTGTAGATACCTTTTCCAAATGGGAGGCTGTTGGCGAACAGTTCTCCTAGTAGAAGAAGTTGATGGAGGAGATGAAATAGACATAATTAAAATTGCTAATAGCTAATGGCTGATGGCTAATGGCTAATAGCTATTAGCTAATAGCTATTAGCATAAATTCCTATTTTGCTTTTCCTTGAATTTGGTCAAAGATTGCGCCATCTGCAAAGAACTTTTTCTGGATGGAGTCCCAACCACCGTAGTCTTGCACTGTGCCTAGATTTTGAACTTTGGGATACTTGTCTGAAATAGCTTTATTCTGAGCAACTGTTTCATTGACAGAGCGGAATCCAACTTTGGCAAACTCTTCCTGAGCTTCCGGTTCATACAAGAATTTCACAAAAGCTTCTGCGACTTCACGGGTTCCGTGTTTATCAACGTTCTTATCTACGACTGCAATTGGATTATCGATGGATATATTGACGTCGGGAATAATGTAATTGACTTTCTCTCCCTTCTGCTGTGCCAGGATAATTTCGTTCTCGTAGTTGATCAGGGCGTCTCCTTGACCTTGCTTGAAAAAGGCGTCTGTCGCTTCCCGAGCATCTTTTGTTAGAACGGGCACGTTACTGTAGACTTTTTTCACAAACTCGATCGCCTTATCTTCTCCCGCTCCACTCTTGATAGCTGAATTCCATAATGTGAGGAAGTTCCAGCGTGCAATACCGGAGGTTTTGGGGTCAGCAGTGATGAGCTTAACACCGTCTTTTGCTAAATCTGCCCAAGTTTTAATACCTTTGGGGTTTCCTTCACGAGTCACTAAAGCAGCAACTGATTTGGAAACGATACCATTGTTAGGGACTTCTTTCTCCCATCCAGGCTGAATCAACCCAGCTTTTTCAATTCTTCCCACATCCAAGCCAAGTGCCAAGTGAACGACGTCAGCTTCCAAACCATCAATTACAGCACGGGTTTGAGATCCCGAACCGCCATAGCTTTGATTGAAGGTAATATTTTGGTTGTGCTCTTTCTTCCACTTTTCTACAAATTTTGGAATAATAGCTTCATGAGCTGCTTTTGTTACGGCAAAGGAAACAAGGGTAATTTCTGCATCTTGTTTGTTTGCCGCTACAGGGTTAGCTGTGGTATCCGTTCCGGTGCTATTTCCAGAAGAACTGTTTGTATTGCCACCAGAACAAGCAGCGATCGCAACACTTAAACTGATTCCTACTAAAAAGAGTGATAAAAAGCTTTTTAAAGACTTAAGCTTAAATTTATCGGTTATTTGCAAAAATGATTGCCCTGCTTGTCTTAGGACAGTCTGCCACAAACTCATACTCTCGCCCCCGAAGTTATACGGTTAGTTAGTTAGCTAACCGTATTTAGTGTTCATTGTGAGAGATAATACATGGCATATGCTAAAAAAGCAAGAGTAAAACTGCACTTTATCGCTCAAGAAAGTGGTGTTTTTACCAGCGATCGAGGAAAAAGAGAGCTTGTAGGTGTTTATCGGTAGCTCATGGGTAAACCATCCTGAAATGCTAACAGTTCTCCCGGTTGAATTGTTGTCCAAACTTCATTATCCGTTAAGGGGGTAGTGGCAATGACAGCAACGCGATCGCTTGGAGTTGTTAATTCGCTAAAATCTACAGTTAAGTCCTCATCAATCAAATGGGCAGCAGCAAAAGGCGCTTGACGCACAATGTAGCTAAGTTTGGTTGAACAATAGGCAAACAAATGCTCTCCATCCGATAACAAGTAATTAAATATACCTTGCTTGGCGATAGAATGAGTGATTTCTCTGAGAACTAAATAAAATTTTTCTATAGGTGGTTTGCTATGAGGAAAAGAGGCTCGCAACTTATCTAAGATCAGGCAGAAAGCTTTTTCGCTATCGGTGTTACCAACAGGTTGATAAAACTCCAAATCCTGGGGATGAAAATCGCGCAGATCTCCATTGTGAGCAAATACCCAATACCTTCCCCACATTTCTCGCCGGAAAGGGTGGCAATTTTCTAAAGAAATTTCACCTTGGGTCGCTTTGCGAATGTGGGCTATGACGTGTTTGGAATGGATGGGAAAGCACCGCACCAAGTCCGCAATAGGAGAAGCAATGGAAGGTTTGGCATCTAAGAAAAGCCGACATCCCTTTCCTTCAAAAAAGGCGATACCCCAACCATCCCGATGGTCATCAGTTTTTCCTCCCCTTGCGGCGAAGCCCTCAAACGAAAAACAAATATCAGTAGGTACGTTGCAGTTCATTCCTAGCAGCTGACACATGGCTGTTGAAATCCTGAACTCTAAGGAAACGACTCTGGGATCAAGATACTTTAGAAGCTCTACACTATTCTGACACTATTGTTTCAATCTGTATGGAATTAGGGGCTTAGGGTTCAGGGGTTAGTGATTTTGGATTGGGAATAAAGATAAATTATTCTTCCTTATCCCCCGTGTCTCCCCTGTCCCCAAAAATGACTTGCTTTCGATACGGATTTTATGGGATTGTTATTTTCATCAGTAAACCTGTTATTCCATAGAAATACCGTAGTTTAAACCTATAAGGAATCACCGATCGTGAAGATATCCCTGAGAAATGTCCCTTCATCCTTATTACAACAGTGGAAAAAATTTTCTACCCGCACCCGCACTTTCACAATCGCTGTAGGTTTCACTGTCAGCGCAGCAGTACCTGTTTATGCAGGTATAACCTTGCACAAACCTCCTACAAATACTAAAACTCAACTGATAAGCCAAAATCCCAAAACAGTTGAATTGACTTTAGTCTCTTATGCCGTGACTAAAGAGGCATACTCTAAAATCATTCCCCTATTTACGCAAAAGTGGAAGAAAGAGCGCAATCAAGAAGTTATTTTTCGAGAAAGTTATGGTGGCTCTGGTTCTCAAGCACGAGCTGTCATAGATGGTTTGGAGGCGGATGTTGTAGCACTCGCTTTGGGGCTGGATGTAGATAAAATCCAGAAAGCAGGGCTTATTGCACCCGGTTGGGAAAAAGAGGTTCCCAACAATGGGATTGTGACCCGTTCTGCAGTTGTGCTTGTCACCCGTCCGGGAAATCCTAAAAAAATTCGTGATTGGAACGATTTGGTTAAACCGGGAGTGACGGTCATCACCGCCAATCCTAAAACCTCTGGAGGTGCTCGTTGGAACTTTTTAGGGCTTTGGGGCTCCGTCATGAAGACAGGTGGAAATGAAGCAAAAGCACGCGATTATGTTGCTAAAGTTTACAAAAATGTCCCCGTATTACCTAAGGACGCACGAGAAGCAAGTGATACTTTTTACAAGCGCAATCAAGGGGATGTGTTGTTAAATTATGAGAATGAGGAAATTTTGGCAAAGATAAAAGGAGAATCTAACTTTCCTTCCATACTGCCTCAAGTCAATGTTTCGATTGATAGCCCAGTGGCTGTGGTGGACAAGGTTGTAGACAAGCGGGGTACTCGCCAAGTAGCAGAAGCTTTTGTTAAGTTCCTTTATACACCAGAAGCACAACGGCAATTTGCAAAAGTCGGTTTTCGCCCTGTGAATGCTGCTGCAGCTAAAGAAAATCAAAAGCAGTTTCCTCCAATAAGCAAGCTTTATACTGTCAAAGACTTTGGCGGTTGGGATGCAATTCAGAAGAAGTTTTTTGATGATAAGGCAGTTTTTGACCAGATTCAGGGAGGGAGGTTTTAATGGCTAATGGTGAGTCCAGTCCTGCAGGCGGGTTTCCCGCCGTAGGGAACTGGCGAACCCGAAGGGCTGATGGCTAATTGCTAATGGCTAATGGCTAATGGTGAGTCCAGGGAAAGCAGGCGGGTTTCCCGCCGTAGGGGACTGGCGAACCCGAAGGGCGAACCCGAAGGGCTGATGGCTAATGGCTAATGGCTAATGGCTGATGGTTAATAGTAAGTAGTTTGAATCAATTAAGTGTAAAAAGTTTCTACACTTGTAGTTGCGATGGATATGAATACAGCGCAACTACAAGAATTTGAAATTTTTTTAAGTTGAACGTAGAGGAAGGGTGGGGGGTGAAGTCTGTCGAACGCACGTGAATTTATGCAACTTCCTTAATTTTTTTCTGAATTATTGTTACTGGGGTTGTTATTACCGTGGTTGCCGTTATTTGAATTATTGTTGCCGTGGTTGCCGTTATTTGAATTATTGTTGCCGTGGTTGCCTTTGCCAGGAGAACTATTAGGTTTAACACGGTCATCTTCAACAGGATTTGAAAACACTTGTCCTGTATTTAGCAGGTTCTCGACCGGAAAATGTTCTCTCATTCCACTGTTGTGAATGCGATCGCTCTGATGAGTCGAGGTGTCACCAGAGGAAGTCGCTGACCTAAAAATAGGTAAGTTTTCTATCACACCTACACCTACCAATGGCTGTTGTGTTGCGACTGCTTCTGCTGTTTCCGCTTGAACGCTAGCCAGTCCCGGATCTGAATGAGATACACCCGTTGTGCGAGCTAAATCCAACCCCCGAACCAAATGGCTTGTTTCGTAAAAAGTCCTTAAGTCAAAATCGTATAAACCTTGAAATTTGTCTTTAACTACAACTATAAGTTGTCCGGCAGCTAGCTTTTGATTTTGAGACGCATTCTTGTTTTGAACTTGAATACCGCTATTTGTTAATGCACCCACAATTGTGGTGTCTGTTTGTGGATCGTAACGTACAAACAGCGCGGAACCGCGAATTGCGGCTGCAGCATTTGGTGTATTTACCCTTGTTTGTCCTTGTCCGGGTGGAATCAGCAACAACACAGTTCCGTTTGAAAGTCTTAAATTTCGAGTTTTCGGTAAGAACCGGAATACAGTCTGTTGGCCAATTCGCGCTATAGAACCGTCATTGAAACGCAATTCTGCTAAAGAAGCTTTACCAGTGGACAAGCCGTCTCCAGGAATCATAGAATCCAACTTGCGTGCTTGACGTTGCGGCTTGTTTTGTGGGACGAGTTGCACTAGGTTCCTCAGTTCCTCGATAACAGCCAGTGTCAGGGGAGTGACAGCCCTTGCCTTTTGTGGTAAGGGTAAAACAACACTTCCCGATAAACTTATGACTAGCAGTAGCAACAACTTACGGAACATAGTTTGCAGCCTCGCTCATTTGTTATTGGTCATTTGTTATTGATAGGCATTTTAGGTAGATTAATATTTTGTAAGATAGTGCTATTTATTTCTACCAACCTGCATTTTGTATCTCTCAACTTTTATTTGCGCCTTAAGTCAAATTATCTTTTAGTTGCTTTAAACAAAGCTTCAGAGCAATTACGGTTTTTTCCTTGAAGAAATATAAAAGTAAGAAGTAGCTTCAACAGAGAGCGGACAACTTCAATCTGTATAAAATTTTACATTTATTCTGCTTGCTGCCTTTATACTGTTTGGGCTTTCATCTACGAGCAATATTGTTAAATACGAAAAGACGCGCCGTGGCGCGTCTTTATAATGTGTTAGTTGTTAGCTCTATAGCTTCAACCACTATCTATTAACTACTATTGCTGATTTTGTCGGTATTGTTGAATGCGATCGCGCCTTTGTTTTTTGTATTCATCGAGCTGTGCTTTCTGTTCGTCTGTCAGAATAGCTTCCATTTTAGTTCTCTGCGCTCGCTTAACTTCACGGATTTGAGTTTTCTGCTCGTCGGAGAGATTTAAAGAATTCATAACACTTCTCCAACCACCACGCTTACCATCTCGGTTTTCCATGGCGTTCTTGAGTCGTGCTCGTTGTTCTTCAGTCAGAATTTTGTCTATTTCTTCACGCGTATTGCGACGAATCTCCTGAAGTTGGGTTTTTTGTGCGTCTGTTAGTCCCAATTTTGCCCACGGACCTTTACCCTTCATGTCTCTGGGTTGTTCCTGAGCAACAACGAAAGGTGAGGATGAGAGCGTTTCTGCGTTGACTGCCCAAGAAGTAGCAGTTAAAGTTAGAGCGATGGCTCCTGCGATAAGTGATAAGTGCTTGATTTTCATCTCTTTAGTTGTCTCCTGGATTTCTCTCACCTGCTGGTACTAGCATAAAATCTTACTTATAGGGGTTACATGAGGAGAAAGTCATGAGTCTATCCATGACTTTAGTCATAGTCAGCATCTTTCTTGCCTTTGACTGTTCTAAAAAAGCAACTTTACAGTAGCTATATCGATGTAACTCATTTGTGCGTTAACCTGTATTTTATTGTTTTGTCAATACGTATATTCTCAGATTTTTTATTTTTAAATAATTTTTTTTCAGTATTTATCCTGACTGTTACAAAATGATAGCGTATTTCCGCAATTAGGCTTAAAATATAACTGGATTACACGGACAATACATTCAAATTAAACGCTTATAATTTATAAAAAAGATTTTATGAAAACTCTCGCGGAAAATCTCTTAATTCCCAATCATACAGAATATTTGATAGTTTCTCAAAACTTAATTATTTTAGAGACTTCTCCAGGTGCTCAAAGATTTGCAGAATCCCCCGGTCATGCAGTTCCCGGAAAAGATATTCGAGATAGTTTTCCTGAGTTAATAGGATATGAAAATTACATCTTTGATATTTTTCAAGGGAGCCAAGAGAGATTTGAATTAAGGGGGATTGCTCGTAGAAAAGATATTTTTTCACCTTTTTATGTTGATTTGTTCATCAATTTTATTGAAAAAGGTTATGTTATTCTTTTAGAAGATGCAACAGAAAGGATGGTTTTTGAAAAAAACATCCTTCAAAAAGTTTATGAAAATTATTTCTTAGTTAACTATCTGTTAAATGCTTTAGCAGTTGCTTTCACCTATATTGACAATTTACTGACAGCGATTAGCGATGTTCTTTTAATAACAAATGATTCAGAACAAATTGTGATGGTAAATCAATCAGCACTGCAAATTTTAGAATACGGTAAAGAAGACTTAATTTTAAAACCCATTTCAATCATTCTTAAGGAAATAAATTTTTTATATCAAAATTGTAAAATAAATTCCGATCTGCCCTTAAAGTCTTTTAAAGATTGCGAAGTTATTTGTTATAGCAAGACGGGAAAAGAGTTAATTATCTCTTTTTCTAAAATTTCAACTAAAATAGAAGGCTTAGAACATTTTCTTTATATTGGTCGAGATATGACCGAACGCAAACGTTTGGAAAAAGCACTCTATGAAGAAAAAGAACTCGCTCAAGTAACGCTTCAATCTATTGGAGACGCCGTCATTAACACTGATATTAATGGTAAAATAAATTACATGAATCCTGTTGCAGAGCAAATGACTCGTTGGTCGCTTGCGGATGCTCAAGGAAAAGCTTTGACTGAAATTTTAAAGATTATTAACGAAACAACTCGAGAAACTGTAGAAAATCCAGTTGAAAAAGCTTTGAGTTCGGGTTCCATTGTGAATCTTACTAGGAGAGATACTATCCTGATTGCGCGTGATGGAAGCGAGGTTCCTATTGATGATTCTGCAGCACCAATTCGCGATCGCGATGGTCAAATTATTGGCGCAGTGATGGTATTTCAGGACGTTTCCCAAAAACGCAGTATGGCACACCAACTTTCTTGGCAAGCCACTCACGATCCCTTAACCGGATTGTTTAACCGACGGGAATTTGAGCGCCGCTTGGAACTCGCTCTAACCATTGGCAAAACACAAAATCAGCAACACGCCGTATGTTATTTGGATTTAGATAGATTTAAAATTGTCAACGACACCTGCGGACACCTTGCAGGTGATGAACTGTTGCGCCAAGTGACGGCTCTGTTTCAGAATCAAATCCGCGCCTCAGATACCTTAGCACGTTTGGGGGGAGATGAATTTATTATCCTCCTAGAGTGTTGTCCTCTAGAACCAGCATTGCGAATTGCCAATACAATATTGCAGCGCGTTCAAGAATTCCGTTTTCTTTGGCAAGATAAAGTATTTAATATTGGTGTCAGTATCGGATTAGTTCCAATTGATGCTGACACCCAAAATATGGGTACTGTCATGAGTATGGCTGATGCAGCATGCTACCTAGCAAAACACAACGGGCGCAACCGCGTGCATCTCTACCAAGCTGACGATAGCGAAATGGAAAAAGCACAAGGCGAAATGCAGTGGGGAGTGCGAATTGCTCAAGCCCTAGAAGAAAACCGTTTTTGCCTTTACTACCAAAAGATTGTTCCCACCACCCTTCATGAGTCTAGAGAAGAACATTGTGAGGTTTTACTACGCTTGATTGACGAACAGGGAAGTTTAGTCTCGCCCATGGCTTTTATCCCTGCAGCTGAACGTTACAATCTTATGCCACTTATCGATCGCTGGGTAATCCGCAATCTTTTTACTCACCTCAGACAGCACAAAAGAGAACAATTAAACGAGTATGCTCAATCGAGAACTAAGCGTAGCAGTTTGTATGCGATTAACATCTCCGGTGCAAGCATTAACGATGACCAATTTATGGGCTTTGTGCGCGAACAGTTAGAACTGCACCAGATTCCACCACAAATTCTGTGCTTTGAAATTACTGAAACTGTCGCCATTGCAAACTTAACGAAAGCAGTCAGTTTCATCCGATCCTTAAGAGAATTAGGTTGTCGTTTTGCTTTAGACGATTTTGGAAGTGGTATGTCTTCATTCTGCTATCTTAAAAATTTGCCAATAGATTATCTTAAAATAGATGGAACTTTTGTCAGGCATATCGTTGAAGAACCCATTGACATGGCAATGGTAGAAGCCATCAATCAAATTGGACATGTTATGGGCATTCAAACCATCGCTGAGTTCGTTGAAAATGAAGATATTCTTAAAAAACTTAAAGCCATTGGAGTAGATTATGCACAGGGTTATGGAATAGCACGCCCGCACCCTTTTTAAGAATAACTTTAGATTTCAGATGGGGAATTCGCTGATGAACAACTAACAACCCACAACTCATACAGATTTGAAAAAAGGATGCGACAGGTAGTTGGGTAAAATTAAGTTACTGACACGATTCTTTTTCAATCCCAAATATAAATAGTATAACTATGAACCGTTCAATTCAGTTCAAAAATCATCCTTTTCGATTTTTGCTTTATTTGGAGTGGGTTTTGCTGCTATTCGCTGTTTTTACAGCTGTTATGCCATTTCCTGTCTATCGTTACCCCAAGCAATTTCCAGAACTGACAATTTGCAGTTTAATTATCTTTGGCTTAATGGGATTATATCTACCCACAGGTCATAAATTCACAAAAATACTTTATACATCTATAGAAATTTGCTTAATTTTAATTATTGGTTTTTTTAGTGGAAGAACGGCTCGGCTTTTTCCCTTTCCTTACCTCATTTTCGTGACTCGTAGTTGTTTGATTTTTCAACTACCCGGTCGTTTGATCAGTGCAAGTCTATCATTTATCTTATTTTTACTGACATTCAGACGTCGGTTAGAGCGGATAGCAGTGTCACCAATGGCGCAGGAGCGCTTTTGGTTTTTTACTTTAAGTTTTGTACTTGTCTTCGGGTTAATTCTTGTTTTTATTTTGCTATTGATGAATGCAGTTTTGTCAGAACGACAAAGTCGAGAAAAACTGGCGATTGCGAATGAAAAACTCCGTCAGTATGCGTTACGAATTGAAAACCAAGCTACTTTAGAAGAACGCAACCGTATTGCTCGTGAAATACACGATTCTTTGGGACACTCTCTTACAGCTTTAAACTTGCAATTGGAAACAGCTTTAAAGCTATGGCAATCTAACCCGGAAAAGGCAAAAACTTTTTTAGCAAGGGCAAAGGAATTGGGAAGTAGCGCTTTACAAGATGTGCGTCAATCAGTTTCTACTATGCGTTCTCATCCTTTACAAGAACAATCCTTGGAACAAGCTATTTTAGGGCTAGTAGAAAATCTTCAACGTTCTACGAGTATTACCCCTATTTGTCACATCCAATTGCCCTATTCTGTTCCTATTGAAATGAGTACACCTATTTATCGAATTATTCAAGAATCATTGACAAATATTTACAAACACGCAAAAGCAACAGAAGTTAAACTGGAACTAATTGCGACCGATAACAGTCTACAGCTCAAGATTCAAGATAACGGGTTGGGGTTTGATTTGACGCAAAATACCACAGGATTCGGATTAAAAAGTATGCGCGATCGCACTTTGGCATTGGGAGGTCATTTTCATATTCAATCTGCTCCTGGTAGCGGTTGTACTATTACAGTAACAATTATGAATTATGAATTTTCAAAATCTTCATAACTCATAATTCATAATTTATAATTCATAATTCTATGATTAAAGTTTTACTAGCAGATGACCAAAATTTAATCCGCCAAGGATTAAAGGCATTGTTGGAATTAGAAGAAGATTTAGAAATTGTGGGAGAGGCAGAAAACGGTGAAGTGGCACTATGCTTAATAGAAGAATTACATCCAGATGTAGTCCTGATGGATATTAGAATGCCAATTATGGATGGAGTTGCAGCTACAAGAGAAATAAAAAATCGTTTTACTCAAGTCAAAGTTTTAGTACTTACAACATTTGACGATGATGAATATGTGAAAGCAGCATTGCAAAATGGAGCAACGGGTTATTTACTGAAAGATACTCCCTCTGAGGAACTTGCTTTTGCTATTCGTGCCGTTCACAAAGGTTATACTCAATTAGGACCTGGGATCGTTAAAAAACTTCTCTCTCAAGTTCCTCCGGTGAATACAACCCAACCTTTACCATCTGGCTTGGTTGAACTGACTCCCAGAGAAAAAGAGGTTTTGCGGTTAATTGCGACTGGTGCTAGTAACCGAGAGATTGCTCAACAACTTTTCATCTCAGAAGGAACTGTCAAGAACCACGTCACCAATATTTTAAACCGATTGAATTTACGCGATCGCACTCAAGCAGCCATTTGTGCTAATTCGTTTTTACCCTATCTCAACCACGAAACAACTAACTAAACAACTTGATACATTCCTCCCTTAAAATACCTTTTGTGACCTGAATTTGTCTAAAGCTCTTAGCAATGACTTCTTCACAAGATATATTAATCTGAGATTGATTGGCCGAGATTAAATCTTCAATAGACGCGCCATAAATAATTTGCGAGACACCAGCCCATACACAAGCAGTGGCACACATCGGGCAAGGTTCACCTGTTGTATAAATGGTATAACCTTCTAGAGAAGGGTTTTTAAGACTAGCAGTTAATTTTCGTATAACATTAATCTCTGCGTGTGCAGAAGGATCGCTGTCTTGCTTCACAGTATTGTAAGCCTTTGCAATAACTCGGTCGTCTTTTACAGCGATCGCTCCATAGGGCGCATCACCCTTTTTTGCTTCCTCTAAAGCCAACCGCATCAAATCTTCTTTGTTCATAAAACCTCATTAATGGTGTTAAACTCGGACGAAAATTTTTAGTTCTGAAACGGGTCTTCTTTTATATCATGCATGATTGGCGGGTTTTTTAGCCAAAGGGTTGCGATGCTACAAACCAGCCAACGGGCGAGGACGGCTGTCCCACAAGAAAGATAATTTATTTCTTGGAAATCCTTTAATGAGCGTTGGGTACTTGAGATCGAGCTCCTCCCTTTCCGAGAAACAGCAGTAATGGTAGCGAGCAGAGAAAGACAATACCAACAAAGCGAAAAATATCTGCATAGGAGAGAACAGCTGCTTGAGTATTAACCAATTGGGAGAGCGAGGCGAGCGCTTGTTGTTGTGCGGTTGCTGCATCCGCACCTCGACTCTGAAACAGTTGTGTCAGAGCATTGAGCCTCTCACTCGTCTGTGAATCATAAGGCGTTAAGTTTGTTAACAACATTGCTCGGTGAAAAGCTTCTCTTTGAGCCAGTAACGTCGTTAGAATGGCAATGCCAATACTACCGCCCAATTGACGGGTTAAATTATAGAAACCCGATCCAGCCGATACATCTTGTTTGGGAATAGAACCTAGTGTTGCCAAACTCAAGGGCAAAAACATCAAAACGGTGGTTGCGCCCCGCAAAATTAGAGGTAAGAACAAGTCGTCAGTTCCGGTTTGAGGCGTGATTTTTGCCAAATCGAACATGACTGCTGTAGTTCCAACGGCTCCTAGCCCAATTAGAATGCGGGCATCTACCTTAGACGATATTTTGCCCAGTAAAATCATCATGATGGCAGAAGCTAAAGCACCCGGAGCAAGTAACCATCCAGTTTGTGTTGCTGAAAAACCCAGTACACCTTGAGCAAATAATGGTACGGCAAATAAGGCTCCGTAGAGTCCCATACCCAAAATACCGGAGTAAAGGCTACCGGCTGCTAGGGATTTATATCGCAAGACTCGCAAGTCAACGGCTGGTGATTTCGCGCTGAGTTCCCGCCAGATAAACAGAACGAGCCCCACGACCGCCGCGATCGCCAGTGTCGTAATGAAACTCGATTCAAACCAGTCGTCTCTTTCTCCTTCTTCCAAAAACGCCTGCAGACTGCCTACTGTAATACACAGTAATATAATTCCTGCCCAGTCTACTGTCTTCTGACTTCGGGTGCGTTGCGTTGAATCAGGTCTGAGGAAGGCGATCGCCATCATCGTGGCGACAATACCTACAGGCAAATTAATAAAGAAAATCCAGCGCCAGCCTAAGGTATCGGTTAGATAACCGCCCAAAGTCGGACCGATGGCTGGTCCCGCAATGACCCCAACCCCAAACACAGATTGTGCCATCCCCTGTTCTGCTGGAGGAAAAGTCTCAAACAGAATTGCTTGCGCTTTCGCTAGGAGTCCACCTCCGCATAAGCCTTGAATAATTCGCGCCACCACCAGCATCGGCAGATTAATCGATAGACCGCAGATCGCGGAGGCAATTGTGAACCCAACCATAGAAAAGATGAAGTAGGTTTTCTTTCCGAAGAAGTCTCCCAACCAAGCGGAAAGGGGAATCAGGACAACGTTGGCGATCGCATAACCCGTGACAACCCAACCAATCTCGGTCACGGTTGCTCCTAAAGTTGCTTGCATATCCGTCAAAGCAACGTTCACAATGCTGGTATCAATAACTTCTAGAATGGCTCCTAGGGAAGCCGTTAGGGCGATCGCCCACTTGAGCGATCCTTGGACATACCCGGCTGTATCATAAGTGGATTGTGACGATGGTTTCGAGCGCTTGGAATGCGATCGTTCCGGTTCACGAGCGGTGCTTGACATCGTAGATGATGAGTACTCCCAGACAGAGATAATAGAATTTAGCGCCAAACTTACACAATTATCGGAAACGTTCATCTAGGAGACGAAGTCTGACTGACAGAAGACTTAGCTGTGCTAACTCCCCTCACAAATAAATCTACACATCCTTCAATGTATTTTTCGCGGCTGTAGCCTCGGTTAACTTGGGAAACATGACGGCGAATCATCCCAGACAGAAGCATTCCGGTCAATTGATCCACTGCCATTGGCAAGTCAACATCAGGACGAACACAACCCCGTTCAACACAGACTTGCAGATAGGAAATTAGTTGTTCACGTAGGGGTAAAACCGATTGCTGAAGCACTTTGATTGCTTCTGTTGGATGTCTTTGACCTTCACCAATAAACATCCGAAATAATGCTTCATACTCCTCCAGCATCTCGTCGTAGATCTGTGCATAATATAGAAGATCGCGACTTAAATCGTAAGTCCACTCGTTTTGATGCGTTAAGGCTTCCGCTTGTAGTGCTGTAATACGCTGTGCAACTTCACCCAGAAGGTGCTCTTTGCTTTGAAAGTGGCGAAATAATGTCACTTCAGTCACATCTGCAACCCGAGCAATTTCACGGGTTGACGCTCCAACGTATCCTTTTGTGGAGAAGACTTCAATAGCAGCTTTTAAAAGGCGATCGCGGGTTTCTGTTACGCCTCTACTCGTTCGGCTCATAATAATTAATGTAAGTACTAACTTACATTATAGAGTTTATGAAAGTCAGTGTAAACAAACCCGTGTCTTTATAGTATTAAATTATACTAAAAATACCAGTTTCTTAGAAATGATTTAGGATAGCTAATGGCTAATAGCTAATTGCTTTTTGACCATTAGCTATTAGCCGATGACCAAAAAACTTATTGATAGCAAGCGTCGTTTAACTTTGATACTGCCTTGATTATAGCGATTCTTTAGCAAAACTACCCCTTGACACCTTTTCCAAATGCACAACAGCGTTATAATCAGGAATCCCAACTTCTGGCGATCGCTTGCTTTTATCTAACAACACGTTCCCTTCAGGCCAATGAATCTGCAGATTTCTCGGCGTAACGGGTGCGATATACACCTGTCCTCTAAACTCACCAATGTCATTTTTCAGTATCACCTCATCCCCATCTTGAAGCCCCAACTTCTCTGCATCCACACAATTCATAAGGACAGCCGATCGCACTGCTCCGGTAATAGCATCCTTGCGTTCTTGCACCATGCTGTTAAATTGCTTGCCACGGCGCGTTGTCACCCAGAAGTAACCCTCAGGTAGCATTCGTTCTTGAGGAGCCAGCACAGAAAATCGTGCCTTGCGATCGGGAGTTGGGAAGTTCCAACCAAAACACAGATGCGCTCCACCATACTGAAATTGGTCGCCAGCTTCCTTCAAATGTTGAATTCCCGCATATTGAGGAATGACTCTGGCAATCTCTTGGCGCATTGCACTGGTATTTTGGAAGTGCAATTTCTCGGCTAAATCCGGACGTACTCGCCTTGCTAACTCCAAAAACACATCCCATTCCGGACGCGCCTCCCCAATACGGGAACCGAGAATTTCCGGGCTAAAAATAACACGTCGTTCTGTATTAGTCTCTGTAACTCCCCCAGGGATTTCATAACGAGTCGTTGCTGGTAAAATCACCACTGTCTCGTCTGATTCTAAAAGCATTTGTTTGGATACAACAATATCCATGTGAACCCTCAGAGGTACGCGCTTTAAAGCACTTTCCACATAATTTGGTTCTGGTAGAACCTCTAAAAAATTTCCACCCACAGAGAACAAAACATCTAATTTGCCTTCTGCAGCAGCATCAATCATTTCAGAAGCAATTAACCCCTTGGTCGTAGGAACTTCAAAACCCCAAAGTTCACCTAGAGACGCTGCATTTTCTGAGGTAATAGATCTTCCTCCTGGGAAAGTGGTGGCATAACATCCCATTTCTGCACCTCCTTGAACTCCAGAGTGTCCCCGAATTGGCATCAAACCACACCCCTCTCGACCAACAAATCCTTTAGTCAAAGCTAGATTGATAATTGCCCGGACATTATCTTCACCACACTCGTGTTGAGTAATGCCCATACTCCAGACAAATACAGCTTTGTTTGCTTCGCCAAGCATTTTGGCAAAGGTATACATGGATTCGCGAGTCGCACCGGAAATTTGCTCGAGTTCTTCCCAAGACTGCGTAGCGAGAAACGCTTTGAGTTCGTCAAAGTTGGTGGTGTAGTTGTTGATAAATGACTCGTCAACCCAACCATTGGCGATCGCGTGCTTGATTGTCCCATTTAAGAACGCCATGTCTCCGCCAATATTTACCAAAAAGAAATCTTCAGCAAACTTAGTACCAAACAAAGCACTTTCAGGAATTGATGGTACCCAGTAGCGTTCCATTCCCGGCTCGCGGTAAGTATTAATAACAACTATTTTTGTACCCGCTTTTTTCGCCCAATGGAGATATTTCACGGTAACCGGTTGATTGTTGGCGACATTGGAACCAATAAAGACTAACAAATCGGTTCCGATCCAGTCTTTGTAGGAACAGGTAGTTGCAGCGACTCCAATAGTTGATTTCAAAGCGTTGGTACTGGGGGAATGGCATATACGGGCTGCATTGTCAAGATTATTCGTTCCCATTGCCCGCACTGCTTTTTGGGTGGCATAGTAAGTTTCATTAACCGTCCCCCGACTGGTGAAGTAGAAACCAAGGCGATCCGGTGTAGAGGTTCGGATACGCTTGGCAATCAAATTTAGAGCTTCATCCCAACTGATGCGACTGAAACCAATTTCCGAGCGATCGCGTTTCATGGGATAGGGAAGCCGCCCCATAGCTTGTAATTCAGCACCGCTTTTCTTTTTTAACTCAGAGACATCTGCGAGAAGTTTGGGGTCAAGAGCTGGCATTGTGTTGAGACGTAACAACCGCAAACGGACATTGCAAACATGAATACCATCTACAGTCCAATCTTTCATGCCCGTTGTTCCCAAGGCACAACCGTCACAAACTCCTTTATTTAGGATTTCCCAAGCATAAGGCAAGTTGTCAGCGTTTTCCAAAACGGCCCGAAACACTTCCCAGTAGTTATTCGGATACTGCTCGCCAATGCCAAAGGGTTTCGGGCTAGCCCAAAGAGAAGGGGTCCAACTTTTTTTCGGCTTCCGCAACATGATAGCAGCTCCTTTTGACAAGAGAATCCTGACTCGCTGGTGGGTTTTCTATATGTTTACATACAACAGAAATTCTTCGTGAGATTTTGGGAATTCTAAATTTAGACCTTTTTAAACTTTAACTATGAATTTTAAACTAACTGCCCTAGGCATTCTTGCTCTTGCCAGCATATCTATAGCTACCCCAACCCTCGCGCAACAACTTCAGAAATCTCACTACAAAGCTGGAGAATTGATGGTTACTTTGGGAAGCGATGACTCCTATCAAGGATGTGACAGAGAAAATAAGTGCATTACGCTTCATGGTTCCGAAACCGTAGTTGATAAAAAGTATAGTGGTAAGCGCTGGTTGAATGGTGAATACATTTACGCAATATCCTGGCATGAAGGGAAAGGAGAAAATATGCGCTTGAGTATTCTGAAAAACAATCGCCGCATTTTTACTAGCGAACTTGTTCCCTTCTCCAATCTAAAGTGGGAGAGATGGTGCGATATCACGGGCGTTTACACCGGACAACTCCCAGTTCTGTATTCTCCTGCAGGCAAATCAAAAGCAGCATTAAACAATGGAAATATTGTTCGTGCTATTCGGCAAAAGGATGATTGGACTTATGTTGAAGTAGCGCGGGGTCCAAATACTGGAGTGAACAGAGTGCGGGGATGGGTAGACTCTCACTATTTAGAATGTACTAAAGAAGCAAGTAATTAATTGCAGGATCGGGGATTAGGGGGTCACGAAAGAAGGATTGTCAGGTTAGTTATGGGGGTGAAAATTTTTTATCGGGGCTGTTTTTATGTCTTACCTAGACTTGCTGTTTCCGCGTTCTACTGAGGCGGCGGAGAACTCGAGTTGTGAGTTCGGCTTCTTCAACTGACTTGCTAATGTAGTCATCTACCCCTACAGCAAATGCCTTGTCAATCTCACTCTCTTGCGTGCGTGCTGACCAAAAGATAATTGGTATTCTGTACCATGTTGGATCGCAACGCACAACTTGGCACAATTCCAAACTGTTTAATCCGGGCATTTCCACATCAAGTATGAGTAAATCTGGTCTTGAAGCCATCAGCACTTCCCAAAACTGATGCGGATCGTTTAATGTTGTAACCTCTACTCCTAATGGCTGTAAGAGATTTTTGAGATGTGATAACGCTGCTTCATCTTTATCTACTGCCATTACTCGATTGCCAGAAGCAGCATCTTGCGTAGTGTTTAATACCTTGGTCACCACTTTAAGGATATTATAGCTTGATTGGGGTTTTTGTAAAAAAATACACCCTCCCAAACGAGCAACTTCCAACCTGTTAGCCAGACTCCCTTCTTCAGAAAAGACTAAAACAGGTATTTTGGGAATTCGTTGTGCTAGTTCCTTCAGTAAGGTAAGCCCGTCTTCTGTAGAACTAGGGAAATTCAGAGCGAGCAAGATAACTTGGGGTGGAGTTTGGGCAATAACCTTTCGAGCAACCTCTAAATCTGTAGCTACCTCCACTCGTAACTTCCAAGCGATCGCTTCAATCCTAATTCGTTCTGCTAACATCAAATCGTCATCCACTATCAGTATGAGTGGAGAGTCAGAAATTTGTACTCCTTCTGTTTCCGATCGTGGTGTTTTTTGTAACTCTTGCCTTAGTAAGTCTACAAGCATTAAAATCTGTTGAACGTCATCAGCTTGCAATTGCTTGTAAGGTTGAAAAAAATCCTCTAACTCTCTTGCTAGTTCGGAACCCCGCATCAAGCCAAATACTCCCAATGAACCGGCTAAGGTGTGTGCTTCGTATTTAGCCTGTTGTAGCAGTTCGGGCGTTAGCTGACCTTTTGCTAGTGCGGAAGTTGCTTGTTCTAACACAGCAAAATGTTCTACATATTTACTCTTGAATTTCTCCCAAACTTTCGAGGTCGTTGCTTTGATGTTTTTTTGGTTGGTTGTTTGCTTAACGGAAGCATCATTTTCTTTTGATTCTGATGGAGTTTTCAGTCGATACCCCAAACCGTGAACTGTTTCAATTGGATCGGACGCACCAGCTGCTCTAAATTTTTGCCGCAAACATTTGATGTGAGTGCTAACGGTTTCTTCCCCTGGTGAATCGGCAAAATCCCAAAGTTTCTCTAAAACAGCTTTACGACTAAAAACACGCTTTGGATTGAGCAGGAAAAGTTCTAACAAACAATACTCTTTAGGTGTTAATTTTAAGGGTTTGTCCCTAAAAGTTACTTGATTGTTAACAGTATCAAAATGTATATCTTCCCAAACAATTATAGATGATGGTACTGTCTTTCCTCGCCGTAAAAGAGCACGAACCCGTGCTAACAATTCATTCATTTCAAACGGCTTAACGACATAATCATCTGCTCCTGCGTCTAAACCCACGACTCGGTCTGTTGTGCTGTCTTTGCCAGTCAAGAGTAAAATAGGGCTCTGATACCCTAGAGCACGCAGGCGTTTGCACACACTAATACCATCCGTATCCGGAAGCATAATGTCTAAAAGAACTAGGTCATATTCAAATGCCTTTGCCAGTTCTAGACCTGTCTGTCCATCCATTGCTTGGTTAACTGTATAGTTATGAGCAATTAGGATGTCGGAAACTACTAAACTGGTAGGGCGATCGTCTTCTACCAACAGAATTTTCACGGTTGAGCTTCCCTTAGATAATATGGAGTTTCTCAAGTCATAGCGATCGCAGCCCTTTAGGTATTAAGTATAATATTTACTTAAATTATAAGAGATAGAGCTTCAAATACAAGTCTGAAGGCTGCCAGTTTAAGTATGACATGGGGAGCCACCCTCGTGCGCTAGGTTCACAGCGACCAGAGGAGTCAGGGCAAACAATCCCTAATAATTTTTTTCATAGCGTCGGCGGTAAAGCAACTCTAACTGTCCGCCATACTCTTGAATGCGAGCAATTTGTCTCTGGTAGAGACCTCGGAAAGTATTGGCAAAGAGAAGGGTGAAAATAGCAACCACTAATCCTGAAGCAGTAGAAACCAAAGCTTCACTAATACCAGATGTGACTCCTGCTGTTCTACTGCCTCCCACATCTCCAATATTTAAGGATTTAAAAGAGTAAATTAACCCTAAAACAGTTCCCAGAAGACCCAACAAAGGTGCAAGGGAAATAATAGTATCAAAGATATTTTGAAAGCGTTTAAGCAAAGGTATCTCAGCTTGAGCTTCACTTTCTAAAGCAAGACGAAATTCCTCTGGATTTGGTTGTTCGAGTTCTAATGCCGCTAAAAAAATCCGTGCAATGGGTAAATCTGTATTTTTTTGTAATTCATTCATAGCACCCACAGTATTACCGAGACGGTAAAGATTCAACACCTCTCGCACTACATGATTTTGACGGTTTGTAATCCTTACCCAAAAAAAGATTCTCTCAATAATGAGTGCGGCAGCCAGTATCGAAAATCCTAGCAGGGGCCACATCACTACCCCACCTGCGGCAAATAAATTGCTGATTTCCATCGATTGTTATTTGATAGGACAATTGTAGGTTAACAGATGACTGTTGAAAAATACTGGCATAGAATAGCGGCTACTCTATATGGATTTTTTTTACAAGCGAGGCTTTTATGAAGTTATTTCTTGTTCCCTCTCTATGGCTAGCAGGCACCTTCTGGGTTTTAGCATCTACGCCTGCTCACTCACAAGTTAGTACAAAAATTAATATAATCCCCCCTGCTGAGGAGACAGGCATACCCGGTAATAGTGGTTTTGATAGTAAAATCCTCGAACAGCCGAAATCAGCGGTGGGTAATGGTTCTCAATTTATCGAAAATTGCACTTTTTGTAACTTCAAGTATCCAGAAATTGCAAGGCAGCAAGGAATGAAAGGCACGGTGGAAATGAGTGTCGAGGCTGATGATGTTGGTAATGTGACCAATGTAAGATTGATTCGTTCTAGCGGTTACAAAGAATTGGATGCTTCTGCTATCGAACAAGTCAGAAAACTGAAATTAGCACCACAAGCCGGTGGACGACAAGATATGCGAGTCAAGATAAATTATGAATTATGAATTATGAATTATGAATTGAAGGTTTAATTCTTCATCATTCAACATTCATAATTCATAATTTCAGATGTCCATCTTCCATATAGACGATGCGATCGGCTATATCAAGAATACGGTTGTCGTGCGTGACTAGCAAAATAGTACACCCTTGCTCTTTTGCTAGCTTCTGCATTAATTCCACAACATCACGCCCGGATTTTTTATCAAGCGCTGCTGTTGGTTCGTCCGCTAAAACAATTTTGGGCTGACTCACAAGTGCGCGGGCGATCGCTACCCGTTGCTTTTGTCCGCCTGATAAGCTCTCTGGATAATAAGACACGCGATGACCCAATCCCACACTCTCAAGCATGGCAATTGCTTTACCATCCATGTCTTGGTCTAGATATTTGTCATGCAATTCTAAAGACATTCGTACATTTTCTTTAGCTGTTAAAAAGGTCATTAAATTATGTGCCTGAAAAATATAGCCAATGTTGCAGCGAATTTCCCTCAACTGCTTTTGGCTTGCACCACACATTTCTTGACCTAAAATTTTCAAACTTCCTTCATGAGCAGAACGCAATCCACCCATAAGTGTCAACAAAGTTGTTTTTCCCGAACCGGAAGGTCCAGTCATAATTACAATTTCGCCTGCATTGATTTCTAAACTAATTTCAAATAAGGCTTGTTTGCGAAGCGCACCTTCTCCAAAGTAGTGATTGAGGTTTTTTGCAACAATTACAGGTTCCATAGAAGTAGATTTATCGCTTGTTATCAATCGCCGCTCGCGAGTCATTAGTACTGAGTTAAAAAAGTTTCAAATCTTAGAAATACAACAAAAAACACAGACGCTAAAAAATATCTGCGGGGTCAGCAGATTGCAGTTTCCGCATTGCGACTGCTCCAGATAAACTACACATCCCTAATGTCAGTACAAAGACTGCGATCGCTCGACTGGTTGTCATGGCAATGGGTAGCAGTGTTGCTGCATATGTCAATTGGTAAAGTGCGCTTGCGATCGCAAATCCTGGGATAAAACCTAAGACTGCTAATAGCAAGGCTTCTTGTAACAACACGCGGATCAGATAACCATTGCTGTAACCCATTGCCTTGAGTGTTGCGTACTCCGGTAAATGCTCCGCAACATCACTGTAGAGAATTTGGTAAACAATGATGATTCCTACAATAAATCCAACAATCACACCCAACCCAAAAATAAATCCGATGGTTCCTTGGCTTTCCCAATAATATTTTTCTACACCAGCAAAGCCTTCGGGCGTTAAAATTCTGACATCCCCTGATAATTCTTTTGTCAACTCCGCTTGTACTTTAGCTGCATCAAAACCAGATTTTAGCTGAATCAAACCGACTTCTATTCTGTCAGATTGACGTTCTGGAAACAATTTCAAAAATGTTGAATCGCTGGTGATGACATTGCCATCAGCAGCAAAGGATGAACCAATGGTAAATAACCCTGTTACTTGAACATTCTGCTGGTTCAATTCTGCTTCTAGGGTTCCTTGTTTTTGCAACTTACCTGCAATATCTCCATACTCAGGACGTGCTGCACGGTCAAACAAGACTTGATTCAAAAGTTTGATTTGTGTTGCATTTTGCTTGATTTCTGGTAACTTCAAGCTAGGAGCGTCTGGTTCAATTCCCCATATTAGAATCGCACGGGTAAGTCGGTTTTCTGGGTTTTTCCACTGCCCCGAACCTATATATACAGAACTTACTGATTTTACTGCTTCATGACCCAATGCTTGATAAAGTCTTTCTCTAGAGAAAGTTTTCACTGAGAAGAGAGTTTGGAATTGGGGATTTGTCATCACTAAATCTGCCTCAAGCAGGCGATGGGGTAGTGTAGCGCTGTCGTAAAGAGCATCCTGAAACCCCAGTTGCACGAACATCAGCATATCTGCAAAGGCAATACCTGCAACTGCGATCGCCAAACGGGTTTTTTCTTTCATCACTTGTCGCCACGCTAGAGGTGTTCTGCGTAACCATTTACCAACCATCATTGATTCCCTCAATTAATATATATATCGAACATCCGTTATATTTTAAGAAGCAAGAAAATTTATAATTCAATGGCTGTCTGCACTTGTAAATTTGTCAAACCTGCAACTTTTTTACTGTCTGCAGGGTTAAGGCGAATTTTTACCTCAACAACTCGCTTATCCAAGTTCTCGCCCGGTTGGTTGCTGAAAACATTTTGTTTGTTAACTTGCAAGCCAATGTGGGAAACCACACCCTGGAGTTTTCCAACCACGGCTTGACCTGTGACAATTGCCTTTTGTCCGACTTTAACTTTTCCAATATCAGATTGATAAACTTCTGCTACGGCGACCATGCGATCGGTTTGTGCGACATCAACAATCCCAGAGTCGCTCATCTTTTCTCCCTCACGCGTGTGAATCTTCAGGATATTTCCTGCAATTGGAGATCGAATGTAGGCTTTTTCCAAATCTGTTTGTGCTTGTTTAACAGATGCAATGGCATCATCAACTTCTGCTTGCGCCGCCCGCACATCCACAGGACGAACTTCAGCGATTTTATCAAGAGTGGCTTTAGCTTCAGCTATTTCTGCCTGTAGTGTATCTGCTGTACGATTCTGATTGGCTTGGGCTTCCATTAACTGTGTTTGAGCCGTTTCAAAAGCCAATCTTTTGTTATCAAAGTTTAATGCAGATTCTGCTCCTTCCCGATAAAGCATTTGATAGCGCTCGTATTCTGCACGAGCAATATTCAACTCAGATTGACGGCGGGTAATAATGGCTTTTTGAGTCGTAATTTCGCCCTGTAGTTGGGCTTTTAAACGCTCTATAGTGGCTTTTTGGGCTGCAATTTCTCCCCTTTTTGCTCCTGCTTGGACTTGAGCAAGTTTGGCTTGAGCCGTCTTGACTTGTTCTTGTGCCTTTTTAAGGGCATCATGCAGTTTATCCCGCGAATCAAGAATGGCCACTACCTGTCCAACTTGCACGCGATCGCCTTCTTCAACTAGAAGTTTGGTCAGGCGATCGCCATCCAATGCTAGAGGTGCAGACAGCTTAATGACTTTAGCTTCAGGTTCCAATCTTCCCAAGGCTGTCACTTTTTTCATGGGTGAAGTTGTGACCACTGGTGCAGGTTTTTGACTGACATGCCCAAACTGAGAAATGCTATAAACAACTGTTCCACCCATAATGGCAGTCGCACCGGCAATCATAGCCATTAACCATTGATTTTTTTGTTTGGATATATTTATCATTTTTCCTACCTCATTTGTTATCTATCCACTCACAACCAACCACTAATTACTAACTGCATACTTTTCCAAATAAGCAGTTACCATTTTGCCCAATAAATCAAACTGTTCTGCTATGGAAATAGTGTTATTATTCATAAGCAATTCTAGAAATAAGCCATCAATAAGGCACATAACAAACCAAACTAACGTGCGATCTTCAACACCTAACAACTCATAAAATGCCTGCTCATATTTCTTATTTGCACGTTGATATATATTATGACCGTGCATATCCTTAAAATCTGGATGTTGACAAAAATCAACTAGGAGATAAATCCATTTAACGTAGTAATCTTGCTTTTTAATTAGGAAGCGTCCCAACACTCCTATTCGCTCTTTTGGAGTTTGTACCCCTTCCAACTCAGTCATTGCCAGCGATATATCTCGCTCGCATATTTCTTCCACTAACTGCTCAAATAAGGCTTTTTTATTGGGAAAGTAATGATAAAGGGTCCCGGTAGACACTCCTAAGCTTTCGGCTATCTGGCGTGTGGTAATAGCGCTGTATCCTTTTTCGGCAAATAAGTCAAAGCATTGATTGAGTAGTTCTTTACGATATAACTCATGGTCTACTATTTTTGGCATATATTTTTTATATCGAACACCCGTTATATCAACATTACTCAACGGGAAACTTCTTTGTCAAGATCGTTTTGATAAGAGAATTGTTATGGGCGAGATGTATCAACTAATCCGCAGCACTCGCGTTCATTACTCCCCCAGAGGCTCTATATCAGTAGTTCAATTAAACTACTGATTTTAACAGGTTGTGGAACAACAGTAGGTAGCGATCGCGAAACTCTGGGTTTGGCTGGTGTCTCCATACAAGCTGAATCGTATTGACACCTATTGGGAAATATTCGGTTTAGAATTGTAGCTATTTATATATCAGTCGAGATTATGTTCCTATGTCGCGTCAAAAGAAAGAGCCTAGTGGATGCGGATGTGCAAATATTCCAATTTCCATAATCATTGCTGTCTTGGGAGGTGGTTATTGGTGGTTCAGCCAGCCAGGACATCTAGACATCAGCCGCCTTTTCCCTGAGAATCTACCAATAACTATTCCTTTTTTTAATTCCACTCCAACTGCGACTTTAACTCCCACTCCAACTGCGACTTTAACTCCCACTCCCTCTTTCTCAAGCACTTCCAATACAACTTCCAATGATAAGCAAGCTTCACTGGAAAAAAAACCTCCTCAAACAACACCATTACCTAAAACTCCTTGGGAAAAAAAAGTAATTAGAGGGATTTATTTAAGTCGCTACCAAATTACTAATAACGCCAGCGAAGAAACAATTCGTGAAAGAGTTCGATACTATCGCTCTCAAGGAATTAATACTATTATTCATGGTGTTTGGGGTAATGGATGTACGATGTACAATAGTGACGTTATGCAGCAAACTCTAGGATATAAAAGTTGTCCAAATCAGTTTCAAGACAAATGGCTAGATTGGTTGATTGATGAGGCACACAAACAAGGGATGCAAGTTCATGCTTATTTCGAGAAAGGTATTAAAATAGATAAAAATAGTCCAATTTACGATTTAGCAATTTCTCGCAAGTGGATTGTTCCTGGTGTAGATAAGACCTATGTGGGAATCGATCATTACGTTCTTGACGTGCAGATTCCTGAGGTAGCAAATTTCTTTAAAAATATCTTAGTAGAGTTCGTTCAGAAGTACCCCGAAATCGATGCAGTCCAATGGGACGATTATTTAGGTTATCATGCTGAATTACCCGGCAAAATCGATCGCACTGCTCATTTAACTATTTTTTTGCAGCAAATGATAACCGCAATGAAACAAGCCAACTCTTCAGTGAGTTTTGATATCTGTCATCACAATCCTTACTGGGCTAAACGATATTTTGCAGCAGATTGGCAAAAATGGAATGTCGATCGGGTCTTTATTCAAGCTTATAATGATAATGATGCAAATTTCAAAGAAGAATTAAATTACGCTAAAAGTTATGCTGGTATTGCTATTAGCGAGCGACAATTCCATCGCTTAAAAGAATTAGTAGATAACCCCGCAATCAAAGGTATTTTAGTTTTTCCTCTGGCTGGAAAACCAGAAGAAACAGCGTCTATCTTAAAAGGCTTGACACAAAATAACAACTAAGATGGAGCGTTATTGTTTCCAACTAGATATCTTGCACCTACACATTCGTTAGGTGAGGCTATACAAACAAAGCCTGCCTACGCAGGCTAGAAATTCATATTTTTCGTATTATTGACAAAAATACATGTTTATTAAGAACTTAAAAATTCAGTACTAATACTTTTGTGCAAGATGCGAGCAACGCAATAAGCGACGCTTAATAGCTGACGCCGTATCGCGCTAATCATTCGGTGATATTCCTTCTCATGGACTTCAGTTCTCCACGCTTACTTTTGCGATCGAGACGCTTTTTTTGAGAATTACGAGTTGGCTTGGTAGGTTTGCGTTTTATTTTGACTGCGACTGCACTTTTGATGAGTTCTTGCAGTCGTCTCAACGCTTCCTCCCGGTTTTGCTCTTGGCTTCTGTGTTCTTGAGACTTAATAACAACAATTCCCTCTTGTGTTATGCGTCGATCTTTAAGCTTTAAAAGTTGCTCTTTGTAAAAATCAGGTAATGAGGAAGCTTGAATATCGAAACGCAAATGGATAGCAGTGGAAACTTTATTTACGTTTTGACCTCCTGCGCCTTGTGAGCGAATCGCACTAATTTCGATCTCGCTGTCGGGAATGATAACTTTGGTAGAAATTTGCAGCATTATTCATATATAGCTTATTTCTGTTGAAATAGCACAAATTCCTCAGCACGAGGTTTTATTTGCTCGAAACTTTGCTCTAAGAGTTCCACATTTCAAGACATATTTTTGCATAGCTCTTGAAATTACCTTTTTTAGGTTTCCCTAATTTACAGCAAAAGTATCACGGGTTCTTTTAGGAACCGAAACCAAAGCTTACTTAGCTTTTCGCCTTTCTCTACTTTGCACTCAAGCCCGAACTGGAGGTATTCTTCCTTGCCAAAATAGGGACATCATAAGATTGTGTCCCTATTTTATAAATGAATATTAAAAAAAATTACCAACAAAAAATAGTTATAATGAATGGGAAACCACTAATTGTTTTATAGCGAATTGAGTAGACCTAGCCATAGAGAGTGAATCTAGGTTTCTGGAACTAAGTTCAGGCATCTCTTGCCAACAACTGCGACAAAACCAAGAAATTTGATTTTTACGGATATGGCGTAGTAGTTGGTTAGAGCAGCAGGGACAAGTAGTCATAATTTTTAAACCCCATTATGATAAATGTACTGAATTTATAGTTCTGTCTACGTTATTGAACTGAATTTAGTCTGTGTTAAATGTATTCAGAATTTTTGAGGAATTTTTGAAGATACAGCTTTTGTTACATAAATGTAATATAAGGTTACGTTTGTACAAAAAGACCAGCATAACTGCGATCCCCGATTCCCTAAAGAAGTCGGGGACTTGTACTCCTCCCTTCGGTGCTATAAGACTACCGATCTGCTTTTCCTCTTACTCCCTTGCTCTTTGTGTCGAGTGCGGTTCATTTAAATAGGTAATCTTTAGGCGGAAAGGGAGTATCACAACAAAGATGTAACCCCAGTAAGGGCTAGCGCACACCTGGCTAATTTTCAAATCTCACTTAATATTTTGAAAGATGAGTTTTAGTAAATCTACTTGTGAAAAAGGTTTTGTCAGATATCCGGTGGACTTAACCATTTTTGCCTTGGCTTTATCGATAAATCCCGTTCGTCCCGTAATCATAATTACAGGTGTATTTTGAAAATATGAATGTTTTCTTAATAAAGAACAGATTTCATAGCCATCTAAGTTGGGCATTTCAATATCTAGTAAAATGATGTCCGGTTTAATACGGATAATCTGCATTAAAGCTTTTAGAGGATCGCTAATTCCCGTAACAGTAAATAATTGTTGATCTAAAAAGTTTTTCACAGCATTGACAACTACCGGGCTATCATCAATACAAACAACTTTATAAAGTCTTTGTTCTGTAGATAGTGGAACAGTTTCTTGTTGTGTATTATTAGTTTCTGTTTGAGGATCGCTAATGCTAGGCATCAAAAACTGACGGTCGTCATTGATAAGTTCTTGGCTTTCCTGTTTGACAAACTTTTGCTCAATTTTAGCTTGGTATTTTCGTGCCTTGGCTTTAATAAATTCTATACATTGTTGTTGAGCACTTGCAGGTTTAGCATTTCTCTGACGTTGTCTATCTTGACATTGTTCAAAAATCACGCGTAAATCTAAATGACAGAACTTTGGTAAATCCTCCAAGCAACTTTCTGGTAGAAATTCGTAGCTTCCGTCTTCAATACTCAGTAATGGTTCTAATACATCTAGTGCTAATTGCTCTATCAACATTCCTGCTTCCGCAGAAGTTATGTAATTTTGATTAACCAACCAGCAAATAATTCTATATTCTTGGCTTTCTATAGATCGATCGTTATGGAGTTCCAATAATGATTGGAAGTGTTGCTCGATCGCACTCTTAAGATTGGGGACTTGCTCGCTTAGCTGTTGCAAATTTCTATGAAGAATATCAAACATTTGCTCGCTATAGGACAGATAGACGAGTTTGCCTTTCTCCATATAAATTAGCCAGGAAGCCGATGGACTATAAACTTGCCAACAGCCAGTATTGGGGTTACTCGCCATTTTACCTAGTAGAAATAGCGGCTGGATTTTCTGGAAAAACCTGTATCTACCAATGGGAAGTGTAGTCATATTCATGGCTCTAAGTTGAAATTAGGATTTGCAACCAATTTTGGGTTGGACAATATCTAGCCAGGATAATTGCAACATCTAGATAGCAAATTGCCCTAATGTTGACATAAACTTGCTATGCGCTATCCTCACTAAGCTTGTTCTTCTAAAATCGAAGTTGTAGTTAGGAGAAATGCTAAATTACAGCGAGTTCACAAAACTGGCGGTACTCCTTGTTAGGGAGTGTTGTTTGGAGATGTCTGATTCCTACTCAATTAATTTGTAACCCTGTAAATTTATTGTTTTTTCGGCTATACTCTCCTTGAGAAGGGCAAGGATGGAATTACCGACAGCTTGCACATAGAATCCAAGCATCTCTTTGAGGTAGATTTCGGCAATACGGCTTTAGCCGCTAGCCTCGTTATGGCACCGATTTGCAAACTTTGGCTGACTGCAAAATATTGATATAGTAGACAGCTTTTCTCAAAAAAGGTTCTTATTTGACGTAAGCGCATACCCAGACCTTCTTGTCTTTGTATGCGTCTTAAGCAGATAGGTACATTTTGAGATGGGTTGCTATCACTGTGTAACAGTTGTCCGCTCGATAGCCCTGTCTCTAGCAAATGTAGAATACTAACTCGAGTATAATTCACGACCAAATTCCTCCAAGAGTGACTGGATGTCAACTCATACAACAACAATCTGCGGTAGAAAGCACGCTCGGTTTTGTGAAGAAGAGAGTTAATTCTCCACGCGGATTAGGGAACACACTCTAACGTTGTTTTATGATGGGCAGTCACCCTGGGGCATATCATGCCAATTCTAGAACTTTTAACAAAATTTAAGAAGTGCAATGCATACCTGAAATATAAGAGTTTTTATTTAACTGGTAGATGATAAAGAGCTTACTTTCTAACCTAGTGTGAGAAAGTAAGTAACTTGCTCTCTATCATTTAGGTTACTATAATTTTCAAAAAAAAGTTAAAGGATGTGTAAAGACTGATATAAGTGAATCAAGAAACTATAAAAAGCGATCGCTTTTCTAACATAAATGTCTTGTAAGGATGTATACTATAAGGTATTTTTTTCCGTGCATATACTTAATTCTCTATGAAGAGAGAAATTGTTAAAACTTTATATTCCAAGTATCGGAAAATCGTCTCTTATTTTTTTGCAGTAGAAATACTGAATCACAAATTGATAATGTTACTATTTTTCAGGTTAAAGATCTTGTTTTAAGAGCAATCCAGCGAGCAGTGTGTATAATTTATTTCAACAAAAAGGAGATGCGATCGCAATTACTTTAGTCAATGGGGGAGTTGGGTTAAAAATTTCTAATTTTATTTTTGCAGAAATTTTGTCATCCATCTCAAGATGTATAAATATATGCAAAAAACTTATAATGAATTGGCATAAGAGAAACAATTTATACAATTCATTTGAACTAATATTATTTATTTGTTTTATTTTATACGTAAAATAAGAATTCTCTTAAACAGACTACAGAAATGAACCCATATCAACGTCAGGTCTGTTTTGCCTTCATAGAACTGACTTCATATTAGACATCTATGGAAATGAATCTCCACGTATGCAGACTTTTTGTAAACTTATATCGGCGATCGTGACATCGTTTTCGACTTTCATCTCCATCATAAGGCATCAGATAGTGAGAGTTCGGTATCTTAAAAAATATGTATATATTTTTACAAGCGTTGTTTAGTATTATATGCTACATCTTATTAAAAAATTCTAAATAAAAATGATTGGCTCGAAGCTTTACAGAATCTTTAAAAAACTAATATAGGAACTCTATTTAGTTTTTGCAGCATACTTAGCATGGAAAATGCTGACTGTATCAAGCGTGTGGTGGGGATTTCTTTGACAACAGAAGTCAAGTTCCTTTGCGCCAATTTGTAGTTCGTAATTATTCTCTCGTTGTGGTGTCAACTTCTGGTATCAACATCAGGCTGAGGAGTTGTATCCGACTAAGTAGGAATGACAGCTGAAATTTTGGCTACACTTAAAAAAGGTTCGCTATCAAAATCAAGTGAGAGAAATCAATATACAAGTTTCAGAAGAAAGCATTCTACCTATTGCTTCAAAGGATGCGCGTTTAGATCGTTATCTCTCGCAAGTACTACCAGATCTATCTCGTTCCAGAATTCAACAGTTAATTGAGCAAGGTAACGTTCAGCTGAATGGCAAACCCTGCATATCTAAGAAGATATCTGTAAAAGTAGGGGATAACATTACCGTCAATATACCAGAAGCAGAACCCCTGGAACTTAAACCAGAAGAGATACCCTTGGATATTCTTTACGAGGATACCTCTTTACTGATTATTAATAAACCCGCAGGTCTAGTTGTTCATCCGGCACCAGGTCATCAAGATGGTACTCTTGTAAACGCTATCTTGGCTCACTGTCCCAACTTACCGGGAATTGGAGGAGTTCAAAGACCCGGAATTGTTCATCGATTGGACAAGGATACAACTGGAGCTATTGTTATTGCTAAAACAGAACAAGCCCATCACGCATTGCAAGCTCAACTAAAAGCAAAAACTGCAGGACGAGAATATTTAGGGATTGTTTACGGTGCGCCCAAAACAGAAAGCGGTACTATCAATTTACCTATTGGTCGCCACCCAGTGGAGCGCAAAAAAATGGCAGTTGTTCCTGTTGAAAAAGGTGGAAGAGTGGCGGTGACACACTGGAAAGTGAGAGAACGTTTGGGTAACTACACCTTAATGCACTTTCAGTTAGAAACTGGACGCACCCATCAAATTCGGGTTCACAGCGCTCAGATAGGTCACCCCATCGTTGGCGATCCCGTTTATAGTTCCGGTCGTTCTGTGGGGGTTAACTTACCCGGTCAAGCGCTCCATGCTTGGAAACTGAAGTTGCAACATCCGGTATCTGGGGAATGGATTGAAGTGACTGCACCTCTTCCTCAGATATTTACGACTTTATTAGAGGTTTTACAACGAAGAACAGCGATCGCTAAACAGTGACTGGTGGTCCATCGCATTAATTTTGATAGGCTGTTACCTCGTTCCCAGGCTCCGCCTGGGAATGCCTTACTGGAGGCTCCGCCTCCAGTGGAGCGCGAGGCAGAGCCTCGCCGACTGTGTTCCCAGGTAGAACCACCGGATCGAGATAAAAACGTTCACCAGTCAAAACTTTTGCGATAGACCACTAGTAAACAGTGACTGGCTATCTAGAAAATACTAATTATTTATATTGTCAATTTAAATTCACATAATTTTATATTAGGTTTGCCATCCGCCGACAGACACAAAAATGAGAAATCTTACAAAATCATCTTTACTTAACTTCATGTAACTTTACGAAAAAATCTTTTATTAAAGCTACTATCATTCTCAATGTAGCTCTAGGTAATATTACTTTTGAGGCCATATTAGATAGCGATCTAATTAGATAAAGATAGGCAAAGGAATATGTTGAATTGTAAATTTCTCTTTATGTGGATCGCACTCAAAGCTCGATACATCAGGAGTTTTGCAAAATACTGTAAGGTTTTACACAAATTTACAAGTTTTAATAATAAATTTATGCAAGGACTATATAAAATCTAAAAAGCAATTAAGAAATCGAGCAAAAAATTGAGACTTCAATAAACAAATGAATTGCACAACGCAACCATAATTTTTGGTAGTTGTGCGGTAAGTTTGTGAAAAATATTTTATATTTTGTGTTTGATGAAATAATTGCTTTTTACTCAAACTTTGGCTCATTCCAAACATTGGATAAGCTGCAATAAAATCTAGGAGAAGAGAACAATGCTAGATGCTTTTTCTAAAGTTGTTGAACAAGCTGATAAAAAAGGTTCTTACTTAAGCGACAACGAAATTAATGGATTATCAGCATTAGTTGCTGATAGCAACAAGCGTTTAGATGTGGTTAATCGTCTCACCAGTAATGCTTCCTCCATTGTGGCAAATTCATATCGCGCTTTAGTCGCTGAACGCTCTGAAGTTTTCAATGCTGGCGGTGCTTGTTTCCACAACCGCAATCAAGCAGCTTGCATCCGCGATTTAGGATTTATTCTGCGTTATGTCACATACTCTGTACTAGCAGGTGATGCTAGCGTTATGGACGATCGCTGCTTAAATGGTTTGCGTGAAACCTACCAAGCATTAGGTACTCCTGGCGATGCTGTAGCTTCTGGAATTCAAAAAATGAAAGATGCTGCTATCAAAATTGCTAACGATACCAATGGCATTACCCGAGGTGATTGCAGCCAACTTATGTCAGAAGTTGCTAGCTATTTCGATCGCGCTGCTGCTGCTGTTGTTTAATATCATTTGTCAAAACAAAGTTGCTTGAGAAAACCGGAAAAATTAGAGAAATTATCTCAAAAAATTTCTCAATTCTGAGCCATTACATCTGTTAACATTTGGAGATTAGGAAGATCATGAAAACCCCACTCACTGAAGCGATCGCAACTGCTGATGTTCGCGGTACTTATCTAAGCAATACCGAAATGCAAGCGGTTTTTGGTCGTTTCAACCGTGCTCGTGCAGGTTTAGACGCAGCCAAAGCATTTTCTCAAAATGGTAAGAAATGGGCAGAAGCAGCAGCTAATCATGTATATCAAAAGTTTCCTTACACCACTCAAATGCAGGGACCTCAATATGCTTCTACCCCTGAAGGCAAAAGCAAGTGTGTAAGGGATATCGATCACTACCTCCGCACCATTAGCTACTGCTGCGTAGTAGGCGGTACTGGTCCTTTAGATGAATACGTTGTTGCAGGGTTAAACGAACTCAATAGCGCTCTTGGTTTGTCCCCAAGCTGGTATGTAGCAGCACTGGAATTTGTTCGCGACAATCACGGTCTCAGTGGTGATGTTGCTGGTGAAGCTAATACATACATCAACTATGCGATTAATGCGTTGAGCTAATGGCTAGTGGCTAGTGGCTAATGGCTAATGGCTGATGGCTAATGGCTAATGGTTCATGGCTAATGGTTCATGGCTATAGCAATTCTGTTGGATTTGTGAACTACAAGTAGGGTGGCTACTGACCAGCACCATCTTAAAGTTTTTCATAAATAATTTAGAAATCCTATAGCTGTTAATAATGACCATTAGCAATTAGCTATTAGCAATTAGCCATTAGCAATTAGCTATTAGCAATTCAAAATTTAGGGGAGTTTGAGAAAAATGACCAGTTCAGTTATAGAACGGCTAGGAGTTAACGATTGGGTAGGCAAAAAAGTTGAACTGCGCCAGAATTGGACTGAAGATGATTTGCAACTAGTGTTCCGGGCTGCTTACGAGCAAATCTTTGGACGCCAAGGAGTCTATGCTAGTGCAAAATTCAACAGCGCTGAATCTTTGTTGCGGAATGGTAAAATTAGCGTCCAACAATTTGTTGAGATTTTAGCTAAATCTGAATTCTACAAAGAATGCTTTTTTTACCAAAACTCCCAAGGGCGTTTCATTGAATTAAACTACAAACATTTGCTTGGACGCGCTCCTTACGACCAGTCAGAAATTGCTTATCATGTAGACCTCTATGCGTCTCGTGGTTACGATGCTGATATAGAGTCTTACATCTACAGCCCAGAATATGAGAATGCTTTTGGGCATTCTGTTGTTCCCTATTATCGTGGATTCAAATCAATTCCGGGAATGAAGACAGTTGGATATAACCGCATATTCGCACTTTATCGCGGTAGTGCTAACAGCGATAACGCGCAATATGGTGGTAAAAATTCCCGTTTGCGATCGAAAATCTCGATGAACTTGGCAAACATGATTATGCCATCAACATCACCCGCTGGTGGTAGCTTTACAACTGCGCCATCCCTCATCAGTTCTCCTGTCCGAGGTGATAATCGCATGTTCACGATCGAAGCAATTCTGGGTGGACAGAATACCAATGTAGCAGTACGCCGTAGCAGACAGATCTACACTGTTCCCTATGAACGACTATCAGCTATCTATCAAGAAATTCACAAGCGTGGTGGTAAGATAGTCAGCGTTACTCAATCTTAAAAACATAATTCACAATTCGTAATTTGTAATTATTCATTTAAATTACGAATTACGAATTACGAATTACGAATTATTATGACTACTACTCATCAAACAGAACCAATTCTTTCAGAAGAAACTGCGATCGCAGCCCTAAAGAGTGAAGATAATCAAATTCGCTATTATGCGGCTTGGTGGTTGGGAAAGTATCAGATACAAGGAAGTTGTACAGCCTTATGTGAAGCTCTATTTGATGAACGTTATCGAGTTCCAAACGGTGGTTATCCTCTACGCCGTCAAGCAGCACGGGCTTTAGGTCAACTTAAAAATCCACAAGCTGTTACTTCTTTAATAGCAGCACTGGAGTGTAAGGAAGATCTGCGCTTGCGAGAAGCAGCAATCCAAGCCTTAGGAGCGATTGGAGATAAGAGAGCTGAAGAGCCTTTAGTCAAGCTTGTGCAATCAAATAAAGAGCAACCATACGAAGCTCTTATTGAAGCGTTAGCTACGTTAGAAGTCTGGTCAGTTCGTCCTCAGATAGAGTCTTTTCTCAACCATCCTTCCGAACGAGTACAGTGTGCAGCAGCTCGCTACTTGTACCTTTTAACTCAGCAACCCCAGTATATTGAACGTATTCTTCAAAATCTCAATCATGAGAATATGTATTTGCGTTGGGCTGCTGTATTTGACTTGGGGGCGGTTGGTCACCGACAAGCTATCGAAGCAATTTTGGCAGCTCGAATTCCAAACAGTCTTAAGTTGCTGAATTTAAAACGGATTTTAGAATCGGTTTTAGATAGTAGTGAAATATGCGATCGCGAAATATCTAACTTACTGTTTAAAGCAATTGATGATTTATTAATTCAGCTTTAAACTTTTCGAGTTGCTACCTTCTTCTCTGTGCCTTCTCATGACAAATATCTCTGCATTAATCCAAGCCTTGGATCAAAATCAACCTGCTGTCTGCTTGACAGTTGTTGAGTCTTTAGTGAAGCTTGGACCTGCAACCGTAGAATCACTGATTTCTGCTTATCGTAGTTCTACGGATCAAGGTTTACAAGCATACATCATTCAAGCTTTGGCTCAAATTGGCGATCCTAGAGCAACGGAGTTGCTAGGGGAAGTTGTGGGTAGTTCAGTTGCCAACCATTGCCAGGGCAATGTCCGTCGTATTGCAGCACGAGGGTTGGGAAGGATATGTCGTACCACCGATAACCCTATTGTGGTTCAGTACGCTATGGAAAAATTGACTTGGGCTTTGCTTGCTCCTGATGATTGGGGATTGCGCTATGCAGCCGCAGTCTCTTTACAAGAAATTGCAACGCCAGAAGCATACCGTGCTTTACAGATGGCTATCGATCGCGAGACCGATACTGTTGTGCGATCGCGAGTCACTATGGCTCTAGGGGGTTAACACTCATAGACTGACTGCCCATCCCAAAAATTTCGGGGACAATGCTCAGACAAATCAGTATTTTTGTACCACTTCCAAAACCCTTGGGAAGTGGTTTTGACATTTGTAAACTTCGTTATCAAAATTCGATACAAAAATCAACCCTATGACATGAAAAGTTTTGAATCTGTCTTTTTGTCTGTGCCTTTTGCTCTGACTTCTCTCATGAAGAAGAATTTTCTAAAGTCGCAGAAATATTTAGACACGTTTTGTTAAGAAATATTTACATTCAGGTTTGAGTAAATGGATACTGTAAAAAACTGCAATATGTTGTCTCAACTCGGTTGTATCGATAATTAAAAAAAAATTAATAAATTAAAAGCATGGTTTGAAAAAAAAGATTATTAAGTTTTGTTACTAAAAAATCTTCTTTTCTCAGGCTGAGCTTCTTATATGTAAAGGATTTGAGGCTTTTCTTATTGCTCGATCTCATTTATTCATAATTTGTAACAGATAATGCCCCAATAGCGTTGTATAAACATAATCTGGAGGGGTTAAAGAACAGACGAAAGTTAAATGAGGCAATCAGTTCACAAGGTTTGCCAGTTTCTCATAAAATCACCCCAGTTTCTCATAATCTCTCGTTCTTGCTCAGGCAGGCTGGAGAGTAGGAAACGTAAACGATGAGAGACAGTTTAGTTCGGTATCTGTTGTTTGCCATTCCAAAATTCATAAAACAATCTCAGTTTTAATCAAGACAGCACTCAACTAAGCAATTAGGAGAAAAAGTCCATGTTAGACGCATTTGCTAAGGTGGTTTCTCAAGCCGACTCCAGAGGTGAATTTTTGAGCACCGAGCAACTAGATGCTCTGAACAACCTGGTTAAGGATGGAAACAAGCGCTTGGATGTAGTAAACCGCATCACCAGCAATGCTTCCACCATCGTTACCAACGCTGCTCGCGCTTTGTTTGAAGAGCAGCCCCAATTGATTGCTCCTGGTGGTAACGCTTACACCAACCGTCGTATGGCTGCTTGTTTGCGCGACATGGAAATCATTTTGCGCTATGTTACCTACGCAATTTTAGCAGGTGACGCTAGCGTATTAGATGACCGCTGCTTGAACGGCTTGCGCGAAACCTACCAAGCATTGGGTACCCCTGGTTCTTCCGTAGCAGTTGGCGTTCAAAAAATGAAAGATGCTGCAACCAAGATTGCTAACGACCCCGCAGGTATCACCCCTGGTGATTGCAGTGCATTGATCTCTGAAGTAGCTAGCTACTTCGATCGCGCTGCTTCTGCAGTTGCCTAATAGCACAAGAAAAGCCCAGAACCTAATAACAGGTATCTAGGCATAAAGAAATGTAACACCAAGGAGATTGTACACCATGAAAACCCCAATTACCGAAGCAATTGCAGCTGCTGATACCCAAGGACGTTTTCTGAGCAACACCGAATTGCAAGCTGTTAACGGTCGTTTCGAGCGTGCAGCAGCAAGCTTGGAAGCTGCTCGTGCTTTGACAGCCAACGCTCAGCGTCTAATCGACGGTGCAACTCAAGCAGTTTATCAGAAGTTCCCTTACACAACCCAGTATCAAGGACCTCAGTACGCTGCTGATTCTCGTGGTAAGTCCAAGTGTGCTCGTGACGTAGGTCACTACCTCCGGATTGTTACCTACTCCTTGGTTGCTGGTGGTACCGGTCCATTGGATGAGTACTTGATTGCTGGTTTGGATGAAATCAACCGCTCCTTTGAATTATCTGGAAGCTGGTATGTAGAAGCTCTGAAATACATCAAATCCAACCACGGTCTCTCCGGTCAAGCTGCTAACGAAGCTAACACCTACATTGATTACGCCATCAACGCTCTAAGCTAGATCGCGTTTTGCCCGGAGAGGGATGCAAGTGCTGGATGAGTTCACCTAGCAGTTGGATCGCGCTCCGGGCATTGTTTTACTTTGGGAAAGATAAAAAATACTTATCAAAGCACTCTGTAGGTAGCTCAAGTGCTAAAGAAATAGGGGGAAAGAAAAATGGCGATTACAGCAGCAGCATCCAGGCTGGGGACTGAAGCTTTTAGTGATTCACCTCGAATTGAACTCCGCCCCAACGCCAGCAAAGATAATGTCGAAGCGGTGATTCGTGCCGTATATCGGCAGGTTTTGGGTAATGATTATTTGATGGCATCAGAACGTCTCAAGAGCGCCGAATCACTCCTGCGAGATGGGAATCTAACAGTCCGGGAGTTCGTGCGTAGCGTTGCCAAATCAGAACTTTACAAGAAGAAGTTTTTCTACAACAGTTTCCAAACTCGATTAATCGAACTCAACTACAAACACCTGTTGGGTCGCGCTCCCTACGATGAGTCGGAAGTGGTTTACCACTTAGACTTATATCAAAACCAAGGGTATGATGCCGAAATAGATTCTTATATCGATTCTGTAGAGTATCAAACTAATTTTGGCGACAATATAGTACCATACTATCGCGGTTTTGCAACTCAAACAGGACAAAAAACAGTGGGATTTAACCGGATGTTCCGGTTATATCGTGGTTACGCCAACAGCGATCGCGCACAAGTAGAAGGGAAAACTTCTCGTCTCGCTCGCGAACTGGCAACAAACAGTGCATCCTCCATCGTCGGTCCTTCTGGAAGCAACGAAAACTGGGGCTATCGTGCATCAAACGATGTTGCACCCCGGAAGAATTTGGGGAACGCGGTAGGACAAGGCGATCGCGTTTACCGAGTAGAAGTAGCAGGGCTATTAAGTCCGGGCTATCCCAAAGTACGCCGCAGCAGCACCGCCATATTTGTGCCATACGAAAGACTTTCTGAGAAGTTACAACAACTTCAGCGCCAAGGCGGCAAAATTGTCAGCATTAACCCTGCTTAATGGTGGAATGGGGAATGAGGAGTAGCAGTGATATCTTGACAACTCCCTACTCCCTACCTCTGACTGGTTAACAAGCAATACTACAGGAGAAATAAAGATGTTCGGACAAACCACAGTTGGAACAGGCGGTCTTTCTAGTGCAGGTAGCCGGATGTTCCGTTACGAAGTCGTAGGTTTGCGTCAAAACTCAGAGAACGACAAAAACAGCTATGATATCCGCCGCAGTGGTAGCGTGTATATTACAGTACCCTACAGCCGCATGAACGAAGAAATGCAGCGTATTACCCGCATGGGTGCTAAGATTGTAAAAATTGAGCCTTTAACTGCTGAAGACGCTAACTAAAGTCTATCAATGATAGAACCCAGTGCAGAAGAGTATTTAGTAGAAAGCACTCAACCACTAACACCAGAGCAAGCAACAGCCAACCTGCGATCGTCGGATTTAAGTCTCCGCTACTACGCAGCTTGGTGGCTCGGTAGGTTTCGAGTCAGGTCAACAGAAGCTGTAGATGCTCTGATTGAAGCGTTAGAGGATGAAGCTGATAGAACAGAACTTGGAGGTTACCCTCTGCGACGCAATGCCGCAAGGGCACTGGGCAAAATAGGCAACATGAGAGCAGTACCAGCGCTTATTAAGTGCTTGGAATGCTCCGATTTTTACGTAAGGGAAGCAGCAGCCCAGTCTCTGGAAATGCTCCGCGACCCTAGCGCCGCCACTCCGCTTATGCAATTGTTAGAAGGGGGTGTTGCAGCTGCCATCCAGGTACCGGGACGCCCCCACCTAACTCAGCCATATGAAGCGGTGCTTGAAGCCTTAGGAGCAATTGGTGCTACTGAGGCTATTCCCTTAATTCAACCCTTTATCGAGCATCCAGTTCCAAGAGTACAGTGTGCTGCAAACAGGGCAATGTACCAGCTCTCAAAAGATCCTCAATATGGGGAACGTTTGGTAAAAGTGCTAGATAACAGCAACCTGCAATTGCGCCGTGTAGCTTTAGGAGATTTAGGAGCAATAGGGTATGTAGCAGCCGCAGATGCAATTGCTAATGCCACAGTAGAGAATAGCTTCAAACTAATAGCCCTCAAAGGCTTATTGGAAAGTCAACTCAATGAGGAGTCCCAAGCATCGTCTCTCACTGATGATGCTATTCGAATCCTAAACTTGATGGATTCATTGTTGTAGTAATTTTTTAGTGGTTAGTTGTTAGTAGGAAATTGTTATTAAACAATAATTTCCTACTCACTGCCAACGACTAACAACTAACTCTTAATCAATGACTGACATCCAAGAATTAATTCGCGCCGTTACCGAAGCAGACTCCCCAGGGCGAATGGTGGCGGCTGTGCAAAAATTGGCAGCAGCAAAAGATCCGGTAGCAATTCCCACATTAATTGCCTCCTTTGGATATAACAACCCAGGAGCAGCAGTGGTGGCAGTTGCCGGATTGACAGAATTAGGAGAGGTTGCAGTGCCACAGTTGCTGGAAAACATAGATGATTATAACTACGGCGCACGGGCTTACTCAATTCGCACTTTAGCTGCGATAGGTGACCCCCGCGCCTTAGAAGTGTTGTTAACAGCATCTGCTACAGACTTTGCACCCACTGTTCGTCGTGCAGCTGCCAAGGGGTTGGGCTTTTTGCAATGGCACAAGTTGGCCGAAAGCGATAAGCCGGGTACGGCTTGCGCCAAGGGCAATCGCACAACTTCACAAATCAGAGCCATGGAAGCCCTGATTTCCCTAACGCAAGACTCTGACTGGTCAATTCGCTATGCTGCCATTGTTGGTTTGCAAGCACTTGCCAAAATACCAGAACTCCAAAGTTCGATTGAGGCTAGATTTGAGGAAATGTTAGCCAGCGATGGCGAAAAAGCAATCCGTGCTCGCGTACAGGTAGCCCAGCAACAAGTTAAGAGTCTCTAGTTTCCAATCCTCTTTACCATAAAAAAAGGTAAAAGTAAAGATGTCAATACCATTACTTGAATCCATACCAAAGACGCAAAACCAGCGTGTTGAGGGCTATGAAGTCCCTAACGAAGACACTCCACTCATTTACCGCTCAACAGACGCTATCTCAGACGCTGATATTGATGCCATCATCTGGGCAGGATACCGACAAATTTTTAGCGAACACCTCATTTTAGAGAGCTACCGCCAACCCTTTTTAGAATCCCAATTGCGAAATCGGGCTATTAACGTCCGAGATTTTATCCGGGGATTGGGTAAGTCTGAAGTTTATCGGTCACTTGTGGGAGATACCAATTCCAATTATCGCCTGGTAGACATCAGCTTTAAGCGCTTTTTAGGGCGTTCTACCTATGGCAAAGACGAGCAAATTGCATGGTCGATTGTCATTGCCACAAAAGGCTTAAATGGCTTCATTGATGCTCTGGTAGACAGCGACGAATACCTCCAAAACTTTGGCGATGATATAGTTCCTTACCAACGCCGTCGCTTCAAAGACAGACCCTTCAACTTAGTCAATCCTCGCTACGCTGACTACTGGCGCAACCAGCAGCTGTCAATAACCTTGGGAGGTACGAGTTACTACCAAGCAACAGTCAGCGGACAATCCGTACAAAGAGGCGTGCGCGGATCGATTCCTTATAATTTCCTAACAATGGCTGCAAGTATTGCTCCTGGTGGCTTAAACTACCAGCGATCGCAAGACAGAGCCAGAAATTACATTGCTGATGTAGAGTTGCCTGAAGCATACAGCCAAACAGCAGCCCAACCAACTGTAAAACCCACGAAAGTGAATTTACCTTACAGTTACATTCCTGGAAATAAAACAACTTAGCTAATGGCTAATGGCTAATGGCTAATGGCTAATGGCTAATGGAGTCAATTAGCAATTAACAATCTCGCAATTAACATTATGACAATCCCTTTACTGCAATATAAACCCAGTTCGCAAAACCAGAGAGTTGCTGGTTACGAAGTGCCTAACGAAGATACTCCCAGAATTTACCGCTTGGAAGATTCTCCTTCTGATGGTGAAATTCAAGAACTGATTTGGGCGGCTTACCGACAAATTATCAGCGAACACGAAATTTTGAATTTCTACCGCCAGAGCAACTTAGAATCTCAGCTGAAGAACCGCGCTATCACTGTACGGGACTTTATTAGAGGGTTAGCAAAATCAGAAGCTTACCGCCGTCTGGTAGTTGAGACCAATTCTAATTACCGTATTGTAGAAGTGACTTTGAAACGGCTGTTAGGACGTGCGCCCTACAACAAAGATGAAGAAATTGCTTGGTCAATTAAAATTGCTACTTTAGGGTTGGGTGGCTTTGTTGATGCTTTGTTGGACAGCGAAGAGTACATAACTAACTTTGGTGAAAATACAGTTCCTTACCAACGCCGTCGTTTTAAAGACAGACCCTTTAATTTAGTCACTCCTCGCTACGGTAATTACTGGCGAGACAAACAGGAAGACGAGCGCTACAAGTGGGGAGATATAAAGAACTTCCTAGAAATGGCAAGTTCTATCAAAGTCACTCCAGTTAAATTCACACCCGTAAACACAACAAACATCAAAATTCCCGATACCACCAGGCAAACAACGCCCCAGGGAATTCCTGTTTCTATTAGCCCCACTGCAAGTTTCCCAATTCGCTAAAGGGTTAGTAGTTAGTAGTTACTGGTCTCTGGTTATTTCACAACCAAATGCGAGACAATAAAAGATGAGGATATTCAGCCTCTTCTATAAAGCCAGTTCTTTGTTTAGCATAGTTAGTTTACGAGGAAAAACAGAGCATGGCATTGCCATTACTTCAATACAAACCAAGCAGTCAAAATCAACGCGTTAAGAGCTTTGGTAAAGCCGATCAAAACGAAGATACACCATATATCTATCGTTTAGAAGATGTTAGCAGTTACACTGACATTCAAAACATCATTTGGGCAGGATATCGCCAAGTTTTCAGCGAGCATGAGATTCTTAGCTTTAATCGCCAGCAAAATCTCGAGTCTCAACTGAAAAATAGTTCAATTACTGTACGTGACTTCATTCGCGGTTTAGCTCAATCTGAAGCTTTTTACCGTTTGGTAGTCTCTGTCAATAATAACTACCGTTTGGTAAACATCTGCCTCAAGCGCTTGTTAGGTCGCGAGTCTTACAATAAAGACGAGGAAATTGCTTGGTCAATTAAAATCGCTACCTTGGGCTTTAAAGGTTTTATTGATGCGCTTGTAGATAGTCAAGAGTACACTGACAATTTTGGTGAAAATACCGTTCCTTACCAGCGCAAGCGTATGGAAGGACGTCCCTTTAACTTGGTAACTCCTCGCTACGGTGAAGACTTCCAAGAAAAAGCAGGTACAGTTACTACCGATTGGCGCTTTACTTTGGACAAATTCTACAGCCGCAAGTTCCAAGAAAGGCAACTCGCAGAAGGCGATCCACGTAAGTACCGCGATTTGGCAGAGTCTATCAATACCAAAGGTAACTACGCTCAACGCATTTCTGCTTTTGACCTCGATTATCTCAGCCTAGTGCCTAACCGTGGCAGACGCTAAGATTTTTCTCTGAACACCTAAAACTTTATACTGGGTCTGGTAACTGTGTTTGTGCATTAGCTGGTTAACCTTTGCATGTTAGCTAGGTGTTGCATAAAGCAGGAACTAGACCCAGTCGTTTTTTATGTCGTGAGCTTGCGTCTCGCTTTTTGGTCAATGAACTCATACCAAATCCGTTTCTCCAACCTAACGATTGGAAATCGAGGCTATACAAACAAAGTCCCTTCGGGTTCGCCCTCCGGGTTCGCCAGTCGCCAGGGCGTGGGAAACCCGCCTGCAGCGCTAGACTCACCAGTTCCCAGGGCGCGGGAAACCCGCCTGCTTTCCCTGGACTCACCGCCTACGCGGACTAGATTATCAAGGGGGTGCAAAACGCGGATTTAGTATCACTTCGTTTGTAAGATGTTCGCAGCAAAGCCCCTTAGATTTAAAGCCATCGCACACTTTGAGATATCCCTAATAATTCTCGTATAAATTACCACCTTCCACCCAGTAACTTCGCTTCAGCCTCAGCTTTTTGAAGTTTCAATCCCTGATAGGGATTCGTATAAATTACCACTATAGTGCCCTCCAAAACGCACTAAACTCACTCAAAGGTTTCAATCCCTGATAGGGATTCGTATAAATTACCACTTTCCCTTGTTTACGGTCTTCCTGGTAAAAATAAGTTTCAATCCCTGATAGGGATTCGTATAAATTACCACGCTTTTAAATTTAGACTTTTACTTTACTCAGGAAATGTTTCAATCCCTGATAGGGATTCGTATAAATTACCACTTCATATTTACTTCCACAACACATACCAACATTTTGTTTCAATCCCTGATAGGGATTCGTATAAATTACCACTTGGATAAACTCGGTCCTTTTGGAGTTGGTATCATTGGTTTCAATCCCTGATAGGGATTCGTATAAATTACCACTTGCACCTTCTCACCCCATCGCTCCACGTGGGTTTCAATCCCTGATAGGGATTCGTATAAATTACCACTTACCTTGCCATCAGATCGCTCAACCCGAGATAGGTTTCAATCCCTGATAGGGATTCGTATAAATTACCACTTTAGATTTAAAAATTAAGAAGCCTAAAAGGAAATCAAGTTTCAATCCCTGATAGGGATTCGTATAAATTACCACCTGAGCTTAATAAAACTGCCCAAAGATTGCAGCTTTTGTTTCAATCCCTGATAGGGATTCGTATAAATTACCACCAACGAGTAACTTTACCCTCGGTATCATTAACCCGTTTCAATCCCTGATAGGGATTCGTATAAATTACCACCACCGCCAGGGAAGTTCGCCTTGTCGAGCAATCCGTTTCAATCCCTGATAGGGATTCGTATAAATTACCACATGCATACCGCCGCCAGCGCTAGCCGTACTCTTGGTTTCAATCCCTGATAGGGATTCGTATAAATTACCACTGCTGGCTTTTAAAAGGCTTGCCTTATTAAGTTTTCAAGGAACTGCTGCGCGGATGACTTAAGCATAACACGTTTGGCACCAGTCATGACAAGAGGAATTGCTTGAAACTCTTACCCTGTAAGCAGCGCGGATGGTTTTGATGGGAAATTGAGATGAAAGCCTTACGCAGTCAGGGGTAGAAGGACTTTTTTGAGGTCCCCATTTTTCAACACCTACCCATCCGCGCTGTCAGATTTCAAAAGATTGACGATCGCGCCAACTAATTGCTCGGGATCGACTGGCTTGGCAATATGGTATTGAAATCCCACAGTGAGTGCTTGTTGCCGATCGATCTCTCCTGCGTATGCAGTCAGAGCGATCGCTTTTATCTGGCTAATTTGCTCGCTTGGCATTGCTCGAATGTGCCGCATTAGCATATATCCGTCCATATCAGGCATCCCAATATCACTAACTAACACGTTGGGTTGAATCTTTGCTATGACTTGAAGTGCTTGAAGTGCAGAAGCAACTTCTGTAACAATTGCACCGCGTTGTTCTAAGATAAAGGCAATTAACTCTCTTGAATCTGCCTCATCATCAACCACAAGCACCTGTTTGCCACTTAGGGGTAATGCCTCATGTACGAGCAAAGAGGAATTATCTGCCTGTTTGATGCTTTTGTCTTCATTTAAAAGCGGTAAAGTAACCGTAAAAGTAGCTCCAAGCCCTTCCCCCGGACTTTCGGCTCGAACGGTACCGCCATGCAGTTCGACTAATTGACGGACAATTGCCAACCCTAACCCCAATCCGCCAAACTTTCTCGTTGTCGTTGCATCTGCCTGACGGAAGTACTCGAACACATGAGGTAGAAAATCAGGATGAATGCCTTTGCCCGTGTCGCTGACTGTAATTTGAGCTTCCCAGTTAATGCGCTCTAACCGAATTTCTACCCGTCCGCCCGGTGAAGTGAATTTAACGGCGTTGCTCAGCAAATTCCAAATCACTTGCTGCAAACGGGCAGAATCTCCCAAAACTTGTGCGCTCTTTAACTCCAAGACTGTATCAATTTGAATTGACTTGGCTTGAGCAGCCAACCGTACTGTTTCAATAGCTGCTGCAATTGTCAATACCAAATTCACAGGAACCATTTCAAGGCTCAGTTTGCCACGTAAGATGCGAGAAACATCTAATAAATCTTCAATCAGTTGTACTTGGAGTTTAGCGTTTCGCTCGATTGTTTGTAACGCTTGAGTGGTTTTTGTTGCATCTAACTTACCGCTTAGCAGTAACTGAGACCAACCTAAGATAGGATTGAGGGGCGAGCGCAACTCGTGAGATAACACTGCTAAAAACTCATCTTTGATCCGGTTAGCCGTTTCAGCTTCCGCACGGGCGGCTTGCTCTTGCTCTAGCAGCCACTGGCGCTGTTGGTCGAGTTGTTTTTGAGTTTCGATATCTGTTGCTGTGCCAAACCATTTAATAACTTGCCCTTGCTGGTTTTTCAGAGGTACCGCTTGATGCAAATACCAGCGATAAGCTCCATCTGCCCGTCGCATCCGACCTTCAGCTCGATAGTTTGTACCTGCGTGTTGCGCTGCTGCCCAATTTTGGCTGAGAGTTGGGACATCATCGGGATGTATAATGGCTTCCCAACCACAGGTTTGAACTTGGGCTAAGGTTAACCCCGTGAAATCTGACCAACGTTGATTAATATCAGTAAGTGTTCCATCGCTGTTAGCAGTCCACACCAGTTGGGGAATTGATTCTGCTAAATAACGATAGCGTTCTTCACTTTGCCGCAGGGTTGCTTCAATTTGTTTGCGATCGGTAATATCAAGTGCCGTTCCAATAAACCCAACCGCTCGTCGCGCACCCCCATCTTCCTCAAATTCTACCTGCCCGTTAGCTGAGACCCACCGCTCGCTGCCATCATCCCACAGGATGCGGTAATCAATTTCATACTCACCAGATAGCGCCGGATCGAGGGCTGTTGCGATCGCCGTTGTCACTCGTGTTCGATCGTCAGGATGTATCCGTTCCATCACTCTTGGAAGGGGGATTGTGACTGCATCCTTCGGCTCGCCCCAAATCTCGCGCATCCGTTCGTCCAGTTCCACAAGATTTGTGTCGGTGTCGTAGCGCCAAGTTCCCAATCGAGCCACTTTAATAGCAAGTTGTATGTGTTTCTCGCTCTCTCGTAATGCTTCTTCTGCCTGTTTGCGATGAGTAATGTCACGGAAGAAAATATCAAGACCATCTTCATGGGGATAGGCGTCAATCTCAAGCCACAAATTATATGTAGGGGGTTGGTAAAAGTGATGCTCAAAGTGGACGGGAATTTGTTTTGCCATTGCACGCCGATATTGGCGCTCTACATTCGTCCCTACCAATACATACCACTCCTCCCAGTAAATCTTACCAATAACTTCTGTGCGAGGTTTGCTGTTAATTCGCTCCGCTTCTGCATTTTGATAAACGATGAGCCAGTTGCGATCGATCGCGACAAAGGCATCTTTCGTGCTTTCCAAAGTACGCGTAATTCGCAGGTTGGCTTCCCGCAATGCCTGCAAGGTTGCCTTAGTTTTTTGGTTGGCCATCCGCAATTGCGTGCAGAGTAACGCGATAAAAAATGACACCAGCGAGAATGCAAACAATTGCACCAACTGATTGGCACTTGTGATGGTGAATGAGTAAAGCGGCTCCATCAAGAAGTAGAGGCAGTCGCCGACAGACACGGCGAGCGCGAGCAGCCCCGGTTTCATGCCCCCATACCAAGCACTAGCTGCAACAGCAGCAAAAAATAGTGGAAATATGAGTGGATTCAGGAGCGGCAGAAGCAGTTGTGTTAGCAGAAGGGCGACTGTCGCTGCCAGAATCGCAACGCCATAAGGTAGCAATCGAGAGGGCATATAATTTTCTTTACGTACAGTCACCGTCATTTCGCGAATTTACCCCTATTCTACCGACAAGAAATACTGCTTTCGCAACTTCTAGACGACATACCGTTAGATAGAAGAACCTTTTTTCAAAATCAGTACAATTTATACTAACAAGCAAAAATCCCTATATACAATTTAGCTTCTAGCCAGTTTACCACTAGAAGCTATTATTTTTTAGAAATCAGAACCTACTCGTTCGCGTTATAAATTTTGCCCGGTTTATCTGAGTTGTAACTTATTTTTTATACGACGAACACAGCAATACTAGAAACCTATTAAAACTCCTGACACAAACGACTCCAGATTAACAAAGTAGCAGAAACCATGATGAAAAATCATTGATTCTTTATCCGCAAAGGAGTAATATTTTAATTTTCAAATATCTTCAGATATGACAGGACTGTGCCAAAAAAGATTTTTTGTACGCGATCGAACTTACCTTAATCCTTAAAGTGCAATTAGTGCTTTGCGATCGCAGAACAGTTTGTTAAATAATTTTGATAGCTTCTGCTACAAAATCATCAGGATCGACTGGCTTAATTAAGTAACTTTGAAATCCAGAGATCAAAGCAAAAATCTGTCCTTCATCTGTAGCAATAGCAGTTACTGCAATAGCTGGAATATCTTTGTGAGGTGAGTTTAAATTTCTAATTTTACGTATTAAGGAATAACCATCTACTTTTGGCATAGATATGTCTGCAATTAACAGGCGTAATTCAAATTTTTGGACGATCTCTAAAGCTTCCATAGCTGATGATGCTGTCATGACTTTAGCACCACTCTGTTCCAGAATGAATGTCATTAGTAGCAAATTATCACTATCATCGTCTACCACAAGTATAGGTAATCCTTCTAAGGTAGAAATGTTGCGTCTATCGCTATTAAGATGAAAATTATTAGGATGCTTTGACACGATCGGATTGTCTCCTAGTTGCTTACTCAATTAGGGGGAAGCCCTGCTAGGAGCTAGGTGCGAACTAGCTGTCTAGTGGGCATATTTGATTGTCATCCCTGCTCTACTTAGAAAAAATACCTTTTATGAGAGGATTGTTAGGATTGACTCTGAGTGGAATCAGGAATGTAAATAAGAACTTACTCTATTGATAATTCATTGGTATTCATTTGTTAGCTACTACCCACAGATAGATGTACTTCTCCTTTTCTTTTACCAACTCATATTATTCCCTACATTGAAAATATGCCTAACCCTTGACCCCTATATTATGTAAGGAGAATCAATAGCCTCTTCTTGACCGATATCCACTAAGGCTTGATAAACCATAACTGCAACTTCTGCACGGGTAACATCTCGGTTGGGATTGAGATGTTTTGGATTGGGAAAGTTGACAACTATTCTTCTTTGGGTAGCAATAACTATCTCTCTCTTTTTAGACTCTGGAACTTTTTCCCAGTCAGTATAAACATTACTGGCAGTAAAATTATCAGTCTTGAATTCCAATCCATTAACAAGAGAGACGATAATTTGCAATCGGTTCATATTGAGATGGGGACGGAAAGCATTGTTGGGAAAAGCTGAGATAAATTCCCCTTCATACGCCTGCTGTATTGCCCTATAAGCCCAAAAATTTCCCGGCACATCTTTAAAGTCTATCGCCTGCCTTTTTGTTGGTGGATTAAATGCTTTTACAACTATTGCTGCATATTGCGATCGCGTCATCGTTGCATCTGGTCTGAAAGTGCGATCGCGAAAACCCACAATAATTTCTAACTTGAATAATTTCTCAATAAACTCCTCCGCCCAATGATTTTTAATATCAATTAAACCTTTGAGGGGAGTTGCAAAGAATGTAAAATTAGGTATTGGTGCGGCAACAGGTATAGGTATGGAAGTTGGTTGCAACGTAGGTAGGGCTAGAGGTGCTTGAGTCGGCGCAGGTATGGGTTTTGGTATCTGAGTAAAAACGGGTGTTGGTTTAGAAGTCAGTGTAGGAGCTTGATTGTAAACTAATTCTACGTAGCCCTTGATTTTACCTGGGTCTAATTGATTGCCGACAGCTAATAGTCTGTGAGAACCGGAATTTTGCAAATCGAACTTACCATTAAGGCGCAAGATGTTGCTTCCATAATCATTGCTATTGCCTAAATCTGGTAAGGCGTTAGAAGTTACAGTTAAACCATCTTCAGTATTTCTTTCACTAATATTATTTCGCAATACCGGACGAGCATCACCCGAGACAACAATTCCAGAGCGATTTTCGTAAATATGATTGTCTGTCAGAATGGGAGAAGCGCGATCGCCAATCACCACACCAAAACCCGATCTGTAGCAGATATTACCCCGAATTTCTCCTTGAGTGTCGCGAACAATGGAAATACAATTTGTAGCATTTTCTGCAAATAAACTATCAGTAATAGTAACACGAGCATTGCCAGAGGCAAAAACACCGTCACGGCTGCAATTGATAAAAGTACAATTAGAAATAGTAGAAGCAATTGATTCAATCCAAACAGCAACTCCACGGTTAGCCCGGTTTGTGAAGGTTATTCCTCGAAGTTCTGCGCCATTGAAGGACAAAATGAAAGTTACATTTTGCTTTGCTAGGGTAGGGCTGCGATATTCACCACTCCCTTCAACGAGTACATTGCTACCCTTATGACTTTCATTGCCAACAATTGTGACAGCAATAGGAACATGCATCGGAAAGGTTTCACCGCTAGCAGCATTGTAATAACCCTCTGCCAACTGAATCTGACTGCCCGATGTCGCTCGCTTAAGAGCTTGGGTAATGGTTTTTAACGGTGCTTGTTGGCTACCTGCCGCACTGTCACTGCCTGCTGTTGGATTAACGTACAGAATCTCAGCCATCTTCACATACTCTAGGAAGCACTGCGGCAATACTACCCTAAAGACGTTTGCATCTACAAATGCAATTTACGCTGAGGTTGCGTGACAGCTAATGCTCCTGTTTTAAATACACTCACGGAATCTTGCAATTGCTGCGTTACGTCTACAGTTTGTTCTAAAGACAAAGACACAATACGTGATGAATTAGCCGTGCGTTCTGAAGCTTGAGCAATTTCTTGCATAAGAATAGCTACAGCTTGAGAGGTTCTCGCTTGAGATACTGTTGCTTGCGAAATTGATTGAACTAATTGGTCAATTTGGTAGGAGATTTCCATAATTCTTTCTAAACTTTGTTTGGTATCCTTCACAAGCTGAACGCTCTCAACAACGCGAGTTGTTCCAAATTCTATTGCTTGCACAACTTCATTGGTTTCTGCTTTGATGTTTTGAGCGATCGCCTCAATCTCTTGGGTAGCTTCAGCTGATTGGATTGCCAATTTACTGATTTCTTGAGCTACGGCTCCAAAACCCTGACTTTCATCATTAGTCCGAGAAGCTTCAATACTGGCATTGATAGACAGTAAGTTTGTTTGCATGGCGATTTGCTCGATCAAGGTGACTGCTTTGGAAATTTGTTGCGATGATTCACCAAAATGCTTCACTTTTTCTGCTGTTTCTGTCACTGCTTGTCGCAAATCTAAAATACTACACACAGTTAGTTCCATTGCTTGTCCTGCAGCAACAGCAGTATCTGAGGCTACACGAGCAACTTCTGTCGCTTGGTTGGCACTATCTGCAACCGCTTGAATAGATTGGTTCATTTGCTCGATTTCATCCAAAGTTCGAGTAATTTCTTCAGCTTGTTCGAGTGCTTCATCTGCTAAGTTACGAATTGCTTTGGAATTTTCTCCCACAAAGTAAGTGACCTGTAAGGCTGCTTGCTTAACCCGCGTGACCGTGTCTCGCAAACTTTCAATAATGGTATTGAAAAAATCAGAGACAATTCCAATTTCACCAGTTGTGATTTCAGCCCGAACTGTCAGATCTCCTTTAACCACTTCTTCAACATGACTGATGAATTCTAATAAATTCTGTTGGAGAATTTCTTTACTCAACCTGAGTTCTTCTTCCGCCCACTTGCGTTGAGTAATGTCAGTTTGTATACCAATGAAATTTATAATTCGTCCGGACTTATCTTTTACCGGCGAGATAGTCACTTCATTCCAGAAGGGAGTCCCGTCTTTACGGTAATTTTGAACAATCACCTGACATTCATGCCCTAATCTTATTGCTTCGCGTATTTGCTCGACCGACATTGGATCGGTTCCCGGTCCTTGCAAAAAGCGACAGTTCCGACCGATAACTTCCTGCTGTGAATAGCCTGTCATGCTTTCAAAAGCAGGATTGCAAAAAATCATGGGATTGTCAGGTTGGCGCGGATCGGTAATGACTATAGCATTGCTTGCATCGGCGATAGCGCGATCGCGCAGTCTCAAAACTTCCTGTGCTTGCTCTAGTTCGTGGAGCAGATAGGCTTGTTCTAAAGCAATACCAACTTGAGTTGCCAATTGTTGGAACAAATCAATTTCAGGTTGTTGCCAATTCCGGAATTCAGAACATTGATGACCGCACATCAAACCCAATAACTCATTATTGGTAATAATAGGAGCAACTATATTTGACTTAATTTGAAAACCTTTTAAAATTTCTTGGTGACAATCTGTAAAACCTGCGTCGTAAATGTTATTAATTGCTCGGACTCGACCATTTTTGTACATATCTATGTACTCTTTACGGAATGGGTCATTCACAGTCTGCCCTAAAAGTTTTACCCATTCAGATGTTGTTGCTTCAGCAACAATCGTACCTGTCCAGTCTGGATTAAAGCGATAAATAACCACTCGATCTATCATCAGTGCTTGTTGGACTTCAAAGACAGAAGTTTTTAACACGTCATCAACGTTCAGGGATTGTCGAATGCGGAGAGCTATATTTGTGAAGAGTTGGGAGCGCAAAGTTTCCGCTTCTTGCTGTTGTAGGAGCATCCCTTGTTGAGCGAGTAGTTTTTGGTCTACGTAAGAAGTCAAGATAGTAAAACCAAGAATGACAAGTGTAGCTATGCCGATGCTGAGCGCCAACCAGTTGAAGGAAATATTCATCTCTTCAGTGGCTACTGTATTGACAGCCTTTGTTGAGTGAAAAGAAGCAGCAGCCATTCCCGTGTAGTGCATTCCCGCGATCGCACTTCCCATAATCAGCGCACTCAAAACTTTCGGCAACCGACTGCCTTTGCTAGTTCGTCCTCCTAGCTCAGAGACAATCCACAGCGCTGTTATTGATGCACCAATTGCGATCGCGACAGAAAGTGCAAACAAAACAGGATTGTAGTGAGTGCTTGCATCTATTTCCATTGCTGCCATTCCAATGTAGTGCATAGCAGCAATACCAATGCCCATTAACACCCCACCAACAAGCAATTGCTGCTTGCTTAAAGTCTGACGACTCGTAAGAAAAAGCGCTCCGCCACAAGCAACAATCGCAGGTAACACAGAGACGATTACAGTAGATACGTCATAGACCATTGGTATGGGCAACCTAAAAGCTAGCATGGCAACAAAATGCATCGACCAGATACCAGTACCCATAACAACAGCACCACCAATCAACCAAACCAGTCTGGCTTGTGCTTGAGTTGTTCTCACTCGCCTAGCAAGATCTAGAGCAGTATATGAAGCAAAAACTGCTATGACAATTGAAAGTAAGACAAGGCGAAGGTCGTAAGTGCTATTGATTATGACATCTGCCAGAAGCATCTAAATAAACCTCAATCTAATAGTTGACTGTTAACTGCTGAATGCTAAGTGTTAACAAAGAAAAAAGTCTGGTAGATGCTGGAAACTCTTATACTTGTAATAATGGTAGATGTAATAATCTTCAGTGCTTTACAGGTGAAACGGTAGAATGATTTCCATAATATAAAGTTTCACTTTCAGCATCTGTCTTAAGTTAGATAAATTAAACTCCATTTCCGCAAAAATGTAAAGTTTTTTGCCAATACTTCAATAAATTTTTATGCTTACTATAGGAACTATTGGAAATTACACTTGATGGTCGAGCCTTTGGATCACTATTTCAATACGAGAATTCTTTTGCCTTGCAATGTCTCGAGTGAAACAATCAAATTTCGTATTTGATACAATCGGTTGGGATTTTCCATAACCCTGCGTAGTAACCATAGATACATCTAAGAGACCTTTCTTGCTTAACCACTGTTGTACGGCTACAGCTCTCTGTTCTGAAAGTTGAAAATTCTCTTTGCTACTACCTCTAAAATCGGTATGTCCCAAAATTTGCAACCAACTACCCGAATACCGATTGTCGATCGCTTGGCTAACTTGATTCAAAGCTTTCTCTGCTTTGGCTGCCATTTGATGCTCACCGCATTTAAATAACAGACGAGTTGGTATCGTAATTATAGTTAAGTGCTTATTTGCCTGCACTTGAATTTGTGGCAGTGTAATTTCTGAAAGCTTAACTACTGGATAGACATCACGAGGAAACCTCACAATAGGAACTTGTTGTTGGGGAAGTTCTACTGATAATGCCTGCACCTCTTGTGCTTGAGATTGTTGATAGCCGATCAAACTACCCTCAGAATTTATAGTAGTGGAGTGTAGAAAATTTCCAGCAACAATGCTTGCGGCGATAGAAACCAAGCAATTCTTGAAACAAGGTGAGTACATTTAGCCTGGAGACGAAATGAATTCTTAAGACTTTTTACAATCTACAATAATTTCACGAGACAACATAACGCTTCTATCGCAAGCGAGATTGGCAAAAATGTTATTGCCTATACTAAATTCTTCGATGACTCTAAATTAAGGTAATGTCCGCTAACTATTAACCCCTAACGCAACTTAGTTCCACAACTCTTACAAAATTTTGCATCTACATCATGAAAAAGAAGACCGCAACCAGAACAAGTTGTTTCCACCTGGTTGGCTGTTTTAAACAATCGCTTAATCAAATCGCCCACTTGCCAGGGAATCAGAGCAACACCAGTTAAAATCATCAATACAGTTAGCAGACGCCCTAATTCAGAAACAGGAGTCACGTCACCAAAACCAACAGTTGTCATGGTGACAACAGAAAAATAAAAAGCATCCAAAAAAGTCACAAAAACTTTTGAATTTACGGGATGTTCTACTTGATAAATCAATCCAGAGTATACAAAAATAATCGCAAATAGAGTAAATAATATACGTGCAAAAATTACACCATCTTCAGTATCAATACTAAATAAAAACTTTTTATCTATAAACCTAATTAATCTTAAAATCCGAAACCATCTTAGCAGCCGGATAAAGCGAATATCTACCGTTCCTATAAGAAAAGGCAAGATTGCCATTAAGTCAATAATTGCGTATGGACTAAAAATATACTTAACCTTATTTTCTGCACTCCAAAAGCGGAGTACATATTCTATTGCAAAAACGAACAAGATGACGGTGTCTATTGCATCTAGATTAAATCGAACAATCTCAGGAATATCATATGTTTCCGCTACAAAAATTCCTGACGATAGTAAAACCAATCCGGCAATAGTAAGATTCACAGCTTTGCCTACTGGTGTTTCCAAATCTTTCAAGTAAAATGCTGTTTTTTCTCTACTCAATAGCATATTATACGCTAGTTACCCTTAACAAATAATTCGATATATGTAGCAATCCTATTTGAGAGCCGAACAAGGAGGACAAGGGAGAGATTTTTGTAACTCCTACACGGACAGCTATAGGAATCATAAATGATTGATGAAAATTCTTAAGTACTGTGGGGTAGGCAATGACAAACCTAGCTATATTTTACAAATTAAATAGGAATCATATCGAAAAAACACGCCTGCGATGTTCGCAATCGCTGCTATACAACCCCCATTCCGCCTACGCCGACAAATAAATAGCCTGCTTCCGCAGGCTTTGTTTGTGTAGTCCCAGAATTTTATTCTGAGGGCAATTTGACAAAACGAGATGCTCCCTATAGTTTTTTGCAATTCTCTCTTTCTTCTCTTTAAGCTATAGTAAGCTTTTGCCGTTATTGAAGTTGTCATAAATAAGATAGAATTGTCATAGCAATCCTATCTTATCGATCGCAATTGAAAATGTCCATCCTCGGCAGATGGAATGGAACCAGCATTTCATTTGGAACGAAGATAGAATAGGACTTAAAACCCTGTGAGGTTTCATGAAATCAATTGAGGAACTAACAGAAGAACTCCTAGCACTCCCTAGCGCATCCAGGGCGTTATTAGCAGAAAAGCTAGTTGAAAGCTTGGAGTTTGATACTGAACCAACAATCCAAGCAGCATGGATGACTGAAGCAAAAAAACGATGTTCAGAAATTCGCTCTGGTTCTGTGCAACCAATTCCAGGGGAAGAGGCTCTTGCTACTGTAAGACGGTTGCTAGAGCCATCTCAAATTTTTAGTGCTTAGCTCGACTTATGAGTCCGATTACATTTTTTCTAGTTAATCTTCGTGTGTTTTAATTTTTTATTTATCCTCTCGATTAACAAATTCTTTAAATAAAATAAAAAATTTCTCAAAAGCTTTGACATCATCATCAGAATACAGTAGTATTATTTTTTCCCATGATTGATTGACTTCAATCATAGCTTTCCACTTGATCCAGTCTGGAAATTTTTCAAATTCTTGTTCTTGTTCTGTTTTAGGTAATTGAAGTTCTCGTCTAGCAATATTATATCCCCGCAAAAAAGCATACAGAGCAATGAGAGAACGCCTGCCCAAATAAAAAATCGGCTCTTTTTGTATTTTGTTTATAACATCGTATAAATCAACCATTTTTTCTTTTCTTTATTGTTTATTATCAATATTTTGATTTTGAAAATTATTTTTTTGAGCAAAAAACTCATCAGATAATTCAAAAAAATTATCTAGAGCATCTCTTTCATCTTCTGAATAGAAAAGTATTACACTAGCCCAAGAACGGTTTTTTCCTGCATCGTATTTATTACGAATCCATCTAATCAAATTGTCAAATTCTTTAAAATTTTCCATGTAATATGGCATTTCTAGATGACGCATCATATAATAATATCCAAAGAAGAAAGCTTCTAGATGAAATATTGAATGCTTTCCTAAACGAACAGTTGGATGTTGTTTTATTGTTTGTAATGTCTTGTATAAATCTTCCATATTTATTTACCAGAGTTTAATTTCAAATTATGCTGTCAGCTAGAAAAAGTATTTTCCATCGTCCTAATTCTAATTATACGTTTCATTAACCCTTGATAATATTCAGCATCGATAGTGATACCAGTGACATCAGCAGAGCGCAGAAAGTAGCTGATAAGTCAAGCAAGCGTCTTGGAATTAGCAATTACGGAGTACAGCCGTATCGTACTTCCATATCTCCGTCTTCTAATGTACTTTTTATCACTTGATTTGTGCCACTTTGCGGTTCGGCGATTGTAATAGTAGACTCATTCTCACTCGCTCCGGATGGTTCGTTCATGGGTAGACGCCGCTATTCTGCTTTATCTCACCCCCTATTTTCCCTTAACCGAGCAGTATTGCATTCGGGATAGGTAGCGCTCGTTATGTAAATTACTATAAGTATCTTTAAATAAGAGTGTCAGTTTTCTAATTTTCTATAGCTCCAGCTTTGAGAAGAAGTTGAATAATTTCACTATTTCCACCTTGTTGAGCCAATGACAAAGCAGTTTGTCCAGCTAGATTTTTAATATTAATATCTGCTCCAGCTTTGAGCAAAATTTCAACTATCTGGATGTTATCAGATTTTACAGCTTCCATTAAGGCTGTCCAATTATCATTGTTGGTCGCATTAACATCAGCACCTGCTTCGATTAAAATATGAATCACTTCAATCTGTCTTGTTGTATCTTTTTTTAAGTATTTTACTGTAGAAAGTCCATCAATAGCTTTTACTAATGCAGTTCGACTCTTGTTTTCATTTTTATTGTTAACGTTTGCTCCAGCTTTGATTAAAGCTTTAACTACTGATATATGACCCCAAAAAGAAGCAATATTGAGAGCCATCACATTTTCACAGCTAATGGCATTGACATTAACTCCTTCATCTATTGCTTTGTTGACAGCATTAAGATTGCCCATTGCTGCTGCTTCAATAAAAGCCTCAGTAAATTTATCATTCGCTCTTTGGCGGTAGATTAAGCCTTCAGCTAGAAGTTGCTCCGCTTCTTGTCTCAATTCTGCATCTGTTAGAGGTGCAAGGTAGTCGTAAATTTCCCGCCATCCTTGATTTGCAGCATTCCATAAAGCGAAATATCCACCATTAGTAACTGCATTTACATTTGCTCCGGCATCAACTAACATCCGGACAACATTAAAATTTCCACAGTGTGCTGCATCCATTATTGCAGTCTCACCATCGTTTTTTAAACTTTGATTAACATTGATTCCTACCCCAACTAATTCTTTTAATATATTAATATCATTTTTATTTAAAGCATAGTTGAGAGCCTGCCTCAGGAGATATTTATTACTAGAAATAGTTGATGCTCCTGCTTTAAGTAACAGGCGCACAATTTCTACATGGTGATAATCAACGGCTGTTTTTAACAGAGTATCACCATATTTATACTTGAACTCTAAATCGATCCCAGTATTAAGAATTGCTATAGTCTTTTCAATTTTTCCAGCTTTTACTGCTTCATATATTTCTGTTTGTTTTTGTTTTTTTTCATCCATTTCTTTATGTAATAAAGTCCAAAAACTACTCGGTTAGATGTTTTTATATTGTCAACTTTATCTTTAGATTAGAGTATTAATCGACAAGATTGACAAATATTAAAATGACTGATTTACTTAGAGCCTTTGCTTGAGCTTGAGCTAGTTTTGCTGCAATATCTACATCAGACGTAGTCTCTCCTCGATTTAAACGTTTATATGTTATGTTTGGTCATAATCATAATTTTCCGTTTCACCTGCTTCAGTAACAATATCAAGTTGATAGCCTGCTATGTAATTGAAAGTGCGATCGCGTAGCGGCTCTGAAAGAGCGAGAGACCGGATCTAATGAGTACGTCAGGGGCTCGCCATCAACATCTGCGGCTATGACATCATAAGCATACGCACTACCAGGAGTAGCTGTTAACACAGGAGTTGAGCGAATCACTAGCGCATTGTGCGCTCGTGCTGTCAGAGTAAAGCCCTGTGCCGCACCCAAGCCACCATCATCAACGGCTCCGACAAAGATTTTATAGTTCCCAGCCACCGGATTACTCCAACTCAGCAAACCAGTTGTTGCATCGATAGTGATAATTTCCAGAGGCTACTTTAAGATAACCTTTGGCTATTTTGTGGCAACAGTTGGCAACCAAATTCGCTCCAAAAATGACCCCACGCCAACCATTCACCCCATCACTAGGGCAACCACTAGGCTACTCTTGGGCAACTTGAGGCTACTTCACTGCAACAGTCCTCTCCTCGCTCTCGATAGCACTGAAAAATCGCTCTTATCCATACAGGACATTAGAGAATTCGCTAACAGTACCTTGTCTCCCTTTAATTATGCTGTCTGAGCGCCAGGACGACCGTTCTCAACAACGAAGGAAGCAAAAGTATAGATAGGTGCATCCGAACGGCTCACTGTGGTTACAAAACGCAAATCTGTGTGCCAGCGTTGGTGGTTGAGGTTGACTCGGAAATAGCCACGGCGATCGCCATCGAAAAACTTAATGTGTGGGTTCTCTGGAATCATCGGACCGTAGTAGGGTCCGTAAACAATGCGATCGCCGTTGCTGGTTAAAGAGGGGGTAACAAACTCTGTAGCTACAGTAGGTGAGTTTTGGTCTTTGAAATTCAGTTTGAGGTCGCTAACGAAGGTAGAATGCCAATCACCCGTGATGACAACTGGATTGCTGATGTTCCGTTCTGTAATATGGCTGAGGACACGTTGCCTTGCAAGAGGGTAACCATCCCAAGAGTCATTCCAAAAGATTTCACCCTCCCCAATTTTGTGATCCAATTCTGCCATCAGCACTTGCTGAGCAATGATATTCCAGCGTGTTTGAGAACGATTCAAACCATTGAGGAGCCAGCGTTCTTGTCTGTCGCCAGTCATCGTTTTGGCTGGGTCTAGTGCTGCGGAGCAACGCTGTGTCTCACCATCACCGCAGGGTTGATCGCTACGGTATTGTCGGGTATCGAGTACGCTAAACTCAGCTAAATTTCCAAAGGTTAACCGCCGATAAAGGAGCATATCCGCTCCTTGGGGTACAGAGAAGCGACGTAGTGGTTGATGTTCGTAATAAGCTTGATAAGCTGCTGTTCTTCTTTGAAGGAAATCTTCGATGGGATCGTTCTTTTCCGATAAAGCATTAGTATAATCATTATCTACTTCATGGTCATCCCAAGTCACGACAAAAGGGAACAAGGCGTGACACAACTGCAAGTCTGGGTCAGTTTTATACAGAGCGTAACGGAGGCGATACTGTTCTAATGTTGTTGTCTCTTGCTGAAATTGCTCTGGCAAAGAGGCATTGCGGACACTACCAGGACTGATGCCATACTCGTAAATGTAGTCACCCAAGTGAAAGACTAAATCTAAATCTTCTTGAGCTAGGTTGCGGTAAGCAGAATAAAAACCGTCTTCCCATTTTTGGCAAGTCACGAAGGCAAAATTTAGCTCGTTGAGGAAATCCCCTGGAACGGGTGCAGTGCGGGTGCGCCCAATTTGGCTCTCTTCCTTACCTACACGAAATTGATACCAGTACCAGCGATTGGGTTCCAGCCCCATCACCTCAACATGAACGGAGTGAGCAAACTCTGGAATTGCTATTGCCGTACCGCTGCGGACAACTTGTTGCATCTTTTCATCAGTTGCAACCAGCCACTGCACGGGAACGTTTTGCTTTGGCATTCCACCTCCTTCAATCAAAGGCTCTGGTGCAAGCCTCGTCCACAGAACCACGCTCTTGGGCAATGGATCTCCTGATGCAACACCCAAACTAAATGGATATGTAGAAAATTTTGGTTGAGCATTAACTTTTCTGGGAAACTGATTGGCGATCGCAAACCCAGTTACAGTTCCAGCACCAATCAAAAACTGCCGACGTCTCATTGCGCTTGATAGCAGTTGCTCAACATTAAATCGCTGCATAAACTTTGCTCCTCATCTGTGTTTCCAGTTGACGCAACTTCCGTGCCGAGCAACTGATACCAATAACCACCAGTTTTTCTTAATCTTGCAAAGCTGAATTTAGCTTTACAAAATAAACTTATCAACGAAATCTTAAATGGGAGCCAAGCGATCGTTAAAGCCTGTTTAACAGCCTACTTCTTTCGTAAACATACAAGCAACAACTTTTGTCAAGTTTATTTAATATAATTTAATATATTTTTGAAGAAGAGACATTGCTAATTTAATACTTTACAATTTTTAATCTTTGGAGGGTTTACGCAGTATGGGTTTCAAACTTCTGGCATTCATTTCCCAGGCTGCCGTTCTTTCTTGTGCAAGTCTTTCCCTTTCTTCTTGTTTGGCTTTTTCCTTAATTTTTAAGTATTCCTTAATATGATTTGGTAGTTTTTGATCGAAACCGAAGTAATCTGCATACGCAATTAAATCGGTATCGGATAGTTCTCCATAGAATGCCCGCATTTTGCTTTGAAATTGAGGATCGAGAGCGATTAGCTGACGGCGAAAACTCAAATAACCTTGCCAATCTCTAGCAACAATCGTGAGTTTCATGGCTTCCAACAATTCTTGTTCAGTCATGTGACACTTTTAAGGAATTTGGGGGAATTACGACAGTATAAAGCTCTCTAGGGAGAAAGTTAAGGTTATGGCATATTAACAGACATTACAATTGGAATTACGATGGGAGCAAAGATAAAGATAACAACTCGCCAAAGAATGTTTTTGTCTAATTTATAAATTTGTGTCTTTTGATAAAGCGGAGGCAAAAACAAAAGCGCCCAAATGATGAAAGTCGTTGCGATCGCCGGAGTCTCAAAGTTAGCAAGTGCCAACATACCCCAGAAACTTGCCACAGCCCAGCAAATATTACGTAATAATTGATACATATTGTTATCTCATAAGCACCTTGCCTATGATTCCCAGTGCGAGAAGAAAGTTCCACAACAATTCAAAAACTTCCCAGCAGAGAGTCACTTTAAACTTGGAAGGCTTAACATCCGTTAAGCGCTCCCTGTTCCCTTCTTCGATGAACTACTCAAACACAGGTAAATTAGAATACTTTTGATTTTCTAAGAAAAAGGTTAAGTTTTCTCAATCTCCCTGCGGACATTCTTCCCACAAAGTTGTAATTTCCCGCAAACTTTGGTGAGTCCCATCACCCAAAATGAGATGGTCGAGTAAAGGAATGCCCAATAAGTTTGCCCCAACGAGTAACTGACGGGTTAATTCAATATCTGCTTGACTGGGTTCAAGATTTCCCGATGGGTGATTGTGAGCTACAATCAGCCGAGTGGCTCCTTGCTTGATCGTCTCTTTGAAAATTTCCCTCGGTGGAGCTAAAGTTTCTGTTGCAGTGCCAATTGTAATCACTTGCGTTCCTAACAAACGGTTTTTCACATCCAACAGAACAACAGCAAATTTCTCTTGATTTTGCCACATGAGGTCTTGACTGAGGGCTGCAGCCGCCACTGCTGGATTATCAACAACCGTCTTTTCGCCAGGACGAGATAGAAATGCTCTTTTACCCAACTCAATAGCTGCCACAATAGTTGCTGCTTTCGCAGCTTTTATACCATGAATTTGCATTAACTCTGAGGCGCTGACATCTCGCAAAATTGTTAAAGGCTCATCCTCACGCTGGTGTTTCCCAAGTTCGTTCAAAATATACTGCCCCAAACCCACAGCCGAAAGTTTTCCGGCTCCTTGACCGGTACCCAGCAAAATTGCTATCAACTCGGCTGTAGCCAAAACTTTAGGGCCATATGTCAACAATCGCTCGCGTGGGCGTTCGGTCAGGGGCATATCAGCAATTCTAAGGCTATAAGTCATAGGAGAGAGCAGGAGATAAGAATGATACATTCACTTATTCCTGAAAATCTCTGGTAACCTTTGAAACTAATTCTTTTTTGAAAAATTATTTAATATTTGCCTGTACCTCGATAGAAATCGACTTTTCGCCGTTCCTCTTTAATAGTGAATTTGCGTAGCTTTCAGCATATGATAGGTAATTAGTAACTGAGTGATAGCAAGCGGGTTGCTTTGAATGGTTTCTCCTGTCGTACCTGCAACTTTGCCCAATTCCGGATTTCCTTCGCGATCGCATATGTTTTTGAGATGGGGCATATCAGAGCAAAGAATCTGTTCGAGCTTATTCACCTGCTCTAAAGTGGCATGACCATCAACTTCCAAAACATCCACAGGTTTACCCATATCTCTATCCAATCCCAGCCGAATTGCAGATTCCGTGCCATCACCAGAATTGATAATTTGGGTAAAATCAGGGTGCGGAATGGTAGGACGGAGTACCAGACGGACATTCAAATGCCCATTTGCTTGATCTACCTCATCATGAGGCGGGTAGAAACTCACCACGATATCAGACCATTGTCTCTGCGGACGAATAAAATCTTCTGAATCTGGTTCGCGTTTTCTGAGTTCTTCAAGAACTTGTTCTTCTGTATAACCTCGCTTCTGAGTGTCTCGCTTCACTTTCCATGAAGCACGCACAGATTCGGGAGGTGCAAGGTAAACTTTTACATCATAACTGTCACGGGCAATACGAGTGGAATAACCTAATAACCCTTCTATGATGACAAACTTATTTGGCTTAATATATACAGGAGGTTCAAAAGTTCCTGTTTTGTGACTGTAGACAGGTTTGAGAATTGGCTGTCCGATCCGCAACTGCGACAAGTGCTGCTGCATAATATCCAGATGGTTACACTCAGGGTGCAATGCAGTAATACCAATCTCAGCACGCTGTTTGCGATCGTATTTATGATAATCGTCCGTACAGATAACCGTGACATTCTCCGGTCCGAGAACTTGAGCAATCCCCTTAGTCAATGTGGTCTTACCAGCGGCACTGTCGCCAACAATACCAAGTATTATAGGACGGCTCATAATTCCCTCTCACTCATACAGTAAAGCGTATTTTTAGATTGTATGTTAATTTACCAATTTTTGATAAATGTTGAAATAAATATAGTAACTCGATTGAAGTAAGACTTACACATCATCCCCTTTTTTAAGAGGTTCAAGATCTCTACAAAGTGTGAAATCCACAAAATATTGTTAAAGTTACGTAAGTCCTATGACTGTCAGATACTTGTCTTTAGAAACCGGGTTTTTATGCCTTAAGTTGCCTATATTGAGCTACGTATTGAATGACAAACAAACACACGCGATCGCAACTCTTTTTGTCACAAAACGTTAACAAAAATCTTCAAAAATCAAATATTTTGTATTGAATAAATATTTATGTAGAGACACCCCATGAAGCGTCTTAACTGGGATTCAGGTAACGAATTATTAACTTTTAAAGCTTCTAATAAATTTTTATTACCTAACTTAATAAAAATAGTCATTAGTTCTTGAAAATACAAAACCACTTAACAAATAACCAATGACCAATGACCTAGAGCGCCGGTACAGTAATCACTATTTCGAGTTAGGATGAAGGGGCTGACACGAGAGTTGTGTAGTGCCCAATGATGTGAAGTTGTGTAACGTATTTCTCATTAAAGAGTAGTAGGTTTAAACAAATGCAACCAACCTTGTGGCACCCGCCAGTGGAGTTATCAGACACAGAGCAGGCGAGCCTCACTGCGTGAGGAGCTACGCTAACGTGAACCGGATCAAACGCGCCAAACTGTTTATTTTCTTGCGGCAAGTGCGTCACCAATTATTTGATGATGAATTTCAAACAGAGTTGGCAAAAATTTATGATGATAGTCCCAAAGGTCATCCGCCAATACCACCTGCACTCCTAGCCTTAGCAACAATTCTGCAAGCCTATACTAGAGCCAGTGATGACGAAACAATAGAGTTGTTGTTGATGGACAAACGTTGGCAGTTGGTATTGAATTGTCTCGAGTGTGAAGAACCACCGTTTAGTAAGCCAACGCTAGTTCGGTTTCGTACTCGACTGATAAAGCGGCGATTAGATCGAAGGTTAATTGAACGCACGGTGGAATTAGCAAAACAGACAGGTGGTTTTGGGTCAAAAAATTTGCGGGGGGCGTTGGATTCATCACCATTGTGGGGAGGGGCGAAAGTAGAAGATACTTACAATTTGTTGGGTCATGCTCTTAAGAAGGCAATGAGCGTGATAGCCCGCCAGCAGGGGGGGGAGCTGACGGCGATAGCGACTGAATTAGGAGCAGAATTTATTAGTGGTTCGAGTGTAAAAGCGGCACTCGATATAAACTGGGACAATCCAGAAGAACGCATAGAAGCGTTGTCCAGGTTGCTTATGGCTCTGCAAGCAATAGAAACTTGGTTCGAGCAAAATCATCCACTAAGTGTAACCAGTAGTGTAGAACAGAATCTGAAAGTGGCGCGACAGATTCAATCTCAGGATGTGGAAGTGACAGCAAATGGGACACCGCAACTACGACAAGGGGTAGCCAAAAATAGACGAGTGAGCGTCGAAGACCCAACAATGCGTCATGGACGTAAAAGTCGCAATCAAAGGTTTGATGGTTATAAACGTCACGTGCTCACGGATTTAGATACTGGAATTGTGCGGGCTGTGGGTTTGACTCCAGCTAATGTTCCAGAAGCTTGGGTAAGTGACGCCATTAGCAATGACCTTAAAGCCCAAGACGTGACACTGGTGGAGTTGCAGATTGACCGCGCTTATCTAAGTAGCAAATTAGTTCGTCACCGAACCGAAGAGTTAAAAATTTACTGCAAAGCTTGGGCAGTCAGGAATCGTGATGGGCGCTTTCCCAAAACATCATTTGTCTTAGATTGGGAGGAACAACAAATCACCTGTCCGAATCAAATTACCCTCCCATTTAAGCTAGGAGCAAAGGTACAGTTTCCCAAATCAGCTTGCGCGAACTGTCCTCTACAAGCAGGTTGTACGACAAACCCATATGGGCGAACTGTTTCTATTCATCCAGAAGAGCAATTACTACAAGAATTACGGCAACGTCAATTAACTAGGCTAGGGCGGGCAAAACTTCGTGAGCGCGTAGCAGTTGAGCATTCTTTGGCACACTTGGGACATTGGCAAAGCAATCGTGCTCGTTATGTTGGTTTACGCAAGAACTTGTTTGACCTGCGGCGCACTGCCGTAGTTCACAATCTTCATGTTTGGGCACGCCTAGTAGAGCAAGTTAATGCCGGACAATGCAACGTTTGAAACAATGGCAGTTGTTCACACCCCAGAGAATCGAGCACCAGTTACCAAAGTTTACCCATTAAACATCTCCAGAAATTAATTAATGCATTACCCAAAGGTCTTAGTAGGGGTGCAATGCCTTGCGCTCCTACCAAGACTTTCGGGAGATGTCTATTCGGGTAGACGCCGAGATACGTATCTCGGCGTCTACCCTATTTATAACAACTCAATTGCTTCCTAGTTACTAGCTTCGTATTTGCTCACAAAATGGTTACCACTTACTAGTAACGCAGGTGTTACTAGGGGTTAATATGCAGGAACTATTATCATAAATTTTTGCCAACTCTGTTTGAAATTGATCATCAAATAATTGGTGACGCACTTGCCGCAAGAAAATAAACAGTTTGGCGTGTGTGATCCGGTTCACGTTAGCGTAGCTCCTCACGCAGTGAGGCTCGCCTGCTACGTGTCTGATAACTCTACTAGCGGGTGCCACAAGGTTGGTTGCATTTGTTTAAACCTACTACTCTTTAATGAGAAATACGTTACACAACTTCACATCATTGAGCACTATACAACTCTCGTGTCAGCCCCTTTGGTCATCCTAACTCGAAATAGTGATTACTGTACCGGCGCTCTAGTTAACAAGATTGGCGAGCATAATGACAATCAAAATAATTTAGAGCCTTGCCAGTGGACTCAAAATTACGAATAGTATTCAGTGGTGTGCCCTGCCTGTTAGATTGACGCTCCCATACCTTTAAGTAGTAGCTCTTATTATCTGTTGTACGCCAAATTTCATAACTGTAATTACCACCGGAACCGTTAATGGTCATTGAATCAGCAATTGCCGTAGAGGAAACAGTGAGTAGAGCAAATATAGTAAAAAACGTCACTTGAATTTTACGATATATCATTGGTAGATGTTAGAAAGAACACTTCATTGATAACCTTTTTCGAGAAGAAAACAGTAAAGTTATCATTGGGCAAAAGTAAAGAGATATTATGTTCTTGCTGAATTTAAAGAAAATTTCACCAATAATATTCGTAATATTACTGAATTTAAGGAATGGCTTCCTTTGATTAATTTTATTTCTTTGTGTCCTCTGTGTCTGGGATAAAGTACACTCAACACTTTTTATCGTAGTTACGCAGAAGCTGACCGCACTACAATAACAGTCTGTGGGCTATTGCGCGAGATAGTGGCAGGAATATTGCCATGTACAACTTGCTGCAATAATCCTTCACGAGAAGCTCCTAAAACGATCGCATCAGTATCATTATGTTTGGCAAACTCTAATATGGCATCTGCAACTGATGTGCCACGGACTGAAGCTATTTTTACAACGCCATTAACGTGTTGTTCGAGGAAATCAGCAGCTTTTTTGAGAGATGTTGTGTTTAAATTGGTTTCATCTGGCTGAAATACCTGGCATAAGTTGATGATTGGCATTTTATTCAGTGAAGTGAGCGCTGGGAGCAATGCGATCGCCCCTTGGGCGTTAGGACCGCCTGCCATTGGCACAAGCCAGCGTTCAAAATGCCTCTGGTCTTTAAGTTTCACCAACACCACTTCACAAGCAGCTTGTCGGATGACTGTATCCACAACGCGACTAAAAACTCGTCCTGGTGTCGCTGTGCTGCCTTTCCAACCCATCAATACCAAGTTAATATAACGATCTTTAATAGTTTGCATTATGGCTTGAGATACGTCATGAGCAACCCGTATCTGGATATGGACGGGTACGTTCCATGCTTGCCCCAATCGCATGGCTTGACGCAAAAGGCGTTGACCCATTCTCATACTTACCCGAGCGTCGGCAAGAGACTGGTGACGGGGTACAAGAATTATATGCAGACATTCGATTTCATAATGGCGATCGCGAGCAATAGCTACTGCCATTTGCAACAGCGTTTCTGCTGTTTTAGGATTGAACAACGGTACCAATATACGTCCCTGTCCTGTTTCTGGAACGCGAATGCGGTAAATCACTTGAGACGGTTCTGCTTTGGGTCCACTTAAATTTTCGCTGGTGTTGAGATATGCAGCTTCTACCCGAATAATATCACTGCGGGTAATAATACCTACCAAGCGACGTCCTTCCACAACCGGTAAATTACTCAGGTTGTAGCGATCGAGCAAATGCACGACATGGGCAAGGGTATCTTTGGGATAAGTCGTAATAGGCTCTTGAGTCATCACTTCTGCAACAAAGTGTTCCCCGTAATCATTGCTGCTTAAGCCTCTTTGGGCGAGATTGGCAACATCCTTTTGCGTTAAGATACCAACTAATTTGCCCTCCTCTAAGACTGGAAAGCCACGGTGAGAAGATTGGGAAAACGCCTGTAATGCCTCATCCAGTCTCATGCGGCCCGAAAGAGTTTCTACACGGGGTTGCATAACATCAGCCGCCGTTAGTTCCATCCACGGTCCTTGGGAGGTGCCTTCTTTAGAAAGATGAATGCCCTTAAATTCCAGCAATTTATCATACAGTGACCCGGCTTCCAAAAGTTCTGCCACTAAATAGGCTGTTACTGAAACAATCATCAACGGCAATACCAAATTGAAGTCGGTAGTCATCTCAAATACAATAACTACTGCCGTAATTGGGACTCGTGCAACTCCACAAAAGAATGCACCCATTCCCACCCGTGCATAAGTTGTCGCCAAACTCAGCCCCAGCCAGTGATGTTCCCAAATCCCAACTAAATAACCCAAAGCTGCTCCTAATGCAAGAGAGGGAACAAGTAATCCCGCAGGCGCACCGGAACCGTAGGTGAAGACGATCAGCAAAAACTGAATGCAGAATACTAGAGCGACTAATAACCAGTTTGCGTCACCTGCTAACAACAGTTCTCGCAACCCAGCGTTGTCTCGAAACACTGGAGGAAGTGCAACGAGTGCAAAACCAGTCACCAATCCAGCCAATCCAATTCGCCAAGGTAGGCTAATTTTCAGAAAGCGACCGTAAAAACTCAGGCTGGCAAGAATACCTCGATTAAACAACACACCTCCCAACCCTGCTAGAATTCCCAGGAGTAAATAAAATGGAATCTCTGGGGCAAAGAAGCTCGTGTTGGGTGTCACTAAATGCAAATCTAAATCGAGACTGTGAGTTCCTAAAATTCGAGCAATGACAGCAGCAATAAATGAAGCTAGAATAGCCGTTCCCAAGGTGATGCCAGAAATATCTTGCAAGAGTTCTTCCACCACAAACAAGACTCCAGCAATGGGAGCATCGAAGGCAGCAGCTAGTCCTGCTCCTGCTCCTGCTGCAATCAACTGGCGACGATGATTGGGGGAAGTAGGAAACCAGCGACTGAACTGATTGGCTAAGGCTGCCCCAATTTGCACTGTTGGTCCTTCCCGCCCCAAAGGTATCCCGGTTGCCAAAACTAACGTTGCACTCACAAGTTTTACGAATGCAATTTTAAGATTAAGAGGCATCGGCACCCTCGCCAGAACTGCCTTGACTTCTGACATGCCACTGCCTGCAGCAGATGGGGCAATGCGTTCTACCAGCCAACCTGCCAGAAATCCTCCTCCCAAACCAATCGTCGGCAGTAAATAGTAAGCGGGCAGTAAGTGAGATGCACTTTGTCTCCATCCACCCAGCCATCCTACACCTTGCCCTAACAAGACTGCTGCTAGTCCAGAAGCTAAACCAATCAAGCAAGCTTCAAAAATAGCAAGGCGTTTAGGTCGTATTAGCAGTCGGGATAAACGTTTCCAAAAAATCTGCCCAATGCGTACCATATTTAGTTGGAATTTAAAAACCGATATAACTCTCTTAATTAAAGCATAGCAATGAGTCAGGTTTAGCAAGCGAGCGAAGTACCAAGGGAAACTATAAAATCACTGATGCTGATTTTGACACTTGTGAATAAACATTTGGCGATTGCCACGGTAACTGATGATGATTAAACCAACTATCTACTAAGATACCTAAAACAAACAGCAGTAAAAACATCAAAAGTTCTGGTCGCCCGAGCTTATAGGATGAGCGCTCGCTAAAGTTGGAGCAAGATTCATCTAAGCTTTCTTCATTATGATATCGTCTCATAAAAACCTTTACTTTTTTGTAGTTAACTTACCAACCAATACAATCTTTGATGAATGACATAGAGATAGTTTGTAGTAAAACCTAACAGAAACTATCTCTTAATTACATTGTAGAGGTAGAAAAGTGAAATAAAAATGAAACAACAGTATCTCTTTAGATAGAAATCAGGCTGACAGATTGAATAAAAACTCCTGTTCAAAACGCGCTCCCTCCATCTTCTCCCAGACCCTACAGTACATACATAAGTCTGAAGTAGCTATATACCCAGGTTTCAGGCTAAATTTTACCCCACCCCAACCATTTGATTGAAGGATTTAAGGATAACGTCGAGCAGAGCCTATACTTTTACCGCGACTTCTTTAGAGTGCAAATTGGTACTTGTCATATATAAATGAAATCCGCATGAAACGCCAGTATTGCATAAGTCATAAATATTTCTTATTGCTATTGATAGACGCATACTCATCTCTACCTTTATAAGGTAAGTCTAAAGGCAATTATGTCTGCAATTTAGTAAGTAGAGAGGGAGAAACCTTGGCTATACAACAACTAACCCTGAATCAAGTTAACCAAGAAATGCAGCAGTGCATTCAAAACTGCTTAGATTGCCATAGTATTTGCTTGAATACCGTAACTTACTGCTTACAAAAGGGCGGTAATCATACAGAACAAGCTCATATTAGGCTATTGCTTGATTGCGCTGAAATTTGTGAAACAAGTGCTAATTTTATGCTGCGAACTTCTGAACTTCATACCCGTACTTGTGGCGTTTGTGCAGAGGTGTGTGAGCGGTGCGCTCAAGATTGCGATCGCATGGGTGATGATGCTCAAATGAAAGCTTGCGCTGATATGTGCCGTCGCTGTGCTGAATCTTGTCGGCAAATGTCAATGGCAACTGTATAAGTCACTAGAAACGCCGGCTACTGTAATCCGGTAGCCAGCAAGTGCGATCGACGCTGATGTAAAGGCACTGACAATCTGAGCCGTGTTCAAAAAAGAAGGTATTTATCGATATGGGCTCCGTTCTCTTTCCTCTCTCTGTATATAGGAGTGAGCAGTTTCCAGAATGCGATCGCTGTTACTAGCTTGGGCTAAAGTTTCATTGCCAGCAGATACAACAACAAAACCAAAACCTACCTTGGCACAGATATCTAAAACTGCGTAGCACAAGGTTTCCCAGCCAACGCTAATGACGTGAAACCCTTCAGCACCGAGAATCCAAACAATCGGATAGCAAATCCACAAGAGGATGAGTATATTTCGTAGGGTTTGGAACAAACTGTTTATCCTGCCATTTCGGCTCTTAGCACTAGCAGAATATTCAGTCAAAAGAGAGCCTAAGATAGCTAAGAAAGCACCTGAACTGATTATCCACCACAGATAGTTGTAAGGCGGAGCCTCAAGAGTCGCTACTAAGCCAGTGAGAATCATGAAAATATCTGCTCCCATCACGCCTGCAATCAATTTAGGGCGCAATCCGGCAATAACACCGATTTCTAGTAAGAGCAATGGAGTTGTAACGGCCCAGTCTACGTAACGTCCCCAGTAAACTGTTTGACCATTGATGGGCGTTACTGTTTCGCCTAGAATCATTGTTAGGTAGAGCGCTGCAGCCCAAAGCGTAATGAAAAAGCTTTCGAGGGGAAATTCCATCCCTTCCTTACGTCGCATGGCTATTGCTTTTAAGCCAAAATAAATACAGCCAATAACCATGCCAATAAAGGCAATCCACAGCCAAAATTGAGTCATATTATTACCAATCAAAGATTTCTTGTGACAACTATGTTACTGATAGTTCTAAAATTAGTTTATAAAATGGCTGTAGCTATTGCTTCCTACTATTGAGATAACAAGTATTCATAACTTAAGACGCAAAAAAATTTCATAAAAATTTCATTTTTATATGAATCAAAAAATTCTGCCAAGCGATCGCCCGAGAATTCATACTATAGAAATAGATGACTAACTTTTGCTAACTTGACAGCGATACCTTAAGCAAGTTTCTATAAATATGGAACGCAATACCATTTTTCATCAGACTCGGTTGCAACTAGCCGCTTGGTATACTCTCGTTATGAGTAGTATTTTAGGGATATCTGGTTTGGGTGTTTATACTGTGGTTGCCCATGCTTACCATAAAAGCATAGACCAAGGACTGCAATCCGTAGCAAAGGTACTCCATAAAAGTATTGAAACCGCTTGGCAGCAACCCGGACATTTACAGCAACTTGCTAAAGAACTTTCCTTACAAGTGTGTATGACTCCAACAACCTGTTTGCCTAAAACAACTATTATTAAACAACCAATAGCAGAAGCAGCTAACCAAGTTAATTACTATATACGCTTATTGAATCGTTCGGGAACACTGTTTGCAAGCGCAGGTATACAATTTGAGAAGTTACCCCTTACCTCATCATCACAGCATTGGCAAATCCTAACAGATTCTTCTGGCACTCGATACCGTCAAATCACTTTACCTTTGTATACTCAAAACCAGCTTTCGGGTTATCTACAAGTGGCACGAAGCCTCACCGATCTAGACCAAAATCTTGCTTATTTGAGATTAACTTTGATTTTAGGGTTACCAGTTTCCATGATTTTCGTTGCTTTGTCTAGTTGGTGGTTGGCGGGAAGGGCAATACAACCCGTGTATCATTCCTATCAACAAATGCAACAATTTACTGCTGATGCTGCCCATGAGTTTCGCACGCCTTTAGCAGCAATGCACTCCACCATTGAAGCTGCTATAAAGTTACAGCAAGAGCCAAAATCAAATAGTGGAATTTTAGATGTACTGAAACGCCAAAACCGTCGCCTATCGCAATTGGTGGGTGATTTACTGCTGTTGACTAGGATAGATCAAAGACAACTAATAGAAAAATATCAGCCTTGCTGTTTGAATGATTTAATTAGCGATTTAATTGAGGAATTAGCATTTTTGGCAGTAGAGACTCAGGTTATTCTCTCCAAACAGGTACAAGTGTCAAAAAAACTGTACGTTATCGGCAATGAAGAACAACTGTATCGTTTAATTTCTAACTTAATTGTTAATGCAATTCAATCCACACCTAGCGGCGGAAAAGTTACTGTTTTTTTGGAAGAAAGCGAGTTTTACGCCCTTGTTAAAGTTCAAGATACAGGAGTTGGTATTGCGCCAGAAAATCAACAGCGAATTTTCGATCGCTTCTATCGAGTTGACAGCGATCGCTCCCGCACAAATGGTGGTTCGGGTTTAGGCTTAGCGATTGCTCAGGCAATTGTCCAAGCACACAAAGGCAGTATTCACGTTCAAAGTCAATTAGGACGGGGTAGTACATTTACGGTTCACCTACCTTTTTAACTTTGTACCGACAACAAGTTAAGTTAACAATAGAGCAGTAGAGTTACTCCGTACTGGAGATGGATAGCACTGATGTTGAAGACTAGTTTGTAATTCTGTTCTTGTCCTTTAAGTGAAGTATGAAAAGAGAGACATCACGAGATTGGCTTAATTTGTTCTTGCCCTTAGCACTCATCATAGGGCTAGTTCTGCTGTTAAGTTTGAACGTGGAAGCTAGGGGAGAAACTCGGGAAACGAATCCTGTGGAGATATGGCTCAAGCGCAAAGCATCGCAAGAGATCGGGTATACAACAGCCATCAGAAGAGGAAATTAGCAAACTTGCTTGAAAATTACGGCTTCAGCTATGCAGATATCAGTGTTTCTCTCTTAAGTAGAATTAAAATTTCATATTTGTTTCACTTTTTTATGAAAATGTAGTTAAATAAAGCTTTTATTGTTAAGTTGACTATGCGGCTGATATTAGTTGAGGATGAAGCAGATTTAGGTGCAGCAATAAAACAAGTTCTGAGTCATGAGGCGTATGTAGTTGACTGGTTTTTAGATGGGACTCAGGCATGGCAGTATCTAGAAACTGGCTGGACTGAATATACCCTAGCGATTTTTGATTGGATGCTACCTGGAGTTTCGGGGGTAGATCTGTGTAAATGGTTGCGTTCGCGTCATCTAACTCTACCTATATTGATGCTAACTGCTAAAGACCGGATGGAAGAAAAGATTATTGGTTTAGATAGTGGTGCAGATGACTATTTGGTGAAACCGTTTGATATGGCAGAACTGTTGGCAAGATTGCGGGCATTGCAACGGCGAGCTTCTTACGTAGGAACAATGCTTACGTCTCAACATCAACCCCGACGTTTACAAGTAGGTTGCTTAACTCTTAATTATAGCACTCATGAACTGACTCGTCACTACAGTCATAGTGAAAAGCAAGTATTTTCCTTAACTGTTAAGGAATTCCAATTGTTGGAATATTTCATGCGGCATCCTAACCAAATTATCAGCCGCGACCAAATAATTAATCAGCTTTGGGAAATTGGTGCAGAACCAGTTAGCAATGTAGTAGCAGCACAAATTCGCTTATTGAGACGCAAATTAGGAGAAGAAGAGAGTGAATCTTTAATAGAAACTATCTATGGTGCGGGCTATCGCTTGAATATTCATACTATAGAAACAGGCAACTGATTCTTGCTAGCTTGACAGCAACACTTTGAGGCAAGGTTCTATTTTCTGTGTTACGAAAGAGAAGTTGACTTCTGGTATCTTTGAAAATACTTAACTTTTCTACATCGACAACGAAAGCGGTAACCTATATAAATACTTGTAGTTAACTTTGTGATGCAATGCATCAATTCGGAATTGTAAGGCAGAATCCCCGTGCAAAAACTAATTTCATCCTACGAGTATCAAGTTGGGGGTCGTCTCCCTGCTAATGCACCCAGTTACGTAATACGACAGGCGGATGAAGAACTTTATAAAGCGTTAAAGGCGGGAGAATTTTGTTACGTTCTGAACTCTCGTCAAATGGGAAAATCAAGTTTGCGGGTACAAGTAGCTAAACGTCTGCAAGAAGATGGTATTGTTTGCACAACGGTTGATTTATCTGGAATTGGTAACAGCAACATCACAGCCAACCAGTGGTATGCAGATATTATTATGCGATTAGTGAGGAGTTTCCGGCTTTCCGATAGGATTAATGTACGAAATTGGTTGGCAGAAAGACAAGATTTTTCTCCTGTAGGACGTTTAGGTGAGTTACTGCAATCAGTGCTAACAGAGCTTATTGAGCAACCGATAGTGATTTTTTTTGATGAAATTGATAGCACTTTAAGCTTACCATTTAATACTGATGACTTTTTTGCCCTTATACGATCTTGCCACGAACACAAACGTCTCAGTTTTGCGCTTTTGGGAGTAGCAACGCCTTCAGATTTGATTGCTGACAAAACTCGAACACCTTTTAACATTGGACGCGCAATCGAGTTAAATGGGTTTAATTTGCACGAAGTCCAACCCTTAGAGCTAGGTTTGGCTCCTAAAATTGCTCATCCCCAAGCAGTGCTGACAGAGATACTGGCTTGGACTGGAGGTCAACCGTTCCTGACGCAAAAATTATGCCAGCTATTTGCATCGGAATATCAGGGCAATGTGTGTAACGTCTCTACAAAAACAGAAGAAGAAACAGTGATGCTCAATGCTGAAGCATCTCCGTTTCTGGCAAAACTCATGCAGGAAATATTGACGCAACCAAAAGATGTAACTGCACAAGTCTCTGCCATAGTACGATCGCATATCACAGACAATTGGGCTTCGCAGGATGAACCACCTCATTTAAGAACAATACGCGATCGCTTACTTTGCAACGAACAACGAGCAAGCAGGTTGTTAGGACTCTACCTGCAAATATTACAAAATGGAAGCGTTCCTGCCGATGATTCGCCAGAAACAATCGAGTTGTTGCTGTCGGGGTTGGTTGTTAAAAAACAAGGAAATTTACAAGTTTACAATCGTATCTATCAAGAAGTTTTTAATCTAGAGTGGGTAGAAAAGCAATTAAAGAAATTGCGACCCTACGCTGATTTAATTAATGCTTGGGTGGCATCAGATTATCAGGATGAAACCAACCTATTACGGGGACAAGCGCTTTTAGATGCTCAAATTTGGGCAAAGGGCAAAAGTTTGAGCAATCTCGATTATCGGTTTTTAGCTGCAAGCGAAGAACTAGAAAAACGAGAGGTACAGAGTGCGCTCATTGCCTCAGAAAAAGCCAATCAAATCCTCATTAACGCCGAACAACAAGCTAAAAATACGATTCGCCGTGGACTGGTAGGACTTTCAGCAGTTTCCTTGGTAGCTATTAGCCTGTTGGGATTATCAGGATTGCTGGCTTGGCAAACCAACGAGCAAAAAAAACAAGTTGCCCTCGGTGAAATTAAAGCCTTAACTATCTCCTCAGAAGCAGCCTTTGATTCACAGCAACTTTTTGATGCTTTACTTTCCGGCTTAAAAGCTGGGGTAAAGTTAAAGCAGATAGGTAGGCAAAATGCTAGCTTACCCCTCCAGGCAAAGGTAGAAAAAAGTATTCGCCAATCTCTTTATTGGGTGAGAGAACGCGATCGCTTAACAGGTCACGGCGATGTTGTCACACGAGTTAAGTTTAGTCCCGATGGGAAAAAGCTAGCAAGTAGCAGTTGGGACAAAACAATTAAAATATGGCAGCGTGATGGTAAATTACTCCACACCCTGCAAGGTCATCAAGACGCTATATGGAGTGTCAATTTTAATAATAATGGCAAGTTATTAGTCAGTGGCAGTCGGGATAAAACTGCCAGAATTTGGAGTGTTGCAGACGGAAAAGAATTGCTTGCCCTACCTAACAAAGATTGGATTGCCTGTGTTGGATTTAGCCCCGATGGTCAAATGGTTGCCTCAATGGAGTGGAACGGCACAATGCGCCTGTGGAACTTGCAGGGAAAGCAGCTGACATCCTTCCGGACCCATAATGCCCCGGTTGTTGCCATTCATTTCAATCCTAAGGGAGGGGCGATCGCTACCGCCAGTCGCGACGGTACAGCTAAAGTTTGGAGTCTTGATGGTAAAGAAATTGTCACGCTGCGGGGACATCAGGATTGGGTGATGTACGTCAATTTCAGTTCCGATGGTAAAAATCTGGTCACTGCCAGTCGGGACAAAACCGCGAAACTCTGGAATTTAGAAGGAAAAGAACTAGCAACAATGCACGGTCATGAGAATATTGTCGGTAGTGCAGTTTTCAGTCGCGACGGTCAAACCATTGCTACAGGAAGTTCGGATACAACTGTAAGAATTTGGAACCGCAGAGGCAAACAGTTACAAGTTTTACACGGGCATCAAGACGCTGTTTGGGGCGTACACTTTAGCAAAGATGGTAAAACCCTAGCAAGCAGTGGTGAGGATGGGAGTGTCAGACTGTGGAAACCAGAAGGAGCAAGCATTGGGTCACAAACAAATCCCCAATCCAAAATTCTCAATCCAAAATCGGAGATAACAACAGTCGCCGCTTGGAGTGAAAATCTCAAAGAAGCTGCTTCTGTTGGTATTAGTTTTAGCCCTAAAGGTCAATTTCTTGGTACGGTAGGAAAGCTGAACACTGCCACACTGTGGAAGCTCAAAGGTGCGGAAACTTTATATGCAACTTCCCTACAAGGTCACAGCGATGCATTGAGAAGTTTGCAGTTTAGCCCTGATGGGAAAATGGTTGTTACCGCCAGTCGAGATAAAACAGTCAAGTTGTGGAATTTAGATGGTAAAGAATTGGTGACACTCCAAGGACATCAAGGCGATGTCAGAAGCGCTGTATTTAGTCCTGATGGTCAAACAATTGCCAGCGCGAGTTGGGATAATACAGTGAAACTGTGGGATTTAGCAGGTAGAGAGTTATTAACCCTGCGAGGACACCAAGCGGGTGTTAGGAGTGTAAAGTTTACTCCCAACGGTCAGCTCGTTGTCACAGGTAGCCAAGATGGAACCGCTAAAATTTGGAACCGACAAGGTAAAGAACTTGTGACCTTGCGGGGACATAAAGATGGGATTTTAGCTGTAGCTATAAGTCTTGATGGTCAAACCATTGCTACTGTTAGTAAAGATAAAACTATTAAACTTTGGAATTTGCAAGGTCAAATCTTAGCGACACTGTATTGTCATCAGGGTAATATCAATAGCTTGGTTTTTAGTCCCGACAGTAAAACTCTTATTACAGGCAGTGAAGACAAGACTGTTAAATTATGGACGTGGGATGGAAAAATACGGCAAATCCTTGGAGGTCATCATGCAGGTGTTAAAAGCGTGAGCTTTAGTCCAGACGGTCAGGTTTTAGCTTCTTCCGACTCCTTGGGAAATGTCATTTTCTGGCATTTGGATTTAAATTCTAGCCCAGATAAATTATTAGCACAGGGTTGTGATTGGGTGAAGGATTATTTGAAAAATAGCGCGAATCTTAAAGAAGATGAGAGGCGTTTGTGCGATGGAATTAGCACAATTTCTCATTAGTTTAGCAGGTAGATCTTTGAGTTCCACCAACCTGTGCTAGAGCATAGCTACGACTGAGCCATTGAAATTGACTCTGATTCCTGAGGGCTGTAAAATTTGCTCAACTCCGTTGTTTAATAAATTATCTTGCATTTTTCCTTACCATAATCTAACTTAACTATGCGGTCTGATAAATAGAAATATTGGTCATCATGAGTAACGACTATTACAGTTTTGCCTTTATTTTTCAATTCAGGTAATATTTGAGTATAAAAAATCTTTTTAAATACAGGATCTTGATCGGAAGCCCATTCATCAAATACATATATAGGACGGTCTTCTAAATAAGCTGTCAACAAGGCTAAACGTTTTCGTTGTCCTTGAGATACTAAGATAGTAGACATTACGCTATCTTTAATTTTTACTTTTTTATCTAGTTGTAATTTAACTAAATAGTCATGAATTTGGTTGTCAGTAATAGGTCGTTCTAAATATAAAAAGTTATCGAACAGATAAAAATCGGAAAAAACTACGGAAAAGTGTTGGCGAAACCACTCCTGATTTTCCGCAGTAACTAATTTGCTATTGAGATAGATTTTTCCGCTTTCAGGAGTATATAAACCAGTCATCAGTTTAACAAGAGTAGACTTTCCACTACCATTACCACCAATTACAAAAACAACTTCGCCACCTAAAATAGTCAAATCGATTGGACCAAGAGTAAAAGCTGTATCTTCTGAATCTTTATGATAAGTATGAGCGATACCCACAAATTCTAAACGATCGCAAAAATTATCAGCTTTATCCCAAGCCATTTTATAGCTTCCATCACAGCGATCGGACAACGATAGTTTGAGAGAATCTACCTTCTTTAAAGCAACTGTTGCCTTGCTGAAAGTAGGAATAGCACTCATAATGTAGTCTAAAGGTGAAAGCAGGTAGAGAATAGTCAGTGCATATCCAGATAAAATATGAGTGTGGATAATTTGGAGAGCAGGCAAAGCAAAAATTACCAGTCCCACAACCACAAAGAATAAACTATTGCCCCAACTAGCAGCAGTTGCAAATATAGTCATCCCAATTACATTTTTACGCCGATAGACTTGTAAGGTTTCTTGAAGTTCTTTTCTCAAAAAAGTTTGTCGTCGCTGATAGTGAAGCTTAAGTTCTTTTGTCCCTTCAGTCATACTCTGAAAATGGTTAAACAATCTATCTTCTTGCTGGCGAGCTAAGCGAAAAAATGATGTTGCTTTGCAAGCAATCTGTTGATAGCTCAATATTCCTAATAATAAAGAGATGACTACCAAAAAAAAGATGATTGGGGATAACCACAATAAATAAAAAAGACAACTTGCTACAATAGTTACATCGATACACAACGTAGGAATAATGTAAACTGTGTTAGCAATTGCTAACACATCGTCTGTTAATGTAGCTAAGATACGATGTTTTCCTAAAAGTTCTAGATGATATAGTGGAGCAGCTAAAATTCTTTCGCTCAATGTAAGGCGTAAATCCACAATTGCTTTTTCTGACAAATTTATCAACAAATATTTAGAAATAATATTAGTCATAAATTTTAGAAAACAAAGACCGACAAAACTCCAAATTAATGTTGTTACTAGTGATAAGTGATTTAGCTGAGTATTAATTATTACAATTAATCCAGTTGTGCTAATCCCACTTAATAACCCCATGAAAGCAGCAAGAGCCATAATTTTCCAAGAAGAGCGTAACAGCAAAGTTATTAAGTTCATGTCAACTCTTTTGCCATAGATAGTCTTGCTGTTTATATATAGAGGCTAACCATTTTCTTGTCCATACAGAAAAGTTAAGTAACTGGCTACTAGAGTGATTTAACTTACAAATTTAACTTATGGCATTAGGAGTTAGAAACAAGATTTAAGTACTTTGGTAACGGCTCAAATTCCCTAACTAATCTACATCGACTATTGAAGCACCCAATTTTATAAAGGTAACAGTTAAGATTGACAACCAAAGTAAATTCTATGAACACTAAACTAGACGTTATCATTATTGGGGCTGGTTTTTGCGGTATTACTGTAGCTGCTAGTTTAAAGAAATTTGGGATCGATAATTTTGTCGTCATAGAGAAAGGTGACACTGTAGCAACTATCTGGAAAAATGCCTACGAGCGATTAGTGAGCCAAAATCCTTATTTTACTCTACCTTTCTTTGAAGGTAAGGGACAATATTCTACCTTTAAGACCAAAGATGACATAGTACATTATTTAACAGAGTATGCACATCATTTTCAAGTTGATTCACATATTCGTTTTATAGAAGAAGTACAAAGTGTTACTAAAATTTATAATCAGAATCAAAAAGATTATAACTGGCAAGTACAAACAACTAAAATCCTTCTACACTGCAAGGTTCTTGTAATCTGTACTGGGCTAACTAATGAACCTGTGATTCCAAATTTTTGCGGACAAGAAGATTTTTCAGGTAAGATTATTCATAGTAGTGCCTATAAAAATGGCATACCTTATCAAAATCAGAAAGTTTTAGTGGTTGGTTCGGGAAATTCAGCAGCAGAAATAGCACTAGATTTATATGAACATGGTGCTGCTGCTGTAGATATGTTAATTCGTGGTAAACGTTGGGTCTTTCCTCTGTATCCAAGATTGCGATCGCTACAATATTGGTTATGGCGAAGTAAGTCATACTTCAAACAGTTGTTTAATCAAAATACTACAGATACTAAAATAGTAGCTATGGAGAGAGCCATAGATTTCTCTCCAGAACAATTACAAGCAGAAATCAAAGAGACCGATCGATTTGTTCAGCGTTTTGCTTTAGATTTGAGTGCGTACTCTATCTATCCAGAAGATAAAGGACCAATAGATGTAGAAGTTAATCAGGGTCGTGTAGCTTGGGTAGATAGAGGTACTGTCAAACAAATCAAAAAAGGAAATATTCAAGTTATCTCTAGTCGTATTCAGAAACTCTCAAAAACAGGCGTAATTTTTGCCAATGGTATATCACAAGATTATGATGCAATTATTTTAGGTACTGGCTTTCGTCCCGGTATCAATAAAATATTGAGCCAGCCTGAATTGTATCTTAATGTAAACGATAGATTACTACCAAAAACAGATGGCAAGTGTCAATCTATTATCGATCCAACGCTGTATTTTGTAGGCTTTGAGAAAATTGTTGGTTACTCTGCAACTTATGGCTATTACGGCTGGTGTACAGGTAAAAGAGTTGCCTTTCAATTGCTGGAAAGAAAATTATTATCGTGTCAAGAATTGAATGTGTCACTCTAGTTAAGAATGATGCAGTAGAAGTTAAGTTAGCTTCTGTTTTGAAATCCTTAACTTTTCTGTATCGACTTTTTTATTAGCAAATTCTATAAACATAACAGAACACCTGCAATCAAGGAGTTGAACTGATGAAGAGTTTAATAAATTCTATGAACAAGATGCACTGGAATAGAATATTGACACTTGCGTTACCAATCGGCATTTTGTTATTTACACAGGCTTGTGCTCCTCGTAGATTAGTGTCCAACCAGTCTACTGTAGAAAATCCTGTTAATTATTCGCTCAATCGTGGTGGTAATTAAATTTATTCTTCCAATATAATTTTTCTGAAGTCAAAGAACTTACAAAAATTTAAAGGTGTAAGTTCTTTTATTTTGTAGATATTAAACAAGCGTATTAAAATTGTATGTGCTGTCCTCATGGCGATCGCTTCAGTTTGCCACTGCTCTGTTGCTAATTTATCCAAAGTTCAATTTGACATGACAATTAGTGAAAAGTTAAGCCGTCTTTAACATACCAACTACATAACTTTTATACATGGACTGAAAGGAAATGAAATCCTATTGTGATAACAGTCAAAACTAGCTAACCAAAAAAATTCAGTCATGCAACTTTCTTATCGCGGTTCTCAATACAACACAAGCCATACCCAATTGCCAAATCCCCCATATTTTGTCAATGCAAAGTATCGAGGCATTAGTTACTCAATTTTGAAGATAACAACAGTTCCAACTCAAACCAAATCTGAATTGAAGTATCGTGGAGTTACCTATCTAAACTTACCGCACCCAAAGAATTTAGTGTCAAAACCGTTGCATCCGTTAACCCTCTCACACCAGTAATATTCATCCCTTCATAGAGTCTTTTCGCTCTCAAGATTCTCATACATTTGCCTGTCTTTACATCCCAAATCCTTACGGATTGGTCTTGCGAACCACTCGCTATGACTTTGCTGTCCGGATGAAAAGCAACGGAAGAAACTAAATGGGCGTGTCCAACACAGATATGTTGACATTTCCCCGCTTTGACATCCCATATTCTGACGGTTTGGTCGTGGGAAGCGCTAGCAAGGGTTTGTCCATCTGGGCTAAAAGCAATGGCAAATACCCAATTGGTATGCTTTGTAAGTATTTTAAGGCATTGACCCGTTTCACAATCCCATAATTTTATAGTTTGGTCGGTGCTACAAGTGGCTAAAGTTTGGCCATCTGGGCTAAATATAACGGTGTAAACCCTCGCATCATGAGCAGGTAAAGTTTTTATGCAATGACCTGTTTTCCAATTCCACAGCTTTACAGTTTGGTCAGCACTAGCACTGGCCAAAATTTGCCCATCTGGACTAAACTCTATTCCACAAATTTTGTCTGCATGACCGATTAAATTTTGGGAACATTGTCCGGTGTGCCAATCCCACAGTTTAATAGTACAGTCGGCACTGCCACTGGCGATAATTTCAGATGAAGGGTGAAAAGCTACAGTATAAGCCCAATCCGCGTGTCCTTGTAAAATTTGAAAGCATTTTCCCGTGTTTGCAGCCCACAACCTGACTGTAGAATCTGTGCTAGCACTGGCTAAAATTTGCCCATCTGGACTAAATGCTAAACCATAAATAAAGTCTGTGTGTCCTTGCAAGCTCAACTGACAATTTCCTGTTTGCCAATCCCATAATTTAATTGTTTTGTCGTTACTACCACTTGCTAAAGTTTGCCCGTTGGGGCTAAATGTCACCGGAAGTGCCCAATCAGTGTTTCCTTGCCAGGTTTTTAAACATTGCCCGTTGCGATAATCCCACAATCGCATTGTTTGATCTAAGCTGACGCAAGCAATAGTTTGGTTATCTGGGCTAAAAGCAACACAACAAACTTCATTGGTTTGTTTGTGCAGTGTTTTTATGCAAGTGTGGGTATGGCAATTCCAAAGTTTGACAGTACGATCGCCACTTCCGCTCACGAGTATATCTCCGTCAGGACTATAAGCAACGGAATAAACACTTTTTGTATGTCCTGTATAAGTTGCGATGGACTCACCTGTGTGATAATTCCAGATCTCGATCTCGCGATCGCCACCTCCACTGGCTAAGGTGTCACCTCTTGGACTAAAAGCAATGGAACGCACCCAACTTTGGTGTTTGGTGAGGGTTTGCAAGCATTCACCTGATTCTACATTCCATAATTTAATCTTATGGTCTGCACCACTACTTGCCAAAATTTCTCCATCTGGACTAAACGCCACACAACGCACCCAGTCTGTGTGTCCGCTAAGCGTTTTCATACAGTTCCCGTCACGAATATTCCAAAGTTTGACCGTGCGATCGCCACTTGCAGTGGCTAAAATATCACCATTGGGGCTAAAAGCAACAGAAAATGTCTCATGGCAATGCCCGATTAGGGTTTTTATACAAACCCCATCACTGACATTCCATAATTTTACCGTATGGTCCGCACCCCCACTTGCTAAAATTGCTCCATCTGGACTAAAAACAACAAACCTGACCCAATTGGTGTGACCTTGACAAATTAACAATAATCTACCCGTTTCGACTTCCCAAAGACGCACATTACAGTCCGTGTCACCAGTTGCCAAAAGCTGACCATCCGGACTAAAAGCAGTGAACAAAATATTACCTAAAGTTTCAGTAAAAACACAGCGAGATAAATCGGAATTAGAAAAATTAACATCATGTAGGTGTACGCCCTGCATATATGCTTGCCACAGCGTTAAACCGGAGAAATCAAAGCCTGTCATATCAAATTGTGCTTGATGTAATAAATTTAACGCATTTCCGGCTGCATATCCGGTTTCTTTAGGTGTTTTTCCGCGTAAATGGGAGAGAATTTGAGAGAGATTATGGGAAATATTTTCTACACTGCCAAGCTGAGAAACCGATTCATTAATAATCGGTTGTAAAATCAGATGAATTTGAGTCTCCCGTATATAATCTTTAGCCTGGGCTTTAATCAAAGCATGGCTGATGAATAAGGAGGTAGGGGAGCCTGGTTCCCCCCCTTGAGGCGACTGGCGTAGTAGGGAATAGAGGGTAGGGTTGTGTTGAGTGTTTCCTTCTCGTTCTGCATTTGGCAATTCTTGAATTTCTTGGGATATTTTCTCAATAATTTGAGTAATAGCATACTCCATCACAACGGGTTGCTGAGTAAAGCCCCCATCTGTTTTTTCAATAAAAGAACGTCTTTGCAAAGATGACAGAGACTCTAGCAATTCACGAGGGGGAACATGGGTTACAAAATCTGTTTGCAAGTCTGATAAGGAAACAGGTTCGCGATTGATGGCAATCCAAAACATAATATCCCGTTCTAATGTGGAGAGTCTGTGGAATTGTTGGTTGAGTAAATCGCGAATATCATCAAAGATAAATATGCCTTGTTGGGAGATTTCCAAAAATTGGGAAATACTACCATCAAAAAAATCGCGGATAGAAGACGCGACTATCTTCAAAGCAAGGGGATTACCACCATAGCGCGAAATCAAAGCTTGCCATTGAGTTTCAGAACCTGTAAATTTTCCTTTAGCACGAAATAATTCGCGCCCTTCTGTTTCTGGTAAACCTGTCAGTTGTAAAGATCGAACGGGTAAACTATCCCCTTCATACTTTGCCAGTCCTTGGGGTTTTTCCCGTGACGTGAGAATCAAACAACTCTGATGCGAAGTTTCTGCCACGCATCGCAACAGTTGGTCGTATCCTTCGTATCCTACCCGATAACGACCCGTGCGATCGCCTGAGAGTAAAATTGATTCAGCATTATCTAGAATTAGCAGACAATGGGAGGAACGCAAATATTTTAGTAACAGCAAGATTCTGTTATCGAGACCATCTGGCAAAATCGTTTCTTGTTGTCTCGATAAAAACTGAATCAGTTCAGCCAAAATATCTTCTGGTGAGGGTGCATTGCGAAGACTGCGCCAAATGACAGACCTCGTATCCTGCATATCTAAAATTTGTTGTGCTAACTTGACACAAAGTGTCGTTTTGCCAATCCCACCCATACCCAGCACCGTTATCAAACGACAGTTTTCTTGCACAACCCAGCGCTTGATAGTATTTAATTCTTCTTCACGACCATAAAAAGTTGATACGTCAGGGGCTTCATCCCAGTCTGCATAAAGTGGGAGAGATGGAGAGATAGGGTGTTTCGAGATCCCTTCTGGGGTTGGATGGCTTTGGGGTTGGGGGGTAATGGGATTTCTTCTATCTTTTACTTTCTTTTGGGCAACTTCTTCCCAATTCAGCTCTAGAATTTGGCAATAAGCTTTAAATGCTTCGGCATTAATTGGGTGTTTCCCGGCTAAAAATCTTTTCCAAGTTCCTTCAGAAATACCTACAGCAAGCACTCCCTGTTCTTTCCAATTTGTTCCTAAAACTAGACTTGCTGCTTCGAGCCACCTGAAATCATCAACAGACCAACCTTTTTGACTTCTCGCTTGCTTGATTTTTATCAGTCCTTGTTGAGAAGCATTTAGAGTTGCCATATTCTTAAGTCAGTTTTTTGATAACGGTATCCTTCCCTGTGTCTTTTGCTATCTGCTTGACCTACGTTGCGAAACTCCTTCTAAAGATGTACCTCTATAGATAGAGATATCAAAATTTCTGTGCTTCGCGCAATACCACAAGTACATACTCTTTTCCAAGATCGATTTCAGTCAGCCCAATGAAACCAAAACCGTTCTTGGATAATTTCAACTAAGTCATTAAATATATAGATAAGTAAAGATTTTTATCGAGCAACAGTATTATAAGTACTATAAAAATGATTATTTTCCTCAAATAAATATGACTTTTCATTCTGGAGAAATTGCAATCCAAAATAAAGCAGGGGTTCGAGAAGAGGCACAACGTTTGTGTCAAACGATTGGAAATCTCATTAAGCCCGCAGCCCAAGAGTTTCTTAAGAATCAACAATTAGCGGTTGCAAGTACAGTAAATGCCAAGGGAAGGGTTTGGGCTTCGTTATTGACAGGAGATTCTAGTTTTGTGCGAGTCTTAAGCGAGCAAACCATAGAGATTCATCCTACTTTTTTAACGAGAGATTTACTCACTCAGAATCTTGCCAGTCATAATACTATTGGTCTGTTAGTCATTGATTTCGCAAACCGCAGACGCTTGCGTCTCAATGGCAAAGCGACTTTACAATCAGATGGCAAAATTTACGTTGAACTCAAGCAGGTTTTTTTTAACTGTCCAAAATATATCCAATTACGTCATATAGAAACCAAACTGGCAGAGTCACTCAAACAGCCAGAAATATTGACTAGAGATGTCCTCAGCCAAACCGATGAAAGCTGGATAACTCAAGCTGATACATTTTTTATTGCCAGTTATCATCCAGAATTTGGCAATGACGCGTCTCACCGTGGTGGTTGTCCGGGGTTTGTGCGAGTCATAAATAGCCACAAATTGCTGTTTCCCGATTATGCAGGAAATAATATGTTTCAAACCTTTGGCAATTTACAAGTAAATCCTCATGCAGGGTTACTGTTCGTTAATTTTGAAAGCGGGCATACACTGCAATTGACAGGACAAGCAAAAGTGATTTGGGATGCTGAGAAATTGAGTGAGTTTGCTGGGGCGAAACGTTTAGTGGAGTTTGAGATTGAGCAAGTTTTGGAAAGTAGGAATGCTTGCCCTTTTCGCTGGAAGTTTGGCGAATATTCACCCGTGAATCCGAGTTAAGATTTGAGATTCATTAGCATCATAAATTTGCTGTTTTGTCAAGACCAGTTCTCCATGTCCTTCTTCGCTGCAAAACTGATCTTTCTTTAGGTCAGGCGATCGCGTCATCTTAGTAAAGATGAAGTCGTTGGGAGACACGTCCGGCTGTTTGAAGATGTTTGAGATTGATATGGAGTAAATTATGTCGCAATATTTTCGTGATGACGGTATTGAAGAAGTCTCCTTGAGTCTGGAGACAGGCGATAGCATTGTGAATTTCGCTTCTTTCGTAAGTGCAGCGAACGATGTTGTTGTGCGTTGTCCTTTCAGAAGAACCAAAAAGCAGTTGAGGAAGAATAGAGTTAAAGCAAAGTCTAAATCTTGGCTGCAGAGTACCAAAGAGAGTTTACGGGCAGAAATTAAAGCTTTAAAGCAAGAAAAAGCTGAATTAGAAAGTTTACTGAGAATGCAGTTAGAAACCGGAAAATCTCAAATCCAAGAGATACAAATCGAGATCGATCTAGATAAACTGACAGATCGGGTCGCAGAAATTACCCAGACTGAGTCTTTTCAACAATTGCAAGCAGAGGGTGAATATTTTCGGAATTTTGACTGCTAATTGAGTAGTCTTATTTGATAGGTGAAAAGTTCACGGCTGAGATACTAAGAGGAAAACTCTTTCGTTCTTGGCAAAACAACAAAAATTTAGAATTTATATAAATTAAAGTTATAAATACAATGTCCAAGATTATCGCGGTTCACTCATTTCGGGGCGGAACTGGTAAATCTAACTTAACAGCAAATTTAGCAGTAGCCGTAGCACTCCAAGGTAACCGAGTTGCGATTGTTGATACCGATCTTCAATCTCCCGGTATTCATGCTCTCTTTAATATTAGCGAGACAATTACAGGCAAAACTTTAAATGACTATTTGTGGAATCGCAGTTCTATAACTGACACCGCATATGATGTTAGCTCGTATCTAGAAATCGAGGAAACAGGCAAGGTTTTTCTCATACCTTCAAGTATCAATGCTGATGAAATTGCCAGAATTCTTTGTGAAGGATACAACGTTAGTATACTCAAGAGTGGATTCAGGCAGTTGATTGAAGAACTGCAATTGGACTATTTATTTGTTGATACTCACCCCGGTCTGAGTCGAGAAACTTTGCTGTCTATCGCTATTTCTAACCTTTTAATAGTCATGTTACGTCCAGATCGACAAGACTTTCAAGGAACTGCTGTTACTGTTAATATTGCCCGTCAGCTTAACGTCCAGATGATGATGGTCATCAACAAAACACCAAGTTGCATGGACTTTTCAGAACTACAACAAAAGGTAGAAAAAACTTACAATGTCCCAATTGCAGGTATATTTCCACTTTCAGAAGATATGGCACAACTAGGTAGCAATGGGCTTTTTTGTTTGCAATATCCGGATCATCCCTTTAGTCAAATGCTTCAACAGGTGGCGGAAAAAGCATTGATTAACAGTAACCTGAAAGCAGCGATCGCTAACCACTAACCAAGAAAGTAACAACAGACACATGATAGAAAGTGTTAAAGAGCAAACAATCAACTTTGAAATCGCTTTAAAACTGGCAGATGCTGCAGTCGTTGCCAAAACTAAAAGACACCTGAGAAATATTGAAGTTGCCGTACTGCGAGGAGCTTTACTAGGTCAAAAATATGACCAAATAGCAGTGGATTGTGGCTATGCTCCTGAATACATCAAGCATGATGTGGGTCCGAAGTTGTGGCAAATTCTTTCATCTAGTCTTGGGGAAAAAGTCAATAAAAATAATTTGATGGCAGTTTTGGCACAAAGAACTTCCAGGAAAGAGGAGGAAGACCAACAAACAAGGGAAGAATCGATCTTGTCCTCCTTGTCTTTTTCTACTTTTCGATCGCCGAGTCTTCCATCTCCAGAATTCGACTCCCCAGTAGGACTGATTCCACTGAATTCTCATCTTTACGTAGAGCGTCCAGCCGTAGAATCTCGATGTTATGAAGAAATTACCAAACCAGGAGCACTCATTCGCATTAAAGCACCAAGTCAAATGGGTAAGACTTCTTTAATGGTCAGAATTTTAGCTCATGCTAAACAACAATGTTCCGCTCCAGGTAATACAGTACGGACGGTAGCTCTTAGCTTGCAGCGAGCAGAACGTTGTATTTTCAATGACTTAGATAAATTTTTACGTTGGTTCTGTGCTTCTGTGACTCGGAAGTTGCAGTTACCACATCGGGTAGAGGATTACTGGAGTGAAACTTTTGGCAGTAAAAGTAACTGTACCGCTTATTTTGAAGACTGTTTGTTGCCAGAGATTAATGGTGTTTTGGTATTGGCATTAGATCAAGTTGATGAAGTGTTTTTACACCCAGAAATTGTTGATGATTTCTTTACGCTGCTGCGCTCGTGGTATGAAGAAGCGGCTTATGGGGATAGTGGCAATCCTCTGTGGCAAAATCTTCGTCTGGTGATTGTCCATTCCACTGAAGTTTATATTCCTTTGGATATTAATAAGTCTCCGTTTAATGTAGGTTTGGCAATAGAGTTACAGGCATTTACACCTCTGCATGTCTTGGATTTATCCCAACGCTATGGGCTTCATTTATCTGAAGATGAATTATCAGAACTTATGCAGCTTGTCGCAGGACATCCATATCTCGTGCAACAAGCTCTGTATCATCTAGCACGAAAAGACTTAACTTTGAAGCAATTAATGCAAACAGCAGCAACAAATGCTGGTATTTATTGCAATCACCTGCACCGACATTTACGAAGCTTACAAGAGCATCCTCAATTAGCAACCGCATATGAGCAGGCGATCGCATCATCAACACCTGTAGAGATAGAGCAGTTAAGTGCGTTTAAGCTACATAGCATGGGGTTAGTCAAGCTGCACGGCAATTTGGTTATGCCTAGTTGTGAGCTTTATCGACAGTATTTTAGCAACCAATAGAGACGTAGTTAATGCAAGAAGGTAGAAGTACTTCTCGTCCTCTGCGCCTCTTAATATGCACATTAGATAAGAAACAGCTTACGAGAGGGAAATCCTTGCTGCTGTATCTTGAATTTTTAGCAAATCATTTAAATTGCTTCTTCTCCCTCCGACGCTTGATAAAGCTTCTGTGCCATTTGTTCATCTGCGATCGCACCTTGCCGATCTCCCAAATAACGGCGTGCTTGGCTGCGAAGCTCATAAGCTTCGGGTTGTTTTGAATCAATTTTGAGAGCAGAGTTTGCATCGGCGAGCGCCGCCTTATAATCTTTTAACTGTAGGTAAATCTGTCCCCGTTCGAGATAAGACAAAAAGTTTTCGGGATTTAATTTGATAACTGTACTGTAATCGGTAACCGCACCTTTATAATCTCCAGATAAATTACGTGCTTGCGCTCTTCTGCGGTAGGTTCGGCTATCGTTAGGATTTAAACTGAGTACCCAATCATAATCCTGAATTGCACTTTTGTAATTTTGCAAAGTTAAATGAAAGTTAGCCCGAGTTAGACGGTGGGGAATATTGTTGGGATTTAGCTGCACAACCGAGTTATAATCTGCAACAGCTCCTTTATAATCCCGCAAAGTGAGCCGTGCTTGCGCTCGCCTGATATAAGCATGGGTGTTCTTGGGATTTAAACGCAACGCTGTAGTTGCACTCTCAATTTCTTGTTTTCTGACCTCAACAGCACGTTTTCTAATTGTTTCAGGTGCTTCAAATAAAGAAGCTGTTGCCATCAACCAATTGGGTGTAATTGCACTCAAACTCCCAGCAATACCCGCAAGTAAGCTACTGCAATAAACAAGGGACAGAAAGAATACTGTTCTCCCCTTAGTATGCGCTTCATAGTGACGCTCAAGTAAATTTTTTGCCAGTGTGTATCTCGTACCAAAAGACAAATTTCCATAACCTAAGTGCTTTAACTTTTTGAAAATAGAATGCAACAGATTTTCTTGGCTTGTCGGTTTTTGTTGCTTCAGTTCTTGTTGCAACTGAGCATTTACTTTTGCAGTCCTAAAGTTAGATGGGATGCTAACCAAAACGACTAGAACTAATAATAAAAATCCCGGTTGAGATATTGCTAATAGCCCCAAAACGACTGTACCAAAAATCTTAAAGAGGACATCGGTATAAGGAAATCGACAAAATAGTAATAAATTAGCAATTTGACCTCCATCTAAAGGGTAGATAGGAAGTAAATTAAATAGATTCAAACCGATCGACATCCAAGCAGTTTCTATGACCCAACTCGGGTAACCACCGTTGCGAGAAGCGATCGCCAATCCTACACCCAAAATTAATCCCGGTAACGGACCTGCTAGGGAAATCCAAAATTTTTGAGCAAGTGTAGCATCATCTTTACGGGCGGTGGCGACTGCACCCAAAAAAGGTAGAAATAACATAGATGCATCTTGATAGCCAAAAAATTTCATGGCTAACAAGTGTCCGCCTTCATGAAAAAACAGAACTCCTATAAAAATAATTAAGCTTTGAGTGGCAAACAATTTCGTGTAACTCACAATAAACAAAACCAGACTTCCCAATAGCAACCAAGTGCGTAATTTCCCTCCTAAAAGTCCTTTCTGCTGTGACTCCATCCATTGAAATTGCTCCACTTCAAGTTCCACAGGGATTTCGACTTGAAGAATGCTGTTTGTTTTAGCTTGTTGTTTGCGTTGTGCAACTAAACTTGATGCTTTGTTAGCACCCTGTACGGTTTTCTTGGTTATTTTTAAAGCAACAAGCCAATGCAATCTAAATAGATTCGAGCCATCAATTGGTAGAATTTCTTTTTTCTTGAGCAAACAATCAACGTAGTTTTTGATGTATTTTTCAAGAGCCTTAGTAAAAGTGTTAGGTGCTATACCCCAAGGTTGTGTCTTAGCAGCCAACTGATTTAATTTGTTTTCATGAGTTTGCCATTGAATGGAAGTTTGAGTTGTATATGCATCTTGAATAATGACATTAGGCGTGTCGCCAAGAACGTTATACCCCTTACCATTCATAGTTAAAAGTAAGCTTTCATCTCGAAAAAAGGTAAAAAACTCAATATCAAAGAGATTGACAGTTTCCGCTGGACGGCGAACGCTAACTATAGCGTAGGTTTTATATGCTTTGTGATAAAGTAAAAGCTCGTAAGTTGTAGGGGGATCGAGCCTCACCATTGGTTGAACTAGCAAATAACTGCATGGTTGAAACCCAAATTCCTCTAATTCTTTAATTGAAGCTTGAAATAGCTCTTTGCGGTAAGTGGGTACTGTGTTAGCTTTTTCAAGCTGGTACTTTGGGTATTGGAGCCTTGACTTACAAAGTTGTAAAAAGGTGATGAAGTACGTAAGAACAATCAGCAAAACATAGAAAGCGATCGAGTAGAGCACGTATTGCATAGCAACCTGATAGGTTAAACTATACTCAGTATTCCCAAAGATTGAGTTAAAATATTCACTATCGGTAGAAATAGGGAAGGAAGCCCTTGAAGATGTCGAGCAAATTTGACTCAAGTTGAGCGCTTTTGCAATAAGGGCGATCGCCCGCCAGACGATCGAGCGATCGTTTCTACCTGATTTTCAAATATAAACAGCAAAAAATCCTTCCATCCTTAACTGTATATTCTTTATCCAAGAATATTTTAAACTGTGAAAAAACGTGCTCCAACCCTAGGTAAATATTTTTTGCCTGGGGTTGATGTTTTGTGAAGTCATTCTAAAACTCTGTTTTTATGAGTGTGTAACCTTTTGGAGAACTGTCCAAGTTTGGGAATCAATAACTCCATTTACAGGTAATCCATGCTTCTGCTGAAATGAAATGACTGCTGAAAGAGTTGCTGAGTCAAAAGTATCATCTGTAGGCAAAGTAGAACCCTGAGCATTCAATAGCTCTTTCAATTGAGTTACAGCAGTACCAGAATCTCCCTTTTGCAAAGTTATTCCGGTTTTATAGGAAGTAAAATCTTTATCGTTTTGCATGACTCTCTCCTAAAATTTGTTCAAGTCTTTATAGAGAAACACTTCAAAAAAAAATGTTAACTTTCATTGTGATAACTCTTACATCTGTAAACTTCCTACTTTTGATAGATCGAGGTAATAAGATTTGCAAATAATATTAGAAAATAGGCTGACCTGGTCTTAAGAAGCTAGCAATTTAATACAATGTGAAACAGCACATCTAGCAGGAAACATTGTTTGTATTTGTTGGCATAAAATTTTGCTTTCCTCTTTACAGAGGTAGAGTACTTATTCTTCTATAAGAATAAATAAAAGTTTATTTTCTGCAATCTATTATTACTCCCTTTCCGCCATAAGACTACCGATCTTCTTCTCCTCTTTCCTCTGTGTCCTCTGCGCCTCTGCGGTTCATTTAATTAAGAAATCTTCGAGCGGGAAGGCACTAATCTCTCTGTCCAAAAACTCAAAGATTCGCCGCTTCTGCTGCCTTAAGGATAAATCTTTATTCGGAGGTGATATTTATGCCTCAACAATCGGCAGCGTGACTACAAACTCTGTCTTCTCTTGCGGAATAACATCTACGTCAATTGTGCCTCCATGAGCTTCTACTACAATTTGACGTGCGATCGCCAATCCCAATCCTGTTCCTTTACCAACGGCTTTCGTGGTGAACAAATGGTCAAATACCTTCTGCTTCACTTCCTGGGACATTCCCACTCCGTTATCAGCAATCCGAATCACAATATGCTGACCTGATTCAGCTACATGGGTTTTTATTGTAATGCGATTGGGTTTGGCGGCGATCTCTGTCATACTCTTCCCTAAATTAGATTCTTCTAGGGCGTCAATGGCATTTGCTAACAAATTCATAAAGACTTGGTTGAGTTGTCCGGCAAAGCAGTCTACTAGAGGGATTTCACCATAATTTTTAATCACCTCAATTGCGGGACGGCATTCGTTAGCTTTCAAACGGTGTCTGAGAATTAAAACTGTGCTGTCAATACCATCATGAATGTTGAAGGGTGCTTTGCAATCTTTATCGGTTCTAGAGAAGGTTCGCAAACTGGTGCTAATACTGCGAATGCGATTAGCTCCCAAGCTCATGGACTCGAGCAACTGGGGTAAATCCTCACGTATGTATTCCAAGTCGATCTCTTCAATTTTATCTTCAATTTCTGTGTCAGGATTGGGAAGCTTTTCTTGGTAAAGAGTGATTAAATCCAACAAATCTCGAACATAATCTTTAGCTGGTTCGATGTTCCCAGAAATGAAACCGACAGGATTGTTGATTTCATGAGCAACACCAGCCACTAAATTTCCCAAAGCTGACATTTTTTCACTCTGTACCAATTGCAGCTGCATCTGCTGCATCTCTTGCAGCGATCGCTCTAACTGTTGACCGTAGTGCAGTGATTTTTGATACAAACGAGCATTTTCCAAAGAAATTGCTGCTTGAGTGCAAAGGAGATTGAGGATATCAACGCGATCGTCGGTAAACGCTCCAATAGAATGATTGTTTTCTAGATACAAAATACCCAACAATTTTCCTTGATGCAAAATAGGGCTGCACAAAATACTCCTGGGCTGGTGCTGCTGAATGTATGGGTCATGAGTAAATCTAGGATGTACAGTTGCATCTAAAATTACTAATGGTTGTAAACTGCGTTTAACAGTATTGATTGGACTCAACGGTACTTCTAAACATTCTTCTATCGGTTGTGGGTGGAGTAGTGTTGAGGAATTCTCTATATTGGCGATCGCTTGTACTAACAAATGACCGTTCTCAGACAGCAGCAACACACACTTATCAGCTCCTGCATTTTCCAGGGCGACGTGCAGCAAGGTAGAGACAAGTTTTTCTAATTCAATTTCACTAGAAAGGGTTTGATAAGCCTTGAGAATCACTGCTAAATCTAAAGCAACTGAGGCAGTATTATTACCTGAAGAGGCAGAATTGTGAGAACTTATCCGACCGGGTACAACGATGGTTTCACTAGTAGAGAAAGCGAAAGGCATTTGTTCGAGGATAGGGGCTAAAAGTTGGGGATAACAAGTTTCTAAATCGGCAACTTTAGCTTTAGCTCCCCAACGAGTATAGCAGTAATAGGATTCAATCATGTAGTTTTGTGCGATTTGCTGTTTGCCCCAGTGAAGATAAAACTTGGCAGCGAGTTCGTTTGCGATCGCTTCTTGCTGAATGTAGCCCTGCTGTTTCGCCCTCTCTATAGCTTGGTCATACATTTCGATGGCGACGGCTCTGTTACCCAGCACCCGGTTTCTTTCTGCTTCGACCAAACACCACATATGTTGATAGTTCATTGGGGCGTAAGTTAACCACAGGTGCATCTGTGCTTGGTTTTCAGCGACCTGTTGGAGATACTGCTGCTGTTCGGACGCTGATACATCCAGATAATGCGCCAAGAGCGCTAGAGATGAATACAGATTATACTCCGCAATATGAATTGTGGTTCTAGCACCGTTTTGGTATGGTTCTGCTAGTCGCAGATTTTCCACTGCATCACCATAAGCTTCAAAGAAATAGGTAAGAATGAGTTTGTATAAATATACAATAAATAAGATGAAGCCTACCTCATATTTAGTCCAGATTGGTAACATTTCGGTTTCATTACAACTATCACCAACCAAACGTAACTTATCTATTGCGCGATCGCTTAAATTTAATAGAAATTGCCTGCTTATTTGAATGTGAATTTGTTGATACTCTTGTTTTAAATTTTGCGTAATTTCTAGATACTGAGTCTGCTTGTAGAGTACTGTTTCTAGCTCTGAGTCAGTGTGAAAAGAAAAATCACAATATGTCATAGCACTGTAGCAAGCAAATTCTAAATCTCCAGTTTCCAAACCAATATGAAATGCTTCCTGCAAAGGTATCAAGCTAGCTTGAAAGTGTTCTTTCCATTGGCGAATATTGCTGTGAAACATCAAGTAAACTTTAGATTTAAGCTTCCTGCTATCAAAGCGGTCTAACAACTCGATCGCGAGCTGACCAAACTTATAGCCAGACTCAATATCCCCTCCACCACAGAGAAATAATCCATAGATGACATATGCATAAGCTGCAAAGCTAGAATTGCCATATCTAATGCACAAATTGACCATTGTAAAGACAATGAGTGGATACATTTGGGGATTCGCAAGGAAAACCGCAGGAGCAACGGTCATCAAAATTCCCTGTGCTGCTAGTTTATCCAAGTCAGTCATTTCTGGTAGGTCGATTAATGCTTCAATCTCTGAGATGGCGATCGCCTCGTTCTCTAAACTGATACCTAACATCTGCAAGACCTCTAACGCTATATCTAGCGCTGACTGCATCTGAGACTGAGAAATTAAAGATTGAATTTTGATTTCGTAAACTCTCGCTTTTTGTAATGTATCCCTGACATTTTCCAGAAGCGTTTCTATTTGCCGATCTGCTTGCTCGTAGTTCGTATTCAGGTATTCTGCTTCTGCTGCTGCTAAGTACAAATTCAGTGTTAAATCATACTGATTTTGCCAGCTATGGGGTTCTAGGAACATTATACCTGTACTCAAATATCTCAGTGCCGCTTCATATGCTGTTGCAGATTTTGCCTGAAGACCCGCTACCAAATTAAGATTTGCTAATTGCTCTCGTTCGTGAGGAAGCTCGATCGCTTCAACACCCAGGTTGAGATGGTTGATAATATTAAAAATTTTCTCATGCTGGTCTGCTGGTGATGTGTTTTCTAACAACCGTCGCCCAATTTTAAGGTGAGTCGTTTGCTTTTGATTTTGAGGGATCAAAGAATAAGCGGCTTGCTGGACGCGATCGTGCAGAAATTTATAGCTGGTGGTTATTTTTCCTAGTTGACCGTTTACCAATGGCTCGCGATCGCTCAAAAATATTTCTTGTTGAAAAAACTTATAAACATCATTCTGCGGTAAAATCAACCCATCTTTCAAAGCCCTCCACAGATGGTTGGCAGTTTGAGTTTGGGATTTTTCATAAACGATGGCTAGCGTTTCTAAATCAAAAGAGTTACCAATACAAGCGGCTAACTGCAACACTTCTTGAGTGGCTTGGGGTAACTTCTGGATTTGAACTACCATAAATTCTACAATATCATCGTTTAGGGTAAGGGAGCGAACCTGTGCAATGTCACACTCCCAGTAACCACCATGAAAATTGAATGCAATCAATCGATCTTCATAGAGTGCTTTGAGAAACTGAGTCGTGAAGAATGGATTTCCCAGCGTTTTGCTAAATATTAACTCTGTTAATGGTAAGGCGAGATCCAGCGAACAACTGAATGTATCAGCAACTAACTGATTCACTGAGGATCGATCTAGAGGAGCAAGAGTAACAGTATTGACTTTAACCTTTAATTTCTCAATTTCTTGAAGTGTCAGCATCAGTGGATGCGTTGCAGAGACTTCGTTATCTCGGTAAGCCCCAATTAATAAGAGGTAGCGGCTCTCTATTTCACTCACTAACAGTTGCATAAACTTGAGGGAAGCAGAATCTGCCCACTGCAAGTCATCGATAAAGATCGTCAGAGGATGATCTTTTGTAGCAAACACTTGGATAAATTTTTGAAATAGGATGTTGAAGCGGTTTTGAGCAGCACTACCTGAGAGTTCGGGAACAGAAGGTTGTTGACCAATTATGCGCTCGAGTTCTGGGAGCATTTCAATAATGACTTGAGCGTTTTCTCCCAAAGCTGAGAGAATTTTGTTCTTCCATCGAGCTAATTGTGTATCAGTTTCAGTGAGTAATTGCCCGATGAGATCGCGAAATGCTTGTAAAAAAGCAGATAGGGGAATGTTGCGTTGAAACTGGTCAAATTTACCTTTAATAAAGTAACCCCGTTGCCGCACAATTGGTTTGTGGATTTCGTTAACTACAGCAGTTTTGCCGATACCGGAAAAACCTGCCACTAGCATGAGTTCGCTACCTGCTTGAGAAACTCGGTCAAAAGCTGCTAGTAAACTTGCTACTTCGTTATAACGACCGTAGAGCTTTTCTGAGATGATGAAGCGATCGCACACATCTCGTTGTCCAATTTCAAACCGATCGATCTGCCCGGTGGTTAGCAGTTGGTTCAGACATATCTCTAGATCGTGTTTCAACCCTAAAGCGCTCTGATAGCGGTCTTCAGCATTTTTTGCCATCAGTTTGCTGATGATATGAGATAGCACCGGGGGAATATGAGGATTCAAGCTGTCAACACTAGGAGGTTGTTTGGCGATGTGACAGTGAACGACTTCCATCAAATCGTTAGATTGGAAAGGCAATTGTCCGGTAAGAAGTTCAAAGAAAGTAATACCTAAAGAGTAGAAATCACTACGGTAATCAATTCCTCGGTTCATCCGTCCGGTTTGTTCTGGTGACAAATAGGCGAGAGTACCTTCCAAAACATTAGGACTGTAAATTTCTTGGGTTTCTTTAGAAAGTAGGGAAGCAAGGCTGAAGTCAATTAACTTTACCTGCTGGGTTTCTGGGTTAATTAAAATATTGGCAGGCTTAATGTCTTTGTGGACGATCCGGTGGCGGTAAAGTGCATCAAGAATTGTTGCTAGGGCGATCGCAATGTCCAAAAACACTTTCAAGGGATACTTATAAAGGGAGCTACCCAAAGGGTGATAGCGCAGAGCACTCCCTTCGCAAGCGCAGTTGCTGTTGATTTCTTTGTGTATCCACTCTCGTAACGAGATACCACCAAAGTCCTCCATCACCAATACATAGCTGTTGTGGTAAGGTTCTAAGCTGTAAAGACGAACAATACCCCCGAAGTCAAGATTTTTGGCAATGGTGTACTGATTGCGGAATTGCAGCAATTCATTGAATGTAGGATACTCCTGCTTGAGTATCTTGATGACTACTGGCAATCGATCGACCTCGCGGATTGCGCGATAAACTAGGGTTCTAGAGCCTGCATACAGTCGCTCGCTAATTCTATAACCCAGAATCTTGGTCAGTGGCTCAACTGCTGTAGTCATTTCAGTCACCTTGAGACAATAAAACTGCTTCATTTACAGTATGTTTCCCAAATCTTAGCCGTTTCTAACTCATTGAATAGAAACGTCGAACTCTGTGCTTTACAAAGTTATAACATCTGCGGTAAGCTCCTTATTTCTCCTTTTCCCCTCCTTAATTGAGTCTCTCCGCGTCCCCGCGTCTCCAAGTCCCCGTGTCGCTAGGCTTCTACTATTTCTTAGTGCCATTCCCCTTAAGCCCCCCGTTATTCGCGTAGGGTTTCCTTGAAGAAATTGTTAAAGTTGTCTGTATTGTTGGGGATAAACTTTTGTAGCACAAACCCACCGATTGCGTCCTTCTTCTTTAGCTTTGTACAAAGCTTTATCGGCTGCATCAATCAAGCTTTGAGCGGAACTTTGAGATGTTGGTCTTTGAATTGCAACACCTAAACTGACGGTCACAATAGATTGACAATCATTTTTTCTCGTATGTGGAATATTTAATTTTTGAATAGATCTTTGAATCAACTGAGTGACTTTAATAGCACCTGATTTGTTGGTATTTGGCAAAACCACAATAAATTCTTCACCACCATAACGAGCAAGTAGATCTGTAGGACGCTTTAATACAGATTTTGCTGCACGAGCAACTTGTATTAAGCATTCATCTCCAACTAGGTGTCCGTAACAATCATTATAATCCTTAAAATAATCAATATCAAATAGAATTAAAGATAAATAGTTCTCAGTTCCTGTGAGTCGGTTCCATTCTTGCTCTAAAAATTCATCAAAACAACGACGATTTGCTATTTTAGTTAAAGCATCTAACTTACTCAGTTTTTCTAACTGAGAATTTGCAAGTTCTAAAGCTTGATTTGCCCTCTCAAGTTGACGAGCTTGAGAGCGAGATTGCTCTAATAATTCTGAATGTTCTAGAGCCACATTAAACTGAGCTGCTAACTGTCGGATAAATTGAATTTCCGATGTGGTCCACTCTCGCGGAGAACGGCATTGATGAACGCATAGTAATCCCCATAAAGTTTTACCCTTCATAAGGGGTACAATAATTTGTGCCTTGATTTGAAATTGCTCTAACACGCGAAGGTGACAATCTTTTAGCCCGGATTTATAAACATCTGATAATACCTGTATGCGCCCTTGGTGATAAGCATCGGCATATTTTTCACCAAAACAATGATCCTTCACCTTTGTAGCGAGCGTAGAATCGTAGTCAGGCAAAACATTCTCGGAAACAAATGCACCAGAGGTATAGTTCGATTCAAGATCGAATTGAAAAATCCCGACGCGATCGCTACGGAGAGCTTTACGAATTTCTCGTACAGTCGTTTTAAACAAGGTGTCTAGATTAAGAGATTCACGAATTTCAGCAACTAAATTAAACAAAATCTCCTGCTGCTGATTTGCTTTATGCAGTTCTGCTGCTTTTTGTTCTGCTTGAGCTAAAAATTCTGCTTGTTTCACTGCAAACCCTAACTGTGTTGCAATTTGAGAGAGAAACTGAATTTCTAATTTTTTCCATTCATGTGGCTGTGAGTGCTGATAAGCAGCAAGTATTCCCCACAGTTTTTTTCCAACAAAAATTGGTGCTGTTGCATAAGCTCGAATATGAAACTGTTCTAAAATTTCTAAATGGCATTGAGAAAAGCCTGTTGAGTAAATATCTGAAACAGCTAGGGTTTCATTATTACGATACCGTCCTCCTTGATATTCTTGTAAATAAGAATCGTTCCAAATCGTATTTTTTCCTAATGTTTCTACATCATCCCATCCAGGCTCTGCAAACTCAAAGTCGCTGACAAATTCTCCACCCCAGTTTTCATGGAAACGGTATACGGCAATTCGCTCGATGCGGAGTAACTTGCAAGTTTCTTTAGTGGCTGTACGAAAGATTGTTTCTAACTCCAGAGAAGCTCGGATTTTACTAATAACTCGGTAAAGTGCTCTTTCTTGCTCTTCTAACTGCTGAATTTGAACCTGTTGAGTTTGCAGTTGAGTTTCTAAATGACTAATACTAGGCTGTCCTAAAAGCTGACAGAGTAGACGAGCGGAGACTTTCTTAATAGCAGATAAAGCTTGTTTTAACATGGTAAAGATTATTATAATTACTTATGAATGTAAACAGCTACAATGCTGTAGCAACTAATTTTTCTTAGCTTGAATGCATTTTGTCAAAGTTTTCTCTAACTCTAACTCTGCAACCAATCCTTCTGGTAGAAGGGTGTAATTAAAAGTGACAATTAAGAGTCACTCTTACAACAGGAGTAGTACTGAATTACTGAATCTTGATGGTCAAAAACAGAGAAAAAGATTGCAGTCATACACAAAGTATTCATGGCTCTAAATGCGATCGTTCCATTTCTTGAAGTAGGGTGTGGTTATTATTATTAATTAGACTTAAATCAATAAAATTGACTTTGTCAGGAGAAAACTGTTGAGTCATATTTATCTCAGGAGTAGGTATTTAGTACTTTATCACTCTAGTTTTAGAAAATATGTTAATTATCTGTGTGTTTATATACGAAAACAGGGATAATTACTGATGATTCCCACCTGGTTCGTACATCCCTCGGATTTGGAGTTTAAATTCAATGGGTAATGCGAAGAAAAGAACGGGCTATCTGCTTGAAGATATATTTGAGCGGCGATTGCAACACCAGCCACTCCACCTAAACTTTGGGTAGCTGCTCAAACTGCTTCACAAAGAAGCCAATGTGAGCGGCTACTTGCTGCATTTTATAGGTTTAAGAATCGAAGATAGCTGAATTGACTCATCTATAATAAAGCTGTAAATTGATTTTATCAAAGCGTCAACCTTAATACCTGCTTCATACACAACTTATGAGTGACAGCACGGGTGTGAAAACAATCCTAATTCTGGCTGCAATTCCTCATGGATTGCGTTTGGATCGAGAAATTCGCTCAATTGAAGAAGCTATTCGCCGCGCTACAAAACGGAATTTATTTAAGGTTACGCTCAGAACTGCTGTCCGCCCTCAGGATATTCGCCGTGCTCTTGCAGAGGAAAAGCCCCAAATTGTTCACTTTTGCGGACACGGGCTAGAAGATGGTAGCTTGCTGTTAGAAGACGATGCGGAAGAAAATAAGCCAGTCCCCGCAGAAGGACTGGCATCATTGTTTCAATTGCACGCAAATTATGTAGAATGCGTGTTACTTAACGCCTGTCATTCTGTCAAGCCAGCGACTGCAATTGGTGAATACATTAATTATGCGATTGGAATGAATCAGCCGATTGGGGACAAAGCTGCGATCGCATTTGCAATTGGTTTTTACGATGGATTGGGCTACGCCACTTCAGATAATCTTGATGTGTTTCAAAGGGCTTTTGAGGAAGGTAAGGTTGCGGTTCAACTAGAACATACTTCTTCCGGGCAAATTCCAGTTCTTAAAACAAAAACTAAAGATAAACCCGTACAGCTTGCTCCTAGCAGTTATCAAGAGTCCTGTGAAAATATGAGCGTTGCTGGAGATATCTTAACAGCATATTGTCGCAGAATGGATGGTACATATAACCATACATCAATTTTGATTCGGGGAATCTGCAACGATAATGGAGTTTTGCGCTATGATAGCGACCCTACAACCAATAGTAGTTATCAAGAGTCCTGTGAGAACATAACTATTGCTGGAGATATCTTAACAGCATATTGTCGCAGAATGGATGGCACGTATAACTATACATCAATTGCGATTCGGGGAATTTCTAATGATAATGGAGTTTTGCGATATTCTTAACATATACCCGAGTTGAAATACCTACGGTGGTGTACGCAAGTCTTCTAAAGTGCATTCTTACGGTTTCGATCCCCCCTAACCCCCCTTAAAAAAGGGGAGAACTTAATTCTAATTCTTCCTTTTCACGATGTTTCATCTCTTTTCTAAAGGTCTGTACACCACCTTAGGTTGAAACACGGAATACTAAACTGATATGAGCTTTGTGCTGCTTACTCCACTGCTTTTACAACTGCTGAAGCAACGTCAGACATCACTTTTTCCCGAGCTTCTACAGGGGCTTTAGAACCAGCTATAAATACAGCGATCGCCACTCGTTTTCCATTTGACGAACTGATGACACCAACATCATTGGTCGCAGTTCCAATTCCCAAAACATCAGGACCGCTACCAGTTTTGTGTGCAATAGACCAGTTATTAGGTAGCCCTGCTTTCAGACGCTTTGCACCTGTTGGAGAATCAGTCATTATTTTAAGTAATAAAGCAGTCGATTTTTTAGATAATAACTGATTGGATTGTAACTTAACCAAAAGATCAATTATCCCTTCAGGAGTGGCAGTGTCTCGCGGATCTGTAAGATATTTTTCTATTGCCGATTTCTTAACACTATCTGGAATTTTTTGTACAGCTTCAGACCATTTTTTTTCATCAGCCAATTCCGGGCGAAACTTGGTCAGCCCCACACAATCAGACTGTAATTGCCTCTCTAATCTATCTACACGGACATCACGAATTTTCAGCCTACTTAAAATCGCGTTAACTTGTCCGGTTCCACCCACCAATCGCACCAAAACGTCAGCAGCCGTATTGTCACTTATTCCAACAGAACGTTCGAGAAGGTCTTGAACCGTAAATTTTTGGCTGTTACCTTTAAACTCTTGAGCCATTGGACTCCATCCTGGTGCAAAATCCTGACGGGTCACAGTCACGGATTGGTTGAGCCCAAGCTTACCCTCATCCACTCGCTTTAAAACAGCAATTGCGATCGGCACTTTGTAAACACTTTGCATGGGAAAGCGCTGCTTGCCATTACGAAACCAACTTTTACCAGTGTTTAGGTCTAAAACCCCAATCCCAACATTACCTTGAGCGGCTGAGACATCAATAGTATTTAACAATGTCGTATTCATCTGTGCTGTAGTGACAAAAGATTCCCGCGCTTGAAGTGGTAACAACACGGACACTAGCAGCATTACTGCTAAAGAAAGTAAAAAACGATGTACAAAAACTGAAACAGACTTTATAAACATTTTCTTAATTGGTCGATTGGCTAAATATAATCTCAAAAATAATTCAGTGTTAAAGCAAATTCAAAAATGCTGAATTGAAAACTACTGTAAAATTAAGATAGCGCGGAGTGGAGTAATCTGGATGAATCAAGTTGTCATTGTTGGCGCAGGACCTACTGGTGCAACACTTGCACTCCTTTTAGTAAAACGAGGCATTGCAGTCAAGCTCATTGAAGCATCCCGTAACTTCCAAAGAGCCTTTCGCGGTGAAGGACTGATGCCTAGTGGACTTGATGCCTTAGAACAAATGGAGTTACTATCCGTACTGGAGTCCATTCCCCATCGCCCCTTAGATGGTTGGGAATTCTCCATCAACAACCGCACCCTATTTCGAGTGAATGAACCACTAGAACCTGGTAGTAAGCCTTGTACCCTTGTTTCACAGCCTGCTTTCCTTGAAACATTAATTAATCTTGCCAGCACCTACCCCCATTTTGAATTTGTCCGGGGTTCAACCGTCAGGGATTTACATTGGAGCGACAAACGAGTTTCGGGTGTAAAACTGAGTGACGATCGCTCGTTTTTTGCCGATTTAGTCATTGGAGCAGATGGTCGGAATTCCACCGTTCGCAGTTGCGCCAAATTGGAGCTAGAGCAACAATCTCAAAGCTTTAACATTCTATGGTTTAAATTGGCAGATAGCCCGCGCTTTGAAACCAAAAACATCTTTTATTCAATTGTTCGGGACAAAAACGCATTTGGGTTGTTCCGTTCCTCAGAAGGCAATCTTCAAGTAGGCTGGGCGCTTCACGAAGGTGACTCTCAAGACTGGAAACACATCGATTGGTCTGTCAAGCTTGCTTCCGCATCACCCCCATGGTTGGCAGAGCATTTCCAGCAAAATGCTCACACCATTGAGCGACCCGTGTTGCTATCTGTTGTGGTTGGGCGCTGTCCGCGCTGGTATGTACCGGGATTAGTCCTTTTAGGAGATGCTGCTCATCCCATGTCACCTATCCGCGCCCAAGGAATCAATATGGCATTACGAGATGCGATCGTTACAGCAAATCATCTCGTTCCCCTGTTGCTTTCAAAAGCCGGAGATGAAGCAATTGATGCCGCACTGCCACAGATTCAAGCCGAGCGAGAATCGGAGATTATAAGAGCACAGCAACTTCAAAGTGAGGAAGCATCTCTTGCAGAACGACTGGGGAAAAGTGCATTCTTAAGATGGGGGGCGAGTCAATTTGCTCCTGTTATTCGCAACGGTGTTCGACAGTCTTGGCTCAAGCGACAGCGCGAGTTGCGTCAAGGCATCGAGCAGGTAAAATTAACTGTTTGAGGGAATGACATCGAAATTTATGTCCGCGCTCGGTAAGAATAATTTTGCCACTTTAATATAAACTTCAACAATGCGGAAACTTTTGGAAACAACTTCTAACCTTGCAATTCGTTATCTTGAATCCTTAGAAAACCGTAAAGTTGCTCCATCAGCAGACGCGATCGCTAAGCTGATTCAGTTTGATGAGCCACTACCTGAAGATTCTGCCGATCCAGAACTCATTTTACAGTTACTTGATGAACTTGGTTCCCCTGGAACGATGGCAATGGCGGGTTCTCGTTTTTTTGGCTTTGTGACAGGAGGTTCTTTCCCCGTAACGCTAGCAGCCAACTGGTTAGCCGGAGCTTGGGACCAAAATTCCGGGCTAGCTCACATTACACCTGCAACTGCCTTTTTGGAACAGGTTGCTCTATACTGGCTTCTGGATTTATTACACTTACCTCCTGAGTGTGGTGGAGCATTCGTTACGGGAGCAACTGTTGCCAACTTTACAGCGCTCGCTGCTGCTCGTCACGCTGTCCTCGAACAGGTAGGTTGGAATGTAGAAGCGGATGGGTTGTTTGGCGCACCACCCATTACAGTTGTCGTTGGCGAAGAAGTGCATCCGAGTTTGCTCAAAGCATTGGGATTGTTGGGATTGGGTCGCAATCGAGTGGTCAAGGTACCCGCAGACTCTCAAGGGCGGATGCGTCCGGAAGCAATCCCATCCGTCACGAGTCCCGCGATCGTTTGTACCCAAGTTGGAAACGTCAACACGGGTGCATGCGATCCCGTAGGGGAGATTTGCGAACGTACCCGCAAATCGGGAGTGTGGGTACACGTTGATGGTGCGTTTGGGCTTTGGGCAGCTGCATCTCCCTCTCTAGCTCATCTGACAGCTGGTGTGGAACAAGCAGACTCTTGGGCAACCGATGCTCACAAGTGGTTGAATGTTCCTTATGATAGCGGGGTGGCATTTGTTCGCAATGCAGATATGTTAAGAGCCGCAATGGCGGTTAGTGCTTCGTATTTACCAACTGTAAGCGATCGCCGCAATCCCTCTGACTACACACCAGAATTTTCCAGACGCGCCCGTGGAGTTGAAGTTTGGGCAGCACTGCGATCGCTCGGTCGTTCTGGAGTTGCCGATCTTGTTGAACGGACTTGCCATCATGCGAGACATTTTGCAAGAGAAATTCAAGCAGCTGGATATCAAATTCTTAATGATGTAGTTTTGAATCAAGTTTTGGTATCTTTTGGAGATGCAGAAACGACTCTTCGTGCCATTGCAGAGATTCAAGCAGATGGTACTTGTTGGTGTGGGAGTACTGTTTGGCAGGGACACACAGCCATGCGAATTAGCGTATCATCCTGGGCAACCACTGATGCTGATGTGGAGCGCAGTGTAGCGGCAATATTGCGTATTGCTAAGAAATAGTATTAAAAAAGCAACTTGTGCTAGGACTGACCGAGGACAAAAAAGTCATATAATACAAGAGCCAAAACATTAGATTGTAGAATCCCAAAGTCAGTCCTTCACAGGCGATGAGCGCTCCCACTTAAGGATAAAAATCTTCCTCATTTCCTAAACTCTAACTTCCGTACCCGCCAAATATTAAATTTTACAGAGCTTTTTTTCGGATTCAATCAAACTGTATCATCATTACCTTTTGTACAGGGGCGATCGCCAAGCACTCACCAAAATTACAGATTGTTAAAAGTACCCTTGAAGGTGATACCAGAAAAGGGTTTTGTCTGACACCTTAGAAAAAGGCAGTCAACCAAGTGTGAGTGCTAACAGCGCATAAGTTGATTTCACTGACAACTATACAAAAACAAGGGTGTTTGGGAATCTCAAACAATATTAACGACTTCGATCTGCAAAACCATCTAAAGAAGAAAACATAAACGAGGAGAAGATAATGCAAAGCATTCCATTTCAATTTAGTCACGGTGGTTATATTAAGGAAAAAGAAGTTGAAGGAACTGGGACGCGGGCGATCGACGTAGAAACCGATTTTGATTACCTTTTTCCAGAACTTGCTAAAGATCCAAACAGCCTACTGCCAGCTACAAATACCAAAGATACAATTGCAAAGCTCAAAGCGTTGGGCGATGCAATGATTGACAGTACAGACTTCAGCGCTCCGCTACCACCACAAGCACCAATTAGCTCAACCATACCTCCAGTCTTTACCTACTGGGGACAATTTATTGACCATGACATCACTGCCAACACAGACCGCACGGCCCAAGATCTAAAAACTGACATTACCAACGAGGATTTCAAACCTTTACCACCCAGTACTGTTATTGAAAAACTCAAAAATTTGCGCCGACCGACATTCGATCTTGACAGTGTTTATGGTGATGGACCAACCCTAGATCCTTCTCAAAAGCCAACAGAAGCAAAGAATTTTTATCAAGAAAAGGACCCAGTCAAACTCAAAGTGGGTCAAGCAACTGACGATCCAAGTATACCTGGAGTTAAAATTCCGCCAGAAGGCGATTTGATGCGCGATCTGCCACGCGATGAGAACAAGAGAGCTATCATTGGTGACAGTCGCAACGATGAGAATCTGATTGTGGCACAGTTCCATGTTGCCTTTCTACGGTTCCACAATGCAGTTGTAGATTGGGTACGAGCTAACGAACCTGAAAATGCTAAAGATAATCGAACTCTTTTTAACCGAGCGCAGCAGTTAGTTCGCTGGCATTACCAATGGCTTGTCATTAATGATTTTCTCAAAACACTCACAGTCAAGGGGACAGTAGACAGCATCCTCACGGGTGGACTGAAATTCTACAAGCTACGCAATGGAGAACTCTTTATGCCCCTTGAATTCTCTGTCGCAGCTTATCGATTTGGTCATAGTTTGATACGTGGTGCGTATGACCACAATCGTAATTTTACAGACAGAGACACTCCATCACGAGTTGCTAATTCAACATTTGATTTGCTCTTCCTGTTTACAGGAAAAGGAGGTTTGGGAGGTAATCCTACTCTACCCTTTAACTGGATTATTGAATGGAACCGCTTTGCTGACAAAGGTAGGGCTTCTATAAGAGGTAGAAATTCAGCACGCAGAATTGATACGCGTTTGACAAAGTTTTTGTCAGATATGCAAAATGAAATCGATCCAGCTAAGACTCAAGCGATCAATGACCTTCTCAAACATCTTGCCAAGCGGAACTTACTGCGCGGATACTTCCTCAGTATTCCTACCGGGCAAAGTCTAGCTGATAAATTGGGTGTGAAAAGATTGACATCTGAAGAACTTCAACGCCGGAATTCACCACAAATGAATCAAGCCCTCGCACCTTTCTTAGAAAAGACTCCAGCATGGTATTACATTCTCAAAGAGTCTGAAATTCGTGCCAATGGCGACTCTTTAGGTGAAGTTGGTAGCCGCATTGTCGCGGAAACCTTCATTGGTCTGATGAGAAACGATAATAACTCTTTTCTGAGTCAAGATTGGGACCCATCCCAAGGTGTCAAACTACCAAATGGTAAAGAAATTCGCCAGATCGCCGATCTTCTAAAGTTTGCAGGAGTGATGGTTTGATCGGTAACCAGCAGCCAGCGAGCGATCGCGAGCAATAATTAATAATAGAAGGGTGGGAAAATGAAATTCCACCCTTCTGTTTTTCTAGAAGAAATCTAAAATCTACTCATCCACTTGTTTTTGTGACTCCACTGGAAGCGCAACAGGTGGATTGGCATCATCTTCAGATTGATAGGTTGGCGTGTCATCATCTGGAAGAAAGACTTTCAATGCTTGCTTGAGTACTTTCAACCTTACCGGAACTTCACCAATTTGATGCCCATCAAGATGAACGGGTAATTTGGAATTTGAGGAGACACGAACCGATGCAACTTGGTAAGTCTCAATTTTGGGGTTGTAGTGATACTGTCCGCGACTGATCGACCAAAAATGACGAACCAATTCCCACTTGCTAAATTGACGGTAAATTGTGACTGTGAGCAAACCATCATCTACGATCGCATTTGGTGCAACCATAAATGCAGCACCATAATAAGGTGTATTTGCAATTACAACTAACAAAGCTTTAATTTGAAATTCGTTGCGACTTGCTATTTTTCGTCTTAAAAATCTTGGGGTTGGCGCTGGATGAGTTCTGGCTTGACCAATGGGACGATCTAACTCAATGTTCATAGCTTGCGGTTGATAACCCATGGCTAAGCGAAAAGCTTGAAGCATTCGTCCCCATCTTCCACCCTTGATTTCTTCGCCAATCGGAAATAGAGTTGCATCAAGCCCTACCCCAGCGGCTTCTAAAAAGAAGTGCTCGTCATTAGCTTGTCCAACATCAATGCTCTTAATTTGTCCCCGACCCAAAACTTGACAGGCTTGGAGAAAATCCATTGGTAAATTCAGGGTTCGAGCAATATTATTATAAGTACCTATAGGTAAAATTCCCAGTGGAATTGGGGCATGAAGCAATCCTTTTGCGACTTCGCTGACCGTACCATCACCGCCCCCTACGATGACCATATCATAGTAACCTTCTTCAACAACTCGTTGGGCAATGACCGCCGGAGATTCATCGGGTTTGGTAAATGCTAGATCCGCCCGAATACCTTCTGCTTCTAGTGCTGCCAGCATATCTGGTAATTTCAGGGGATTAGGCTCATCAGTTCCAGACACTGGATTCATAATTAGACGTGCGTGTTTCATTTGCCCAACTCCAGGGTTCTGTGAGATGACCTGTATCAATGATTCTAGCTGATGCAGCCGGAATTTTCAGAGAAAATAAACTTTGATAGCACCTTGAAGTACATAAGTTAAAATTCATCTGTTTTCAGGATTGCTTAAAATAGCTTTTGGTTGATTGGCATTAAATAGAGAAGCAGACAACAGAATCACTGATTTGTTTGTTTGATTTTCTCCATAATGAACCATTCCGGCAGGTTCAACCAAAGAATCTCCTACTGTTAGCTGTATCGTTTTCCCTTTTTGAAGAAGCAATTTTGTGCCGTTAGCTTTCGTTACTCTAGCTTCTCCTTGAACTACAGTATAAGTTAAAGTTCCCGCCTCTACTCGTTCAATCTGCATTCCTGGATGAGTATGAGTAGGGAGTTTTGTTCTGGGCGCAATTGTATAGCGTACAAGCTCAAGAATTTGCTTTTTATCTTGAGTCGGATAGCCATCAGCTAAAACTTCACGAGTGACAGATTGAGTGTAAGTATTGGGTGAGGAGGTTTCTTGGCTGTTAACAACTACACTGTCAAAAGCTAGGATAGCTAAGGAGAGAATCAGAGACAGTTTTCTCATAGTAAAAGTTTTTTGTTAGGGGTAATTTAATAAATATTAATTTCCTCAACAGGCATGGCGAAAAATATATGTGGAGCATCAGGTAAAAAAGTGGTGCTCTTACGATTTTAATATTCTATAGGTTTCAGCCAAGTCTGTTTATGCACTCTCACAATTGGGCTTTCGGCATGGATTGGCGATGAGCGCTCTTTCAGCTTGTGCTCCACGCGATAAGCTGGGTACAGCTTGCGCCAAAGGCGATCGCTTGTCAGGAATCTATCGATGGAAAAACCCCAGCCTCGAGCACTCCCAAGCTGGCACTTTTGCTCCATGCGGAACGAACCCACTCGGTATCGAGCCGAGATGTTTGTAATTTCCTGCAATATGGCCTCAAAAGGCTTGATTTTGCGTTGTAAATAACAGCTTTTTGAATTCAATGTAGCAAATTTTTCAACCCAGACAGGATAAGACTTTTTAGCCCATCTTGTCGGTTTTTGGTCGGATCTCGGCTCAACGTCTAGAAGTGGCGATAGCCACAGACACTGGTATTGCTATCCCAAAACCCTAGACTGGAAATGTCGTAGCAACTCACGCCAAAAAATACTGTCACTCGCGGGTAACTGCTATTGACTCTCTTCTTCCCAATCTTCAATCTGTAACCCTTTCACTCGGACAAACTCTCGAGTATTATGTGTTACCAGGGTTAATTGATGCCCTAAGGCAATAGCAGCAATTTGCAAATCATACGGACCAATGGGAGTCCCCAAGCTGGTCAGTTCCGCACGAATTCTACTGAAGATTGTTGCGGCTAAATCATCAAAAGGCAAGGAGACAAAATTATTTAAAAAAGCTTCTTGTTTAGCAAGTGTAAGTACGGGATTGTTACTTCTCATCGCACCATAAAATAGTTCAGCTTTCACAACTGAACACACTGCCACATCCTGTGGTGATACCGATTGTAATCTTTGCCGTACACCAGACATAGGGCGATTTAGATAAACAATGCAAGCATTCGTATCTAACAGATAAATCACTTAGAGTGACTCCCGTTGTTCATATTCGCCTTGAGGATATCTTACTATTGGGTCATCCTGTAACGAACCTGCCGTCTGCTCAAAAAAACCAACAGGCCATCCCAACTCTTCTGGTGTTTCTGCCTGTGTTGATAGTTCTACTGGCTGATAAATCACCATAACTTCTATTTCTTTGTCTGTTACACCAATCGGGATATCAAGATGCAAGATTCCATCTTTACCCACATTAGAGCGTAATTTTCTACTTTGCATGGTCTTTTTCTCCATGAAATACTACATAATATTATGAAGCCAATGTTTGCTATCCGCCCTTCATGGTGCATAACACTTTCGCCATCCCCAAAAGTGCAGTATCATTAAGATGTAAGTGATGACTCAGCAAGAACCAACATACAAGCAATCTAACCTTAACCCATTAAAGTGGTGGATTTATTGCAAGCGAGTATACACAGCCGCAACTTTGAACACGTGGTCATAGATACAGCTGTCAGACCCAGCCGGGAAGATTTAGAAGCCCTGGCGGACGGATGCAACCTTTTGGTACGGAGCGAAGGTACAGTTAAGAGGTTATCACCTGCTCGTTCGCTATCGCTGCCAACGTGAAATATTGAAACATTCGTCGAACTTGCCGGATAACTTGCTGGGTTCTGAACACCCCTCTCTACTAGCCCAGTCCTCGCTCCGTTCTAAGAGTGCATTCAAGTCTTGCTGCACCTTGCTTAGTTCCGCTTCAAACTTGGATTGCTCAAAGTCTATGTGAAATGCCTTCGCTCCCTTATCTGACCACACGCGAACCAAACCTCCTACCTTTTCGACCCACGGACTTGGATCGTGTCCAAGCCAAGGCGATTGACCTTTCTTCACAAACCTCAACCAGTCTCGCCACGTTTCTAGTCCACAACAGCAACTTGGGTTAATTACTTTATCGGTAGCAGTCCTAACCTGGAGACCTCCCGTTGACATACTCACCGGGCTGAAGCCACGGTGATTCTAGTTCATGGTTCACAGAAGTCCACTTGCTATATCGAGTTTCCCTTCAATAGTAGAGGCGGTCTTCTCCCCATGCTTTCCCTCGCAAGAGGCGGATTCTTCTTGCCCAGAAGTACCGTTTAGTTGCCACTCAGTACCGAGTATCTTCATTCCTTTTTGCAAAATGTTCAGAGCCGCATTGGTATCTCGGCATAGTTCAATTTTGCACTTAGGACAGGAATGCGTTCTGGTACTGAGAGATTTTTTCACTCTATGACCGCAATTAGAACAATCTTGTGATGTGTAGTTAGGTGACACCGCCACAACTGCTTTGTCCCAAATCTTGCCATAATAGTCTAGCCATTGAGTGAATTGATACCAACCAGCATCAGAAATGGACTTAGCCAATTGATGATTTTTTACCATATTGGCAATCTTTAAATCTTCATAGACAACCACATCGTTAGAGTGGACTACGCACCGAGCTTGCTTAATTGCCCAGTCTTGACGCTGCCTCTGAATTTTTAGATGGATTTTACCCAGTCTTTTCCTTTGTCTGTGATAGTTTTTTGATTGGGGTTTAGCACCCTTGACGAATTTCTTACTCAGACGGCGTTGGGCTTTCTTTAATCGCTTTTCTGACGAACGCAAGAATTGTGGATATATCACGGCATTATCGTGTTGATCTTTGGTGAAAAACTTTAACCCCAAATCTAACCCAACAACGTTACCCGTATATTTTCCTGTTTCCTTGCGGTCAGCATCAAAGCAAAACTGAGCATAATAACCGTCTGCTTTTCTAATTACTCGCACCCGATTAATCTTTAATCTGTGCAAGTCTTCTTGAGTTTCATTGTTGCAAAATATAGAAAAAGTTCCAGCCTCAAAGCCGTCAGTGAAGGTGATTGATTTACAATCACTTGATAACTTCCATCCCGAAACTTTGTACTCTACCGAGCGGCAATGTTTTTTGAATTTTGGATAGCCTTTCTTCCCCGAACCTTTTTTGCATCGTGAATAAAACGTAGAGATAGCAGCCCAAGCCCGTTCAGCACTAGCTTGTCTAGCAGCAGAGTTTAACTTCTTTGCGAAAGGAAACTCTGCTGCCAAATCTTTGCATAAGTTGTACAAAATAGCTTTACTAACTCCTTTATTGTCCATCCAAAACCGTACAGCTTTATTTCTAATAAACTGCGTTGTTCTGATAGCCTCATCAAGGGCTAAGTATTGCTCTTTGGTTCCGTTTTTTAGCTTGGCTTCTCTTACTATCATGTCCTGATTATAACATATTTTATCTGCTATATTGCTAGATAAAATAATGTAAAGCCGTCCTTGAAGGACGGGGCTTTAAACCCAGTTTTTTGGTAAAACCAAACTTGTAGCTTGAATGACTCGGTGTAACACATTGTTCGCGTTCCCCTCGCATTCTAAATCGTTGTACTGGATTAGTTGAGCGAAGACCAAACCGACCTCCCGGTCCGTCATCTTGCCAGACAATCGAATAAACTCGAACGACTTGTAGTCCGCAATAGCCCACGGAAATAATGGTTTATCCTCGTAGTATGGGGCTTCCACCACAGCTTGAAGATAAGGATTCGCATTCATCTTTCTTAGCTTCTTTACTTGGGATTATACAACTACTTTTCTATGCCAAAAGCCCGGTCAATTGCGACTGGGCTTTAAAGTTGGGTATGTCCCCGTAGCTAGTTATAGAAGTTATTTATAGTCGTTTATTCTCATAATAACTACCATGCCTAATCGAATGATTTCGGAAAATTAGAATAATTAGTAATGTTTATGTCAACTTACAACAACTAGGAAGCGACGGTCACCCTTGTCGGCGTGACCCCTAAATTATTGGCGAGGAGTGTTTTTTTGTTTTTGTTAGATCGGAACCTCGGTAACACCGTACCAGTGCCCGCGTCTTTTTTCGTGCGGACGTATAGTTTCGTGGCATCTGTTTTGTTATGCCCCAATTGGTTTTGCACCTCAAAAACATTCTTATAATCTACCGCCCTCGACGCATGAGAATGGGGGTACAAGTATCATTGGAACAGAAAACCAGGTATTAGTACTACATAAATACTACATTTACGTTTCATGCGCTGAAACCCTTGATTTTTTCGTTAAGAGGTGACGAATGCGATTTCATGCATTGAGCTACTACAACTCTCAATAAAATCTTTATGCAATAAGACTTTTAAGCTTAACCTGGTTTTCTGTTCTGATACTACTAGTACCCCAAATCTTACAACAGAGGAACTCTGGGAGGAATTATCCGCCTCTTAGAACTAAACGAGTATTCGGGTCGGATCGAGATCGGCTCGAATGAGAGAACTAATCGAGTCATTTTTGATTCCCATTTGTGCTAATTGGTATTTGTTATAGGAACCAGGGTTGAGTACTACAGCTTTACCTCTGTTGTATGTGTCTTCATAAAATATCCAAGGAGTAGTCCCTGTAATCTGAATAGATGAGGTTTCGTCGTTGAAACCATACCAATGAAGGTCGTCAGTACCTTCAGTAAATGTTAGCATCCCCCCTCTATATCCATCATCCTTGTATAAATATGCTGCACCTCCAGTACAGATAGCAGCCACCTCATTGCCAAGTTCCTGAAACAATTGTTCGTGTTGATTGTCTTTCATCTTTTTTCTCCGAATTTGTGATTAAATTAGTTGTGATTGAAAAGCTTTAATATTGCTTTCTATTCATAGTATGCTTGAAAGCCTAATTGAATTGTTGAGTGAAATTGAGGAGTGTCAAATCTGGTTTATTTTAGTATGTCACCTCTATCCACAGTGAGATAAGCCAACTGCCTGCTATGAGTACAGCCATATTGCACTTACACTTGCAGTTACTTTGAGATAACGCTCTTTCAATGGAAAAACCCCAGCCTCGATCGCTAGGGAGAACATGAAAACCAATTGTCGATTGAAGTTTGAAGCAAATCTACTCGTCTTAACTAGCAGTAAAAGCAACCAGAACGAGAGTAGCGACAAGTAATGTAGCAAACACGCCTTGGATAAGATATTGACGCTGTTCCCAAATTGCAGGGTATTCAGCAAACTGCATTTTTGTTTCGGTTGGATAGTTGTTGAGGATGCCATCTTCGTTAACAGTGGTGTACATAGCTCGTTTCCTTATTTATTAACTTATGTAAATAAATATAACGATATTGTTACAAAATATCAAGAGTGCTTGACTTATCAATATAAATAGTATTCATAAGAAAAGCTAATTTGTATGTTGTGCTCATGCGATGCGGCTGCAAAGGCTATCATCGATCGCAACGCAAGCTCGCACTTCCAGCAAGCTTTGTAAAGGATGGGTTCTATAAGCGCAAATGACCGATGCTCGCACCCAGTGACTGCTTAGCCTGATTTTTTCTGAGGTCGAAACGAGTCTGGTAAATCGCTGAAGTGGCAATAATGTTATAATGGTAGGCTAGGCTTCGTCTGTTGGGCTGGTAAACGAAGTGAATATAACAAATGACGCTCGAATGCAATGGCTTTATCGTTCCCTCAATCAGCGCAGACGCCCAGAAGATGTTGCTGATAACATTCTTGAGTTACTACAGAATCAATTAAACCAAGCCGAGCAGTCCTCTTTACAAAAGGCAGCTAAAGGTTCTCTGCGGCAACACTTCTTCGGCTATACCTCAATGTTGCAAGATTTTGCTAAGCCTATTGGTTTGCAACGTCAGGTGAACAAAGCGATGGAGTTATTTACAACTGCCTATCCATTAGACACTGAAGCCTGTGACCATCCCGATGCTGTTGAACAGTTTATTCGTCATATCAGCCAGGAGATTCATAAGTCTTTTGGTAGCAATGATTTCAAAGCAGATCGCTTAAATCGTAACGAACGGCATGAGTGCGGGATGGATATCTCAAAGCGGCGCTACAACAAACTTTTTCGTCACCTGGCTCGAATGGAAGCTAAGCTGCATAAGCTGATTTACGAGTTGAAGAAGCTCATGTTTACAAAAGTTGGAAAGTCTGGACTGGCTCATAGCCTGCCATGGGGAGACTTTTCGACCGATCGCGACACTGCATGTTTCATTGCCTACTACACTGCCCGCTGCAACTTGCGGAGTGAGTTTACAATTTATGGTCAGCAGCGTCCATACGATGAGATTGCTGATGTGCTTTTCAAGCGTTGCCGAAACAGTGCAAATACAAACTGGTGGGCGATCGCTCATGTCTATCCTACACAAGAGGTTCTGGCTTATCTGAGCGATGCCCAAAAAGGAGAACTGTTGGGGCGATGGTATGGAATTCTTGAGGAGATTGCCAGATTACTCCTAGATGTATGGGAGCGCTCTAACATCAACCGTTCCACTATGGTTGTCCGTCGCGGCAATGATTCTAGCACTTGGAATAATACAGCAAGTGCTTGGAACACAGCCAGGGATAACTGGATGGCACTACTTTATGCAATGGGGGCAGAAGAGATTCTTCAAACCATCTGTTTCGGTAAAGTGCTGAGCCTTATGGCAGCCGATGTTGTTGCATGGCACTACAGTGTCGGTTCCGGACTCGATCCCGACACATTCATTTGGAATGAACTCCCGCTACCTTGGGAAATTCTATCTGGTCAGCAATCGTGCAACCTCAATCTGGTTGAATCAACTTGTCGAAAACATAATGTCGATCCAGTAAAGAAGGGATGGACTGTCCCACGTCCTTCTGGCAAACCAGTTGCATTTAAAGCAACACCGGAACTGGTGCATGGAGTTTCGGTCGCTAATCCCATGTTGGCTGAAGTCTTGCGTAATTCAGGGTTCTTCTCTGGCAAAACAATTAAGCGCGATATCCCAATAGGAGATGAGATACATCGCAGTACGTTACAAAAACATCATGAAAGATTGCAGGATCGGAGCAATAAAGTAGAATAGACAACAGGGTAGCTCAGTGGTAGAGCGGTTGGCTCTGGACCGACTGGACGCAGGTTCGAGCCCTGCCCCTAAAACTTCTGTCCCGGTAAAAATGCTTGGATATTACTTCTCCCACGGCTTATGGACACAAGCAACAGTACAATTGAATTAGACAAGTTTTTGAAGTTGATGGGTGTCACTCCGACTGGTGGGCAAGCAAAACTGATGATTCAGGGAGGCGATGTCAAAGTCAATGGTTCAGTTGAAACCAGGCGAAGACGGAAATTAGTACCGGGTGATGAAGTGATGGTGGGAGGGCAGACGCTTACAGTAAATTTCAACAATTTTTAAACGGGATACATTGAGCGATCGCACTCAGGTAAGTATTATCTTGGTTTTCATTTCTCAGTAAATGTCCACACGCCATTCCAGTTGTTAGGAACTCCTCTTTCCTGCAATGTTTGCACCCGTTCTAAATAAAGCATCGCTGTCTTATCTAAAGGATGGATAGCAAGTACTTTTTCAAAATACGTTTTTGCTAGTTCTAACTCACCGTTCTTGTAGGATTCCAAACCTCGCTCAAACTCTGATTGTGTTTGCAGTTTTCGGATTTGAACTTCTTCAATTTCTGCATCGAGGACTTCATAAACGGCGATCGCTTCCGTCCGTCCCTTGACAATTACCCGATCCAAAAACCGAATCTGATACTTTTCTGGGCTACTAAGATGACGCAGCACTTGCTCGGAGATCAGCATTGACACACCATAAAATTTCGTCAGCCCTTCCAAGCGAGCTGTCAGGTTAACAGTGTCGGACAAAGCATCCCCCTGCATCCGGTTTTCTTCACCCACCATACCTAACATCACATGCCCGACATGAATCCCTATGCCTATATGGAGGGGAAAATAACCTTTCACCGCACGTTCTTTATTATATTCTTGAACCCGTTTGAGTTTGGCAACTCCAGATGCCACCGCATCATCAGCCCCTTCAGGAAACACAGCCATCATCCCATCACCTAAAAATTTAACAATAAGACCGTAGTGAGAGCGAATTTCAGGGCTGACACGCTTGCAATAAGCATTGACAAAATTAAAATTGTCCTGGGGTGTCATAGTCTCAGAAATGGTTGTGAAGGAGCGAATGTCGCTGAACATAACCGCCATTATTTTGCTGACGTGGTCGCCCAGTTGCACATCCGTAATCGTTTGTTTGCGTAAAAACCGCAAATATTCGTGAGGTACAAACCGCCCGTAAGCTTTTAACAAAGACTCTAACTGAGCGTTGGCACTTGTTAGCTCTTTTTCCCGTGTTTTGACGGTTTTCACCATGTTGGTAAAGACTCTTGCTAGCTGTCCGAGTTCATCGCTGCGTTTGGTAACTTCTGCAAGAGCCTCTGGTTGAAAAGCATCTCGTTCTACATCACTCGCTGCAGATGTTACCTTATCAACCTGCTCTATATATGCTGCTTGACGGAGAATTTCAGCTTTGAAGAGGGCTTCCGCTTCCAATCGCTTGAGAAAGTTAATGTAAGCTTTTGAGTGATAGCGAATGCGAGCAATTAACTCCATGCGATCGGGTAGTTTGACTAAATAATCATTTGCCCCAAGTTCAAATGCTTTGGCTTTGATAACAGGTTCTTCTTTACTAGACAGCACAATGAGAGGAATATTGCAAGTGGGTGCATCTTTGGAACGCAGAAATTTTACCAACAGCAGCCCTTGCATTTGTGGCATAACCAAATCTTGCAGAATAACAGTTGGTTGGGAATCTTTGGCGACTTTAATTGCTTGGGTCGGATCGCTACAGTAATGAAACACAATATCCTTTTCGGGAGCGAGCATTCGAGAAATGGCTTCACCGATGATGGATTGGTCGTCAATAAGTAATACAGTGATTTGCTCGTCCATTGGGGGATTGAGAGATGGGGAGATTGGAGGTTTTAGATTTTGGATTTTAAATAAGGGCTAGAAGTGAGTGCAGAGCCGATGGCATCAGGGGATAAAATTTCTACAGCTGCATCTAACTCAACCGCCGCTTTGGGCATTCCATACACCACACAACTTGCTTTGTCTTGGGCAATAGTATGCCAACCTTGAGTTTTCAAGGCACTTAAGCCAAGAGCACCGTCTCTTCCCATTCCCGTTAACAGCACAGCAATTCCCTGACGCGTCCAGTGTTGGGCGAGACTTTTGAAAAAGACATCAACAGATGGACGGTAAGGATAATTTATCGGTTCTTTGATGTAACTGAGGGTTAAGTCCGGCTTTAAATACAGGTGGTCGTTTGTACCAGCAACGAGAACTGTCCCCGCTTGCAAACGATCGCCTGCAATGGCTAATCTCACCGGCAATGCTGTTTGTTGGTTTAACCACTCCACAAATCCTGCTGAAAAATCGGCATCAACGTGCTGAACAATGGCGATCGCTGCAGGAAAATTGGCGGGTAACTTTGACAAAATCGAGGCGAGTGCTTTCGGTCCGCCTGTTGAAGAACCAATAGCAATTAAAGAGGTTCCAGACACGAGATTGTTACGCCGCTCTAACTGAGGAGATCGAACAGATGGCTTTGTATTTGTGGGAGAGACTTTCAGCAGTTTGCGGATTCTGGAAATTTTCGTTAATAACTGGTTTGCTGTCTGAGCGCTTTCTTGACCTAAGACTGGAGTATCAACAGCATCAAGTGCGCCATAACCCATTGCTTCGTAGACTTTGGCAACATTTTGCTCTGCACTCACCGTCACAATCAGAACCGCACAAGAAAAGTTTTGCACGATCTGACGAGTTGCTTCTACCCCATCCATCACAGGCATCACCAGATCCATTAAGATTAGATCTGGTGTATCTTGTTTGCATTTGGCAACTGCTTCGGCTCCATCACGAGCAACCCAGATAACTTGATAATCGGGAACTTTTAACAAGACTCTTTGGAGCGCCGCTACAGCAATGGCTAAGTCGTTAACGATGGCAATTCTCATAATATTAACGACCTATTAAATCGACAACAGCATTTATCAGCGTATCATCATGAAAACTACTTTTTGTCAAGTAGTAATTTGCACCTGCTTCTAAGCCTTGAAGGCGGTCTTCCTCCCGGTCTCGGTAGGACATAACGATGGTAGGTAGAGAGTGCAGGCGGGGATGATTCTTGATTTGCCGAACGAGTTCAATTCCATTCATTCGTGGCATATCAATATCGCTGATGACCAAGTCGTAATGGTTGGTGCGAACAGCGCTCCATCCTTCCATACCATTAACAGCAACATCCACTTGATAACCCCGGTTCTCCAACAACTTGCGCTCCATTTCTCTTACCGTAATAGAATCATCAACGACTAAAATTTTCTTACGCTTGTTTGCCATTTCTTCTGCTGTGACAACACCAACTTTGGTCAGTTGTCCTGCATTCAGAATGGCATCCATCGAGCGCACTATGTCCGAGACATCCACAATCAGAACTGGTGACCCATCGCTGAGTAAGGATGTTGCACTGATATCGGGAACTTTCCCCAAGCGGGGATCTAGAGGTCTGACAACCAAATCGTGTTCGCCGAGAAATTTATCGACGACCAATCCATAGGTATCATCGCGATCGCTAACCACAACCACCGAAAGTGGTCCGGACGTGGGTGAGGGTTCGCTGAGTTCTAGAATCTGATGAGCAGCAATCAAACCAATATTTTTCTGATTCATCGTGAAATATTGTTTATTCTCGACATCAGAAACATCTGAACGTTCCACTGTGATAATGTGACCAATTCTAGCTAAGGGAATGGCATAAGGTCTTCCAGAAATTTCAACTAGTAGCGTGCGAACAACAGAGAGTGTCAAAGGTAATTGAAAGTGGAAACTTGTTCCCAATCCTTTTTGAGAAACAGCACGCACCGTTCCACCGACTTCTTGCGCCATACTCTTGGCAATATCTAACCCAACACCACGCCCGGAAATTTCAGTCACCTGTTTTGCTGTGGAAAATCCTGGTAAAAACAGGAACTCCATCAGTTCGCTAATTGAGAGTTGAGTTGCTATCTCAGCCGTTGTCAGGTTTTTATTAATAACTTTCTGGCGCAACTGCTCTGGATCTATACCTTGACCATCGTCAGCAATAGTAATTGCTAACATACCTCCTCGATGGAAAGCTTCCAAACGGATTGTACCTGCACTTGGTTTTCCTGTAGCAGCACGTTCCTCTGGAAGTTCAATTCCGTGATCCACAGCATTCCTGAGAATGTGAGTCAGAGGTGCTTCCAGTTTTTTAAGAATGTCGCGATCCACCGATGTTGCTTTACCAACAATTTCTAAATTTACCTGCTTGTTCAGCTTGCGTGCTAAGTCGCGAATCATGCGTGGAAAACTCTGTACGCCATCAGCAAAGGGGCGCATGTGGGAAGTAATAACTTCCCGATAAAGACGATCCGAGAGATTAGCAGTTCGTTGAGCATAAAGCTCCAATTCGTTGAGGCGATCGCTCAAAAAATCAAGACATTCTTGCTCCCGTTGTCGCGCCTCCTCCAAGTATTCCTTCCCATCTTGTTGATATGCTCCTCTGTCAAGAGCATCTTGCAAATGTTCTAAAGTTCTAGAAAGTTCGACAAGACGCCATTTGAGAGACATCATAGAATCTGCATGAGGTTGCAACCAGTTCGCTTCAATCAATGACTCCCCCGCCAAACCCATAATCCGGTTCAAATTTTCAGCACTGACCCGCACCACTCTATCTTGAACAGCAATCTGTTCGGATGCAGAACTAGAAGGAGCAGTCAATTCCGAACGCTCCTGAACCATTACTTGAGCAGGTGGTGGAGATTGGTTCACCACAACAAGCGCTGAATCGGGATTTAATTCAGTTCCCAGTAGAGATGAAACAGGAACGGGAGCGTTAGAAGTGTTCTCTTGGATAAGTAAAGGTGCCGCTTTGGGATTTAAAATAGTCTCTACAGAGACTCGCATCCGTTCAAAAGCTGCTTCATTGTTAGCCAGCCATTGATGTAAATCTGCATTGCTCACCTCGCTGATGCCTTGCAATAAATCTACTGCTTGGAGCAGTACATCAACTCGGTCGGAATCTAAAGTTATGGTTTTATTTTGCGCTGCTACAAAGCAATCTTCCATAACATGAGCCAAGTTAACCACCGCATCAAGTGCAACGATTCGAGCAGACCCTTTAATTGAGTGAGCGGCTCGCATTAATGTTTCCAATACTTGTGCTGAGTGAGGATTGCTTTCTAGGGCTAACAGCCCTTCATTCATGACAGTAATTTGCGCTTCTGCTTCCAAACGAAACAGATCCATCATTGAACCATCATCATCGCCTGTTAGGGTCGTTACAGAATGAGTTGCATCTGATGGCGGTACGGGAGTCTCGCTAGGCAATGCATTTACAGAATCCGTTGTATCTAATTGTGCTGTCTTTATTTCAATTTTCAGTACATTTACAGCATGAATGTCCTCTAATTGTAGTACATTTACAGTCGGTAAGATTGAAATTGCCTTTTGAGTCGTGGCTAAATCCCAAGAATAATCTGAGAGCCATTGCTTGAAATCTCCATCTGCTGCTTTGCTCATACTCAAAAGTAAATCGCTAGCATGAAGTAAAAGCTCGATCTGCTCTTCACCAAGCGTTACAGTTTTATCTTGAGCAGCCATAAAACACTGCTTCATAACTTGCGCCAAGTCAGAAGCAACCTCCAACTCTACAAGTCGAGCAGTTCCCCATACTGAATGAGCTGCTTGAGTTGCTTGTTCGAGTTCTGTCATGGAAAAGGGCTGCGTTCTTAGTATCTCAAGAGTTTCCCGAAAGATTGTCACCTGAGCTTGAATCTCTTGACGAAACAGATCCATTACGGAGTATTCATTCATAGATCGAATTAATTGTTAGTTAATAATTATTCCCTACCTCCTAATCCCTCACCGCTACAAAATTTTGTGATTGAGAGTGTAAAACAACAATTCAGAGTCCAGATAATTCACTTTTTCTCCCTGCCAATGAATGATTCCTTTGGTATAACCTTGAGTAGCTTTAGTAATCACAACGGGAGCATCCCGTAACTCCTGAGAGTGAAAGCGGTAAATTCCATGAACTTCATCAACTGGAAAAACCCATTTGTCGTTCCCTTGTCCTGCTACGATCATTCGTTTGATATCGTGAGAAGTTTCTTCTGTTGTTTGCAGATTCAGCAGGTAACTGAGAGAAGCACAAAGTAATGTTTCCCCACGAATGTTCACCAATCCTAAAAATAACTCGTTGCTCCGGTGGGGTAGAGGTTGAATCACGCATGGATGAGTCACTTCTTGCAAAATGACCACTGGAAAAGCCAATCGCTCCCGAGCAAGTCGAAAGATGACGATGGAAATGGCTTCCTCTGTCCTGATAATCGCTTCATTGCTTTCGGTTTCTTCATCAACGGGTGTTTCTGAGAGAATATTCATCCACTCATCCATGTAGTTGAGTGGGGGATCTCGTTCTAGCAAACTATCGCCTACGGCGGCGTAAACAGGACAGTCATGGCAGTGAATTACGGTTTTTAATTCGCTACAGGAGCGATCGCCCATGACTCCAATTTGATTCCAGCAATCATTTAACATACAGACCCCTAACTTTGTACTTTAAAGCGAGAAATTTCTCCTCGTAATGCTTGGGCGGCATCATCTAATTGCTCTAAGGCGCTATTGGTTTCGCGTAAAGCATCTACTGTTTGATGGGATGCTTCTGTCAATTGCGCCATGGCTTCGCTAATTTGGTGCGCCCCAAAAGATTGTTCTTCTACGCTTTGACTGACTTGTTCAAACTGGGGAGGTAAACTCTGCACTTGATGAATGACTGCACCAATCTGGTTGCTAATCTTGCCAATCCGGTCAACACTACTGCTGACAGAATTGTTGAATTTATCCATTTCCATCACTCCACCAGCTACAGCTGATTGCATATCTTTGACAATCTGCTCGATTTCTAAAGTGGCGACTGCAGTTTGATTGGCAAGGCGTCGGATTTCTCGTGCTACGACAGCAAAGCCTGCTCCGTATTCTCCTGCTTTTTCTGCTTCAATGGCTGCATTCAAAGATAGAATGCTGGTCTGGTCGGCAACTTTGGTGATGGTAACGACAACGTTATTAATGTTACCAGCTTTTTTATTCATGATGCCCAGCTTTGAAGTAATGGAGGTGGTTGCTTCTGCAAGCTGTCGCATCACGCTTTCCATCTCTGCAAGTTCATCTTGGCTATCACTCGCTGCGATCGCAGTGGCTTGAGCCATATCTGCAACTTGCTCCATTGTTTTCACAAGTCCTTTAGAGGTGACAGCAATTTCACGAGCTGTTGTTGTGACTTCTTTGGTTGATGCGAGTTGTTCTGCAACTGTAGCCTCCAATTCTTTTCCAGAAGCAGCAATTTGAGTTGTAGAGGTTGTAATTTGTACCCCTGATTGTTGAACGCGACGAATCAGAGCGTTCAAGTCTTTACTCATGGTGTGAAAAGCTCTTTGCAGCTTGCCAATCTCGTCTTCTTGTTCGGAAAGTTGAATTTGTGTGGTGAGATCGCCACCTGATATTCTTTGAGCAACATCCACAACTCCTGCAATCTTAGCTCCCAAAGGTTTGGCAATGATATTGCTGAAATATTTGCCAAAGAAGATAGCGATCGCAGGTCCAATCAATATGGCAATAATGGTTGCGAATCGTGATTGGCTGATATCATCTTCAGACGATTTATCAGCTTTTGAAGCCGTGTCCTCATTAATTCTGATTGATTCTAAAAGTGATGTAGTGGCTGCTTCAAAAGAATTGCGATTTCCTTTTACGCGCTCGCGCATTTGGTCGAAAGCCGTCACTGCTTTTTGAATTTCTGTCATTTCTGGTGAAGTTCCTTTTCCTTGACGCCAAAGTTCCATTTCTTTAGCATAAGGATTGAGAATTTCCATACTTTCAAACTGTCGTTCAATTCTGAGAAATTCCTCATGGTTGTTTTTCCATTTATCCCAGTTGTCTAACAATTTCTTATAGTTTCTATCTTCTTCTTCACTTCGAGGTGTCTCTTCGTATTGCTTAAAGCCCTCATTAATTTGTTTCCAAGCATTTTTGATTCTTTCCAATTCAGTTTGCCGTTCTTGTAATGTTTGTCCTGGAATTAATAAAGCTCTTTCTGAGGATTCTATTTGCGTTTGACCTTCATTGACTTTCCACAATCCAACTATACTGGGTAAACTGTTATTACTTAATGTATTAATATTGCTACTCAGACGAAATGTGGCAAACAAGCCTACCACAGCTACAATGAGAATTAATATACCCATCAAAATGAAGGAGGTCATGATTCGACCTTGCAAGGATTGATTTTTAAATGTATTGCTTAACATATTAGGAGGTTGAGGGTAGAAGATAACGTTTAGGGGGTATGAGATAGGTGGTAGGGAAGTAAAAGTCAGAGAAAAGGTGTTGATACCAATTGGAAAAGAGTGAGACGGACTATTTGGTAAAATTCAATCTAAGTACAACTTTTTCAATCCAAAATGGTATGACAAGGAATGACTGTGACTTACCCTCTAGCTCCTAATCCCTACTCCTTAATCCCTATCCTTAACTTTTGGATTCGTTGCTGAAGAATTGATGCACTCACTAGATCTCCGCGATATTCTTTTAGGAGAGCAAGCTGCATCAATGCTTCATAACAGTTTGGATTGAGATAAAGAGCTTTTTGGAAACACCGTTCCGCCTGATTGTACTCAGTTTTTGCCTGGTATAGTGTACCCAATAAAACATGAGCTTCCGCACTAGTTTGCTCGCTCTCGAGATACTGTTTGCAATAATGAATTGCTACTTCCACTTGTCCTTCATCAGCTAATTTTTTAGCTATGTGAAGATTTTCATGAGGTTGCGTAATATTCGGTTGATGAATAGTGGATTGTGTTTTAGTGTAACTAATGGTAGAAGCGGTGGGTGTTTTCTTGAGACAAGAAGACAAGTGTCGGATTGGCTTTTGATTGAACTTATTAAGTTGTATGTGTTTGTCTTTTTTTAATTCTATTTTTTGTATTGGCAATTGGCTACTCTCAACCTTACAGTAGGCAAAGGTAAAAGACTGGCGAATGGGTGTAAAGCGATCGCTCTTGATTTTTCCAGTTTCCGAAGAGCCAACAAAAAGCAACCCGTTAGGGAGTAACAGTCGTTCGACAAGATTGAGGACTTGAGTGCAGGTAGATGGTTTAAGATAAATTAATAAATTGCGGCAAAAGATGACATTATACTTGGCTTGAATAACAGAAAATGCACTCAAAATATTGCTCTGTCGAAAAGTGACTTGACTGCGAATAGATGGTAGAACTTCAAAGCCCTCGGCTGTTTGTTGAAAATAGCGATTGCGTTCAACAAATTCTTCACCACGGAATGAATTTTTGCTATAAATTGCTTGCTGTGCTTTGGCGATCGCATGTTTGCTAATATCAATAGCATCAATGCTAAACCGATCTGTGCGTAATCCCGCTTCCATCAAAGCAATAGCGATTGAGTAAGGTTCTTCACCACTCGAGCAGGGTACACTCAAAACACGAAGTTTGGTATGACAGAATTTGGGTAACCATTCAGAGCGAACAAAATTGATGAGAAAATCAAAGGATTTGCGATCGCGAAAAAACCAGGTTTCTGGAACAACGATTTGTTCCACGAGTTCTTCAAATTCCTGTGGAGAGGTTTGTAGAAGCTTGAGATAAGTTTCTATATTAGATAGCCCGCAAGCAGAAAGGCGCTTATCCACTACTTTAGAAATTTTGCGAGAGCCTATTATACTAGCATCTATTCCAATTCTTTGACTCAAAAGGGTTTCAATAGCTGTTAACGTCATTTGTTTTTCCCTCTTTTGGTTCTAACAAATTGATTTGTTGTAAATTCGTAAATAAACGAGCTAGATGAATATGCTGAATCATTCCTTTTTCGTCCATAATCATTTCCCCCAAATATGGAACTTCATGTGCTAGCAACCCTGAGGAAACAAACTCCGTTTTTGACTTGTTCAGAGTTTTGACAACTCGTTCTGCCATCAAACCAATGTACTGCAATAGGTTATTTTTACCAGGATAACTAACAACAATCACACGGGTACTTAAATGTGTTTGACTTGGTGTTCCTCGAATCAAGTGGCACAAATCAATAACAGGTACAATGGTTCCTCGATAATTAAATAAACCAGCGACATATTTTGGTACGTGATGCACTTCCCTATAAGCAACTCTAGGGATCACTTCAACCACATGAGAACTTTCAATAGCATATGAATGAGTTCCTACATTAAAAAGTAATAATAACATCAGTATTTATATGCTCTCTTGCGTGATAGTAAAGCTGATTTTTAATAATTTGGCGGTTAAATTCCTGGAATACCAACGTTTCGATCGGAGCAACTGCTTCTGCAAACGAACAGGGAAACTTAGCGATGCTTCCATCTAAATGTTGTTGCGATCGCAAACAATCTATACTGAGTGGTTCATATCTAGTCAACGCCAAAACTCCTTCAGCTTTATAGAGGACTTGTCTGGTGACAGCCAGCTTTGAAAGTCACAAGCTGTTGCCTGCCATATTGTTCCCCTACCAAGGTGCAAGATCGCAACTGCTAGTTTAAAATTTTGTTAAGTTTACAGGACTTACGCAACTGTCATAAGCCTTGGTGCAGCAAAGCTGCACCAAGCACCCAACAACCACCTGTCAATTCTGGGTTGACAGACCACTAGTAGTACGGCTCGATTTCAAAGAGCCTTGTCCGTTGTTGGATGTACTTGCACATTGCAGATCGTGATACCCAATTGTTTTGAGAAAGGCGATCGCCATCGGGACAGGGCTATAGTGTTCTAATGCCCAACGTCTCCCCGCCGTGCCGATTTCTTCAAGAATTTCCGGTTGTGCTGCTATTCTATCTACAGCTTCTTGTACATTATCTAAGTCTATCCCGATGTAATGTTGCCAGTTCTTTGGCATTGTAGGGAGAGCAAAACCGTATTTCTCAAAATCTATGTGAAGAGTTACGCATCCTGCTGCTAATGATTCCCAAAATCGCCAGCTATCCCATTGTACGGCTGTGTTGGACTTTAATTTCAACTCAGTAAAAACACGCTTTCCAATCCGACTGGCGAAACTCCCAGGGTGCTTAAACCAAGTGGGTATAAAAAAACCTCCAAAGGCTGCACATGCAGCTGAATTTTTCAGGCGCTCGTAGTAACTTGGGTAATGGCGTCCGCCTGATTGTTTCCAATGATGATAGTTATAATCATCTACAGGCTTTTCACTATCAATATAGTTGTAAATGGGCAATATTTTTGCAAGATGCGGAATCACCTGGCTACCAGTCATTTGCCTGACAGAATGGGTATTGGTTTGCCAATGTCTGTAATTGATGAGTAGGTGTTTATTTCTATCTTGAAAGTTAGGGACTTGCTCTAACTCTCGCAATATCCGATAAGTGAGTCCGAAAGGCCAAGGGTAAAAATTATCGCCATAATGGAAATGTTTGTTAAAGTGATTTCTCAAAATGAAGTCAAACTGCTTAAATTCGGGTCGGTCGATATAAGTGCGATCGCCATCTTCTGTATCTATATAAACAGTTAAATACTTTCGACTGGGATGAAACAAATTTCTTGGTAAAGGAAGATTAACAGTGTACCAATTATTTGAGAGTATAACTACAGAACAATCATTTGGGGTAATGTCTGGATTGTGACGAATCAGATATCTTTGTTCTGGGGACTCCTGCCAATAATTTACATTAGAAAAAAAAGGTATACCTAATTCTCTAAAGCCTTCTGCCAGACAAACCAAACAATGCTGTAACTTATTGCCCTCTGGAACGCCTTCTCTTGGGTCGCAGTAGAAGTATATCGGTGCTGTCAGTTGTCTCATTATTTTTCCTGGTAGTATATTTGACATTTAAGCTTGGCACACACAGTTTATATTGTTGCATAAAATTACAATAAGATAAGTATATTCGTTTTCATTATCGGTAAATACCCGCACGCCATTCCATCTGTTGGGAACTCCTCTTTCCAGCAATATTTGCACTCGTTTTAAAAGTGATGCAGTAGCTGCTTCAAAAAAACTGCGATTTTCTTTAACGCGATCGCGCAGTTAGTCGAAAGCCGTTACTGCTTTTTGAATCTCTATCATTCCTGGCAATTTTTTATACTTATTTCAGTAATTAAGGTGTGGAATTTGTATTCGTACAATCTCTACAAAGCTACTTACCACGGTCTCAACAACCTTGTATACTCAGGTGCGGAATGTAGGTTGTAGCGATAGCGTAAGCGCTAACTGTACTGGGCTTAATTTTGAGAGCGATATTTTGAACCATCAGGCATAATTGCACCTTCTAGAAAAGCACCACTGAGTTCAGCTTCGCTCACTTTAGCATTTTTGAGATTGGCACTACCTAAGTAAGCTCCTTGCAAATTAGCACCACTCAAACTTGCATTTTTCAAATTAGCACCACTTAGGTTGGCATGACTCAAATCTGCACAAATTAAATTAGCATCATTCAGCTTGGCACTATTGAGATTAGCTCGACTCAAGCGAGTAAAACCGAGTTTTGCATGACTTAGATTAGCACCACTAAGTTTAGCCTCACAGAGATTAGCATTATCTAAATTGGCAGAGTGGAGATTGGCATTAGTCAAATCACTTGTCATTAAATTAGCATTACTCAAATTAGCATGGGAGAGATTAATATCTACTAACTCCGCACCAGGAGCATCTAGTCCTCTGAGGGAAACACCATCTTCATTCAAATCTTGAAGTGCTAAAATTCTGGCATAGCTAACTTTCACCCCATGTGCTGCATCAACTGTACCCCAAGCTTGGTAGTGAAATTGTTTGCGGCGATCTGGAGTTTCTTTAATGAATAGAACTAGCGCCACCACCAAACTGACAGTGTCAGCCGCACCCAAAACCTCTCCCAACACAGAATTATCATCAACAATTACAACAACTACTGCAAAAAGAACTGCTGAAACTATAGCGATTAACCATGTTGGTGCTATCCAGAAAGCATCCATCAGTTTATGAGGAATTTGCTTGAATTTGCTGAATGACAGTTCCGATCTTTTGGTATGAAATTGCCAAGTTGCAGGTTGTTCGGATGGGACAGGTTTTGCTACATTTGTAGGTTGTTCTACAACTTTAGGTGCAGATTCTTCCCCCGCACCTTTTAACATCAACGCAGTAATTACTCTATAAGCGTCTAGCCAAGCTTTTTTGACTTCAGGAGTCCAATTTTGTTGGAGATACTGCTCAAAAGTCAACAGTAAAGCTTCCCCCACTGGTTTATAATATTTGGGAATGGTACCATAGCCAGTATGTCTAGCTCCTAAAGCTTTGAGAACTGTCCCTAAAGCTTCGGGATTGCGGAGATTTTCTACCACCAAAACCAGAGAATTTAACAGTTTTTTCTCTTGAGTTTTCATATCTGTTTTAGTAAACAGTGGTTTCACTTCTGGATGTGCTTGAAAAAGATTTTTGTAGAAGCTGGCTGCAAATTCATCGGCTTGGGGTTTAACTTTTTCAAAACTGTTTACTAATATTTCTACAGGTAACTCTAAAGGTTCTTCTGGTATTTCTGTTAAGATTTGGTCGGCTGGTTTTACCTGTGGAATTCCCCCTAGTTTTTGCTCAACTGGTTTTTTAAGTGCTTGATGTTCTGAATTTGCTGCTATCTCAGATTTAACTCCTGTTGGTGTATTTAGCATCAACGCAGTAATAGCTGTAAAGGCATCTAACCAAGCTTGTTTAACTTCAGGAGTCCAATCTTCAGCCAGATACTGTTCAAATGTCAGTAGCAAAGCTTCTCCCACTAGCCCATAATAATTGGGAATAGCTCCATAGCTAATATGTCTACTTCCTAGTGAATTGAGAACTGAACCTAAAGCTTCAGGACTGCGGAGATTTTCTACCACTAGAACCAGAGAACTTAACAGCTTTTTTTGTTGATTTGCCATATCAGTATTGGCAAATAACGGCTTTACCTCTGGGTGTGCTTGAAAAAGATTATTGTAGAAACTGGCTACAAATTCATCAGCGTGTGGTTTAACTTTTTCAAAACTTTGCTCTAAAATTTCAACATTTAAAGACATATTTATTTCCTTAAGGTTACTTTGTACTGATAGTATGCAATTATTTTAAGCCTTCTATTAAACCCTTGATGCAACTGCGGATGCAATACCAGGAACGATGTTCAGATTAGCAACTAACCCATATGTTGATAAATACTCTTCTAATTCTTGCAAATCGACAGTTCCATTTTTATCGGCATCAAGAGTGGCGAAAAGATAATCTGTGATGTATTTCCTGATTTCTTGGGAGCTACGTTCTCCTGTTGTCATATCTTCTATTCGACCTAAAAGCTCCATAATCTCGTCTCTATTGAGTGCTTTACTTCCATCTGTATCCAATTCCAGGAACAGCTTTTGGATTTCTGCTGTTGCCAATCTCGAAGAACGCAGTGTTTCTCGCAATAATTCATTCCCAAATGAATTCATAAACAATATCTGCTCGATGAGTGGTATGCAGAAAAAACCTAGTGCTGCCCAAAAAATTGCATATTTTACTGCTGCGGGATTCGCAGTTGTACTAACTCCGATAAAAAGAGCAGCCCAAAGGAAAAAGTTGGGATTAACAAGCAGAATATAAGCATCTTGAGATTCTGCCTTATTGAGCTTACCTTTCGTTAATACTGAAGTTAATACAGCAAAGATGCGTATTAAGAGAAAGACTAATGTTGCTACGGCTAGTTGCTGTAAACAAGCTAGAGAACTGTTGACATCTGTTGCAGAAAATAAGTCAGAAGTGAATGTTGGCACAGTAAACTGAAACCCGGTTGCAAAAGCCATGAATGCAACAGCTAGCACGCCGATAAATTTCCAGTTCTTGCTATGGTGGTTTGATTCAACTGGAGATTTGTCACGCCAAAACTGAGCTATAGCTCCTGGTATTGCCAAACCAACAATGAGAATAATAACAAAAAATATTAGGCTGGAAGAGTTAATTGGTAATTGTTTTGCCAAACCAAATGTCACAATCAGTGCTACTGGAGTAATGATTGATAAAGTCCTGGATAAAATAGCTGAGGGATAAAGATTACCGCCCCAAAGTATCGATAAAACTGGGGAAGTAAGGGCGGGTGGCACCATCAAAAAAAGCACCCACATAACTTTATATAAATCGCCAGGGCTTTGATACAAGATTCCAGAAAATATTAAAAATAGCCCCACTGTCCATCTAACTAACATCCACCCATAGACTATATATTTCACAGTTGCCGTAACTTTGCGTTTACTGGCTGCAAAGTCAATGTCTAAGTATGTATAAAAGGTTGAAGCCGCAAGACAAGCAACGATGATAGCTCGAAATAGTACTGATGGAATTCCCCCTTCAGAAGCACTTAACGCCCTAAGCAAACATCCTAATAAGAAAGCAGCAGCATAGAGCAAAATTGCCCACATAATTGACAGATCGTTGATCTGTTTGCGTAAAGAAGCAGCACCACTGGATTCTTTGTTGCGAAACTTGACTAGCTCATCTCGACTGAGAGCTTTACCATTAGGAAGTTTCAGATGTTTATAAGCTGTTGGTGGCAAATTGCTTAAATAAAGTGCTAAAGGCTCCAATACATATTGGTGACATACTACCAGAACATTTTCACCGCGTTCTAAGTGCGGTACAACTCGTTCCTCGTAGAAACTAGCAGCGCGATCGTAAACTTGTGCGATCTTTTCGCCAGCTGGAGGTGCTTCATTATGTGAATGCAACATTTCCTCGAAGCCTTCGTAGCCCAAAGCTAGACGCAATAAATTCAGGTTACGTCCCGCAAAAATCCCAAAAGACTTCTCACTAATTCGATGGTCGATTTGAATAGGAGTATCGGGGACTTTCAAAGCCTGACTTTCAGCAAGTGCAATTTCACAAGTTTGTCGTGCGCGTCTCATGTGAGAGACATATACAGCATCAAACTTCACTTCTTTTTTCTTGAGATCGAAACCTGCTTGACGGGCTTGCAATCTCCCAAATGTAGTCAAATCTACATCTAACACCCCTGCAAAAATATTGCGTTCGTTGCTGGTACTTTCACCATGCCGGATAAAATACACTTTTCCTGTTTGATGATTATTTTCTACTACTTGGCTAGATGTCATGGACAGATTTTCCGAATTAGAAATTATATTCAAGATAAATTCTCCTTTTGAAAATTATTCATATTGTTTATCAAAGTAGTGTGATATTAATCACGGAGATTTTAAGAAAAAGCATTATAAACTTCGTCAGACAAGTCGATCGAATAGCTGTATAAATCTTTCGGTGTCTACATCTAAACAAGCTTCTAAGTTAGGCGGATTGGTTCTTTCATCTCGGCGATCGCGTCTATCTGCAAGTGACATACTAGTTGTAAATCGTCCTTGAGTACCATCAGTTTCGTGAAAGCGATCGAGTTCTACTTTTTAATGTATAAATTGGCATTTACTCATTTACTATTGGGAAATTTGCCATCTTCTCCAGAAACAGTAAGTGAGGTAACCCATAACCTAATTTGTGATTTCCCAAGGTCACCACATCAGGAGCCAAGTAATTCATAATTTCTATGTTAGAAATTTCTTGGTATTCTGTATCAATTGTTGAAACTTGGAGCATATCACCAGAAATAATAAACAGCACGTTTTTCTCTTCCCGGCGCACCTGATTGATATATCCAGAAAGCAGGGACATATATGTTTGCTTATGATTTGAATATAATATATCAAACATTATCAGATTTTTAAAATAAAGCTACTTGTTTAGAGAATCAACCGACCTTTCCTACTTTTCCGATTAATTGGGTTTGAGATACTTGATAAGGTATGGCAACTGTATACCTACTATAAAGGTGTTGAAAACATTTTCCTTATAAGTTTGCTAAGGCGAGTATTTGTAATTCGTCTGCATCTGCTGTTCTCTACTGAAACTTGCGTTGGCTATTAAATAGGCTTTACCCACAAGCTACAAAATGACTTATGAGCAAAGCATTGAGCATCTCAAATCGGCTGTTCAGTCAAAATTTGTCTTCAAAAGGTCGATAAGTCTCCTTAAAATTAAGGATATACTTCCTCTGCACCTTTTAGCATCAAAGCGGTAATTGCTCCAAAAGCATCTGTCCAAGCTTGCTCCACTTCAGAAGTCCAATCTTGCTGAAGATACTGCTCAAAAGTTGTTAGCAGTGCTTGTCCAACTAGAGGGTAATGTTCGGGAGCAGTTCCATAGCTGATATGTTTGGCTCCTAGCTTTTTTAAAGCTTCTTCTAAAACCTCTGGTTTCCGGAGATTTTGTACTACCAAGACTAGAGCAGCTAACAAATGTTGCCGTTGCTCTACCATATTAGTATTGGCAAATAACGGCTTTGCTTCTGGGTGAGATGCAAACAGGTTTTCATAGAAACTAGCTACAAAGTCCTCAGCGCGAGGTTTTATTTGAGCGAAACTTTGTTCTAATAGTTCAACATTTAAAGACATTTTTCCTGTGATTTGGACATAACATATCAAACCTTATCAGGTTTTAAAAACAAAGCTATTCTTTTTTAAAATCAACCCACTTTTCCTACTTCAACTTTTTTAATGAATTAAGTAGAACGAGGTGAAAAAAATAAACTATGTAAAGATAAGTAAATATATACAACGTTTCCCAATCTGGTGAAGTACATTTTCAAAGCTAATAACCTTGTTTAACAAGATTTGGGTGTACCTCAGTTGCTTAGGAAACGCTATAATGTGTTTATAAGTAACAGAGAGATGGGTAGAGCCGTTTAAGGGTATTTCTGACTAGAGAGCAAGATAGAACTCTTTTTCACTTGAGAATGGCAAATGTACTGTAGAACGTGAAAGACAGAGTAGAAGCCATTAGATTAAGCGCACATGGTTGGTAAGTAGAGAGGATAGCGGCTTACTTTAATTGGAGCGCACAAACGGTGCGAGAAGTATTACATAAATGGCAAAAGCTAGGACTAGAGTGATAAAACTTTGCTTTTTGAGAAACGAGGGAGTAGAAACTAGGAATTAATTTTTCCTCAAAATCACACTTGAGTAGAAGTGGAAGAAAAATTAATAAGGAGTGCCATCCTTATGAGTAAAAATCCAGGATTTACCATCAGGACTAACTTGTGCTAGCAAATCGTCATCTGGATAAGTGACTGCATCATTTGGAGTCCGATCTCCCACCTCTAAATACATCGCTACTTTACTGGAACGATTGAGCAAATGATGTCCGTTGCCGTCACCAGCGGGAAACCCGGCAGCCATTCCTGGAGTTAGCCTTTGTTCGCCTGCATCTGTCACCAAAATGATTTCGCCATCTAATACGTAAATAAATTCATCTTGGTGAGAATGCCAATGCCGTAGTGCAGAAGTGCTTCCTGGTTCTAGAGTCACTAAATTCACACCAAAATTTTTCAAGCCAGCAAAATTACCCAATCGCTGTCGTATCCGTCCGGCGACAACCTCTTGAAACTGTTGTGGGTAGCGCGAACCCGTTTCCTTTGGTACGTTTGTTGGGTCAATAATCATGTTGACTGAATATTGGGAAATCAATCTGTTAATTATCGCATGGATCGTTAGGTATAGGAGTCTCTGCTATTGTTGCTCAGTGCCCAGATTCTTGGATCTGTTAATTATCGCATGGCTTACTACCTACCCAAGGAAATTGCGATCGCAATGTTTCAATCCTAATAATCTTTTGTATAAATTGCAACCTCAGAGGCATGGGGCGTTGGTCGCTACTTCGATGTTTCAATACTTAATAAAAATTCGTATAAATTGTCACATTATTTATCTGGTAGTTTTGTTTTTGAAAATTGTTTCAATCCCTAATAGGGATTCGTATAAATTGCCACATCAATGCAAAAACAATTTGAATATTGGCATCAATCTTGTTTCAATCCCTGATAGGGATTCGTATAAATTGCCACGCGACATTGGGTAATGTTCCAGGGCTTTCTCCACTTTGTTTCAATCCCTGATAGGGATTCGTATAAATTGCCACATTTCATCTTAGTGTTTCTATCAAGTGATTTATCTGTTTCAATCCCTGATAGGGATTCGTATAAATTGCCACCCATGCCTTTTAGATTACCCTGAGGAAGAAGAACGTTTCAATCCCTGATAGGGATTCGTATAAATTGCCACGGTTCGGCATCAACCAACATTACGGCTACGATATGTTTCAATCCCTGATAGGGATTCGTATAAATTGCCACTTCTCACAGACTAGATAAAAGTGACCTTGTAAAGCTGTTTCAATCCCTGATAGGGATTCGTATAAATTGCCACTTAATACGGGTGTTGTGCCCATGATTAATATTGTTTCAATCCCTGATAGGGATTCGTATAAATTGCCACACTTGCTCTGATAACTGGTATTGGGCATTAGGCGTTTCAATCCCTGATAGGGATTCGTATAAATTGCCACTGAAGCAATAGCGTGAAGGTTTTGCATAACTAAGTTTCAATCCCTGATAGGGATTCGTATAAATTGCCACGAAAATCCGTTATCAAGCGCACCTTGATCAATTGTTTCAATCCCTGATAGGGATTCGTATAAATTGCCACGCACTTGCACATTGAATTACCGCAAGCCGTGTGGAGTTTCAATCCCTGATAGGGATTCGTATAAATTGCCACAAAGCCATTTTCTCTTCATATGTTGCGCCACTTTTGTTTCAATCCCTGATAGGGATTCGTATAAATTGCCACCTCTTCGGGCTGTGGTTGTGGTTGCTGTGGTAAAGTTTCAATCCCTGATAGGGATTCGTATAAATTGCCACATTAAAAAAAGGTTGGCACGTCACAGCCAACCGTTTCAATCCCTGATAGGGATTCGTATAAATTGCCACGAATATAGCCCCCTACCTTCGATCTGAGCTTTTCGTTTCAATCCCTGATAGGGATTCGTATAAATTGCCACGACCAACCATTGGTCAACTGTGAAGTTCAAAAACTACGTTTCAATCCCTGATAGGGATTCGTATAAATTGCCACGCCCTACTCTGAAATTCCAAAGGCACCACCCAAGGCAGTTTCAATCCCTGATAGGGATTCGTATAAATTGCCACGGCTGTCGGTTTTTCACTTACGAAGGCTATGCCGAGGTGGTTTCAATCCCTGATAGGGATTCGTATAAATTGCCACGAATAGATGAGATGTTTCCAGGCATAAGTGAAACGTTTCAATCCCTGATAGGGATTCGTATAAATTGCCACGCAAAATATGGTGATGAAGGTTCTTGGGGTCCAATACGTTTCAATCCCTGATAGGGATTCGTATAAATTGCCACTCACTTCAAAAGGTTCTTTACCGTGATTGATTAAAATGTTTCAATCCCTGATAGGGATTCGTATAAATTGCCACCGATCGCAGTTATGAAAGCTATAGATAATTTGAGTTTCAATCCCTGATAGGGATTCGTATAAATTGCCACATAAGCTATAAACCCCTATAAAGCTGGCTCTCAATACGTTTCAATCCCTGATAGGGATTCGTATAAATTGCCACCCCAGCAATGGGGGTTTTAAATAATGCACAGTCCGTTTCAATCCCTGATAGGGATTCGTATAAATTGCCACTTGAATCGTGCTTCCTCAGCCTTAGCAACCCGCTCGTTTCAATCCCTGATAGGGATTCGTATAAATTGCCACCCGGTAAGAACTTCATCATTACTCCCCACCAAGTAAATCGTTTCAATCCCTGATAGGGATTCGTATAAATTGCCACTTACCGTATCCGGGTTCGGCTAGGTCGAGCACTACAATTGTTTCAATCCCTGATAGGGATTCGTATAAATTGCCACTGAACCGGGATGGATTTACTTGATTGAAGCAATTGTTTCAATCCCTGATAGGGATTCGTATAAATTGCCACTTGCCTGTTAGATGTGCGCCTGCTTTAGCGCTATTGTTTCAATCCCTGATAGGGATTCGTATAAATTGCCACTGCCGGGTTTTGAAAGGGTTTCTCTATTTAGTTTTCAAGGTTCTCTGGCGCGAATGGGTTTATCGTAACACGATTGAGACTGGTAGTGTCAAGAGAAAATGGCTGAAACCTATACCTAGTAGGGAGCGCGGATGGGTGGGAAGAAAAATTCGGCTGTAACCCTGATGTACTCAGGCATAGAAGGTCTTTTTTGAGTTAAGCGTTTTTAAACACCTACCCATCCGCGTTTTTTGGAACATAAGTACTACAATAATGGTATTTTACCAAACTATAAAACGTAGTGCAGTGCAAGGGTTAAGTCCTTGCCTGAAAAACTTGCCGCACAGTTAGATTTAATTCGGGAAAAGTTGGAGAGATAATGCGATCGTCTCCACGAAACTGGGTCACTCGCTGATATTCGCCTTCTATCAATTCGTAAATGGAGAGAGTGGGTTGCTTTGGATTGCCAATGAAAAGTTTGCCACCCAAAGCAGCGTAGTCCGCAATCCAGTACTCGGGAATACCCATTTCTTCATAATCAGCGAACTTTTTCAAATAATCATCACGCCAGTTAGTACTAACAACTTCAATAACTAGAGGAACTGATGCACCCTGGGAAACTGTCGATTCTTTTTCCCACAATGGTTCTGCTGCTAAATTTTCATCATTTATTATCAAAATATCGGGCAAATACCCTGATTCGCTTCCTGGCGGTTTTACTAGCGCCTGATTCGGTATGAAGTAAGGCAATTTCAACCGTTTGTACTCAACGGTTAATTCGGAAGCTAAAAAACCTTTGATTCGTTCATGCGGTCCCGTTGGTTGCGTCTCGATAACCAATCCATTGTGCAGTTCGTATCGTCCTACTTCAGGTTTCCATCTCAAAAATTCTTCAAAAGTGACTAATTTGGGTAGGGCTTGGGTCATACTAATATCCTTTTGAAAGGAATCTCTTAATTTTAATAGTTGTTAGGGAACACTCAGGTTCAGAACTGCACAAAATGGGATAATACCGAAGACGGCTAATAGCTAATTGCTTATTAACCATTAGCTATTAGCCATTAGCCATTAGCCATTAGCAATCTAAATTTTCTACAAATGATTTAGGATTGCTATATTATGGTTATTGACTTCAGAATTCATGTGGCGCAATACTAGTTCGGACTTCGGGTTCAAACAGTTTGAAAAACATACAAAAACCCAAAGCCACTAATTATCAAAAACAAAAATGCTGCTAATTGATTGATGCGCGTTTCTGGAGTTGGAGCAATGGCTTCTCGTACCAATATAGAAAATGATGCTCCAACTACCAAACTCCAACCAAGTATCATGTATGGCGACTCGAATGTAATTTGCCAAATCATGAGCAATACAAGCGCCACTAAAACCATTACCATCTCCACAAAGCGCGGAGGGTTGTACTGGCTCGATAAAATAAATGAATTAAACCAAAAGCGCCAAAATCTCATAATTAAGTCACTGGTTAGCGGTTACTGATTAATCTGGATGGTCACCGGTCACTGATGAAATGACCAATGACCGATCGCTAACTTCTCACCTTTTGTCCCGTACCGTTTGTTTGTGCTGTATCTTCAGGTATTTCTACACCAAAAACCCGACCAAAAGCTTTTTCTACTTTGTAACCAGAATCAATAGACTCCAAGGGGTCTTTCCGCAACCTGTGACGCAAACACAAAGTAATGATGCGACGAATATCATCAACTGTGACTTCGTTGCGCCCTTCAAACGCGGTTATTGCTTTAGCTGCGCGGTTGGTGACAATATCACCCCGCAAGCCATCGACATCCAGTTCAGAACAAACTTCAGAGATTTTCACTCGTAAATCGTAATCAATTGTAACACTTGGTAAAAGCTGTTGGGCATTGACGATTTTTTGCTGTAGTTCTTCCTGCTGAGATTTGTACTTTTCCAAAAAAGCCGGAGGATTTTGGTCAAATTCTGCCCGTTGTTCCACAATTTGCACGCGTAAAGCTGGTTCTTTCACTGTGTGAATCTCAGCATGCATGCCAAAGCGATCGAGGAGTTGAGGACGCAGTTCCCCTTCTTCTGGGTTCCCAGAACCTACTAGCACGAAACGAGCTGGGTGACGAATGGAGATACCTTCCCTTTCTACCGTGTTCCAGCCACTTGCTGCAGAGTCAAGAAGCACGTCTACGAGATGGTCATCTAGCAAGTTCACTTCATCTACGTAGAGAATACCTCGATTGGCTTTTGCCAACAATCCCGGTTCAAAGGCTTTAACACCTTCTGATAAAGCTTTTTCGATGTCAATGGTACCGCAAACGCGGTCTTCTGTAGCTCCCAATGGGAGATCTACCATGATCACCTTTTTCTGAACTGTAGGAATCTCCGCTCCTTGCTCTAGCTGTAGGCGGATTTCATCGCTCATCAAATCGGGATCGCTGGGATGGCTGTTGAATGGGTCATTGGCGACGACAGGGATTTCTGGTAGCAAGTCAGCCAGCGCCCGGATAGTTGTGGATTTCCCCGTACCGCGATCGCCCATAATCATCACACCACCAATTTTTGGGTCAATCACGTTCAACAGCAGAGCCAGTTTCATTTCTTCCTGACCCACAATTGCTGTAAATGGAAATACCACACGACGCGCACTTGCGGTGGCTTGAGCAGTTGGACTCACGCTTGTTACCTTATCTATATATTTCTTATTACCGTCTTTTATTGTGCCATAGGTAGGGTACTGGAGATTGGGGACAAAGAGGATAAAAAATCCTGTGTGCTCGGTCCTCGCTCCCTATACTAGTACAGAACGGTGTCAATAAAGCAACCATTAGTAACAGATAAAAGGCAAAAGTCAGCTAAAGCGGATCGGAAATAAACTGGATGATTTACAAACTTTTATAAAGTTATTTAATTTGTTGCAGAAAAATCAGAAAATTGCCTGAAGTATAAGTTGGGACAAAAAATTTATGCAATGCAGCATCTTCCTCTAAATCGCTGTAGTTGTGGGACGAAGAATTTTGTGTATCTACCGTAACCACATTACTGAGCTGACAACAGGAGATATTTACAATGACAGTTTTATATATTGAATTTAATACCATTGAAGGTTCCGATGGAGCCAACGATATTTTATTTGGATCTGAACTGAACGACCAAATCTTCGGTAAACAAGGAGATGACACTCTAGGCGGTGGTGATGGCGACGATATTGATTTGCTTTTTGGTGGTTTGGGGAACGATACATTAAAAGGCAGTGTTGGAGTTGATTACTATTTCTTTCAAGACCCCAATGCCCGAATGCAAGATATAGGACCTAACAAAATTCAGGTAACTAGTTTTGAAGGTATTGATATCATTGAAAATTTTGAGCAAGGAGATGATATTTATATAGCCGATACAGTGACAGATTCCAGTTCTGGTGGGACTACTCAAGTTCCCTTCCATAGTGCCACCAATCCTGTCAACCCTCCTATCTTCATAGAATATAAATCCGTCTTAGGTTTGACAACTTTAGTTCCACGTGTTGTTGTGGGTAGTTACAAATTGAATGATAATTTAAAACTGGGAGGCATACATTCCTTGCACGATTCCTTCTCAGGTAATACACCGAACTTTTCTACAATAAATCACTTAAATACAGGAATTTTTGATACAAATTCACCAATTCTGGATTTCAGTGGTAGTTTCTAATATTCTGCTACTGCAAGCTCCCCGACTTCTTCAAGGAGCCGGGTATCTAACCATCTGGATCGCAGATACGCTTTTGGGTTGGAATGTGTAATGACTACCATACTTTTATCAAGCAGAATAAGTCTGAAAACGTGTTTGGCATTGGTTGCATTGCTGGGAATAAGTACGGTTAAACGTGCAGTTGCTCAAAGTATTGTACCTGATACAACTATGGGAAGTGAATCTTCAAGAGTTGGCTCTCTTTCCGGCATACCACTTGATATAATTGGCGGCGGCGCAACTCGTGGCAATAACTTGTTTCATAGTTTCCAAAAATTTAACGTCGATGCAGGACGAACTGCGTCTTTTGTCAGCCCTAATGGTATAAAAAACATTATCACTCGGGTAACAGGTAGCGATCGCTCAAACATCTTAGGTAAACTGTCCGTTTCTGGTAAAGCCAACTTGTTTTTGATCAATCCCAATGGCATTAGCTTTGGACCCAATGCCAGCATAGACATAGGTGGCTCGTTTATGGCAACAACAGCCAATGCCATTCAGTTTAGCGATAAAGGTTTGTTCAGCGCTTCTACCCCAGAACGCCCGAATGCAACTTTAACTATTAACCCTTCAGCACTGCTCTTTAATCAAATATCAGCCCAATCAATTATCAATCGCTCTTTGGTAGGTTTAGAAGTTAAGCGCAATCAAAGTTTATTATTGGTGGGTGGTGATGTAGAGTTAATCGGGGGGAAACTCAAAGCACCAAACGGTCAACTCAGTCTGGTAGCGGTTTCAGGTAATGGAGTTGTTAACCTTCAAACCGCAGACAATCAACTGCGTTTGAGCGTTCCTGAGAGTGTTCCCCGAGCTAACATATCACTCTCACAACAAGCATTGCTAGATGTGTCTTTGCCTCAAAACACGGTTGTAGGTGATAGTGGTTTGGAACCTAATATTCAGCTACAGGGTAAACGTATTTCAGTTCGCGATTCTCAAATATTTGCGATCGCTACAGGGACAAATACAGCAGGAACATTAACAGTAAATGCTTCGGAATCACTAGATGTTTTGGAAAATAGTCAACTTTCCACTGAAGCTTTGGGAACTGGATTATCTGGCAATTTGACAATTCAAACAGGTCGTTTGACTGTGGGTAATGGCTCGCAAATTAGTACGGGAATTTCAAGCTCTGGAAAGGCAGCAAATCTTTTCGTAACTGCCACCGAATCTGTAAACCTATTTGGAACTAATGAGTACGGCAAACCGAGTGGTTTATTTACGAATGCTTTAAATGGAGGAGATGCTGGAGATATAACTATCCAAACAGACAATTTTGTTGTGAAAGATGGAGCACAAGTGTCAGCATCTAGCAGTGGTGGTCAAGGGGGGAAACTCTTTGTAAATGCCAAGTCAATAGAACTTTTTGGTACGGCTGCTAATGCCAATCCCAGTGGATTCTTTACTAGCACCTCAAACGGTGGAAAGGCGGGAGATTTATCCATTAAAACGAACACGCTCACGCTTCAAGGTGGAGCACAAATTTCTGCATCTAGTCTTGGCGGGCAAGGTGGAAAACTGTTTGTTGATGCCCAATCGGTAAACATCTCGGGTTTTTCCAATGCAGGTAACTACTCTAGTGGATTGTACGCAGTTTCGCAAAACAGTAAGGGAGATGCTGGCGAATTAATTATACAGACAGGAACACTGATTGTCGGGAATGGGGGACAAGTCTCAGCATCTACATTTGGGGATGGTGAAGGTAAAGGCGGAACCTTATCAATTAATGCTTCCAAATTGATTGAACTTGTAGGATCTTCTCCTACAAGACAAAGCGGGTTGCTTGTAGGAACAGCTAATTTCGGTACAGCAGGAGATATCAATATCAACACGCCAAAGTTGATTGTTCGAGAAGGAGCAATTATCTCTGCTAAAACTGCAGGGCTAGCAGAGGGGGGAAATTTAACCATCAAAGCTGGAGAGATCTTTCTCCAAGATAGAGGTCAAATCAGTGTCAGCAGCGAGGGTGGAAGCCAAGCTGGCAATATAGATGTTACCGCTGCGTCCATTCGTCTCGATCGCCAGGGAACTATTTCAACAGAAACAAAATTCGGTGAAGGTGGAAATATCACTCTCAGAGCCAGAAGCATCTCACTGCGTAACAATAGCAACATAACTGCTACCGCAGGGAGCGATAACGCGGGCGGTAATGGCGGAAATATTAATATAGATACCATTATCTTGATTTCCTCAGCCAACAGCGATATCACAGCTAATGCCTTCACTGGAAGGGGTGGGAATATTAATCTTAAGGCTCAAGGGCTATTTCTCGCTCCAGACACTGATATTACCGCCAGTTCTAGATTCGGTACAGATGGTGTTGTACAAATCAACAGACCCGATACCGATCCCAGTAGTGGGTTAGTTGAACTACCCGCAAATTTAGCTGATGCAACCCAACAAATTGATACTAGCTGCAATGCTGGTAATATCCAAACAGCAAATTCGCTCATTGTTACAGAACGTGGTGGTATCCCAACCAGTCCCTACCAGCCCTTAATAGCTGATGCTTTGCAAGTAGATTGGGTAACTCCTCAACCTGACACTCACGCTCGTTCTTCATCCACTCGTATAAAACAAACTTCTATAAATTCAGGAGCAATTGTCGAAGCAACCAGATGGGTAAAAAGCGCTAACGGTGAAGTAGTTCTTGTGGCTCATGCGCCTCATGTCTCTCCTCAGAGTTCTTTGCGCTCTCTTCAATGTTTGAAAACACGCCCTAGCCCCCCTTAATAAGGCTAGGGGATCTCAATGTGTATTTTATGGAGTGGAAAAGTGAGTTGCAGCTACCTCGTATTACTCACGCCCCTGGTTGATAAACTTGCCGTAACTCCTTAACAGTACAAGCTGTGTCTATCGCTTCTAAGATTGTCTCTAACAAACTTACATCAGAGATAGATTCAATTTCAGGTAATAGATTTTGACCCGACTCACCAAATTTGAGTTTTACCCCCAAAGATATAGCCTTTATAAGTACGGACTGCTTACCTTTTTCAATACCAATTCGCTCAACCGAAGTGATGTACGGCATACGTCTAGACTCCTCAAAAGTGCGTATTTCTTGCCAAAATTCCTGTTCTAACTCAGATGGTAAACTCATCATCCAGTCAATAAACTGGAATAAATTAATGATATCCTCCCTCTCAAAACCCAACTCGTACAGTCGTTTGGTCAGTGCTAGCTTCGACTGAAGCCGTGCATTACGGTCACTGCGCGTCTCAATTGCCTTGAGGTGCGCCATCACGACTGTGGCAAACGGGTTGCGACTGGCGAATAGCTCCGACCACCTTTGTTCATAGTCTACCAACTTTACAATTGGGAACTGGAAATCCATCCTACACCCAAATAATTGGTAACCAAATTGGGTTGGTCGCCAAGTGCTACGCTCATCTCCCAAAACTGCCAGTGATACAACCGGGCGCTTGTACCTGTCATAAATGCGATAGTTGTAAATAAACATCCTTTGGGTAAAGTTGCTTTCTTCTTGAGCCTGCACCTCCACATGGATGAGTATCCAAGCTTCTTCACCACTAGTACGATAAATCTTGACTAGTTTATCAGCTAATGTAGGATGTCCTTCCAGGGCGAGTCGAATTCAGTTTGGGGGTCGCTCATGTAGGTAACAATAAAATTGGGCAACCAAAATAATAGCTTAAATGTCGATTCGTCCCCGACATGAATGACGCATGAGTATCAAGAAATTAATGAATTGATACTCATACTTCGGGGATACCAGCTTCCCGTGTTACTAAGGGTAGTGGAAGGAGCGCATTTTTCTCAAAAATGCGCGAAGCTTGGTATTACTGGACATTCAGCAAACGAGAAGCAACGAAGCGATCCATCCAACTTTCCAAATATTTACGATTGCTTTGTTGTTGATAAGGTTCTTTAGTATCCAAGGGATAAGGTGATAGCCCTTTGATAGCGGCTGTCGCGACGCAAAACATGGATTTCTGGAAACTGCGGCAAATTTGTACGCGGAGATTGTCTTCTTTTCGGGGCGATCGCATATATACTTCGTGTAAGTACTCAGGTAGAAAATGGCGCAAATCTTGCATGAGTAAAGTAGGAGGAATTCCCGCACCACCCGTTATGAGAGGATCGGCATAAAGTACGCCATAAGCAAACTCAGATAGATCTTGAGGTATTTGCCGTGCTTGAGCATTGTAGGAAGTTGTACCAAAAAAGGGAGTTCCTCGAAAGAAAATGGTTTCCACATAAGGTACGGCTACATCTTGCAAAAATTTTAACCCGGCTGTTTTTGGAATAATTTTGTAAAGTTTTCCACGAATACTAACACTATAGGTGATGGGTGATTTGACTGCTACAGTTAGACCGGACTGAATATAGTCTGTCACTTGAGAAATGGAAGAGATTTCCTGACGGTTATAAAGCTGCGATAACTCACTAAAGAGATCGCTCATGACTCTCCAGAATTGACCTAAAGCACTATAATATGCTAATTGTCTAATTTGTTCTGGAAAAAAATTACGAAATAAATAATGAAAGCTTTTGAATAACAAATTGCTTTCAAATTTAGCCAGTATTGCTTCTTGGGCGGCTTGCTCAAATTCCAATGAATTTAAGTAGGTATCCAAACTACCCCCACCATGCCAAAACATAGTTTTAGCGCAATATTCTGCATATTCAAAATTTAAGCGATCGTCCCAAGCATAGCGGAGTAAATTGTTAGGCGTGGCTTCACCATTCATGTGTTTCAAAAGAGGAAATGGTTCTAAGAACGCATTGTTAGCAATGTGAAGAAGATTTTTGGAATAGGCATCTAAAACAAATGCATAACTGTGTAAAATTCCAACAACTTCTTGCAGATTTTGTAGAGAATCAGATAAGAGGCTTTCTCCGGCTTCCAAACGGTGAATATATTCTTTGAGGGGATGGGAAGACTGGTTGAGTTTTTTAAGAGTAACCATCATTGTGTTTCTACCAAAAAAGTAATCAAGAGTAGCTGGGGAAAGGTGACTAGTACAGGTCAGCAGAAGGCACAAAAGCTGTTATTTTCAGCTTTTTGTTTATTACTAATGGTCGCCTTATTTATGCCATGTTGTACTAGTGTCTGTCGCTCGGCAATCAGTGATAAGCCAATACGGTTCAGGTAACAATATCTCATCCTTGAAGTTCCCCCCAACCGCCCGCTCGAAAGCAGGGCTTTCTTCCCCCAATCAAGCGGGAAGCTAGGGGGATCGAGTCTTATCTGAACCGTATTGATTTAGAAGCGATCGACAGAAGGTTGGTTGATAACTAATAATTCAGAACTGGTAAGTTTCATTGCAGATGTGGTTGCTTCGCTTTTACTCATGAGCCAACCTGGTTGAATTCCAAATAGGATGATAATTGCTGCTAATATGGCTGCAGGAATTCGTTCTGACCATTTTACAGGAGGTAGTTCAGCCATTGCCTCAGGAAGGCGACCAAAGAAAGCGCGGTTAACGAGCGTTGTAAAGTATACAGCGGTTAATCCCGTACCCATCGTACAAAGAAGCGTTTGTATGGGAAAGACAGAAAAACTCCCTCGGAAACACAAAAACTCAGCAACAAAACCTGCCATACCGGGGATACCTGCACTTGCCATAACTGCTATCACCATAAGGGTTCCAATGACGGGTAAGCCTTGTTCTGGGTTGAACAACCCTTTAAGGATATTCAGATTGCGGGTACAGGTCTTATCGTAAACAATACCTACTAAGAGGAAGAGCAAACTAGAGATTAACCCGTGACTAATCATTTGAACAATGGCACCCATTAAACTTATGGGAGTTGCAGCCGCCGCAGCAAGCAAGACATAACCCATGTGTCCGATAGAACTATAGGCAATCATCTTTTTCATATCTGTTTGTGCGATCGCAACAATCACTCCATAAAGAACGCTCGCAACCGCCCAGGTAGCAAGCCAAGGTGAAAGAACTGACCATGCTTCAGGAAATAAGCCCAAGCCAAAACGTAAAAAACCGTAAGCCCCTAACTTAAGAAGAATTCCCGCCAACAGTATGGAAACGGGTGTTGATGCTTCAACATGAGCGTCTGGTAACCATGTATGGAAGGGAACAAGAGGTGTTTTTATAGCAAATCCCAGCAAAATTGTCACTAAAAGGGGGATTTGAGTCGCCAAAGGTAGAGCACTTGAAACTGAGGGATTGTAATCAAAGCTGGTAGCACCACTCATCCCAACTAATGCCAAAAAAGCTACAAGTATGAGAATGCCAGAAATTGCAGTGTAAATCAAAAACTTTGTGGCTGCATATTCCCGGCGATCGCCTCCCCAAATAGCAATCAGCAAATACAAAGGAATCAACTCTATTTCGTAAAATAGAAAGAACAACAGCAAATTTTGAGATAAGAAAGCACCTGACACCCCAGCATTTAAAAGCAAGATCAGCGTATAGAAAAACCGGGTTCTATGAGTGAGAGGATGAGTCGTGTAAATAGCAATGCTTGTAAGCAATCCATTAAGGATGAGCAAAGGTAGAGATAAACCATCAATTCCTAAATGGTAATGAATGCCCAATGTTTCCAGCCAAGGAATATATTCTTGAAATTGCCAAGTGGGATTTAATAATTGAAACTGGCTGCCTAAAAAGAGTGACAAAGCTAACATTACCAAAGAACTTCCAAATGCAATCCATCGTGCAATTTGAGATGTCACTTTAGGAAAAAATGCGATGACAGCAGCACTCAGTACTGGTATCCAAATCAAGGAACTGAGCATAGGGGTTAGAAACTTGTAGTGGTTTGTTGAGTGGAGATAGTCATTAGCTAATTGCTAATTGCTAATTGCTAATTGTTCAAAAGCCATCAGCTATCAGCCATCAGCCATTATTAGCCATCAGCTATCAGCCATTAGCCATCAGCCATTAGCCATTAGCTATCAGCCATTAGCCATTAGCCATTAGCCATTAGCCATTAGCCCTTAAAAATGTCATAAAAATAGTGAAAAAGCTAAGCCCCAATAAAATTGTGAGAACGTAAATTTGAGATTTTCCAGAGATACTGTATTTCAAACTTTGACCGCTCAAAACTGTAACTAATCCCAATAAGTTTACCGAGCCATCTAGAATGAAGCGATCGAACCAAGCTGTAAATTTGGATAACTGTGTTACCACAAAAACAACACTGATACGGTAAAACTCGCTGATATAAAAATCATAAGCTAGCATCTCATGTAAGAATTTCATGGTTTTTTGTATCGGTCTTAACCAGACTCGTCGCAGTTCAATGAGTGTTCCAATCCCACAACCCAAAACGCTAGATAGAAGTGGCAGCAAACTTGCTGAGATGTTCATAGCTTTCCATGATGGTATCAGAGCGAGACTTTGCAGCATGAAGGGAACGGATAGGGTAGTTACTGCCAAAATAACCATTGGTAATGCCATTTGCCATCCTACTTCGGGCGCACGACGGGTTTTGGCTTGAGATGAACCTAAGAAAACTAAACGAAACACGCGAGTGAGGTTAAATGCCGTTAAAGCATTTACAAGAAGCAAGATACTTACTAACCAAGGAGCATTGAACTGCCATGGCTCAATTCCTTGTGAGAAAGCCTCAAAATCACTCAGTGGAAATAATCCAATGAGTCCAGTTGTACCTATTATGAAAGCACCAGCTGTGATGGGCATGGTTTTTCCAAGCCCTCCCATTTCTGTAAGGTCTTGAGTGTTAGTTGTTGCGATCGCACAACCAATACTCATAAATAACAAAGCCTTGGCGATCGCGTGAGTTAATATTATCATCAGGGCAAAGTTTGTTGCTCCCGTTCCCACTGCAATAAAAACTAGCCCCATATAAGCGCTTGTGGAATGAGAAAGAGCGCGTTTGATATCGATTTGAGAAATAGCAACAAGAGAGGAACCAACAGCGGTAATTGTACCAATTGCAACTAAAGTTGTGAGGGCAATCGGTGAAATTGCTAAAATTGGTTGAAGTTTGACTAACACATAGGCACCACAGGAAACTACCAGGGAGTTCCGCAAAACTGATGCCGGATTGGGGGCTTCCATCGCTTCATCCAACCACAAATGGAGGGGGAATTGAGCACATTTTCCCGTCGGTCCTGCAATAAGTGCCAAACATAACAGTGCGAGTGTTTGTGATGGTAAATGTGTTGTTTGCGCCCATTGATATAAATTGGGAAAGTTTGTGCTACCTGCGTGAGTTGAAAGCGCCACAACTCCCATCAATAGCAAAATGTCTCCCACTCGTTTGGTTAAAAACGCGTCACGGGCGGCTGTCATAACTAAGGGTTGGGCGTACCAAAACCCTACGAGTAGGTATGTTGATAGAGTGAGCAGTTCTAACCAACCATAGGATAGTAGCAAGGAATTGGAAAGCGCTAAACCACTCATTGCTCCTTCAAAAAATCCCATCAGGGCAAAGAAACGAGCCAGCCCATAGTCCTTTTCCAAGTACCCTAGGGCAAATAACTGTGCTAAAAGGCTTAAACCTGTCACTAGTTCTATCGCCCCAACGCTAACGGATGAGATTTCTAGGGCAAATGATAGATCTAAATCCGCGACTTTAAACCAGTGGATGAATAACTCTTGGGGTGGTTTGTTCCAAAAGGCGCTAAAAACGAATAAACCGTGAATGTAAGCACTGAAGGTCGTGATGAGATTGAAGTAGGCAGCAAGGCGGGGACCAGTGCGCCGGATAATGCCTGTTGACCATGGCAGGGTGAGGATTGCTCCTAGCAAGCCGTAGAACGGTATGAGCCAGGTCGTTTGAATCAGAAGTTCTGTCATGAATGTCTCGTGAAGAATGAAAGAGCGAGGGTGAAATTATGAAAACCTTTCACTTCTTACTTCACACTGCACACTTTACTGTTTTTTCGTCAGTTCATCGTTGACATTCTTTGCTTTAGCAATTGTTAACTCATAACTATTTGGGTTCTGATTTAAGAATATCCAGCGGTATAAATTTTTTGATTGCATTCTATTATGCAGTAAAAGTTCAAGCTACGGTTGACAACTTCCCAACTTGAGATGCTTCTTCTTCATATACTGCTAAGTCAAACCAAAAAGTAGTGCCAACTCCAACTTCACTCACCAAATAAACTTTGCTGTGATGCTTTTCCATTATGTTTCTGACAATTGATAAACCCAAACCAGTTCCTTCTAGGGTATGCACTCGATTTTCGACTCGGAAGAAGCGGTCAAAAATAGCTTCTTGATCTTCTGGGGCAATGCCAATGCCAGTATCGGAAATTTCTACTCTAACTTGAGATGTCTGGCGATCGCTTGAATTTGTTCTTGGTTCGAGTTGGTAGGCACGCATTGCGACTTTTCCACCTGCTTGCGTAAATTTGAGTGCGTTACCCAGAAGATTTGCTAGCACTTGCAGCAACAGATCGTAGTTACCCACAACTAATGGCAGCTTCGGAGAAACTTCCTGAATCAGTTCAATGCCTTTATCTTTGGCATTCAATTGATAAGTCCGCAGCGTTTGTTCAATTGCTTGTGATAAATCGACACCATCTAAATGATACCTGCGACCTGATTCAAGTTTTGATAAATCCAAAACATCATTGACTAAGCGAGTCAACCTGTCTGTTTCATGATTGACAGTTTCTAAAAACTCCCGACGTTCTACCGCGCTTAAGTCTTCGCCGTATTCGTGTAATGTTTCAATAAAAGATTTTATATTAAATAGTGGAGTTCTTAATTCGTGGGAGACGTTGCTAATAAATTGGCTTTTTGCTTCGTTCAATTCTACTTCACGAGTGATATCTTGTACTGTAATTGCAATACCTTTAATACTTTCTCGTTGCTGGTTAACAACTGTTGTTAAAAGAATGCGGATTGTTCTTGGCGTGGTTTGGTTCAGTAGAAGGCGAAATTCTGCACTCTCGCATTCACCAAGTGCCATTTCATATAAAGGACGCTTTACTTCCATTTCTACCGAGGGCGGTAAGTAACGCAAAACATTTTCTCCGACAACTTCAATACCTTCCCAGTTAAAAATTCGCCTTGCTGTTGGGTTAACTAAAATGACTTGCATATTGTTATCAATCAGCACAGCACCATCGGCAATTGTAGAAACCAATGTTTCGAGTTTGGCTTTCTCTGCTGTCAGTTCTTCAATGTTTTGTTCCTCGTAATGCTCCAAGCGTTTTGCCATCTCATTAAAATTGAGAATTAACTCTCCGAGTTCACCTCCTAGTGGTAAGTCTATTTGCTGCTTAAAATTTCCTGCGGCAATTTGTTTGACCCCTACGAGTAATTCTTTGATGGGCTTGGTAATGGTTAAAGCATTAATCACTCCTCCTAAAATCACCATCACCCAAATCGAGATAAATACGGCAATGGTGACATCGCGAGTGAAGTTTGTAGAGATAACTGCAGCCGGGTTGGGGTTAATGCCAATCGCCAACACGCCTAAGTATTTGCCATCTACCGTCAAAGGAACAAACACATCGGTAACTTCCCCGTCAGGAGATCTGTGTTGCCGCACCATTGGTTTATCAGCGTCAGCAGCATAATCATCGGGTAGCTGTATTCGCCGTTTGATAGCAAGGGAAGTTTCCACTTCTGGTTCCCAAAAGGGAATGCCAAAATAAATTTTCCCCTCTTCATCGGCGTAGAGCATGTAACGTACACTAGAAGTGCTGCTGTAAAAGCGTTGAGAGAACTGTGACACTTCTGTAAGATTGCGATCGGCAATCAGTGGGGCAACGTTGGCAGCCAATAACAGCCCTAGATCCCGACCAAAGCGCGTGTCGTTTAGACGTGCATCTAGCTGAATCGTATTGATCGCCCAGAAGGTCAAACCACTCATTACCAAAGACACGACTAATGTAGCAGCCGCTAAAAGCTTTGTCTGGAGGGTGAACTCCGACCACCAATTGACAATTGCTTCTTTGATTGTTTTTAAAATAGCCAGCATCTTAAATTCAGCGTATTAAAAAGAGGTCAGGTTAGGGGTTAGAAATTAGGAGTCAGGGGTCAGGGAAGTGTGTTGTGCTTGCTTGACGGTAAAATTTTTGTCATCGGATCTGCCTAATTAAGCTGTGAGGCATTTAATTTTCTCATGTTGACTGAGGGGAGAGAGGATAGTGGGAAAGGATTTTGACTGATTTTCTCAAAGCCTGAGAATATGCAAATTATTATATGCAAGGCCAGCTTCTGTGAGTTCAATCGGTTTGGGAGGGCATCATTCCTGTTTTCATACTTATTTACAAATGAAAATAAACCTAACAACTCAAAATTAACAGTTTCTTTGACAAATAAGGAAGGGATTGAGGACAAGGTAGAGGGGGAGGGGGGGAGATGCGGGAGAGGGGGGAGAGGGGGTAGAAAATACTCTCTTGTCTTCCTTGTCTTCCTTGTCTCCCTTGTCTCCCTTGTCTCCCTACCCCCTATTTCCTTACCCGATACCCAATATCTCGTCGATAATACATTCCCTCAAAGTGAATCTGCTGTATCCCAGCGTAGGCTCGATCGAGCGCTGCATCAAAATCTTCCCCGATTCCAGTAACATTTAACACTCTACCGCCATCTGTTACTAACTGTCCGTGGTTGAGCTGAGTGCCAGCGTGAAATACAATTGTTCCTGATGCTTCTGCGCGATCGATGCCAGTGATGGCTTTTCCTTTTTCATAGGTTCCTGGATAACCGCCAGAAGCCGCAACTACTGTAGCACATGCTCCTTGTTTCCAAGTAATGGGTGGCATTTCACTCAAGCGCTGTTGTACGCAGGCAAGAATTAATTCTTCTAGAGGTGTTTCTAAGAGTGGTAGTATCACTTGTGTTTCTGGATCGCCAAAACGACAGTTAAATTCCAACACCTTAAATTCTCCTTGCTCGCCAATCATCAACCCAGCATATAATACCCCCCGGTAATCAATGCCCTTGGCTCGTAAAATTGCGATCGCTTTCTCTAAAACTTCTGTCTGAACGCTTGCCATCAACTCAGGTGTCACAATGGGGGCTGGTGCGTAAACACCCATCCCACCAGTATTTTCTCCGGTATCCCCCTCTCCAATGCGCTTGTGGTCTTGAGCCGGTAGCAACGGGCGAATTGAAACCCCATCAGTCAATGCCAACACAGAAACTTCTTGCCCGGTTAAATACTCTTCAATGACGACAAATTTTCCCGCACTGCCAAACTGTCCTCCGAATATGGCATCAATTGCTTTATGTGCTTGTTCCAATGTTTCGGCAACAATGACACCTTTACCAGCTGCCAATCCATCGGCTTTGACAACAATTGGTACTCCCTGAGCCTTGACGTAAGATTTGGCTGCTTCTCCCTCTGTAAATACCGCAGCTCGCGCTGTGGGAATACTGGCTTCTTGCATCAGTGCTTTTGCCCAAGCCTTGCTTGCTTCAATTTGCGCTCCTGCCTTGCTTGGACCAAAAACCAGAAAACCTTTGGCTTGAAGGTTATCTGTGATTCCCTTTGCTAACGGAACTTCAGGTCCAACGACAATTAAAGAAATACCCTCTCTTTGGGCAACTTGACTGATTCCCTCAAAATCATCTACAGACAAAGACAAGTTTTGGCAGCGTTCCATACTTGCCGTACCGCCATTTCCCGGCACGCACACAACCTGCTCGATTTGCTTTGATTGTAACAATTTCCAGGCAAGAGCGTGTTCCCGCCCTCCATTACCTACAACTAAAACTTTCACTGATGTCCTCTTAAGCTTGGGATCGGTTACCAGTTATCAGTTATCAGTTACCGATTGTCAGTGAATCATGAATTACCAGTTATCTCTCAATACTGGTCACTGGTGAGACCAGTGCGTTCCCTTGTGCATGGCACTTTCGTGCCATAGGAGGATTTCTCTTTGCAGGCAACTGGCGAACCCAGAGGGTCACTGGTCACTGGTTACTGTAATGACAACTTGCCGTACAATTTTTCACCAATTTTGATGCTTGTGCAAGCCCCTTCTTTTCTTAAAGGATATAAGTTAAGTTGAGGCAAACAATCTTTTTGGTTAATAATTGCGCTAAGCTCGTTCGCCTTTAGGCGAGATCCAGGCTAGACCCCCCAACTCCAAACAGAACAAGGTTTACATTTTTTTACATACTTATAGCTTTTCTTACCGACCTACTTCAGTCACTGTTTAACTCAAATTGAATTTCAGTTATTTTACCGAGCTATGTTGTTTTCCATTTAAATTTACTCAAAAAATAAGTAAATTCACTGTTGATATTAAGATATTAAATATCCTGAATTCTTCTGAAGACAGTTAAAAGTGAAAATGAATGTAATCTCTTGAGAACTTCATGATTTTATTTGTGGAATAGTAAAAAATAATTGTGAATTGATGGCGGTTCAACTACCAGAGAGATTAACGTGGAAGTTGAAATAGATTCAGGTATTGAAAAAGTACAAAACATGGTTAAAAGTATAGTTACTGGAGTTGCAGGATTTATAGGTTCCAACCTTGTAGAAGCTCTGTTGAAGCAAGGTGAAGAAGTCATTGGAATAGACGAATTTAATGATTACTACGATCCTGCATTAAAACGTAAGAATATCGCACACTTGCACAATCATCCTAAATTTGAATTAATTGAAGGAGATATTCGCGCCTTAGACTGGTTAACACTCTTAAAAGACGTTGACGTAGTTTACCATCAGGCAGCACAAGCGGGAGTTCGGGCAAGTTGGGGTCAAGGATTTCGTCTCTATACAGAACGAAATATCAGTGCTACACAAATTCTGTTGGAAGCGGCAAAAGATGCAAAACAGTTGAAAAGGCTAGTATTTGCTTCAACTTCGAGCATCTACGGCGATGCTGAGACTCTTCCAACTCATGAAGAAATGTGCCCCAAACCAGTTTCGCCTTACGGTATTACCAAACTTGCAGCCGAGCAATTATGCAGACTGTATCACAAAAATTTTGGTGTCCCTTACGTAGCGTTGCGTTATTTCACAGTTTACGGTCCGAGACAGCGTCCGGATATGGCGTTTCACAAGTTTTTTAAATCTGTGTTATCGGATGAGGCTATTCCTATCTATGGAGATGGTTATCAAACACGAGACTTTACCTTTGTGAGTGATGCCATAGCAGCCAATTTAGCTGCAGCGACTGTACCTGAAGCCGTGGGAGAAATCTTTAACATTGGCGGTGGTAGTCGAGTTGTACTAACCGAAGTTTTAGATACGATGGAAAAAATTGTTGGAAAACCTATTAAGAGAAACCACGTAGAAAAAGCTATGGGAGACGCCCGTCACACGGCTGCAGATGTCTCTAAAGCGCGGAGAATACTGGGTTATCAGCCTCAAGTTTCTCTAGCTGAAGGCTTGGCTCAGGAATGGCATTGGGTGAAGTCACTCTATTAGGGATTCCTCAAACGATTGCAAAAATATCCAATTTTTGCGATCGTTCCCAGCTTCTAGCTGGGAATGACTGCATGAAGGTTCCAACTGCTCTTTGTTAACCAGTAAGACATCGTTACTAACAACTTGCAACAAGTGACCTTTGCTGAGGAGCGAATGTCTGCAATACTCCACAAAAGTTCATCAAATTAGATTAAGCTCATTGTTATAGAGAATTGGCATCACTAGTCATCGGTCACTGTTAAAATACGAAAGCCATCACAGGGATAAATTCTTTTGATTCGGAAAATTTGACGGGGCTGAAAGCGATCGAGGGTACAAGTCCAAGTTATGGAAAAATCTAAGCGATGTTGGAACAACAACTGAATGCGCGAGCGTGAAGAAGATAAAAGTACTCCACGATAGCGAGTGAGATGAAAGTCAAAATTATCATCCTGAATAAATAAATCTAAATTCTGTGTTTCCAGAACAGCTTGACGCATCATTGGCTCTAGGATAAAAATCATCCCATAGCGTCGAATATATTTAACTTTTTCTCGATTTTGTCCAACCTTTTCACAAAGTCCATAACCTTCTAATAATCGCCCTTCCTCCCGGACTAAAGCAAGATTATTCCAAATTATTTGTTTATTGATTTCCCTTTCAATATACTCAATATCTTTCTTATGTAAATGTGAGAGCCGATCTCGATCTAGATCGGCTCGATATAAAGCATCAAGTAAAGTCGCTTCAGTTTTCCGCCACCCAATGTTTTCCGCCCAAGATGGAAGAGAAGCTTTTCTCAAGACAGTTCCCTCCTTTTTATTTTTAAATTTCCATAATTTAAGCGATCGCTGAAGAGGACGGTTGAGCGGAAATTTGTGACGACCTGTATATTTTGAGTTAACTTCAGTCAATTGAAAAAAAGCGGTACGAACAGTTTGAGGGGTTAGAATAACCAAACGACCCTTACCTGCTAGCGATAATTGAATCAACTCAGACATAAGCCATTCCAAATAATCTTTTGCGAATAGCCATTAGCCATTAGCCATTAGCTATTAGCCATTAGCCATTAGCCATTAGCCATTAGCCATTAGCCATTAGCCATTAGCCATCAGCTCTCTTCAGTTGATGGTAACTTAGCCATAATTATTTGGCTGATTCTGTTAATAACATCATCAACGACCGGATCGTTTTCTCTCCCTTTAGTATTTGCTTCATCAATAGCTACTTGAATAGCGGTTCCCAAATCATCTATCATTTCACCTAATTCATTGAGAAGTTTAATCTCAACACCGTAATCAACTTCTACTTTTTGAGTATAGTGGGTAATAACTTTATAGCGTTCTTCGTAAGTTCGCACTCTAGTACTTGAATCTTCTTCATAAGGAACGTATCGAGTTTCTACTTCTTCATGTTTTTGTTTTGGATGAGCAAGGGCAGGACGACCATCGATGGTGGTATTGTAAATAAGTTTGGGATTCCGTCGGGGAAGTTTGCGGACTAATTCCTTAAGAACCGCATGAGCGCTTTGCAGGGCGCGTAATTGCGGTACGGTAAGTTCTATAGAAATTCCATACCATTCAAAATTTCCTGTATTACTAGAATTTGCCTTTTGACGGGAACCGTGCTGGCTGACGACATCCCTAACAATTTCTAAAACATGAAGACTAATCTCTTCAGGAGAATAGTCTACATAAGTCTCTCTTATTTCATTCTGAAGTTCGTCTTGAGCGTTGTAATTGCGAACCCGTACTTCTTGCGCTCTAATTTTTTCAATCCATAAGATAGCTTTAGCCAGTTCCCGTTTTTGTTTGGTAAATGTACTTTGAACCATACTTAATTTTATTCTTAATAATTAATCATCAATGAAAAGGAAAGGTATTGCTTTATATCCGGATATAAGATACTCCGTCGTATTACTACTACAGGACTGCAAGGCTTAACAGTCTAAACCGAGGAGACTTTGCCACCAAGATGCTCCCTAGAGATTCTTACCAAATCGCTTAAAAACTTGAAGATCCAGAGGACTTATCTTGACTCAATTGCCTGCTTTCTTTTCTCCAAATTGTACGAAAACTAGTAAAAATAACTAACATCCGACAAAACATCTCTCTTTGAAAGTGGCTCTCTGAGTTACTAAAACCTCCCTGAAATCTTCAATAAAGACTTCAGCTAAACTCACCGATCGTCTCTATGTCACCATAGAAATGACTGACAGATTGATTCTCCGCACTTACGACTTTTTAAGGTAGTCGCTCCCCTAATAAGGATTACCATAAAGAATGACGACGCCGCCACGCCACAACAAAGTGAATTGAAAATAGACTTTATCGAGGAATTCCGCAGAATTTAAGTGTTCTTAAGCGAAAGAGTCCGTGCCTGAATCTCATAATATCTCAAAGTAAATTATATGACTGGGCAACGGCTGAAAGCCTTCCTCCCCTTCCAATACCTTCTTCCGAAAGCATGAAGAGTTTACGACCCCGACGAACATCTCAGTTTATACCCCCCCGAAGATTTTAGGCTACTTCAATCTTAAGTGTTTCAAGGATCTTTCCTATCCCCTACTTGTCTGGCAGAACGTTTTGTCATAATTTCTATGGTATTTTTCTCTTAGTTCTTGAAAAACTTATCGGACTCCACCTAAATTTTGCCGGATTTAGTAAAAACAAAAGCTTAGTTGGCAACATTGTCACTAGCTTGTCTTTGCAAAATTTAAATGAGACTCCTAGGTATTTCTTCTAGGATGTTAATGCTATAGTCTTGAACGAGATTTTTGTTCGCAAAGACATAACATCTTTACTTTTGCTGAAAGCTTAACCTTTCCTGCAATAACTTAAAACTAGTTTAAATTATTGCAATACCCATTAAATTCTATAGAGTATAATATTGTCTACTGAATTTAATGTTCTGTTATATATAGCACTCCTATTTGATGTTTGAACTGTAGGTAGTAGCGCATCTAGTGGTCTATCGCAAAAGTTTTGAGGAGTGAAACGTTTTTATCTCGATCCGGCGGTTCTACCTGGGAATGCATACAGCGAGGCAGAGCCTCGCTTTCGGGAGGCGGAGCCTCCAAAGACAGCATTCCCAGGCTCAGCCTGGGAACTAGGTGGCAGCTTATCAAAATTAATGCGATAGACCACTAGTAGTTCACCACATAAGTTTTAATGGGTAAAACGATGTTCAAGCTCATCCTCTTTTTCTCTTCCTCTGCGCCCTCTGCGCCTCTGCGGTTTTTCAATCAACCCTCAAATTCAATGTGGTGAACCACTAGGTTAATTTATTGGGTAGAAATTAATCGGTTAATGAGTCTGTGATTCTTTCCCCCCTGCCCCTCTGCAGCCTCAACCAAACAGTTTCAGGTGGATGCGGTAGTAGGGTGGGTATTGCCCGTACAAATCGTACCTGCTTGTTTACCTTTCTTCAGGGCTTTTAGGCTTTTTCGCTTCCCAAACACCGCTGGAAGTATTATTGATGATACGAAAAGGAGGTTAGACTGTAAACCTCAAGCCCACATTAACAATATTCAGCAAGGTTACCGAACGTAATAATCTTAATGCTCGGACTCGCTCTCCGATTCGATATGAACACAACAATGCGTCAAATATTACATAATGTTAATGATTTAAAAGATTAGAATAAAATTATGTCTATGCCAATTTTCAGGTTAAAGCATTATAAAAGCATTATATTGGAAGCTTGATGCTATGTAAACAAAGTTTTGCTTTGCAAGTTACTACAAGTTAATAACCAGTTTTATAGTAAAAAATATCAACTTTAATAAATTTTTTATTCTGTCAGTAAATAATGAATAAACCCGAATTACTCATTAGCGAATTATTTTTGCCTAACAGTCATTTGTTATTTGATACTCTTGTATCTAAGATTAGATGGGATGAACGTATATATGTAAGAAAAACAGCTAGTTTTGGCTCACCATATAATTACTCTAACATCAGTTATGAATCATGCCAAATGCTAGATGAATTAGTTCCTGTTATTGATAGGCTTGAAAAACGTTTTGGTTTTCGTCCTAATAACTGTTTGGCAAATTATTACCCAAACGGTGACTCAGTAATGGGATTTCATTCTGACTCACTTGATGAACTTATTGAGGCTACTGGTATTTCAATTATTTCTTTAGGGGCTGAAAGAATAATTACATTTCAAAATAAACAAGACAAAAGCAATGAACATAACTACTTACTCAAAAGTGGTTCTTTAATTTTTATGCCTCAAGAAACGCAGCGATACTGGAAACACGGAATTCTTAAACAACCAGAAGCACTTGGACGCATAAGTCTAACGTTTCGGTTGTTGAAGTAGTTTTGAATGCGGGATAACTCGCGGGGATGTCTCCAGAAGAGACAGGATGAAAAATTTGACCGCCAAAACTTGCGAGAGATTAACTTACAAGGAGCTAATTTAGCAGATGCTAGTTTTATTGGCACAGACTTAAGCTTAGCTAACTTGCAAGATACTGACTTATCTGAGGCAAAACTGGTACAAGCGCAGTTAGACGGAACCAATTTTACAGGTGCTACTCTCAGTGGAGCATATATTCAAGATTGGAATATCACCAGCGATACTAAATTTGATGGGGTACGGTGAGAATACGTTTAGCAAACGCAATTGTCAAGCATATCCCCTACGTTATGGAAGCATCCCAATTTGGCAAAAACACGTTTGCGATTGAAATCGCACGGCAGGTGCTACAACGGGGGGAACCCCCCTTCGGGTTCACCAGTCCCCAGGGCGCGGGAAACCCGCCTCCAGGGCAGGATTCACCGCAACGCACTGCCTCGACTATACAGGCGCTCGTCACCTTCTCAGCATGGGCGGGGTTAATTCATGTGGAGCCATTCAGTTTAGACTATTGAGCGTCAAGAAAAATTTTCTGCTAGCTGAGGACAGTTTTTCTTATTTAACCACTGTAAAGTTCGATTCCATGCCCACCAAGGATCTGGATCGCCTGCCTGACTCTGGCAATCTTTGCTACTGATGTAACCTACATGACCGCCATAACGGGTTAGTAGCAACTCCAATGCCTTGTTACTCTTGCAAATTGCTTGTAATTCGGGTATTATCGCAGGTTCAAAGAAGGGATCGTCTTCAGCGTAAATGATTAGCGTGGGTTTGGTAAGATGTGGTAGGATTGGCAGAGCACTGCTAGCATCGTAATAAGCTTCCACTGTGGGAAAGCCCAGTCGCTGAATGACTAGCTCCTCATCAAAGCCCCATATGCTGTTAGCCCGCTTAATCGCCTCAGGGTCAAGAGTTCCAGGATGAGCTTCATGAATCTTCCAGGCAAGTTTTTCTAATCCCCGTGCGATCGCTTGCTCGAGATATCTCCCCAAAGGATGTTTGACCAGATAAGCGAGCGATCGCCTTGAGTCCAAACTCGGACAAATGACGGCTGCACCACCAATATCGCTCTCTTGCAGCCCCAAATTCCGATTTTCTTTGGTAAGTTCCACAGAGGCTTTCACAGCCCACAGAGCCAACTGCCCGCCTAAAGAGTACCCGGTAAACCAAAATTGTCCGGGACATCCCATCTGTTTGGCGGTGGCAGCAATGCGGGTAAAATCTTCTCCTTCGTACAATCCATCACTCGTTAGCGTTGGAGACAATTCTGCTGTTTTGCCATGAGCACGCCAATCAAACAACACCACAGCATACCCTTGAGCATATGCTTTACGCCCTAAAATCTTGAGATACCATTGATTGTCCAAATCGCCTGTAATGCCATAAGTACCAACAATCGTGCCACGAGGATTTTTGGGAATGGCTATTTTACCGAAAATTGGTACTTCTTGGGCCCCAGTAAAAATGACTTCTTGATAAAGCGGCTCCGGGTCTTGGATCGTGCCTTCCCAATAACGCTGACCCCGCAAAGCGGTATAGACAGTCATCACCAAACCGTTTTGCAAAAACCATGAGGGACTGTAAGAGGGATAACACATGATATAGCCAATATAGTATAGTTTAGTTTTGGTTTTACAATCCTTTAATTTTAATCTTTATGTTAGATTTAAATTATTTTTTATAATCAGGAAAGCAATCTTTGTATCTACCAAAGGTTCTTATTTATCCTTAATAAGTAGTAATAATTTTTTAATAATGCCGAGGATTCTTGTCATAGACGACGACCCTGCAATTTCAGAACTCGTAGCCGTCAACCTAGAGATGGCTGGTTACGACGTTAGCCAAGCCGAGGACGGCATCAAAGGTCAAGCACTAGCTCTCCAGCTACAACCAGACTTGATCATGCTGGATCTCATGTTGCCAAGGGTAGATGGATTTACTGTTTGCCAGCGCCTGCGTCGGGATGAGCGCACTGCTGAAATTCCCGTGCTGATGCTGACGGCTTTGAGCCAAACACAGGATAAGGTGGAAGGTTTTAATGCTGGCGCAGATGATTACCTGACCAAGCCCTTTGAAGTCGAAGAAATGCTGGCACGGGTGCGAGCGTTATTGCGGCGTACTGACCGGATTCCTCAAGCCGCCAAGCACAGTGAAATTTTGAATTACGGACCTCTAACCTTAGTTCCAGAGCGTTTTGAGGCGATTTGGTTTGGTCAAACGGTCAAATTAACTCACCTAGAGTTTGAGCTACTGCACTGTCTCCTTCAACGCCACGGTCAGACAGTTTCCCCCAGCGAAATTCTTAGAGAAGTTTGGGGTTATGACCCGGATGATGATATTGAAACCATTCGCGTACATATCCGTCACCTGAGAACTAAGTTAGAACCAGATCCCCGTCATCCCCGTTATATCAAAACCGTGTATGGCGCAGGTTACTGCTTGGAACTACCAAGCGCCCCCCAATCAACAGAAAGTGCTTCCACGGCATCCGGTGTTGATTGATCTTCAGCGATTACCTAACCAGTAACCAAGCAACCAGCGTCTTCACCTATTGCGTTTTGAACGTAACAAGCGAGGGCGCGGTTTCTGTATGAGAGCACCAAGTATTCCAGTAAAACTTGATATTTCGTCTGTGTAGAGACGTGCTATAGCGCGTCTCTACTAAAAAATCTTAGTAGATTGGTAACTTTTATTACAAAACTACTAACTATCCCCTGAAGTTATTTGTTTTTATTCCTTAAGATTTTATTCTTGCGGGATAAAAGGTAGATGCTTAGTACTGATAAACCAGCAAGGCTCGCAGGTTCGGGGACTGTCTTCGGTGGTGTAATCCGAGTAATACGGGCGTAAATACCTGCTGTAATTTCGTCATCTTCATAGACGCGAAACTTTTTCACGGTGGTGTTACCACCATCTTGGCTAAAGCCAATGAGTTCCAAAAGGTAGTCATTCCCTCCAAAACTGAAACTGCGATCGCTAAAAGTGTTTTTAACAACGACAGAATCCGCGTCTTTCTCTCGATCGCCCTCATTAGTTGTGTTTTCTAACTCCAACTCGTATTGGAAGACCTCAGAGAATTGGAATGGTTCGGAGAAAGATAGGTTGAGACTTAATGATACAGAGTCCACATTAGTGCCTTGCGGAACTGTGCCATTAAAGTAGGTTAAATCACCTATCTTAAACACAGAGTTTTCCTGTGCTTGAAATGAATTGCCCTTCAGGGTCAGTTCATTTGCAGGTGTGCCGTAGATTGGGTCCTTTGGTTGACCATCCCCCCATGTAAAAGTATTGGTTCCCACACCTGTGTAGCGTGGATTGGTATTTACGCTCCCTGGATAAATAATGGGTTCTCCCCAAGTTGCTCTTGAGTCACCGAAAAAAGTTAGACCTAGAGCCTGACTGGAGAAACCAAGGACTGTGACAACACCCACAGTCAAAGTAGACACAGCAGTAGTAAGTACTGAACTGAGTTTCATGGTTAAGCCTTACTCCTACCTAGGAGCTGGTTTCAAGTAAGCATCCCGTCCACCTTAGTAAATTTACGGAAAAAGTGACAAGAAATTTATATATTTTTCACAAAATCTTTATATTAACTTTGCCAAGTCTTAGCAAAATTATTTTCTCTAACGGGTAAATATTACTTGTTGTATCAGCTTTTTAAGAGGTTTTTATTCTGTTGTATCTATTATTAGCTCACTAGGTGTAACGAGTATATTTTTTTGCTATTAAAAAAAATAAAATGATATATTCTGTGAGAAATAAAATATACTTTACATAACCTTAATAAACCAAGAGACAATAGAGAACTGGCAAAATTGTTCCCTATTGCCTCTTGCTTGTTCCCCATTGCTTTGTTAAGGAGCTAGAGCATTACCGCGAAGTAAACTACCAATGGTCTTAGCAGTAATTTTTAGCTGAGTGAAAGGATTAGCTGGTACAACTGTCTTGTACAGATAGCTGTCAAAGGTTAGCCTTTGGACATCGATATCGTCACACATTTCCACAAAAGCTTCACGTGTGGCATCAGAACGGTAAAATACGGTCTGTAGGAGATCTAAGACCTTGTAAGTTAGCCCGTACTTCCTATCCCAACGTTTTATATAGACTTTTAGGTCAGCTTCTGTAGGAATGCGACTACCGGCGTTGGACATTTCGACAATTGTTTCAGCGCACATCCGTCCCGACTTAGCTGCAAAGTAAATGCCTTCTCCAGAAGATTTAGTCACATAGCCTGCAGCATCACCTACTAAAGCAATTCTTCCTACAACCCGACGGGGGCGGGGATGTTCGGGAATGGGGTGTGCTTCCACCTTAATAATTTTGCCACCTGCGAGTTTTCTGGCAGCACGAGCGCGAATTCCAGCTTGTAGTTGCTTGATACTCGCTTTATTCACGTGCATTGTACCAGTACCTACAGCCACGTGGTCGTATTTGGGGAACACCCAAGCATAAAAGTCAGGAGACACATCATCACCAACGTACATCTCGGCGAGATCCTCGTAGTAGATCATGCGATCTTGAGGAAGGCGAATGCGCTCTTGGAAAGCGATCGCGTAATTGTAGTCTCCTGCATCCATTTCTTTGGCAATGCGGGAGTTAGCACCATCAGCCCCAACAATCACATCGACTTTTAGGGTTTTGGCAATTCCTTGAACACTACCTTCTGTGTGTTCTACGTAATGGATGGTATAGGGATCGGTACTGTTTGCTGGAATATCGAGTTTATGAACGGTGGCATTAATTAAATTTGCGCCCAGTTTGGCGGCGCGATCGCGTAGATAACCATCTAGCACTTCGCGACGACACATTCCAATATATTCTTCTTCTTTTTCCAGATTGATATCCACCTCACGATTGGAAGGCGATATCATCTTCATTTTCCGCACGCGACGGTCAATAATATTTTGGGGCAGGTCGAATTCACTCACCATACATAGGGGAATTGCACCGCCACAAGGCTTGGCATTATCCAGCTTGCGTTCAAATAGGTAGGTTTCAATTCCAGCTTTCGCTAATGTTTCTGCAGCTGATGAACCTGCTGGACCTGACCCAACAACAGCAACCCGTAGTGTCAAAGGTCTTCTCCCAATCTTTTCATTTACCGAAAGCATGGTATCACGGTCTTTTGATTGATTTTGCGCTTTCCTCTCAATCTCTGAAACAAATGCAACATTCCTTAATATTTCTCCAAATTGTGAATTGGGAATTGGGGTTTGGGGATTGGGAATAGTGAATTAGGAAACATCTATGGTTTATTACCCAATTTATGCAGGTCTCAGTGTTCGGCTCAATCAGCAGAAAAATTAGTGTTGCAGCAATTACTCAGTATCAAAAACATATTTCTCCTTACAAAGGATTTAGTTGTGCTCATCGAATTCTGTATGGTGGAGAATCTTGTTCGCAGTACGTCAAACGAGTCATTACTCAAGAAGGTTTGCGCGATGCGATCGCCAAATCTCGAATCCGATTTCAAGCCTGTTCCCAAGCCAATGGAATTTTGCGGGCGCAAATTGATGGTGAGGAATCGACAGAAGAAACACCAGGTAAAAAGCGTAGGAAAAACAATTGTACTAAAGATAAAGCCGGCCAATCGGACTGCACGAGCAGCGATTGTGATGGAGGTTGTGATTGTATCGAAGGGTTTGCCGATTTAGCAACAATTGATTGTAGTGGTTTGGATTGCAGTGGTGCAGACTGTGGCTCCTTAGATTGCGGTGCTGCAGATTGCGGCTCCTTAGATTGTGGTAGCTGTGGGAGTTGAGTGGTGCGATTGCAGCTCGCTTGTTACTGCTTGCTGCTGAATTATGGTATACTCCGATATACGCTAATCTTAATCAAAAACCCGTAGATTGGTTTCCGAGGTGCAGTCACAGTGGGCATAGTTGTTGAGAACGTATCTAAAGAGTTTGGCAATTTTAAAGCAGTAGATCGAGTCAGTCTGGAAGTTAAGAGTGGTTCTCTGGTAGCACTGCTTGGACCATCAGGTTCGGGTAAGTCCACACTGCTGCGTTTAATTGCGGGTTTGGAATTGCCAGACAGCGGTAAAATTTTGCTGACGGGTAAAGATGCTACATACCAAAGCGTACAACAACGGAAGATAGGGTTTGTATTCCAGCATTACGCTTTATTTAAGCACATGACAGTTAGGCAAAACATTGCCTTTGGTTTAGAAATTCGTAAAGCAACAAAAGCAAAAATCAAAGAACGGGTTGAAGAATTATTAGATTTAGTGCAGCTGAGTGGGCTGGGGAACCGTTATCCCTCACAACTATCCGGGGGTCAACGCCAAAGGGTAGCACTAGCGAGGGCGCTAGCAGTAGAACCAGAGGTTTTACTTTTAGATGAACCCTTTGGCGCACTTGATGCAAAAGTTCGGAAGGACTTGCGAGCTTGGTTGCGCCGCTTGCATGATGAAGTGCATGTAACTACTGTTTTTGTAACCCACGACCAAGAAGAAGCGATGGAAGTCTCAGATGAAGTCGTGGTTATGAATAAAGGGCGAGTAGAACAGATAGGGACACCAGCAGAAATATACGACCATCCAGCAACAGCGTTTGTGATGAGTTTTATCGGACCTGTAAACGTATTACCGAGTACATCTGGGATTTTCCAGAGTAATGGATTTGATGCTACCCATCCAGAAGTGTTTTTGCGTCCGCAAGATGTCATTGTGGAAACCAGCCCCAATGGTGCTACAGCTCCTGCTAGGGTGACTCGGTTGATACATTTGGGTTGGGAAGTGCAAGCAGAGTTGACTTTAGATGACGGTCAGGTAGTGACAGCCCATTTAACACGGGAACGCTATGACGAGTTAAAGTTAGAGCCACAACAAAAAGTTTATGTCAAACCAAAGGACGCAAAGTCTTTCCCACTGTATTATTCAATTTAAAATTGCGTGCTGTTAATAGTTGACTGTTGACTCTTAGCTAGCTAATGCTACTATGCTGATTGCACTTAAGACGCAGTTAAAAATGATATCAGCACAGTCTCTCATTTTGTTAATTGAGTACGCTAGAAGTCGAGAAGCAACGCTCGCGATCGTAGAGTCTACGGAACCGGGAATAACATATCAATGGCAGAGGGAGTGGGGTATGACGGAGTGGCTTGGTGAAACCTTGAGCACTTGCGCCACTCTCACTTTACACGAAGAAAAAGCAGTCCTTTGCTTTGACGCATATTTTGGAAAAGAAGAACACGATAGTTCCTACCCACATCCATTACCACATCCACCCGCACTTCTATTTAGTCAAGAAAGGTCCGTCACTAACCTCAAAGAAGCGCTATTCCTGGAGGATGCTTTCTACAAAAAAGTGACAGAATGGGTAAATAAGAAAGCAAACAAGAGGTTAAGTTAGAAAAGAAAATAGGAGTTAAAAAGGGATAAACCTTACATCACAAGCTTTGATTTGCTTTTTAATGGTTAGTTTAAGTACTCCATCCCGTACCAAACAGTAACAGAGAAGTAGCAATAAAAACCAGGGTAGTTTCTGCCCCATGATAAGGGGGCTGTTAAGCTGTCAAGTTTGAATTTTTGGGGTTGGCTAAAAGAAAAGCATATGCTAGACTAGAAAAGTAGTTTTAAATATAAGTTAATATCTAAACTTAAATTTAGACAAAACAAGTAAAGCTACAAAAGTAGAAGTAAATTATGGCGGCATAGCCAAGTGGTAAGGCAGAGGTCTGCAAAACCTCCATTCCCCAGTTCAAATCTGGGTGCCGCCTTTTCAGTAAAAATAACTCGAAAAACCTCTAGAACCCAGTTCTAGAGGCTTTCTCCCTATTGTCTTCACTTGACAAGACTTGCCAACAACTTCCAGAAAATGACACTCTAGGACACAAGAGAAGACTACGGACGACCAATAAGTCATTGGACACCAAGAGAACTGGCAGATGAAATCATCAAACAAGGCATCATTAAAAGCATATCTGTTCGCCATGTTGGAAGATTATTAGAACAAGCAGAACTTAAACCTCACCAGAATCGCTACTGGTTAACCCCCCCAGAGCAGGCTCTTGAGATACTTCCTTCTAGTATTGCTTCAATGAAACACTTGTGAAAGGATTTGTTTAATAGATAGTACGGGTAAGCTCACCCCAAAAAAATCTGAAATATCACGAGTCACAATCGCATCTAGTTGATTGAGAGTTGCACAGGCAAACTGAACGCCATCTTCAAAATCCTTCAAATTACTGATTAAAGCCTGTTCAATCGTTATGCGATCAACGCAACAAAGCTCCAAACCTGTTAATATAAGCGAAACTGACGAGAGTGCTGTATCTCGACCTTGAGCCTTTTTGACAATATAAAAAACATTTGTCACTGTTGTTGCGGCAATATATCCTTGAATTCGGCTCATTTCAACCATTTCAAATAACGCTATAGCATCCTCTATAAATGGCTCTCGTTCTAGCAGCAGATCCAGGACAATATTAGTGTCGATTAAAACTTTCATTACTGATATTTCTGTATCAAATAATCTGTATACTCTTCCTGGACTTCTGTATCAGTTGGTGTCGAACCAGCCCGTTTAGCAATTCCTCGTAATCCTGTTAACGTTCCTTTAGGAATCTTTGATAATTGCTCTGACCCAAGCTTGAGAGTGGCTTTGTGTCTGATAAACTCTACAAAATCAAGCACCTCATTAGCCTGCTCTTCTGGCATCGCCTTCACAAGTTCATAAATTTTTTGTGCTGTATTCATAGAACATAATTTCCTCAGCTTGTTGTTTTTCTACCAAAACTAGGGTGTTGGGCGTTGGGGAGCCAGTTCGATGGAGGGGTTCCTAGGCTTAAAGTAACTGCAGTCACTTGGCGTGGTAGGGTGTAGGGAGCATTGGAGGAGGAATCCTTGAGGGGTGGCAGCACATCAAGAAAAAAATTTGTGTTTCGAGACGCGCCGCGAGAGAAACACTGCATCGTTATTCCAATCCCATGAGTTAAGTCGTGGGTGAGCAAAACCCCACACCCTACCCCCCTCTAAAAAGTTGCTCGCTTTATCACATAGATTTAAGTATATATTAAGCTATTAAGCAATGCTTGTATTCACCCTGGTATCTCCACCTGACTATGGTAAGCGCTACGGATAAGGTTGCTAGGTAACACAATTCAGGCGATCGGTAACCATTCGTCACAACTTAAATCTTTCACCAATTTGTCAATCTACCCATAGGATGAAAATTAAATCAAAAACCATGAGAGAAAAATCGTTTTTGGGTTAGCGATGCGGAAGTCGCCCCTATAGGAACGCCTAATCTTCGTCTTGAGCATTCATCTTTGTGCTGAAACCCTGTTTGACACTCTCCGCCCTATAAGGGCGAAGATTCTTCAATCACAGACCCAACTTGCTGATACAGGATTTCTCCAGTATGAGTAGAGGTCGAATCTCCTGAAGCGTTCGGATAGTAGATCCAAGTTCCCGTATGCCCTACGGTACTCAAGGCTAATTTCAGAATATTGATAGCGGCATTCGAGTCTCTATCTATTACAAAGCCGCATTCGCAAACATGGGTTCTTGTAGATAGAGATTTTTTGACTATTGCGCCACAACTGAAGCATTCTTGAGAAGTGTAGGCGGGGTTAACCGCAACAGTTATCCTGCCAAACTTCACCCCAAAATACTCCAACCATTTTCTGAATTTATACCAACCAGCATCATTAATAGATTTAGCGAGACAGTGATTTTTCACTAAATTTTTAATCCTCAAATCTTCATAGGATACCAAGTCGTGAGATTGGATTACGCAACGCGCCAGTCTCTTGGCGTGTTCTTCACGTTGCCTACTTATTTTGAGGTGTACTCGCCCTAATTTATTAATAGCTTTCTTACGGTTGGCAGAGCCTTTCTTTTTACGAGAAACGCGCTTTTGTCTAAATTTTAGACGTTTCTCTCCTGTGCGATAAAACCTTGGGTTAGGTTCACTATGTCCATTGCTGTCGGTATAGAATTCTTTAAGTCCTACATCCAAACCAATGGTTTTCCCTGTGGGTTGTGTTTCTAATTTGTTGTCTACACTAATCAGAAATTGAACATAATACCCATCAGCACGACGAACTAATCTAACTCGTTTTACCTGTTCTAATTGGTAGAAGTTTAAATCCCATGTTCCTTTCAGCTTGAGCGTACCAATACCTTTTTTGTCGGTGAAGGTTATTTGTTTCCTAGTCTCGGAAAGTGACCACCCAGAGGTTTTATACTCCACTGAGCGAGAATTTTTCTTGAACTTTGGATATCCCTTTTTACCCGGAACAGACTTTTTGCAGTTGTCGTAAAAACGAGCAATAGAACTATAAGCCCGTTCAATAGAAGCTTGGCAAGCACTAGAATTCAAAGCTTTTACAAACGGGAATTCGCTTCTCAATGACTTACTAAGGCGATACATTTGTTTTTGTCCCACGCCTCGATTATCCATCCAAAAACGGATACTCTTATTGCGAACAAATTGAGCCGTCCTAATCGCCTCATCAATGGCAGTATATTGAGTCGTTTTCCCTTTGGCTTTGAATTCTAAAACAATCATTTTCCGTGGAAAACTTCTACGCAAAATATTATAACACAAATAAAGTCGCCCTAGAAGGGCGAGGCTTTAGACCCATTCTCTTGGTAAAATAAGAGTTTTAACTCAAATAATCCAACTTTAAGAACTGAGAGCTAAATCCAGCATTCGCACAGTGTAATATTATGTTAGTACACCTAAATTCAAAAAACTTTTTGGCTGGGCTCCTCTGCAGAACTGGCTCCCCTACACCCATTTTTTTATTTAGTCACAAATTTAGTTACGATATTCAATTTGTAAATGGAATGTCTTGTAAATAAAGGGTTTTAAAATCTTGTTACGGTCTGCAAAACCTCCATTCCCCAGTTCAAATCTGGGTGCCGCCTTTCAAACAAGTAGTATTGGGTAGCACGGGAAAGATGTTAAATCAATTCTCGTACCTGCTCTATGTTTGAGACACTGACGATATTAGCAGCAAGTTCCTCACGATTGGGTTCACCTCGTTTCAGTGCTTGAGACAGCATGGCAACTTCTTCTGACTTGACAAGTGGTGGAACTTGTGGTTCTAGTGGATCGACGACTGCTTCAACAATAACTGGACCCGATGTAGCAAGTGCAGAGTCAAGGATTGCACCGCAGTGGGCTGGGTTATCTATGGTAAAACCAGTTCCACCACAAGCTTTCGCAAAAGCAGCAAAGTCAATCGGCTGAAGTTCGCAACCAAATTCGGGATTGCCCAGGTGCATCATCTGCTCCCACTTAATTTGCCCCAATGTGCCATTCTTGACAATCACTACCTTGACGGGAAGTTGATATTTAACGCAAGTAACAAACTCTGCCATGAGCATTGAGAAACCACCATCGCCAACAAAGGCGATAGATTCCTGATTGGGATAAGCAATGGCAGCAGCGATCGCATAAGGTAATCCACACCCCATCGAAGCGAGAGTGCCCGATACAGAATGCATCTGTCCCCGCTTGACTGGAATTTGACGTGCCCACCAAGTTGTGTTGGTGCCTGAATCAGCAGACACAATGGCCGTATCGGATAACCGTTGACCCAACTCATACGCCACCACTTGTGGCTTCATCGGTTTATCCTGCTTGGTGCCGCGTTCCCGCATTGTTTGCCGCCACTCATTCATACCAGACTGCGCCTGTTCTAGAAAGCCCCGGTCTTCATTGCGTTTCAGCAGTGGCAACAGTTTTTGCAAAGCAACAGAGCTATCCCCCACCAAACCGACCTCTACAGGATAGCGTAAGCCAATCCGAAATGGATCGATGTCAATCTGCACGCCTCTCGCCTGTCCGGGTTTGGGGTAGTACTCAATATAGGGGAAGGTGCTACCGACAATCAACAGAGTATCGCAGGTCTCCAACGCTTCTTGAGATGGCTTTGTACCAAGTACACCTATTGTCCCTGTTGTGTAGGGACTGTCATCAGGAACCGCTGCCTTACCAAGCAGAGCTTTGATAATTGGCGCTCCCAGCTTCTCGGCTATTTGCTCCAGTTCATCTGTAGCTTCCAATGCCCCACGTCCTGCCAGAATTGCTATCTTTTTACCTGCGTTTAAAACATCTGCTGCTCGCTGTAAATCTTCATTGCTAGGTAATAAAACACTGCGGGCTTTTACATTCGATACGTGATGGGGCAGGTTACGCATTGAACCTTTTTTCTCAACACTTTGGGATTGGAAATCCAACGGGAAATTGATGTGAGCCACACTCCGATAATTGAGGGCAGCACGGCAAGCTAAATTGGCGACATTTTCAACGTGTGTCGGACCCATAACACGGGCATTGTATACGGCAACATCCATGAAAACCTTATCCAAGTCCACATCTTGTTGGGAGTGTGTGTTGATGAGGTCGTGATAGTGATGTCCCGTGATTGCTAAAACAGGTTGACCATCTAGCTTCGCGTCATACAAACCATTCAGGAGATGGATGCCACCGGGACCAGAAGTTGCAAGACAAACGCCCAGTTTACCTGTATATTTAGCATAGGCACAAGCCATGAACGCTGCAGCTTCCTCATGACGCACCTGAATAAAACGAATCTGCTCTTGACGATTGCGTAGTGCTTCCATAATGCCATTGATGCCATCACCCGGTAAACCAAAGATGACTTCAACGCCCCAGTCATGAAGTACATTAATGAGGACATCGGCTGCGGTGGTTGTCATAAATTACCTCATTTGCCAGTTTGTTCAAATACGTTGGTCATCAAAGTAACCTCCTCAGGCACCCTAACCCATGTTTTGCATCAATCCACCATCAACGCACAAAGTTGTCCCGTGAATATAACGCCCATCCTTTGAAGACTATCTACTCCACTCCTGGTACCAACTCCACTTTGACCCAGCCTGCTTGCCGCCTATCGAAAGCTTTGTAGGCATCAATTACAGAGGTTAGGGGTTGCACCTGGGTTAAGATTTGAGCCGGATCTATCGCCCCACCCCGCACCAGATCCACTAGTGTTGGAATGTATTTGCGGTGGTTGCAGTTGCCCATCTTGATAGTCAGGTTTCTATTCATCGCCATACCGATGGGGAAAAACTTGTGTGTTAGCGGATACACACCAATAATTGAAAGCGTTCCTGCCTTTGCCAATGCCTGTACTGCCCATTCCAACACTTGTGAGGGTGCATTACCTGGATGCCAGTTACCATTTTGTGGGTTGGTTTGCGGGGCAATTTGTTGAACTTCTTGCTGGAATTGCTGTGATTGTTGCTGTGCTTTTGAAGCCGCCGGACCACTGTTAGGAGCTACAGCATCCACGCCGACTGCATCGATCGCCCGGTCTACGCCAATTCCACCTGTTAAACTTTGGATAACCTCAATCGGGTCTTCTTTGTTGAAGTCAATTACCTCGGCTCCTTGGGAACGCGCCATTTCCAAACGTGAGGGAATCGTATCCACGGCAAAAATCCGTCCGGCACCTAATAATTGAGCACTGGCGATGGCAAACTGACCCACCGGACCGCAACCAAAGATAGCAACTGTATCCCCCGGTTCAATTTCTGCTAGTTCTGCCCCAAAATAAGCGGTCGGAAAAATATCTGATATTAAAATTGCCTGGTCGTCATCCACTTCTTTGGGCAGTTTCACCAGCCCCACGTTGGCATAAGGAATGCGGGCATACTCTGCTTGCAATCCGTTGAAAGGACCACTGACTTGGGGACCGCCAAAGAAGGCTGTTCCCGCTTGAGGTCCGTTGGGATTGGCATTGTCACACTGGGAGTGATAGCCAGACCGACAATAAGAGCAGTAACCACAAGCAATGGTGGAAGGAACCACAACGCGGTCTCCTACCTTCAAATTTCGCACATTGGAACCAATTTCTTGCACCACACCCACAGCTTCGTGTCCCAGAATCGTTCCTGGTTTCATTCCCGGAAATGTTCCCCGAATCATGTGCAAATCGGTACCACAAATTGCGCTAGCAGTTACCTGGATGATCGCGTCGGTTGGTTCTTGAATTTTGGGTTCGGGTACGTCGTCCAGACGAATATCGCCAATACCGTGAAAAACCACTGCTTTCATAAATTGTGCTCCGTAGGAATGTGGCAGCTGTTGCCAAGCTAAAAAATTCTGCTGTTGTTACTGGCTGCTTTATCGGAACAACTAGCGATTTCATCCTAGAAATCTTAAGTTGTCTTTCCCTCTAACTTATGAAGCATGAAAATCATCAAGCTGGTCTACCCATTGAAAGAATTCGTGTAAAGCTGAGATGTAAAATTAAACACAAGCGTCAATACGGTTCAGATAAGACTCGATCCCCCTAGCCCCCAGGGCTGTTTCATTCGATAACAAGATAAAATTTGTCAAGGGTGTTGGCGATGTTTTTTGGGACAGAAGTGATGGAAAACCTACATTTCCATCCGGAAAAAACGTTGGAGATTAGGACAATGAATTGTCAGGACATCTTGGTAAATCGTTACTTAGAGATTACTGAAATAAGTGCAGCTATCTCCCATATATATGGATTAAGTCAGTCTGAAGTTTTTGTATTAGAAGAAATGCCCTTCGATCCAATTTCAGATTGCATTCGGATATTATGCCAAGTCCAAGATATTGATGGAGATTTTAAACAATTGATTTCAATTTATATTAAAGATGATTCTTTAACAAAATTTTCTATTAATGAAGTAGTGGAAAGTTTTTGCGATATCTGTAAGTGTGTATGTTTAATTTCCGATCTTTCCGATAATCCTTACTCTATGATAATGGTAAAAGGTAAAAGTAATGTTCGGATAGTATATTTGTCAGCACAACTTTTGGAAGAAGAAAAATATGTTTTAATTTAATGCAATTGTACAAACTAGAGGAAGAAAAAGTACTTATTATGCTAGAACTCAAAGTTTGTAGCCTGGTTTCTATTACCAGGCTTTTTATTTCACAATTACGGAAATACTTGTCTGCAACTTCATCATTTCCCCAAATGCCAGAAAACACCTCTGATGCTACCCATTACCCCACTTGCTACGTATAGTTTGTGCTACCCAATAAAATTGCGTCAATTCCATCCTGCACTCGCATCAATTCCCGATACTGCTCGTCAATCCAAGCTTTTTCCGCTTCACGTTGTTCTATTGTTTCTTGACGATACCTGACTTGTCGATCGAGGAAATCACTGTAAAATGTTAGTCCTTGCTCAACTGCTTGTTCAACTAATTTGACAAACTCATCAAAAATAGTAGTAACAATTGTTTCCAATTTTGTCAAAACTTCCTTCGAGCATTTATCAAACTGCTCCCAACTAATACCTAAAACACCCTGCTTGGCTAAAGTATCGGCGGTATTGTCCAAAGCATCAACCAAAGATTTAACATTTACGGGGAGAATATAAAAGCGTTCGCTAAATGCTCTTTCGACTAGATTAGCTATTGTTGAAGCAATTGAGTTAAACTGAGTAACCAGTTCTTTTGCCTGTTGTTTATCTAATTGTCCAATACATCTTTGAAGAAATGGGATGTGAGTTTCAAGTTCGCTCCCGACGAGTAAGTTGATACTATCGATAATAACGCTTTGTAATACTTTTATCTGAGCTTGTAATTCACAACGTAACCTTATAATAAAGCTATCCTTTTCAAAAACACTTAACGCATTTTTGAATTTCTGCTTATTATCATAAAAATGTTTGTCTTTAATCAGCAATTCTCGTTTGTACCAATCATTCTTAACTTGGTTAATCACTTCAGATTTATATTGTCTGCTTAAATGACGTACTCTAATATTACACCCACTTACATCTCCTATTTTTCCCCATATTTCATAAGTAGATATTTCAGCTACTCTTTGCTTGCTATCCCAAACGTCCTCAGTATGAGCCAAATCATCAAAACATACTTTCATCAAAGTTTTGAGTCGAGTAGCTGATTGCTGAATTTCTTTAAAACAGGGGGTAAAAGATTGTTTCAACTGAGCTACAGATTGCTTAGTTTCTGGTGAGTTTTGTTCATTCTTCAAAACTGGCTCTATAGATTGAGTAATCCTTTGAAAGCTCATTAAATATTCATTCATCCGTGTAATCTCCGATGCTTTTCGTAGCTCTTAATTAATACAATTGAAATCAATAATTTTTCAAATACTAATCAAATTAAGTACTATGTTTTTTGTATTTCGCCCAGAACATATGATTGGTCTTGCTAATGGTACTCTTAAACAAGTTGTATCATCCTCAGGGATTCCACTGAGTATGGTTAGAGATGCAAACACAGGTCATATTGTTGGTCATGCTGTTGGTGTAATAACTGAGCCATTTTTAGCTCTTCCACAGTTGATCATGGATAGCGCACAGATGATTCAAGTTCATAGAGGTTTTCAAAAAACTTATGAAAAACTGGATTTAATTCAGTCAAGCTTGACTACCATCAACACTAATATTAGTGTTTTGCAAGCAACTACAGCTTTGATTGGTGTAGGAGCTGTAGCAGGATTGGCACTGTCAGCAGTAAACTTGCACCAAATATTGAGATTAAGAGAAGATATAAAGCAATTGAAATTGGAAGTTAAACATGGATTTATTGATTTAAAAAAAGCTTTAGACGATCGGGGTAAAGAAATCATCAATCATATTGATAGAGTTGCTCAAGATATTAAGTTTGAGCAACATCGTTTAGTTATGATTCAGGCATATGGGAAATTTCAGGCAGCACTTAATTTAATTAAAACTGCTTTAAAGACAGAGGCGAGTATCCGAAATACTGATTTAGCAACCGCACGGCATTTATTAACAGATGCTTTAGAACAATATCGAAATCAGCACTTGTTATCTGAAACGCGTGCAGCTGGATATCTTCGTAGAGTTGAATGTTCTTGGGCTATCGATCAGACTATTATCTTAACATATCAGTTGCAGAACCAGCCTACTGCTGTAAGCGATCGCCTCATCCAACTTCAGGAGAAAATCCGTCAAGATAGCCTCTCTGTTGTAGAGCAATGTGAATCTGAAGAAGAACTAGATTTTCTATTTCCGGAAATCGCTCAAATTTGCGATCGTGATTTAATCTTATTAGAATCTTGGCAACATCATGTTGATTGGATACAAAGTTTATCTCCAGATGAAAGGCAATTGATAGCAAAGTCAAATAATCAATTTGATGAGGTTTACGAAGATAATCAAAACACAATACAGATAGCTGAACCTGAAGAAATCTCACTTTACGATCGGTTAAAGCAAAAATCACATTATTTATCTCTACGGGATCAACTAAAATTTATGATTCTACCTAATTCACGGAAGGAGTACGAAACTTATATAACTCAACAAGCGTTAGCAACTAAATACAAAGGTTTTGCTCCTTCTAATTGGCAAGAATTACCGGACTTAACTGTTGCTAACCTTTACTGGTACTTTAAAGCAAAAAAACAATAAATTCTAGTAACTAAATTTAGTACTTTATGTCATTGCGCTGTTTTTCTCTAATTTATAAGAATTGCAAGACATAAAAGCTTTTGTGCTATCTGCCTCCAAACTTCTGTCTTCATATACTAGGCAATTCGTCAACACGAACAAATGCTGCATACTCTGAGCTTTGCTTGCTGAATTCTTTTAGAAGTGCGATCGCATCTGGTTCTTGAAAATGATGAGCAAGAATGGGGAGAACGTGAATACGAGCAAAAGCACTGTATTCAGCGCTTGGCTGGCAATGCTCTAAAAGCAATGCTATTGCTTGAGAGTTACCAGTTTGCAAAGCAATTGTTAGTATACTTAGTATTTGTTGGACGTATTTAGTTCGATGCTTTATGAGTTCTTTTCTAGTACCACGAATAGAGTTTAGATCGAAAACTTGCTCAACCACTTTTCCTCGTGTATCAAGACCGATGACTATTGCGCCATCTACATTATCCCAAGAAAAATGAAGATGTTTATTAATATCTGTAACACTATCAGTTGGATTTATTAACATAGATTTGCCATTTGAATCCAGAGGAAATTGTGTACCTTTGTGACTGGCATCATTACATTTCTCACAGGAAAGTAAAAGATTACTCCACTCAAACGTCAAATGAATGCATCTTGGGTTAACTTTTGGGCAAAAGTGTTCGATATCCCCATATCCTGTAGTGGTCACTTTACTTTCACAGTAAGCGCATTTCCCATAAAACATTTGCTCCAACAAGTCTTTAATTTCCTTATGTCTATACTTATTCTTCGCCTTTTCAATATTTTTTTCAGCTTTAGCTATTTCTTCTCTTGTAGCAGTAGGATTAGCTTTAACAGTCTGTAAATGAGCTATAGCTGCCTGCAAATTTGCTAACCATTTCGCAGCATTTCGTTTTAAAACTGTTGGTGGTTGTTTTGGTCTAGATACGGGTATCAAGGCAAATTTGCCTCCAAGAAAGCTCTAGTTCGAGCTTCTAAACTCCCTGGTTCGGGAAGACCGCCAACAGGTTGTGCTGCTTTCATAAATTGCCTTAAATGTTCGTACTCCTTAGATTCTTGTTCTAAAAGGTTGTCTCTTTTATCCCTAAGTTCGTAATAACGATTCATTTTCGCTTGAGTTTCCGGGGAGTAAGTAGATTCTAAACCAAAAGCAGAGCTTCTTAAAATAGAGTCAGAATCGTAAGCTGATACATTTTGAACTTGTTTAACCTCAATTTCACCGTTTACCAATTCTAAGCGCAAAGTTAAAGCATCGTCTCCTCCTCCTGCGGCTACTAAAGGACTATGGGTGGCAACAATAAATTGAAGATAGGGAAAAACCTGCCGCAACCAACCAGCAATTTGTCTTTGCCATGATGGGTGTAAGTGAATATCTAACTCATCTATTAAAACTACACCAGATGCTTGGGTTGGATCTTCCAAATCTGGAAAAGCTTGAAGCAATCGCCAGATTAAATCTCCTGCTAGGGCTATGACGCTACGATAACCATCAGACAAATTAATAGTTGAAACCTTTTGACCATTAACTGTGAATTGAATCAGACCATCAATGGTGACTTCAGCGATTTGAGCATCTCCAGGAAGAAGACTTTCAATAACTTTTTCCCCTACTTCTCGCATTCGTCGCGCTTTAGCATCCTCTGGATTTTTAGCAATACGAAATTCTAAATAGACCATCCATCTTTCAAAAGAACTTAAAGCACTATCTTCATCAAACTGAGTAATGAAATTGCTAGAACGTTTTGCTGGTTCTAAACTAGGTATCAAGACTTGACTCACTCGAGTTAATCGACGAAAAGCTCCATAACCGACAGAAAACCACCCTTTACTGTCTGAAGCAAAAGCATTTGTTCGCAACCAACTCAAGATTTTCGAGGGTTCTTCAATGAGTGCTGGTTCAGTGTATGTTTCCTTTTCTTTTCCTACTTGGACAGGTACTCCACCTGTTACAAAGTAAGAATAGGCAAATGTATGCCTCCTTTTATCTTCCCCGAAACTACCTGCATCAGTTTCTTCTTTGTGTAAAACAGCACTTAATTTTCCCGGAATAGAGGGGTTGCGAACCCAACCAGTAGGACGAGGAAGAAGTTCTTTCGCTGCTTCGGGACCCGCTAACAGTAGTGCAAGTGCTTGCAGCAACGTACTTTTTCCTACTCCATTCTCACCCAGTAAAGTAATCCAAGAATAAGGTTTTGCTCTCTGACCCGTGGCTTGCTTATGAGTAAAGAATATTTTTTCTTCTCGAAAGCACTTAATGTTCGAGAGCGTTATGCTTTCTACCCACATTTTCGTTGTCCTTTAATCTCAACTATAGCGATCCTATTTGATTTGTGAGGATTGCGGAGCAGCATCTTTCAAAATACCCAACAATCCAATAATTTTTAAACCTCTTTCTATAGCTATGTGTCTTGCTGCTTTATCATCTAAAATGACCAATTCAGCTTTGATTTGCTCTGCTAATAAAATTGCTTCTCGCTCACCAGGATCGAGTTTTTCCAATCCTAAGAATTTACCTACTTGTACTGTCTGAATTTGTAGCCAATCGGGAGGTTTAGCAATCCAATTCCGAACAACAAGGGGTGACTCAGGAGCATTTAGCTCATCAGCTACACCTTGGGGAATTATAATGACACGGTAAAGTTCTTGCAATATGTCAATACGATCGATTAGCAGCAAGTAACAAATTGGGGAAGTATCAGAGACAATAATCATTATGCTCTAAACTCTTTAAGAGTTTGAATATCTCTTTCTAATTCAGTCTCGTCATAATTTAGATAAACACCCATCCGTTTCAAGAAGGCATGGGTTTCTAAACGAGACTTTAACTGGAGTATTTGTCGAACTTCAGATGTACTCATTTCCCCGCAACGGTAAGCATCTGCAACAATTACTTCTAACAGTCTATGAGAAAGACCACCCCATGCTTGGTCTAACCTCTTGGCAATTTCATCAGGAATTTCAATCGTAATTTGCATAGAGTATTTTCAGTTATGATAGTAGTCTTATTCTATTTTAATGGTGTTATCTTGCTTGTTGAGAAGGCAAAAGGTAGATTACTTTCTTCAAATCAGACGAATTCGGGTATTGGGTTTCAACTGAGATAAAAGACGTTACTTTAAATGCAGCATTGTGAGTAGGTATTAACCGATGAGATTCAATAGTGCAGATAATCGAATCTCTTAGCTCAGAAGAGCGTATCTTTTTGCAAGAGCGATTGAGTAGCAAGCCAATTCAAGTAACATTTGACGTATGTGGTGGGCAGCCATGCATTCGTAGTACACGGATTCCTGTGTGGACACCGATCGCTTTTCGGTCAACAAGGAGCAGATGATAAAGAGTTATTACGGAACTATCCTGCCCTAACCACTGATGATTTAACCACTGCATGGGTATACTACGAACAACACCGCGAACAACTAGATCGGGCAATCATTAGCTACACGAATACTTTAGATAAGTAGCAGCAAGCTTGCTGATTTCTACATAATTTTACTCGCAAAAATACGTAATAAATTATACAGATGACAAACCTTGCAGAGTGCCATTAAACTCAATAGTCATATGCAGGTAACTTTTGCTGTATATAACTTAAACTTATACTTGAAAACTATTATGGGAATTGTCATTTTTTTGGGTGTATTGATTGCCACTTTAGCTGTTATCATTGTCAGCAGCTATAATGACCTGGTAAAACTTCGGAATCGCTACAAAAACGCTTTCGCTCAAATTGATATCCAGTTAAAGCGTCGTTACGACCTGATTCCGAATTTGGTTGAAACGGCTAAAGGTTACATCAAGCACGAGCGGGAAACTTTAGAAGCTGTCATTGCTGCTCGGAATTCTGCTATCTCCGCAAGTAGTCGAGCTTCGCAAAATCCGGGCGATCCTCAAGCAATGCAGCAACTGGAAAATGCTGAAGCTGCCTTGGCTGGTGCATTGGGTCGCATTCAAATCATTTCGGAATCTTATCCAGAGTTGAAAGCAGATCAAACCATGAGCCGGGTGATGGAGGAACTGTCTTCAACCGAAAATCGTATCGCTTTTGCGCGTCAATCTTACAATGATTCGGTAACGCTTTACAACACCAAACTAGAAGCATTCCCTAGCAACATTGTGGCAGGTAATTTTAACTTTGTTGCAGCAGCATTGTTGCAAGAAGCCACACCAGAAATAAGAACAGCGCCACGCGTGTCTTTTTAATAGTCTATGAATTTTTTTGAAAATCAGGATCGAGCACGCCAAAACACTCAACAGTTAATCGCGTTGTTTGTTTTATCAATAGTGGCAATTGTTGGAGCAGTTTACATTGTCACGCTGTTTTTTCTCCGCATGGCTCCCAGAATTTGGTGGCATCCACAATTATTTCTGATTGTTGCAGGTGTTACAACGGCTGTCATCGCTCTAGCTAGTTTTTATAAAATAGCTTGTCTCAGCGACGGTGGAGGCGCGATCGCAACAGAGTTGGGTGGAAGATTGCTGATATCGGATATGGCAAATCCCAGCGAGCAGCAGCTGTTGAATATTGTAGAAGAAATGGCGATCGCTTCTGGCATTCCAGTCCCCTTCGTGTATGTCCTTGACTCAGAATTGAGCATCAATGCTTTTGCTGCTGGGTTTACTCCTAACGATGCTGCGATCGGAGTCACCCGTGGTTGTCTGGAACAACTCAACCGGGATGAGTTGCAAGGTGTGATTGGTCATGAGTTCAGCCATATTCTCAATGGGGATATGCGTCTGAATTTGCGTTTGGTAGGATTGCTCCACGGCATTTTATTCCTTTACCTAACAGGAGTCTTTATTCTGCGTTTTCGCAGCAGCTACCGTAGCGAGAACAAAGGTTTGTGGGCATTTGGTTTGGGATTGATGTTAATAGGAGGTGTGGGATTGTTCTGCGGACGCTTGATTAAAGCAGCCGTTTCCCGACAACGAGAATTTCTTGCTGATGCTTCAGCCGTCCAATTTACCCGTAACGCTGACGGTATTGCAGGGGCGCTTGAAAAGCTAGAAAGAAGGGGGTCGGGGCTTTATTCTCCCGCAGCTGAAGCCGCAAGTCATATGTTTTTTGGCAATGCGCTTGAGATCTCTTTTTGGGAAAGTCTGTTAGCAACTCATCCACCTCTTTCCGAGCGTATCCATCGCATCCGTGGCTTGAACTACAAACCATCTGGAACTTATGCTCGCAAACCTTCTCATTCTCACGAATCAGCAATGGGCTTTGCTGGTAGCAGCCCTTCTAGCACGGGTTCTAGCGTGAGTGCTTCTGTTTCCCCAGAACAGGTTGTTAACCAAGTGGGAAGAGTTGCTCCAGAGCATTTTACTTATGCTCAAAAGATACTAGCAGATTTACCAGAGTCCCTGCGATTGGGCGTGCAAAAGCAACAAAGTGCAATAGCTATTGTGTACGCACTGGGATTAAATCATTCAAATGCGCAAGTGCGCGATCGCCAACTTGACTGGTTGAAAGAAGTACAACCTGCGGAGTTAGTAGAAGAAACGCTATTGTTTGTTGAGCAAATAGCCTCTTTAGATTCCGGGATGCGCTTACCTCTTTTGGATTTAGCAGTACCCGCACTGCGTCAATCGTCTCCTAAGGAGTGCCAGCAAATCTGCAAATGTATTAAGGGTTTGATTAAATTGGGTGGAGATTTGTCACTGTGGGAATTTGTGTTGCAGTTAGTGCTGTGGCACCGTCTTGAACCTTGCATCCATCCAGAGTCTTCATCCAAAGTCGAGCAATTTGACAACATACAAGAGGTTTGGTCAGATTGTATCCTCGTGCTTTCTGCACTAGCAAAAGTCGGACACTCTCAACCTGATGCTGCCACCTACGCATTTCGCAGTGGGGTTTTTAGACTTCCTAAACCAGGGCAACAAGAACAACCAGAAGTACCGATCGCTTGTAACTTTGCTGGAATGAAGAAAAGCCTCGATCGCCTGCGCCTTGCCAGTCCCAAACTAAAGCAAGCAGTGGTTGATGCTTGCGCTCATACCGTGATGGTTGATAATCAAGTCACTCCCCAAGAAGCTGATTTATTGCGGGCGATCGTCATTACTTTGGATTGTCCCATGCCTCCATTTTTAATTCCCCGTAAGGTTTCTAAAAAGGGAAAATCCAGTGTTGAGAAACAACCATTAAGTTGAGGGTGTGGCTCAATTCCTACTGCGTGACGGATGGGGTATTGCGGCATTTTGATAAAATAGTTTGACTTATTGACACTGTACCGTTCGTTCGGTATAGTAATTTTAGGTTCCAAAATTCAAACGTATAGTTAGCATCATAGAACTCGTTACAGCTTAGGAGGATATTATGCCACGTAAGTTTGGAGAAATTGCCTTTACCCCTGAAGTCCAAGCCGCGCAAACACAACGTGGCTCGCGGCAGTCTTACGAAAAATATATTGCTAACGGTCCTGCAAACGATACTATTACTTCCAAAGTTGAGGAATTTATTGCTCAATTAAATGGGTTTTATTTGGGAACCGTGGGTTCTAACGGGTATCCCTACATCCAGTTTCGAGGAGGTCCTCCCGGTTTTCTGAAAGTACTGGACGAGAAGACGTTGGGCTTTGCTGATTTTTCAGGAAATGTGCAATACATTACGGTGGGCAATCTCTCAGGCAATGATAAAGCGTTTTTGTTTTTGATGGATTATCGCCACCGCAGACGTATCAAAATTTGGGGCAGAGCGCAGTACGTTGAAGGGGATTCACAATGGACTGAAAAACTCCAAATACCGGGTTATCCTGCCAAAGTGGAACGCTCAATTCTCTTTCATGTGGAAGCCATTAGTGAGAACTGTCCCCAACATATTCCGATTCGCTATTCGGAAACCGAAGTCGAAGCAATGATGGCTCCGTTGCAAGCCCGAATTGCGGAGTTAGAACAACAGTTGAGCGATCGTGCTTCCCAACCGCTATAGTGGTGCAGCAATCCTGTTGTAGATCTGAATGAGGGGGACAAGGGAGAGGGGGGAGATAAGGGAGACAAGGGGACAAGGAAGACAAGGAAGTGGTGTTTGTAACGTATTTATGACTGCTATGTTTAGCTAACAAAGCGTAATGGTATCTATAAGGATTGCGATTGGGCGGCTGTAGAACTCTCACAGGAAAATTGACTGCTTCATCTAGGGATCTCTTCCCGAAAAGAGCGATCGCATAAGCGACCTCATACAATGAAGCTATCTTCAATTTTCACTCTTTCAAGTCAGAGTTCCACAACCTGTGACACGAGATTAAGGAAAACTCTTAATCAATAGCAACCATGACATCTGATGATTTAATGATGGCGTATGCTTGTTTTCCTTCTGTCAGTTGAAGCTTCTCGGCTGAAGATTTAGTGATAATTGAAATAACTTCAACACCCGGAGCAATTTCCAAGGTTACTTCGGTATTAACGGCTCCTTCTACAACTTTTTTTACTGTTGCTTTAAGTGAATTACGAGCACTGACTTGCATTTTGGTTGATGTTCCCTGTATCAATTTAACTGGATCATCCTAACAAATTCTATCTTGGGTACTTAAGTTTTTATATTATTTTAACAATTTTAGATAACGTGAAATTCTTTAAGGGCAGGTAAAAAATTTTTATTTTCATGACTGGAACGACTGAGTTTAATCAGTGCAAATCGCTGTACGGGGAGTAAATTTTCCCATTGATGTGGGGTCATTGCGATATCAAACTCCCGTGCTTTATTCTTAACACTCTCAGGTATATTTTGGTCGTCCATCCAGGGTGGGTTTTCTTCCACGGGCAAATCAGTTGCTAACTCGCCAGTATGATTTTGAACTAATTGGCGTAAAAATTCTCGGTACTCTTGGATAGTTTCTTCTGTATTGCAGGGTCGTTCTACAAGGGTTTGACGTTCTTCTTGACTGAATTGGTTCCATTGATTGAGTTTCAGCTTGATACCACACGTATCCAACTTCAAGCGCACCTGCATGGGAATACAGCGCAGTGAGTCAACAAAATCAGCTTCAAATTCAAAGAAATGAGTCATATGAGGATTTTGGATTGGGGATTGCTGGTCAGTATACCAATTCCAAGAAGGTGATAGATAGTATAGACATAGGTAAGCTATCGATCGCCAATCACCGATCCCTGTTAAAGACGCAAATGCTGCTGAATAACCGCTATCGAATTCTTCGCACATTGGGAAGTGGAGGATTTGGAGAAACTTCCCTAGCGGAAGATACTCAAATGCCCTCACTCCGACGTTGTGTGATTAAACAACTAAAACCCATTCATGATAATCCTCAAATTTACCAACTCGTGCAAGAGCGGTTTCACAGAGAAGCAGCGATTTTGGAAGAGTTGGGTGGAAACAGTGACCAAATTCCAACTCTGTATGCTTATTTTCAGTTGGACGATCGCTTTTACTTAGTGCAAGAATATGTTGAAGGTGATACCCTCACAGCTAAGCTCAGACAACACGGGATATTGAGTGAAAACACTGTTGCGGGGATTTTAGCTAGTTTATTACCTGTTCTGGAGTACGTACACTCAAAGAAAATCGTTCATCGCGATATCAAACCAGATAACATTATTTTACGTCACCGAGATGGCAAACCCGTACTCATTGATTTTGGCGCGGTACGAGAAACAATGGGAACTGCGCTGAATTCCCAAGGTAACCCAACCAGCTCGATTATCATTGGGACACCAGGGTATATGCCCAGCGAACAAGCAATGGGCAGACCAATTTATGCTAGCGATCTTTACAGCTTGGGGCTGACAGCTATTTATCTTTTAACAGGGAAATCACCACAAGAGTTAGAAACACACCCAAGTACTGGAGAACTTGTTTGGCAATCTCATGTCATAAATGTTAGCGCAACAACGGCAGCCCTACTCAATCGAGCGATCGCTTACCATCCACGAGACCGATTTTCCAGCGCGAGGGAAATGCTGCAAGCATTGCAGACTGGAAGTTTATCAATTCTTCCTACGACTCCTTTAACACAACCACCATCTTTCACTCCTCCATTACCAACAAAATCTCAAGAAACTCTTCTTTTCAACTCAGGAGTTTCTTCCCGTGAAACTTCTCTTTATAATAACCGACAGAGGGGAGGACTTGCTCTTAGCATCATTGCAGCGGCGGCTGTGATAGGAGCTTCTGTTATTATTGGTCTTGCATTAACAAGAACTCCTCCATCTGTAGAACAGCCAAGCACTTCATTAGGAACGCCTTCTCAAGCAACTCCTAATATTTCTCTCTCTCCCAAATCTCAAGTGACGGACAATGCGAGTTCCGGCTCAACTTCTTCACCACAAAAAACACCAATACCTACAAAACAAAATGCAAACAAAGCTAATTTTCCTCATGCGTTTTATTTTCTTGCCGATTCTGCCTATCCAAATTCACAAACTGCTTTGATGCAAGTGAAAGCTTTACAGGCTGTTGGTTATTCTCAAGCTGGAATGTTTCGGATTCCAGAATATCCAAATTTGTCAGGTAAGGAGTTATTTGAAGTTTATGTAGCTCAATTTAGCGATCGCAACAATTGTATCGATTTGTTAAGAACCTACGGACAAGCTAACTCCAATGCTTATTGTGCGTTTGCCAGTAAAGATCCGAATGCACCACCAGAACGGCTATATTTTCAAGAAATTTCCACATCATCTTCAGATACATTTCGAGATACAAATACAACCAAAAATGATTATTTCTGGCTTTCTGAAAGAGAAGTCACCGATACAGATTTAGATGGGAAAGATGGTTTTGAGCTAGATATTATGAGAAATACCATTTTTGCACGTCACGGTCGCCGTTTTCAGACTGCTGGTTTACAAAAGTATTTTGATGGAAAGCCGTGGTATCGCCCAAAATACTCGCCAGATAATTTTCCTAATGAATTATTATCGAATGTAGAAAGGTGGAATGTAGATTATATCAATAAATATCAGGATCGTTACAATCGGAGATATTTTCGATGATCGTGACTGTTGACGAATTTACCAATTCTATATGAGGTTGCGCTTAAAATTCCCTCACATTAGAAATGTGGGACTATACAAACAAAGCCTGCCTACGCAGGCTAATTAGATGCATCTTTTACAGAAATAGTATTAGAAGGGTTGAGATCCATTCCAATCCGTACAGATAAGATGCCCGTGAAGCAGTTCACCTTTTACAATTCCTGTATTTGGTAATACATTGGCAAGCGCAAATTGTCCCGATACGTTCTTAAATATCAGAGGTAACATGGTAGATAAAATAGCACCGTGAGCTACAAAAATCAAAACTTTGGGAATATTTGAATACTGCTCGATGGTATCTGTAACAAAGGGGACGAAGCGCGATCGCAAATCGTTGTAACTTTCTCCATCTGCTGCTTTTTTATCGTATTCTTTATTAACCAACCAATCCGTGAGTAATTGAAAGATTTGTGAGAAATCAGATGAATTGAGTGCAGCCGTGCCAAAATTGACTTCAACAATTTGAGGTGCAAGTTGTATGGGAAGATTTTTCACAAAAGAGATTGCATCTGCAGTTTGAACGGTTCGCAAGCGAGTTGATGTGAAAATTGCGGAGACATCAATATCTTCAATTGACGAAGCCAGAGTTTTCACCTGCTGAATCCCTTTGATAGTGAGAGGATAGGTAAATCCTTCATCAGGCGGTAATTCTGAAGGCAGTTCCGATCTCTCAGATAGGACATTGACTTCACTTTCCCCATGCCTGATGAACCAAACCTCAAACTTTCCCGTTTCCTGAGCTTTAACTTTTTCTACAAGAGTAGAAAGACCTGCAAATGCTGGTGCTGCTGCGATCGCTGTGATAATTGTACGCCTGTTAATCTTCACTTGAAATTTGCTCTCTCTTAATTCTGAAAACAGCAATAAGACTACAGCAGGAGCGCTAAATGCTTGTTAAGAAACCGTTAAAAGTTGATCTAAGGGTATATACGCACGGGCCTCTTACTGGAGTTGAGACTGTTTTGGTCTAAAATCCAGTCATTATTATTTAGTAGAAAAGAGGATGACACTGTAAGAAAGCCCCAATATAATGTGATAACAATTGTCCCGGACAAAGCATCGGTACCGTAATTACTACAAACATTTAGAGGAAGTTTTAAAAGTAGTAGCTGAGGTATTCAAAACTTCACATCCTCCTAAAATTTTCTTAAAAAAGGTGGCTTTAAGAGTACTTTCCCCCCTTTTTAAGGGGGGCGAGGGGGGATCTTGATACAACGGGAAACTGTACAAACATCCTCTCAAGAAATTACTATTAACTTTACAATCTAGCGCTTAGATGGATGATATAACTGCACTCGAGCAATCTATCACTGCTCTGACAAAAAACGTAAAACAGGCACAATTAGTAGCAGCAGACCCTAATACTGACCCCGATTTGTTGCGAGCACTGGCGCGATCTAGCGACCAAAAAACCCGTCAAGCAGTAGCAGGGAATCCCAATACCCCACCTGATATACTTTTGAAATTGGGAGCAGAATTTCCATCGGAATTGCTAAATAACCCCGTGTTTCTATTACTGCTCTTAGAAAATCCCAATCTAGTCGAAGAAATTCCCTTAGCTACCTTGCGAAGTATTTTGAAGCAAGAAAATGTTCCAGTATATTTTTTGGAACAAGCAGCAGAGCAAGCGGATTTGGAAGTTCAACTGGCGTTAGTTAAAAACGTCCAAACTCCCAAAGCAGTATTAAATCGGTTAACCCAAAGCCGACATTCTCAAGTTGTAGAATCTGCTCGTTTACACGTTAATCTGGCTGGAGAATTAACGGAGAAATACGACGAAAGAATCAAAGAGGTGATTCAAGGAATTATCCCTTCTGCTGACAAAGCGGGTACTGGCTCTCTTGCGGTTCTAGCTCAGATTTGCCCGATTCCAGAATTCATTGTTGAACGTTGGATAAAAGAGCCACACTATCAGAATTTTTTATCTGCAAAGCTTGCTTGTTCTCCAGCAACATTTCCCAGTATTCTCAACCTTTTAGCCAATCAAAGTTCTACGCAGTATACAGTAGCCCAAAATCCCAATACTCCCGCAGAGACTCTACGAAAATTGGCAAGCGAAGAATGCAGAGCAACTCGAAGCTCCATCGCTCAACATCTCAGTACACCTAGCGATATTCTGGAGAAGTTGAGCAAAGACAAAGACCAAACAGTTCGTATTAAAGTCGCTCAAAATCCCAATACACCCTTAAGTGTGGTGAAAGAACTGGCAAACGATACAGATAGGCATGTTGCTAATGCGGCAGCTGGGGTAATAGGAGAAAAACAACGAGAATGTGCTCTCGAAGCAGTTAGGAAGAATCCTGAAATTTCCCGTCAGCTCTTAGAAAGTTTAACACAAAAAGATTCCAGGGCTCTGTGCGAACACCCAAATACACCACTCGAACTGCTCTTAGAATTCTCCAAAAGCCTTCACAGAGAACTGCGTGAAGCTGTGGCTCGAAATCCCAATACACCAATCAGTATTTTAGAACAGTTGGCTCACGATGAATCTCAGGAAGTTCTTTGGGCAGTTGCCAGTAATCCAAATGTACCAGTCAGTATTTTAGAACAGTTAGCTCAGCATGACTCTTGGGAAGTTCGTTGGGATGTTGCCAACCGCAAGGCACCAATAAGTCTTCTGTTTAAGCAATTAGCTAGAGATGCATGGGTAAGTCGCAAGATTGCGTCTCAAATAGCCAATCAACAATATCAGTGCTCTGAAGAGGAGAGTATTTTAGATATCCTAGCAGAAGAAAGTACCAGTTCTTTGGAAACCATTTTGCAGCGATTAGCACGGGAGGGAGGAGAGGCGGCTCGTCTTTTTCTCGCTCGACGCTTTGATTTGCCCGCTGATTTTCTTATACAATTTGCTGAATCAAATGAAGTGAAGGTCTGTGAAGCAGTAGCCCAAAACCCCAACACCCCTGTCAGCTGCTTGGAAAATCTAGCTCGATCGCCAGAAACAAAAGTTCGTGAAGCAGTAGCCCAAAACCCGAATACACCGATCGGAATTTTAGAACAATTAAGCAAAGATCGGAACACCGCAGTTTTGCTGCATATCGCACAAAAAACTCACCTCTCACCTGAAATTTTAGAAGAACTGGCGAGTAGTAAATCAGCCGAAGTGCGTAAAAAAGTGATGGTGAATCCCAGTTTGCCAAAAGAGGCTGTAGAGCGTATTCTTTGCGGGGAATATGCAACAGATTATTTGAAACTGCATCCTGATTTCTTCTCTCGCCATCCCGATCGCCTTGCTGTGGTGCTCGATTGTTATGCTCGGTCCCAGTTTCCCTTAGTGAGCTTTATTGCTTTAAAGCAACCCCAGATTTCACAGGAATTACTACAAGAAAAAAGCGTTTCTATCTCCTGGCTGGAAAGGCTAGCTGTCGCTCAAAATGCACAAGCGACTCAACAAATTCTCATACAACTGGCACAAGATAGCAACCAGCTAGTTCGAGCAGTAGCAAAAGATAGATTGCAACACTATTAATTTTATCTTCACACTCAAAGAGTTATCGTTATGCTTCCAGAAAAACAGGTGCATAGTAGCAACACAGATACTTTAAAATCGTTTCGAGAAATTGGGGGTGCTCGGGGATTGCTAGCAGCCTATCAACTTGGAGAACGTGATTTCACTCAGGTGAACTTAGAAAATACCGATTTGAGCCAAGCTGATTTAGCGGGAATTAATCTAGAAAAAGCCAACCTCAAAGGAGCAAATCTTTCCCAAACTAATCTAAGCGAAGCCAATTTGATAAGTGCTGACTTGCGTGGCGCAAACCTCACACAAACTAACTTAAGATGCGCTCGTCTTAATGATAGTGACCTACGACAGGCCCTCATCAAGCAGGTCGATCTGTATCGAGCCAATCTCAGTTGGGCAAATCTGAGCGAACAAGACTTGAGAGGAGCCAATCTCGCAAGAGTTGATTTCCAAGGTGCAGATTTGAGTGCAGCGAATCTAAGTGAGGCAAATCTCAAAGAGGTAAAACTGGATGCAGCTAATTTGAAAGGTGCAGTTTTGGTAAGAGCTAATCTAAGTTATGCTTATATGCCTCGCGTCCAACTCGTGCAAGCCAACCTTCAAAAAGCGACATTAGTGCGTGCCGAATTAACAGCAGCTAATTTGGAACAATGTGTTTTAGATCGGGCTAATCTGGAGGAAGCTAGGCTGCGAAAAACTCAACTGCAACAAGCTAGCTTGCAGCATACTTACTTGCGTAGAAGCCAATTACAAGCAGCAAACCTGACAAATGCTAACTTGCAGAAAGCAGATTTGTCTGGGGCTAAACTGGAAGGGGCAATTTTAACACAAGCTGACCTGCGAGAGGCAGAAATTGCTGAGGCAAAGGACGCGAATTTAGAATTTGCAATTTTGGGCGAACTGGATAAAGTTATTGCACACTCTCTACATTTAGAACTAAAGGTATGGAACTCATCTTTTGCTTTCAGTCCTGATAGTGAGATGCTCGCATATACTGACTGGAAGGAAAAAATTATCTTGATGAATACCAACACTGGCAAGCAAATTAACCAAATAGATTTTCAATTAGAACCAGTTGTCTCAGTCGTTTTTAGTGCAGATGGACAACATCTCTACGAAAGTTTTTATGTGAATGAGTTAAAACTATGGAATCCCTTAACGGGGGAGTTGATTCAAAATCTTAAAAACCATTCTGTTAATATTACTTCTTTTGTATATCATGGCGATTCCAAAGGTATAGCTATAAATGGTACAGGAGAACCTTTTGAGGTCTTTGACGTCGGTCATGAGACAAGGACATTAAGGGGTTATTCTAGCGGTATCTTAACTCAAGCACATAGCCCAGATGGGCGATTGACCGCCCGAAGTGCGCCGGATGTAGACGGTCAGATTGAACTGCTCGACAGACAAACTGGTAAACAAATTTGCCTTCTTACCGGACACAAAGCAGCAGTGCAATCTCTGGCTTTTAGTCCTGACAGTCAGCTCCTAGCTAGCAAAAGCGCTGAAGATTTTAAGCTGTGGCAAGTGACAGAGGGGAAGGAAACATATAGTTGCTTGCGATCCCAACGCACGAACTACCCTACTCTTGCTTTTACCCAGCGGAATCATCAATCCAATCCAGTGTTGGTCGGCAGCGATTTCTATGGTACTTATGCAGATAGAGAGGCTGCACCCGATAATAAAGACGGAAAGAAGCGGTATCGCGGTGGAGAATGGTCTAATGACTCTTATGTTACCCTAAGTGCAGATGGAAAAGTACTGGCAAGATGCTATTACAAGCAACCAGTGCAATTGTGGAATTTACAGACGGGCGAAGATAATGGTGTTGTAAATTTAGATAGCGGCTATGGCTTTCCACTGGCACTCAATTCTAATGGAAGTATCCTAGCGGCTGTGGAGCGGGAGAAAATTGCCCTGTGGGATGTGAAAACAAACACACTGATTTGTAGTTTTACACCTCACTCTAGCTGGATAAAGCAAATTGTCTTTAGCCCAGACGATCGAATTCTAGCCAGTGGAGGTAATGACCATACAATTAAGCTGTGGAATGTGCAAACAAATTGTGAAATAAAAACTTTGCAAGAGTATTCTACCATTCAGGCTCTAGCCTTCAGTCCCCTAGAGCCAATTTTAGCGAGTGTCACTCGATACGGTACTATCAGGCTCTGGGACTTGGAGACAATGGAAGAAATCCACAGTTTCAAAAGTTCTCAAGAAGAAGCCATCAATTTAAAATTTAGCCCCGACGGAAAACTGTTAGGCAGTAGTAACAAAAGCAGCATCTTTGTGTGGCAATTGCGATGTTCGTCGCAATGACAGGCATTTTCCAACGACGATCGCTGCACCACTTTCTTAAAAGGAAATTCTTCCAAAGTCAAACCACTAGGAGCGATCGCCCACAACATGGGTAACGCCAGATCTAAGGTGTATCTCTAGAGAGGGGTTTGAATGCATTCGTTGACTTAGGATAAAGAACGTTGTTGGGCTAGTTCGAGTCAGAATGGCTCAACCCCTTATATCGAGGGTGGAGTACAGAAAATGAATGTAGAAGAACTCAAGCAGCGCTACGCCGCAGGAGAGCGAGACTTTAGCATTGTTGACCTTAGGGATACAGTGATGGAAGAAATCGATCTCAGTGGTGCTGTTTTACGTGAGGCAAAGTTGGATGGAACCAACTTGCAGAGGGCAAACCTCAGTCGGGCTGACTTGAGTGGAGCAACACTGAATGGTGCAAACTTAAGCCAAGCCAATCTAAGCGGAGCCGATTTGAGCGATGCGATTCTTGACAATGCAATATTGGAAGGAGCCATTTTAGATGGAGCCATTTTAGATCGAGCAGATCTCAAAGCTGCCGATCTCGAACAGGCAAATCTCAGTCAAGCCGATCTCATTCAAGCCGATTTAAGTGGAGCCAATCTAGAAGCCGCAGATTTGAGCGGAGCAGATTTGGGTACTGCGGACTTGCACCAAGCGAACCTCCGTCAAGCTGCATTAGAAAGAGCCAATCTCACCGGGGCTAATTTAAAAGATACGAATTTACAAGGAACTATTATTGAAGGCGGTGATAGCAGTCTGGCGACATAAGCTACAGCGTTATAGCTAAGTTGCTTTCAGAGTTAAAGAAACTATCAGCCCATTCAATACCTACTCCCTTTCCGCCATAAGACTACCGATCTTCTTCTCCTCTTTCCTCTGTGTCCTCTGCGCCTCTGCGGTTCATTTAATTAAGAAATCTTCGAGCGGGAAGGGAGTAAAACAGCCGATGGGATGGTGATAATGGCACCCCAAGAACCAATAAAGACCCTCCCCTTAATGACATCCACGGTTATGTTTGACGATGTTGCAAAGCAGCAGTTGAGCGATCGCGCTTGGAAATGAACGATGTCTAACGATAAGCTACAAATGTCACCACACTCAAGCTGTGATTGTTGCAGTGAGGCAAAGAATTGTCAGCATTTTGACAATTTTGCTAACAAACCAAAACCCGAGCAGTATTGATACTACATCTATCAGCTATTTGTTTGTAAACATCCTGTGAACTATGCAGAGTGTTGCCAGATAATACCAAAGTTTGGTTTGTTTCCTGTTAATATAAATCAAACTTATAAGTAATATTACTTATTTATATGAATTTTATATTTCCTTGTTCGAGTTCAAACGATATTCTAGAACTCATATGTCATAGTTCCATGACATTATCTTGCTACTCAACTTTTTTAATTCATGAATTTGAATTTTTTTGATAAAAATGCTGGTTTGTGGTTGAAGGGTCTGTCCATCGGAATCTGGATTTTAGCCAATAACTCTGATTAAAAGTTCCCTCTATTGACAGAGTTGGGGAATCTTGTAACTTATCGATCCACAAAGATTAGCTAAGGCAAGAAATACACTTAATCTTTTTGTGTTGTTGGTTGTTGTGTTGTTGGTTGCAGTTGCTCTGGAAAACTATGAAAAGTTATTTACCCAAAAGGCGGTTTTATTCAAGCTATCTAACGAGGTTGAATTATCAAAATGTTCGGGAAAAATGGAAAAATTATTGCTTGAAAATACGTGGAACTAGACGTTCATCTTGCTTAGATAGACCTCACCACATACATATATTTTGGAGTTGGTGCGGTAGTTTTATTGGAATAGCAGCAACGGCTTACCTTTCTGTAACAACTAATTCTCCTTTGCTGATGGCTCCCTTTGGTGCTACTAGCGTATTAATCTTTGGTATTCCTGACAGTCCTTTAGCCCAACCCCGGAATGTCATTGGTGGTAATTTTGTAGCGGCATTAGTTAGCTTGACTATTCTACATCTTTTTGGTTCAGAACCTTGGGCAATGGGAATGGCAGTAGCTACAGCCATTGGTATGATGCAACTGACTGCAACTTTACACCCTCCTTCGGGCGCAGTTGCATTAGTTGTGATGATGACGAAAGCACCCTGGCAATTTCTTTTAACTCCTGCGTTAGAAGGTTCCATCATTTTGATACTCTGTGCTGTGGTATTCAACAATCTCGCACGCGAGCGAACATATCCGAAGTATTGGTTCTAACTGGTCTCACCACCTTCGTGAACTAACCAAAATCGAGGATTGACTAAAGTTAACTCGGTATTTTGTTGAAGGTTGAAGGTAATATTGCACTTTCTCTTAATAGGTTGGTAGAGACGGAAGCAGCAGTCACTGCATTAGCAAAGCTCATATCTATCTGCTTTCTGCTGGTAGTCCGGCAATTGATGGAGATACAAACGATCGCTCTGTATGATGTTCTCCCTTTTTTCTTTTTTGCCGTTTTGCAAAAACTGAGAAGCTCTTGGGAATACTAACTTTATGAAGCCAAAAACCAACTTCTATCATGAGGTTAGTATAAATGATGACTGCACGCTCTGCTCCTGTAATTCCCGGATATAAAATCTACTCCCAACTCTATGCAGGCTCCAGAACTAGAGTCTATCGAGCTATTAGAGAGCAAGAAACACTTCCAGTCGTCATTAAACTTCTGACATCTGAATATCCCAGCTTCAACGAATTACTCCAATTTCGCCACCAGTATACCATTAGCAAAAATCTCAACATTCCCGGTATCCTTCGTCCTTTATCATTAGAAACTTACCGAAATGGTTATATTTTAGTGATGGAAGATGGGGGGGAAATTTCTTTACGAGAATACGTTAAAACCATTACACTCTCACTTGTCGAATTTTTGGCGATCGCTATTCAACTAACCAAAATTCTACACGATTTACACCAAAACCGCATCATTCATAAAGACATTAAACCCGCAAATATTCTAATTCATCCTCCAACAAAACAAGTTAGACTGATAGATTTTAGTATCTCCTCTCTGTTACCCAAAGAAACTCAAGAAATTAAAAGCCCTAATATTTTAGAAGGAACTCTCGCTTATATTTCCCCCGAGCAAACAGGTAGAATGAATCGAGGGATAGACTACCGCAGCGATTTTTATTCTCTTGGGGTGACATTTTATGAATTATTAATAGGAGAATTACCATTTATATCCGACGACCTCACGCAATTGGTGTATTGTCATATTGCTAAAATGCCTGCACCATTGGGGAACAGGAAAGAAGTTCCACAGGTGCTTTCCAATATTGTGATGAAATTGATAGCGAAAAATGCTGAAGATAGATATCAGAGTGCTTTGGGTTTGAGGCATGACTTAGAAAATTGTTTGTATCAGCTCCAAGAAACAGGTAAAATTGAAAGTTTTGAAATTGCCCAGAGGGATGTGTGCGATCGTTTTCTCATTCCTGAAAAACTGTATGGGCGGGAAACAGAAGTTACAACCTTGCTGGAAGCTTTCGAGCGTGTCAGCAATGGTCGTTCAGAAATGATGCTGGTAGCAGGATTTTCTGGGATTGGGAAAACGGCGGTAATCAATGAAGTCCACAAACCAATTACCCGTCAGCAAGGATATTTCATCAAAGGCAAATTCGATCAGTTTAATCGCAATATTCCCCTATCAGCCTTTGTGCAAGCTTTTCGTGACTTGATGGGACAATTGCTGAGTGAAAGCGATGTCCAATTGGTAACATGGAAAGCCAAAATTCTCGCTGCTGTGGGCGAAAACGGGCGGGTGATTGTGGAGATGATTCCTGAATTAGAAAGGATTGTTGGCGAACAACCACCTGTCCCGGAACTCTCCGGGAGTGCAGCCCAAAATCGCTTTAACTTACTATTTCAAAAATTCATCCAGGTTTTTACCACAAAAGAACATCCCCTAGTGATTTTCTTGGATGATTTGCAATGGGCAGATTCAGCTTCCCTAAACTTGCTGCAATTATTGATGAGTGATGTCAGTTCGGGATATTTACTCATTTTGGGAGCCTATCGAGACAATGAAGTATTTCCGGCTCATCCCTTGATGCTAACACTGGAACTGATTCAGAAAGCACGAGCAATTGTCAATACCATTACCCTGTCACCTTTGGGGGAATTAACGGTGAATCAGTTAGTGGCAGATACCTTAAGTTGTACCGAGGAATTAGCTCAAACTCTGACAAGATTGGTGTATCAAAAAACTAAAGGAAATCCGTTTTTTACAACGCAGTTTCTCAAAGCTTTGTACGAGGATGGTTGGATTCAGTTCCAGTCAGAGCTGGGTTATTGGCAATGCGACATGGCGGCGGTGCGACAGTTGGCATTGACAGATGATGTAGTGGAGTTCATGGCATTGCAGTTGCAGAAACTACCAACACAGACTCAAGCGGTTTTGAAATTGGCGGCTTGTATTGGTAACCAATTTGATTTGAATACTCTGGCGATCGTTTCGGAACAATCCCTCATTGACACCGCAGCCCACCTTTGGAAAGCATTACAGGAAGGGCTGATTCTCCCGATTAGTGAAACCTACAAGTTTTTCCAATTTCATGATTCTGAGGACAGCGATCGCCGTGAAGAGATTGTTGTTCCTTATAAATTCTTGCACGATCGCGTCCAACAAGCAGCTTACTCGTTAATTTCCGAAAGCCAAAAACAGGCAACCCATCTGAAAATCGGTCAACTCTTACTTAAAAATCTAACTGCAACAGAGCGAGATAAAAGAATCTTTGATATTGTTAACCAATTAAATTATGGTGTTCAACTCATTACGGAAATTACCGAACGAGAAGAACTGGCTTGGTTAAATTTATCTGCTGGTTCTAAAGCGAGAGTCTCCACTGCTTACACTGCTGCAACCGAATATGCAGCCTGTGGGATTAAGTTATTAAAAGCAGACTGTTGGCAGAGCCAGTATCAGTTGGCATTAGAATTGCAGAACCTAGGAGCAGAAGCTGCTTATTTGGCTGGCAACTTTGAACTGATGGCAGAATTTATTCAAATAGTTTTAGATTGTGTTCAAAATCCCTTGGATCGAGTCAAAGTGTATGAAGTTCAAATCCAAGCTTATGGCGCACAAAATCAATCACTAGAAGCAGTTGGTCTGGGAAAAGAAGTGTTAAAGTTATTAGGAATTAAATTCCCAGAAAATTTTAGCAATTCTGACGTACAGGCTGAAATCAGTCATACCATTTCTCTACTTGCAGATCGGCTTATTGAAGATTTAATTGAACTGCCGCATATGGCGGATAAAACATATTTGGCAGTCATGAGAATTTTATCCAATATTACGAGCTTTGCGTATCAAGTCGATCCAAACTTATTTCTTCTTTTACCATTAAAGCAAGTTAGTCTCTCTTATCAATATGGGAATTCCCCTCAGTCAGCTTTTGGATATGTTGTCTATGGTATTATTCTTTGTTCATTAGTTAAAGACATTGAATCTGGTTATCGATTCGGTCAATTATCTGTCAAACTTTTAAGTCAATTTGATACCAAAGAAGTAACTGCAAAAACTATTCATACATTCAATTGTCTCGTCAGGCATTGGAAAGAACATATTAAAGAAACATTACCATCTCTCTGGGAGGCTTATTCCCTTGGTTTAGAAACAGGAGATTTGGAATTTGCAGGGCTTGCCATCCGTTACTATAGCGCTCATTTGTATTTCCTCGGTCAAGATCTGAGTACATTGGAAAAAGAAATGCAAACCCATACCAATGCTCTCCAGAAAATTAAGCAACAAGGTTTAGCTAACTACAATCAAATTCAGAGACAAAGGATATTAAATTTATTAGGATATGTTGATGATGTATGTTGTTTAAAGGGTGAAGCCTACGATGAAGATGTCATGCTTCCCATCAATCTGGCAAACAATGATATGGTTGCATTGCTAGAATTTTATTTTTCTAAACTTCAACTCAGTTATCTGTTTGGCAAGTACGATCTGGCACAGGAATATGTTATACAAACAGAACAGTATTTAGCTGGTGGGCTGGGGCTAATTATTTTTCGACAATGTTATTTTTACACATCGCTGGCACGACTGGGTATCTTTTTAAATGTCAATCAAGACATACAAACACAGATTCTCAATCGCGTTATAGAGAATCAAGAAAAAATGCAACTATGGGCAAACCACTGCCCAATGAATGCTTTACATCAATTTTATTTAGTAGAAGCTGAAAAAAATCGAGTTTTAGGCAATCAACCCGAAGCAATAGAATACTACGATCGCGCCATTGCGGCTGCGAAGGAAAACGGTTATATCCAAGAAGAAGGCTTAGCTAACGAACTTGCTGCTAAGTTTTACTTGAACTGGGGGAAAGAGAAGGTGGCTTCCGGCTACATGCAGGAAGCATATTACTGTTACGCCCGTTGGGGAGCTAAAGCTAAAACGGATGATTTAGAACAGTGCTACCCCAACTTACTGGGTCCCATTCTCCAACCCGCCGTCCAGAACTTAAATTCCCTGGAAACGCTGGCTTCGATTTCCAATATACCAATGACCTCGACGAAAACCAGCCGCTCTTCCAGTACAAGCATCAACAACGTTCTCGATTTCGTCACTATTCTCAAAGCGTCTCAAAGCCTTTCGAGTACAATTCAACTTGATGAACTCATCCATCAAATCACTCAGATTCTTTTGCAACACTCAGGGGGCGATGGCTGTGTCTTAATTATGCCCAACCAAGCTTTTGAGTGGCAAATTGTAGCTGTTACTACACCAAGTACTGTGGAACTGTGTTACGAACCGCTAGAAGGTCATAAAAACTTCCCTGTAAAACTGATTCAGTACGTCAAAAACACCCAAGAACTGGTGATAATTGAGGAGATCAAAACCGATCTGCCTGTTATTGATGATTATTTAATTCAGCACCAACCAAAGAGTGTTTTGGGTTTGCCAATTCTCAATCAGGGTCAGTTAATTGGGATTCTATATTTGCAGAACCGTACAACTACTGGAGTGTTTACCAGCGATCGCATCCTAATTCTCAACTTCCTCTGTACTCAAGCGGCGATTTCTCTGGAAAATGCCAAACTCTACCAGAACCTGCAACGATCGGAAAGCAACGAACGCGAAAAAACAGAACAATTAGCGCAAACTCTGGAAGCGCTCCAATTAAAGAACTGCAAATTAAGCTTTCGCGCAGATGTGGATGCTGCCTTAACCAGTAGCAACTGTCTGAAACAAATGCTACAATCTTGTACGGAAGCAGTTGTTCAACATTTGAATGCAGCTTTTGCACGCATCTGGACGTTAAACGCGGATGAAAATGTTTTAGAACTCCAAGCGAGCGCCGGACAATACACTCATATTGACGGTCCCCACAGTCGCGTTCCGGTGGGAGCATTCAAAATTGGGCTGATTGCTCAAGAACTTCGTCCCCATTTGACCAATGACGTGTTGAACGATCCACGGGTTGGAAATAAAGAATGGGCAAAGCAGGAAGGAATGATTGCTTTTGCTGGTTATCCACTGCTGTGTGAAGATCGGCTCATGGGAGTGCTAGCCCTATTCGCACGTCAGGCTTTAGCAGACGATCTTTTGGATATGCTGAAGTTAGTTGCTGATGAAATTGCCTCAGGAATTAGACACAAGCAAGTCGAGCAAGCCTTGCGACACTCAGAGATAGAACTCCGACACAAAGCACAACAGCTTGAATATGCCGTTCAACAACTTGAACAATCCCAACTCCAAATTATTCAGAATGAAAAAATGGCATCTTTAGGCAACTTAGTAGCAGGCGTTGCTCACGAAATCAACAACCCTATCAGCTTCCTTAATGGCAGCATTAACAATGCTAAAGATTATGTGCGGGATTTAGTTGAGCATTTGGCATTTTATCAGCAACATTATCCCAGCCCAGTCATACCAATTCAAGACCATGCCCAAGATATCGATCTGAAATTTCTTAGCGAGGACTTACCTAAGTTACTGGATTCAATGCAAGGAGCAACCGATCGCATCAAAAGCATCAGCACCAGTTTGCGGACCTTTTCCCGCGCCGATACCGAACACAAGGTAAGCGCTAATCTCCATGACGGAATTGATAGCACATTGCTGATCCTCAAATATCGTCTCAAAGCTAATGAATTTCGCCCTGCTATTCAAGTCATTCAAGACTACGGTGAGTTACCACTTATCGAGTGTTTTCCCGGACAATTAAATCAGGTCTTTATGAATATTCTAGCTAATGCAATCGATATGTTTGATGAGATAGCAAAAACTCAATCTTTTTTGGAAATAGCCGCTCATTCTCAACAAATTACAATTCAAACAGCCATGGTTGAGAACCAAGTTCAAATTTGTATTCGCGATAATGGTAAGGGTATGACCGAAGATGTGAAAGCGAGAATTTTTGACCATTTATTTACGACTAAAGGTGTAGGAAAAGGTACAGGATTGGGATTGGCGATCGCCCGACAAATTGTGGTGGAAAAACATGGTGGCACTTTAAACGTGCAATCTGAGTTAGGTTGGGGAACTGAGTTCTTGATACAGCTTCCACTTCAGTATTAAGACCTTAACGGCTCAAGCAAAATCGCTGGCATACCTGGTAGTTCACGAACATCTATCCTTGTCATGTTCTACTGGCGCGGCTAGCATACCTTCAGAAAGACCAGCTTCACACAGACGAAAAGCACCGATATTTCGCCTTTGAATTAATAAAACTGGGCTAAGCTTTGCTTTATTTTTCAGAGAAATGATAACTTCATCAAGGTTTCTTGCTCTGAAAATCTTTTAACTGATTTGTATTTGCGTGCCGATTGATGGACAATTAAATGATTCCCATGCATTACCACCACGCAGGAAAACTTCCATCCAACGTGTATGTTTGCCTCCTGCATCGCTCCAGCCACTGCTACCTGGGGCAAAAGCTAACTGTCCGGATTCTACGGCAAAGGTTCCATCGCTCTTTGTCGCTTCCCGTTCCCTCTCACCAATTCGCAAACGAACCTTATGACCGCAGTTTCCCTTGGTAGTATCATGTCTCATAGTGGTTTTCAAATTGCCATAGCCGTCAATATAGGCAATACAGTTGAGCGGTATCTCCGGTATATCAAAACAGGAAATCTCTTCACCTAAAGCATCCGGTTGACCGAGCGCGATCGCCCCAGCTGCCTCTGGAAACAGGTCACGAGACCGAAACTGCGAACCAGAAGCTGCTACCGCCGCCCATCGCAACTCAACTGCCAAATCTCGCACGAATGAAAAGGCATAACCAGCATTGACGCCTATAACCCGCACACCCGTTGGCAGGCGTGCGTAAGCAAGACGTTCACCCGCATTCCCTGCACGCGCTTGTTCATCATCTTCACGAGGCGCAACATTGTGGTAAATGATTGTCCCGGCGGGAGCTTTATTCAAGCCCAACTGGGCGATACAAAATCCTGCCGCTAGGGTGGCAAAAGCCGGTACGGGTGTAAGTATCGGTTCAGCATCCGGCAGATAGAGTTTGAGGCGCTGCACGACTTCTGCAAAAGCGAGGTCGCCAAAACCGTAATCAGCAATGATGTGAACTAGCATAAAGCCCTATCTCCCATACTGACACTATCCCTTTTGCTATTTTTCAGACAATTAGCTCGACGAGATCTTCCGAATGCCTCATTCGCTTGTCAACTTCGCGCTCTCGTGTTGCCCTAATGTCCGGGTTTAGACTTTTGCCTAAAGATGACAGCACAACAGGTTGGTGAGCCTTTGAGACTTTGCAAGATCCAAGAGCACATTTTCCTAATGCTTAAGTTAATCGCTACTGTCGTTCGCTACATATATCTGATGACATAAAGTGTTTGCCTACCTTCTGCCCTCTGCCCTCTGCCTCCTTCAATTCTTAAAAACGAGATCGATAGCAGAGTTAATTAAGTCAAGTGCGTGTAATTCATAGTGATAAGTTTTAAATTTAAATTTACCCACTTGTTCTAGCTGTTTGCAAGGTCGATGCCCGTATCTGTCTTCATACAGTTTTAGTACGAGAGTTCCTATAGCGGTCATTTGCCCTTGAGTTGCTTCAAGTCCCATTTCTTGTAATCTACTAGCAATGGTGATTAAATTTGCACGAGTTGCAGTATTTTTGCTACTTTTTATCTCAGAAAAAGTTTGGTTAAGCTCCTCAAAAGGAGATATTAGGAAATTAATTAATCCTGTAAGCCGTCGCGCTGGTCTATCCGTAGTTACAGCAATTCTCAAGGCTTCTTCTTGCCCAACTGCAATGAACGTGCCTTGAGCGCGAGTCATTGTTGTATATAGCAGCTGACGAGTCAGCATGAGATAGTTTGATTTTAGTAACGGAAAAATCACGTATTGGAATTCACTACCCTGACTTTTATGACAGGTTATGGTAAAGGCATGGATTATCTCCTCAAACTTACCAGCAGAATAATCAACAAGGGCACCTCCATCAAAAAAAACTTTAACAATCTTTTTTTCTGGATCTACGCCAATGACTTCTCCACTTTCACCATTCATAACGGCTGGCGATGTGTCGTATCTATTTTTTAGTTGTATTATCCTATCGCCCACTCTATAAGTAACAGAACCAACCACTACCTCGGGTTGATTGGGTTGTTGAGGGTTAAAAACAGGTTGTAAAAGTTTATTGAGATTATAAACTCCAGCTGCACCTTCTTTTTGAGGAGCAAGTACCATAACTTGTTGCTTTAAATTAACGTTTTCTGCTGCCATTGATTTGACTAATTCCACAATGGTACTGGCAGTTTCTTGTGCTGATTCTGTTTTTAAAATCGCGCAGTCCCCTATATCCATCCATTGGGATACGCGAGTAAAGTTGTGAAGTGCCGGAACCTTTCCTAGATTAACATCGCTAGCTGCATAGATAATTGCACTTTCATGTTTCTGTCGGAATATAGTTTCCAGGCGTGTTGTTGGAATTAATTCCGAATTTATCAAATCTCTTAATACCATCCCAGCACCAACGCTAGGCAATTGGTCGGAATCACCAACAAGCAGAATTTTTGTGGTGAGAGGTAATGCTTTTAATAAAGAATTGAATAGGAATAAATCCACCATTGAAAATTCATCAACAATTAACCAATCTATATTCAATAGATTTTGCTCGTTGTACAGAAAAGATTGCTCCTTCCCCCGCCACTGTAACAGTCTGTGGATTGTCAGTGCCTCCGCATCAGTTGCAGTTTGCATCCGATTGGCAGCTTTCCCTGTAGGAGCAACAAGCGCAAACAAAGCTTTCTTAAAACGAAGCCAATCTACCAACGTTTTTAGAACGTGAGTTTTCCCACGACCGGGACCACCCGTAAGGATGCTAATAGGGTTGCGTTCTGCCATGTATAAAGCATTAATTTGCTCTTGACTTAAACGCGATAACTCACGATGATCCTCATTTTGATCCTCTGTCAGCCATTGTTCTAAGTGTTCGGTTGAGTTTTTTTTCTGATTGAGTAAAGCTTTAATTTGGAATGCTACTGAGACTTCGGCTCGATAAGCAGCTTTTAGATAAATGCTATTTGGTATAATACCTTGTACCAATACCTTATTCTCAATTAGCCCGTTTAACACTCTTTTTAGAGATTCAGGTTCGGGTTCGTGTGTGGGACGTTTTAATAGAAATATAGCTTTCTTAATAATTTGAAATTCAGGTAAAAAGCAGTGACCTTCAAGCAGCGCATCTTTTAAGGCTTGTATGAGCCCTTTTTCATATCGCTTTTCACTTGTTTCTGGTGTTCCCAGCAATAATGCCAATTCGTCAGCAGTTTTGAACCCAATCCCATCAATATCATCAATTAACCGATATGGATTTTCTCTCAAGACTGACTCGGTTTTCTGACCGTAATGTTCGCAAATTTTTAAAGTTAAGTTAAGCGATGCTCCAACTCCCAAAAGTTTAGCTACGACCCCTAAGTTGGGATCGGATTTGCTTTCAGACCATGCTTGGATAATATTTTGAATCCTATAATTATTAAGCCCTGGAACCTCATGAAGTTTCTCGGGTTCTCGGTCTAAAATCAGTAAGGTATGACTCCCAAAGTGTTCTACGAGTTTTAAAGCTGTTTTTTTGCCTATTCCCCTAAAAATTCCACTCGATAGGTATTGCAGCATTTCTGCTTCAGTCAAGATCGGGAGTTGATTAACCTGGGAAAAAGCAGTCATGTTGCTTTGCTCCAATTCGTAATTCGTAATACGGGCTCCGCCCACGCTATAGACGAGCCACACGCTAAGTCACGATCGCGAACTCAATTCGTAATTCTCATTTTTATTACGAATTACAAATTATTTAGTCATGTCTTTACTTAAAAATTCTCTGTTTTTTAATATAGCAAATAGTCAATGTACTCTCTAAAACAAACCTCCAAGAGATTCTTTGTAAAAGCATTTATAGTACATAAGTTCTCATTTTGAGATCTCTGTAATTATTGGCTAAAAAATGCCCACGCTAAAAATCTTTCAGTATAGTATAGTGCCAATTGATTGCTCACACCATTGAAAACCGCATCAAAAGCGTGTTCTGCCCGAGGAATTTCTAAGTACACAGCCGTAGTGTTGGACTTCAGCAAGCGTTGATACATCCGCCGTCCAAATTTTGCCTGCACTATGTGGTCGCGATCGCCATAAACTAAGAGTGTTGGCGGTAACGGGCGTGTTACGTAATGAACTGGTGAAGCAATCTCATACTGTTTGGGAAGTTCTTGGGGCGTACCACCTAAAAATGCTTCCAAAACCCGACGAACATTAATAGGATCGGGTGAAGGCGGATCTTTGTATCCTTCAGCAAGGTTCACTGGTCCGTAATAGTTAATAACAGCGCGGAGTGGCGGTGCATCAGGTTGATAAGCAGCTAGCATTGCCAAGTGTGCGCCAGACGATCGCCCCAACAACACCATCCTTTCTACATCCGCTTCATACTCTATTGCGTGGGTGCGGATAAAATTGAGGGCTGCACGCACATCTTCTAATTGGGCGGGAAAGCGGTATTGGGGTGCATGGCGGTAATCAATTGCAAATACCGTATATCCACGAGATGCCATGTATTGATTGAATTCGGGATTTGCACTTGGGCTACCCCTTTGCCACGCACCACCGTAAATGACAACCAGTGCTGGATATTTCCCCACTTGTAAAGGTTGGTAAACTTCCATACTGAGCGGGACGCCATTGGAATTGGCAAAGCGGATACCTGTTTGATGACGCGTGCGATTGCGATGAATCCCCACAAAGGAATCTGTCAGATTAAAGGGCTGCGATCGCATTTTTGCCCCGATTTCTACGGGAACCTTTTCGAGATAATTTGTCCCCAAACCCAATGCGATCGCATCTCCCATCTGCGTTTGAGTGTGTGGTATTGTCGCCAACTCCAATCCACAAATCAGCAATCCCAGGAAACTCACAATACAAGCTAGGGACTTAAGGCGAGGTTGGTAAATCCACAACCAAGCAAGCAAAAAAGCGATCGCGTTGAATACGAATAACCAAGGACAGACTTCTGGTGCGCCTACAGCTAAAGTCAGTAAAAGCATAGTCGGTGCAGGAAGGAAAATCCAAGCACTTAAAAAAAGACCGATACCACTCAAAAGAAGTGCTAGCGTTGATAAAAAGGCTTTGCTAATTTTAGTCATTCCACTGAATTGACTGGCAATATAGGAATCATAAATGATTTATAAAAAGTTTGAAGTACTGTAGTGCGAGCATTGCCTACCATATAAGGCTTTTGGTGGACAATCCCCGCCCTACTGCGTATATTTTAAAACTCAAACAGACATCAAATATCAAAAAAACGAGTAAAATATCAAACAATATACCCTTTTCTCGACCACCGATTATCGGTCACCGATCCCTGTTCACTGTTATGCTGCTTAACAATCGCTATCGAGTTCTTCGCACTTTGGGGAGTGGAGGATTTGGTGAAACATTCTTGGCAGAAGATACCCAAATGCCCTCACAGCGCCGCTGTGTTATCAAACAATTGAAGCCAATTCAGGATAATCCTCAAGTCTACGAGCTAGTACAGCAGCGATTCCAACGCGAAGCAGCAATTCTAGAAGACCTTGGAGATGGTAGCAGCCAAATTCCCTGCTTGTACGCTTACTTCTCAGAAGACGGTCAATTCTACTTAGTCCAAGAGTATATTGAAGGACAAACACTGACAGCAAAGGTGCAACAACAAGGTCTGCTGAGTGAGAGTTCTGTGAAAGAAATTTTAACCAGTATTTTGCCAGTACTGGAATTTGTTCACAATAAAGGTATTGTTCATCGCGACATCAAGCCAGAAAATATTCTGATTCGTCATCGGGATGGGCAACCAATTTTAATTGATTTTGGTGCCGTTAAAGAAACTGTAGGAACAGTCATGACACCTTCTGGCAATTCCACCAAATCAATTGTGATTGGAACGCCCGGATATATGCCCAGCGAGCAATCGGTTGGTCGTCCCATGTTCGCTAGCGATATCTACAGTTTGGGACTGACAGCTATTTATTTGCTGACAGGCAAATCTCCTCAAGAGTTAGGCACCGATCCCGCCACAGGTGCTGTTTTGTGGAGACAATATGCTTTGAGTGTGACGCCGAGTTTTGCAGCAGTTCTGGAAAAGGCAATTCAATTTAGTACGCGCGATCGCTTTGCCAGCGCTAGAGAAATGCTACAAGCTTTGCAGACTGGAACAGTACCAGTTGCACCCACAGTTCCGGGAGTTGCACCCACTGTTCCTTACATCCACCCGCAAGTTCCCACCACACCACCTAACCCTACACCCCAACAAACCGTTTCTGTGAGTCCGGCGCAATCCTCACAACCTTCCTCTCAAAGTAGCAGACCATCTGGGTGGTTCGATGGCACTTTTGTCGGTAGTTTGTTGGCTGCTATCGGTGTGACTGTTGCTATTGGGACTGCTGTTTTTGTAGTGTTTAATTGGCAAAAATCTCTGCAACAAGTACAACAACCATCGGTACAGCAAACCCAATCATCCATTCAACCCTCAGCAGAACCTTCCGAGGAACCTCAAGAAACAGTAGCAACCCAACAAAGGCAAGTTCCTGAAACAATACCATCTCAAGTTAGCGATCCACCATCACCTTCAGCTGATAAACCATCACCAGAACAGGCAATTCAAAATTATTACTCAACAATTAATCGAGGTGAGTATCAAACTTCATGGAATCAACTGTCTCCTACTTACCAAAACAACAAACGGCTTCACCCAAATGGCTACCTTTCCTACATTGATTGGTGGGGGGGACAAGTTCAAAGTGTCGAACTCGAACAAGTCAATTTAGTGGAAGCAGGTACGGAAACAGCAACAGTGAGCGCTCAATTAAGATACTTTATGAAAACGGGAAAAGCCGTTCCCGGTTCCGTGCGGTTTTTCCTTTTGTGGGATGCTCAAAACAGCAAATGGATTATAGCTGATGCAAGATAAAATGTTTTGCCTTGTTTAACAGTTTAAGCTACATTGGCAGCGTGCGTTATCCTAGTCTAAGTTGGGTGAGGGCTTTAATTTCAGTATGACAACAAAGCTGCTGAACAATCGGTATCAAGTTATCCAGGTGCTGGGATCTGGAGGATTTGGTGACACCTTTTTGGCTGAGGATGTCCATATGCCTTCTCGCCGTCGCTGCGTAATCAAGCAACTCAAACCGGTAACAAAAGACCCGAAAACTTACCAAATGATTCAACAGCGGTTTGAGCGAGAAGCAGCTACCTTAGAATTTTTGGGTGAAGGAAGCGAGCAAATTCCCAAGCTATACGCCTATTTTTTAGAACAAGGGCAGTTTTACTTGGTTCAAGAGTGGATTCAAGGTGACACTTTGACAGATGTTGTCAACGCTAAGGGAGCGTTGAGCGAAATAGAAGTTAGAGCGATTTTATTGAGTCTGCTATCTGTTTTAGATTATGTCCACAGTAAAGGTATTATCCACCGAGATATTAAACCTGAAAATATTATTCTTCGCTCTTTAAATAGCAAACCAGTTCTCATCGATTTTGGTGCGGTTAAAGAAACAATACGTTCCGTCGCGACGACTTCTGGAAACCTAACGCAATCGATTATCATTGGGACTCCGGGGTATATGTCTAGCGAACAAGCTATTGGACGCCCGGTTTATGCTACCGACATATACAGTTTGGGAATAACAGCGATCTATTTACTGACTGGAAAACGTCCTTACGAATTGGAAACCCATCCTCAAACAGGTGCAATTATTTGGCGTCAGTACGCTCCTGGAGTGTCCTTAAGTTTGGCAGAAATTATCGATCGCGCTATCAAGCAGAATGCAGGCGATCGCTACACAACTGCTAGCAAAATGTTACACGCCTTGCAATCTGTAACCGTTCCGCCAACCATTACCCCACAATCGGTGACGGGACAAGCTACAATTCCCTTATCTACAGGTGCTGCGGCTTCTGCCCAAAATACCCAACTCCATCCAAATCATATCAAACATCCAACGATCTCTTCTCCTAATTGGCAGAAACCAGCCTGGATTGCAGGGAGTTTGGTTGTAGGTAGCTTGATTGGAGCGATGGCGATCGCCAGCATAAACCGCCAACCAGAGCCGGAAGATTCTGTTGCAACATCACCTGTCACCAGACAAGCTCCAGAAGCAAATATTACAACTCCAACGCCTTCACCAACATCAGTGGCTACCCCAACTGAATCTAACAGGCGTCCTAGAGTTGTTGTCCCGCCTCCAGCACCAGTTGCAGCCAACCCAGTCGTTAACGATCCCCCGACACAGCCAGTAGAAAATTCTACACCTTCTCAACCTACAGAAGATCCTGCACCTCAAGAACAAGAGGAAGCATCCACATCTCAACCAGCTCCAGAGCAAACTCCACAAGCAGAAGAATCTCAAGCACCTGTTGCATCCGCACCACAACAAGAAGAGCGATCCGAAACTCCCACATCCGAACAACCTTCGGATCCGGAACCTCCAAAAGAGGAAAAACAACAACAAGAGGAAGAAAAGCAAAAAGTTGCTACTGCTAACACAAGCAGTAGCAATGTTCCTGCATTCCCTGTTGGTACTCCTGAAGATTCCGTGCGATCGACTTTAGGAGAACCTAGAAAGCGTTCCAGGGGTTTGTGGAATACTCGTGCTTATCTTTACAACTTAGAACCAAACCGCATTGACCTTGGCTATTTATTCGATCGTAGAACGGGAGTTCTGCGCCAAACAGAGGTAGCTTTTGCTCAAGCTGTTGAGCCGGATGTAATGAAAAATACATTACAAGGAATGCTGGGAGGAAGTGCTTCTAGTGAAATTAAGCAAGGGTTACAAAAAGTTTACGATCGTCAAAAGAATCGGTATTCTTTTAATCTTGGCAGCATAAAAGGAGTGATAGAACGCAACAATCAAGACCAAATTTATATCGGTGTTTGGGATGCAGATTTGCGGAAATGATTTTGGATTTAAGATTCAAATTGTTAAACTTTTTAAGATAGTATCGGAGGATAGATTTTTTGATTGACAAGTGACATAGAAAATAGTGTCAGCAATTCAAACAAGGATGCAACTGGTAGTTGGATGAAATGAAGTCTAAGTAAACCCTTGTTAATCCAAAATCCAAAATATAGATGACACTATGATAAACACCAAGACAACTAGGCGCAATTTTCTGAAAACTAGCGTGGCTGTTGCTGGTGGAATTGTGGGCAATTCAGCATGTCAGCAACTGACCACTTCCACGGTGGAACCGTCGGCAAATTCCACTTCTACGCCAGATCTGAACTCTCAGGGTGCATCTACCTCGGTCTCTCATGCGCCTTTAGAAAAAATGCCGCAAAGAGTTTTGGGTCGCACAGGTGTAACAGTACCCATCCTTGGTTTGGGAGGATCTGCATCGCCTCTGTCTCGTCCCCAAGAAGAGGAAGAAGCTAACTCCATAGCAATTATTGAACGAGCATATGAACTGGGAATTCGTTACTTTGATACGGCGTCTAATTACGGACCAAGTGAAGAACGTTTGGGGAAAGTTTTACCACCCCATCGCAAAGAAATATTTTTGGCAAGTAAGAGCAATGCGAGAGATCGCGATCGCGCATGGCAAGAATTGGAGCAATCTCTCAAACGTTTAAAAACTGATTATCTTGACTTATGGCAGTTTCACTCTGTTTCCTTTGACTGGAATTTGGATGCTATTTTCAATTCCAAACATGGTGCAATTAGAGCAGCACGGGAAGCAAAAGAGCAAAAAATAGTGCGCTTTGTTGGTATTACGGGACACAATAACCCCGCAATTATCGCCCAAGCACTTCGCCGCTATCCATTTGATACTGCTCTTATCCCCATCAATGCTGCTGACAAACATACTCCGAGCCCGTTTATTACAGGTGTGCTACCCGTGGCACAAAAAAATAACACTGGTATCATTGCGATGAAAGTTCCTGCTTACGGTCGTCTGTTTAAACCCGGTATTTTGGACGGAATGCAGCAAGCGATGGGATATGCTCTCTCTCAACCGGGCGTTCACTGTTGTATTATTGCTGCAGAGGATATAAACTTACTGGAGCAAAATGTAAGAGTCGCTAGCGCTTTTCAGTCACTTTCATCTCGGGAATTACAGGCGATCGAACAACGTACTGCTTCTGCTTGGCAGGATAGCAGTTTTTTCCGGGAATGGGCGTAAAATAAGGACTAGATTATAAAGGGGGTGCAAGACGCGGATTTGGTATTACTCGTCATGCGCTGCTCTCTACAAGTGTCTGCATACACCTTGTGAGCTTTCCGATGCCACTTTAAAAAAAGTGAAAATACATATCTTTGTAAATCTATAGATAATCAGTGTATTGCAAAGATTTTTTAATAGTTATGATAATAGCTTTCTACCTTGAAAACTTTTCTTAACTGTCTCAAAAATTTGCTTAAATGCCTTAACTGTCCTTGTATTCTCTCTGTTATACTGAGAATATTCAAATTTCACCTAGTAGTCTGTTTCATTAAGTTTATGAGTTAGCAAAATCTAAATTTTTAAATCAGCCAAAGATATAGCCATCTTTTTTGAAAGACTTTGTAATTAAAATATGAATATACTAATTATCCTGGTTGAAGTCGTTTCTTTAATAATTATTTGCTGGCTGCTTAACTGGCTAATTGGCATAATCCTCAAGCAGATTGCCACAGTTTCTTGGCTTCAAGGAAGAACTGCAAATATCACCTTCCTGCGCCGGGGTATCAGTAAGATTTTAATTCTGGCTTCTGCAGTGCTATGTCTGGCGCTAATCGGTATAAACGGGATGGTAATTTATCGAGGTGGGAACATTCAGGAATTTCAACTTAATCTGATTCGCAGTCTTCCTACTCAATTTTGGACAAATCTCTTGACAGCAAGTTTGAAAACTGTGAGTTTGCTCCTATTAGTTAAATTTAGTATTCCACCCTTACATCGTGGTATAGACTTAGTTTGTAACTATGCTAAAAGAGTCGATCGCATTAAAGCTAATGATGAGAGTGTTGAGGCTTTTTTTAAGGTATTCAAGAAAATTGTTACTCATATTATATGGATATATACCGCTATTTTATGTGCTAAATTTCTCTATCTGCCAGAAGTAATTTCTAAATATATTTATATCGTTTTAAAAATATACGTTATCATTTCAGTTGGTCTACTTATTATCAAAGCTGTTTCTACTATTGTCGATACTCTCGATGCCCTGCGTCTGAAATACTCTAATTCTAATAACTTACTACGTCTATACGAGCGTTTACGTCATCTCATACCTCTCTTCAAAAAATGTTTAGAATATGTCTTGTATGTTGGCATCGTCAATCTCGTCACTCCAGAAATACAACCTATAGCTTGGATTGGTTCTTATACCCCTAGAATTGTGCAAATTATTGGAGTTTACTGTCTGAGCAATGTTTTAATTGAAGTTGCTTACTTTATTTTGGATGAATTCTACCTTAAAATTCAAGATATTAATGAATCTCAGCAACAGAAACGACTGACGTTAATTCCCTTAATACGGAGTTTTGCTAAATATTTTGTCTATTTTACTGCTGGAGTAACTATACTTAAGCTTGTGGGAATCGATCCAGCGCCTATTTTAGCAGGTGCAGGAATTGTGGGTATAGCAGTTGGTCTGGGGGCACAAAATCTAATTAATGATATCATTTGTGGATTTTTAATTTTGTTTGAAAACTATTACTTAGTAGGTGATTATGTTGAAGCTGGAAAACTAGAAGAGAGAAATGTTGAAGGGATTGTCGAGGCAATTGAATTGCGAACCACCCATCTCCGTCATCCCGATGGTCAATTGCAGATTATTCGGAATGGGGATATTGGCTCAATTATTAATTACTCCAAGCAATATATATATGCAAGGGTAGAAGTTAGCGTTTCCTATGACTCTAATTTAGATCGTGTATATAGAGTAGTTGACAAAATAGGGCAGCAGTTAAAACTGGATGAACAGGATGTTTTAGAACCTACAAGAGTTGCCGGACTAGAGCACTTTGGTGAAAAGAATCTATTGCTGCTGACACTGACAAAAGTTAAGCCAGGAAAACACCTTCATATTCAGCGTGTTCTTCGCAGGATCTTAAAAGATACTTTTAGCCAAGAAGAAATTGAAATTTGCGGTTTTTCTAAGAATTAAGATACATAAGTAGGTCGGTCTTCAAAATTGTCGTCATGACAAGGAAGATGGCAGAAGGGAAGAGATTTTTAGGCTTCGTTATATAATTCGGTTTTTTTGCGCCTCTCTACTTAGAAGTAAGATCGAGAATAGCTAATTTTAGGAATTCCAGCGTGAAACTATGCTGAAATATTCTCAGTAATAGAGCAAAAACACAAGGACAGTTAAGAGAAGTAAGAAATAATTTGTGGTTCGCACATAAAGATGCATCTAATTAGCCTGCATAGGCGGTAAGTCCAGTGATACAGGCGATTTATCAATTGTACTTTTTCCTGAAGAACTTACATATTAGTTCTCCCGGATCGTTTTTTGTAAAAGGCAAAGCAGTTCCGTCTTTTTGAATTTTAAGGCGATCGCGACAATTGTAAACCTCAACAGGTTTTTTCACCCCATCAACACTCATAACAGCCCTGTATTCCCAATAATTTTTGGCACTCCGTTTGATATCAATAATACAAATCTGATGCCCGTTGTCATTATGGCAAAAAGATGCATGGGCAGGAAGCATTATTGAAAAAGAGAGCGTAAGTATTACTACCAAAGAAAGATGTTTTAGTATACTCATATTGATAAAATTTATAGCTCATTATTTATATTAATTCTAAATAAACGCAAATATTCAAGATAATATTAAGCAATATTTAACAGTCCCTTAACTATACATTGGATTCTAAATTGTTAATCTTTGGGTGCGTATTGTAAAAAGTCAGAACTAACCAGATACCCAACTTCTTTGAGAAGTCGGGTATCTGAACAAAGTCAATTGTGACAAGAAATTTATTTCAGGGTTTAGAAAAAAGCCCTGCTAATACTTAAGAGGCAATATTGGTCATGGAGCATTTGCACATCGAGCGATTGCTATCAACCCCGTTGAAGCGTCGCAATCTTTTAATTGGTGGTGGATTCTTAACAGGTTTAGCGCTGACAACCCAGTGGACAAGTAAAGTTAATGCTCAACCTCAATTCTCCAACTACCCATTCAGTCTTGGTGTCGCATCAGGAGAGCCCTATCCCAGAAGTGTTGTCATTTGGACGCGATTGGCTCCCAATCCATTGAATGGAGGTGGAATGCCATCAGAAAATGTCCCCGTACAATGGCAAGTTGCTACTGATGAAAAAATGACGAAGGTTGTGCGGAGTGGAACAACCTATGCGATTCCCGAATTAGGACACTCAGTACACGTTGTTGTAGAGGGATTGCAACCGGCGCGATGGTACTGGTATCAGTTTAAAGCAGGCAACGAAATCAGCCCTATTGGACGCACTCGTACTGCTCCTGTTGTTGGACAAAAAATCGAACAGTTCCGCTTTGCATTTGCTTCTTGTCAGAATTGGGAAGATGGCTACTATGCAGCATATAAGCATATGGCAAAAGAGGAACTCGATCTCGTTGTGCATCTTGGTGATTACATATACGAAGGAGCGGCAAATCCCGCTCGTATCAGACAGCACAACGGACCGGAACCCGTTACGCTTGAAGAATATCGCAACCGCCATGCCCTTTACAAAACTGACGAAGATTTACAAGCCGTTCATGCTGCTTTCCCTTGGGTTGTGACTTGGGACGACCATGAAGTAGACAACAACTGGGCGGATGAAATTCCTCAAGACCCAGAATTACAGACCCGAGAGCAATTTCTTGCTCGTCGTGCTGCTGCTTTCCAAGCCTATTACGAACATATGCCACTGCGTCCTTTCTCAAAACCAGAAGGCATCGATCTGCAACTTTATCGACGTCTCACATTTGGTGACCTAATAGAATTTAACGTGTTGGATACCCGTCAATATCGTACCGATCAGCCTTGTGATGACGGAATCAAACCCCGTTGTGAACAGGCTTTTGACCCATCTGCTACTTTGACTGGTGCCAAACAGGAGAAATGGCTGTTTAATAATCTTGACCGTTCCAAGGCTCGTTGGAACGTTCTTGCCCAACAAATAGTCTTTACCCAACATGATTGGACTGCGGGAGAAGAGTCTGCTTTTAACGTTGATGCTTGGGATGGTTATGTAGCTGCGCGTCAACGCATCCTTGATTTCTTCAATCAACGCAGACCCTCTAACCCAGTTGTTATCAGCGGTGACACTCACTCAAGTTGGGTTAGTGACCTTTTAGCAGACTTTAACAACCCCAATTCTCCTGTAGTGGGGACTGAGTTTGTGGGTACTTCTATTACCTCCGGTTTCAGCGCTAGTGACAGAATTGAAGCAGCTTTACCCGAAAGCCCCTGGATAAAGTATTTTAACGGACGGCAACGCGGTTATGTTCGTTGCGACTTGACTCACGAACGTTGGAGAAGTGATTATAGATTGCTACCACAGTCTCCACCTACCGGAGCAAATGTTCCCGATCCTAATGCACCAATTACCACGGCTGCATCCTTTGAGCTTCCAAATGGGGGAACTGTAAAGTAAGTAGCAAATATGTGAACGAATCGCACTTAACAGCTAAAGCCGTATCGCGCTTGTGCTAGTCGAAAAGGTTTGGCAGAACAGCGATTGAACCTACTATACTTTGCTAGACTAAGAAACAGCTCGTTATGCAGGATTTTTGGAGCCATGAGTGACACAATTACCAAACCGCTCAGCCTACAAGAATTTCTCAAGCTTCCAGAAACCAATCCTGCAAGCGAGTACATCAACGGTGAGATTGTTCAAAAGCCAATGCCGAAAGGGAGACACAGCCGCCTGCAATGCAAACTTTGTGCTGTAATTAATCAAGTTGCAGAAGACAAAAAGATTGCCTATGGGTTTCCTGAATTACGGTGTAGCTTTGGAGATCGCTCAATCGTACCCGATGTGGCTGTATTTCAGTGGAGACGCATCTCATTTACAATCGATAATGAAGTTCCCGATAACTTTGAAATCCCTCCAGACTGGACAATTGAGATTCTCTCGCCAGAACAAAAACCCAATAAAGTGATTGGCAACATTCTCCACTGTCTGGAGTATGGCAGTCGCCTTGGATGGTTTCTCGATCCTGATGACCTCAGTATCTTAGTGTTTTTACCAGAGCGACAGCCATTGCTAATCCAGGGAAAAGGCTCTGTACCTGTGTTGCCAGAAATTGAAATTGAATTAACTGCCGAACAAGTTTTCGGTTGGTTAAAGATGGGCAGTTAGTTAGTAGATTGGTCAACCTTTAACCATTGAACTAAATCTTCTGAGCGCCCGGTTGTCCGCTAGTAACGATAAACGAAGCAATGTTGCTAATAGTAGCAGCATCTCGGTTAGCAGTCGTTGAAACGGCTCGATAATCGCTCCGCCAAGTATTGCGTGTAATTTGACAGCTGATATAGCCTCGCACATCACCGTTAAAAAACTTGACGTGGGGGTTTTCAGATAAGTTTGCTTGGACGTTTGGAGCCCAAGAACAAAGAGAACTAATTGATGTACCAGCAAATTCAGTAGCTAGGGTTTCGGAACTTGGATCGTCAAAATTTTTCTTGATATCTTGAACGCAGAAAGAGTGCCAATCACCTGTGATAATCACGGGATTGGATGGGCGACGGTTTTCTATAAAGTCTAGAATTCTTTGCCTTGCAGCAGGATAACCATCCCATTGATCCATATTGAATGCTTTTTCCGCTCCTGGTTGATAGTCAATTTGTCCAAACCAGATTTGTTGAGCTAAAACATTCCATTGGGCTGGCGATCGCTCCAATCCTTTAAACAGCCATTCCTCTTGTTCTTTACCAGTCAAAGTGAGAGAAGAATCGAGTCTCTCCGGGCAATCTGGTGCAGAGGGAAAAGTTTGCAAGCAGACTTGATCTGAACGATATTGACGAGTATCAAGCACGTGGAAATAAGCCAGATCGCCAAATGCAAACCGCCGATAAAGTTTGAGATCGTCACCCGTTGGAAACGATCTCAAGCGTAAGGGCATATGCTCGTAGTATGCTTGGAAAGCGGCTCTACGACGCTGGCGAAATTGTTCGGGCGACTGTCTATCTGGGTCTTCTGGGATAAAACCCGCCCAGTTATTATCTACCTCATGGTCATCCCAAGTCACAATCCAAGGAAAAGCTGCATGAGATGCTTGTAAATCTGGGTCGCTCTTGTACAGGGCATAGCGGTTGCGGTAGTCCTTCAAAGTAATGATTTCCGGACTATTGTGCTCCCGCACCCTTGTGGGGCTGGTGCTAATTCCACCTTCGTAAAGGTAATCGCCCAAGTGGACAACAAAGTTTAAGTCTTCTTCAGCCATGAATTTGTAGGCTGTGTAAAAACCGCTTTGGTATTCCTGACAAGAAGCAAAGGCAAAATTGAGTTGACTAATGGATGTTCCTAAAGCGGGTGCAGTACGAGTACGTCCGATCGGGCTAAGTTCATTTCCGACCTTAAATTGATACCAATAAACCCTATCGGGTTCTAAGCCTTGAACGTCAACGTGTATGGAGTGACCTAGTTCTGGAGTTGCTACAGCAAAGCCCTTCTGCACCACTTTTGTCATACTTGCATCGGCTGCTAATTGCCACCGTACAAGAATATTTTCCTGTGGTACACCACCACCATTCAGTGGATCGGGCGCTAAACGCGTCCACAAAACCACTCCATTTGGTAATGGATCTCCAGATGCAACACCAAGAGTGAAAGGATAGGCAGAAAACTTTGGCTGGGCTAGTACTCTACGTGACCATTGGCTGGCAATTGTAAAACCTAAAAACCCACCAGCACCAATTAACAGGTTTCTCCTTTTGATTTTTGTTGACAAATAATTCTCAAAATTTGAACGGCGCACGGATACCTCCTTCAGAGTTTGGGAAACCCAGGGGCATTGAGAGGAGCGATTTCGTGGAGTTTCTAGAGTGTTGTTAATCTCACTTAAGCCTGAGTTATCCCGAGATATGTTAAGTAAAAACCTTATCAAGTAAACGTTAACAGCCTGTCAAGTAACAGCCAATTTGTGGTTAAAGCTAAGTTAATGAGGGATTAGGAGAAAAATAATTCAAGGATGTCCAGTAGTAAGGTTTACGTTAGCTGTTTCTTACAGAGACGCGCTGTTGGAAGCATCTGAACAAAAAACTTAGTTTTTTCTCCTCGATTTTGACTACTGTCTTGACGGTTCTAGAGCAGAAATGTTGAATGCTGATACAAAACTTTATATTTTAAGTGACACTAAGCTCAAAAGCTGAAATTAATCAACAAAACATAATCTCTTCAAATCAATGCACATAACTAATTTTCTGACACATACAAGATTGTAAATAGTTCAGGATGCTGGGAATGCAGAGCAAGGTATACCTGATGAGGACGTGCTGGCATTTGCCATCAGCCAAGAACGCTCGATTTTGACTATCAACAGAGACGATTTTATCCGTTTGCATCGTCGTAATTCCAAACACTTCGGTATTGTAGTTTGTACTAACAATCGTAACTGGGAACAATTTGCAGCACGGATAAATGAGGCTGTAACAGCAGAGGGAACTTTACAGGGAAAACTAATCCGTGTGGTACGTCCAGCTAGTTAGGCGATTTTCGTGAGGCGATTTTACTGGCGGAATAGGAATATCTTGTATACTGAATTGTTACTATGTATACTGAAGTGTTACTCAATTTTTACTTCTGACAGTAAAAAATCTGGTTTTAAGGTTTAACGTATAGTGAGCATCTCACTCTCACATCCAGAAAGAATCAACAAAGAATGGCAGACCTGACTCCTAATTCTAGTTTTAGCGTGACAATCCGGGTAGAAATCCCCAACCGCATTGGAATGTTGGCGACTGTGACCAAAGCGATCGCAACTGGTGGTGGTAACTTTGGCCAAATTGACCTTATAGAACAGACAAGAGCTGTTTCGATTCGCGATATCACCGTCGATGCTGCTAGCACCGAGCATGCAGAGACAATTGTACAAGCGGTTAAAGCCTTACCAGATATAAAGGTCTTGAATGTCTATGACCGCACTTTTAATTTGCATCGTGGTGGAAAAATTAGCATTGCCAGTAGAATACCTCTTAAGAGTGTCTCCGATTTAGCAATGGCTTATACGCCGGGAGTAGGGCGCATATGCAATGCCATCGCTCAAAATCCTGAAGAAGTTTACAATTTAACAATTAAACAAAATACTGTAGCTATTGTTACTGATGGTAGCGCAGTCTTGGGATTGGGAAATCTCGGTCCGGCGGCGGCTTTGCCAGTTATGGAGGGCAAAGCCATGCTATTCAAGGAATTTGCAGGACTTGATGCTTTTCCCATTTGCTTGGCGACTCAAGACACTGACAAAATTGTCGAAGCTGTTAAAAATATTGCACCAGTCTTTGGGGGAGTGAACTTAGAAGATATTGCCGCTCCTCGTTGTTTTGAAATTGAAGCCAGACTGAGACAGGAACTAGATATTCCTGTTTTTCACGATGACCAGCACGGTACGGCTATCGTCACATTAGCTGCGTTGTTAAATGCCTTGAAGCTAGTCCATAAATCTATCGCAGACGTTCGCATCGTTATTAATGGTGCAGGAGCAGCGGGAGTCGCTTGTGCTCGATTGCTCCGCAAAGCAGGAGCAGAAAAAATTTGGATGTGCGATTCCAAAGGGATTCTTTCTGTCAATCGTACAGACCTTACAGAAGAAAAGCGCGAATTTGCTGTTAAAGCCCAAGGGACTTTAGCTGGTGCATTGCAAGGGGCTGATGTCTTTATCGGCGTTAGCGTACCGGGAGTCCTAACACCAGAAATGGTGCGTTCTATGGCAAAAGATCCGATTGTATTTGCAATGGCAAATCCAATTCCCGAAATTCAACCAGAATTGGTCAAAGACGATGTTGCTGTTATGGCAACAGGTCGCAGTGACTACCCAAATCAAATCAATAATGTTTTGGCTTTTCCTGGTGTTTTCCGGGGTGCTTTGGATTGTAGGGCAGCAACAATTACTATTAATATGTACTTAGAAGCGGCAACTGCGATCGCATCTTTAGTAAACCCTTCTGACCTTGACAAAGAGCACATCATTCCTTCCGTGTTTGATGAACGTGTCGTGACAGCTGTTGCAGGAGCTGTACAACGTGCAGCACGTCAAGAAGGTATTGCCAGAAGTTAATCTAACCCTCCTCGCGGGAAGTCCCCTAGTGTAGCTTGCGGAACTGGGGGATGAAAGCAAGGGTAAGTAGCTGTAACTTAATATCTACCCATATTTACCCATTACTACCCTTGTTGGGGATTTCTGCAATGAGAGTGTCTACATACTCTCTTAACCGTTCTTGCCAATCTGAGACGCCTTTTCGGACATTGAAACACACAGAAATCGGCGAGGTCCAATACTGCTCGGTTAAGGGAAAATAGGGTGGGAAATTCAGCTTGAAGAGTTCGAGTTTTTGAGGTAAAACTGGGTAGATTTATACGAGAGCCTGAAAGAGAAAAAGTAAGTTCAATTCTCCCGTTTGTTCGCGTAGACAAAACGCCAACACTTGTTGACACTTTTTCCTCTCTATTTTCTTTAACCGGGCAGTATTGGGTGATGATCGATAAAGAATTATTACGTATAATTGAACAAGCAGCATCAGAAGGTATAACAGAACTAGACCTCTCTGGCAAAGAATTGACAGCTTTACCCCCTGAAATTGGCAAACTGACTCAACTTAAAAAGCTAATTCTTGGCAAGTATAAATATGATGAACAGGGCAATATTGTCGGTATTATTGGGAACAACCTAAGTGCTTTACCTCCTGTAATTGGATTTCTCAATCATCTTGAAGAACTTCAGGTGATTGGCAATGATAGCTTAACTAGCGTACCGCCAGAAATTGGACAACTCATCAGCTTGCAAATCCTCAACCTAAGTAATAATCAACTGAGCAGTCTGCCAGAAGAAATTAGACAACTCACCAACTTGCAAAAGCTTAACCTATGGAGTAATCAACTGAGTAGTCTGCCAGGAGAAATCGGACAACTTACCAACCTGCGATCGCTCAACCTAAACAATAATCAACTAAGCGCTTTGCCGAAGGAAATTGGACAGCTTACCAATCTGCGATCTCTCGGTCTCCACTGCAATCAATTGAGCAGTTTGCCAGGAGAAATTGCACAACTCTCGAACTTGGAATGGCTCGACTTGGGCTGTAATCAGCTGAGCAGTCTGCCAGGAGAAATTGCACAACTTACCAACTTGCAAGCGCTTGTTTTACAGAGTAATCAACTGAGTAGTCTGCTAGGAGAAATTGCACAACTCACTAACTTGGAATTGCTCGACTTGAGCAGTAATCAACTGAGCAGTCTGCCAAGAGAAATTATACAACTCTCCAACTTGCGATCGCTCAAGTTGAGCGTTAATCAACTAAGTAGTATACCAAGAGAATTTGCACAACTCACCAACTTGGAATGGCTCGACTTGGGCTGTAATCAGCTGAGCAGTCTGCCAGGAGAAATTGGAGAACTTATCAACTTGCAAGCGCTTGTTTTACAGAGTAATCAACTGAGTAGTCTGCCAGGAGAAATTGGATAACTTATCAACTTGCACATCCTCGACTTGAACAATAATCAATTTAGCAGTTTGCCAAGAGAAATTATACAACTCTCCAACTTGCACACCCTCGACTTGAGCAATAATCAATTGAGCAGTCTGCCAGGAGAAATTGGACAACTCACTAACTTGCACATCCTCGACTTGAGCAATAATCAATTGAGCAGTCTGCCAGGAGAAATTGGACAACTCACTAACTTGCAAACCCTCGACTTGGGCAAGAATAAACTGAGTAGTTTACCAAAACAAATTGGACAACTCACTAACTTGTACACCCTCGACTTGAGCAATAATCAATTGAGCAGTCTGCCAGGAGAAATCGGACAACTCATCAACTTGCAAACGCTTAACCTCAGCGACAATCAATTGAGCAGTCTGCCAGGAGAAATCGGACAACTTATCAACTTGCGGTCGCTTGATCTCATCGACAATGAATTGAGCAGTCTACCAAAAGAAATTGGACAACTTACTAACTTGAAATGGCTCGATCTAGACAGTAATCAACTGACCAGTCTGCCAAAAGAAATTGGACAACTTACTAACTTGGACTGGCTCGACCTCAGCAACAATCAATTGAGCAGTCTACCAAAAGAAATTGGACAACTTATCAACTTGAAATGGCTCGATCTAGACAGTAATCAACTGACCAGTCTGCCAAAAGAAATTGGAAAACTTACTAACTTGGACTGGCTCGACCTCAGCAACAATCAATTGAGCAGTCTGCCAAAAGAAATTGGACAACTCACTAACTTGTATTTGCTTAACTTGGGGAACAATCAATTGAGACGTTTGCCAAAAGAAATTGGACAACTTACTAACTTGTCTTCGCTCAACTTGGAGAGCAATCAATTGAGCAGTCTACCAAAAGAAATTGGACAACTAACTGATTTAGAATGTCTCTACCTGGACAGCAATCAACTGAGCAAACTTCCAAAAGAAATTGCACAATTACCAAATCTGAAAGAACTGGAGCTTCATGGTAATCTAGTCCCTATTTTACCTGATTTTTTACGTAGAAAAGATACTTAGAGAAATTCATATACAGCCTTTTAATTTTTTATAGAATGAATTTGAAACTTTAAAAGCGAGAATATGGGAATTAAATATTGCTATGAAACTATAAAAAATAGTTATGACAAAATTTGCTGTTTACCTACATCCACATACTTGTTACACATCTAAACCAAGTCATACGATTTCTTGGATAGGTTATTCATTCCCATACTACAGTCAAGTCAGACTTGAATTAGCCAAACAATTAACTAATTATCCAATACTACCAATACGAAAAGCTCAGTTAACTGATTATCTGCAAGTTCATAAAGATATTTATCTGAAAAATCTAGTTTTTAAAGCTTTAAGTCAACATGATAAAATTGATAATTCATTGCCAAGAAATGGTGGTGAATGTGAAGGATTAGAATATTGTCTACCTAGTTATTTGTACAGCTTGGGAGGATTACTCGAAGCAATAGATCGCATGAAAAAGGGAGTATTAGAGCGTGCTTACTGTTTTAGTCTACCAGGACATCATGCACATACAGATTGGGGGCATGGGTATTGTTTACTCAATCCTTTAGCAGCAGCAGCTAAATATGCTCAAATACAGGGGTTTCAAAAAATATTAATTGTTGATTGGGATATTCATCATGGTGATGGAACGCAATCTATTTTTGTTAACGATCGAAATGTTTACTGTATAAGTATACATAATGGTACTGACCTTTATATGGCTAAAGCTTCTGACTTAAAAGCAGGTACAACTACCGTTGGACTTGCAGTCGGACACTGCAATATCCCTCTAATTCCACAAAACTTTGCAGTGGAAGTTTTAACTAAATTGGGGATAGATGGAAAATTTTATACAAGCCATGAAAGTTTAAATGCTTTTCAAGAAGCACTATTACAGATACCTTGGACACCTGATTTAATTTTAATATTTTCTGGCTATGACTCACATCAAGATGATTGTGGAAAAGGAATTACAGATTGGACCAATCAAGAATTTAAATTATTAACTTTAAAAGTGTTAGAGTTAGCTAAAGAATCATTAATTCCAGTCATATCTACTCATGGAGGCGGGTATAAATTACCTGTAACTGTATCGGCTGCCTTAAGCCATGTAGAGATTTTAGCCAGCAGTTAAACAATTTTTTAGGCATATACAACAAATTTTTTTAAACATTGTTTGACTGTCTCAAACACAAATAGAGAAAGACTGTCTAATTCATAACCGCCTTCCAAACTGAAAAGACTTAGTGGCGCAATCTTGAGGAAATAATCAGTTTTAAACTCCTTGTAAGTTTTTGTAAAAGCAATATGACGATTTTTTATGAATCGTTGCAATAAACCTATATCTTTTTCTCTAGAGTCCCTTATTCTTTTTAATTATTATTAATTTCCGATAGCTTTTGTTGTTAACTCAACATTCCAATAAAACTGTTACTTGCTTGACGTGAGATTCAAAGCATTCTAATGTTTTTACCATACTCAAAAAAGGGAGGAATGATATTGATGGCAACTGTAGAACTAGAAAAAAAGGTGATGACTGAAGAAGAAGTGACAAAGCTGTGGGAAGCATTCAAAGTATTTGATGCTGACGGTAGCGGTGCCATCTCAGCAAATGAATTAGGGCAAGTCATGCGATCGCTGGGGCAAAGTCCAAATGACACCGATTTGCGAGATATGATCAAAGAAGTAGACGTAGACTTATCAGGTAGTATTGATTTTGAGGAATTCAAAACCCTGATGGTGTCAATGCAAGGCGATCGCAAAAGCCGTCTTAAGCTAGCATTCAGTGTGTTTGATGAAGACGGTAGCGGTCAGATTACAACAAACGAACTACACAGCATCATGAGTCAGTTTGGGCTGACGGATAAAGAACTTGATGAGATGATTAAAGAGGTCGATGGCGATGGCGATGCCTCAATTGACTTTCAAGAGTTCATGAAACTGGTTCCACAAGAGTCAGAAATTACGAGTGGCTATAAAGATTCACCCATTTTTTTGACGAGTTACCCTGCAAATAATCCACCCACCGTCACCTCAGATATAGCTGCGGCTACTACGCAAGCACCTACCTTATTAACCATCACATCTTCCGGACAGCAAATCAAGAGCGACGACAAAGAAGTAGCGCGACTCAAAGAACTGCTCGCCCAACACCCACAAGACCAAAAAGAACGCGCCACTTCTCGCCTGCAAATGCAAATTGGGTTATTCCGCTTGATTCAAGGAGCCGCCTACCGCAGCTTCCGTGAAAGCTTCTCCGCCAACCATGAAACGCACCTGCGCGTGAGAAACTTGCCCTACAAAATTAACGACTTTGTGCAGTTTGTGGAGAAAGCAATCGCATTGTATAAAGGGTTAGATGTTGTAGAAAAAGCTTGTTACCCCCTGTTAGATGCAGTTGTTGAATCCATCGAAGCAGAATACGCCCGACTCCAAGACCGTATCAAAAACTGGAACACCATCGCAAAAACACCCCAGATGCTGGTTGAGGAGCAAGCGATGCAGGAAGCACGCCGTAAATCAATTTCCGTCAGAGAGAAGTTTGCTGCGGGAGTCGAGTTCGCAATTACCGTGAAGAAAAAGCAATTCAGCTTTCGCGATATTGCTACAGGTGTCCTTGCCATCAACGAACTCAACCGCCTCAGACAGATGGAACTAAATGCAGAACTTGCTCCACCACCCCCCAAATCAGCAGGCGATCCCAAAGATTACCTCCAGCAATGGCACCGCGTCATCCTCTCAGATGCGTCAGAAGAAATATCCGGTGCAATGATGCCAGTGGCTTACTGGTATGAAGATTTCATGCCAAAACTGCTAGCCGCCTTCAGTGTCAACACTGCTACAGATATCCAAAGCAACACCGTACCTGATGAAGCGGCTTTAACTCAATGGTATGAAGCTACCAAAGCATCTGGAGAATTTGACCGCTATGGAGCGGATGTAGTACAGAACTTTTCTCAATGTACTCCCAAACAAAAGCTAGCTGTGAAGCAGGCATGGCGTTTGACACATCACTATCTCAATGGCGTGCAAAAACGGCGTGAACGTCAAGAGTTTGGTCGCGAGTCAGGGGCGCTATCCCAGTATGTAGCATTTATTGATGTTTATTTGGCAAGAAGTGATGTTAAGGATTCCCAGATGCGGGTCAGCTTTCCTTATTACATTGGCCCTGCCGTGTGGCGTTTCTTCCACACCACAGCGGAAATTGTCTGTGCCAAGCCAGATGCAGAGCAAAAAACGCTGGTAGCAGTATTCCAAGACTTTTTTAAACTATTTGCCACGATGTACCCCTGTCCTTACTGTCGCCACCACCTCAATATGTATGTGGTACAGAACAAAGAAGTCGATATGTACCCAGTAGAATATCTATTACTCGGGCGCGACCCGCAACTCAATAATTTTGAGGTATCGATGGAGGCAAAACTGTCTACAGTTGTAGATGGCCCCGCCTTGCGCTTATTTTTCTGGAAACTACACAACACCGTCTCCTCATCAATTGCTCGCTCCGAAGAGTGGTATCATAAGGATGAGAAAGCTTTTTATACTACCCGCTATTGGCCCAGTCTCGACTCCGAATTGGCACGAAGCAAAGCACTCAAACATCTCAGCATCTCCGTCGATCGATTACACCGCCTCTATGGGATTATCAAACCAGCATCGCGGCTGGCTGGGGTAAGAGCAACGCTGCAAAAGCTACTGGAGAAAGGCGATGAGTCAGGCATCAAGGAAGCTTGCGTCCTAGCTGAAGATTATATTAAAGAATTGGAAGCAGCTGCGATCGCCGGACAATTTCTTCAGGAAACCTACCGCTTTGACCCAACAATTATCGATCGAACTCCTTACTTTACGCCTGAAGAGGAGGAGTATGCCCGCAGCGGCGTATTTGTAGAAGTGATTTAAATACCTCCATCTTCGACCCCACACAATTGCGGAGGTTTTATGAAAGTTCAGCAGGTGAAACGTCAGAAACCTCGCACGTAGTCTAAGTGGAGTGTGTAGGTAATTCAATTGTTCAAAAACTCCAGATACCCCTGACTCAGTTCTTTGACGGCTAATTCATAGAACTGCTGACCGTGTTCGGGTGTTGCTAAGGCAGGATTTGAACCCATCCTGCCATCTGGATATTTTTGGCGAAAGTCAGTTGCACCATAAATTTTATGTCCGCTACCAACTTCTGAAGAAAGAGTCGCTTGTTTGATTGCTTCTGGATAAACATACTGGGTTACGGCTACTTCACTGGGTGTTGCATGAGAACCTTCTTGGTCGCCGTATAATTCTTTTGCTAGCTTGTAAACCGAACTACACATAAACCAGTTAGCAATTTGACATTGCACTTTATGGGCATTGGGAATTTGTAAATCTTCCAAGTGGGCGTATGTTTCAGAAAAAGCTGCCTTGAGGGTCGCAATGTTACCCCCATGCCCGTTAATAAAATAAAACTTGGTAAAACCAGCTTTTGCCAGAGAGGTAGTGTAGTCCCGCACGAGTTGAATCATCGTACTCGGACGCAAACTGATCGTGCCGGGAAATCCTGTATGATGCAACGCCATACCAACATTTATTGTTGGACCAACAATTGCATGAGTCGCCTCTCCCACGCCACGAGCGATCGCGTCTGCACAAATTGCATCTGTGCCAATCAATCCCGTGGGCCCGTGTTGCTCCGTAGAGCCTATAGGTAAAATGATACCTTGAGACTGCTGGAGATAAACTTCTACTTCTTGCCAAGTACTCAAATGTAACAGCATTTTTTCTACTCAAAACAATAATGTTTTTTGACATCGCTTCTAATGTCCCAGGTGCAGGACATTCCAGCCGGAAATGTGACTAAATCTCCTTTGCCCATTTGCACTGGTTGACCGCCATCAGGAGTCACAAGCACATCTCCTTCTAAAAAGTAACAAGTTTCTTGCTCCTGGTAAGTCCATGGAAACTTCGAGGCTTCCTTAGTCCAAATTGGCCATTGAAAGACATCTAACTCTTTAAGGCGTTCTTGGATCGGCTGACGTTCTATCTTGATGTCCATATTTCATCTCTCCTAAGAATGATATTCAAAAAGACTCTTCGATATTTTTTAAAAAAGTTAGTGTTGTTGAATTACAGCATAATGCAACTGCAAGGGCAAGTTATTTCCAGAGCAAAGGTCACTGAGTCAACTTATCTAAGTCCAGCAAATATTGTGGTAAACCTCTTAAAATTTTGTTATTTTTATGACCAGTCAACAAACATCTAACTCATGTAAACTGTACAAATATGCGAATTTTGCTAGTTGAAGATGAACCAGGTATTGCCGAATTCATCAGTCAAGGTCTCAGAGAAACGGGGTACGCTGTAGATGTTGCTTCCGATGGTGAAGAGGGTCGGGAATATGTCTCCTCTGTGGAGTACGATATTATCATATTAGACATCATGCTACCTAATATTGATGGGTTGAAGCTACTGAGCGAATTCCGGAGCCAAAAAATTCAAACGCCAGTGTTACTGCTAACTGCACGGGATACTGTAGAAGACCGGGTTAAAGGATTAGATCGGGGTGCGGATGACTACTTGGTTAAACCTTTTGCATTTTCAGAACTCCTAGCACGTTTGCGGGCTTTACAACGTCGCCCTCCACTACAATTTAATACCATGTTGCAGATAGGGGATTTAACTATGGATGTCGTGAAAAGAGAAGTTCAGCGTGGGGGGCGAGCGATCGAACTCAGCCCCTTAGAATTTAAACTTTTAGAATATTTATTGCGTAACTCTAATTCCGTAGTGACCCGAACCCAAATAGGAGAACACGTCTGGGATTTTGATTTCTACAGCGATTCCAATGTTGTTGATGTGTATGTCGGTTATCTCAGACGGAAAATAGACAAAGGTTTTGACCAGCCATTACTCCATACAGTCAGAGGAGTAGGATATTGCCTGAAGTCTTGTTCCGTTAGTTAATTTTTATGTTTTTTTTACGATTTAGTAAAAGTACGATTAGGACACGTCTAACAGCGTGGTACATAGTACTTTTGGGCTGTACGCTGGTACTTTTTAGCACTTACCTATATATTCAATTAGAAAGTAGTTTACTCGGTCAACTAGATACAGCTTTGCAGGTTGCTGCTTCTGAAACCTTTGCTGAAGTTATCGAAATGAGCGGTCATCCTGCTTTTAAGATAACAAACCACTCAGAAACAATTACCCATCAGCTAGCGAATGCTGGCTTTGCCGTGCGGTTAATTTCACCTAAGGGTGACGTATGGGATGGCATTGGTAGCTATCAAGTTGTACCATCAACCAGGCATATAAAAGCAGGGTACACTAACGTAACCGAACATAATAGAATTTGGCGAGTTTACACTAAACCATTACCTTTATCCCCAACATCTGGTTGGTTGCAAGTTGCTCAATCTCTTGAACCAATTTCTAAAGCATCAGAACATCTGCTGACTTTGATGGTTTTTAGTTGTCCTTTAATTCTCTTAGTGGCTGCATTTGGAGGATTATTTTTGGCTGAACGGGCGTTACGTCCTATCGATCGCATTATCCGCACCGCACAAGCCATCGGTCCTGGTGATTTTACCCAACGGATTGGTTATCGAGGTTCCATGGATGAAGTCGGACGATTAGCTATCACCATAGATAAGATGTTAGATCGCTTGCAAGCGGCTTTTGAGCATGAAAGACGATTTACCGCTGATGCATCCCACGAGTTACGCACGCCTCTAACAGTGATTAAAGGACGACTTGGTGTGACTTTGAGTCGATCGCGGACTGTTGAAGAATATGAGAGTACCTTGCGAGAATTACAACGGGAAGTCGATCGCTTGATTCGGCTTGCTAATGGATTGCTTTTTCTGACTCGTTTGGATCAAAGCGAATCTGAATACCAATTGAGTTGGACAAATATTGATTTGAGCGACCTATTAGAAGTCCTGATAGAACAAATTCAGCCTTTAGCGGAAATTAAGAATATTACAATAAGTGTTGCTATAAACTCCTCACTTCACATTGCTGGTAACTCCGACCACTTAACGAGCCTGTTTTTAAATTTATTGGATAATGCCATTAAGTACACTCCTTATGAAGGTCAAGTAACGGTAAGAGCATTTCAAGATAGGGGACAGGCTACAGTGACAGTGACTAATACGGGTAAGGGAATCGAAGCAGAACACTTACCCCATTTGTTTGAGCGTTTCTATCGTGCTGAGAGCGATCGTTCCCGCAGTACGGGTGGATCGGGATTGGGGCTGGCGATCGCCCATGAAATTGTTCGCTTGCATCGCGGTACTCTTCATGTCACAAGTCAGCCCGAGCGACTAACGACTTTCACCGTACAATTGCCATTTTAAAATGCAAACGTAACCCTAAGAACATTCTTAAGCCATTCTCACTATTTTCTTAAGATACATGAACTAATTTGTATATCAGTTCATTAAGATTTGTAATGCTTAGGAAAGAAAAAATCAATGGATGGCAGTTTAATCCTATTTAACATTTTAAATCCGCCAGTTTTATTCTTTTTTATGGGAATGCTGGCTGTTTTTTTGAAATCGGACTTAGAAATTCCTCAACCCTTACCCAAATTATTTTCTCTTTATTTACTTTTAGCAATTGGGTTTAAGGGAGGACACGAACTCGCAGACAGTGGGATTAACTTACAAATAGCAGCCACTCTCGTCGCTGCGATTGTCATGGCTTCAATCGTCCCAGTATATACCTTCTTTATCTTGAGACTTAAGCTGGATTTCTATAACGCAGCTGCGATCGCGGCTACTTACGGTTCTATTAGTGCAGTCACTTTTATTACAGCTAGCTCTTTCCTGGAGAAATTGCACATTGCATATGGGGGACATATGGTTGCAGCATTAGCCTTGATGGAGTCTCCAGCTATTATTGTCGGATTGGTTCTTGTTAGAGTCTTTGCTAATAAGACAGAAGGTGAAGCTGACGGTGAATTCTCGTGGGGTAAAGTACTGCAAGAGGCTTTTTTAAACGGCTCTGTTTTTCTACTTGTGGGTAGTTTAATAGTTGGAGTCCTTACAGGAGAAAAAGGTTGGGAAAAGCTGCAACCATTCACTCAAGGGATTTTCTATGGTGCGCTAACGTTCTTTTTACTGGATATGGGATTAGTCGCAGCCAGAAGAATTAAAGACTTAAGCAAAACAGGCTCTTTCTTGATAGCATTTTCCGTCTTTATTCCCGTTGCAAATGCCATTTTTGGAATTTTAATCTCAAAACTTCTGGGAATGGGGGAAGGAAATGGGCTTTTATTTGCCGTTTTATGTGCTAGCGCTTCTTATATTGCTGTTCCTGCAGCTATGAGATTAACAGTTCCTGAAGCCAATCCCAGCCTTTATGTTTCTATGGCTCTTGCTTTAACATTCCCCTTCAATATTATTGTAGGTATTCCCCTCTACTTACAGATTCTGAAAATGATTGGTGTATAACTCCCATTTAGCATGAATAGTCTTGTTAATAGTCTTGTTTGTGTAGTTTAAAATGGTTCAAGTACACAATTTAGCAACCAAACATCTAAAATCCAAAATTGGTACCAGCTATGCAACTCGTTAATCGAGTAGAAATTATTGTTAGCACCTTAGAACTTAGAGAAGTCATAGATATCTTGGATTCAGTTAGACTTTCTGGATATACATTGATAGAAAATACTTCAGGTAAAGGCGAACGGGGTGTTTGCTACAACGATTTAGGTCGAGAGTTCAGCAATAGTTATATTTCAACTGTTTGCACAGATTACAAGCAATTAAATTACCTTGTAAGTGACATTTTACCTATCTTAAAACGAATCGGCGGTGTCTGTTTGGTAACTGAAACTAAATCAGTTTCATCAGAACGAGTTCCCCAAAATATAGATTTAGCGATCGCTGTTATGCAAGAAGTCAAAAAGGTAGAAATTATCATGGACAACTCTTACATTGAAGAAACTCTAAAAATTTTAGAAACTGTCTCAGTGTCAGGTTATACAATTATTAAAGACACTTCAGGTAAAGGCGATCGAGGTTTATCTTGTCCGGATATAGACTGTTTATTTAGTAGTAGTTATATTATGACAGTCTGTACAAATGAGAAACAATTGGACAGCTTAGTACAAAAAATAACTCCTATTTTAAAGAAAATAGGAGGTATGTGTCTGGTGACTGATGCAAAATGGGTCAATCACTAACTTTAGGTTAACCTTACAAAGGTGCTACTACTCAATAAACAATACAAGTAAAATGAAAAGAACATGAATTCCACAATGCCAATTAAACGAATTATCAAAGGACTTAACGAATTTCAGACGAATTATTTCACTATTCATCAGGAAATGTTTCGTCAGTTGTCTCAAGGACAAACTCCTGAAATTCTCTTCATAACGTGTTCCGACTCCCGCATCGACCCAAATTTATTAACTCAAACAAAACCAGGAGAGCTTTTTATCATCCGGAATTTGGGTAATATCATTCCAACACACGGAAGTTATAATAATAGCGAAGGTGCGGGGATAGAATATGCGGTTTCCGCCTTAAATATTAAGCACGTTATTGTTTGCGGTCATTCTCACTGTGGTAGTATGAAAGCTCTCCTACAGTTAAATACTTTATCCGATGAAATGCCTTTAGTTTACAGCTGGTTAAAGCAACACGCAGAGTCTACTCGTCGTCTTTTACGAGAAAATTACAAGGATTATGATGGAGAAGCACTTCTAAAAATAGCTGTGGAAGAGAATGTACTGACTCAGATTGAAAATTTAGAAACTTATCCCGTAATTCGTTCTAAATTGCACGCTGGTAAGTTATCTCTTCATGCTTGGGTTTATGAAATAGAAACAGGACAAATAGTTGCCTATGATGCCAATAATCGTAAGTTTGTTCCTCTTTGTTCCGACGCTTTTCCCGTTCCCGATCCTTTAGCTTGTTTGCAAACTGGCTAAGCTTCTAAAAAAGTTAGATGTTTTTTTAAATTTTTAGGTAGATAAATAGAGCTACAGTTAATACAAACATTGTTCTAACTTTATTTTCTATTTGTATCTTCATTAAAATTTTATCTACCTACTTTTTTATAAAATCAAATATCTACCAGAGACATGAAAAATTACATCACGCCCTCGAAGTCAGATAAGTTCCTTAACAAAATAAATCATTTTCTTCATGAAAGCAATCAGTGGTTCTTTAACACTTCAGAAAGAGCGTTGGAGCAGGCTTATCAAATTGCCTTAAAAATTAAAAATATTGAGTTGGAACATTTTGGAGGTGACAAAGTATCTACTCAAGGGGGAGAGTACAGCCAAAATGTCTTGGACTGTTTTCAAACAGACGTTGAAAAATATTTAAATACCATTAAAATTAGAATTGCTGAATTTAAGATAAGTCGCTTTTTTTTAAAAAACTCTAATTATGCTTTTTTAGAAAAACTAAAATTAATTGATGAGGTTCTTACAAGATACAACGAGCGGGAGGTAGAAATATCTAGATCTGCATCTGAGGATTCTCCTCAAAAATCTATTCTCTCAAAGTTAGAATATTCACAACCACTCCTAAAAAGTTCATCTCAACTCAGTTCGAGCGGTATTGAACCTGTTACCCAGAAAACTGGTATCCTTCCTAGATCGATTGGGAAAACAATTCGGAAAATTACAAATGATATAAGTCGGAATTCTGAAGAAGAAGTAGTCAGGACCTTTCAAGCATCCCGTAAAACAACCAGGCTAGCTATCAACTTTTTAGGATTATTAATTTTGATCCCTCTATTGACTCAAGAAGTTTCAAAGCATTTTTTAATACTTCCTGCTGTAGAGCATTTTCGCAGTGGTGAAAGTACATCCATTTTTCTAAATTGGGAAATGAAAGAAGAAGCTTTCAAACAATTGCAGTCTTTTGAAGAAGAATTAAAATTTGAGAGATTGCTAAAACATTCTCCTCAAATTTCTTCCGAAGCTATTGAAGAAAAAGTATCAGTGAAGGTAATGGAGATAGCTGAAGAGTTCAAACGTAAAAGCAATAGTGCCGTTGCAAACGTTTTTGCAGACTTACTGGGTTTAGTTGCTTTTGCAGGCGTTGTCTTGACAAATAAAAGAGGGGTAGCAGCGGTTAAAACTCTTCTAAATGAGATTGTCTATGGTTTGAGTGATAGCGCTAAAGCATTCATCATTATTTTATTCACAGATATTTTTGTGGGATTCCATTCACCACATGGATGGGAAGTTATCCTGGAAAGTATAGCAACTCATTTAGGTATTCCTGCAGATAGAAACGCGATTTTCCTTTTCATTGCTACATTCCCTGTAATTTTGGATACCATATTCAAGTATTGGGTTTTCCGCTATTTGAATCAGATATCACCTTCAGCTGTGGCAACACTCAAAAATATGAATGAGTAAAGAATTTTAAAAGTTGAGTTTCGCCTTGTAGGTGAATACAATCTTTAGATGCGTAGCGCTTTCTCATTGATTGTGTTCGCCTTTTTCTATGTCCCCTGTTCTTGTAGTTTAGGCGATCGCCAAGCTCTTTGTTTAACTTCCGTTGTATGAGAATGCATTCTAACAATACGAGCGGATATCTTCACCGCACACATCCGCCAAGTAACATAAAGCACGGAAACGCAGACCAACAAATTGGTCATAAAGCGGATTGAGTTTGCACAGGGGGGGAATATGAGCAATTTTACGACCAAACAAAACTATGTCTCTTTCAAACGGACATTGGGCGGGGATCGTTTGAGCAATAAATCTTGCAAATTTTTGATTCTGAATATCTAATGAATCAAGCCAACCACGCAATGGTTGCAATATATCCAGTCTGGTCTTAGCCAAATGGTTGCGATTGACAATTTGCTCGTTTTCAACATCAGGGTTTACAAAAGCAGGGAAGTAGATGTTTTGATTGTTAGTTTCAAGCATAGGTTTCGTCAGGCTCCATTTAGGGATTATTTTCTGCTTTGTTATCAACCACACTATCAATTGCAGGATTTAAATATATGCTTGCAACTAGCAGCATGGCACCATATTGCTGGCGTATTTACATCGATATTCACCGAGCAAATAACGCGAACAATGTTATTAAAACTGACTGGGATGTGAAAAACTGTCCAGCTTAATACAAAATTCTTAAAAGAATCTAAAGCATTGTGTTTTCGATTACGAAATGCTCATATCCAATACAACGGTTGTATACTTAAAAGGTAAATGACTTCTGCTTAAATCAAACAGTATCTTGAGTTGTAACTTATTCAACAAAATTGTTATTTTGCTCATACTTAAGCTAGATTTAACCATGATTTAGTATCAGGACAACCGATTTTAGGCTGTTCCTTGATTGGAAAATTGTAAGCTATGTTACAAAATGTAAATGTATAAATAAATTAGATAAGTAGATATATCTAAAAAGTCAGAAGGAGCGAGGGTTAAGGATAAATAATTCTCTTTTCTATTGAGACTTCACTCCCTTTAGTGCTAGAAGATTCAAGGCGCACTCAGCTAATAATTCTTGAACTTGCACAGCTTCATACGGAGTCGCATTCAAAAATACCACTTATTGATGGGACACGGGAGACACGGGAGAAAGTACGATGTATGAACGCAACTTGGTATCAGTCAACCCAACTCTTGTAGTACCAAGAGCAGCACCGTGAGGAACTTCATCCCCAGAGGGGAACCCTCAAGTCCCCTATTGAGGCGGCTGTGAAGTGTCCTCACCCGTCTTAGTACGTAAATTTATTCGTTTTGATGCCAGTTTCCATGCAAACAGCGACAGCGCTCCCACCTCAGAAAATTTGCGCGATCGCATACAATACGGTGCGACACCTAAAACCATTTGACTTACAGCATCTTTCAGGTAAACGAAGTACACAGGTAGAGGTGAACGGCATATCTAAGAGCATCGGCATACTACACGTTGGCGAAGTCGCTCCGCAAAACTTACACCCTTACAACAACCTGTACCTCTGACACCCTCTCGGCAGATTCTTAAAATCAAGGGTAATTTTTACCTAAACTTTACAAAGCAATCTGGGAATACTGATAATTATAATCACAATAACAGCTTTGAGTTAACTACGTTGCCGTCTTTTTTATAAAGCAATCTTCAAAAAATAGTGACAAGATTTCAGCGTTTTCCTTCAGGCAAGAATGAATCGGAATCCGTCAATATAATTTTGGAAAACTAAAGTTTTTTTTATAAATTGGAGGCTGCCAAACAAAACTATTTTTGTCTTCCCACAGTTACTAAGTAAGTCGGCGCGATAAAACCAATGTATGTTGAGTTTTGTAAAAACCTTAGAACGACGTATTCATAGGCTCTTTGTTGATTTTATATGTCGTTACATAGTTTGATTTTTTAACGCTGACTTACTTACTTAGCACGTGTCTTGATACTAAAATTTCCAATAGTTATGACTCTAAATTGACGTGAGTTCGGCCAATTCAAAGCAGACCTCACCCCAAGAACTCACGTTGTAATGCGTTTTTACGCATCATGGAATTCGACCAGAGAAACAGGAATTAGCTGGTCAATTTTTACACGCAATTTTTCCATTATATGAGCAGCAATAACGACACATTTGCAAATCGCATTTTACTTTCTGGTACTTCAGGCAGTAGCACTAGTAACAACGTAGGAGCTACAAGTGAAGCAGGTGAGGCCATTCAATCAGGGACGACTAACTCCGTGTGGTGGAGCTGGATTGCTCCATCTTCTGGAAATATTTCACTGGATACGCTTTCTAGTAACTTTGATACTTATCTTTCAGTCTATACAGGTACTACAGTCAATAATTTGACTCGTGTTGCTCAAAACGATGATATTGGTAATGGAATTACGGCAAGTCGAGTTAGCTTTGCAGTGGCAGCGGGAACAACTTACCATATTGCTGTTGATGGATATCAAAGTAGCACGGGTAATGTTACTTTAAATTATTCTTTCACACCTAACACTGTTACTAGTAAGGCGGGTGATTTAGATCTTAGTTTTGGCTATGGTGGTAAGGTTATCACCGACTTTGGCAGCCACAATGACTTCAGCTATAGCGTTGCTCTTCAGCCAGATGGCAAGATTGTTGTGGCAGGAAGAACTGACGATTATACCAACGGTGCGTACTTCGTCTTAGCACGCTATAACTCCAATGGGACGTTGGACACGACTTTTGGCAACGGTGGTAAAGCCATTCCAAACGCCAACAGTGCTGGTATTTCCGGTCGCAGTGTTGTTATCCAGTCAGATGGTAAAATAGTCGTAGCTGGAAGCGCTTCAAATGGCAGCAACGACTGCTTTGCCCTAACACGTTACAACAGTAATGGTACTATAGACACCAGCTTTGGTAATGGTGGCACAGTCAAAACTCTTGTCAGAACTCTAGACGATGAGGGTATGGGTGTCGCTCTTCAATCAGACGGTAAGATTGTCGTTACGGGGTCCAGTCACAATGGTAGTAAATATGACTTTGCTCTAACACGTTATAACATTGATGGCAGTCTGGACACCAGCTTTGGTACTGGTGGCAAAGTTATTACACCATTAGGTAATTTCCACGATTTGTCTTCTAGTCTTGCTATTCAATTAGACGGCAAGATACTAGTCACAGGCGCAACCCTCAACAGCAATACAGGCTCTAATATCAATGACGCTAACTTTGCTCTTATACGTTACAACACTAATGGCAGTCTAGATACTAATTTTGGTAATGGGGGTAAAGTTGTCACAGACTTTGATAACAACTATGACTACGGTCATAGTGTTGCCATTCAGCCTGATGGCAAGATTGTAGTAGCAGGAAGTGCTAACTTTGGTTTTGGCATAGCACGATACAACGCCAACGGCACATTGGATAACACTTTTGGTAGTGGCGGTAAAGTTCTCACACGAATTGGCAGTAGCACGAATGGCGCTGGTGTAGAATCTGCTACCATTCAACCGGATGGTAAAATTGTTGTTGCTGGATACACTTGGGATGGTAACCAGAAGAACTTTGCGGTAGCACGTTACAACGTAAATGGCACTTTAGATAATAGCTTTGGTAGTAGTGGTTGGGTTAGCACACCCATTGGTGGTAACTGGAGCGATGATGGAGGTAAAAGTGTTGTTATTCAACCCGATGGTAATATTGTTGTTGCAGGCGGTAGTTACGGTGACTTTGCCCTAGTACGATACTTAGGGACAAGTTCCAACCAAACCTATAACACGGCTCCAACTCTTAGCGATACTCTTGTTACCCTCAATTCAGTTAATGAAAACGCTGGCGTTCCTTCTGGAACAGTTGGGACTTTGGTGTCATCTCTGGTAAATTTGGGAACAAACGTTAGCGATCGCGATAGCAATGCAGTTACGGGGATCGCAATTACCACAGCCAGTACCACTAACGGCACTTGGTACTACAGCACAAATAACGGTACAAACTGGAATCTTTTAGGTGCAGTTTCTAACAGCAATGCTCGCTTACTAGCCGCAGATGCAAACACGCGCATCTACTTCCAGCCTAACGCTAACTTTAACGGCAATATTAACAATGCGATCGCTTTCCGTGCTTGGGATAGAACCAGTGGTAGCAACGGTAGAACATCTGACACTACAACCAATGGTGGGATGACTGCCTTTAGTACTGCGACAGACACTGCAACAATTACGGTGACAGCAACCAATCGAGCACCTGTCGCAACAAATGACACCTATACTTTGGCAGCAAACACGTCATTTTCCACTGCTGCTAGTGTTACAGCCTTAATCATAGACGATCGAGCAGGCGGAACTTTTGTTGGTCAAGGCAATTACTACAACTTCACTCGTACTGGTGGGAATTTTTTAGCTAGGCGTGCTTATCCAACAAATCCCTCAAGCAACAATGCTATACGAATAAGTTATAGCGAACAGAGACCCGGTGGTCATTCCTGGGATCTGGGATTTGCGGCTCCATTTAACGCTCCACTAACAGCAGGAACAACGTATACAAACGCAGTCCGTTTTCCATTCCAAGATAACAATCAGCCCGGTTTATCAATAAGTGGAGACGGGCGCGGTAACAATACTCTGACCGGGCAATTTACTATCAACCGAATTCTCTATGGTGCTGATGACACTGTAAAGCTTCTTGATGCCACCTTTGAGCAAAAAAGCCCTGGTGATATAGGTGTTTTACACGGTCAGGTTACATACAACGATTATCTACCTCGTGGTGTACTTAGTAATGACACCGATCGAGACAGCCAACAATTACAAGCAATTCTTGTCTCCGGTCCTTTACACGGTCGCTTAATATTCAACCGTGATGGTTCCTTTGATTACACTCCCAACTCTGGTTTTACTGGCATTGATACTTTTACTTACCGTGCGACTGATAGCATCGCTAATTCTAATATTGCGACAGTCACCTTAAGAGTTGAGAATCAAGCACCTAACATCAACTTGGGAACAATCCCCTCCTCATACATAGAAAATATCTCTCCCATCAACATTGCCGATCGCGCGACTGTCACAGACACAGACTCACCAAATTTTGATACAGGTACGCTAACTGTTAGTTTCAGTATTGGAGGTACTGCAGACGATCGCCTAGCCATTCGCCATCAAGGAACAGGATCGAATCTCATCAGGATTGTCGGAAATACTGTTCTTTACAATGCAATTGAAATTGGTACTTTTAGTGGTGGTACGGGCACAATTCCTCTGACGATCGCTTTTAATGATAACGCTACCGCAACAGCCGTACAAGCTTTAATTAACAACATCACCTTCGCCAATGTTTCAGACAATCCCTCCACAACTCCACGTAGCGTAAGTTTTGTCTTAACTGATGGTGATGGCGGTACCAGTACTGCCGTAACTAAAATTGTTAATGTGACTGCCATCAATGATGCCCCTGTCATCGCGCCCAATCAAACTTTCAGAGTCAATGAAAATGCTCCTGTAGGAACAGTCGCAGGCACAGTTGTTGCTACTGACCCAGATAGCACCACCCTCTCTAACTGGAAAATTACAGGAGGTAATTTAGACCGCGATGGTGATGGTCAAACAGCCTTCAGCATTAACTCTAGTAGCGGACAAATTTCGGTGAGCGATCGCGATGAACTCGACTTTGAGAGCAACCCCAGTTTTCAGTTGCAAGTCACTGTCAGCGATGGCGTGGCTGCGAGCAACGTGTCGAATGTCACGGTTAATCTTAACGACCTCACGGAAACTACGACAAATGACAGCTTTGAGAACCGAATTGTACTTTCTGGCAACTCGGGTACCAGTACTAGCAACAATTTAGCAGCTACAGGTGAATTAGGAGAACCAGTCCAATCAGGGACAACTAACTCTGTTTGGTGGAGTTGGATTGCTCCATCCTCTGGTAATGTCACATTCCAGACTGTTGGTAGTTCTTTTGACACTTACCTTTCTGTTTACAGGGGGAATTCCATCAATAGTTTGGCCCTTGTTGCTGCTAACGATGATATCAGTGGAAGTACTGCCAGTCGGGTGACCTTTGCCGTGACAGCCGGAACAGCCTACCATATCAGCGTCGATGGATATCAACGCAGTACAGGCAATATTACTTTAAACTATTCTTTTATCCCTACCCCTCCCAGTATTAACGCAGCACCCACCCTAACTGACACCACCGTCACCCTAGGGTCTGTGAATGAAGATGCTAACACCCCTTCCGGAGCAGTTGGAACGTTAGTTTCCTCGATCGTCAGTTTGGGGAGAAACGTGACTGACGCAAATCGTGAAGCATTAACTGGTATCGCCCTCACCAATACCAACACGACTAATGGTACTTGGCACTACAGCACTGACAATGGAGCAAACTGGTACAGCTTGGGTAATGTGTCTGACAGCAGCGCTCGGCTCTTAGCAGGAGATCCCAATACCCGTATTTATTTCCAACCCAACCCCAACTATCACGGCACCATCACTAACGCTATAACTTTCCGCGCTTGGGATCGAACCAGTGGCACTAACGGCGGTACTGCTAACACAAATACTAACGGTGGTACCACGGCCTTCAGTACTGCTACTGATACAGCATCAATTATCGTTAATCCTGTTAACGATGCTCCAATTATTACAGCCAATCAAAGTTTTAGAGTGAATGAAAACGCTATTATGGGAACGGTTGTGGGCACTGTCGTTGCTACTGACCCAGATAGCACCACCTTCTCCAACTGGATAATTACAGCAGGTAATTTAGACCGCGATCGCGATGGTCAAGCTGCTTTCAGCATCAATCCCAACACCGGACAAATTACAGTCAACGACAGCAACGATATCGACTTTGAGAGCAGCCCCAGTTTTCAATTACAAGTTACTGTCAGCGATGGCACCATTAGAAGCAGCGCACAAGCTGTGACCGTTAACCTCAACGATGTTAGCGAAAATACCGGGAATGACAACTTTGAAAACCGGATTGTGCTTTCTGGAACTTCGGGCAGCAGTACTGGCAGTAATGTGGGAAGCTCAGGCGAATTTGGCGAGCCAGTGCAATCGGGAACAACCAACTCTGTTTGGTGGAGTTGGACAGCACCATCTTCTGGTAACGTAGTATTTGATACTATTGGTAGTTCTTTTGACACTTTCCTTTCTGCGTACACAGGTGTTACCGTCAACGGTCTGACCCGTATAATTGCTAACGATGATATTGGTAACGGAAATGTTGCCAGTCGCGTGAACTTTGCAGCGACAGCTGGAACTACTTATCAGATTGCCGTAGATGGATTTCAAGCTCGTACTGGCAATATTAACTTAAACTACTTGTTTACCCCCAGAACCGATTCTAGCAACAACAATGTCACTTACCATTATCTGGTGTCTGAAAATACCTCGCTCGTTACTGCTGCTGCTACTACATCTCTCACCATAGATAGCGATCGCGGTAACTATCTTGGTCAGAGCGATTATTACAGCTACACTCCAGCTAATGGCGTTTTCAGGGCTCCACAAAGCAACTATGAAAATGCTGTTGCCATGACATTCACTCAAAAGACCGCCAGTGCTACGCAAACCGTTACGGTTATCCGTAATGGCACCGTAAATATCCTATATGGTAACTCAGGTAACGACAATATTACCGGAAGTCTAGGTGATGACGTTATTTATGGCTATGAAGGATATGATTACCTCTACGGTGCTGCTGGTAATGATACCCTGAACGGTGATGCAAACTATGACCATCTATACGGGCAAGATGGAAATGACATCCTCAACGGTGGCGCTAGCGATGACTCTCTGTTTGGTGGTGCGGGTAATGATATCTTGGACGGTGGTGACGGCTTTGATTATGTTAACGAATCAGCAGATGTTAACTTTACCCTCACAAACACGCAACTTTTTGGGGCTGGTACAGACGTACTTATAAATATTGAAGAAGTAAGACTCAGTGGTGGTAGTAGTGACAATATCATAAATACTGCGACATTCACTTTAGGTAGAGTCTCTCTTGATGGTGGTGCTGGTAACGATACCCTAACTGGTGGTAGTCGCAATGACTCCCTATTTGGGCAGGACGGAAATGATACCCTCAACGGTGGAGCCGGCGATGACCAACTCTACGGTGGTGCAAGCAATGACTATCTGTCTGTGAACGATGGTAACGATGTCCTTAACGGTGGTGCTGGCAATGACTTTTTATGTGGTGGTACGGGCAATGATACTCTCGACGGTGGTGATGGTATCGATCGAATCCAAGAAGTTGCTGATGTTAACTTTGTTCTAACGAACACACAACTCATTGGTCGTGGAACTGATATCCTCAAAAACATTGAAACGGCAACACTGATTGGTGGCGACAGTAACAACACCATTGATGCTTCAGCATTCACTCTGGGTAGCGTCTCTCTTTATGGGGGCGCACAAGGTAACGATATCCTTAAAGGTGGTAGTGGTAGCGATAGCCTGCACGGTGGTATGGGTAATGACGTTCTCAATGGGGGTGCAGGTAACGACGATCTCTATGGTGGAGGCGGTGCAGATACTTATGTTCTCGCTCCGAGTCGGGGTACTGATATTATCTATGGCTTTGAAGATGGTATTGACAAGTTAGGTTTATCCCTGGGATTAACTTATGAGGCTTTGACTGTGACTAACAGCAGTAATGGTACTTCCATTCGGATAACTTCTACAAATGAGGTCTTGGTCACTTTAAGCAATGTTAACTCTAGTTTAATCAGCGCCAATGATTTTATCAACTTAACTTAGGAATACCGGAACTTAGTTTGCCATCATTAAGTATATGTAAACTGTGTTTTCTAACGGCTTTCTGTTATTAAAAGTAAGAGTCATTGCACAGGTGACATTTCGTGCTATTGTGCTGACTTGAATTTATAGGAAATTTCATATATTATGGTCGATGCTGCTTCGCCCCCGTCATCCGGGAAACCAAACGGGTGAAACTATCGTATCGCTGTAAGGTCAAACAAATTTGTCAGTTTCCTAAAATTCAGCTTAAACACAAGCCAGTAAGAGGCAAGACCCGTGAACGGGTTTCATTTATTTGAAAGATAAAATCCAAGGAGTACGTTCCTTGGGAACCATCGACGTTTCAATCCCGTGAACGGGTTTCATTTATTTGAAAGTCGGGGTGCATTTCTGATTCTCTCTTGTAGGCGATGTTTCAATCCCGTGAACGGGTTTCATTCTAGCATTACAGATCCTTATTTGTTGCCATCGCGGTTCCTCGAAGACTTTAGTAATTGTCTTGCGTACCAAATCAGCGGTCTTGCTTGCTCCCTTACAAAGGGTATGGTTTATTTAGATGAAAACTGCTGTCAATTGTAGCTTATTTGTTACCGCGATCGCTCACGCTTGGTCAAACAGTATTTGGAAATATAAAAGCTTTTGATAGAAGATTTAAGAGTTTGACGACATCAGGCTAATAAAAAACGCACACCAGGAGATAGTAGCGTACTACATTTCGCTATCTCAAGTAGTCAATGACGAAATACTTTAGATTCAATCTGGCAAATCTGGTTTATTTGGATGGTCGTTGCCAATACAAGTTCTTTTTTACTCCTTTTTAACTGTTTCCAAAGTGCTTTTATTTGCTGATAGACTTTTTCAGAAGAAATGTCAAACTACTTCTGACAGGTTTTTTAATCTGACTATTTAAGTCTTTAGATACAATCGGAACCCAATTTTCTTAAATATATTTAAAGCCTACAACTAAAATAGTCTTTTGAAAATTATCATATACCCATCATCAATCTTGGTTGATAGGATTCTATAAATGAATTGTTAGCCTAATTTTTATGAGACTGTTCAAGCCAAAAAATCACTTAATTTTAGTTGTTGATGACTTCTATGACAATTTACAACTTATTGCAACGCACTTAGAGCAAGTTGGTTACAAAGTTACCCTAGCCTCTAACGGACTCGAAGCTTTAAAGCTTCTTCAAGTAGTAAAGCCCGATTTAATTCTGTTGGACTTGATGATGCCACAGATGAATGGCTTGGAAGTATGCTCTAAAGTCAAAACCGCTCCAGATTTAGCTGAGATTCCAATTATTTTTCTCACCGCTAGTAATGAGCAAGAGCATCTAGTACAAGCCTTTGAAAAAGGAGCGGTTGATTACATCACTAAACCGTTTGAAGGTCTAGAACTTCTTGCCCGTGTACGGACACATATAGAGTTGAAATCTGCGCGAGAGGAATTGAAAAAATTACTGCACCAGCAAAAGGAATTGATTCAAGAGTTAGAAAGATTAGCTCACACCGATTCGTTGACTGGAGTGTGGAACCGTCGTTATTTATTCACTTTAGTAGAGCAAGAATTCAACCGCTCTCGTCGCTATCATCATCCTTTTACTGTCATAATGATAGATATTGACTATTTCAAGAAAATTAACGATACATATGGTCACATGATTGGAGATGAAGTGCTTATCGTCATGGCACAAACTGTTTTGAATTGTCTGCGAAGTGTAGATTTTTTTGGCAGAATAGGTGGTGAAGAATTTATGGTACTTCTGCCAGAAACAGATAGTGATGCAGCAGTTCTGGTGGCTGAGCGTATACGAGAGAACGTTGAAACGACGGGTATTTTGACGCAAGAACAACAGATATTCATAACAGTGAGTATTGGAGTGGCTACACACAAATTAGAGGATGAAACCGTTAATGTTATTATCCAACGCGCTGATAAGGCACTTTATCAAGCTAAAAACTTTGGGCGTAACCAGGTGGTTGCAGATACTTAAAATTTAGTGAAATAAGTAGCAATCAAAGCGATCGCTCTTGTGAGTTGATTAATGTTGTTACCTTTATTGGGTGCGGGTGGAACTGGGTGGACATGGATTTTTCGTAGATGCTGAATTAGACGCTATCTTACCGATATTGGGAATAGCCGTTTTTGTAGAGCTACCACCGTTATTCATATAACCTACATCTAAAGCAGCTAAATTAGTAATTTCTTGTGGAATTTCAAAGGTGGATGTGACTTTTGTGGGGATATTAACAGCTAAGTTGATATTAAAATACTCCGTACCTTTAGACCCCCCAGTAAGACCTGAGCCAGATTGTATTGTTTGGGCGGTGTACACAGTACCAGAAGTATCGATAGCATTTGTTCTAATTGGGTCATAATTAGGGCTAACAGCAAATCTCAGAGTTTGACGTTCCTTACCTATATTGGTAATTAAAACATCACAACTCACTTGTGTGGGTTTTGTCCTTTGACAACCGCGTGATTCAAACTTCAAATCGTTTTCTTCATTAACTACTGATTGAGCTACTAATGTTTCTCTTGATGTTCTTTGTGCGACAGCTTGTGGTAGAGAAACGGATATGATACTTGTTGCTACGACACCACAACAAAAAGCAATTCCCGCTATCAAATGTTCACGGACAGATGACTTTTGCATTTCCTATATTGTTAATTTATTAAGTCATTAAATTCTTCTCAAGTTAAAATTTTACATCAAAAAATATTTTTTTATTTTTTCAAGTCTAAAAAAAATATTAAAATTCAAACACCAGTGCGTAGTAGAGTCATACCAGCTTAACTCCTGAAAGTTGAATGAATTTAATATGATGTTTAGAGTATGTTGTTAGATAGTCAATAATTTGAATAGAGACTAAAAAGCCATGTAACAACCAATTACAGGGCTTTTTATCGAATACAATCGAATTATAACTATTACAAACCTAGAATAATGTTAACTTCAAACAACCAAAAGTACCAAAAGATTAATATTTTTCTGAATCGTAAGAACGTACAGGATTTGATTAAGTCTGTAACGGGTCTTGCTACTCTTAAAATAGTAATTTCTAAGTTTATCAATTGCGAGGAAACCAACGAATCTTATACCTTTACTTTGAAAAGATAGGACAATTTATTTACTCGACACGACAGGTTATGTTTCAATCCCGCAAGCGTGTTTCATTGATTTGAAAGTCATCCATTACTTGGATGCTTCCAAATTTGAGCTGTTAATTGCACGCTTATTTGTTACCATGGTCATGACTTAAACAGTATTTGGACATAGAAAAGCTTTTATTTAATATTTAAAGAATTTAGAAAATTTTCTATTTCTGGAGAATTGACATTCCCATCTTTTGCGATCGCGAATGCTTGATACAAGGTCGGTCCTTTAGGATCTATAAACAATCTAGCTTTACCAGTAATACTACCTTTAAAATGTATGGTAACTTCTCTGCCAGGATAACTTTTATAGGTAATTTTATTTTCACTCGTAATAGTAGAATTACTAATTTTTGTTGCTGCTTCGAGACCATTTTTTAAGCCTTGTTCCACATCAAAATGATTTGGATTAACAGGAAATTTCATATTGAAGGTACTATAAATTCGATGGTTAATGTTATCCTGATAAGAAACCATTACATAATTGATTTTACCTAATTGCGTTTGAGTAGAGCGAGGATGTTCTGTGGGTTTAGCAGGAAATTCAGCAGTATAACTTTTATCTGTAGCAACGTATTTATACTGGTGATTGCTTGCTGATTTTGATGAAGAACTATTACAGCTTACAAGAAAGGTAGCTAAAGCAAAAGGAATTAATAAAGTACATTTCATCAGATTTAAACCAGGGAAGCAATATTAGTATTTTTTGCTACCTCTCCAGAGTCAGCAATACTATTTTATTTTTCTAAATAAAAAATGTCACTAATGTTTACAAAACGACATCATGCGAGGCGATCGCTTATAACTTGAAATCGAAAATTACTCTACTTCCTCCATATATTTTTGCCAAATACTGTCTATTTCATATCGATCGGGCTTTGGTAACAGCATTTTTCTTTCCATGACTTTGTTCTCATCAAAACCCTTAGTAAGCTGATGACCTAATAAAAATATTTTTTACATTAAAAACCAAGTATTAGTAGTATTACCCCGTGCATAGTCATGTATTTTTGATGACACATAAGAAAGTTACTCGAAACCATGAGTACGCCTAATTCTTTTCATTGCCATTTCTAAACTTAATTTCATTCTTATAAAAGCTTTAACAAGATTCCCAATTTCATCATAGGAAACTTGCTCGAAGTCAACTTCCAAATGTCCCGTACTCACTTCTTCAGCAATACGAGTTATACGCTTCAGAGGAAGAATAACTTGTTGGTTCAAAAAGATATTCACCAAAAAGATAACGACTAGAAAAACAGCACAGACAAATCCTACTATTAATAAAGAAGATTGATGAGCTTTTTCAATGACCTTACTGGCTGGTAGAGATACAAATTGAGCCGCTACAATTTCATTTAAGTGCCAACCAAATCCATTAGCTTCTCCAAAACGGTCAATCATAGTTTTCGGAGCAGCCTCAGGAGTACTGTGACACTGAAGACAAGCTTGTTGGCTAATTGATAGCGGACGGGAAATGTAAAATATATCGCCACCAGGAAGTGAGCGAAATCCACTTACTTGTTTTAAATCTTTTTCTTTTCTAAAACGTTCTAAAATATTGGCTTCAAAACTATCAGCTTTATCCCGGAGATTTGTAGGATTTGTTGCTGCTTCTTTATAAAAGAAGTCCAAATACTCTGGTTTTTTGCGGAGAATTTCAAAAACTTCTCGTGCTGAGTATGCCGATACCACTTGGGGCAGAAACTTTTCTTCCAGTTTCAAAGAGAGTTCTGGATAGATTTGGGTCAGTGTGTACTCACGTATAGAAGTCATTGTATCAATGAGTGTTAAAGCTCTTGAGGCTATTTCATTTGTTGCATTTTGCCTCAGTAATGTAGAAAGAGCCAGCCCACTTACACTCAAACCTACTACAAGAATTAAGAGTAGCAAAACTGTAAATTTTTGTCTTAATTTTAAGTATTTTAACATATTTTTGAGCTAAGTGGAAATAACGGTACAAATTTAGTCTTATCTATAAGGCAGAATTGCTATAGAAAAAATTAAATATTTCAATTTATGAATACTTCACTCAGCCATCCATTGACAAACCAATTTACCGTTCTCCATTTTCCATAGCGCGATTAAGAGACTTTTAGACCAATGATTAGACGGCTTGAGTCTTTCAATATAATATTTAAATTGATAGTTTTTTCGATTGGTTTTATCTTCATCGGTATAATTATTTGCTATTTATAGTATGTTGGATGCTTGAAGAAAATAGTTGAGTTAAATTCAGGACATTGAGAATTCAGGTAAATTCAGGTAAATTCAGGTGGGAGCATCCCAAGTTGGAAAAAATACCTTTGCGATGTTCGTAATCGCGTCTATACAAACAAAGCCCACGTAGGTTGGGTTGAGGAACGAAACCCAACATTTACAGGTATTTGTTGGGTTTGTCCAACGTACAAAAATTCGAGAGCCCTTGCAGATGTATCTGTCGGAGTTTCAATCCCGCAAGCGGGTTTCATTTGTTTGAAAGTCGATAAAGTGATTGAAAAATAAATACGCTTGGTGTTTCAATCCCGCAAGCGGGTTTCATGTATTTGAAAGTTTGACCGTGGTTGGTTTGCGATTAATGATGACTAGTTTCAATCCCGCAAGCGGGTTTCATTGATTTGAAAGTTGTGACCAATGGTCTAAAATCAGCATACACTGATTTTGGACTAATGAAAGCCGTTGCCTTTATACTAACGATGAGCGAAAGTAAAATACCAGAAATCCTGGAAATCTTCGAGGCAGACCTGCTGTCGGAGTGGACTCAGGAGTTAGCTACTGTCAACATTCGCAAAGGCTTGATTAAAGAAGCTGAGCTAAAGGAGGAGTGCCGAGAATTCCTGAGCTTGTTTCGGATTGCCGTTCAGCAGGGAAAGTTGACTAATATTCAAGCAGAGGAATGGCAGGATGTGCGGGAGATACTGACCAGCATTTCTCGATCGCGATCGCAAAAAGGCTTTACACCGTCGGAAACAGCTACATTCGTCTTTTCGTTCAAGCAACCCCTCTTCAACCGAATGCGTCAGCAATTGAAAGACCCTCTTGAGTTGGGTGAAGAGATTTGGCTAGCCACAAGCTTACTGGATCAACTGGGATTGCTGACAATGGAAGTGTATCAAAAGACGCGGGAAGAGGTGATTTTGCGGCAGCAGGAAGAGTTGATGGAGTTGTCTACTCCAGTGGTTAAACTCTGGGAGGGAATTTTGGCATTACCCATTATCGGTGTCCTGGATAGTGCCCGCACTCAAATGATGATGGAATCTCTATTGCAGAAGATTGTCGAAACTGGGTCAGAAGTTGCGATTATTGACATTACCGGGGTTCCCACCGTCGATACCCTCACCGCTCAACATCTGCTTAAGACCGTTACTGCCGCACGGCTCATGGGAGCTGATTGTATGATCAGTGGTATTCGTCCTCAAATTGCTCAAACAATTGTTTATCTCGGCATTGATTTGACTGATGTCATTACGAAAGCAACCCTAGCCGATGCCTTTCTCACGGCGCTAAAACGTTTGGGAGTGACCATCACCCGCTCTCAACCCAAATAGGTGGACAGGAGAAACTCATGGAACGCATTCCCATACTCAAAATGGGCAATTTCCTGCTTGTGACGATCCAAGTGGATATGCACGATCGCTTGGCGATGACCCTACAGGATGACTTGACCAACCTTATTGCTCAAACTCGCGCTCGCGGTGTCTTGATCGATATTTCGGCATTAGAGATTGTTGATTCCTTCATTGGGAAAATTTTAGGTACTATTGCTAGAATGTCACAAGTGCTGGATGCTCAAACAGTGGTTGTTGGGATGCAGCCTGCTGTGGCAATTACCCTGGTGGAATTGGGGCTATCGCTGACTGGCATTCGGACTGCCCTCAACGTAGAAAAGGGAATGGCAATGTTGCGATCGTCAGTCAATGAAACCACAAATCAGTTCACTGCCACCAAATGCAGTGCAGATGACGATGGAGAAGACTGAAACGATCGAAATTCAATCTTCTACAGATATAGTCTTAGTTCGGCAAGCCGTGCGCCAAATGAGCGTGGAAATTGGCTTTAGCTTAGTAGACCAAACTAAATTTGTGACTGCCGCAAGTGAGTTAGCCCGCAATACCCTAGAATATGGGGGAGGTGGCACAGTAAAGTTAGAAACGCTTCAGGAAGGAAGACGACGAGGACTGAGGCTGACCTTTGAAGATCGGGGACCGGGAATTGCCGATATCGATCTGGCGCTGAAGGATGGGTTCACCACGGGCAGCGGGTTAGGTATGGGACTCGGCGGTGCCAAACGACTTGCCAGCGAGTTTGAGATTCAGTCTGTGGTGGGAGAAGGAACGCGCGTAACAATTGTACGATGGAAATAAAATGCAAGAATCTGTCGCTATTTCGATTACTGAATCTAGCCAGATCGGCGAAGCCCGGCGGGTAGCGATCGCTTTAGCAACTCGGCTCGGCTTTCAGGAAACAGAAAAGGGCAGAGTAGGCATTGTGGTGACAGAAATTGCAAGGAATCTGATCCAGCACGGTCAGGGTGGGATATTGCTGCTAAAATCAATCGAACACAATTCAGCCATCGGTATTGAAGTCTTGTCGCTAGATAAAGGACGGGGAATGGTAGATATAGATGAGTGTTTGCAAGATGGCTTTTCCACAGCCGGAACTTTGGGCAATGGACTGGGCGCAATTCGTCGCCTCTCGGGTTTATTTGAAATTTACTCGATTCCCAACGAAGGGACGGTGCTCCTCGCCCACCTCTGGTCAGATTCGACACCCCATCCGCCTGAAAAGACCCTAGAAATTGGGGTTATCTGTTTGCCCAAAAGAGGAGAGGACGTTTCTGGGGATGCCTGGGCGTATCAAGTGGATGGTTGCCGCAGCCTGTTGCTAGTAGCCGATGGCTTAGGGCATGGCCCTGCGGCTGCCACTGCGGCTGCAAAAGCTGTAAGAATTTTTCAAGAACAGTATCGCTCTCCTGGCGAGATCGTCCAAGCTGCCCACGCCGCCTTGCGAAGTACGCGAGGAGCGGCACTCGCCATTGCCGAAATCGACTTTGAACAACAGTTTGTCCGCTTTGCCGGAATTGGCAACATCGCCGCCAGCATTTTCTCGTTAACTGACCGCTACCATCTGGTGTCTCACAACGGTATAGTAGGACATGAAATCCGCAAGATTCAAGAGTTTAGCTATCCTTGGTCTGCCAACGGGCTTTTAATTATGCATTCTGATGGATTAGATACTAAGTGGCACCTCAATCGCTATCCCGGCTTGAGTCAAAAACATCCCAGCCTGATTGCAGGCGTGCTATATCGAGACTTTAACCGAGAGCGGGACGATGTGACGGTGTTAGTGGCAAAAGGAATGGGCAGATGACAATCGTTTTCACGCTGGAAATCCAATACGAACAGGATGTTGTCCAAGCTCGACAACGAACTCGCGAGATCGCCGAGCAACTGGGTTTTGATACTCAAGATCGAGCACGATTGGCAACGGCAGTTTCAGAAATTGCCCGAAACGCCTTTCAGTATGCTGGGGGTGGAACAGTTGAATTTTCTGTGGCAGGAGAGCCTCAGGCGTTTATAATTCGGATTCAGGATCGAGGTGAGGGCATTGCTCATCTAGCAGATGTTTTGGCAGGACGCTTTACCTCTGTTACAGGATTGGGGTTAGGTATTGCGGGCAGTCGCAAGCTGATGGATTTCTTTGAGATCGAATCGCTGCCGGGAGAGGGAACAACAGTGGTTATGAGTAAAAAGTTGTCGAAGAGCACACCTACTCTCACCGATTCGCAATTGCAGCAGATTCGAGAAACCGTAATTAAGCGATCGCCTCAGAATCCCTATGAAGAAATCCAGCGCCAAAACCAGGAATTACTGCGGGCAATGGCAGAGCTACGCAAGCGCGAAGAAGAACTAACCCAACTCAACCGGGAACTGGAAGATACCAATCGCGGTGTGGTTGCTCTCTACGCAGAACTGGATGAGAAGGCAGACTCTTTGCAAAAGGCAAACGATCTAAAAACCCGCTTTCTCTCGAACATGAGCCATGAGTTTCGCACACCGCTCAACTCTATTGTGTCCCTATCTCGGATGCTGCTGGTACGGATGGATGGCGATTTGACCGCCGAGCAAGAAAAGCAGGTGATATTCATCCAAAAGGCGGCGAACGGATTATCAGAACTGGTCAACGACTTGCTGGATTTAGCAAAGGTGGAAGCTGGAAAAATTGAAGTGCGTCCCAGTCGTTTTGAAGTCAGCGACTTGTTTGCCACGCTGCGAGGAATGCTGCGTCCATTATTAATTCAAGGCTCCTCTGTGGCGCTGATTATCGAGGAACCTGAGGGCATTGGGCAGATATACAGTGATGAGGGCAAAGTCGCGCAAATTCTGAGAAACTTTGTCTCGAATGCGCTTAAATTTACCGAGAAGGGAGAAGTGCGTGTAAGCGCTATGCAAAGGGATCGTACCGTAACCTTCTCCGTGTCCGATACAGGCATCGGCATTGCGCCCGCCGATCGAGAGCGCATTTTTGAAGATTTTGTCCAAATTGAGTCTTCTCTGCAAAAGCAGGTGAAGGGAACCGGGTTAGGATTGCCGTTATCGCGCAAGCTAACGGAGCTACTCGGCGGCAGTATTTCAGTTGAAAGTAAGCTGGGCGAAGGTTCCACATTTACAGCATCGATTCCGATGGTCTACCCACATGCAACTGAATTTCCCACCCTACTGCAACCGATCGCATCACTTGAGCTAAATCGCCTGCCCATTCTGGCGGTAGAAGATCATCCAGAAACGCTATTTATTTATGAAAAGCACCTTCAGGAGTCAATCTATCAATTAATTGCCACCCGCACTTTAGCTCAAGCCAGGCTTGCCTTACAACAAGTTCGACCGGCGGCAATTATGCTAGATATTATGCTCGAAAGGCAAAATGGCTGGACGTTCTTAGGAGAACTTAAAGGAGATGAAACAACTCGCAGCATTCCTATAATCGTCATCACCATCATTGATAATGAAAAGCAAGCACTGGCTCTAGGAGCCGACGGTTTTCTAATTAAGCCAGTAGACAGATTGCCTCTATTAAAAAAACTTAATAGGCTAATTAATCAGAACAAGCCTCAAAAACTCTTGTTAATTGATGATGACCCCGCCTACCGGTACTTAGTAAAACAGTTGTTGGTAAATACACAGTTAAGTATTTTAGAAGCCATGAACGGACGGGAAGGATTAAATTTGGCACAACGCGAGCAACCAAGCGCGATCGTACTTGACTTGGAGATGCCAGAGTTAAGGGGGTTTGATGTCCTCAAGCAGCTTAAAAGTAATTCCGTCACTCAGTCGATTCCTGTAATTATCCACTCATCTGCACAACTCGATACAGAAGTGCAGAGTCAATTAGCAAAACAAAGCATCGCCATTCTTTCCAAAGAAACAGGTTCTCAAACAGCAGCGATTGCCCAACTTCAAGATACGCTGCTTAAAGCCGGATTTGTTTTAGATGCTTGCGAGCAAAATTATGTCTGAGCCACGGATTCTCATCCTCCATGTTGACGATAACGAAGCCAATCGTTATGTTGTGAACCGGATTTTGCAAAATGCGGGCTTTACCGTTGTGGAAGCAGCAACTGGAGCAGCAGGATTAAAGGCAGTTGTTGAACATCAACCTGCTCTAGTAATTTTGGATGTCAAATTACCGGATTTAGGAGGCTTTGAAGTCTGTCGCCAAATAAAGGCAAATAGTGAAACGGCTTTTATTCCCGTGCTCCACCTTTCTGCAACTTTTGTCCAAAGCCAGGATAAAGCAGAAGGCCTAGACAGTGGTGCCGATGCTTATCTGGTGCAACCCGTTGAACCCATTGAACTGCTGGCTACGGTGCGCTCGCTGCTGCGAATTCGCCGAGCGGAGGAAGCGGCTTTGTCTTCAGCGAGAGAGTGGCAAATCACCTTTGACTCGATCGAGGACGGCGTATGTCTGGTAGACACAGAAGGTATAATTCGCCGCTGCAACCGAGCGATGATGGAGCTTTTTGGCAAGCTCTCCCACGAAATCGTAGGTTGTGTTCACCATGAGTTAATGAGTACACAATTAGGAATTGATGATGGCATTTGCTTTCGCCGTGCTAAAGAAACTCGCCAACGGCAAGTTCTAGAATTTCAATCCACAAGTCGGTGGTTTTCCAAAACCATCGACCTGGTATTTGACGATCGGGGGACTCTCACAGGTGCCGTTGTCATCCTATCAGATATCACCAAGCGCAAACAAGTAGAAGTCTTGCTGCAAGAGCAGAACGATCGCCTCAATCGGCTAATGGTCTCTTTGCAGCAACAAACTGAACAAGCACAACAAGCCAACCGAATCAAAGATGAGTTTCTGGCAGTGCTGTCTCATGAATTGCGATCGCCTCTGAATCCTATTTTGGGATGGGCAAAAATTTTGCAAACGAGCCAACAGGACGTAGCCAAAACTCAGTATGCACTCGCAACTATCGAGCGCAACGCTAAATTACAAGCGCAACTCATCGAAGATCTGCTTGATGTGTCGCGCATTCTCCAAGGCAAGTTAAGTCTGAATAAAGTTCCAGTCGGTCTCACTTTTATCATCAAAGCTGCCCTAGAAACCGTGCGGCTCGCGGCTGAAGCTAAATCCATTCAGATTAAAACAATATTTGAACCGAATGTTGGGCAAGTGTTGGGTGATTCTAGTCGCCTGCAACAAATTATTTGGAACCTGCTTTCTAACGCGATTAAATTTACCCCCCAGGGTGGTCAAGTAGAGGTACGGTTGGTAAGGATAAAAAATGAAGATGAGCAGATGAGTGAAGTAGCTACTCATGCTACAGAATATACTCAAATCACTGTCAGCGACACTGGTATGGGTATCTCTAGTGACTTTCTTCCATATGTCTTTGACTACTTCCGCCAAGCTGATGGGACAACGACACGAAGATTTGGAGGATTGGGGTTAGGGTTAGCGATCGTGCGTCATTTGGTTGAACTGCATGGAGGAACCATTCAGGCAGCAAGCCCAGGAGTTGGGCAAGGAGCAACGTTTACAGTCAAGTTTCCCATGATAGTTGCGGCAAAACTGAATCAAGATGAGACTGCGTTTCACAATCGCTCAGACTTCAATCTGAATGGATTGCAAGTGCTGCTTGTCGATGATGATAGAGATTCGCGGGAGTTCATTGCCTTTCTGCTAGAACAGTACCGGGCGCAAGTGACTCAAGCCCAATCGGCACATGATGCTCTGAGCAGTTTGGGGCAAGCAAAATTTGATTTGTTAATCAGTGATATTGGTATGCCCGATATGGATGGCTATACACTAGTTCGTCAGATTAGAAAGCAGTCGCCCGAGCAGAGTGGAGAAATTCCGGCGATCGCCCTCACTGCTTATGCAGGAGAAATCGATCGACAGCTTGCACTAGCAGCCGGATTTCAACAGCATATTTCCAAACCAATTGAGCTAGAGGTACTAATACAGACTATTTTAACTTTAGTAAGGGTATAGCAGTAACAACACGCGACTCAATTAGATAATAACCCAAGCTGTTAGTTATGCGATAGCTTCGCTACTGCCTTCGTCAGATCGCGTAAGCGCTGCTAGATGTGTGAGTTCAAACACACTATATATTTAAGTGATAAGCTTGGGTTTTTGGGTTTGGAGTGCGATGGTGCGGTTCCCCATCTCAAAGGAGCGAGTCTGTGCGCGATATCGCTGTCCCCGTCGATCCAGATGTTCCGCGTCCCCACCGTGCTGATATAAGCGGTGAGGTGAAGGAATTTTACTGAGAGCTATTATCCAGTTGAAGATTGCGGGAATTTTTGAGAAGAAATATATCGTTTTCTTTGATTAAATCGCCCGTACAAAGGACTGGTAACCGCTCTTGATATGCCTTGATAGCTATTATATAATCGCGGTCAGCTAATTCTGTTTTGATTGGACGCAGTCTATCGACAACCACGCCAAATAATGTAATTTCTCCAATCATTTTGTCAGCAAATGGTGTTTCAATGTGCGTGACCAATCCTTGAATGGTGATGTTGGGTGCATTGGTAATGAGTGAGCTAAAAATCTCAATTTGAGAGCGATTTTCTGCTAATGCAAGGGTTTCTAAGACTTCCGCCATCCGTCTCTTAAAGTCAACAATTTCTGGTTTGAGGGGAAGTAGAATTTCAAAATCGTTTAGAGTCCAAAGGTCGGCTTTATCACCCCTAGGTTGCTGTTGATACCAACCATGCGATCGCAGATAAATCTCCACTTGTTGGGGGTCGATATATTTGAATTTTTCAACATCCGAGTTGATAGCTATCATAGTTTCTCTCCATCGGCAATGCGTTTCATTATCATACGAAGTGCATTCGTGCTAAATATATTTTGACGCTTAATATCAACGGTGGTGGTTGAGAGGTTATCAACTGGTGGTTGTCCGCGCAGCGATAGCCAGTAACCGCACCGTTTCAAGCATAGGGATTCTTCCGACTGAGATAGCCAGTCGTTAACATCGTCTGGAATAAGAACCAGGATTAAGAGTTGCGGTACGAAGGGGTCAACTTCGCGGAGTTCATCGTAGTTTTTGATGCTGAGTGGGTATTTGATAGATGTTTCCTTAGCCACATCAAGGGATGTGGATTTAATTTGTATGTCAAACCTCGGCAGTCGTTTGGAGTTGAGTTTTCCCGGTACGGTAATCGTGGCATCAATGCCGCTCAAATCCAATCTACGTGTGGCTGCTTGTAGGGAATAGCCAGCAGATGCTGTAACGGCATATACATAAGCATAACTGAAATCTTCTTTTTGAGTGTTGAGGCTCATTATCTGTGCTCGGGGGAATATTAAAGACAATATTCCAAAGTATAATTTGACATTAACAACCACTAAGTTAAGCAGATATTGATGTCTGTAGAAGAAAAATAATTGCAAAATTGTCAGTAGCTCACGGCGGGACTGTACCAAAAGACAATTTTTGTATGTTAAGGAAAAACTTGAAATCTTGAAACTTTTTTTATTGACTCTTCGAGAGTGCCCGCACGTGCAGATCTCGTGCGAAGTGTACGCAAAAATGCTATGCCGCATCCACTTTGAGGGGAAACCGCATCATTCCGTGATGCTATTGAAAGTAAATACTAATTATTCGCATCAAAATCGCATTGCTCTACGGCATTTTAGGGCTTGACCGCCAATGCGGCATAAGCTGATAGTTGACTGCTGAGAGCTTACAAAGACTCAAATCTTTAAACCGCCTTGGCTGTTGCCTATAATCGATAGAAAAATTAACTAATTATGCTATTTTTAATACATTATAAGTTAAACCTACGTATTAAACGCTCGTGAATAATCCACAACAACCGCGAGAATACGATGCTGTGTTTGGTGGTAATAGTTCATTACCTGAGAATGCAGCCGTGTTAGGTGGTATTGAAGGGATAAAATTGCAGCTAAGCAATTCAGATGCCAAGGTGCAAATTGCTGCACTTGAGCAAGCTACGAACTATGGAGAGCCTGGTTTAGATTTAGTTATTGCAGCTTTAAAAGATAAATCCTGGGCTGTACAAAATGCCGCTTATTTCATATTAAATTCTAGAACAGAACCTAGAATTAAGCAAGTATTACAAGAGCCTCATAGATTGGGGTTTAAACTAGAACCTATTGAAATAGTTACCCTCAACGAATTTGGGGAAAATATACAGCGTCAGCAACGCACAGCCAGATATTTTCTAGAAGATTTAGGCAATGGTGTGACTTTAGAAATGGCTGCAATTCCTGGAGGAAGTTTTCTGATGGGGTCCCCGGAGCAGGAAGTGCTGTATTTGAATGAAAGTCCCCCGCATCAAGTTTCTGTGACTAGTTTCTGTATGGGAAAATATCAATTGACACAGGCACAATATCAAGCGGTTATGGAAAGTAATCCTTCTAATTTTAAAGGCGATAATCGCCCCGTTGAAAATGTCAGTTGGGATAATGCTGTAACTTTCTGTCAAAAATTAAGTCAAAGAACAGGAAAAAACTATAGATTGCCAACAGAAGCTGAATGGGAGTATGCTTGTCGAGCGGGGACAAATACACCTTTTTATTTTGGTGAAACTATTACTCCAGATTTAGTCAATTACCACAGTGGTTATCCCTACAGTGCTGCACCGAAGGGAAAATTTCGAGCCCAAACCACAGATGTAGGTTCTTTTCCCCCTAACGCTTTTGGTTTGTACGATATGCACGGGAATGTGTGGGAATGGTGTGAAGATGACTGGCATGAGAATTATACAGACGCACCAATAAATGGTAGTGCTTGGTTCAGTCAAAGCGGTAATCATACTAAAATAATTCGTGGCGGTTGCTGGTGCAGCTTTGCTTTAAACTGTCGGTCTGCGGATCGGGGTGCGTGTCAGCGCGGTTGCCCTAGCCTCTACTACGGTTTTCGGGTCGTTCTTCCTTTATAAATTTGTAGGGGGATCTGTCTGACTGTATTGGATCGGCGTAAGCGTATCGATATGAATCAAACTCCCATACACCTGAACTTCATCCCGCCAACCAATAAACATAACTAGATAATGCCCGTTCGAGCGCTTGGTAATGAACTCAATTTCCGTACCTTCACCCATCGTAATAGTTGCATATTGTTTAAGTCTTTTTTCAACTAAGTCGCAATAATTTAGTTTCTCCATAAAATAATCTCCTTAGTACTAGGGTGAAAAACAATCAGTTTCAAATCGTACTCCTCAACCATTTCCCGAATAAAGTCAAATCTCAAGAAAAAGCTGTTGTAAATATCGACTGGAATTACTACATAAACTGTCCACTCAAGTAGCTGCTTTTTCAAAGCTTTCACTTGAGTTTATGGGATATTGGAGACTTGGCTTAGTCTTCAAGAATCCCACACTTTCTAGGTGTGGGAGTGTCAATTTAAACAACAGCCACCTCTGGAACTGCTCCTTGCATTTTATTCAAAGCATCTATCAACATTTGCAATTGTTGATCTGCTTTAACAACTGCCAATCCGCGCACTGTGACTTTTCCAGGAGAAAATACAAACCTTGTCCTCAAGTGTTCCGGCAAATTCTCAGCTAATAAATTCCAACCCGGTTCTTCCATTTGTGTTTCTAAAACAATATGCTGTTTGTTCTCCGGTTTAATGCGGCTAAACCCTAAATTTTTGGCCAACTGTTTCAATTCGACTACTCGCAATAGCTGAGTTGCTGGAGAGGGAACTGCCCCAAATCGATCGCTCCATTCAGCAGCAATTTGCATCAACTCTTCTTTATTTTTTGCCGATGCAACAGCGCGGTAGGCGCTCATCTTTTGGTCTAAATCTGTTATGTAATCCGCAGGGATAAACGCAGTGAGATTAAGGTCAATTTGGGTATCGTCAACTTTAGGAATTTCTTGACCTCTAATTTCACGGATTGCTTCTTCTAGCATTTCCATATACAAATCAAAACCAATTGCTTCCATTTGTCCCGATTGTTCTGCACCTAGCAAGTTACCTACACCGCGAATTTCCATATCGCGCATTGCTAGTTGATAACCAGAACCCAATTGAGCAAATTCCTGTATAGCCCGCAATCTCTGGCGGGCTGCATCCGATAACGTCCTCTGTCTTGGATAAAACAACCATGCATGAGCTTGAATACCCGCACGACCAACACGACCCCGTAATTGGTAAAGCTGTGATAAGCCAAAGCGATGAGCATCTTCAATCAAGATAGTATTCACTCGCGGGATATCCAAACCCGATTCAATAATGGTCGTACAAACCAGAATATCCGCTTCAGCATTGCTAAAAGAAAGCATGGTTGATTCCAACTCACTTTCGTCCATTTGACCGTGGGCAATGGCAATTCTAGCGCCCGGTATCATCTCGCGCAAACTTCCTGCTGTTTCCTCAATTCCCTCAACTCGTGGAACCACATAAAACACCTGTCCGCCTCTATCGAGTTCTTGGCGAATTGCACTGCGAACACTTTCTGGGTTCATGGGAGAAAGGTGAGTTTTAATCGGTCGCCGGGATGGAGGAGGCGTTGTAATCAAGCTCATTTCCCGAATTCCCGATAGGGACATATACAGCGTGCGGGGAATGGGTGTTGCAGAGAGGGTTAACACGTCAACCTGTGTTTTGAGTGATTTGATTTTCTCCTTTTGGTTCACCCCAAAGCGCTGTTCTTCATCTACTACTAACAGTCCCAAATCGCGGAAAGCAACCCCTTTTCCTAAAAGTTGGTGCGTTCCAACAACCACGTCTAATTCACCTGTTGACAATCGTTTCAAAATATCGCGACGTTCTTCAGCCGTGCGGAAACGGTTCAGTAAACCCACGTTAATAGGATAAGGTGCAAAGCGTTCTTTTAAGGTATGGTAGTGCTGTTGAGTGAGGATGGTAGTGGGTGCAAGCAGTGCCACTTGTTTTCCTGCAGCGGTCACGGCTTTAAAAATTGCCCGAATTGCCACTTCTGTTTTTCCAAAACCAACATCCCCACAGACCAATCGATCCATTGGTCGTTCGCTTTCCATATCCCGTTTGACATCTTGTGTCGCTTTAAGCTGGTCGGTAGTGGGTTGGTAGGGAAAAGAGTCTTCCATTTCCTCCTGCCAAGGTGTATCTAAGGGATAGGCATATCCTGTCTGCTGCGATCGCGCTGCATACAATTTCAGCAAGTCCACTGCCAATTTTTTGATAGCTTTGCGGACTTTGTTCTTCGTATTTTCCCAAGCCTTACCAGTCATTTTATTCAGTTCTGGTGGCTTATCGTTTGTTGTACGCAACCGTGATAAAACACCCACTTGGTCGGCTGCGACTCTTAATAAACCGTCAGCATACTGCACTACCAAATACTCGCGTGTTTCCTCATTCAGTGTCAGACTCTCTAATTTGAGGAATTTACCAACACCGTGGTTTTTATGAACAACAAAATCTCCCGGACGCAGTTTGTTGGGATCGACTTGTTTTGAAGCAGCTTTTCGCCGCTTGCGAACATAACTGGGAGTCGCTAGAGTGTGTTGACCGTAAAATTCGCGGTCGGTAATAACAACTATGCGAAAAGTCGGAAGAATAAAACCTTCTAGTTCAGCCAATCCTGAATACTTAAGCGCCACTGGTGTGTGATTGATCTGCAACTTTTCAATGGCTTGGTAGTCGCGGGGATTGGGAATAAACTGTGCGGGACAGTCATGTTCTTGTAATAGGGAGACCGAACGCGACGGCTGGGCGGAAAGCAGCCAAATGGAGAACTTGCGTTCGCGTTCTTGTCGCAGTGTCTCCGCAATTTTGGCAAATTGGTGTGGCGTCACTGGTACTCTGCGACTGGCAAGATTGATAATTCCAGACCCTTCTTCTACCAATTCCGATAAGGATAATTTATGAAATCTTGCTAGGTCAGCCAGACATTCATCAAACCAACGATGGATTTTGGGTATGGGGGGACTCGAGGCTGAGGATTGCTCGTGACCTTCCCATTGTTCTTCAGCATTTTCTACCCAGCGATCGCTATGAGCGTGACACTGTTCTGGTTCATCAATAGTGATTAAAGTATTTGCAGGCAAATAATCGAGTAGGGAAGCGGGTTTGTCAAAAGCTAAGCCCAAAAAACGACGGCTACCTTCCAAAATTTCTGAATCCTGAGTGGTAAATTCTGAATTCTCTTCTAACTGAGCACTCAGCCTTTGAAATTCAGTACTATCTTTGAGTGCTTCCATCACAATTGGAGCAAAGCTTGTGGGGGTAAGCACGATCTGGTCTATTTTGTCAAGAGTTGTTGAGCGTTGAGTGGCTGGGTCAAATTCTCGGAGTTGCTCAATTTCATCCCCGAACCATTCGAGTCGTACTGGTAATTCAGAAGATACGGGAAAAACGTCAACAATATCCCCCCGTCGGCTCCACTGACCCTCTGTTTCCACCATTGGTACTCGTTCATACCCCAGCTTGGTAATTTCTTCACTGAAATCATCCAAGTCAAATTCCATACCCCGCTTGAGAGTGATACAGAAAGGAATAAAAGCTTCTGCTGGTGGCAAATGCGGTTGTAGCGCTGCGACAGTGGCGACAATTGCCATGTTGGGGGTCGGGGATTGGATATTGGATATTGGAGACGAAGAATTCCCGATCCCCGATGGGGAATTGCTACTGACTAAATCCGCCAATACCTGCATCTGTCCCCAAGTCATTTCCGTTTCCGGATCGAAGGGTTCGTATGGGGACGCTTCAGATGTGGGGTAAAAGTGTACTGTTTGCCACCCCATTGCTTCAAGTTGTGTTGTCCAACGTCCGGCTTCCTCCAGAGTCGCACAAACCACGAACAAATTCCGTCCCTCAGTTTGAGCTAATGCCGATGCTACCAAGCCCTTAGGCAAGCGAGGAATGCCACTTAACAACAATTCTTGTTGCCGATTGAGCTTGGATAAAAGTTCAGTGGTGAGCGAAGATCGCCCCAAAGCACGCACAATGGAAGAAAATGCCATAAGTTTAAATATATGATTTTTCAAGGTAGGTTAGTACAATACACCTACCTCCACTATTTTAAAAGTCCCAACAATGGAAGAGATTAATGTAGTACGCCTTGCGACATGACAATTGCGATCGCAATCTTGCTTATATTTATGTAGAAGCAATAAAAAACTAGTACAATAACCACTGACCAATCGCGAATATACGGTTCGGCGTGACTTATTTTAACTGACTTATGACTTACCTATAGTTCTCAATGAATTGCTTTTTCTGGATTTAGAGTATTTCATGATATCTCCTTGGATACTAGATACTAAGAGGTTAAGGTTAAGCAGAGGTAGCCGATGGTATCGGCATTATTCAAATGTCTCCAACAATCGAAATTCTATTAATTCTTCTTCTAATTCTCGCCAATGGTTTGTTTGTCATGTCTGAACTGGCGATCGTCTCGTCTCGAAAAGCACGCTTGCAACAACTGGCTAACCAAGGTGATGCTAAAGCGCGGATTGCTTTAGAACTGGCGTCTTCTCCCAATCAATTCCTGGGAACAGTTCAGATTGGAATTACACTCCTCACGATTCTGTCTGGTGCTTTTGGCGAAGAAACCATCGCTAAAAGACTTTTGCCTATTTTAAGTCTTATACCTTTTCCAGACAATTACAAGGGACAGCTAGCTCAAGGCATAGCCATTCTAATTATTACCTATTTAACACTGATTCTTGGAGAACTAGTCCCAAAACGGCTAGCTTTAAACAATCCGGAATCCATAGCCTCGGCTGTATCTATCCCCATGCGGATGTTAGCTACATCTGGCGCACCCATTGTCTCTTTACTCAGTCTTTCTACTGAAACAGTACTGCGAATCTTGGGTATTAGACCATCCACAGAACCGCAAGTGACAGAAGAAGAAATTAGAGTTCTCATCGAGCAAGGAACCGAGGAAGGAACCTTTGAGGAAGCAGAGCAAGATATGGTCGAACGGGTATTTCGTTTGGGCGATCGCCCTGCGAGTTCCTTCATGACCCCCCGTCCGGACATTATTTGGTTGGACTTGGAAGATACCGCCCAAGAAAACCGTAAAAAAATTATTGACAGTGGTTATTCGCGGTATCCAGTTTGTCAGGGAGGGCTTGACAATGTACTGGGTATTATACGAGTCACTGACTTGTTAGCCCGGAGTTTTTGCGGCGAACAGTTAGATTTAACAGTAGGTTTGCTACAGCCAACGTATGTGCCAGAAAGCACTCGCGGTTTAAAAGTTTTGGAATTATTCAAGCAAACAGTGACTCACATGGCACTTGTAGTTGATGAATATGGTGTAATTCAAGGACTTGTAACTCTTAACGACGTTATGATAGAAATTGTTGGCGATGTTCCTTCCATTGACGATCAAGAAGACCCGCAAATTGTACGAAGAGAGGATGGCTCTTGGCTGTTGGATGGGATGTTATCGGTAGAAGAATTTTTCGATCTTTTTGAAATCGAGCATTTACCCCCTGAAGATCGGGGTAGTTATCAAACCTTAGGCGGTTTTGTGATGTCCCATTTAGGTCGCATTCCCACAGCAGCCGATCATTTTGAATGGCAAGGTATGCGGCTTGAGGTTGTAGACATGGATGGAAATCGCGTTGACAAGGTGCTAGTAATGCCACCAGTAGATGAATCAAATGAGGAGAATAATAACAGGACTAACTAGTAGTCTGTCCCATTAATTTTGCTAGGTAAAACGCTTTTTCCTCTCTCGTTCCGGTGGTTCTACCACAGAATGTAGTCGGCGAGGCTCCGCCTCGCATTCGGGAGGCGGAGCCTCCGGTAAGGCATTCCCAGGCGAAGCCACCGGATCGAGGTGAGAGCCGATCAAAATTAATGGGACAGACTACTAGTTTCCAGTCGCTATTTTCAACCCAGACACTAATTCACAAAAACCTTCACCCTCAGTAGCAGAGGTTATGTAAGTGGGTTGATGCTTGAGTTCATTTGTATACTCAAGCACATTTGCCACACCGACAGAGATAGGAAAATAACGCTCGTCAAATAAACTTTCATCGTTCGGGCTGTCACCAACGGTAACAACTTGTTCCGGGCTGTACTTGGGAAAGTACTCTCGCAGTACTTTTAACAATCCGGGTGCTTTATCTTGCTGCTTTGGCTTGATATGGCACTGCACGTTGCTGTAGGTAAATCCCCAACCCATCCCCTGGCAAAGTTGGCTTAAAGTTTGCAGTTCATTTGTACTTAAGCCTTTGACATCAAAAGTCCAGTCAGTTATCCGAAAGCGATTATCCGTAGATTCTTTTAGGAGGGGGAGTTGAGTTTTTAACTGCCCAAAAGCATCAGCCAGTTGTTGACGGTGGGTGATGAGGTCGTCTGTGGGTACTAAAGCCAACGGTCGATCGCTCCCGTTTGGGTAAAACAAACCACCATTTTCTGCGATCGCACCAACAATTGGCAAGTAGTAAGCCAATCCACTCACCCAGCCCGCACTTCTGCCAGTAACAATAACAACTTGAATGCCCGCAACTGCTAAATCCTGCAACCCTTGCAACAAAGCACTGGTAAATTTTCCTCCCTTTGTTAGGGTACCATCCATATCAGTAGCCACCAGGCGAATGTTGGTAAAAGCTTTATTGGATAAAGCATCGGTTAGGGGGAGGAGTCTTGGCATATGCGGTAGAAAAAAAGCTACAAAAAACATTAACAACACCGCAATTTAGGATAGACGATTTGGGCATCCTATGCATAAGGAATCTATTTCTGTGTTTGTGAACCATGTCCACCCCAGTGAGTGTTGCCCAATCCGCCAAGCCAAAACCTGTAACAACAAAGCCCGTACCAACCAAAGCTTCTCAAGAAGTTCAAAGTAATGATATTCAAATACTTACCCCAATCTTGGGGATCGCTTCGGTAGGACTGGCGTTGGTTGTTGTTGCTTTGATTGTATACGGCAAAATCCAGATCAAAAAACTGGAGAAAAAAATTAAGTTTGAACAGTTCCGCACTCGAGAACTGGACAAAAAGTTTAAGCTTGCTTTAGAAACTATTCGTAAAATGGAAACGAATCCCGATTTGATTAACTCGCGGGAGTTTAACCTGGATTATCTGCGGATGCGGATGTCGGAAGAAGTATTCCATTTTGCGATCGTCAATCAAATCAAAATCCAAGTTAAAGAAAAAATTTCTCAAGCGCTCCGTCCGGGACAAGGGAACCAGGGTGTTGTAGGTATAGCGAGCAGTAACGGACGACAAGTGGATGAAATGTTTGACGTAGAGTATGAAACTGGTAATGCGCCAAACATCGTCAAGCGAGTTCTCTTCCGCATCCAAATCCGGATGATGAAATTACCCACTCAACCAACTTCTGCGACTATCAGCCAAATCATTGACTGCGTTGAAAATTTCCTCAGCCCAGCAGAGGACAATGATACTTGGCAACCAACCATTCAAGGACGCATTGCTTACATGCATTGGGATCAAAAAGCGAAACCCACACCTATGCTAGTTTTGGAACAATCAAATGAAGGTGTGAATGTGTCTTTCCGAACCAGCCGTCAGCCCAATGGTAGCACTCCAGGACAACAGCCCGGACAGCCAGATCTACCCAGTCAGCCAAATCCACCCAGTCCCCCAGGAAAGAAAAAATCGGCAAAAAGTGAAAAGGTTTAGAGACACCCCGTTTGCATTATTTGTACTTCAGCGTGTTGGCACGTCTTTAGATCAATTATTCCTCACTTTTCCTTGAGAATCGCGGGCTAAAAGACCATCTTCCATTTCTACAATACGGTCTGCTATGTCTAAAATACGGTTGTCGTGGGTCACTAATAATATCGACGTTCCCTGATCTTTTGCTAGGCGCTGCATCAACTCCACGACATCTCGTCCTGACTGTTTATCCAATGCTGCTGTCGGTTCGTCGGCTAGCACCAGCGATGGATTGTTGACCAATGCGCGGGCGATCGCAATCCTTTGTTTTTGTCCTCCGGAAAGATGTTCCGGATAGTAATTAATCCGTTCTCCCAAACCGACTGCTCTCAACATTGCTTCTGATTTAGTAATGGCGTTTTGGGGAGAAACGTGCTGATTTAACTCCACAGCCATTTGCACGTTTTGCCTTGCAGTTAGAAATTCTAGCAAATTATGTGCTTGGAAAATATAGCCAATCTTACGCCGAATATTGACTAATTTGTTTTGACTCGCTCTAAAAAGTTCTACATCTAAAAATTTCAAACTTCCTTCTTGTACAGAACGCAAACCCCCAATCAAACTTAGCAATGTTGTTTTTCCCGAACCCGAGGGTCCAGTCATAATAACAATTTCACCCGGAAAAATTTCTAGGTTTATATCAAATAAAATTTGTCTTTTTAAAGAGCCTCTTCCATAGTAATGGTTTAACTTATTGATAGAAATTACAGGTCCTGAATACATAAGATTTCTTCAAAAATAAAGGACTGTGAATTATGAATTATGAATTATGAATTATAAATTTTTACTTTTTCATAATTCATAATTCATAATTCATAATTTAAAATATGTCTGCTGGATCGGCAGAACTTAATTTTCTAACAGCGATCGCGCCAGAGATAAAACACATTAGAATCGTCAAAATCATTACCATAATTGCTCTTTCTCCACTCATGAAAATTGGGAGAAGAGTAGCAGCCCTAGCCCTGTCATATAAGAAAAGAGTGACAGCTATTCCAGGCATATATCCTAAAATTGCTAAAATTAAAGCTTCTTGTAAAATAACAGATAATAAATAATTTTGTGTATAACCAATTGCTTTTAGAGTAGCATATTCAGATAAATGGTCTGTTACTTCAGTATACAGAATTTGATAGACAATCACAGTTCCAACAATGAACCCCATGACCGTTCCTAAAGAAAAAATGAAACCAATTGCTGTACTACTCGCCCAATAATTTCTCTCAAAATCAACAAATTCCTGCTTGGTAAAAACCTTGATATCTTTGGGCAAATAATTCTTCAAATTTTGAGCAACAGCAATTGCATCTGCACCAGGCTTTAATTTAATCAAACCTATATCAATCAATCCCGCACTGCGATGGGGAAAGATACGGAGAAAATTCAGATCGCTCGTAACTAAATTACCATCTGCTCCAAAGGATGCACCTAATGTAAATAATCCACCTACCTTAATCTTCCGATTTCTCACTTCTGCTGTCACAGTTTTATTTTGTTCAAACTCAGCAACAATTGGACCATATTCTTGTCGGGAAGAGCGATCGTACAAAACAACATCAGATAATTTAATTTTATCTATATTTTCCTCAACTCCAGGTAAATTCAGCACATTAAACTCAGGATTAATACCAAGAATCAAAAGATTGCGGAATCGACCCGTCACGGGATTTTTCCAAGGAGCATAATCCAAGTAAATAGGATGAACAGATTCAACCGCCGGAAAATCTAAAGATTTATAGAGACGCCGTTGAGAAAAAGGTTTTAATGACAGTACAGCATTAGATTGATTGTTAATTAAAACAATATCTCCTTGCAAACTCATGTGGAGACGAACGTTACTGTAGTACAAAGAATCCCGGAAGCCAAGCTGCATAAACATAAGAATATCAGCAAAAGCAATTCCTGCAAGCGCCACAGCAAGACGCGTTTTTTCCCGCTTTAGCTGCAACCAAGCTAAAGGAATTTTGTTAAGTAATTGTTTCATTGATTAGTTTTTAGTTGTTAGTTATTAGTTATTACCAGCCATTAGCCATTAGCCATTAGCCATTAACCATTAGCCATTAGCCATTAACCATTAGCCATTAGCCATTAGCCATTAACCATTAGCCATTAGCCATTAGCCATTAGCCATTAGCCATTAACCATTAGCCATTAGCCATTAACCATTAGCCATTAACCATTAGCCATTAGCTATATACCTATTTCCACAACAACTTTAGCGTTGGTGAGGTTAGCAACTCGTTTGGTATCTTGTGGAGAGAGAGTAATTTTTACTTCTACTACTCTGGCATCAATATCAGCTGCGGGATCGGTATTCAACACATCTTTTTTGCCAATTTTCCTACCGATTTCGGAGACTGTTCCTTGTAATTCTCCATCAAAAGCTCCATTATCACTGGTGACCATAACTTGTTGACCGAGACGCACTTTACCAATACTGTCTTCTGGAACTTCCGCAACAACAATCATTTGATCGGTTCGTCCCATTTCAGCAATACCGTATTGGCTCATGCTTTCTCCAGCTTTAGTATGGATTTTGAGAATTTCTCCAGCAATTGGTGCTTTAATGTAGCTCAAACCTAATTGTGCTTCTGCTCTCCTTAGAGATGCGATCGCATTACCAACTTGCGCCTGTGCTATCTGTACATCAATGGGACGAACTTCTTGAATTCTATTAAATCTCGCTCTTTCTTCATCAATTTGTCTTTGCAAAGTTGCTACAGTTTTGTCCCGCGTGACTCTAGCTTCAATAAGTTGCTGTTGCAAAGTTGCTACGGTTTTTAGCTGGTTAGCTCTGGCTTCAGCAAGCTCCTGTCTTAAAGTTGCGATCGCTTTCTTCTGGTTAGCCTTGATTTCAGCAAGTGAAGAATTGCTAGTTTCCAAACTTAACCGCCGTTTGTCTCGTTCTTGTTGGGAAATTGCACCTTCTCTATACAACATTTCATATCTTTGGGCGTCAACTTGAGCGTTACGTTGTTCGGCTCTGACACGCGCAACCGATGCTATTAAAGCATCTTTTTGCCCTTCTATTTCAGCTTGAATGCGATTAATTGTTGCTTGCAAAGCAATTCTTTCCCCATTTAACTGTGCTGTTATACGAGCAATTGTTGCTTGCTGAGCATCCTTTTCCCCAGCTAACTGAGCTTGCAAACGACCAATAACTGCTTTTTGCGCTTGAATGTCTCTTGGCGAACCAGCTTTGACATTAGCTAAATTAGCACGGGCTTCTTGCAGTTTAGCTCTGGCTTCTTCCACAGATGCTTGAGAACTGCTGAAGTTATCCAAAATAGCAATGACTTGACCTCTTTGAACCCGTTCTCCCTCTTTCACATACACTTGCTCAACCCGCGATGAACCTTCAACCCCCGCAGGTGCAGATAATTTAAGCACTTCCCCTCGCGGTTCCAAACGACCCACAGCATTAATACTGGTAGGAACTGGCGCACTCGGTACGGGTGTATTTGCTTGTTTGATTTGCTCGACTTTAGCTATAGTAAGAGCACCAAAGGAAACCACTACTGGTAAGGAGACAGCAATTAACCACCAAACTTTTGATTTTTCATCCTCAAAAAAGAGCTGTTCCCTTAAATTTGATTTCTCATTGAACCTGGATATAGGTGGTTGTTCGTTGGATTGCATTTTCCCCTCTTTGGATAAAAAGCACGCTTGGGCGTAGGTTGGGTTAATCGTGGCGCAACCTAACAAATATGGGAGTATGTTGGGTTTTTTTACCAACCCAACCTACGATTAATGCTTTAAAAAAATCTCTTTTCTATAAAGCATATTATTGCGAGCAAAAACTTACACCATTTTGGATTTTAGACTGACACAGCCTTGCTTGGACTTAATTTCATCCAACAATCTGTCTCATTCTTTTTTCCAATTGGTATTATCTATATCAATCCTATTTGATTTGTGGCATTCACGAAGGGTGGGCAATACCTACCCAATTAGGATTGCTATTATGGTACTGAAATCATTACGGTTTTAAGATGCACTACATACAAGTCAATACGAGAAATTATTTGCCTGAATATTAATATTGGCAAATCTTGAGTTAATCAATAAGTTCATAAACAAACTATTTCTTGATAAAGGTAATGCCATACAGCTATAAGTTGTATGGCTTCATCTTCTCTTGTTAATTGAATTCTACATTTAGAAGTTGCTGGAAAACGTAACGAAATCTACAGAATGGCTGATAGCTAATGGCTAATAGCTAATAGCTAATAGTTAATGGCTAGTAACAACTAACCACTAACAACTAACCACTAACTAATCAGGCATATCAAATAAAACTGTAGTCATATAACATTCTGCCCAATCTGCACCAAAAGCTTTTTCCAGTACGCGGCGGGTTTTGTCATTTTGTTGTTGTTGGGTGCAGTAATTTCTTTGTCCGCTAAGAATGTTTAACCTGTGTTCTGGTGAAACTGGCTTAGATATCAGCGCTTGCGTACAATGAATGTTTAAAAACTCTTGTACGCGGGTGAGAAACATACTTTCTTCTTCAGTTGAATTAGGACGAACAAAGAGACAAAATTCTGAAAATATATGTCCCCACTCCGGTAATTCACGGGGTTGTGAAAAGTTGAGGTTAGGCAATACCCCAAGTTCAGAAGTATAGGATTGGGGTAATCTATATTCCACATCAACTGGAGAAAGGTCTGCGATCGCCGCACTAATTTGACCTCTTCCTCCCACTAAATCGCACCCAAACATCGGTATGTTGTATTCTGGGCGGGGAAACATCACACAGTGCAAAATATCTAGCATATTTCCCACCTTTGCCAGTTCTAAATGCATTTTTCGGAACTGGGGTGTTTGATAGCAGCGATTTTCGATGGTCAGTTTTTCTCCTTCAAGCCGACCTTCTACATAACCAAATTCCGCTGGCAAATCATAGGGCGACAAATCAAGGTATTTTTGCCAAGTCTGTTCGATACAATCTGCTAATTGACGAATTAAAGGATGCTGTTGCTCGCGCAGTGATGGGAAAGAAGTTGTTGTCATGTTTAATTTATACCCATCCCTACCAGGGATTAATTGTGTTGACCTACCTATTTTTCAGCCTAGCGCCCATTAAGACGCAAAAGAACTGACTCGCAACACAACTCAACACTTTTAGGGGGTAACGAATTCGGGATAAGCACAACCTTACAGTGTTCTAAAACTACCGATTTATCTGGGATGCTCGCCCTGTACCTTTACAAGCACCCGTGAAGGATGTGTTGGCAAAGCGTAAAGTTATAAAACATTTTCTTTCCAAAATTCTTGTTTATTTTGTAGTCTTAGTTACAGAAATAATTTTTGATTAGCCCATGAGATAAGGCTTGAACGCAGCCAAGGATGAAGTATGAAGTATGAACTCTCAAGTAAAAACTTGCTTATAACTTCCCCAGACAGCAGACAGAGTATGAATCCTCAAGAACTTATACCTTCATCCTTTATCCTTTATCCTTCATGCTCTCTTGAGTCCAATAACTGGGTAACATTGACAGAACTACCCAGTCCTTACAGTTTTCATGAAGCTTTGCTTTTGTGTCAGATTTCACAAGATGAGTGGTTAGCTTGGATTCCAGACCATGGAGAAGCAGTGCTCAATAGCAACCAATTTTGTTAGTTGTTGTAGAAAGCGCAGAGCCTTGCGCCTCTACTAACAACTAACCACTAACTAACCACCAACCTCTCCTTCGACACCAGTGTCATCGGGTCGGCTGATTGCAGTTCACCATGCTTGAGAGTCCAGCAACAGTCTGCGATCGCTAACAAATCACCCGCATCATGAGTCACAATCAGTAGAGTCCAATCCTTTTTCAACTTTGCCAGCAAACTGACCAATTGTCGCCGCATGGACCAATCCAATCCTGCGGTAGGTTCATCAAGCAACAGTAAATGGGGCTGACGAATCAGTTGTACGGCTAGAGCCAAACGCCGTTGCTGACCTCCACTTAAAGCATGGGGCGATGTACTTAAAGACAAATGCTCCAATCCTACTTCAGTCAGTGCTTGCTTAACTCGCTCTGTTCCCAACTCTGGATGTCCCAAGCGCAATTCTTCTAAAATAGTACCGCCACAAAAATGTCGTTCGGGAAACTGAAAAACTAAACCAGCCAACTGTTGCATCTGTTCTGCAAGCAGTTCTTGTTCTCGCCAAAAGATAGATCCTGAGGTAGGTTCAGCAAGTCCAGACAAAATTTCAAGTAACGTAGTTTTACCAGACCCGCTTGGTCCAATGATAAGACCAAGTTGTTGGGGTGCTAATTCCAGATTAATTGATTTAAGGATTGCAGTTGGGCAGGCAGTTGGATGATAAATTATACTTCTGAGATAGAGCATTTGTTAAGAATAATAGAGAGAGTCAGCAACTTACTTATTGATTACACGGTAAAGAACACTTGTTCCCTGGAAAATTTATAGCGCATTATCTGCCTCGCGAACTGTGACCTCTAGCAGCAAAAGCTCTCTTGCTTCCCGATTGAAGTTACAAGTCTCTCCCTGTGAGAGATGCGCCGACGGCTGTTTTGGCTAATTATTTCCATTTTCGCAAATTCTTTTGGAAAAAATAGTTACAACAATTATGGGAACTCGAAAAAATTGCCGAAGTCAACCAGTATAGAAACTTTTGACAACAACAGACACGGCCTAGAACAAGTCATTTTTATATTATAAGTAACAAAGAAAACATATACAATAGCAATTTCCCTGAGGATAACCATGACTGAACAATTGCCCGTGCTGCCAAAAATTGTGACGACTCAACTTTCTCGCTTAGCTAAAGTCGCTTTTGCAGCTACTCTCATACTGAATATCTGTATCAATTCCTCTTTAGCTGCAGATCCATTTCGGGCTAAAGAACCTCGCAACATTGGTGACAAAACTGAAGCAGCTTTTAAAGCAATTTTCGAGCAGGGGAATTATCAAGCAGCTGAAAATCAAGTGCAAGAAGCACTTACAAAAGAAGCCGATGAACCTTTAGCTTATGCGATGAAAGCATCTTTAGCATATACGAATCAAGATTGGAATGCTCTAGAGACGTACAGCAAAAAAACTTTAGAAGTCGCACAAAAACTTGTTTCTAGCGACCCTCTACGTGGCAATTTATATAGTGCTGTCGGGCATTTTTTAGAAGGGGCTGTGATTCTACAGCGTGAAGGGACACTCAGTGGTGCGCCTAAAGCCCTGAGCCGATTGCGAGAAGTTTATAAGTTTTTAGATTTAGCGGAAGCTGTTTCTGCAACCGATCCTGAATTAAATTTGGTTAAAGGCTATATGGATTTAATGCTAGCGGTGAACTTGCCTTTTTCCAATCCAGAACAAGCGATCGAAAAATTTGAAAAAAATGCTGCGCCTCAGTATTTAGTCGATCGCGGAATTGCTCTTGCTTATCGAGATATGAAACAGTACTCCCAAGCCCTAGATTATACTAACCGTGCGCTAAAGGTGACCTCAGACAATCCAGAACTGTATTATCTCAAAGCTCAAATTCTTAGAGAACAGGGTAAGAAAGATAAAAATACAAAACTCATTCAGGAAGCTGTCGATCACTTTGACAAAGCCTTGAGTAAGAAAGGGTTTCTCCCAGCAAGCGTGGTTAAACAAATTGAACGCGAACGAGGTAAGGCTGTAAAAGAAATCGCTTCAGCTAGTAGATAAACACGCAATCTTGCTTGCGACTGTCAGAGCGCCAACAACTTCTGCAGAAGTTGTTGGTAAATCATACAAGCTCCTCACCTCGCCTCTAGTGGCTCCCCGCCAGGGAATTGGCTTTTGCTTGTCCTGTTGGTAGCGTCTTCCTGCTTTACCCGCCTTGTTTCGGTGGCTCCGCCCTAGAATGCTTTACTCGGAGGCGGAGCCTTCTGTATTTATGTAATTGATTCAGCTAAGAATCTTCTACAATTAGGTGTAAATCTTTTGAAGACAAAGTAGCCATGGAAATACAGTTTCGAGAAATTGACCCTTTTAATGTATGGATTTGGCTCAAATTTAGCACAGTCCCATCAAGACAAGAAAGACAGTATATAGAAGAAGTTTTTGATTCCTGGTTTTACTTGGGTAAGCTGGGGGGATTTAATGCTGAAAATCTCCAAGTACAAGAAACTGGGGTAAATCTCAGTTATATGGATTATGACTCAGAAGGTTATGACAAAAGCATGCTAGCGCTGATGCATAACATGGGTGAGGTGGAATATGAAGGAACATGGGCGCGTTGCTGGTTTGATTTGGGAACAGCAGATGCGATCGCTCTTGATATTCTCATCAATGCTCTCAAGCAACTCAGTGCCGAATATGTCACCATTGAGCAATTGTACATTGGCGGAGAAAATGAAGACTGGCCCGTTGAAAATAGTGACAATCTTAACTCGTTTGTTTTCGATAATTAGCCATGGCAATACATAAACCAGGGGAAATTCGCATTTTAGCTTTGGGACTGATTCAAAATGGAGAACGCATCTTCATGTCTCAAGGCTATGACCAAAAGGAGCAACAAACTTTTTATCGTGCTATGGGCGGAGGTGTTGACTTTGGCGAAACAAGTTTGGTAGCCCTCCAACGGGAATTTCAAGAAGAAATTCAAGCAGAATTAACAAATATTCAATACTTGGGCTGTTTAGAAAATATTTTTACATACAACGGTCAGCACGGTCACGAAATCATTCAGCTTTACAAATGTGACTTTGTTGACCTCAAGTTCTATAAGCTTGAGCAGCTAGAATTTAATGAAGGCGATCGTCAAAAGATTGCGTTGTGGGTAGAGATTAACCGCTTTAAGTCTGGAGAATTACAGTTAGTCCCAGAGCAATTTATAAATTATTTGTAAAAAGATAGAGGGCAAAGGGCAGAAGTATGAAGGTAGAAATAAGTTTGCAGAAAAAACCAAACTATTCATATTATTAATGGACACGTTTAACCAACTAGCAGTCATTCTTTCTAATGAAATTGGTGTGCGGCGACAAGATATTACTCTTCATGCACGACTGAGAGAAGACCTGAAAATAGATGGTGATGATGTTCATGTACTTTTTTCTAAAATTACTGAAAACTGGAAGATAGATTGGCATGGCTTTGTTTTTTATCGCTACTTCCATGAAGAACCACATTTATTTTCCCTACTTTTTAATTGGTACTATCGCTTACGCCATGGCATTCTGAAAACAATTACTGTCAGTCATTTGATGTTAGTTATTGAGCATGGAGTTTGGTTTGAACCTTCACTCTCTAGTAGAAGTATTTGAAGATTAGTTTTACCCCACCCTAACCCTCCTCGATGGATTGGAGAGGGAACTAAAAATCCGATCTCCCCCCAATCCATTGCTACGGTGGTGTACAGATCTCTAGAAAAGAGATGAAACATCGTGAAAAGGGAGAATTGGAATGAAGTTCCCCCCTTTTTTAAGGGGGGTTAGGGGGGATCGAAACCGCTTTTAATGCACTTTAGAAGACTTGTGTGTACACTGCAGCCTTTCCAAGGGGGGTAAATGCAATTTGTGTGAACATAGCTTTACAGCTAGTGAAAACCGAGCGTGAAGAGGAATTATACAGGCTTTTTCATTATTTCCTCGCCGTCATGAGTTGGGAGAGGTATTGCAAATTATGAAGCGATTGGGACAAGTTATTTTAGCGTAGAATAAATGATGTTTCAATTCCGCAAGCGGATGCCATCTACAGTACTAAAAATTTTTCATGAATGATTTAGGATTGCTATAGCAGCATTGATAAGTAAGTCGTCACAAGCAGTATAGATTTTATGGAAATTATCAAATAAATTAGAGCAGAACGCCAGGATAACAGCGACACAAAAAATAAACCTTGGATGGAATTGTCGATCCAAGGTTTATTTCTTGTGTTTGTGCCTTATTGCCATTTGCCAGCTTAAACGTTTCCTCTTTGTTTTCGTCTGCCCTACAAATTGATATATCAATCGCAGGTGACGACGACCTGAATCACCCTCACACACGATACAGTTTCCTCGCCTGACAATGGAATATAACTACACCACTCTTCCGCGCCGAAAGATTTATATCTCTCATGTGTTTCAACATAAACAATTGTATCTTTGTTGTGAATTGTACTTTAGATGTAAATAAACTCAAAAATTCTCAATCTTAAGACATAATTCAATTTATACATAGGGTGTGTTGTTAGTTATCAGTTATTATTTGTTAGTTGTTATTGGTACTTTCCTATCTCTGTCACGATCGCTACTCTTCATTTCGGCTGAGATATGAGTGTTAAATCTTGCTTCTTTAGATAGTATAAATCATGAGAGGAAAAAGCGTAAGAATGAAGAAGTGTACACAGTCTCCGCATCTATTGGTTCTGTAGGATATACCAGAATTAGCAATGCTTGGATGGAACCAAGTCAAATTACTACTATGCAAACAATCAATCGTATTTCTTCGTATTTAGAACAACCCGATCGATTTCGAGACCTTCAACAAACTTTACGCGATCGCTGGCAAACGGTAGAGTTATTTGATAGCAGTGATGCAGATATTTTGATCGTTCCTTCTATTAGCATCGATCAACGAGAATTGAGAAAAATTGATGGTTGCGAACATTATGAAGAAAGATTGTTATTCTCGCTAATTCGTTTGCGGAATCCTCGCACTCGGTTAATCTACGTCACATCCCTACCACTGCATCCAAGCGTTATTGACTATTATTTGCAATTATTGCCCGGAATTCCCTTTTCTCATGCTCGCAATCGCTTGCTATTACTTTCCACTTACGATGCTTCTGTCAAACCTTTAACTCAAAAAATTCTAGATCGCCCCCGTTTGATAGAAAGAATACGTCAAGCTTTAAGACATGATAAAGCATTTATGGTATGCTACAACGCGACAGAAATCGAAGCAGATCTGTCACTAAAATTAGGTGTACCGCTTTACGCAGCTGCACCGGATTTACAAATTTGGGGAACAAAAAGTGGTAGTCGGCAAATTTTTGCAGAATGTGAAATTCCCCATCCCGATGGAAGTCAGAGAGTTTGGAATTCGACAGATTTAGCAGAAGCTGCAGCCGATTTGTGGGAACGCCAACCGACATTAAAACGGATGGTCGTTAAGTTAAATGAAGGATTTTCAGGGGAAGGAAATGCGCTTTTAGATTTAAGACCTATTCAACATTTAGCGCCCCCCGATGCGAACTATGCTCAACGAGTCGAAGCCTTAGGAAAAAGCTTTGAGACCCTGCGCTTTCAAGCGAAAAATGAAACCTGGGAGAATTTTTCAGGAAGAATCCCTGAATTGGGAGCCATAGTAGAAGCTTTTGTGGAAGGTGAAATCAAGCGTTCTCCCAGCGTCCAGGGACGCATTACTCCCAGTGGAGACGTAGAAATTCTTTCAACCCACGATCAAATTTTAGGAGGCTCGGACGGACAAATATACTTAGGCTGTCGGTTTCCCGCAGATGAAGCTTACAGACTGCAATTGCAGCAGATAGGGTTAAAAATTGGTAAAAGTTTGGCAGAAAAAGGAGCGTTGGAAAGATTTGGGGTAGATTTTATTGCCATTGACCGAGGTGATGGAAAATGGGATATGCAAGCGATCGAAATTAACCTGCGGAAAGGCGGTACAACCCATCCGTTTATGACTTTAAAATTGCTAACCAACGGACGGTACGATCTTTCAACTGGATTGTTTTACAGTCAGCAAGGGCGTCCCAAATACTACGTTGCGACAGACAACCTACAGAAAGATCGCTATCAGGGTCTAATGCCAAACGATCTAATGGATATTGTCGCCCATCACAGATTGCATTTTGACACGGGAACCGAAACAGGAACGGTTTTTCATTTGATGGGATGTCTTTCGCAGTTTGGAAAATTAGGGTTAACAAGTATTGGAGATTCACCGCAACAGGCGGAAGACATTTATAACAAAGTTGCCAAAGTCTTAGACGAAGAAAGTGGGCGTCAGAACTGGGATAGTTTCCTGAATTTACCAGAGATAGCTTTTTGGTAATAGCTAATGGCTAATGGCTAACGGCTAATGGCTAATGGCTAATAGCTATTAACACTAACAACCAACCAAGCGCTAATTGTGTACAATCGTGTCAGGCTGTGTCTTTAAGCGCTTGTGTCCCACCTAAATCAAAATGCAATTCATTGCATTAACCCTGAATGTCCTCGCCCTTATCCCCAGCTTTGGGGAAACAAGTTCTGCAATAGCTGTGGCGCACCGCTACAGCTGTTAGACCGCTATATTCCTTTACAGCCTTTGGGCTCTGGTGGCTTTGCCCAGATTTATACTGTTTGGGACTGCAAAACTCAAACAGAAAAGGTGTTGAAGGTTTTGATAGAATCTTCACCAAAGGCGCTAGAATTGTTCTCTCAAGAAGCAGCAGTTTTAGCCCGGTTGAGACATCCCGGTGTGCCAAAAGTTGAGGCTGATGGTTTTTTCCATATCGAGACTTTGCAGACAACTTCTCCGCAATCAAAACCGAGCCGACTCCATTGTTTGGTAATGGAAAAAATTTCCGGTCAAACGCTGGAGGAATTGTTTCAGCAGCATTCTCATGGGTGTCCGCAGGATTTGGTGTTAAATTGGCTGGCTCAAGCTGTGGACATTTTACAGGAGTTGCACAGCCGCAAGATTATTCATCGCGATATTAAGCCTTCTAATTTAATGCTGAGGTCTTCCCACAATAAAGGGGGAACTAAGGCAGATCGATTGGTGCTGATTGATTTTGGTGGAGCCAAACAGGTAAGTTACAATCTATTTCGCAATCAGTCTTCTTCTACTAGACTGTATTCTACAGGCTACAGTCCTCCAGAGCAAATTGCTGGGGGTGTTGTTGGCGCACCTGCAGATTTTTATGCCCTTGGTCGAACCATGATTGAGATGCTGACAGGTAAATCTCTTACAGAATTGGCAAATCCAGCAACGGGAGAACTGTTTTGGCGCAGTGGAGTTAATGTTAGCCCGCAACTTGCAGATTTGCTGGATGATATGATTCAGGAGGATGTGCGATCGCGTCCGGCAAATGCGGCAATTGTGAAAAAGCGACTGTCAAAGATTTCCCAATTACCCCAACCTAGTGTTTTGTCTCAAATTGGAAAATCTGTTCACCAAGGCTTGGGTCAAGCAGGAAGTTTGCTGTCTCAAGTTGAGGATTCTCTGGGAAAAGCCCTCAGTCGTTCTACTCAAGCTGCAGGCAAAACGACTTTTTTTCTAGTTAAAACGATTGTTTCGGTTATACTAGCCTGTCTGGATACACTGTGGACAATGATTTTAACTGGAGTTGGTGCTAGCTTGGGTGCGATCGCAGGATTTCTCTTAGCATCTCAAATTACTCTAGACGACTACTTAGCCCAATTTTTATCCGAACGGTTATTTGAAGCAACGGGAATTTCTCAAATAATTTTTGGCTCGGAGATTCTTTTATTTATAGGTGCTGGATTGGGAACTGCATGGGGATTAACCATCGCCGGTGGGTTTGGTCAGCGACGAAGATTTGTCGTAGCGTCGGTTATGAGCGTTATTAGCTACGGTTTTGGTTGGTTAATTCTACAACTGATGACTCCTCAAAGCATACCAGAGGGATTAGTGGGATTAGTTTTAGGCACTGTTTCCCTGCTGAGTTTGGGTTTGGGGCTTCGCAGCCATCACATCGTGTACGCTTTTATTGCTGCGTTTGGTACTGCGATCGTCTTCGCATTCTTAGTGATGTTAGGGTTCCCCACAAATATTTTTAACTTCTTTAACTCGCCCAGTCTAACGGAGATATTGCTACCAGTTATCTTTTTTAGTTTTATGGGTGTTGTGCTAAGTTTCTGGTTGGGAATCAGCCATTACTTAATTGTTCCTGGGTTGCGCTTTTTGGGATGGAAGTGAGGAACGAGGGGGACAAGGGAGATAAGGGAGACAAGGGGGAAGAACTATTACCCGAATCCAAAATCCGACATTCCCAAAAAATTTTCCCCCCAGCCATTTCTTATACCAGGCTGGGGGGAATCATAATTCGTAGGCTATAGAGTTTCTGTATATTTCGCTGATGTCATCATTCTATTCTGCGGACTTATTTTTGAGTAGCCTGTTCACAAGATTTTACGGTATATTCACGTTTTCTTTACTGTTCCTTTACTCTTAACATATGCATAATAACTTCTATATGTAAGTATAGCAGTACGCCAAATTCTTCAACAAAGGATTTATTTGAAAGAAACTATGAACGTAAAAATAGCTGTTACGACTGCGTTGTTAACTTGTTTTGGCTTAGCAGCACAAGCCTTGGCTCAAAATCCGCAAGATGTGGAACAGTTAAAGGCAACAAATACCTGTCCGCGTTGCGATCTCACTAATGCAGATCTCACTCAATTCAATCTCAGTAGAGCCAGTTTGAGAGACGCTAACCTACAAGGTGCTAATTTAACCGGAGTCAATCTTGCAAATGCGGATTTAACAGGTGCTAATTTGCAAGGTGCTGTGTTAAGTTCTGCCAATCTTACGGGTGCTTCATTAATCGGTGCGAATCTTAAATCAGCTTCTCTAGAAAATGCTAATCTCAGCTACGTGGGTTTTATGAGTGCTAATTTAGAAGCTGCTAATCTTAAAGACGCGAAAACACAGTTCACGAATTTTAGAGGAGCACACTTCCGCTTAACAACTATGCCCACAGGTAATGTCACTTCTGACAAACCTTATGGATGGTCATTACAGCGCGAAAGCCCTAAAGACTGTAACGCTTTTAAATTGGAACGCGCTACTGGTACAACCTGCTACACTGAGTAATTGCAGAATCGTAGTTTACCATACCAACTATAGGGTGTGAAGTTGTTCGTATTCCCGACTTTCAAAGAAGTCGGGGATATAATTAGTGCTTTAAAATCAGAGTTAGTTACTGTCTTAAGGAACACATTGTTTGCTGCCATCAATCCTATTATAAAGAAAAAGTGTAAACTGGCTGACAAATGCTTACTCGCATCAAGGATTTAGCGAGCACACTCGCACCTCGTTTAATTGAAATTCGCCGTCACATCCATGCTCATCCAGAACTGAGCGCTCAGGAGTCACAAACAGCTGCCTTTGTTGCTGGAGTTTTATCTTCGAGTGGTCTTTCCGTCAAAGAAGGCGTTGGCAAAACTGGTGTTGTTGGAGAACTCAGAGGAACTGGCAATTCAGAGCGATTATTGGCAATACGTGCTGATATGGATGCTTTGCCAATTTGCGAACAAACTGCTTTAGATTACGCTTCTCGCACTCCGGGTATCATGCACGCCTGCGGTCATGATGTTCATACAACTGTTGGTTTGGGAACCGCAATGGTACTGTCTCAGATAGCTGAGGAATTACCTGGTAAAGTCAGGTTCTTATTTCAATCCGCTGAGGAAATTGCTCAAGGGGCTAACTGGATGGTAGCTGATGGAGCCATGAAAGATGTTTCGGGTATACTGAGCGTTCATGTTTTTCCATCCATACCTGCAGGTTCTATTGGTGTCCGGTATGGCGCACTCACTGCAGCAGCGGATGATTTAGAAATTATCATTATTGGGGAATCAGGACATGGTGCTCGACCTCATGAGGCGGTTGATGCTATTTGGATCGCTTCACAAGTGATAACCTCCCTGCAACAAGCCATCAGCCGGACACAAAATCCCTTACGTCCTGTAGTTGTCACGATTGGAAAGATTGAGGGTGGTAGAGCGCCAAATATCATTTCTGATAAAGTACAGTTACTGGGAACCGTGCGTTCTCTGCATCCCGAAACCCGCGCCAATCTTCCAGAGTGGATTGAAAAAATCGTAAAGAGTGTTTGTCATTCTTACGGCGCAAAATATCAAGTAAATTACCGTCAAGGCGTACCGGGAGTACAAAACGATTACTTTTTGACGCAACTTCTGCAATCAGCTGCTGAAGAAGCTTGGGGTAGCGATCGCGTCCAAGTACTTCCCGAATCATCCCTTGGTGCTGAAGATTTTTCTGTCTATTTAGAACACGCTCCTGGTTCCATGTTTCGATTGGGTGTTGGCTTCAAAGATAGAATTCTAAATTACCCATTGCACCATCCCCTTTTTGATGTTGATGAATCTGCCATTATTACTGGAGTCGTTACCTTGGCATATTCTGCATATAAATACTGGCAAGAAGTTTAATCGCTGACCAGTGTTAGAAGTTGAATCTTACCAAACTAGCGAATTTACGTTAGTTTTTCCCACGCTTATTCTTAATAAAGTCAAGCGACCCCAGTTTGAAGCCTGGGGATTTATTTTACTAAACTGGAGCAACATCGATTATTGCGATCGCTCGGGCGATTGTCAATAGAGACTTGCGATTAGACACTTCAGATTAATTCAAAATATTGGCTAGACAAAAGCTTTAACAGTGGCTTATTTCATTCCCCTATTTGCAATGCTCTGGAGTGCGATCGTATTGCAAGAAACTGTAACAATGACAATGATTTGTGCTGTTGTTTTGTGTTGTTTAAAACTGCGATCCCAATCGCGACAAAATCATTTACACTTAAATAGTGTAATCTATTACCATATTTTACAAAAATAGGATATAAGAAGCTGAAGTTTTAGAGTTAGAGATTAAAATAGAATTAGCAAAGGCAGAGTTTACTTGATTGGGAGCTTTTTTAATGACTTTACAAGAAATTATTAATTCTATTGAAAGTTTGCCCGTAGAAGAACGAGAGTATTTATTTCAGTTTCTTCGACAACAACGAATTGAGAAACGGCGGGTTGAAATTTTGACCAACGCCCAGGAAGTAATGCAGGCTTTTAAGGATGGGACAGCCAAGAGGGGAAGCGTTGATGATTTGATCGCTGATTTACTAGGAGATGATGATGGAAGTTGTCTGGAGTAATGGATTTAAGCGGTCTTTTAGGAAGATTACAAAGAAAAATCCCCAATTAAAGAATCAAATTGTTACGGTATTAAGGCTTTTGGCAGACGATCCATTTACACCATCTTTAAAGTCTCATAAGTTAATAGGAGATTTAGAGGGATTGTGGTCTTGTTCTGTTGCTTACGATTGTAGAATTATCTTTAAATTCTCTGAAGATGACAATTTGTTAGAAATGGTGATTTTATTGATTGATATTGGTAGTCATGATGAAGTTTATTAAAAAGTTAGATAGAGGCTGAAGCTTTGAGATTGGTCATATGCTGCGATCGCCTCGTCCTTATGAAGATATGAATATCACTGCTATCTTGGGCTTGAGCGCATCCCAGAAAGCTACTCTTACAGCTTTAGGAGCCGTTTATTATCACTAATTACTTGAATAAGAAAAATTACTGTTTAATTGGAATCTGTACTATGAATTCTGTACCTTGTCCTAAGGTAGATTGACAGTAGAGATTGCCAGCGTGTTTTTTCACAACAATTTCACGACTGATAGATAATCCCAATCCACTTCTTCCAACAGATTTTGTCGTAAAGAAAGGATCGAACAATTTTGCTTTTGTTTCTTCATCGATTCCCAAACCGTTATCTGTAATATGAATAGCTACTTTATCATCTCCATTCAACGTTGTGTGAATTTCAATGCGGCTTGGTTGCTGCTCGATCTCCTCAAATGAACGATATTGGTTGTGCTCCTCTAATGCATCAATGGCATTGTTAAGAATATTCATAAAGACTTGATTGAGTTGTCCCGCCCAACATTCAACAAGTGGTAATTCTCCATACTTTTTAACAACTTCAATACTGGGACGCTTGTGTGTAGCCTTTAAGCGATAATTTAAAAGAGCGATCGCACTGTCAAGTCCCTCATGGATATTCACTGCTTTTAAATTGGCTTCATCTATCCGGGAGAAGTTACGCATTGATTTAACAATCGATTGAATGCGTTGTGCGCCTGACGCAATCGAATCAAACAGCTTTAAGAGATCGTTTTGAACAAAATCGATATCGATTGTTTCTATGATTGCTTGAATGCGAGAAGTTGGCTGTGGGTAATCTTCTTGGTAAAGATGCAGAAGATTGAGTATATCTTGGGTGTACTCACCTGCATAAATAATATTACCGTAAATAAAATTCATGGGGTTGTTAATCTCATGAGAAATTCCCGCAATCATTTGTCCTAAACTGCTCAATTTCTCATTTTGAATCAGTTTAATTTGCATTTTTTCCAATTCATCGTAAGCTTGGGTAACTTCTGCCACTTTTTGCTCTAACAAAGCATTTTTTAGTTCTAGTTTTTCAGCTAAGTCGTGTAGTTTTAAGTGTAATTTAACTCGAGATAAAACTTCTTCTTGCTGAAAAGGTTTCGTGATATAGTCTACAGCACCAACTTGAAAACCTTCAACTTTACTAGCAGTCTCGGAAAGTGCTGTCATAAAAATGATAGGAATATCTTTGGTTTGTGGAGATGCTTTTAATTGACGGCAAGTTTCAAATCCATCCATTTCTGGCATCATCACATCTAATAAAATTAAATTGGGTAGAGCATATTTCACTCGTTCTAAAGCTACTTTTCCGGATTTTGCAACCCAAACTTCTAAACCCGCTTGGTCGAGAGCATCGGATAAAACACTTAAATTAGCAGGGTTGTCATCAACAATGAGAACTGTCGGATTTTGCTCGGCTGCAAGATTCATATCACTTACTTATACAATTGAATGAGTTCTAGAATTTCTTGGTCTTTAAACTCTTTTGCTAATTGATGCAGTCTTTTCGCAAAGGGAATGTATTTCTCATCCATTTGTTCGAGTAGGGCTGCTTGTTTAATAATTCCCTTAAAGTTGCCTTTCATCACTAATTCGTACAAAATTTCCATTTGTGCTGTAGGTGGAGCAACTAGACTCCCACGATCTTGCTCTTGATTGCTTGCAGTTTCTGGCTCTTCATAAATCCACTCCAAATGGAGATGTTGTTTCAATTTCTCGAGCAACTCAATAGCCTCTACTGGCTTGGGAAGAAAATCATTTCCTCCTGCTTCTAAACTGCGCTGGCGATCGCTTTCAAAGACACTTGCAGATGACACAATAATAATGATGTCCTTAAATGCTTCAGACTGGCGAATACGCTCAATGAGACCAAACCCTTCCAGTTTTGGCATCAGCAAATCGGTGATGACTAAATCTGGCTGAAATTCCTCCACTTTTTGCCAGCCCTCTTCCCCATCACTTGCTTCAAGGACATCAAAACCAATCGGACTGAGTAAATTGACAATAACAGAGCGATTTGCCCATTTGTCATCAACAATCAGAATTTTAGGTTGGCAATATTTTATACCATTAATCTGTCCGCGAGCGTCTGTTTGGGATGTTTTCGCCCACTCATCAGCAACAGGTAAGTTGACATCAAACCAAAAAATACTGCCAACACCCAGCTCGCTCCGAACTTGAATGGAACTCCCCATTAATTCCACGATTTTTTGGCTAATTGCCAATCCAAGCCCCGTACCTTCCGTCTGTCGTTGTCGGTCTCCCACCTGCTCAAAGGGCTGAAAAATGGCTTGGAGTTGTTCTTGGGCGATACCGATACCAGTATCGCAAACTTCAAAGCGAATTGTGCTTTCTGAAACATAGCCGCTCGTGAAAATAACGCTGCCTGTATCGGTAAATTTGATAGCATTGCTAAGAAGGTTAATCAGCACTTGTCGCAAGCGTTTTTCATCAGCTTGGATACCAATTGGTAGGTCTGATGTCAAGTGGTAGTGAAACTCAATGCCTTTGAGTTCGGCGCGGATGCGGCACATTTCCGCTACACCTTGCAGAAATGCAGGCAAGTGGAAGTCAGTAGGTAGAAGTTCTAATTTTTGAGCTTCAATCTTTGATAAATCGAGAATATCATTGATTAGAGTGAGCAAATGCGAACCACACTGGTAAATCACATTAATTTGCGATCGCTCTTCTTCAGTCAAGTGTTTTGAACGTTGCAGGATTTGAGCATACCCCAGTATGCCATTCAATGGAGTTCGCAACTCGTGGCTCATGTTAGCAAGAAATTCACTTTTTGCATAACTTGCTGCTTCTGCGGCTTCTTTCGCTTTAGCAAGCGCTAGTTCAGCTTCTTTGCGAGCGGTGATATCGCTATGTATTCCAATCCATTCTCGAAGGCTTCCATCTGCGTTCAATATGGGAACACCTCGTACACTCATGTAGCGATACTCGCCATCATAACGGCACAAACGATGCTCAATTTCGTAATATATCTTCTTATCAAGTGCATTTAACCACATTTCAGCAGTATATGCTCTATCTTCAGGATGAATCGCATTCAACCAGCCCCATCCTTGAAATTCATCAAAAGATTGTCCGGTAAAGGCATGCCATTGAGGTTGTTCTGTGACAAACTCGCCCTTTCCGTTAGTATCCCAGATAATTTGAGATGTTGCTTCAATCAACAAGCGAAATCGTTCTTCGCTATGTTGAAGCGCTATCTCTGCTTGTTTGCGCTGAGTCATGTTTTCGTTGTACATGATCGAGCCGCCAATTTCACCACTCGTGGTGTACCAAGGGCGAAGTGACCAGCGCATCCACAGAAGCGATCCATCTTGTCTTAGATAGGCGTCTTCATCACTTTGTGCGATCGCACCTGTCAAACATTGTTGGTGAATTTGCTTCCATTCTTCAGGCTGATCCGGAAAGATCTCGTAGTGAGAGCGCCCGATAATGTCATCGGTCAAGTTATAGTCCTCGAGCCATTTTGAATTCACCATTAAATAGCGCATTTCGCGATCGAACAGCACTATCCCAACAGGAGCATATTCAATTGCTTGCGGTAAGTAGGTTGCACGTTCATATAAAGGCGTGACTGACATTTGTTATGTAGGGCTTTCCAGCGTTGAGTATCTTAAATTAAGTATTCCCTAAAAGCATAGAAAAATAACAGATCTCATCAACAAACAAAAACTCCCAACACTTGGTGTGGGAGTTATCATCTTTCACCTGAAACCGATCTAGAGACGCGAAGCTTTGCGTCTCTAAATCTCTAGACTATCTAGCGCCAACTACGCCAAGCTTCTTCTGAATTTCAACCTTAGCTGCTTTGAATTGAGTTGCCAATTGCTCGCTTTGATCGGAGCTTAAGTTGTTGCGGATAGCAGCAAACATTGTGCTTTCTTCTTGACGAATGTGGTCGCCAACAATATCCATCAAGTTTTTAATTCTATCTTTGAACTGCTCCATGTTAGAAGGGTTGATAGATTGAATTTCTTTTAACAACCGCTTCATTTCAGCTTGCTCGTCGTACAGTTCTTGAGTGTCGTTCTGACCGTAGAAGGGACGCACTGCAGGATAGACAACTTGCTCTTCAGCTTCAGCGTGAGCAGTGAGATCCTTGAAGATCTGACCGAAGTACTCTTGGATCTTTTGAGGATTGTTGCTAGCTAAAAGTTCGGTGAACAGGGTGTTAACCTTGTTGTGATCCAGACGGATAACATCCTGAACGTTCAAATCGTTCTTATCAGAGGTTTGGGTAACTGCGCTACCAAATACACCGCTTAATGCAGCCATAGCGTCTTGAACGCGTCCCCAGATACCTTGATCGGCGTCTTGACCGGTGAGTTCGCGAACACCCAGAATCTCTAGAACACCCTTGAGTTGCTCTTGATGAGCGCGGTTCTCAAAGTTAACAGTGTTTAAAGGTCCAATAGCCAACAATACGTCAGCACCAACTTTTTGTGCTGCTTTGTGAATGGTCAAACCAGTCATCACTTGCTGGTGCTTCAGCAATTCGTGCTGGAACACTTTTTCATACAAGCTCAATTCAGATCCTTGCTGCAATTGACGAACCTTGTCAATCATTTGTGTAACTGTGTTTTCTGGTTCGGCTTGAATGCCATACTGACCGATTACAGTTTCCAGAACGCCTATGTTCTTGTTATCATCATCAAGCATCTTCCGGAAGCGATCGGCAACTTCGGAATCGCTAATTTGGCTGAGCAACTTTTGCTCGTTTTCAACGATCAGCTTTTGAATTGCCTTCATATCTGCCAGTTTAATAGCAAGGGCAGAACGCTTGGTATCATCTAAAGTTGCAACCATTTTCTGGTTCCCCTCTGGAAAATTTTTTGTAGTGATTTCAATTTCAAAAGTTGCACAATTATCAATTACATTCCATCTTTCTTTTGACCGATAGCTCACAAAACTTCGGGTAGAAAAAAGAAAATTCACCTCAATTAAAGGAAATCTCAGCTATTTGATAGATAAGAGAGTTCTTTCGATTACCCCACAAGATAGATTAATTGTCTGCGCCAATTTTCTAGATTGGCGCAAGGAAGATCAAATAGGAGATAAAAACACAATGCCCGATAATCCGGGACTTGGCGAGCATGCACTAAACAAAGCCGCAGAAATAGGTCTATCCAGCCAATTAGATGAAGTAGAAAATTTGGATGTAAATATTCAAACCGATCCCTTCAAACTCATTCAGGGTGAAGTGGATTCAGTGACTATTGAAGGCGAAGGTTTGGTTATGCAAAAAGACCTTCGCATGCAGGAAATGGAAATGCATACGGGTAGCGTAGCTATCAATCCCCTAAGTGCTGCTTTTGGAAAGATAGAACTTACCAAACCAGCAAAAGGAACTGCCAGGGTTGTTTTAACTCAAGAAGATATTAACCGTGCCTTTAACTCTGACTATGTTCGCTCTCAATTGCAAGAGCAAAAAATTCATATCAACGGGCAATCTAGAACAATTGTTACTCAACAAGTTGATTTTCGGTTACCCGGTAATAACAAAGTTACGTTAAGCGCTAACGTGATTTTAAAAGAAACTAATGAAAATCACAAAGTAGCCTTTTCCGCAGTACCTAAAGTTAGCGGAAACGGGCAAACAGTGAGTTTGGAAAATGTGGAATATGCCGAGACTCAAGAAGTATCTCCCGAACTCACAAAAGCTTTGGTAAATGCAACTAGTAAAATTTTAAATTTGAGTAATTTCGATTTAGAAGGAATGACCCTCCGAATTAAACAACTAGAAGCTGAACAAGGCAAACTCATTATCCAAGCAGAAGCTTTTGTGGAGCAAATTCCTACAGGCTAGTCGATAAAGAAGCCTGGAACTAGAAACAAACTTGCCTTCTTGTGGGAGATTTGTTTCTATTCCCCAAACCCCAGTTCATTTTATACAATAGTCAAGGAAGAGAAATGACGGAAACTCAAGAAAGAAACACAACACCCTATCCAAATATTCCTGCTTTTCTAGAAAGTGATAACAGAGAATTTAGAGACACTGGTATCCCGAGTACGGTTTCAGTGGTAGGACACCCCATTCACCCAATTCTCGTTCAATTCCCGATCGCTTTCCTTGTAGGAGCACTGTTAACTGATGCAGTCTTCTGGTTCACTGGAGATGTTTTTTGGGCAAAAGCTTCTTTTTGGTTAATTGTTGGTGGATTAGTAGGGGGTCTTGTAGCAGCTTTGACTGGTATTTTGGATTTTCTCAGAATACCTAGAGTCCGCAAGCGTACTGCAGGTTGGGCGCATATGTTTCTCAATATTGCAGCTCTTTTACTGACTGTTATTAATCTTGCAGTCCGTTGGAATAACCCTATATCGGCTGTATTGCCTTGGGGACTTGTTATTTCAGTTCTTGTTGCTACTCTTCTTGGTGTCTCTGGTTGGTATGGTGGCGAATTAATTTATCGCCATAAAATTTCAGTCATTGGCAATGGTAACCCAAATTACCCGTAGGGCGATCTCTTTACGGGTTTCTTGGCTGGAGAATGGTGTATAAATGTAGTTTAACTTCTTTTCCCCAGCCCCAATTCTAAAACAATGCTGTCCAGACAAACACCAAACTTTCACATCCTCTTATCTTTGCTCATCGTTACCGCGATGGGTTTTTTCTTTAAGTATTATGTCGGTCCTGGCGATGGATGGTTAAACAATTATGGATCTGCTGTTTTTTACGAAATTTTTTGGTGCTTATTTGCATTTATATTTTTTAAAGGTCAAGCAGCTATCTGGCAAATTCCCTTATGGGTTTTTCTTATCACTTGTATGCTGGAATTTTTACAATTATGGCATCCACCTCTATTAGAGCAATTCCGCGCTACCTTGATAGGTCAGTGGTTGCTTGGTACGACTTTTACTTGGTGGGATTTTCCCCATTACTTGTTGGGCTGTGTTTTGGGGTGGTTGTGGTTGCAAAAATTACCATATAAAGGCAGCAAGGTAAAAGGTAATGTTTGATACTTGATTTATAAGGCAGAAGCACCCCACTAGCTATCAAGACAGCGGGGCGGTTTTATACGACTTATAATGGACGTGGCTATTTACCCCAACATCTTCATTCGTAGGCGTCCATAGCTGTCTTTATAACATGATGCAAAAAAAAGTCAAAGTTAAACCCAATTCAAAAGTTGCCAAAATAGAAGAAGAAGCTGATGGAAGTCTTACAGTGCATCTAAAATCTCCACCTGTAGATGGTAAGGCGAATGAAGAGTTAATTCGATTGCTCGCAGCAAAATTTGACGTGCCAAAATCCTGTATTAGGATTAAGTTGGGTTTATCGTCACGGCAAAAGTTAGTTGAAATTGATACTCATCAGTGAGCGGCGATCGCGAAGCACTCACCCTTTGCTCTTCATATTAAAAAAATAGGAGCTTGGAGCAACAGATGAACGCAGATGAATGCGGGAATAGCTTGTTCTATCTGCGTGTCTCTGCGTAGGTAATGTATCTTGTGTGTATTGAGTAATAACTCACAACTCGACAGTTTGAAATGTTTTAATTTCTTCCGTGATACTGATATGTCCTGGTTGTGCTTTCACTCGTTCTATCCAAGCTTGTATTTTAGGAAAGGGCGATAGGTTAAATCCTCCTTCCTCAGCTACATGAGTGTAAGCAAATAAACCAATATCAGCAATTGTGTATCGGTCTCCTACAAAAAAATGGTGATTTGATAAATGGTTTTCCATGACTTTAAGAGCTGCGTAACCTTGTTCGCGTTTTTGCTCTATAGCTGTAGTGTACTCTTCAGCTTTACCTAGTATGGAAATCCAAAATCTTGGTGTAGCAATGTAAGGTTCGTGGCTGTACTGCTCAAAAAACAACCACTGTAGTACTTTTGCTCGTGAATAGGGATCGTAGGGTAAGAACTCCGTTCCTTCACTAAGATACACCAGAATGGCATTTGATTCTGTTAAGTATTTCCCTGGTTGAATTTCCAAAACAGGAATTTTACCGTTTGGATTTTTACTTAAAAATTCTGCTGTTCGGGTTTCACCATTGGTAATATTAACCTCTACCCTCTCAAATGGGATGCCAATTTGTGTCAATAAAAGACGTATCTTGTAGCCATTGCCTGAGGGTAAAAAATCATACAAACGCAGGGTTTCCATGCCAAAAAAAATTGGGATGAATTGGTTGACAGGTCATGTTGTAAAAATACAGCATATCTTCGGAAAAGACAAATAAATATGATAAAATATATAGACAAGAAAACATTTTAGTAGAAAAAAGAATTCTCTCAAAAATAAAAAATAAAAGTAATATTTAATGCCGGACTTTAGATGTTTAATATTAATCATTAGTTAAGGAAAAAGTATGTGTGGAAGATTTACTTTGAGCCAGTCAGCAACAGCTTTAGCACAAAGCTTCCATGTGGAAATTTCTGACTTGGAGCCGAAATATAACATTGCACCTACGCAAATGGTATGGGCAGTCTTGTACGACCAAACCAGTGAAAAGCGTAAATTACAGCAGTTACGATGGGGTTTGATTCCTTCATGGGCAAAAGAGCCAGGAATGGGAGCAAAACTGATTAATGCAAGAGCAGAAACAGTAGCAGAGAAACCTGCTTTCCGTTCGGCGTTTAAACGGCGACGTTGTTTAATAGTGGCAGACGGTTTTTACGAATGGCAGCAACGTGACGGGAAAAAACAGCCGTTCTATTTTCGCCTACAAAATGGGGAAGCTTTTGGGTTTGCAGGATTGTGGGAGGAATGGCAATCGCCCGCAGACCAAACCGTATCATCCTGTACAATTTTGACAACAAAGGCAAACGAATTACTCGAACCAGTACACGATCGCATGCCAGTGATTCTCGCTCGGAAAGATTACGATTTGTGGTTGGCTCCGCAGGTGCAAACGCCAGAGATGGTACAACAACTAATGCAACCCTACCCATCTGAAGCAATGACTGCCTATCCTGTAAGCACTGCAGTAAACAATCCCAAGCACGATAGCCCAGATTGTATTCAAGCATTAAGCGCGAAAATGTAGCTGCAAATCAGTTAGATTAGCTATTGAGCAGTTGGTTAGTGGTGAGTACTGAGTACTCAACTGCCTACCAGGCACCTTGCAAACCGCAATTATATTGGCACCGACATCATAACAAACTCAATATGCCAAGAACTCAGAAGAACGACAATTTCATTGACAAAACCTTTACAGTTATGGCAGATCTAATCCTTAAGATTCTGCCAGCTAATAAGAGAGCTAAAGAAGCCTTTGTTTACTACCGAGATGGAATGTCGGCGCAGTCAGAAGGAGAATACGCTGAAGCTCTAGAAAACTATCAAGAAGCTCTCGAATTGGAAGAAGATACCAACGATCGCAGCTACATTCTCTACAACATGGGATTAATTCACGCCAGCAATGGCGAGCACGACAAAGCATTGGAATTGTATCATCAAGCTTTAGAATGCAATCCCCGCCTACCCCAAGCCTTAAATAACATTGCCGTTATTTACCACTATCAAGGAGAAAAGGCAAAAGAAGCAGGAAACGAAGACCTTGGAGAATCGCTGTTTGACCAAGCTGCAGATTATTGGATTAGAGCAATCCGCTTAGCTCCCAATAACTACATTGAAGCCCAAAACTGGCTGAAGACAACCGGACGCTCTCAAATTGACGTATTCTTTTAGTCAGTGACCAGTGACCAGTGACCAGATAAATCATGATTGACCGCGAACAAGTCCGCAAAGTCGCTCTTTTAGCTCGGTTAGAGTTAACACCAGAAGAGGAAGAGAAATTCACCACACAGCTCGGAGATATTCTTGACTACGTGCAGCAACTGAATGCATTAGATGTGACTGATGTACCACCCACAACACGGGCTATTGATGTCAGTAATGTAACACGACCCGATCGGCTGCAACCCTACAGCGATCGCGAAGCCATTCTTCAGAGCGCACCCGAGCAAGAAGGTGAGTTTTTCAAGGTTCCCAAAATACTCAATCCTGAAGAGTAAGTGGTTAGTGGTTAGTGGTAGATAGTATTAACCTTTAATGGTGTCAATAATTATTAGGTTCTACCCTCAGAGGTAAATTTAGTTACTAGCAATCAGCTATAACTAATACCAGAAGATCGGCAACCACCAACAATAACAGGCGAGACGCCTGTGCTACACACTAACCACTAATCACCAACAACTAAGAACTAAAACAATGAGCTTGGGAATCCTGAAAGATGGTCAGTGGGTATCGCAACGGGAGCAAGAGGACTCACAAGGAAAATTTATCCGTCCCTCAACAACCTTTCGCAACAAAATTACAGCTGACGGTTCTAGTGGGTTCAAAGCTGAACCGGGACGCTACCATTTGTACATCTCTTGGGCTTGTCCTTGGGCAAACCGCACTGCCATTCTCCGCGAATTGAAAGGACTGCAAGATGTCATTGGTCTTTCGGTAGTTGCACCAGAAATGCGGGACAACGGTTGGGAATTTTCTGATGAACCGGGATGCATTCCCGATACAATTAACAGCACTCAGTATTTATGGCAACTTTATCTCAAAGCCGACCCCAATTATACCGGACGAGTCACGGTTCCCGTTTTATGGGATGCACAAAATGGCACAATAGTCAATAATGAATCCCGAGAAATTATACGGATGTTGGACACCGAGTTTGATGCTTTTGCCAAGCACGATGTCAATTTTTATCCAAAAGACTTGCAGAAATCTGTAGATGAGACCATTGATGCCATTTACCAACCTATCAATAATGGCGTGTACCGGGCTGGATTCGCTACAACTCAGTCAGCCTATGATGAAGCAGTGACTGAATTATTTGCAGCTCTCGATCGTTGGGAGAAACTTTTAGGAAAACAACGCTATTTGTGTGGAGATCAAATCACTGAAGCAGATTGGTGTCTGTTTACAACTCTGTTTCGCTTTGACGCAGTTTACTACGTGCATTTTAAGTGCAATTTACGCCGGATTACTGAGTTTCACAATCTCTGGAATTATCTTAAAGATCTCTATCAACAGCCAGGAGTTAAAGAAACTTGTAATCTCGACCATATTAAACGGCACTATTACAAAAGTCATCCCAAAGTCAATCCCACTCGGATTGTTCCCAAAGGACCGATTATTGATTTTGATGCTCCTCACGATCGCCTAACACTGACCGAGCGTCGGTGACTGGTTCAGACACTCTCGTTTCCAGGCGAAGCCTGGGAACGAGAAAGACCAAAAAGAAGTACAACTACAAACCCATTTAGCTGCGACAAACTTGTTGTAAGGTAGCAACAAATTCTGGGTAAGAAACAGCAGCCGCTTCCGCACGCTGGATGTGAGTGGCTCCAGAAGCATTGAGGGCTGCGATCGCCAAACTCATTGCAATTCGGTGATCGGTATAACTATCGACTTCAGCACCTGAAAGAGGAGTACCTCCAGTAATTTCCATCCCATCGGGTAACTCTGTCACTTTTGCTCCCATTTTATTAAGTTGATGAGCCATCACAGCAATGCGATCGCTTTCCTTGACTCGCAATTCTTCAGCATCTCGAATCACTGTTGTTCCTTCTGCAAAAGCTGCTGCAACTGCCAAAATAGGAATCTCATCAATCAACCTGGGTATTATGTCGCCTGCAATGGTGCAACTCTTCAAACGACTGGAACGTACCCGTAAATCTGCTACTGGTTCTCCTGCTACCGTGCGCTCCTGCACTTGCTGGATATCAGCACCCATCATTTCCAACGCTTCTAAAATGCCAGTACGGGTGGGATTAACGCCAACATTTTCAATGGTCAATTCCGAATTTGGTACGATCGCTCCTGCGACCAACCAAAAAGCAGCAGAACTGATATCTCCCGGTACAATCACTGTTTGTCCGTGAAGTTGAGATGGTCCGGTGACAGTGACGCTGTTGGTTTCCGGGTCTACAGTTAATTCTGCTCCAAAAGCCTTTAACATTCGCTCGCTGTGATCGCGGGAAAGGGCTGGTTCGGTAACTGTTGTTTTTCCCTCTGTTAATAAACCTGCAAGCAGAATGCAGGATTTGACTTGTGCTGAAGCAATGGGAGAATTAAAGTGGATGGGCTTGAGAGCTGTTCCTTGAACAGCCAGAGGAGCTAGGGAATTTCCCTTCCGCCCCCAAATTTGTGCTCCCATTTCTTGTAAAGGTTTAACAACACGAGACATGGGACGCGATCGCAGTGAATTATCTCCCGTGACAGTAAAGAAACGTCCTGGATGAGATGCGAGAAGCCCCAGCATGAGACGGATTGTTGTTCCAGAGTTTCCCGCATTGAGGACATCAATGGGTTCTTGTAAGTTTCCCAAACCAATACCTTTCACCTTCACGAGTTCCGTATTTAATTCGGAAATTTCTGCGCCCATGGCTTGGAAACAACTCGCTGTGCTGCAAGGATCTTCCCCCAAAAGCAAACCTTTAATTGTGGTTTCCCCAGATGCTAGAGCACCCAACATTAAAGCTCTGTGGGAAATGGATTTGTCCCCAGGAACTCGGATACGACCTTGTAAAGATAATCCAGTCGTTGGTCGTTTAATGATTAAGTTTTGAGAAGTATTGTCCCCGATTTCTACAGTTATAACAGAAGCTGACATTAGGATGAATTGACGTGTGACTGCGCTAGTATCCTATCGCTTTCTCAGTACCGTCAGAGCTACCGATATTTGTTAATTTCTGAAACGTTTATTGGCTTTTAACCCTTTTCGCTCCCATGCTTACTCACCATCGCAAGCCCGTGTGCTTATCACTGGTTTCTACAGATCTACCAGTTTGGTCTGTTGTTGAAACTGCTGCAACTCTTTATCAGAAAGATTGCGATCGATTCCACTTACTTTTAACGACACCACCTGTAAAGAATTGTAAAACAGAAAGACCCCATAACGAACAAAAGAATTTATTGGAAGAACCAAGCAGCGCTATCCCCAATAGCCCCAGAGTCCTTTGGTTGGAGATCTCCCCTTACCGAGTCATTATGACCATGCAAGGTAACAATCAGCTCAGTTACCGTCATTTTTGGGAACAAGGGGTTTATGGAATTACTCGTTACTGGTTACCTAGCGAACCCATACAACAAAACGAACCTATACGTCTGCGGAACTTTACTCGCAATTTAAAATTGGACGGACATCCTTTTCCCAAGCATTTGCGAGTGGAATACGAATTGTGGACGGGAGATGTGCAATTGGGAAATTACATCCTTCAATTAGATATTAAACATTGATGGCTAATGGCTAATGGTTAATGGCTAATGGTTAATGGCTGATGGCTAACGGTTAATAGCTAAGGTCAGACTGGAAATTTCTACAATTAGCTATTAGCTATTAGCTATTAGCCAAAATAACTTGGTGCGTTACCAGGTTTCCATTTGATATTGCAACCGACACTTGGCTTTTGCTCGCTTAAGAGCGATCGCTCTGCTAATACAGCTTCTATAGCAGCACGTAAATCTGCACCTGTTACGGGTTTCCCATTACTCGGACGGCTATCATCTAATTGTCCCCTATAAGCTAACCTGCGATCGGCATCAAATAAGAAGAAATCGGGAGTGCAAGCGGCGGTGTACGCTTTTGCTGTTTCTTGGCTGTCGTCGTAACAAAGGGGAAAGTTAAAATCTAGCTCTACAGCCATTTTCTTTAATGACTCAGGTGAATCATCTGGGTAGTTTTTAGCATCGTTAGCACTGATAGCAACAATTGCCAAATCTTTACTGAGATAATCTTTACCCAATTGTGCCAGTTCTTGTTTTACATGCTTTACAAACGGGCAATGCTGACAGATAAACATAATCAATAGCGCTTTCTTCCCCGTGAAGCTAGAAAGCGAAATTGTTTCCCCAGTTCTGACATCCGGTAACTCAAAATCCGGTGCTTGAGTACCTAGCGGTAACATCGTTGAAGCAGTTAAAGCCATGATTCACCGAATCAGTTATTAGTTAACAATTATCATTGTAGGAAAAAATGGTTGGTAGTTGGTAGGGGCGTCAAGCATTACGTCCGTATGGGAGTTGGCGTTAACGCCAATTGCGTGACTGGGGCTGTATGGGAAGTTTTGAAGGATGGGTAAACAATCTCTCTCGAACGAGGAGCATTGGTAAACTCAGGAATCCAAAAAATATAACAAATCCGGTCATTAGCCAAACAGTGAAGCGTTTGGGTTGATAATTTCCCTGTTCGATCTGCTGGAAAACTTGATTGTACTGCCATGCTGCTAAGGCAATAGTCACAATACCAAAGATGACTAAAGTTATGCCCAAATTCTCTGAGTTAAACACTGGATGCGGTACGGGTTCTTGTTGAGTCAGAGTAAAGTTCAGCTGGCGTAAAAACAAACCAAAGCGAGCCAGAGCAAAACCAAAGCCTATCAGCGCTATTGAAGTGCGTAGCCAAGCTAGAAATGTGCGTTCATTAGCTTGGTGCTCCCTTTGACGATCTATATTGGGCGTTTTATTCATAGTTAGCAGTTGTGTTCTCTCTGACCCAAAAGAACATACCGCATTTTGTACCTTTGAACACTCTTTCCTTCGGACAGCTTTTAAAACAAAAAGACGCGATGGGCTCACGTCTCTTTGCTACCAGAAGTAAAAATTATTTTTACAGGTTTTGTAGTAAACCAAAGATTCCATGACCTGTAAACACTTCTAACGCTATTAGAGACACAAAGCCAATCATCGCCAAACGACCGTTGGTAAGTTCGGCGTAAGGAGTAAAACCAGTGCGATCGCCTTGCTCGTCTACGTAGACTTTAGGCTCGATGGCAAAATTGTTCATTTTACCTGCTTCGTCAACTATGGCACCTCTATACTGCATAAAAATGTCCTGAATGAAATAATTGCTTTATGTAAATAAATGTAACAAATAAGTTAAGGAATGTAAAGCGCTATAAGTTTTGTTGTGGGTACTGGCTGTGAAGCTTTTAACCTGGTTATGCGAAGGTCATGATGAAAAAATGTACAGATTTGGCGAGCAGTCATTTCTCGTTACCAGCCTCCGGCTCGTTGAGCCGATTTAAGACAGGAGGCTCATTGTCAGCCAACAAAATTGGAAGAAGCTTTTGGTGTAGTATTAAGAGTCTGTGTATAGTTCTAGCTCCCCGATTTCTTAAAAGTCGGGATCTGGAAACACATTAAGTTACTTAAAGAAGTCGGGGATTTGGCAGCGCTATGACCGTAAGCGCATTTCAGTTTAAATATAAAGCACTGTACAAGCCCAATCAGTTAATTTACGGGCAGGGACAAACAGTGATCGTGACAGGATGGACGGTAAAGAGTACAGTGCAAAAGCACTTGCTACCAGAAGAGTATGCAGTTATTGGACAGTTGTACTCTCCTACACGAGGACTGAACTTACTGATTCGCAATTTGCTTCTTAACCCCCACGTTCGTTACTTGGTGATATTGAATGCGACGAAGGAAGACAAGAATGCAGGTGCGTGTGAATGCTTGCTAGACTTCTTCCGCAATGGTTTTGAAAAAGGTGTCAGTGATACTGGGCGACAGTGCTGGGTTGTGAAGTCTTCGTATTCTGGATACATCGATATTGAGGTTGATGCGATCGCATTACAGAACCTGCGACAGTCAGTGGAGTATCGTGAAGCCAAATCCATTGCTGAAGCGGTATCTTCTGTGAAGTCCTATGCTCAACAAGGAGCCATGGAACCTTGGGGATCGCCTTTAGAATTTGATCTGTCTGGTGTTGAGTCTGCGATTTTACCAGGGGAACGGTACGGACATAGAATTGAGGGAAAAACCATTGCTGAAACATGGGTAAAAATTATTCATCTCATTAAGACAACGGGGACTCTTCGACCAACTGCATATGATGGACAATGGCAAGAATTGATCGATCTGATGGCAATTGTTACCTCAGAACCAGAAAATTTTTATTTTCCAGAACCCAATTATTTACCAATTGACCGAAGCTTTCTGCAAGAATATGTTTCTCAAATTTTAGATGATGCTCCCCAACATGAAGGTGTTAAATATACTTACGGGCAGAGATTGCGTTCTCATTTTGGGCGGGATCAAATTCAGTTGTGTATTGACAAACTTGTCAAGGATATCAATTCAGCAAGAGTCGTGATGTCTTTGTGGGATGTGGGGAATGATGCCAATGATAGCCCACCTTGTCTTAACCATATTTGGGTGAGAGTCGTTGATAGCGAGCTATCTCTCACAGCAACTTTCCGCAGTAATGATATGTTCTCAGCATGGTGTGCAAATGCTATGGGTTTGAGAGCATTGCAAATGCACATTAGAGATAAAATTAATAAAAGTGCGGCATATAATTTGAAACTGGGTCCGCTTGTTACTGTTAGTCAAAGCGCTCACATATATGATGATTGTTTTGAGAACGCTGAAAAAGTTATAAAAACTTACTACCCTAAAATTTGCCAACAACGTGACTATAGCGATCCCTCAGGTAGTTTTACGATTGTAGTACAAAATGAGGAAATTGTTGTCGAACACATGACGCCCGGTTCGGGAGAAGTTGTTAATTGTTATTCGGGAAAATCTGCCAAACAAATTTTAACCTGGATCGCAGCAGATTGTCCTGCCTTGCAAGTCGAACACGCCATGTATTTGGGAAGAGAGTTGCAGAAAGCAGAGCTTGCTTTGTCAAGTACAGGAGAGTTGATATACGAGCAAGACCGACCGTTAAAGAAATTTGTTACTATTAACTGAACATCAGATTTTAGCAAGAGTAACCATAGCTTGTTGATTTTGGTATTTCCCATTACGATCTGCGTATGAAGTAGCACAAGGATCTCCTTCAAAGAAGAGTAGCTGAACAACCCCTTCATTTGCATAAATGCGACAGTCTGCACTAGAAGCATTACTGAATTCTAGAGTAATGTATCCTTCCCAACCAGCTTCAATAGGAGTTATGTTAGCAATTATCCCGCATCTCGCAAGGGTAGATTTGCCTACGCAAATTGCTGTCACATTTTTAGGCATTGAGACTTTTTCACGACTCACTCCAAGTCCGTAGGCGTTGGCTGGTATGACAAAGTACTTTGAACCATCTTCATCTTCCTGAAGAACAGCTGTTTCTAAATTTTTAGGATTGAAGCGTTTGGGGTCTACAATTGTACCCGGAATGTGGCGAAACACGCGAAAATCCAATTCACTTAAGGATAAGTCATAACCATAAGAACTAAGACCAAAACTTATGACTTTTCGATTCTCAAGTTGTCGAATCAAAGACTTTTCAAAAGGAACAATCATTCCCTTTTCTGCTTGCTCAATAATCCATTTATCATTCTTAATCATTGTTCCAATCTTGTAACTAAATAAACTGAAATACTAGGATAGCTTAACGCGAACGCCTTCTTGTTTGTGTTCGCATTGGCGATCGCCACTTAGCTTGTACCTTGCATACAACGTGTCAAAGGTTCACGATTAAAAACAGTAATTTCTCCTCATCCAGGTCGATTTGCGTCATTGGTGCGGTTCCAAGCTACTTCTTACTAAGGCTGATGGCTGCGACGAATTTCTGAAATCTGATCTGCTATATCTAGAATAGACTGGGGCATTTCTGGGCCCGTAAAAATAATATCAATGTGTGACGGACGATTTGCCAAAAATGCCAAAACTTCTGTTTCAGGAATTAAGCCAAAGTGAATGGCTAGGCTAAGTTCATCCAAGACAACGAGAGAATACTTATCCTCGAAGATAACTTTTTGCGTGTATTGCCATAACTTTTGTAAAGATTGCGCTTCGGTTTCGTCCACCTGTGGTGTATCAATGCATCGAGGTAAATCGCAACGTATCCAATCTAATTTTTGTCCCAACCGCATTGGGCGATCGTGTCCCTGATGAATGCCACCCTTAAGAAATTGTACAACTAGCACGGGTGTACCCTGACCTGCTATCCTCAGTGATTGAGCCATAACACTGGTAAAAAAGCTACGGTGAGGACTTGTAAAAACTTGTACTAACCCTTTCATGGAATACGGCAAGTCAAGAGTTGAATTTTCACTGGAAGTTTCTAGCTGAGCAATCATAAATTTTGTGTAATAATTTACAAAAAATAAATATTTTTACTGAATTCGTTTTTTGCAAGTCTACCTATATAATTTAGCCATTTTCTACAGTACGCAATGTTTCTAGCTAGTTGCATTCTTAGTCAACCACTAGGTTTGGGGTTTAGTCAAGAGTAAGCTGCTGCCCATATAATTTGCATATTCTAAGACTGTGGGAAAATTAGCCAAAGCTTCCCCTGCACTCCCACCTGCTCCCTCTTACTCTCGGTCAAGATAAGGAAAATAAATGCCTTAGAATCGATAAATATTGAACTCCTTGGCTTTTTTTAGGTTAAAGCGGTAAAAAATAAAACTTATAACTAGAAAAACAAGTGAACTTAGTAGACTGTATTTGTAATTTTTTGAAAAATCGTTGAATTTCTAAAGATCTACTGCTATTTGCTGTCTCTTGGGAGGCTTTAAGTAATAAACGTTACAAATATGACATGGAAAAGGAGCTAACAGTTGTGAGATTAGTTATACTAGGAGGCTCGGGATCGGGAAAAAGTACTCAAGCACACAGGCTGAGTAAATATTTTGAGGTTCCTTTAGTCTCTGTAGGTGAGATTTTACGCTCTGCGATCGCCAACCTAACAGATTTAGGTCGTTTCGCTCAGCCCTATGTTGACATGGGGGAGCTTGTTCCAGATGAAATAATGATTGAATTTATAAGCAAGCAACTGACAAAACATGATGTAGACTGTGGTTGGGTATTGGAAGGTTACCCCCGTACAGCTTTTCAAGCAGAAGAACTGGATTTTTTACTAGAAGGTTTGGGGCAAAAATTAGACTGGGCGATTTATCTCCAAGTGTCGCAGGCAGTCATGGTAACTCGTTCGGTAGAACGTTCTCTTCCCGATGATTTACCAGAAATTGTACAGCGCCGTGTGGAGTTGTTCTACGATCGCACCGTTCCTATCTTAGAATACTACGATCGCCGCCGTCGATTGTTAACCATTAACGGCGACCAGTTACCAGAAATGGTACAGCACAGCATTGTTTCGCTTTTGTGTAAGCCCTCGTAAAAATTGGGGTATGCGGTCACTCTTCAAGTGCAAGAGTTTGGCAATGCAAAATTGTACTAATTATCTTTAAAAATACTTAAAGCATGACGTTGAAATTTTAGTAGGCTGTATTGTATATAAAAATTTCGAGGCAATCCCAATGGCTTGGCAGCGTCCAGACGGTCGGCAACCCCACCAACTACGTCCTATTAGCTTCCAGCAAGGTTTTACCCGTTATGCATCCGGCTCCGTGCTGACAAAATTTGGGGAAACTCACGTACTGTGTACAGTCAGCGTTACTAAAGGAGTTCCGAGATTTCTAGAAGGCACAGGTAAAGGTTGGTTAACTGCTGAGTATCGAATGCTACCATCAGCAACCCATCAGCGACAAGAACGGGAATTTATGAAATTGTCTGGAAGGACACAAGAAATCCAAAGATTGATTGGACGTAGCTTGCGAGCTGCCTTGGATTTAGAAGCCCTAGGAGAACGAACGCTAACAGTGGATGCAGATGTATTGCAGGCAGATGCAGGCACGAGAACAACAGCTGTCACGGGGGGATTTGTGGCTCTAGCAAATGCAATTTCCAAGTTATTGCAGCAGGGAGTTATAGAGCGATCGCCTTTAATCGGACAGGTAGCAGCAGTGTCAGTAGGATTGCTAGAAGAAGAACCATTTTTGGATTTAGATTATACAGAAGATGTTGCGGCTGGAGTCGATTTTAACGTAGTGATGAATCAAAACTTGGGAATTATTGAAATCCAAGGAACTGCTGAAGAGGGCAGTTTCAGTCGCCAGCAACTTGGGGAACTTCTAAATTTTGCCGAAAAAGGAATTCAACAATTGTTAATTTTGCAACAGGAAGCGATCGCTGATTGGAAGGACATCTATCGAGGAGCTACAAGTTAGGGAAGCACCTCTCCCTTATCCCCCCAACACCCAATCCCCAAGCCCATGATGTTAAAAGTTTCAAAAGGGAGAAAGGGAAATTGTCAGAATTTCGCTATTGTAATGCTGGAAGTCGCTAGTTTTATGAGAGAGCGATGAGCAAAAAAGTTGAAGTTCTAACAGATCGAGCTGCCCTAGTTTCGCAAGCGCTAGAATTGATAATATCCAAGATAGAAACTGCCATTGCAGAGCAGGGACGGTTTACTATTGCCCTGGCGGGAGGTAGTACACCCAAACCACTGTATGAGGCAATTGCGTCACGAAACCTGCCTTGGGATAAAATTCACGTGTTTTGGGGAGATGAACGTTACGTTCCGCCCGATCATCCAGATAGCAATCAACTCATGGCACGTCGTGCTTGGTTAGATCGCGTCGAGATTCCGGCAGCTAACATTCACCCCATGCCAACAGATGAAGCCGATCCCGCAGTGGCAGCAGCCAAGTACGAAAAGCATCTGCAAGAATTCTTTCACTCTTCACCCGGAGAGTTTCCTTCTTTGGATGTGGTTTTATTGGGAATGGGAGATGATGCACACACTGCTTCTTTGTTTCCCCATACGGCAGCATTAAAAGTAAAGGACAAGCTGATTACCGTAGGTAACAAAGACGATAACCAACGTCTCACCTTTACTTACCCCTTCATTAACGCTGCTCGTTGCGTTATGTTTTTAGCTACTGGTGCTAATAAAAAACCAGCCCTGGCTCAAGTCTTTGCACCCACTGCAGATGACTTTGCCTACCCATCTCGCCTAATTCAACCTCAAGGAGAACTTTTGTGGTTGTTAGATACAGCCGCAGGTAGTGACCTTAACAAAGGATGAAGTATAAAGGATGAGGGATAAAGAATGAAGGATGAAGGATAAAATTTCATACTTTATACTTCATACTTCATCTTTAGAGTCCACACTTCATACTTTAAGAAGGCACTTGTTAAAATCGGAAGCTAGAGTAGCCCCTCTGCTTGTCGGCACTATATTTTACGATTGAACTTCAACTAAAGGCTTAACTCCATGATCGTCTGCCCAAATTGCAATCACCCAAACCCAGACGGCGCTGTCCAGTGTGAAGCTTGCTACACCCCTTTACCAGCTACCACTAACTGTCCTAGCTGTGGGGCAACCGTGCAGGCAGACGCGTCTTTCTGCGGTCAATGTGGCTATAACCTGCGAGCTGCTGCTGCCCCTGCTGCCACTGCTCCTACCGCCGTTGCAGTTACCGTCGCTCCTGACATTTCAGAACCACCCCCGTTGGTTGTACCCGATCCGCTAGTACAGCCACAGCCGGTGACTGTAAATGGTTCTGCTAACAATAATGCCCCTAACTCCTCACCGTTACCACCAACAGCGGTTTCAGTAGCCCCAGAATTTACGGAATCCCAAAGCAGCGAGCCACCAACCGTTGCTGCACCACCGCCTCCTGTTACTCCAGAGCCAGTAGCAGCACCAGAACCCGAGCCAGTGACTTCCGCAGCGCAACCAGCACCACCTCCACCAGTGGCACCGGCACCCGTACCGCCACCTCCTGCTCCAGCTGCGGTACCACCTGCTTCAAGGACTCAATTACAGCAAGTGACCGCACGCCTCATCCACGTCCAAAGCGATAGAGATGTTGAGTTACCGCTGAATCTCTCTGTTGTACACATAGGCAAGCCGAACGATCGCATTCCACCGGATATAGATGTATCGGGATTTCCCAATTCTGAGATTGTCTCGCGAATTCATGCTGATATTCGGATTGAGGGAGATGCTTATTATATAGAAGATGTCGGCAGTTCCAACGGCACTTACGTTAATAACTTACCCCTGTTACCCGGAAACCGCCACCGCTTGCGACCTGGCGATCGTATAAGTTTAGGTAAGGGAGATTTAGTGACATTCCTGTTCCAAATCTCTTAGCCAATTCTATTTCTGATATGACACGTGTGCTTGCGTGATTAAACTCATCCTGTTACATTCATTGCAATCTCTCCCGGCTCAAAGTTGGACTTTTGAAGATGAACCCATCATCCGCATCGGACGGGCGACGGATAATCATGTTGTTCTCTACAGTGCCGTGGTTTCCCGCCATCACGTTGAGGTAAGACGGGTAAATAAGGGCTGGGAAATTGTCAGCGTAGGTGCAAATGGAACTTATGTGGATGGAGAACGCATCGACCAAGTAGCGGTTAGCGATGGAGTCATCTTTCGCCTTGCTCGTTCCGGTCCTCAAATCCAAATCCGCCTTAATAATTCGTAATTCATGATTCGTAATTTGTCATAAAATTTATGAATTATGAATTATGAATTGTGGTAGTGCGGTCGAGCACAAACAACAGTTAGGATGGATGTGCAACTGCGACCAAATGCATGAATTTGGTCATACGATTAGGAAGACGAACCCATGAGCAACTTTGGGAAAGATTTTGAACCCCTGCTAGCCCGAGAAGCCCCACAAGCAATTGACCGCATGGGATTTACTTGGTTAATTGCAGCTGCTGCAGCCACTATTGTGCTGTGGCAGGTTCCCGGAGGAGATTACATTTTATACCCATTTTCTATCCTGGCAACTTGGTTCCATGAAATGGCTCACGGGATCGTGGCGCTTCTTTTGGGAGGCAATTTTCAGCAGTTAAAGGTTTTTCCTGATGGCTCTGGTGTCGCATATCATAGTGGTGCGTTATACTTAGGACCAATTGGTCGCGCTTTGGTTGCAGCCGCAGGACCGATGGGACCTCCAATCGCAGGTGCAGCCCTAATTCTTGCTTCCCGCAGTTTTAAAACTGCAAATCTCAGTTTAAAGATTTTAGGGGGTTTCTTGCTCCTCTCAACAGTTATATGGGTGCGATCGCTGTTTGGAATTGTAGCAATTCCCCTTTTAGGTTTAATTATCCTTGGTATTGCCCTAAAAGCTCCTCATTGGGTACAAGGATTTGTCATTCAATTTCTTGGCGTACAAGCGTGTGTAAGTACGTACCACCAACTCAATTATTTATTAAGTGCTTCTGCTGGTCCCGGTTTGCTTTCTGATTCAGCACAAATACAGCAGCAGTTGCTTTTACCCTATTGGTTTTGGGGCGGTTTGATGGCGATCGCATCTCTGGTTATTTTGGTACAAAGTCTTCGTTTGGCTTATCGTTCAAGCTAAGCAAGTCAGCTACCCCAACCTACAAGCAAAAGTCCCCCAATTTATCGGGGGATCTAGAACATTAAGAGGCTAAACGAGCCGTTTGAAAACACGCTCTAGGAAGGGTAAAAAACTGCCCTCTAAACCTTGGTTGCAACTTTTTGTTGAGCAGCTATTTCATTTTGACAGGGACGACCTTGTTCAAAATCAGTTATATTAGCAATGGTGGTCTCCGAGATATTACGGACTGCTTCTTCTGTAAAGAAAGCTTGATGCCCGGTAATCAGGACGTTTGGAAAGGTTATTAAACGCTGAAAAACGTCATCGTGAATAATTTCATCAGACAAATCCTCAAAAAATAAGTCTGATTCCTGCTCGTAAACATCAATACCAAGATACTTAATTTTACCAGACTTCAATCCTTCGATCGCTGCTGTCGTATCAATCAAAGCTCCCCGGCTCGTGTTGATCAGCATGATCCCCGGCTTCATCTGTTGTATCGATTGAGTATCAATCAAATGATGGGTCTGAGGTGTCAAAGGACAGTGCAAGGTAATAATATCGGAATTAGCAAATAACTCTGATAGTTCTACATATTTAGCTCCTAAGTTTTCAACTTCTGGATTGCGATAAACGTCATAAGCCTGAAGGTGACAGCCAAACCCTTTCATGATTTGTCCCACAATTTGACCTATTTTCCCAGTCCCAATAATTCCCACAGTACGCCCGTTTAGGTCAAATCCCAAAAGCCCTTCAATTGAGAAATTTCCTTCCCTAACACGGCTATAAGCGCGATGAATCTTACGATTGAGGCTTAATATCAATCCAACAGTGTGTTCTGCTACTGCATAGGGCGAGTAGGCAGGAACACGCACAACAGTCATACCCAACTCGGCGGCGGCTTTCAAGTCCACGTTATTAAAACCCGCACAACGGAGTGCAATCAGGCGAGTTCCTTGTGAAGCAAGAAGTTCTAAAGTTGGGGCGTCAGCGCGATCGTGTACAAATACGCAAACCGCAGGAAATCCAGCTGCTAAGATTGCTGTATCTCGATCGAGACGCGGTTCAAAGAAAACCAGTTCGTGTTTATTTTGCTCATTTGCAGCTTCTAAAAACTGGCGATCGTAAGCTTTTGTACTGAAGACTGCTACTTTCATAAAAAACTTCAAGCTTTATGCTGCGTTGCTTTTCCGTATATGATAACTCAATTGCTTAGAAGGCTCACAAATACTAGAGAAATCTAGCAATTCTATTTGAGATCTGAACGAGGGAGACAAGGGAGATAAGGGAGACAAGGGAGAGGTGTTTGTAACTCAAGTAGGATTGCTATATAAAACTAATAAGTTTTACCAATAACAATACAGGAGCATCCCGATTTGGAAAAAACACGCTTATGATTGAAATCACGCCTATACAGACAGATCGAGTCCGCCCGTGCAGACTTTATTTAAAGCCTGCGTAGGCTGGCTTTGTTTGTATAGCTCCAGAATTTATTCTGAGGGCAATTTGCGCTCTTTGGGATGCTCCCAACACTACTACAAACTCATTGTCTTCTCTGTGTCCTCTGCGTTCTCTGCGGTTCAAAAAGACAATTTTATAAGCTCCAACTTTTCATTCAAAAACGTATGAGTTTTTTCCTCTTTTACACCACTGATATTTAACAACATCAACTCATCTCGCTGATGCCAGACAGCAAATATTTTTTGCCGCTCATCATAAAGCGTTTCTCTATTAATTTGATACGCCTCAATATCAATTCGCTTAAGCTTTAAGCCCAATAAATTCAATAACCTCTCCAGTATTCTTACGGCTGAAACACTCTTTGTACCCGTCTCAATATTAATTCCCAGCGTTCTGCGAATGTGTTTGCTACATTGAAGTGAAATATTTTTGAGCAATATTAAATCTGCATCATTTTCAGTAAATTTTCTTTCTGGTTCCAAAAATTTCAGCATTCCTAAAGCTCTTAATGCTTCTATTTTAAGAGTGTAAGTTTTTAAATCTGGTAAAAAAACTTTACCATCACCCCAAGATAACTGCTGATGGAACTCTTGCTTGTCTTTCAGATGAAAGTAATTGCTTTCATGGGTGAGGTAGTAGTGAGAAAGTAATTGACAGTAATATCCTTTATCGTCCCTTAGCTTCAATTCTGGAGTCACTTCAATCCCGTACTTTTGTTTGAGAACATACTTGCTAATTTTGTGACGTTCCTCATTCGTTAAAGAGTGTTTGGTCAGAAGTTGTGCGTATGCTAAGTCATTAATATCTTGTGCATTAGCTACAGCCGTTGCCAATGTCAATTGGTTTTGTCGCTTGATTTCTCTAATTTTCCGGTCGATTTCTTGTGTATTCTTCCGACTTTGCGACCAATCCTTCTGTACTTTTACAATTTCTAAAATTAATCTTTTCCGAGTTGTTATATCGTTGCGATCGGTTGCTAAAAAGGCAAAACGTAAATCTCTAATAATATTCTTTTGCGTATCATTACTTCGCATGGAAACCGGGTGTCCATCCGCAATCAAGCCTTCCTTCATGGATTGGCGGTAAAAGGTGATAGACGCATTCACTCTTGCTGCTAACTTTGACCAAGTACGTAGATGAATGGGATCGTAAACTAAAGGTAAATCTACATCAATTTTATGTAATGGACTTAGCAAAGCTAAGTTTTCTTTTTGATTGTCCTGATACCAACAGGAAAGCGATCGATAATTTGTGCTACCACTTCCAATCAACCCAATTCCTCGCTTAGCACACCAAATAAAACGGGGTATATTATCGCGGACTCTTGCTAATGCTTGTCGTGCATCAAAATCAGGAACCACTCCTTGAAAAATACCATAAACTCTATCAAAATGCCGCACGTCAATACTAATTCCCGTACCCAAACTAGGAGTGACAAAAATGGTGTCATACGCAGCAACTTTTTGATTGATAGATGCTACAAAATCAACAGCTGCATGACCGGGTGTGTTAGTTGTATGGCTGCTAACAACGAGAGTATTGGGAAATTTATGCTGCAATCTCGCCAAACGCTCTCTCAAGTAACGTTCAATGGTTTCACAACTATAACGCCCGGAACGACTATCAGTTGTTACATAACATTTGTATCCTGTCATTAAATCTAATTCTAGTTGATGAATCAAAGGAGTTGGATTGGGAGAATCATAAAAAGTGGTATCCCAACCTTGATGTGGTTTCCATTGATTAATTGCAATCCAAGGAACTACCTTAATTCCTGCCAATCCCTGTAAATATTCTAAAGAAACGTCTGATAAGTCAGCGTCTTGCGCTATAACCAAACCCCCTGTTTTTAATACAGTTGAAATTAATTCCTGAAATATTTTTAAAATTTTGACTCGTTTATCCTTACAAGTACTGCTATTGAGTAGATGCCATAATGACTGTTCGACTTCATCCAAAATAAAGATTGCACCTTGCCATTCTTCAGGATTCAGTCTCCAAATGGAATCGATACACAGACCGAGAGATTGGCGGTTGGGAATGAGGGACTGGTGAGATGAAGAGATATGAGATGAAGACATAACAGAAAATAGCTCTATCTTGTCCCCCTTGTCCACCTTGTCTCCCTTGTCCCCCTTGTCTCCCTTGTCTCCTTTCCCCAATCCCCACGGAATACCAATTTTTTCACATAAAAATCGTCCGAGTTGAATCCTATGAGTCATTAATAAAACAGGTTGATTTTGACTTTTTGCTCGATTTACAACAGATTGGAGTGCTGTGGTTTTCCCCGTTCCTTTTGCTGATTTCACTCCAACTAACCCAGAAGTGGGAAAAGGTATTTCTCCCAAATAAGGACGGTTGATAGTGAGTGCAGCTGGAATAGTCAATTCAGTATGAGGTTTGGTATGAGCAAGGTAGACTTCTAAATCAATGCTGTTGCGATAAATGGATTCAAAAGCACTTGCACCTTTAGCAACGATCAAGTCATCTACGCCTTTCTCCATTCCAGGAAGTTCAACGACTTGAACGGGACAATTTCTTTTTTGAAATAAAAATCCTAATTGAGAAATAGCGTTGTTTACAGTTACGATTTTCTTTGGTTGAGTTTCAAAATCAAAGCAAATATAAAATGTCCGCTTGGTGATGGTGAATGCGCCTAGATCCGGAATAAGTTGGCGACTGACGACTTTTCCAAATTCATCTCTAACAACGCGATAACCGTTTGTAATTCCGGGAATGCCTATTGCTGCATATCCTTGAGTTAACAGTGCTGCTGCTTTCTTGACCCCTTCACAAATAATCACGGGTACATTGCGTTCCATCACCCAAGACCAAAAACCTTCTGCTTCACCATTAGGATTGAGGTTGATACGCTCGGGCATAGCCACGTTGTAACGCTGAGAAACTTGCTGCCAAACACAAAGTGGGACTCGCAGACAAAAGACTCGTGTTGGAGTACTCGGGGGATGCTCGTACTTGATAGACTTGCAATTTTCATTCATGCGGGGTTGGTTTGGCTTAAAGCATCCCCACTCCATAGCCTTCCAATGATTCAATGGATCGAGACCCGAACACCACCAACCGCCGTCTGCAATGTGTTCGTAACGTTGCAACCAGCTACTCCTAACCATCCCGGTGTTCGTGCGGGGTAAATGTTCGGAAATTAACAAATATTGATAAGCAGTATTGCCTTGAAGAGATTTAAAATTGAGTTTACTAATGTCTAAGTTTATACCACTACCATTGACTAATTCTTCAAGGTGTTGGTTGTGTAAGTCGTGCGAGTACATTGGTCAGGTAGTAACATAGGACGATGAATTAAAAACCTTAACACGCATCTTCTGATTTTTATAGGTAGGAAATGTAAAGGTTGAGTGACACTTTTGTACTCAGGGCAGTCTAAAATACATCGGTTAACGAGGGAGAGGTTTCTTTTGTCTTCTGTATAAGTAAACTAATAAGTCTGTATCGTAATATTCGTATCTATAAAAAAAATACAACTCAGTAAAAACCGCATAGTTCACCGAAACAATAGCTTGAACGCTTAGAGAGTAGCTACCCTCTGCCTTTCTCTAGCAAATAAAAACATTAATGGAATTCCCAGGTAAAGCCTGGGAACGAGACTGGAACTTATGCCCCAACAGCTTCCTTAGCAGCGTACATAACTTCCACAGTAATTTGATTGAAATTGCGTTCGCGAGCAAATTTTTCTGTATTGCGCTTCACTTTCCCGCGTACAAAACCAGGGACTTTGTTTAATTCTGCCTGAGCTTCCTTAGTCCAAGCTAAGTCAGAATCAGCAGAAATACCCTTTGTAATAACTTCTTTGGTATCGTGTCCACCAAAGATTTCTAACAAGTGGTCTTCCATTCCTAAAGTGAAGGAATTGTATACCAAATCTGCAATTTGATTTGTCCCCTCGTAACCTACAAAGGGTTTGTAGCCAATGGGGAAGTTCTGGATGTGGATGGGTGCAGCAATAACACCGCAGGGAATATCCAATCGCTTACCAACGTGGCGCTCCATTTGAGTACCGAAAATTGCAGAGGGTTCAACACGAGCGATCGCATTTCCTATCTCTGTATGGTCATCTGTAATAATCACTTCATCACAGTACTCGCTAACTTGTTCGCGGAACCAATCAGCATCGTACTTGCAGTATGTTCCAGCCCAAACGACATGAATGCCCATTTCCCGTGCCAAAATCTTGGTTATGGCTGCTGCATGAGTATTGTCACCGAATACCACAGCCTTTTTCCCAGTTAAGTTCTGACAGTCAATAGAACGAGAGAACCATGCTGCTTGAGACACATACAGGGTTTGGTTGTTGATATACTCTTCGTAATCAACACCGGCACCTTGAGCGTTAATCACCTGTTGAATCTTGCGGATGCAACGAGCCGTTTCTACAACCCCCATAGGCGTGATATCTACATAGGGCATCCCAAATTCTTCTTCTAGGTAACGAGCTGCCAGAATACCTAGTTCCCGGTACACTACGAGGTTAAACCAGGCGCGAGGCAAATTTTTCAACTCGTGAACGGAAGCTCCATCTGGTATCACAACATTCACCTCAATTCCCAAGTCAGCCATCAGCCGCTTCAGTTCGGTGGAGTCATGTTGGTTGTGGAAACCAAGAGTAGAAATACCAATAATGTTGACAGAGGGTTTTTCCGTTTTCCCTTGTGGGAGTTCGCCCTTCTTGCGAGCTTTCTCAATATAGAATTGAACGATTTGGTGTAGGGTGCGATCGGCAGCCTGGATTTCGTTAACCCGATAGTGATTGACATCTGCTAGCAACACGTCAGATTTTGTTTCCAGCGTTGCCCGCTCTACAAAGTTTTGTAAATCTTCTTGTAAAATGCTAGAAGTACAGGTAGGAGTCAACACGATCAAGTCTGGGTGTTCTTCTGCATCTTTACGGGTGATGTTGTCCACCACTTTTTCTTGTGAACCGCGTGCCAAAACGTTACGGTCTACGATACTGGCTGTCACCGGGGTAAAATTCCTCTCCCGTTCGAGCATGGAGCGCATGACGTTGAAGTAATCATCGCCCAGTGGAGCGTGCATAATGGCATGAACGTTTTTGAAGGAACTGGCGATTCGCAAAGTGCCTATGTGAGCGGGACCTGCATACATCCAGTAAGCCAATTTCATGAGTGATGTTCTCCTTTGGAGTTAGGGAAGAGGAGACAAGGGAGACAAAAAGATCGTGCCCAATGCCCCATTTTATCCGTTTGTTGCTTTTTGAAAGTGCTTTTGATTCTCTCAAAATTTGACCTTGTTGATGAAGTGGGAAGTACAAGGGTTTTGGGGATTTGCGATCGCTCAAACTTCGTTCCTGACTGTAATTCAGCTTCTAACTTAAACAACAAAAGGTTGTTTAAGTGAAATAAATTGTAATGTTTGGGGAAATTTCTTAATTGTTTTTTCTGGAGGCGGAGCCTCACACTCTGCATTTCCAGGCTCAGCCTCCGTAACGAAAAATTCCTAACTCCCAACCCCAGATCTTCCTATGCAGCTACCAAACGGCGCAAAGAATCAGCACGGCGTTTTGCTGTCGCATTGTTGGGATTAATTTTTAGTGCGTTTTCGTAAGCTTCCAGTGCTTGGGAGTTTAATTTTTTACGTTCGTATGAATGACCTAAATTGTTAAACGCTGTCACATAGTCAGGTTTAACTCTCAGGGCTTCCTTGTACTGCCGAATCGCTAAGTCATACTGTTCTTGGGCAAAGTAGGCATAACCTAACCCGTTGTAAATATAAGCAATATTTTCTTCGCCTTCTTCCTCAGCAGCTTTGAGTGCTTTTTGAAACAAGGCGATCGCCTGAGAAAAGACCTTTTTTTCCGAATAGATACTTGCTAATTCGTAATATTCCTGAGCCGTACCCTTTTCTTGGGCTAGCTTCTTTCGCAGGCGAGAGAGAGAACCTTCACGCTTGCGAGTTTTAAAGATTTGGCGAAAAATGATGACAACTGTAAATGCCAGCAGACCTACTAAAACGGAGAGATAAATAATTGCTAGATTGTTATCCATTGCCAAAAATACAAACCTTTTCTTAAAACATGACTAATGGCTCAGATAACAATTGTAGCTTCTATGCCGCAGATCGAATCACCAGACATGACTTGTCAAGTTTACCGAGTCATAGGGAATCTTTTCAAAGAAGAGTATTTTACCAGCAGTTATTCAATCAACCCATGTCTCCCATAAAAGTTATAAGCTTTTGAGTATTTCTGCTGTTTTTAGGCAGCTTGCTTCTTCTGGCTTTTATGGATAAAAGCCTGTAGGAGGGTGTAGATAAACTGTAAATTGGTAAATAAATAGCGTCTCCACAATCTTCTGGGTTCTTGAAGCAGGCGGTAAAGCCATTCGAGCCCCACTTCCTGCACCCACAGAGGAGCACGTTTTTTTCTACCTGCAATGACATCAAAGCTACCACCTACCCCAATCGCTAGGTTTACGCCCAAATTTTCCCAATGCTCTTCAAGAAAGTATTCTTGTCGGGGGACTCCCATACCTACAAAAAGAATGCTCGCGCCACTTTGACGAATAGCTTCAGCCCGACCGGCAGCCTGTTGTGAACTGAAGTAACCGTTATCAAAACTAATTTTGAGTCGTGGATGCTTGGACTGTAGTTTTGCGGCGGCGTCTGCAATCACATCTGTTGTTCCTCCTAGCAAGTAAATACCCAGTTGTCGTTGTTCCGCCACGGCTGCGAGTTCATAAATCAAGTCAATTCCTGCAACACGACTTGGTAAGGGCGCAGACAGCCATCGTGAAGTCCAGATAATTGGCTGACCGTCTGCCACAATTAAAACAGCCTTATTAATAATTTTTGCCAATCGTTTATTGTTTTCCATCATCATGAGGATGGCTACATTAACGGTGCAAATATATCCTCTTTTTTCCTCTTGGATGAAACGAATTGCCCAGTTAACTGTTTCTTGGATTGTCACGGGGTCAAAACTGCTATTTAAAATTTGCACTCTTTGTTTGGCCCGATCCTCTTCTTGGAAATGCTTAATCGGCAAGCTCTTAGGGTTGCTATTGAAAAATTTCATGGTTTCCATGACTGTATCCTCACATCTGTCCTTTATTGCTTGAGGGTAATTAATAAAAGCAATGCATCTACGAAAAACTTCGCTGCCCAGTTTGGATAGGATAAGCGAGTGTATGTCCCCCAAATTGGCTCGGAACCTTTAATCCCCCCTCGAATGTTTGGGTTGGAGGTTTGAATATCTTGGCAGGACATGACGTATTGCAAACTGTTGAATGCTGCTTGATAGTATTCTTGTTGTCCTGTTTGTTGGAAAAGCTTGAGCCAAATAATTGCCATTTGACAGTTACCGGTTAAGCAGCAGTAATTTCCGTGAGGCTTTCCCTGAAGGTCTATTTGTCCGGGAATAAATCCATTCGCACGAACGTGCTTTAACACTGCTCTGGCTCCTGCGATCGCAGCGTCTATATACTTTGGCTCGTTAAGCAAATAACCTGCTTCTAAAAGACCGCGATTGGCGTATGCGATGTTGTGAGTGAAAGGAGGAACACCTGGTTGAAAAGCACATTGGTCAAACCAACCAGCTTGTTGCTGGCTAACAGCCCAATCCAAGTTAGCTCTAGCAACTCTCTCTCTATCTGGGTGGGGACTTATAACGTGTAGTTTTAACAAAGGCCAAGCAACACGAGTGTTATAGACGTGAGGAACATTCAAATGAGTGTTTTGAGTCCATCGTCCTGTTTCATCAGCTACTTTCACAAGCCAATTACCAGCAGCTTCAGCTGCTTGTAAAAAATACAAATCTTGCGTCTCTTCATAAGCTCGAAGCAGACCTTGCAGGACTTGACCTGTATCAAAGACAATACCTTTTGAACCGTAGCGAGGGTCAGAAATTGAACCATCATCGTTCTGTATTCTGACTAACCATTTGCATGCACTGACAGCTCGATTCCAAGCGTCATCATCTTGAATTTCATAAGCCAAATCAAAAAATGTGTCAGCAATGTATCCCGTAGTTTCGCGGTAAGAAAGCCTCCATCCTCCTTTAAGGGAGTAACCCCAACTAATTCCGTCATCGGGGCTGCAATCTTGAGCACGTTTGAGCCATTGAATAGCCGCGTCTAAATGCTTTCGAGGCTCAAATACCGTTTTGCGTTCTCTAAAGAGATCGTTGATTGATATATTGGAAAAATCCCAAAGTCTTACCAGCGTTCCTGGTTGCTTGGAATTGCCAAATGTCTCTACCTTTTTTTCGCCTTGCATATCATTTTGTGAGGCAATACTGCTTTAGCTACTACGCACCAGATAGAAAACACCCTTGTACGTACCTGAATGTGTAGTTTGGTAGCTGCTTTTAGGCAATCTGTCAAGCATTTTCTGCTTGTATAGAAAATCCTAACCCTAGCCATTTACTTTATTAGGCTATTGACTGGAACTTTTTGAATTTTTGGTGCTTCTGTAAAAGTACTGATATTAGAGATCTTCTGTCTACTATCTTTACGTCTTTTTCACGAAAAACCCTTGAATTCTTTAAGTAGTGATAGTGAAACTTGATATTTTAGGGGCTTGGAGAAGAGTTGTTCAAAATAGGGTAGGGGCTTCGGTTTGCTATCAAATTTCTTGAGTTTGGTGTCCAGCGTTCAATCTCTTTTAGAAATTTTGTTTGAAATCAGTAAATTGATTTGGTAAGCCCCAGTACTTTAGACGTTCAGAGAGCCAACCAGAATCTATGTAGCGAGCGATCGCTACATTCACCCGTCTTCGCAATTCATCATACTGCAAACCTTTGGGCATCACTACAGACAGTGGCTCTGTAGACAGTTTCGTTAGTAAGATTCGATACTGTGGGTACTGTTGAACGAAACCACTTAGAACACTTCCATCTGCAGCAAAAGCAGCAACTGCATCTTTTTCCAATAGAGCAATTGCTGCTTGATAAGAATCTACTCCGACTAACTCAGCACTCGGCAAATAGTACCGTACTGCGGCAATTGTGCTTGAGCGATCGAGAACAGCTATTTTCCGTTTTGTTAGATGGCTTAACTGCTGCACCGTATTATCTTTTGTCAGCAGGACAGATCCATCAAAGTAGTAAGGAACGCTAAAACTCACCAAACGAGCACGTGAAGACGTTGCTGTGACTCTAGCAATGCCAATGTCAACTTTATCTTCCAAGACTGCTGACAAACGATCTTGATTTATTACGGGCTGCAGGCGAACCAAATCTTCTTTACCTAGTAAGTCTACTGTCAATGCTTTTGCTAAATCAATTTCCAAACCTTGCAGTTGACCGCTTGCATCTCTAAATGCCAATGGACGCAAGTTATCTTTGACAGCAATCTTGATGTAGCCTCTTCGTTGAATCTCTGATAATTGGGCAGCAGATGCGGACAATCTTGCATCTGCAAAAACAAAGCAGAAAGCTAGAAGCACAAAAATGGCAGCAGATAACAGAGGATATAACCGATCGATAGTCTTCCATCTGTTACATCCGTTACCCATCACCTGCTCCCTTTATCCTTTTGCTTGAGTTGCCAATTCAGCAACTTTGCTGAAGCTAGCCGGATCGAGAACTGCTAATTGCGCCAACATTTTGCGATTGAGTTGCACGTCCGCTTTTTTGAGATTGCCCATTAACTGGCTGTAGCTCAAACCATGCAACCGTGCTGCTGCGTTAATGCGAGTAATCCACAGGCGACGGAAATCGCGTTTGCGCTTTTTGCGATCGCGATAGGCATTCCGAAGCGCCTTCATGACTCGCTGATTGGCCGTTCTAAACAGAGTTGAGTGAGAACCGCGAAAACCTTTAGCAAGTTTGAGAATTTTTTTGCGGCGTTTGCGAGCAACGTTACCGCGTTTTACCCTTGTCATCTTTTCAATTCCACCAATTAATTACAAATAAGGAAGCATTCCGCGTACATTTTCTTCATCGCGCTCGTTGACAACTGCCATTTTGGACAGTTGGCGCTTTTTATTAGAACTTTTGTGCTCTAAGAGGTGATTTTTAAAAGCTTTACGGCGCATGATTTTACCACTACCAGTGGCGCGAAACCTTTTCGCCGCAGCTTTACGCGTTTTTAGTTTGGGCATGGATTGGCGTTAATTCGACACAATCCCCAATTATAAACTATGAATAGAGGTTAGGGAATAGGAGAGTGGGGATTAGCTATTGGGTATGGGGCTAGCTTTTTGCCCCAACGGTTTGACCTCAGATCCGGTTGGATAACAATCATCGCCATCGTAGGTGTATTCAAGTAAATCGGTAGGAGTAATAATTCGGTTTTCTCTTCTGCCACGATAAGCCTTTGTTAAGCCATTACACAAGTTGTTGAGAACCCTACCGCTAATCTGCTCGATCTCATCCACGTTTTTTAGCTTTGAAATGGAAGTGGGATGAACGCCGGAAAGCTCGGCAAGTTCTTTGTTGCTGATTTTTTTCTCTGCCATTAGCATCCTAAGCCGCCAACGAATCATTTTTTGAGAATCTTCCTTTTTTATCTACTTTACATAGTTTCCTCCAAATCTTAGTTTATAGTCAGGCTGCGTTTTGACTATTTATTTTCCATTTTCCATAGCTGATAAGAAAATTTTATATTTAAATGTAAATTTACGTAGCGTATAAGCTATATACTAATAAACAGTAAAAAAGACGATCCCTCTGACCTAAGTCAAGGTGGGATCGCCTTTTACATCTTTAAATTAATTCAATTAATACCTATTATGCCACAACTACAAGCTGTTGCAACAAACGAACAAGTTATTGCTCAACAAGAGTTTGAAAAATACGTTAAAGCTCAGGGCGCGACTACAGCACTCCAAACAGGTAGCGATTCTTTTGAAGGATTAGCTCAATCTACTTCACACATCCTCAACCATGCTTTATGGCTTGCCCAACAGAAGGAGCAGTTATCCAAAAGGGAGTACAGACAGTTACTGAATTGCCGGGGTTGGAAGAATGAAGACCGGAAGTACTTAAAAGTAGCTGCAGCATTCAAACAGTTTTCAGATCGAGACTTAACTCAAATTGAGCCAGCAACAATATTCCAACTGGCAAACAATCCCAAAAAGTACCAAAGCGTCATTGACCTGCTGCAAACTTTAACCGAAATTAACCAATCTGCTGTTCGAGACTTGATTGTTAAGCAGCGACAACCCAAGGAACCAAAGCAAGAATTACCCAGCATCTGGCGGCGGACAAAAAACGGAGGGCGGTACTGCCAAATTCCACCGATCCAAGAGACTGACGAAAGAACTGGGACGGCTTTACAAAAGATGATGGATGACGAGGGGTTGACAGCACAGCGCATTGTTGCCGAAGCCATAGCGCTGAGACAAGCTTACAAAGAAGGACGGTTGATGTTGGTGGAAAGCTTTGAACCAACTTGCGATCGAGAAACATCAAAGGATTGGGAAACGAATTCAAGCAATGTTTGGCTTGATGAACCGAACACAGATATTGCTACTAAGGAGTTTGAGGAACACATAGAGGGCGCTTGGACATTCGAGCCAGACCCAGAAAAGGACGAGCCTGTGGAGGATGACGGGGAGTATAGCGCTGTCGTTGAATCCGAAACAGAGTGTGGCTCCCCATCTCCCGTTGAGTTGTTGATTGAAACTTTTCAGAATGCCAGTAGTTGGGAGCCAATCAGGGAAGCTTTGCTCGTTCATGAAGATTGCAAGCAACAAGCATGGGACGTACTAACACCAATTGAGAAAAAGCGAGTCAGGGGATTGATGCCAATTGAGGTGAAAAAACTATCTGAGGCTAAAAAGGCGGGTTTGATTGTTGATTTTAAAGAACTCAGAGAGGGGATTTATCAGGTGCGGCGAAGGGGTATTTTGTTAGGAGAGGTGGTGAGTTCGTCAGGATTAGACGCTTTTTTGACTCAGTTGTAAGTTGAATGGCGATCGCTCCTAAATAACTAGTACGATGGGCGCGGAAATTAAATATACCATTAGAATTGAGAGAAAAGATTTAGTAACAAGCGTTTGCGCCTTCTGCCCTAGTAGCGGGCGTACTTCTGCCTTCATGTACTAGGCTATTTCTGGACCTAATGACCAACAAAATCGCCGCAGTTGCGATCGCCAATCATCTAATTTTAGTGACTCATAACACCCGTGAGTTTAGCCGTGTTCCTAAATTACGGTTAGAAGATTGGGAAATAGCAGTATAGGAATTTTCTCTTACTGATGATTAAGGACTAATAGCGACTTTAGGATCTAAAACAACTTCCGAACCAGATTCATTGATATGGTAAGTCCAAGATTGGGAACCAACCGCTACAACTGCTTCCCAGCCTTTGATAGGATTGAATTCCTTTGTACAAATTTCTCCAAACTTAAATTCACAGGGATTGCCAAAGGTTTTTTGAGTGGCTTGGGTAATTTTTAATTGAGCAACTGGTATTTTGGAACGCCGTGAAGCATCACGCAAGATCGGATTTTCTAACGCTTTTGGCATTGCAGTGGGTTGAGATGCACTGACTTTAGGATCTAAAACAACTTGCGAACCAGATTTATCGACATGATAAGTCCAGGAATCGTTCTTGAGTTGTACGTTAACTTCCCAACCCTCAACGGGTTTAAATTCTCTAGTGCAAACCTCACCAAACTTAAATATGCACGGATTGCTAAACGTTTTTGCTGTTGCTTTTGTTACCTGTAGATTGCGTATTGCTATGTTAGAACGCTTGGAAGCATCGCGCAAGATAATGTTTGCAATTCGTTTCGGTAGAACGTTGGATTGCTGGTTGGTATTTTGAGCGAGCTGGGCGACTTTGCGATCGCTACTGACTTGTTGTGCGGTAGCGTTTGCCGTAGAATGGCCCACATTCCCCCAAAAGAGCAAACTGGTTAACAAGAGCGTTAAAACAGCACCCTTAGGAACTTGAAGGACACGATAAAAGTGATTTAGAGATTTCATATTGTAAAAGTGAATGTTTTAAACTGTTTGTTTTTCAGACGATTTTACTTAGGTATTGTTGCCATTGGTATAACGCAATCGCGAAATTGACGTTTCAATGGCGCAAACACGGGACAAGGTGCTTGGTCTTGTAAATTTTCTGGTTTACTCCAAGTAAAGGGTGCTTTTTTTGACGCAGACATCCATAACAATCGCTTTGCCCGTGTCATGGCAACATAGAGCAAGCGGTACTCCTCGGCAGTTTTTAGGTGTTTGGCTTGTTCCCAAGCCGTGGTAACATCAGGTAAAGTAGATTCATCGTGGAGAGCCGCACGAATTTGAGCGCGAGCCACTTCCGAGAGGGTAAAATCTCCTAAAAACTGGCTTTGAGGCGGAACCCAAAATCTACCTGGAATTAAATTTTCATGGAGAAAAGGTATAAACACGTAGTCCCAATCCAAGCCCTTGGCTTTGTGCATGGTAATGATTGTCAGTTGACCGCGACGGGTGTAGCGAGCTTCTGAATCTTCTGTTTCCACAGGTTCAAATCGTTCGGAACTAACGATTTCACTGAGTGCGTTTAGCATCATACCCATGGAAGCATGACCTGCAATTTGTTGGTTAATTCTTTCTGCTAATTTGTCAGCAGTTGCGAGTTCTGCTTGGTCGTAATTCAGTGCTAGAGCAAAAAAAGAAATCAGATGATACAAAGGCAGTTCCAACCGCGCCCGAAGTAAACTGCGGCACAACCGTGCAGCTTTTTGTACGGTTTCTGATTGGGGTGCTGCTAAAGGACCGGGATACAAAAATTCTTCGGGTAAAGTTGCAAGAGCATTTAAGTCTTGTGTTTCAATCAGTCGCCTTTGGACAAATACTTCTAGGGCTGCTTTCAGGTAGTCTGGAGAATGGGGGCGATCGCAAAATTGCAGCAGGGCTAGAATTTCCACAGGTACGTGAGAACGGCGTTCCTGTTCGCCAACATCATAAAGTGTAATTTTATAGAGTTTGCAGATAGGAGCCAATGCTTCAGCCAACCACCGTCCCTGACGGTTTTCTCGAACTAAAATGGCTGCACTCCCATGCGTTGGATCTTGGGAAAAGAGATCGACAATTCTGTCAGACAACAACTCAACTGTATGATGGATGTCGCGAGGAGTATGAATTTCTAGTCCCTTTCCGATGCGTTCCGGATTGGCATTTGCTTGAGGATCGTCAGGGTTAACTGGGTGAATGATTTGATGGCGAAAGGGTAATTGTCTTTTGTCAGCTGTCAATTGTCCTTTGTCATTATCAACTGACGAATAACGGTTCACCCATTGCAGAACAAAATTAGCAGCTTCAATAATAATTCTGGTACTGCGACCGGCTCGATCCATCGTTGCAAGTCGTTCTTGCAAGCTGCACTCCTCACAGAATTGCCGAAAATAAATCGGATCGGCTGGGGTAAACGTAGAGTTAATGGCTTGGTTGGGATCGCCAACACGGATCAGGTTTGGTGGTTGATTGGGATTGTTGGGGTCAGCTGCAAGAATTGTTAAAAGTTCCGTTTGCAAGGGGCTAGAATCTTGGGCTTCATCTTCAAAAACTGCAAAAACTTGATTTTGCTCTATCTTGCGGGCGCTTTCGTTTTCTAAAACCCGCAAGGCGGCTAAAATCATATCATCATAATCAATAAAGTCACGAGAACGCATCAAATTTTGATATTGGTCGTATAACCCAGCAGCAATGCTTAAAATTCCATACTCATCTTTTGTCTTGTTGCTTAACTCGTGTAAATCTTCTGGCAACAAACCGGAACTTTTTGCTTCATGAATTGCAGTCATTGCTAAATCCGGTAGCACTTCTGTCCGCAATACGGATTGACGCCGCAGTCTTTCTGTTTCTTCTCCGTCAAATTGCGTACCTTCTATTAAGCGAGAATACTGGCCCGGATGGTTGGAAATCCATTGTTCTACAGCAGTACGGATAAAACGGTGACTTTGGTTTGGAGTGATTAAAGTCACGTTTTCTAACTGCAACCCTGACAAATCGGGGTAGCGGGTGGCAATGTTGAGTGCAAGACCGTGGAGTGTATGCACAACAAAGCCTGTCTGGGGTAAAGATAAATCTTTACGTAAGTATTCCCGGATTTTAGCTTTAATGTTTGCTGCCGCCGAGCGAGTAAAGGTAACAACAATCAGTTGACTGCGCGATTTTTTGCGTAATTCCGCAGAACGTTCGTACTGACGTGCAATTGCAATGGCAGCTGCAGCTGCCATCCCTGTTGATTTACCAGCTCCAGGAACTGCTGAAATTGCCAACGGACCCGATCTCCAGTCTGCCATTTGTTGCTGTCCGGGACGAAGACTGTTGCGGATACGCGTGATGGCTGTATCCCGCAGGGAAGACACGGGCATTTCAGCATATACTTCTATAAAGTTAGAATCTTGAGGCACAGTATCTGTCAATTGAATGTCCTACTAACTAGAATTTGAGATGGCTAATTGCTAATAGCTAATGGCTAATAGCAGAAACAATTAGCAATTAGCCATTAGCTATTAGCCCTTAATATTTATGGTAAATCGTAAATTCCTACATTATCTGTGTTTGATTGCAGTAATATTCTTGGGGACTTTCTTGCGCTTTTGGCATTTGGATTTAAAACCCCTATGGATGGATGAAGTTATCACTGCTATCTTTAGCTTGGGGAAGAATTACGGCAATTTTCCTTTAGATAAGGCCTTTCCGCTTCAAAATTTGCCAACAATGTTTGCCTTTCAACCGGGGCAGAGTTGTTTTGAAATTACCAAAACTGTCGCTACCGAGTCCACTCATCCACCACTTTTTTTCTGTGGAATGTATACTTGGTTGGGTTGGCTGGCTCCATTAGGAGAAGAGTGGGTAGCAAAGTTGCGATCGCCATCCGCCTTATTTGGTGTTGGTGCTATTGTCGCAATATATTATGTCAATCGTGTCGCTTTCTCTCCGTTGGCTGGATTAGTCGCAGCTGCATTGATGGCTGTTTCTCCCTTTGCTGTCTACCTTTCCCAAGAAGCACGGCACTACACCTTGCCCATGTTTCTCATCACTTTAGCTTTACTGGGACTGGTAAAAATTCAACAAGATATAGAAAAGCATCAAACAGTGCGGTTCTTTGTTTGGGCTGGGTGGGCAATTGTGAATGCTATCGGTCTTTACGTGCATTACTTTTTTGCTCTTGCCTTTATCGCCCAAATTGTAACGCTGCTTTTGTTAATGTATTGGCAAAGGACAAAAATAGCCAATCAATATCAAACGTGGGTGGCTATCTTTCTCTATTCCAGTGGAGTTGTGTTGAGTTTCTTGCCCTGGTTGGCGATCGTGTTTTCTCATTTCAATCGTTCTGAAACTGACTGGATAGCACCTCCTCAAAATATAGCTCCTCTGTTTCAAACTCTCCTCAACTGGGTATTAATGCTCATTGCTTTACCAGTCGAAAATCAGCCCCTCCCAATTGTATTGATATCTGGGTTGCTCATGGTGTCTTTCACCTTTTGGATAAGTTGGCAACTCTTACTCGGTTTTAAACGACTGTTGTCTGTACCATCAGTGCAAACAAGCACATTAGTTCTGTTCGCTTTTTCTGGTTGCGTGTTGTTAGAATTTTTTGCCATTGCCTATTTCTTGGGAAAAGATATTACCAACGTTCCAAGGTATAGTTTTGTTTACTATCCTGGGTGGTGCGCTTTACTAGCTGCAAGTCTTTCTCAAAAAGAGAAATATGAACAAAGAATAAGAAGTAAAAAAAAATACATGATTGTTTCTCCGCTCTTAATTTGTTTTTTTGTCGGTATTATTTGTAGTGTTTTCGTTGTTTCCAACTTCGTTTTTCAAAAACCTTTTCAACCAGAGCAAGTTGCAAAGAATATGAATCAAGATCCTTCTAGTTCTCTCATGGTTGTTATGGCATATAGAAATTATCAAGATATTGCCTTAGGGTTGAGCTTTGCTTTAGCACTTGAACCGATAAGAACTCAAAACATGAGAACTTCACCTCAATGCTCAATACCCGATGCTCAATGCCCTAAATCCTATTTTGCATTTTTCAAGCAATCACCCGACTTTTCCTCTGTTTGGCAAAAACTGTCTCAACTTCCCGCACTAGACGTCAATAAGCTTAATCTATGGATTATTGGTCCTGGGCGGAAACGGGTAGATTATCCAACTCAAGTAGCAATTTCCCCTCAAATCAGTTGCAATATTGATTCTAAAGAGCATTACCGTATTGGTATTCCCTATCAGTTATATCGTTGCGATCGATAGTGACCGATTACCGCCCGTCTTTAAGGAAGAGACGCGGAGATTGGGGGACGCATTAATACACAGAAAACGCGCAACCCTTCCTTTCCACCCCTCTCCCTCTCGGTCAACATGAGAAAATTAAAGACAGCACAGCTAGCAGGGAAGGAAAACTTTTTCTTTCCTTGAGTATAAGTGCCTTCCTGCGATCGTCAAGGTCAATATCCCTTCAATAGAAAATACTGAATATTTTAGTAAATGTACGGTTATTATACTTAAAGGTCAACAATAGCTAAGTAGAAACCCTGTTCTAAAAAAGGTTTAATTTTTCTATACTTATACTGGTCTATAGTGTAATATAAAATACTATAATTAGGTAATTAATTATAAGATTAAGAATATTTGAGGGCAAAAGTAATACTTAAAAAAAATATGTTTAAGATAGGTAAAGAAAATTTAGGATTTTTTTAAAAAAAGTATACTAAAATTAGCCTTTTAAAAAAAATACATACTAAGAATAATTTTTAGAAAAAATTATCTTTTTCAACAGGTTTTATTACACTAATTACCATTTATAAAAAATGAAAATATCAATGAATGTACAAAGCTTTGTTTCCGTTCAGAATATTCAGTTAGAGAATTATGAGTGTGAACTAATTCATAGCCCCGGTTCCATTCAGCCTCACGGTCTTTTTTTAGTATTATCAGAACCAGATTTGGAAATTCTGCACATTAGTAATAATACGGAAAAATTGCTAGGATTGCCAGCAGAAGAGTATTTAGGACAGTATTTATCCATACTTGTAAAACAAGAACAAATAGCTGCAATTGAAGGATGTCTTCAAGAGAACTTTGAAAATATTAATCCTTTGAAACTTTCTGTTTTCAGTCATGGGAAGACCTGCTTGTTTAATGGAGTTATTCATCGCTCGCCACAAAACTATTTGATTCTAGAGTTAGAACCCTGTAGTTGTGAAGGGAGCACTGGGTTCTCTAATTTTTACTCTCTGACACGAAACGCACTGACTCAGATGCAACAAGTTTCAAACCTGAGCGAGCTGAGCGCTGTGATTGTTAAAGAAATCAGGAGAATGACAGGTTTTGACCGAGTTATGGTTTATCGGTTTGATGAGAACAGTTGTGGAGAAGTGATTGCTGAAGATAAATCGGAACAGATAGAATCATACCTCGGCTTGCGATACCCAGATCTTGATATACCTTCCCATGCAAGATATTTGTATACCCTTAATCCCCTGCGGCTCATTGCAGATGTCAACTACCAACCTGTAACTATTGTCTCCAAAATTCAAAATTCTCTCGACCTCGATTTAACCTATAGCGTGTTGAGAAGCGTTTCCACCTGCCATATCCAGTATTTGAAAAATATGGGGGTTGGGGCGAGCATGTCAATTTCACTTGTAAAAGATGGGAAATTATGGGGTTTAATCGCATGTCACCATCAAACGCCGCGATTTGTCTCCTATGAAATTAGAACAGCTTGCGAGTTTTTGGGAAAGGTCATGTCTTTAGAACTCGCTTCTAAAGAAGAAAATGAAAATTTAGAATACAAATTGCAGTTAAAGTTCGCCCAAACTAAGTTTATCGATACAGTGGCTCAATCACAAGATTTTGCTGAGGCTCTATTCCAAGACAGAGCTAGTTTGCTACAGCTTGTTAATGCTGAAGGGGCTGTAGTCTGTACAGATGGTCATTTGACGCTTGTTGGTAAAACTCCAAGTGAAGCAGCTATTCACGAGCTGATTTCTTGGTTGGATGACAAGTTTCAGAATTACCTTTTTGTGACTGATTCCTTATCCAAGTTTTATCCAAAGGCAATAGACTTTAAAGAGGTAGCTAGTGGATTGTTAGCTCTTTCTATAGCTAGGATTCGCAATCATTATGTTTTGTGGTTCCGCCCGGAAAGATTGCAATATGTGAATTGGGCAGGAAATCCCCAACCAGTGAATACAATAGCACCTGATGGCAGTATAACTCTGTGCCCGCGTAAGTCCTTTGAGTTGTGGCAGGAACAGGTCAACGGAACATCTTTACCTTGGCAATCTTATGACATTGATGGAGCAATTGAGTTGAGAAGTGCAATTGTAGGGATTGTACTTCGTAAAGCTGATGAATTGGCAGCAATTAACTTGGAGTTAGAACGCAGCAATCATGAGTTAGATGCTTTTTCCTACATTGCTTCTCACGATCTTAAAGAACCTTTGCGAGGTATTCACAATTACTCCACCTTTTTACTAGAAGACTATGCCAAGATTTTAGATGAACCTGGTGTCTCAAAATTAGAAACGTTGGTGCGGTTAACAAAGCGGATGGAGGATTTGATTAATGCTCTACTCCACTTTTCCCGTTTGGGACGACAAGAATTGAACGTGGAGTTAATTGACTTTAATGAATTGGTACAAAATGTCAATGAAATATTTTGCATGAGTTTGGGGAATAGTAATATTAATATCCGAATTCCCAAACCTTTGCCTGTCATTAAGGGCGATCGCATTTTACTGGAAGAAGTCTTAATCAATTTGATTGGGAATGGCTTTAAATATAATGAAAGCCCTGAAAAATGGGTAGAGATTGGGCATTTAGATTCGGTTAACGAACAAACCTTCCCCGTATGGACATTTTATGTAAAGGATAATGGCATTGGCATTCGTGAAAAACATCTAGAAACTATCTTTCGGATTTTCAAACGATTGCATGCTCCCGGTAAGTATGGCGGGGGAACAGGGGCAGGGTTAACTATTGTTAAGAAAATCATCGAACGACACAATGGAAAGATCTGGGTTGAGTCTGCTGAAAGTCAAGGCAGTACTTTCTACTTTACGTTGCCAAAGTGAACAGAAATTATGGAAAAATCATTTGCTCAATTATCTCTCAATACCTCCTACCATAACTACGTCATTTTGGTGGTCGAAGATAGCGATGAGGACTTTACAGCATTCACCCGTGCGCTTCGAGAAGCTTCTTGTGTCTGCTCGGTATATCGCACTTGTGATGGTGATGATGCATTAGATTATCTGTACCGCCAAGGAGAGTATGCCAATTCCACTCTATCGCCCCGTCCTGCACTTATCTTGATAGATCTAAATTTACCGGGAACAGATGGACGAGAAGCGATCGCACAAATCAAACAGGATCGTTTGCTCAAAAGTATTCCCGTGATTGCACTGACTACGTCTTCTAGCCCCAAAGATATTGAAGCTTGCTATCAGTACGGTGTGAATTGCTATATGCTTAAACCAATTGGTGTGGAAGCTTTGAGAAAAACTATTCGGAATTTTTTGGACTACTGGTTTGATACCGTTGTTCTTCCCAATACCATACAGCAATAAACATGACATATGGATAGCCAACGCACCATTTTTATCATTGACGATTGTGAAGAAGACCGCATAGTTTACCGTCGCTTCCTAGAGCGCGACAAACGCTATACGTGTAAAATTGTGGAATTTGAATCAGCAGCGGAAGCAATTGAGATTTGTAAGTCTTGGATTCCCGATCTGATATTAGTAGACTTTATGCTACCGGATGCAACTGGGGTGGAATTTCTTGAGGAATTAAAACTTTCCACTGATAGAAATTATTTGCCTGTCATTATGTTAACAGGGCAAGGTGATGAAAGCATTGCCGTGCAGGCGATGAAAAGTGGCGCACAGGATTATCTAGTTAAGGGAAAACTCACTGATGATACTTTCTACCGTGCTAGCTATACTGTCATGGAACGGGTGCGTCTCATGCAGCAAGTGGACTTACAGCAAGAACAGCAACGATTGATTGCTGCAATTGCTCTCCGCATTCGTTTATCCTTGAGTTTGGAAATAGTTCTCAATACCGCAGTAGAAGAAATTCGCGATTTTCTGAAAGCAGACCGAGTGATAGTTTACCAGTTTCATCCCGACAAGAGCGGCACTATCGTAGCAGAATCCGTTGTAACTGGTTGGAAAAGTTGCTTGAATGTCAGGGTTGAAGATAGTTGTTTTCAGGGTGTAAGAGGAAGTTATCACCGCAGTCATTCTGGTGCAGTTAACGATACACGCCAAGCTGCATTATCTGATTGTCATGTAGAACTTTTAGAACACTATCAAGTTCGAGCCAATCTCTATGTCCCAATTTTTTCAGGGACTCAACTTGTAGAAGCCGATCGATGTTTGCTCAGAAATGAACCTCCCGTTTGGGGTTTGCTCATCGCCCATCAGTGCGGAAATCCCCGTCAATGGCAACAATCGGAAATGGATTTGCTAGAGCAGCTCTCAGTACAGTTAGCGATCGCAATTCAACAGGCAGAACTTTACGAAAACTTGCAAAGCCTCAACGCAAAACTAGAAGCTAAAGTCCTAGAACGAACCGCAGAATTACAGCAAAGCGAGCGGAAATTCCGTGCAATTTTTGAACAAACTTTTCAATTGATTGGGTTGTTAACTCCAAAAGGAGCAATCTTAGAACTCAACCAAGCATCTTTGGAATTTTTTGGTGCTAAACGTGAGGATCTCAAAGGGCAACCTTTTTGGGAATTATCTTGCAATAAGACATTACCTAGCGTTTATAAAGGTTTGCAAAGAGCGATCGCTCTAGCATCTGTTGGCAATTTTGTGCGATATGAAGTGACATTACCCAATGCACAAGGTATTGAAAGGACTATAGATTTTTCCATCAAACCCATATTTAACGAGATGGGAGAAGTCGTTTTGTTACTTCCTGAAGGGCGAGATATTACAGAACGCAAGCAAGCAGAGGAAGCTTTGTGCGATCTCAATGAAGAATTAGAAGCAAGAGTTCATCAACGGACCAATGACTTAGCACAAGCCAATATAAACCTTAGAAGCGAAATAGCTGAACGCCAAAGGGTAGAAGATGAATTGCGGCGAAGTGAAGAGAAGTTTCGCCAACTAGCCGAGAATATTGGCGAAGTTTTCTTCATATATAACCACGATCTGAGCGAAACAATTTATATTAGCCCAGCATATGAAGAAATTTGGGGCAGATCTTGCTCAAGTATGTATGAAAACTCTTTGTCTTGGTTAAATCTTGTCCATCCTGAAGACAAAGACACAGTTATGCAATCGTTTGATGAGCATAAGTATATTGAAGGATTTAAGCAAGAATATCGTATTATTCGAGATGATGGAGAGACTCGTTGGATTCGCACTCAAAGCTTCAAGGTTCGAGATTCAGCAGGTGCAATTCAACGTATCGTCGGTCTTGCCGAAGACATTACCGAACGCAAACGAACGGAAACAGAGCTCCAACGTCGCCAACAGGAATTTTTGGCTTTGCTTGAAAATGCCCCTGATATTATAGCTCGAATTGAGCATAATTACCGTTATTTATATATCAATCCTGCTGTAGAAGCAGCATCAGGTTTGCTCAGGCAAGCATTTATTGGAAAAACGACTAAAGAACTTGGATTTCCCGAGGAGACAGTCACTCAGATAGAATTTGGAGTCAAGCAAGTTTTTGAAACCGGCCAAGAGCATTTTATTGAGTTTAGCCTTGATGGTTTAAATGGTTTGAAGCACTACCAAGCTCGAATGGTGCCTGAGCGAAATTCTCATGGAGATTTATCTTCTGTGTTGTTAATGAGTCGTGACATCACGTTGCTCAAACAAACTGAGATGGAAATGCGAGAAACCAATGCTTTATTGCAAGCAATTATTCAGTCAGCGCCAGTCGGGATTGATTTTGTTGATATTCATGGCAAAATTGTTCTTTGGAATCCCATGAGCGAGCGTTTGTTTGGTTGGGAGGCACAAGAAGTCATTGGCAAGTCTTTACCAATTGTACCCGATAAGGAACGGGAAAAATTTGGTGAATTGGCAAGCCAAACTTTTGCAGGTCAGGGATTAACCCAAATCGAAACTCAGCGTCAACGAAAAGATGGATCGTTAATTGATATCGGCCTTTCGACTGCTGTAGTTAGGGATATACAGGGAAATATTATTGGTGGTATAGGTATTTGCCAAGATATTAGCGAGCGACAAGCCGCCCTAAGAGAACGCAAACAAGCAGAGTTAGAACTTCTTCGCAGTCGCGATCTCCGAGAAGCCATCTTCAATGAATCGGCTGATGCTATTTTTCTTGTGGATGAGGATACGCGCCGAATCATTGATTGCAATCGTCGTGCTATTAATTTGTTTGAAGCATCTAGTAAAGAAGAACTGATTAACGATAATGACCGGACATTACAACACTATCCACTGACATTTGAAGAATTAGAAAAATTAACAGAAGAAGTTAAAACAAAAGGATTTTGGAGTCGAGAAATTGAATATAAAACTCTTAAAAACAACTCATTTTGGGGAAATTTAGCTGTTAAGCAAATCAGCATTGCGGGGACTGTGAGAAATTTAGTACGAGTGACAGATATTAGCGATCGCAAGCAAGCAGTAGATCAACTAGAACATTCGCTAGAAGAAAAAGAAACTTTGTTAAAAGAAATTCACCACCGAGTTAAAAATAATTTGCAAATTATTTCTAGCTTGCTGCGAATGCAATCGAGACGCGCTCGGGATGAATCCACCATGATGTTATTCCAAGAATCCCAAAATCGAGTGCAATCCATGGCACTCATTCACGAACATCTTTACCAATCACCAGAAATTTCACAAATTGATTTTGGGGAATACATTCGGAGTTTAACAGACAACCTATTCCGATGCTATGGTATCAGTCAAAAAGCGATCGCAGTCACAATAGAAACTGGTGGTATTAAGCTCAACCTTGATACTGCTATACCTTGCGGTCTACTCATTAACGAGCTGGTTTCCAACTCTCTCAAATATGCTTTTCCCAAAGGAAGACGTGGCGAAATTGCCATTTGTTTGGTATCTGCTACAGACAATACCATTACATTAACAGTTAGTGATAGTGGTATTGGTATTCCAGAGTCCTTAGATTGGAGTAACACCAATTCTTTAGGTTTAAGGATCGTGCATAACTTAACAAGGCAACTCAAGGGTACTCTCACTCTAGAGCGCAATAATGGCACTGCTTTCCATATCACTTTTTCTCCAATATTAAAAACTTAATTTGATTGGTAGTTAGTTGTTGGTTGTTAGTAATTTATACTAACAACCAACAACTCACAACCAACAGCTAACCACTAATAACCAACAACTAACCACTAACCCTAAAATCTATGAATTCTATCAAAATCCTAATTGTTGAAGATGAACAACTTGTTGCTGACGATCTTAGAGAAACACTAGAGTATTTGGGATATATTGTACCGACTATGGTTGCAACAGGAGAAGAAGCTATTGTAATGGTCGAATCACTGCAACCCGATTTAGTATTAATGGATATTCGACTGGCTGGAGAAATCGATGGAGTAGAAGCTTCCGAACAAATCCAATCCCGTTTTAACGTACCTGTTGTCTATCTAACTGCCAATGCAGATCGAGCTACTTTAGAAAGAGTGAAAGCCACCCAACCCTTTGGCTATATTTTAAAACCCTTTGATGAAAGAATATTATCTACGACTATCGAGATTGCTATATCCCGTCATCAAGCAGAATTTGAGGTACAAAAGGCATTGTCTACTGCTCAAACAGATAAGCACGTTGCTCAGTCTCAATCCCAACAGAAATCTCAGTACCTTTATATGGCAGCCCATGAGTTTCGCAATCCCCTAACAACAATTAGGCTTGGTGCAGAAATACTCAAACACTATGGCGACAAAATGACGCAAGAAAGCAAAGAAAACCAACTCAATCGCATTCAATCTGCTACAGAAGACTTAATGTATTTGTTAGAAGATATATTAACATTAGGGCAAGCTGAAACAGGAAAAATTCACTACGAACCCGTTCCTATGGATTTGATTTCCTTTTGCAGGGAACAAGTAGAAGCTTTGCAAATGACAGTAGGAAACGAGTATACCATAAAGTTTTTAGTCACAGGTAACCAAAGAACTGCTTATCTTGATGAAAAACTCCTCTGGCACTTACTGAATAATCTGCTTTCCAACGCTATTAAATACTCCCCACAAGGTGGTGAAGTATCGCTCATTTTGTACTGGGAAGACGATAATATTTGTTTTGAGGTACGGGACGAAGGAATTGGAATTCCACCAGAAGCGCATGCAAACCTATTTGAACCATTCCAACGAGCTCTTAATGTAGGTAAAATTCCCGGTACGGGATTGGGATTGGCAATTGTGAAGCAGTGTGTGGATATGCACGAAGGTTCAATTAATTTTAAAAGTATTGTCGGTCAGGGTACGACTTTTGTCGTTAAGCTACCCGTTAAGGACAAAGATCGCGAATAAGCTGAACTACGCACGCTTAATACCAAGCATGGATTTTAGATTTTGGATTGAGAAAGCTTTGCCCGGTCTTGAGGGTAACCAACTATCTGTCGCATTCTTTTTTCAAATTGGAATAATATAACAAAATTTAAATTTCTTTAAAAACTTGCTTTTATTTGCATGACACGAGCAAGTAGGATTCACACCCTACAAGAGCTACCTCTTAATACAAGACTCATTTTATTTAATTAAAGTATGAAAAACTGCTAACTTTTATAAAGAAAATTGAGCGTTTTGTTAACTGAAAAAATATTGTAATTTCTAAATACAGCGCTTTGCATCTGAATGAGGTACACCCCCCTTTCATCCCCCCTTAGTAAGGGGGGACAGAGGGGGGTAATTTTTGTACCTCACCAAGTTGAAATCTGCTGTATTTTAGAAACTTTCATACTCGATTGAAGAGAATTCTTTGTTTGCAACAAGTGCGATCGTAAGTTGTATTTAAATCAACAAGTAAGCAAAACCACCCACTTAACCAAAGCGGTAAGGTTGGCAGTAAATCACCGCTGTTAAAACTTTCGTACCAAATATCCAAACTCGGTTGTTCAGAACGTTCTACCACCCGATAAGCAACAGCGTACAACGTTGACTTGATAGAGATTCTTTGCGAACAATTCCCATATTATATCATTTCATTAAACGATTGTTACATAATGTTGGTTATGTGAAAACAATAAAAAGACGATGAAAAAAACATTTGTAACTATTTTTGCTATCGTTGCTGTCCTTGTGTCTTTAATATCTGTTCCAATTCATCAAGCTAAATCTCAAACACCAACGCTTTGGAACATCTATAACAATACCTTAAAGACTGCGAAATATGTCGATCTCACTCATGCATTTAATCCAACTATCCCTGTATGGTCTGGCTTTAAGAAAGCTCAGTTTAAACCAACTGTAGCTGGAACAGACATACCAAACTACATTCAAACGGGACAAGAGTATACTTATAAAACGCATGGGTTTATTGCGACTGCATACGAATTTCCTACTGACCAATATGGAACGCAACTTGACCCCCCTGCTCACTGGAACGAGTACGGTGCAACTATCAGCGATCTCCCCCCTACCTATGCCGTTAGACCGTTGGTTGTCATTGATATCCATAAAAAAGTGGAAGTAGAACCGGGTTATCATGCAACTGTTGGGGATATTCTTGCTTGGGAAAAAAAACACGGCACCATCCCAGAAGGTTCAGTGGTGATGATTCGTTCCGACTGGTATAAAAAGTGGTCTGATGTTGCACGATTCAATCAAAAGCCCTTTCCTGGAATCACTTTGGATGCTCTCAAATTTTTGCACTTAAAGCGCAAAATTTTATTTCACGGTCACGAACCTTTAGATACGGACACAACACCAACTTTAGAAGGGGAAGCTTGGTTGCTACGCAATCACTATACTCAAGCCGAAGGAGTTGCCAATCTCGATCGCGTACCGGAAACTGGTGCTCTGGTTGCTATCGGTTTTGCCAAACCAGAGGGAGGTACGGGGGGATTTGCTCGTTATATTGCTATTTGTCCATCTAACTGGTCTTATGGTGTATCGATCGCTGAAGCTCCTGGCGCTCCTTTGCCAAAACAACCCTATCGGCTTCAGCGCGATGTTAATGGCGTTCTCAAACCGACTCGGTCATAAGTTAAGTCGCGGTCATTGTCGTGATACAGGGAGAACCGTATCGGATTTTTAAACAATTATGCGCGGGGCAATAGTCAAAATTGAGGGCTTGCACGGTGTTATTCTTACTATCGAACGATCTGTGCAAACACGGAAAAACCAGCCCCCTATCTCCCTGTCGCCCCATCTGCCTTAGTGATAAGTCTTTAACCGGACATGATATGCCTTGAAAAAGGCAGATGGCAGCTGTGTAAAGATAGCTGTTTCATGGTTGGCAATGAAATTTTTTCATCTCGACTGCCTCCAGACTTCTGCCTTTATGTACTAGTGAGTTTTGAGAACAAACTGTAACTTTTTCAACAATTCATCTGACGTGTAAGGCTTTGATAAAAACGTTGTGATGCTGTTACCAAAGATTTGAGCCATCTGAGAAAACCAAACCAACCCGCTGACACCGATAATTTTAACCTGTGGATTAATTTTTTTTAACACTCCAATCGTAGTTGAACCATCCATAGATGGCATCATCATATCAATTAACACAACACTAATTTCTTGCTGATGTTGCGTATATAGTGTCAGTGCTTCAATCCCATCCTTGGCAATTAAAACCTGATATCCATAGCTTTCCAGTACAGTTTTAGTCACCTCACAAATGGCATCTTCATCATCAACTAAGAGGATCAACTGTCCAAACGCAACCGAAAATTCATCATGAGGGGTGACACAAACATCTGTTTGATTAGTTAACATTGCAGGCAAGTACACTTGAAATTCGGTTCCCTTTCCAACCTCACTAAAAACGTTAATAAAACCGCCGTGACTTTTCACAATACCCATAACAGTTGAAAGACCAAGACCCGTACCTTTGCCTACTTCTTTTGTTGTAAAAAATGGTTCAAAAATTCGCTCAAGAATTTCCCTTTCCATTCCACATCCTGTATCGGATACTGTAATGACAACGTATAAACCCTCCTTAGCCTCAATATTCATTCGGGCATAACGACCATCAATCCAAATATTTTTGGCAGAAATTTCGAGAATACCACCATTAGGCATAGCATCACGAGCATTAATGCAAAGATTCATTAAGACTTGGTGCAATTGAGTTGCATTGCTTGCGATCGCCCAAAGGTTTTGTGCTGTTGCATTGGTGCGAACTTCAATGCTTTTGGGAAATGTCTGTTTAATAATATGCTCAATTTCTGAAACGATCGGCTCTATTTGTAAGGATGTACGCTCACCGTCAATACCGCGTGCAAATGACAGGACTTGTTTGACTAAATTTGCCCCACGTTTGATATTTGTTTTAACAATCGAAAGCCACTGCTGAGAGTGTTCATCCAAAAGTTTTCTTTCTAAAAGTTGAACGCTCAGTAGCATTGGTGTGAAAGTATTGTTGAGGTCATGAGCAATACCGCTTGCCAAAGTACCGATACTCTCTAGACGCTGAACTCGGAGAAACTGTGCTTCAAGTTGTTTTTTCTCGGTCATGTCAGTGTTTACTGTCAGAATAGATATTGGTTGCCCATATTCGTTGCGGACTAAAGTCCAACGGCTCGCAACAATTATTTCCTTACCTTCCTTGGTCAGTTGATATAACTCACCTTGCCACGAACCACACTCAGCCAAACTTGTTTGAATATCTTGAAGTTGATTCATGGTTTTGTGTTTGTATATGAGCTCGTTAGCGTTTTTACCGATCGCTTCTGTTGCTTTCCATCCGTACAAACGTTCAGCTCCTTTGTTCCAAAATCGAATTGGGTTGTCTAACAATTGGATTTGGTTATCTAAGTTTCGCACGAGAATCGCATCTGTCGTAATATCAAGCAGCTTTGCTTGTTCGTGGATTTTCTGTTCTGCTTGCTCGCGCTCTTCTTCTGCTTGTTTGCGCTCGGTAATATCAACAATAAAGCCAACCATACGAGCAATATTGCCCGCACTGTCTAAAACAAAGTACCCTTTATCCTCAACTGTGATGTAAGTGCCATCTTTACGACGGACGCGAAATACCAGATATAAAGGCTTTTTTGTAGATACAACGTGATTAATTTCTCGCTCGAATAAGTTTTTATCTTCGGGATGAACGAGATCTTGCCAGTCGTTCAAATCTCCTGATATCTCATCTAAGGTATAGCCTAATATCTGCTCTATGTTGCCCCCATAAGTGACTTCATGAGTATGAGGGTTCCAGTCGTAGAGTATCTGACCGCTTGCCTGAATGAGTGCTTCATAGCGGTTTTTCCACTCGGTTAATTCATCTGTTTGACGTCGGAGTTCTGCCTCTATCCGCTTGCGCTCCAAAATCTCCACTTCCAGAAGTTGATTTTGCTCCGTAAGTCTTTTCGTTAGGTTTTGCAAGCGCATGTGGATATTGACACGAGCTAAAACTTCTTCATGCTCTAAAGGCTTGGTGATGTAATCTACTGCCCCAAGTTTCAATCCTTTAACTTTATCTACTTTATCGGTGATTGCAGTCAAGAAAATGATAGGAATCTCTTGAGTGCTTTGATTGCTTTTCAAACGACGGCAAGTTTCAAAACCATCCATTCCCGGCATCAGTACATCTAACAAAATCAGGTCTGGAGGGGCATATTCTGCCATTTCAAGAGCACTTTCGCCATCTTCCGCCACCACCACTTTAAAACCAGAATCTTCTAAAAAATCAAACAACATTTGTAAATTATTAGGCGTATCATCGACAATCAAGATGACACCTTTTTCAGTATTATTAAAACTCATTGAAACCTCTTAATATTTTTAAACCTTAAGATTTTTTAAAAATTCTCGAATTTGTTTTCCTTTAAAACCTTTCGCCAGTTGACGCAGATGTATGGCAAACGGTACCCATTGCCGATTCAACTCCTCAAGTCTTGTGGTTTCTTGAATAATGCCTTTGAGGTCTCCCCTCATCGCCAGATCGAGTAAAGCAGAAACTTCTTGTGTCGGTGGAATCACAAGAGGGTCTTGAGCGGTCACGGGTGCATTAGTGGTATGCCTGTATGAGTTTTCTTCATAAACCCATTCCAACCCCAAGTATATTTGTAGTTTTTCTAGAAGCTCTGCTTCGCGGACTGGTTTGGGAAGGAAACTGTCGCAACCGACTTCGCGACTTTGTTGGTGGTCGAAATCAAAAACACTCGCTGAGATGGCAATGACCACAACTCCTTCCAACTCTGGCATCATCCTAAGGCGACGGGTAGCTTCAAATCCATCCATGACAGGCATTACCAAATCCATAAAAATGATATCTGGCTTGAACTGACAGGCTTTGTTTAAACTATCCAAGCCGTCTGTTGCTTCTAAAACTTCAAACCCTAAAGGCTCTAGCATATTGACCAACACAGAACGATTTGCCCACTTATCATCTACGACCAAAACTTTTCGCTTTGAGCCTTTAAAACCAATGATATTGTTTTCCTCTATATAAGAAACATCAGTCCATTCAACTTCAGGTAAATCTAAATCCAACCAAAAAATACTTCCTTTTCCTAGTGTACTTTCTACCTTCAATTCACCACCCATTAATTCAACGAGTTGACGGCTAATTGTCAATCCCAATCCCGTGCCTTCAGTCTCGCGACTCTTCTCGCCTACTTGTTGAAATGGTAAAAAGATTTCTTCTAATTTTTCCGGAGCAATACCAATCCCTGTATCTTCTACTTGAAATCGAAACCTTTCCTGATGATAGCCGACTTTGAAAGTAACATAACCTTGTTCTGTAAATTTAACTGCATTTCCAAGTAAGTTAATTAAAATTTGCCGCAAACGCTTTTCATCTGCTCGGATAGCTTTAGGTATAGGGGTGAGAGTTTCGTAAATTAACTCTATACCTTTTTGTTCGGCACGGATGCGACAAATTTCCGCAATCCCTTCTAAAAATTCAGGAAAATGAAAATTTTTGGCATAAAGTTCCATTTTCCTAGCTTCAATTTTTGAGATATCTAAAACATCATTAATTAGGTTGAGGAGGTGTTCGCCGCATTGATAAATAATGCTCAGACCGTTCTTTTGATGTTCTGTAATTGTTTTACCTTTTTTAAGGATTTGAGCATAACCCAAAATCCCATTGAGTGGAGTGCGGAGTTCGTGACTCATGTTAGCCAAAAACTGGCTTTTGGCTCGGTCGAGTTCTGCTAGCGCTTCAGCCCGTTTGCGTTCCATCTCTAGGGCGCGGGTGTTGGCGATCGCTGTTGCTATCTGACCTGCAACCAAGCTTAAAAATCTGCGATAGGTGTCGTTTAACGCACGGCGGGGGCTAATACCAACGACTAAAAGACCCGCAGGTAGCGTCACACCGGGCTGTGCTACGGGCAGAACGAGGGCTGTAGAAGGGGATTCCGGCCAAGGACCACCTGGTAAGGAACCAAATTGCGCCACCAAATTGTCTGCTTGTTCGATTTGTCCGGTGCGTGCGACTCTTGCTAAAGGCCACATTCCCGGTTCCTCGTGAGTATTAAGATCAATGGCGAGAGGACTGGCTGGTGTACCCGCTTCGAGCCCGGTTGTTCCTGCTAAACGCGCCTGTGCCCCATTCTCATCCAACAGGTAAAGTAGAGCAAAGGGAATATCCGCAGCATTCTGGCTTAAAGTCTCTGTGGCAATTCGACAAGCTTCTTCTGTCAGTTGCGCCGTAGCAGTGTTTGTCACCAGATCGTGAAGCGTCCGCAAGCGTCGTTCATCTATGACTCGTTCTGTGGTTTCGGTAACTGCCTGGAAAATGCCAGCTACACGACCCGACTCGTCGCGGATGGGGCTGTGGGAGAAGGTGAAGTAAGTCTCCTCGATATACCCATTGCGGTTTGGGAGGATTAACTGGTTTTCGTACCAGGTGCCTTCACCTGCTAAGACTCGCTCGAACATGGGAGTGAGAACGTCCCAGATTTCTGTCCACCAAGGATACGCAGGCTGTCCCAGTGCTCCGGGATGCTTGAGGTCACCGAGGATGGGACGGAAGCCGTCGTTGTAAAACTGGACTAATTCCGGACCCCAATGAATGAGCATGGGGAAGCGCGAGGCTAAGAGGATACTCACGGCAGTACGCAAGCTCTGGGGCCAACTACTGACCGGACCCAAGGGAGTTTTTGACCAATCAAGCGATCGCATCAGCGCTCCCATCTCCCCACCGCCCGCCAGACAATCTTCCGGTTTAGCCGTCTTCACCGCATCAATCACAAGCGCTCCTCCTGTTTGACGTGTGGCAATAACACCTAATTTCTTTCAAGTTTATTGCCCATGCACTAGTGACGTAATTTAACTTCAAATTACGTCATTTTAAGTAAACTTATTGAAAGTAAATACTCACATTTATAAGTATTAACACTTAGGATGTTTGGGGGGACTGGCGGAATTCCAGTAGCAATCATTTGGTGAAATGGTATTATACGTCTCATGAGGTACACCCCCCTCTTTCCCCCCTTGGTAAGGAGGGAAAGAGGGGGGTAATTTTTATACTTCACCAGGTTGAAATTTGCTGTACCTATCTCCCCAATATTGGGTAAGCAAGTTACTCCCTTTCCGCCATAAGACTACCGATCTTCTTCTCCTCTTTCCTCTGTGTCCTCTGCGCCTCTGCGGTTCATTTAATTAAGAAATCTTCGAGCGCGAAGGGAGTAGGCGAGCTTCCATATTCCGCTAACCAATGTGCGATCGCCCACCAATTACCCTTTCTTGTGCTTGAGCATAATTTAAGAAGAACGCCAATTCTCGATTTGCAAACTAGGTACTCTTTGAAATTCTCTCTCGTTAGATGTTACAAGAATGTGATTATAAGTTAGTGCTGTTGCTGCGATCGGTACATCATATGCACATTCTTGACTATCCCACGTTTGCATTTGCATTAGTAATGTGTTTCTACAAATGAGTTACTGTGTGTAAGTATGACTACAGCTTGAACTAACCGTTCTGGCTCAAGTGGCTTTGTGACGTGCCCTTGATAACCGCTAGCTATGGCTTGCTGGCGATCTGTTTCTCTGGCAAAAGCTGTCAATGCGATCGCAGGAATCTGTCCCCCTTGTTCGGGAGGCAAACTACGAACCTGTTGGATCAAAGTGTAGCCGTCAACTTCGGGCATTCCAATATCGCTAACTAACACATCGGGTTGAAAGGTTGCTAAATTTGCCAGTACCTCTGTGGTAGAGGCAACCATCAAAACCTCTGCTCCATATTGGGTAAGTAATACAGTTAATAGTTCGCGGGCATCCGGTTCATCATCAACGGCAAGGACTCGAATTCCTGTCAGATCGAGTTCTGGTTGGGGCAATTCGTCTAGCTGCTGCATTTTTGGTTCAATATTCAGCAACGGGAACTCGATGGTAAACGCTGCTCCTAATCCTTCACCAGGACTACCAGCCGCGATCGTGCCACCGTGAGCCTCAACCAATTGACGCACAATTGCCAAGCCCAGCCCCAATCCTCCATACTTGCGCGTAATCGAAGCATCCTCTTGCCGAAACGATTCAAAGATGTGGGGCAGAAAGTCCGAGCTGATGCCAATTCCCGTGTCTTTCACGGTAAGTTGTGCCCGATCGCCAATCCGCTCCAATACAATGTCTATCCGTCCCCCGTTAGGCGTGAATTTAATCGCATTGGACAACAGGTTCCAGACAATTTGCTGCAGGCGAGCGGTATCACCAAACACTTGCCCGATGTTGGGCAATACGGTATGCAGGGTGATGGACTTTGCAACGGCAGCAACTTTGACGGTTTCGATCGCCGCTTCAATCGCAAAGGATAGATTGACAGAAGCCATATTCAAGCTGAGTTTGCCACGTAGAATCTTGGCAACATCGAGCAAGTCATCAATGAGTTGTGTCTGTAATCTGACATTCCGCTCGATTGTGGCTAGGGCTTCAGCCGTTTTAGCCTCGTCCAACTTGCGAGATTGCAGGAGCTTTGTCCAGCCTAGAATTGGGTTTAGCGGCGATCTCAATTCATGGGACAGCACCGCCAAAAATTCATCCTTAATCCGATTAGCGCGTTCGGCTTCGGCTCTGGCAGCTTGTTCGCGTTGCAGCAATTGTTCCCGCTCTGCCTCAGCCCGCTTTTTTTCTGTAATGTTGAGAACGGTACCGATAAAGCGAACCACAACTCCATCTGAGTTGAACAATGCTTTTCCCTTCGCTGCAACCCATCGTTCGATGCCATCTTCAAGTCCCACAGTGCGGTACTCAATATCGTAATCGCCGCCGCTTTCGGGATTGAACGATCGCAGCACAACTTGATGAGTGCGATCGCGATCCTCTGGATGCAACCCTGCTAGGAAAACGTCCCAGGTAATTTCAGCACTAGGTGGTAGCCCAAACATCGCTTTGCACCGCTCGTCCCACTTCAAGACTTTGGTGATGGGGTTAAAATCCCACGTTCCGAGTTCGGCTGACGCCATTGCCAGACGCAAGCGGTTCTCACTTTCATGCAGGGCGGCTTCTACTTGTTTGCGATCGCTAATATCCTCAAACAAAATGGCAACTTTTCGACTTTCTGGCGCTCCAATCCGAAAAGAAGAAACACCGAACCACCGATTCAATGCTTCGGAGTAGTTTTCATAGCGAACGGGTTCCCCGGTCAGCACAACATTGCCATAGAGATCGATCCAGTACTGTTCCAGTTGTGGGTGCAGTTCGCGGGCAGTTTTGCCTTGTGCGTCTTTCAGACCGGAGTGTTTCTCAAAAACTGAGTTGATTTCTAACAAACGGTAATCGATTGGCGTGTTCTGCTCGTCAAACAGCACTTCAGCAACGCAAAAGCCTTCATTCATCGATTCAAACAAAGTGCGATAACGTTCTTCAGAAACACGCAAGGCTTCCTCAGCTTGTTTGCGATCGCTAATATCAATCACAGAACCGATATAACCTCTGAACTCGCCATCTTCCCCAAACCAGGGATTGGCCGCATCGATCGCCCAGCAATATACACCGTCTTGGCGGCGCAACCGATATTCCAATCGAAACGCTTCACGGCGTTCATTTGCCCTCAAAAAAATATGTTTGGAAGATTCACGGTCTTGGGGATGTAACGCATCGAGCCAGCCAAATCCCAGACCGGTCTCCTCGGTTCGAGCGGTGAAGTCGTACCAACTCTGATTGAGATAGGTACAGTAACCTGTAGGATCGGTTACCCAAATCATGACAGGAGCGTTATCCGCCATGTCACGGAATCGTTTTTCGCTGGCTTGTAGGGCGGCTTCTACCTGTTTGCGCTCGGAAATATCCATATTTACCCCAGTCATCTTGACTGGATTGCCGATGGTGTCATAGAACACGCGTCCCAGACCCAATGCCCAGCGCATTGTTCCATCGGGCTTAATAAAGCGGAACTCAATGTTGTAGTCTTCCCGTTCATACTGAGCGCAATGAATAGCTTGCTCAATCCAAGGCAGATCGTCGGGATGAATCATTGCCCTGACGGTTTCATACTGCCCATCAAAACTACCGGGAGCCATGCCAAACAGGCGTTCTAAATTAGTAGACCAGTTGACCTTACCCGTCTGAATGTCCCAATCCCAACTACCCATCTGAGCGGCTGCCATTGCCAGGTCAAGCCGTTCCTGGTTTTGTTGCAGGGCAATTTCGGTTTGCTGATGGTTAATAATTTCATTCAACAGCCTTGCTTCTAATTGCTTCTGGTTATCGATATTCGTAATCGTGCCAATCCAGCCTGTAATCTGTTCCTGATTATCTCGCGTTGGTACAGCTCGGCAGATAAACCACTGATACTCGCCATCCCAACGGCGAAAGCGGCATTCAATTTCAAATGATTCTCCATTCGCGATCGCCTCGTGCCATTTTATCAAGACGCGATCGCGTTCATCGGGGTGAACTGCGTTAGCTCTCGCCATGCCTATCGACTCCGCTTCACTCAACCCCGTGTATTCGTACCAGCGTTGATTCCGATAGTTAACAATTCCGGTTGCATCAGCCGTCCAAATCATTTGGGGCATAGCTTCGGCTAACTCTCGGTACCGCTGTTGGCTGGCTTTGAGAGCGGCAGCATCTTGATTCCGGTCTGTGATATCTAAAAAAGCTCCGATGACACTCCTGACTTGATTGCGATCGCTCCTTAGGGGAGTTGCATTGCATAGAAGCTGGCGCAGTCTGCCGTCGGGTAGCAGAATGTCAAACTCTACATCGCGCACTTCTACACCCAAGCAGCCAGCTACTTGCATCGGCAAATTCTCAGGGGGGATTTCCTGTCCATCTTGGAAGGTTCGATAGGTCGGTTGCTCACTGGCTGGCGCACTCTTCGAGATATTTTTACCAGGCTCGACACCGAGCAAGTGCCGAAGGTAGGCATTGCTTTGCATTTGAGTACACGCTGAATCGGTAGCGATCGCAATCCCTACCGGAATCATGTCCAACAGCGTTTGCACTTCGGATACCCGATTGGTTAACTCCTGGTTGAGTTGTTGAATGGCGGCTTCCGCTTGTTTTTGCTGGCTTAAATCGATAGCGAATGCGACGTGTTCACCAGTGCCATCTATCCACTGCGTGCTGCTAATCCAGATTGGGAGGCGCGTTCCATCACGGCGGAGCAGTTCCTTTTCCACAGGTGGAGCAAAGCCCTGCTCCTGTATCTGTGCCATCGCCCGGTCTGTTTGTTCGGAGTACTCCGGCGGGATGAAGCTACGCCAGTTTATCTCCTGTTGCTCAAACTCTTCCCGCGTTAGCCCGTACAGGTGCAGCATGGCGTTGTTAATCACCTTCACCTTACCGTCTGCGCTGCCAATGCCAATGCCGATTGGAGCCGTGTCAATCAGCCGCTGTAAGTAATTCTGCTGCTGTTGTAGGTCTGCTATCGTCTGGCTCAACTCTAACTCCAACCGCTTGCGATCGGTGACATCACGCCAGGAGGCAACAAAGCCATCATTCAACTTGGTCGCCCGAATATCAAACACCCGCCCTAACCGCTGCTCACCTCCATAGGTGTCCTCGTAGATTAGCGAGTCTTTGATTAAGGGTTCTCCCGTTTCAACCAATTGACAATACTCGTCAAACAGACCCAATTCGCGATGTCCCGGCAGCATTTCACATAAGCCTCGACCGATCTGCATCTCTTTGGGCATACGGTTGTTTTCACACGCCGCCCCATTGAGATAATCAATGCGAAAGTCTAAAATTTGCCCTGACTCATTTCGCATGGCTGAGAAGATGCCAAAGCAGTCTAGCATATTCTCAACCGATGTTTGAAACTGCTCCTGGCTGCGTTGCAGTTTCCGTTGTAACTCCGCATTTTCGATAGCACTCCGCATCGCCAGACGCAAATCGTCAGGAGTTATCCGATCTCTGACCAGATAATCTGCCGCTCCATTCTTGAACGCATGGACGGCAGTCTTCGTGTCTCCACTGCCAATTACGACGATCGGCGGGCAGCGATCGCCCATTTGTTCCTTCAGTTGACGAAGCAGATTGATGCTCTTGGCATGGGGAAATTGAATTTCTAGGAGAATGCCATCAATCTGCTGTAATTGAGACAGTGGCAGAATCGGGATGTGGTACTGCTTTGTGAGAACTTTGTATGCAACATTCCGATCCTGCTGTAATTGCTGCTTATAGTTGTTATCGTTCTTGTTAGAGTCAGCAATCACAAGAACAGTCCGATAAGTTGACATACTTAAGATCCAAAATTACATAGATAACAGATTGGCTTGCGTCCAATCTTGCTTGCTTTTAGGCATAAAAAACTCCTGTAGATGCTTGTGTGTACACCTATAGGAAAATTCTACAACTTTTTTATGAATTCTACAGGATTCCTATTTGATTTTTAAAATACACGTAGGTAGGTCTATACCGCACAAAAGCTTTTATGTAATGGGCAATGCCCGCACTACAATAATTAAATGTTTTCACAAATCAGATAGGATTGCTATACGACTTTTTTGTGACTCCACAAATGCTGTAGGATCGCAAACAAAGTCGTATAATTTTATCACCTTAAACCATTATTTTATCGTTACCACTTCAGCACTTTGGCTCAAAACCTTACAAATGACACTTGAGCAATGACAAATGACGATTCTGACTAGTCAACTTTCATTGTACTGACTTACTTACCTTTCTAAAAAATATTTATTCCACGAGCTTTTATTAATGGTTGAATAATTTGTCTTTCCTTTCTGGATTTGTTTAACATAACTTTATTGATTCGCGCCTACTTAACTTAAACTCACCATTATTGCAACAAATGGTAGGAGCATCCCAAAGAGTGCCAATTGCCCTCAAAATGGAATTCACCGACGGCAGGCGCTATCTCCTTACCGAGACGCTACGCGAACAACGGGGGGCTTTGGGGTCCCCACGAAGTGGGGTTGGGGGGAAACCCTCCGAAGTTTGCTATTGGGGAGACAGTGCGTTGCGGAGAGCAGCTCCGTGCGGGGGTTCGCTCCCCAAATGGTAATATGGGAAGAGTATCTAGTTTTTAAATTACGGTCTTTCCTGGGCATTAGCTTGATTGGGAATCGTTCATGGAGTCAATCTGATGTTAAACGTTAAACCTCGATTTGCAAGTTTTGCCGAGTATCTCCAATACAACGATGATTCAGAAAAACTTTATGAACTCTTTAATGGAGAATTGATCGAAATGCCTCCAGAATCTGGCTTAAATATTCAAATTGCTAATCGGCTTTTTTTGGCTTTTGCCTTAATGCTAGGAACTGACAGAGTCAGAGGACAAGGACTAGAATTATAAGTCAGAGGTGAACCCAAAAACCGCTATCCAGACCTCACCATTATCCGAGAAGAACATATTCAACAACTATCAAAGCGTAACACCATTTGTCTTTCCATGTTACCCCCTCTATTAGTAATTGAAATAGTTAGTCCTGGAGATATCCAAAGAGAGAGAGACTCCATCGCCAAAAGAATACAATATCAAGATTGCCGCATTCCCGAATATTGGATAGTCAATCCCCAAACTCACACTATTTTAATCTTAGAACTTAGAGGAGATTCTTATATAGAAGTAGGTAATTTTAGCAATAATGATTTACTGCTATCCCCCGGATTTCGACAACAACTTAATCTAAAAGTTTCTGAGGTTTTTGGTAAAGATAAGGTGGATGAATAAAAGCTTTGGATCAATACATTCTTTATCAAAATATAATGGAAGAAACAGAACCGGGAAGGCAACTATATCTAGCAATTCGCAAAGCAACGTATCGGGAGATTTTTTCAGAACCCATTGGTAGCCTTGTTATCAAAAAAAATTCCCTTCACTTACTGATATTTGACCCGCAAAAGGAGACGATCGCTCAATGGATAGATTAGATGACTATCGCAAAATAATTCAGCGCATACTGACAGAGTATATGCAAATTCCCTATGCTTATGGAAACTTGCAGTATAAACTGATAGTTAGCAGCGATCGCAATAGCTATTTGTTAATAACGATGGGGTGGGAAGACGATACTAGAGTTCATGGATGTCTGATTCACATTGACATTTTTGACGACAAAATTTGGATTCAACGAGATGGAACTGAAGACGGCATTGCTAACGAGCTAATTGCTGCTGGAATTCCCATACCAGATATTGTTATTGGATTCCATCCTCCGGAACTTAGACCTTATACTAAATATGCTACCGCAATTTGAGGAGATAGCAATTTAATTGCAACAAAAGTGCTACTTGGTTGCAAATAGCTTTCTTTAGAGCACTGTTTTCTAGTTAAGTTAGGTAGAAAAAAATAGAGCTACGTAAAAGTTGATAAACACGCTTAAACTCCTACAAATGTCCAAAGATAAATGACCAACGATCGTCCTGACTGGTGTACTTTAATTGTGATGAATTACTAAGTTTTGAGAACAAACTGTAACTTTTTCAACAATTCATCTTAAGACTTATCTGGAGGGAGGATGCCAATTACTCTCAATCCACAATACTCTCGCCTCAGTTATGTACTCATTATTTAGTCGCAAAGCAATTACAGTTGCCCGACCTGTGGGTGTGAGACCAGCAATATGAGTTCCACCATTTACCCAGCTAAAATGCTCTTGCCAAAATTGTTGCCTTGGATTAAATAACGGCACTAACTGACTTGTTTGTGGGTCAATTGCATGAGTTTTTGCACCTTTAAATTCATTACAGCGATAACAGGAAGCTGCTAAATTGTCAGATTCATCTTTACCTCCAGCAGCTTTAGGCAAGATATGCTCCATTACCAAAGGCATACCAACTAAACGAGAATAAGTTTTGCAATACTCACAGCGAAACCCTGCCCTTGCTAAAACTTCAGAACGAATTTTGTCAGGGATAGCCATGATTATTCGGGTAATTCATTTAAAGCAGGTACTCTGTGTCCTCGCCAACGGAGAACTGACCAAGCATAAGCTTTTTGTAACATCAAGCGATCGGCTGCTATCCTTAACTGGCTCAGTTCTTGACGTTCGCTAGGGGTAATTTCGCCATTTTGATTCTTCTCTAATAATTCTATATGGCGTTGTTGCTGTTCTAGATCCGTTTGACTTTGAGCAAGCACTAACAATTCTTGACTATCCCACGTTTGCATTTGCAAAAGTTCTGCCTGAATTTCTACTGGCGCATTGTCAGGTGTTGGGGGTAAGTTACTGGCAATGCTTTGAGCAGCCAGGACTTCCAAGGGTTGTTGGGTTGCCGAGGCGATACGAGCCAATTGTTGAAAAATGGCTTGTGGAAGTTCAACCGTGACTTTTTGCGTTGCCATTAGTTGCTGAATGTCGCGAGTTGTTTATACTTTCAATATTAGCGTTGATGTTTCTTTGTTATTGTCAGGCACAATAACTAGATTTGACTAGTTGTGCGATCGCTTTGTATGTCATGAAAGTTACCATCAACAGTAAAATATCTCAGTCACATCTAATGGTCTAAAAGGCGATCGCCTGATGCTTGGAAAAATCTGGGCGATCGCCCTTCTGAGCCATCGTCATTGTTTGAATCCGATTCCGTCAAATCTGAAAGTTGCTCTCTGATTGGTGTGCAATCGTTCTGGTTGCTTTGTTATATTCCATAATCTGCCTAAAAAAGTTAGAGAATTGAAACAGATGTTGTAGAAAGCAGGATTTACACTGTTACCTAAAAGGGGTAAAGGTAGTCATTCCTACTGGATTCATCCACTTTTGCGAAATCCTGTAGTTCTGTCTGGCAAAGATGGCAAAGATGCAAAACCTTACCAAGAAAAAGATGTAACAGCAGCACTAGAAGAACTAAAGCAGTCAGAGCAAGGGGATGAATAATGAAATATAGCATTTTGATTCAATGGTCTGAGAACGATCGGGTGTATGTTGCGAGTTTGCCTGAATGGGGTAAATATGCTCAGACACACGGGGAAACTTATGAAGAAGCACTTGAGAACGCTAAGGAAGTTTTAGACGATCTGGTGTACGCTTATAAGCAAATCGGTAAGCCTTTACCAGAGCCTTCTACACTAGAGCTAGCTTAAAGTTCTGGTCTCATCCTCCCTTTTGGTAACGCTCGAACTACTTAGCTTATTTTCAGTCTTGCTTGCTCCTAGCTATGATAAAGTCTCCTGAAGCTATCTTGCGTATCTAGCCTTAGGAGATATTTTCCAACTTTTTTATTTTTTTTCCAACTTTTTTATCTCTCTACACAGCCGCCACGCCCCTACCTGCGTCCTACTCCACAGTCACTGATTTTGCCAAATTTCTGGGCTGATCCACATCCAAACCGCGAAGTGCTGCGATGTGATAAGCCAGCAATTGTAAGGGAATGACCGTAAGTATTGGAGACAGCAATTCATTAACATGAGAAACAGGGAGAATATCATTAAAAATTTCTCCGGCTTCTCCATCATTCACTGGTGTCACGCCAATTAAACGAGAATCGCGGGCTTTCGCTTCTTGGGAGTTAGAAATCACTTTTTCGTAAACACTACCAGGCATTGCGATCGCAACTACAGGCACTTTTGCATCCAACAAAGCAATGGGTCCGTGCTTCATTTCGCCTGCAGGATATCCCTCTGCATGAATGTAACTGATTTCTTTTAACTTCAACGCCCCTTCCAAAGCAATAGGAAAATTAATCCCCCTTCCCAAAAAGATAAAATCTTTAGTCTCGGCAAAATTATGAGCCAATTGCCCGATATAATCCTCTTGTTTTTCCAAATTTGCTTCAATTTCTCCGGGAATTTGCCGCAAACCATCAATAATTTCCTGTAACTCTGTTGGGGAAATTGCCTGACGGAGATATGCCAAATCCAATGCCAAAGCGTAAAATGCCATCAATTGAGCAATAAAAGTTTTTGTCGCCGCTACCCCAATTTCAATTCCTGCAAGAGTATTGATAATTTGAGGGACCATATGACCCAAAGTGCTTTCCGGACGATTGGTAATTCCCAACAATCGGGCTTGATACTTCGCTTCTTTACCCTGGCGGCGTTCTTTTTCCATTGCTAAAGCTGCTAGGGTATCAGCCGTTTCTCCTGATTGGGTAACACCAATTGTTAAAGTATTTGCTGTCAGCGGTGATGGTGCGTAACGATATTCCGAGGCGTAATGTACGTTCGTGGGAATACCCGCTACTTGTTCTAGTAAGTGTTTCCCTACCAATGCTGCATGCCAACTGGTTCCGCAAGCAACAATTTGGATTTGTTCTAAATCCGCATAAATTTCTGTCGGTAAACCAAGGTTCACTGGAGATTTTGTCGAATCTCCTGCATTCCAATCAGCGTTAAAGTAGGCTTCCAAACAAGCCCTCACAACTCCCGGTTGTTCGTAGATTTCCTTGAGCATGAAGTGCTTGAATCCCTGCTTTTCCACCATTGTGGGATTCAAGTTCATCAGGCGGGGCTGTTTTTTTAACCGTTCACCAGCAAAATTGTAAATCTCTACCCCCAAGGGTGTGAGACGTGCTATTTCTCCGTTTTCTAACGGTAATACCGCACGAGTATGAGCTATAATTGCTGGCGTATCAGACGCGCAGAAAAATTCCCCTTGCCCAAAACCAATGACTAAAGGCGCTTGCTGTCGCACAACAATCAGCTCGTCTGGATAATCGGCGGAAATTGCTGCGATCGCAAAAGCCCCCTCTAATTTATTAACAGCTTGGCGGATTGCGTCAAGGAAAGGAGAGGGGGAGAAGGGAACAGAGGGAGAAGGTTCTTTAAGAAATTGAGCAATGAGATGAGGAATCACCTCAGTATCCGTCTCAGAACGGAACTGGTGTCCTTGGGTTTTTAAATATTCGCGTAATTCCCGGTAATTTTCTACTATGCCATTTTGCACCACCGCTACCCGCAGTGCTGTATCCATATGGGGATGAGCATTATATTCCTCTGGCTTACCGTGAGTCGCCCAACGAGTATGACCAATACCAATCTGGGCTGGAGTTTCTACTTGTTCTAGCTTAGAACGTAGATTGTAAAGCTTACCTTTTGCCCGCACACAATTAACATCACCTTCCCATATCGTGGCAATTCCCGCAGAATCATAACCCCGATACTCCAGTTTTTCTAGCCCAGATAGCAAAATTTCTGTTGCCGCTTGAGTGCCAATATAACCTACGATGCCGCACATTGCTCACACCATTTTTTTAATATAACTATTGCAACCAGTATAGTTGTTAACACAATGGTAGCGTTTTGGCAAAAAACAGGGGGCAGAGAATAATATTGGGCATAAGGCATAGGGTATTGAACAATGCCCAATACTCTATGCCCTACGCCCAACGATCCTAAAGTTGATTGCTATCTAGAGACTTTATTACCAGTTTCCAGACAAATTTAGTAAGCTAGACCCATACTGCGAGTTGTTTCAGCACCCAAGTAAACCCGGATGCTTAAAAAGTCAGTGGGACAAGCAGTTTCACACCGCTTGCAACCCACACAGTCCTCTGTACGGGGTGATGAGGCAATTTGCGCCGCTTTACAGCCATCCCAAGGGACCATTTCTAGTACGTCTGTGGGACAAGCGCGGACACACTGTGTGCAACCAATGCAGGTATCGTAGATTTTTACGGTATGAGACATTGAAAAAAAGCTCCTTTGCTATTATTTTTGGTGCAAAAGAATCCATAATCATGGCTTAGTTTACCGCAGTGTCTTAGCCTTCGTAATTAAAAGGCTACATAACTTTAAAGAATGTAATAAGCACTTTGAGATTGCCCATCTCTAGGAGTGACTTTAAAGAAGATGTATAAAGCACTTGAATGCTTTACATAGACTCAATTCTAGCTTTTGAGTTTCGACTTTTGTCTTTGGTCTTTGGTCATTTGTCCTTATTTACCAAGTCTCTCGGCTTCACTCCTTTCCTGCCAAAGTAAGCTATTATAAATATGCATGACTTAAAAGTCAATCAGAACAAAGAAAAAAGGGGAGTTAAATATGCCACTTCTGAAGTATTAACTTTTCTAAGAAATAAAAACTCCATGGCTTCTCAATGATTTTTTTTTAAGAATTTTTAATTAAAATTAAAATAATTTAATAAAAATCCTGACTGTCTTAAGTTATAACTTTTTTCTTCCCAGAAACTGAGCGATCGCATCCGCCTTTTTTTCAATGTATTCTCTTTTACGGAGATAGTTTGTGTAATAGTTAGTGAGCGGTAAATCCTTACCAGAAGATAGTAATAATTTAATTCGATAATTTTTACCGTTTCTATTAAACTTTTCTTGCACCTGCACGTCAACAATCTCTCTGAGTTGATGCTCTACTGTTTTTGAGATAAAGAACCATTGTCTTTTCTTAATGACAGAACCGCGACTTTTATCAAAATCACAAGTTACTATTTCACAACAATAAGCTAACCATAAGAAATTAAAGGTAGTGACACCAGTCACAGCCCAAGCGAGCGTGGGGTTACCCTTCTGTATTGTGAAAGATGAAGTTTGAGAGTTTTTGACAAAATCATTGATTCGATCTGCAGTTGATTTTAGTTCAATAGCTGAAACTTGAGGTTTTTGAGTGTCAGCAGTCCAAAAAGCCAACTCGCCGTGTTTCGTTAACAAGACTAATTGTTGCGGTTGGTTGCGATCGCGACTCTCATCCGACTGATCAACCCTAGCTCCCTGGAATTCCTCCATGGGAATAGTTTTCTTGCTCGATTGCAGCAATGATGAGGTTACTAGCTGACATTCACCTCGATCCGGTTGCACTCTTGTACAAGTTAGGGTGCTAGTTTTGATTAAGGGTAACAAGAAGAAAAGTTGAACTGGCCATATTAAGCTGGAAAAACCTCCAATTATCCAAATAAACCAAGGTCGGAACTCGAGTGTTAATTTCGTAGGAGTTTGTTGTAGACTTGCCATGTATTTATAGAACAGAATCGCTCTTTGAGGATGTAATGGCGATCGTATTGGTATTAAATATTTCCTCAATAACTATCTACAATGCGTACCCCTTCATTTTCAGATTCTTGAGAAGTACTCCTCATCTCAAAGAACCGATACCTCTAGTACAGAATGCAGGTGTGAAGCGCTACTTCGCTAGCGTTTGTCGAGCTACCGGAGAGGGGTGAGGGAACCGATCCATCATTCGCCAACAGTATGCTAGACGAAGCCGGAAAGCTAAGAAGATATCAAGAAAATTTACAGAGTGTAAACTAATATAAAGAGGTCATTCATTATGTTGTTTGTACCTCTCACTTGACCAATCTCGTTCTTGAGCGACGAGGTATCTCCTTTTGCATATAGAGACAAAGATGAGGACAGCGCTTTAGACACAAAACATGAAAAAACAAACGAGTGTAAATGTATACTTGTACGAAGTTAATTTTTACAATTTATTAGGAAATGGTTAACTATAACATAAACTAAACGAGTTCACACAGTCTCCTACGTTACCATCCTATTAATGTAAATACCATTACAAATGACCATGGAACCAGATTCTCTACCAACCGAGGTTATTCTGACACATCCACGTCAGACCATTGGAAATGTCCAACTCGATTGGACACCACAACCGGGAAATTATCTAGATCTTGAAGGAAAAACCTACGCTGTCTTAGAGCGTCGCCACCGCTATCAATTAAAGGCGGGGCGCTATCGTTTGCAAAAAATTGCTCTTTACGTGCAATCTGCAACACGCCCAGATGAAAAAAGTTTTGTGGGAGGACGTTGGGTTCTCGGTGATGCCACTTGCCGCTACAATGCTCATTCAGAAATGATACGCTGTGCAGTTAAACCAGAAGGTCCTTGTGAAACTTGTCGCCACTACGAAAGAATGAATTATGAATTATGAATTATGAATTATGAATTATGAATTGATGGTTTCAGCATTCATCATTTATAATTCATGATTCATCCAAAAACTTCTCCCACGACTACACGCGTACCATTAATAAAATCCCACCCTGACTGAGGACGTTTGCCAGCAGGTTGAACTTCTCTAAGGAGTAAAAAACCATCTCCAGTTTGTACGATCGCTCCGACTCCCTTGGCAATGCCAACAACTTCCCCTGGGTTACCGGATACTACCGACAAATCGGGCAATTTCTTTTGTATTGCTTCCATTTCTGGTGGTAACTCATATCCATAAGTAGAGCCAAGGGGCGCAGTGGCAGTAATTTTTAGAGGTTGATTCCGAAAGGTTGTAACACAGTCAGGGTAAAAACCTCTAATTTGATTGTGTAACTGTATCGCGCTTTTTGACCAATCCAAATGATAATCGTCTTTTGCAATCATTGGTGCATAAGTAGCTTCAGAATTGTCTTGAGGAATTGGTTCCCCTTGCTGATGTTTGAGCTTTAGCAAAGTCTCCACTAATAAATCTGCACCCGTCACGGCAAGTTTTTTTGCCAAATCTCGGGCATTATCCAATAATCCTACCGGTGTAGTGGCTGTCAGTAACATTGCTCCAGTATCCATCCCCGCATCCATCAACATCGTTGTGATACCAGTTTCAGTCTCACCATTGTACAAACACCATTGAATGGGGGCTGCTCCTCGGTATTTTGGTAAAATCGACCCATGTACATTGATGCATCCCAATTTGGGCATATCTAAAATTTTTTGCGAGAGAATTTGCCCGTAAGCGACAACGACAAATGCATCAGCATCTGATTCTCGAAGTTTGGTCAAAGTTTCAGTACTTTTCTTCACCCTTTGGGGTTGCCAAACGGGCAAATTTGCTGAGGTCGCAACTGCTTTTACTGGTGAGGGTGTCAGTTTGTTCCCGCGTCCGCGTCGTTTATCGGGCTGTGTTACAACTGCTATGACTTCAAAGTCTGGGTGGTTCAGCAGTGTTTCCAGCGTCGGTACGGCAAAATCAGGAGTTCCAAAGAAAACAATTTTCATAGCGATCGTTGGTAGAAGAAGGCAAGCAGACAGAAGGCAGAGGGTAGAAGGCGTTTTTGCCTTATGACTTGAGCTTCTGCCTCAATGGTAATGATAGGCTTATTTCCGTTCTCTTGAACCGATCGCCGATCCCCGAGCGATAGTCACTATTATTTGACAAATTCGTTGGTTTTTGTAAAAAAAAGATGGTTTTGTAGGGTTATAATAATTTCGCTGGAACACAAGCTAGCACTTTACGCATCTGCCGCAGCTAAGTTTAACTCGTTGGCGATCGCAAAGCAGGGGCCATTAACCTTATCTCTTTCTCTCTCAGTAGAGATGGGAGAGTCAAACGATAGTGTAAAAGCGCAGAAAGCGCCGAGCAACGATGCAAAGCGCTAGTCTTCGTCGAACGCAATTCACGGACATCTGGTGAAAAACAATGTAGAAACGAGCAACAGCACGTCTAATGAATTTCTTAAGATGTCTATACAAAATTCTATAATCTCCAAAAATTCTGAGTCTGGAACCGACCTTTCAAACCAGAGGTGCTCTTCCGCAACTGCTATCACTGAATAATGCAGTTTTGGCAGTTTGATTCCCGTGTTTCCCCTTCGGCTAGATATCAGAAGCGATCGCAAAATCGGCTTGGAGACGAGTTCGGTTTGCAAAATTTTAAACTAATGCCATACTTGTACCGAGTCTGGTAGCTATTGGTGTGGTATCAAAATGTAAACAGCGATCCCCCTCCCAGCAGTCGGACTAAGTACAGAGAGTAAGCCGAGTTCTGCGTCTTGCTGATACACGGTTACTTGTTGAGATATGCCTGATTCCGAAGTGCTCAGTGTTATCACGAGCATCTATAAAGGGCTATCCTCCCGTTAGTCTGTATAAATACTAGTTCGCGGTTTCTCCCAAATACCAGTAACAGCAAAGCGTAGAAAAAGATACTCTAATTTTGTAAAAGTATGCGAAGTTTGAGTAAAAAATCTCGTTTAATTGGGAGTTCCTTGTTATACCTATTATTGATAGTCTGCCCGATTGCTGTATCAGGCATTCCTCCTCACACAGCAACCGCCCTTTAGAGAGTCAACAAATGCTGAAATTTCCTCTGTTGTCAGGATGGTTGAGCGTGCAACCATTCCAAAAGTATGTCATTTTTGTTATGCTGATTGCGCCCTTAATGGCGGCGTCGGCTCACTCTACCTTGGCAAAACAAACACAAGCAGCCAAACTTACTCCCGTAGCGCCAGACTCCGATTCTGCCTCATCTGATTCTGTGTCAAATCAAACCCCTGCTGAAGGCGAACAGAATTTCGATGATGTCACAAAAATATCTCAAGATACTTTTGCTTCTAAATCACTCGCCACACCAACCTCTCTAGCAGCAATTAACCAACTGCAACGATCGCACGGCGAATGGGAAGCATTGATAGAAAATGATTCTCTGTCGAGAGAAATACCCGAAGCTGATGAAGAGTTACTCACCGCAGTTGAACTGGCTCCATCAATCATCGCGCAGGATTCCAAGAGCGAAAACCTGTCTAAAAGTGAGTTAGACCTGGTGCAACGCTTGAGAGCGGCTAAAGTACAAGTCCTAGCAGCCAAAAACAATGACACCACGTCCAGACACATTTCGGTAAATGAAGTTTTAGAAGCAACTGCAGTTGCTCCTTCAATAGGTAAATTAAAACCAGCTACGTCAGTTCCTGTTGTTGAACAACCACCAGAAGGCGCTCAATCACAACAAGATCCTGTGGGAAGCCCCCATCCCATTCCGTGGCAATGGATTCAATCTACCCAGGAAGCTATTGGTTCCAAGGGTGCTTCTGGAGTGCGTTACTATCGCAGCGTACCTGTCATCTCTCCAGATGGACGATATGCAGCTTACAGCCGCGTACAAGTAGAAGTTAAACCAGAAATGCATAACAGCCGTGTTAGTAGCGTTCTATTTATAGAAGATAGACAAACTAAAAAGCTACGGGTGGTTAGCTCAACTTCCAATCTCAACGACCCATTACTAAAAGTTAGTGTCACATCAACAACAGAAAGCGACACACAAGGAACTATCGGAGTTTTGGTTCCTGTAAGCTGGTCGGAGAAAGGCGATCGTTTTTTAGCACGTCAGTTTGAAGGCTACATGAATACATCTGATGTGACAGACCGCGCAGTCATTTGGGATAGCAATAAAGGTCAATCTCAGAGCATTACACCTTCCCAAAACGAACACAAGCATGAAATTGCGGTCTTGTTAGGTTGGAGTAAAGTTCAACCGGAACAGGTGTTATTCCGTGCAGGCGAATTGGGCGAAGAAACATGGCCCATGGTCGCTGTTTCCTATGATGGTTCAACCATAACAGCCAATAATACAGATGAACCGGTCACTTTTGGTGAAAAAGTGAAAGGAGTGTGGGGAGATCCTCCAGTTGCTTATAGATAGTTTAAGAAATAGTTAATTAATCTAGATATAGTGACTCCACTTTTAATGTCAAAATTTACTATCTAAAAGCAACTCAATGTTAACTTAAATAAATTTCACAGCAAGAATCCCGGACACGACTATAGTAACGGGCTTCTCAATTGTTAATTAATATGACTCAAGCATTAGAATAAGGCGCATCCGTGTAAATGGGTAGTGCCTACCCAATTCCCTACTTCCTATCTTCAAGACAGTCATTTATGGAAAAATCTTGCAACCCAGTGTGGAAAAGGGATATTACCTTCTGTCCTCTGCGATTTACCTTATTTCAATTTTTGTAAGGTGGGTATTGCCAACCGTTCGATATGGTTGGGCAATACCCCCTACAACCTATTTTCAAGACAGCAGAATCCTTTAATTTCTACTAATTTGTCACCACCAGCACGGGAAAGCTGCGTCTAACTAATGGCTAGTATCTGAATCATAGAAAAATCCAATTTGCCTTATGGAAAAGATTTTGATATGACAGCATTTGTAGGTGAAATATTACCACTGTCTCTGGTTTTAAGTTTAAGCTAGTGGATTAGGAACCATCCGATGAATTTCGGTAAGAATAGTGATGAATGAAGCTGATACCCCTAAAAATGAAGCTTTCGTTGAACCATTAAAATCGAGTAACTCGCCACAACCGGAAAGAGCAAGTTGCCCGTTTTACTCTGTTTTGCCTGGTGAAACTACAGCAAGCGCAAACATTCCACTACTAGCGCCAGCACAAGATAAGGAATGTGAGAACGATATTACATCGGATGGTGCTTCTGATGAGGACTGGGTTGCAGAACCGGACCGCGATCGACAGCAGATGATAGATTCCGAGTTCAAGAAATTATTGGTCTTGAACGAAGAACTGCGTCTGAGCAACGACGACTTGTACGACCAAGTACAGCAGCTTAAAATGGCTTTAAATGAGTCAGAAAAGGCTGTAGAGTGGCAAAAAAAACGCTCTAGTGTCACAGAATCAATGCTCAGCCAACAAGCACAAGAACTTGCAGCGGCTCAAGAGCAAATAAAGTCCCTATACCAACAGCTCGAAACTGCAACTGCAAGCGCCCAACGTCAAGAAAGTTTAGTTGAAAGCTATAAAGCGCAACTAGATATTAACCAGCAACGCCTTGCCCAATTAGAGAGAGAGTGCGCTCTTATTCAATCTAACTATAACGAACAATCCCATCACTTAGTACAAGCAGAAACCGCTTGTCGAGAGCTGCGGACTCGGCTGATGCGACAGCAACGCCAGACTTTACAATTTAAAGCCGCCCTAGAAAAGTGTTTGGAGACTCCTGTTCCGAGCTACGACTCTCTTGATGAAAATGACTCAGGGAGTACAGCCTCAAAACTTCCCAAGCGGGTCAATTCTTTGTTTACCTACACACAACCAATTAAACCTTGGTCGGGAGAACAAAATTTATTTGATGATGATAATCCTTGGGAAGAATCTCCATCACCCGTTCAGAAAGGAGAAAGTATATCCCCCAATCAACCATTGCCTCAGGACATTTTAGATGAAGAGGAAGAAGAAATCCTGTCTCCATCACAAACAACTAACACACCGGAAATAGGAACAGTTTCTGTACCAGATTCTAGCGACTTAGATCGGCAGTTGGATGGGGTTATCCAAATGTTCTTTGCAGCCAATTCTGTACCCGTACAGCCAGCATCGCCTACAGAAGTCAATGAAGATACTCCTCCTGCAGCAGAGACTATCTGGGAAACAACTGCCACACATTTGGTAGAAGAACCAGAAGAACAACAAAAATCAGAAGTCATTGAAGTACTCCCGAATCATACCCCACCAGACGATTATGTGGACGTTTGGTCAGAACAAGCACCAGTTCTCGAATTACCAGAAACACCCGTTCCTTACGTGCAATTGATGAACGAATCTACTAACTCCAATTCTCCTTCACCCCTAATTTATCCACACCGTCCCCCAAAAGGTCGAAAATCTTTATCATCTGTTGAATTGCCAAAGTTTAATAAGGATGCTAATTGCTAATTGCTAATTGCTAATTGCTAATGGTGAGACTACCCTGTGGATGGTTTTCTCACGCCTTGGGGACTGGCGTATATCTCTTGTCGGCATAGCGTTACGCTTCACGTTACCCAAGGCATAGGGCTAATGTTGTATTCACTGTTAGGAGGTAGAGTTATACCGCACGCTCATGTTGGTGGGCAAATGCCTACACCTCCATAGTTAATGGCTAATCTTGACTTCACTATTAACCGATCGCCATTAGCCATTAGCCATTAGCCATTAGCCATTAGCCATTAGCTATTAGCTATTAACTCTGATGTCACTTTCCTTGCTTGGCTTTGAGTGCGTGCTACACCTGTGGTGAGAGCGTAATTAATTGCAAGGAGCTGCAACCACAATCCTGGATAGCGCGGTTCTAACCAGGGACTCATTTGACGCAGCAACTGGGGGAACCATCCTTTTAATAAAGCTCTTACTAGGGTATGGCGTCCAAAGTCGAGATAATTGCCGATCCACCTGATTAAATCCTTAGCACCAGCAAGTTCCCAAATCCATAGCAGTAACGTGGGATTATTTTTTGCGGCTTTCCATGCGAGTCGGTTAAATGTCCACCAGTCAAATCGGTCTTTAATGAAGTTATCTGCTACTTCTAAGGGTTCATCTGCTAACAAACCAAAAAAGTTGTTGAGCATGGAGTTGATTCTTTGGGGTGGTAAGAATTTCCCGGTAGGAACCATCATTCCTTTGGAAAACATCCAGGTGACGGCAATATTATTTTGGAAAGCCCGAATTTTATTTAGGTGCTTTACGCGCAGCAAGTCGTGTTTCAGCGCGACATCTAAAAGGGTTGTCAGTCGTTCTAAGTTGCGAACAAGAGAGCCAAAACCCGTGAAAACTAAGGGGGATTGCAGCGATGCTGCATCTCCTATTGCTATCAAGCGGTCATATGCAACCGTGCGATCGCGACTTCCTACGCTAAAATGTCCCGGTATGTAACCAAATGTCGGCTTTTTCCACACCAGTTTATCCATATCGCAACGGCGGTATTCTGGCAGAATGGTGAAAAAATCTTCGTACATCTCCAATAAAGAACCGGGATTTCTAGCATTGACCTCATGGTAATGGAATAAATAAATTGTTAGCTCCTCATTTGCTCCAGGAAACAATTCCCAAATTAACTGTCGTCCGCGTGAAATATCGCCATGACTGTTAAGAACATCTCCATACTGAGAATCCCACACTCCGGGTTCAAATCCTTTCTCTATCGCTGCTCCTACTGTAGGGCATACACTATCAAAGGCACGACCTCCATTCAATTGCCATGCGATTGGTGAAGCAGTTCCCATTGCGTCTACAAGTAGCCGCCCACTGACCTGCTTATCCGTTTGACTGGGTAAATGCTTGACACTAAGCACAATTTGTGAATTGTATACATCTGCTTTCACAAACTCCGTCTCATCCCAAATTTCACCACCAGCGACGCGCAACTTTTGCCCGCACAATTGCAGTAATGTCTCAGAATCCAATCCTATGTTAAGGACTGTGGGTGTATGTAAAATCGGTGCTTTGAGGTGTTTGGGATTATTCCCATCAAAAAATTTATTAAATCCGTCCTTATATTCCCGTGCAATACACGTTTCCACTTCTGAAGGTGTGAGCAAGCCCAAGTTAACCAAACTTTGAATTTCATCACGAGATATATTCCATTCGCGATTCATGCGTCCAAAAGGTAACCGTTCTATCAGCAGCACTCGATAACCCAGTTTTGCCATCACAGCCGCATGAATAACGCCAAGCGCACCGCCAATGTAGATTAGGTCATATTGGGGAGAGGGGGTAGACACGGTAGAGGAAAAAATTCCCCCTTGTCCTCCTTGTCCTCCTTGTCCCCAATCGCCAGTATGAGAAAACACCACTTGACGTGGTTGCTTGGGATTCCGTACACCTTCTCGCCATTGTTTTTCCCACCAGTAAACGCGTTTGAGATCGTACTCCCCATTGGGCATTTTTTGAAAATATTTGACAGTAAGAGGATAATATGGTGCAAGTGCTTCAAAAATTGATGCTTTTAATAAATCAACGCTTGGTGGTTCGGGATAATCGTGAGGAAAGCGACTGCGAATCTCAACAGTGAGACGCTGAAGAATTTGCTGCTCTTTTGGGAAAGGTTTGTCTCCCCAACGGAATGCTTTTAAATAAGTTGTTCGCTGTACTGACCAAACAAATACAGACAATTCTGTCGGTAATTTTTCCGAACTCATCTCGTTAGTGGTTGTAGCATTTGGGGTTCTTAAGCGAAAGCCTTCCGGAGTCAGCAATTTTTCCCCTATTTCCGGGTCAAAATAAGTTTGCAACCAGTCGCAAACAGCAGCTGTGTCGGGAGTAGGGATTTCTAAATACAGTAACTCTCTCATTTTTCGTAGAATCTCCAATAAATTTCTGCATTAAGACAGATTTAACAAAAGGCTAAATTACGGTAAGATCCGCCCTATTACTTGAACAAAATTCAGTAAAGAAACTTTAAGAGGTTCTCATATTTATTATTCATTTTGTTTTTCTGTAAACATACGCCATGAATTATCCCATTCCAGATAGCCCCCAAGAAATCTTTGCCTTGCGACAGCAGCCCGCTGTTGATGAAGAACTAGTTGCTGCAGCAATTGCTGGTGTCATTAAAATTGTTCGCGCCCAGGGTCAATCCCTAGAAGAGGTAACCGCCCAAGTCCTCGCCGATGATAGCGTACTCGACATCCAGCAAAGACGCTGGTTGAGCAAAGTCGTTGCCCAAGTTTGGGATAGTTTTTCTCAAAATGGCTAATTGCTAATGGCTAATTGCTAATGGCTAATGGCTAATTGCTAATGGTAAGACCATTGCTGCAGGAGGGTTTCCCACGCCCTGGGGACTGGCAAACAAGGGAGGGCTAACCCGTATAGTCCTGTGCGGGCTAGCTTCGCATCGAGAAGCCTAATGCTAATAGCTAAGGAAAGCCATTAGCTATCAGCCATTAGCCATTAGCTATTAGCTATTAGCAATTAGAGCCATCTCAGCTTGAGAATGTAGCAACAAACCGTATTCTAAGCCCTCAACAACAGCTTGATAGGACGCTGCTAAAATATTTGTCGAAACTCCCACAGTAGTCCAGCGTTGGTGTCCGTTGCCTGATTCCACTAAAACTCGGGTTTTCGCTGCTGTTCCTGTATGCCCGTTCAAAATTCTCACTTTGTAATCCGTCAGTTCAAATTCTGCAATTTGCGGGTAAAAATTTACTAAAGCCTTACGTAATGCTGCATCTAATGCAGCAACGGGTCCGTTCCCTTCTGCTGCTTCTAGAATATCTCTACCACTCACAGCAACTTTTACGGTCGCAAGCGCACTTGTTGTTTCTTCTCCTTGAACTAAGTCACAGTGAACTTGAAAGCCTTTAATTTCAAAGAAGGGCTGACGGTTTCCCAAAGCCTCGCGCATTAACAACTCAAAACTGGCTTCTGCTGCTTCAAATTGATACCCTTCTTGTTCTAAAATCTTAAGACGTTGCAGAATTTGCCCGGTTTTTGGATTGTGTTTATCTAGTTCGATCCCAAAAGTTCTTGCTTTCGCTAAAACGTTACTCACTCCTGCTTGTTCGGAAATGACTATCCTGCGACGATTTCCGATTTTTTCTGGTTCTATGTGTTCGTAAGTCAGGGGATTTCGTTCTACTGCTGATACGTGAAGACCGCCTTTGTGAGCAAAAGCCGAACGTCCTACAAAAGGTGCATGCTCGTCAGGAGCAAGGTTCACGACTTCGCTGACAAAGCGACTGATTTCTGTAATGTGAGATATTTTACTATCTTCAAGGCACTCATAACCCAATTTTAATTGCAAATTGGGAATTAAAGAACAGAGATTGGCGTTGCCGCAACGTTCTCCGTATCCGTTGATCGTGCCTTGTACCATTCTTGCTCCTGCCATGACAGCAGCTATTGTGTTGGCAACTGCTGTATCTGAATCGTTGTGAGCATGAATACCTAACTTTGGAATTGGCGATTGAAAACGGTTTTGCCCGATCGCCTGCATGACGTCTCTGACAATTCCAGTGATTTCATGGGGTAAAGCGCCTCCGTTGGTATCGCAAAGAGTTACCCACTCAGCACCAGATGCGATCGCAGTTTCTAATGTCTGTAGGGCGTAATCTCGATTGTGCTTGTAACCGTCAAACCAATGTTCTGCATCATAAATGACACGACGCCCTTGACTGCGAAGATAGTCAATAGTGTCTTGAATCATTGCTAAATTTTCTGCCAATGTTGTTTTCAGTCCTTCAGTCACTTGTAAATCCCAGGACTTCCCTACAATAGTGACCCATCGCGTTCCAGCCGCCAGAATTGCTTGGATCATTGGGTCTTCTGAAGCGATTTTATTGGGACGCCGAGTAAAACAAAAGGCAACAATTTCTGCTTGACTCAGGGGTTCTTCTTGAAGGTGCCAAAAAAACTGCACGTCTTTTGGATTTGCACCAGGCCAACCACCTTCTATAAAAGGAATTCCCAGTTGATCCAGTCTGCGAGCTATGCGTAACTTATCTTCTGTAGAAACTGATAACCCTTCGCGTTGAGTGCCGTCCCGTAATGTAGTGTCGTAAATCCAAAGCTGTGATGAGGAATTTGCAGTCATATGATGAGAATTAAGAGACAACTTACAATGAAAATAGGAACTAGGGATTGGGCATTGGGTGTTGGGTATTAATGATTTTTTCTATTCTCTACTTCCTTTTTTCATATTCTGGAAGTATAAATCTTTATCCTTCACCCTTCATCCTTTATCCCGATCCTTAACTTCAGGAGTTACGCATTTTTCCCTTATTTGCCACAGACTCAACTTGGCTCCCTGCGGACTTGAAAAGATGAACAATTTTTCCTTACCTCTTTCCTGCGTGCCCTTTGCATGGAGTGCGGTTAATTTAAAAAGATAATTTTTGGACAATGTTGAGAGGATCTATGAAAGTGGCACAATAGTATACTATATGAGTCTGCTTCTAGATTAGAAATAAATTGTTACAATACAACCAACAGGTAGCACACTTATTATAATTAAATGCCTACAGTACAAGCTCAGGGAAAAAAAATTGAGTGCCAACGCGGGGAGAATTTGCGGCAAATATTGCTGCAAAATGGTATTGACCTGCATAATGGCGGTGCTAAGGTAATAAACTGTCGGGGACTAGGAACCTGCGGTACTTGTGCAGTTCTTGTGGAAGGCGAAGTATCACAGACAAATTGGCGCGATAAAGCCCGTCGCTCTCTACCACCCCATTCTCCCACAAAAAACTTGCGTTTGGCTTGCCAAACCCAGGTTCTTGGAGATGTGAGAGTGACAAAATTTGAGGGTTTTTGGGGACATTGTTCTCAAATACTTTGGACACCAGAAAGATAAAACGGAGAAAAACAACATGGGCAGATGGACACCACTCATCCTTATGGCGGGGGGCTTGGCGATTTTGCTGGGAACATTACTAGGAATTAGCTTTCCTATGGGCGGTCAAAATACTGCTCAAAATTTAGTACCAGCACAAAAAACCAGAGCATCAAGAGTTTTACCTGCTAATATCAATGTCAATAGCTCTGGTAACAACAATGCTGCTCCTCGCAGTACCAACAATAACACTGCAAGTAATAGCAGTACGGAGAGTGCTAATGACAGCACCGATACTCCTAACAGAGGTAACGTAGCTCAAGTTCAGCAGGAACAAAATAATACTGAGGAGCAAGTCCAAGAAGGAACGGAAAATACACCGAAGACAACAAATACTCAGTCAACTGAGGAAACCAATCAGCAAAACGAACCCATTAGAGCTTTGTGGTAATACGAGCAAGGCATTCATTCAAATCTAGATATAAAGAGATATGAGCGATCGCTTATAGGTTATTAGTTATTAGTCAACAGTCTATAGCCTATTGTCAAAAGCCGTGACTTCTTGACTCTTGACTCTATAACTGTATGACTGTTGATTGTTGAACCTTGACTGTTGACTACTGACTCTTAACCAATGACTAGTAACGTTTTAATTATTGGTGGCGGCATTATTGGATTGGCAGTCGCCATTGAACTAAAATTGCGTGGTGCTCAAGTTACACTCGTAAGCCGAAACTTTCAAACCGCCGCAACTCACGCAGCAGCTGGAATGCTGGCACCCAGTGCTGAGAAAATTTCGCACAAAGCCATGCTAGAGTTATGCCAGCGTTCTTTGTCCTCCTATTCCAACTGGACGCACAAGCTAGAAACTTTCACAGGGTTAAATACTGGTTACTGGTCGTGCGGTATTCTGACACCAGTTTTAGAGGAGAGAGAGGGAGAGAGGGAGAGAGGGAGAGAGGGAGAAACTGTTCTCCCTATCCTTCCCTCCTCGTCCCCAAGTTACTGGCTGGATCGAGAAACAATACATCAGTACCAATCAGGTTTGGGAGAAGAAGCGATCGGTGGCTGGTGGTATCCTGAAGATGCACAAGTAGATAATCGAGCCTTAGCACAAGCATTGTTAGCAGCAGCCCGATCTCTTGGTGTTGAAATCAAAGAAGGTGTTGCCGTTGAGGGAATTCAGCAGCAACACAGGCGAGTTGTTGGCGTACAAACAAATGCAGGTGTTCTCCAAGCCGAACACTATGTTTTGGCAACTGGAGCTTGGTCTAATGCATTATTTCCACTTCCCGTGCGTCCGCGAAAAGGTCAAATGCTGAGCGTGCGAGTGCCCAACAATGAGCCGGATTTGCCTTTGACAAGAGTTTTATTTGGGGAAGAAGTTTACATTGTTCCGAGACGAGACGGGCGCATCATCATTGGTGCAACCAGCGAGGATGTTGGCTTCACTCCCGATAACACCCCAGCAGGAATTCAATCTCTCCTACAAAAAGCAATCCGTTTATACCCTCAAATACAGCACTATCCTATCGATGAACTGTGGTGGGGATTTCGCCCTGCGACTTCAGATGAATTACCTATTCTTGGCACTAGTCCCTGTGAAAACCTCACCTTTGCTGTTGGTCATTACCGAAATGGTATTCTTTTAGCACCGGTAACAGCAGCATTAATGGCAGATTTGATTTTAGAGCAAAAATCAGACCCCCTACTTTCTCACTTTCACTATTCGCGTTTCCAAACCAAGTCATCTACTACCTCAATGCTGACACTCCCTACAGCCCCCCACACCCCTACTCCCTCTGTCTCCCTCTCTGTTCAAGACACTCCACTTCAAATTGCTGGCAAGACTTTCAATTCTCGCTTGATGACGGGAACTGGTAAATACCGGACGATTGAGGAAATGCAGCAAAGTGTTGTGGCTAGTGATTGCCAAATTGTCACTGTTGCGGTAAGGCGAGTACAGACAAATGCACCCGGACATGAAGGTTTAGCTGAAGCACTCGATTGGTCAAAAATTTGGATGTTACCCAACACGGCTGGTTGTAAAACAGCAGAAGAAGCCATTCGAGTCGCACGTTTGGGACGAGAAATGGCAAAGCTGTTAGGACAGGAAGATAATAATTTTGTCAAATTAGAAGTCATTCCTGACTCTAAGTATTTGCTACCCGATCCTATTGGAACTCTACAAGCAGCAGAACAATTGGTGAAAGAAGGATTTGCTGTATTGCCATACATTAACGCTGACCCGATTTTGGCACAGCGTTTGGAAGAAGTGGGCTGTGCTACTGTCATGCCTTTAGCATCCCCTATTGGTTCGGGACAGGGATTGAAAACAACTGCAAATATTCAAATTATCATTGAAAATGCCAATGTACCAGTTGTGGTAGACGCCGGGATCGGAGCTCCCTCAGAAGCGGCGCAGGCAATGGAAATGGGCGCAGATGCATTGTTAATTAATAGTGCTATAGCTTTATCACAAAACCCACCTGCAATGGCACGGGCTATGAATTTGGCAGCAGTTGCAGGTCGTTTGGCTTATCTTGCTGGCAGAATGCCTTTGAAAAACTACGCTAGTGCTAGTTCTCCTTTAACTGGAACAATTGGTTAGGGACAAGGAAGATAAGGGAGAAGTACTCAAGAACTTATCCCCAATTCTTGCTAAGTTCTGTAAAGATTTGTATCATAAATAAGAGAGTATTTATGCCATTTCTGTAACATTAAATGAATATGCAGGATAAGGAATTGTACTCATGCCCTACACAACAGAAGAAGGTGGTCGGTTAAATAACTTTGCTAGAGAACCAAAAGTTTATCAAGCAGAGCCTCCAAGTCAAAAGCAGCAAATAAACTATGTTATCCTGGGAGTAGTTGGTTTGATTTTAGTGGGTGGCTTGATTTTCGTTGCGTTTTCTGTATCTGCACTCAGCTAATCATTGAATAACTTTTTAGTAAGCCTGTTGACTTTTTTATTGGGGCAGGTTCCTTATGGTAAGGGAGCCTGTCTTCTGTACTGAAAATTAGGGCGTGGAAAGTAGGCGTAGGGGTAATACAATTTTTATTCCCTTGTTGTGGGGACGTTGCCTGTATTGGTCTGGTGTATGAGGATTACAGAAAAAGCTATGTATATTTATATACTATAATAGATTGAATGTAGAAGCTTAATTTATCCTGAATCAAGCAACATTTACTTGAAAGTCATAGTCATGGTTCGATTTACCAGCTGCTCACAAAACCCCAAAAGGGTAGATACACTGCTATTTGGCTCTTTTAGCCACCATGAATGTGAATGAAACTACACATAACGATAATTCTGCTTGGAATCGGCAAGTTTATCAACGCCTAAAACTTGCCCTGAGTATAGGTTTGCGACGACAAATATTTTTGGCGGTGTGTGATGATTTAAACTTGAGAAATCAAGTGGCTGCACGCTTGCACTCAACTTTGGCTTCTCCTGTGGGTCAAGTGCTGTATCAGCCGTCTTCGACTCAGGAATCAAGCACATCAGCTTATCCGCGATTGGTAACTTTACGCTTAAATTTAAGCGATCCCAATCCTATTGCTCAGATCAATCAATGGCTGTCAAGCTATCCACCGCCTATTGTTGGCACATCTAAAGACACCCCCGGAAGACCTTTACCAGTACCGGCATTTCAAATAGTAGGTGTTGAGCAGCTTACCAGACAATCAGTGGCAGTACAGCGTCTATTCTTGCACTACTTGCGTTTGTCTGAACAACAACTGTCAAATTTTGAATCGAGTCTTCTGTTGTGGTTACCGCGCCCTTGGCTGCATGCTGTCCAGCAATCAGCACCACAATTTTGGCGTTACCGTACTGGGGTGTTTGTATTTGCTGGAGAACCCACGCCTACGAGTCAGAATAAGAGTTCTCCAGAACGGTTTTCTAGTTCCAAAGATCCCGATTTGGGCGCTCTTGACCAATCTTTTCTAGAAGAATCAGTTCTGAAAGAAGATTACGATTTCCAAAAACAACTCCCAGTTAATCGCGGACACAAACCGCAGGAACCTTCTGGTGTCAAATCAGAAGTATTGGCTATACCTTTTCAAGATGAACCCACTGATGCCAGCGATCGCACCGAGCCTCCCAAAGCACAACGGGTCTCTCATATTAGCAAGGAATTAACAGAACTGGTACTGGCAACTCTCAACAGTGCTATTTCAGAAGACAATAACCAAAACTCACAAGTCCGAGAAATCTTAGAAGAAATAGAGGAAGCACACGGACAAGCAGGGTCTGGAGTTAAAATAGCAGCAGCTTATCAGCGACTGGGGAACTTCTATCGCCTCCAAATCGAGCAAGGACAGTCAACCTTGGAAAATTTGATGGTGGCAATTTTAGCTTACCAAGAAGCCATTACCCATGACGAAAGCTCATCTCAAGTCCCGGATATTTTAAACGACTTGGGTACTCTTTACTGGATGCTCTACCGCACCCCACCGAATTCAGAAGAGGGACAAGCTTACATAGAGCAAGGCATAGAATTTTACCATCTGGCTTTAAAACTGATATCTCCAGAAACACATCCGGATACTTATGCTCGCGTTCAAAATAACTTGGGTACAGCTTACGGCGATTTAGCTCGTTTTGCCAATCCAGCAGAAAATTGGCAACAAGCAGTTTTAGCTTACAGCGAAGCGCTACAGTTCCGAACAGCAGAAATGGAACCCCTAAAATATGCTGCTTGTCAGAATAATTTGGGTACAGCCTACTGGCATTTGGCGCAGTACAACCAACCCGTCGAGCATTTGAAGAAAGCGATCGCAGCCTACAACTTAGCGCTAACTTACTACAACCCAGAACAAGAACCGCTCAAGTACGGCATGATTCAAAATAACATTGGTACTGCCTATTGGAACATTGCCCAATACGAACAGCCACCAGAAAATTTACGTTCAGCCATAGAGGCGTATCGTGAAGCACTGAAGTACCGTACTCCTGCTAACGTTCCCCCTGCTTGTGCGGCTACCCAAAATAATCTAGGTACTGCTTATTGGCATTTGGCAAATCAAGCGCAAACACCAAGAGAAGAAAAGCAAAAATTGTTAGAACAGTGCGTTGTTTCGTATGAAGAAGCCCTTTCTCTTGCCCACTCTTTAGGCGGTATGTCTTTGAGCTTTGATATATTTGCCACCCATAATAATTTGGGATTAGCCCATTATCAGCTGGCAACAGATCAGTATTTTAGTTTAGATAAAGCAGAACGTTCCAAACATTTAGAAGCAGGATTAGACAATCATTTACAAGCTTTAAATGGATTAAGCAAACAACCTGAAGCTTATCAAACAACCTTTGCATACGTAGTTAAGACTATCAGGGCATTCCATAATGAATTAGGAATACAAGGACAAAATTTAGCCTTATCTAAAGTTCCCGGTCAGCTATTACCAGAGATTTTGCCAAAGTTGTAATGGCTAATGGCTAATAGCTAATGGCTAATGGCTAATGGCTAATGGCTAATAGCCCTCCCTTATCTCAGGAGCGGAGACGCTATGTGCTTTGCACGCGCTCCACTATGCCTTTGGGCTATGCCCGTAAGGGCTATACGCCCTTCGGGTATCTCCTTACGGAGACGCTACGCGATGCCGAAGGCTATGCCCGCAGGGCTGTACGCCAGTCCCCTACGGCTGGAGACCCGCCTACAGCACTGGACTCACCATTAGCCATTAGCCATTAGCTATTAGCTTTCAGAATTAATCGCTGAAAATAGCGAAGAGTAATCCGCATGAGAAAACGACATTTTCATTGCCCTTTCTATAATTTCCCGCACACCTTCAAGACTGGCAACATTTAAGCCTACAGATTTTGCCTCGGAAATAAAAAGCTCTGTATCCTTCATCAAATGTTTTGTGGGAAAATTTGGATTGTCATAGTTTCCCTCTAGCATTCGTTGCAATTTTTTATCAAATGTAGGTGCATAAAGGGCGCTTTCGCGGACAATTTCCATAAACAAATCGACGTTTACACCTTGTCTTTGAACAAAACCAAGGCTAAGAGCAAAAGCGGTTGTTAGAGAAGCAATTAATTGGTTAAGTGCTAATTTTAGCGCAGCCGCGCTCCCTACAGAACCAACAAGTACCGGTTCCGGACCAAAGCTTTTTAAGAGATCTAAATGGCGATTGTATTGTTCTTGAAGTGCGCCTACCATAACGATGAGTTTGCCGGCTTTTGCTTCTGGAATACTACCAAGAACGGGTGCTTCTATATATTCGCCACCTGCAGCCACAACTGCATCTCTAATTTCTCTACTTTCTGCGGGAGTAATTGTTCCCATCTGGATAACACTGCGTCCTGCTACGGTTCGCCAAGACCTATCTGAAAGCAAAACACTGTATATAGCTGCAGCGTTACTTAGCATCAAAATGATACTATCAGCAGAATTGATTGCTTGATAGGAGTGCGTTACAACTTGAGCACCTGCTGTCTGGAGTGGTTCTAACTTTTCTGGGGTACGGTTATAGGCAATTACCTGTATTCCTCTTTCTAGAAGCTTTTGAGCCATGGGGAGTCCCATCAATCCAGTCCCCAGAAATGCTACCTTCATTTTTCACCGTCCGTTATCAGTTTGTTTAGATTAAATAAGAATAATTGAATGGTTAGTGGTTAGTGGAAAACAACTAACCACTAACAATTACCAACTAACCCCCTGCTGCAAATGTCACCATAATCATGACTGAAAGCAAAATACCTGGGGTTAACAGTACAACTAACATTAATAAATCGTGGGGAGACATAAATATTACCCTCCTAATGTTTTCTGTTTTTACGCAATCACTGCTATGTTAGACCAAGTATCTCCACGACAGTGTTAATACAGTGGAATCTTCAGATTTGCATTCCCTCTGGTACGGTAAATCCTGTCAACGGCTGTGCGGCTTGTGCTTCAGTCAATCCTTTGCTTTGAACTAAAACACCAAAGCCACCCAATCCTAACGGATCTATGAGTTGATGGAGTGCATCTCTACGCTGTAGCAATTGTGACATTGGTAGTTTTGTATAGGAAAGATTCGCAATTCGTTCTCCCAATCCCAATGCCATTAAAAATAATGCTTGTTCTCTAAAACCAATGTTATCGAGTCCGCACTGTTCGCCCCACCTTTCCAAAGCAGTAAAATCAATGTGCGATGTGATATCTTGTTGCCCAATATTGATATACGGATTGTTGTGGCGGTGATGTTGATAATAACACTGTAGCGTTCCTTGCGATCGCCTTGGGTTGTAATAACGGTGAGCCGGATACCCATAGTCAATTGTTAAGACATATCCGTGCTGCAAGCAACCCGCGACTGCACTCAGCCAATCTAAAGCAGCTAAGTTCACTTCACTGCGATACTCATCTGGATAACCATTTTTGATATTTATACCGACCAATTCAAAATACTCCACCAGTTGCTGAGTTGAAGGAGTATCTGCGACTTCTACAAAGGGGAGTGGGGGTGAGGGGTTGGGGGAAGTCGAAGCAGAGAAATGAGGAGTCGTAACATACACTTCTAACAATTGTCCCTGTTCCAAAACAAACTGATGAACTGGGAAAGCATCTACCAACTCGTTAGAAAAGAAACAGCCAGAGATAGAGTTGTTGGGTATATCTTCTAGATTGCACCAACGTACAGAAAATTCTTGCAGGCGTTGTTGTTGTTGTTGTTGCTTGAGGGTTGGAGACTTCTCAACGATGATATAATCCAGTGCTTTTAAAAAATCTGGATATTCCTGCTGAATGTACTTCAAAATATCTACAGCTAGAAGTCCTTGACCCGCACCCATTTCTACTAAAGAAAATGGTACTGGTCGCTGTAATATTTCCCACATTTGCACAAATTGAATGGCAAGCAGTTCGCCAAAATCAGCCCCAAGGTGAACGTTCGTGAAAAAATCGCCTTCTTTTCCAATATCGATCGCCTTGTTCGTATAGTAACCATGGGTGGGGTGATACAGCGCTAAGTCCATATACTCAGCGAAGGTTATGCGGTTTTGAGGACTTGTCGCAATTTTGTGTGCGATCGCATCACATAAAGCAGTATTAGAATGCATAGAATAATAAAATCATGTTTAATTACAGTCACTTTCAGTTGAAATTATCATAGATTTGTGCTGATGAATCACCCATGTTTCAAATAAATAGTTGGCTCATTTATACTTTACTTGCACTTTTCTTATACGGTTTGTGGGGGTTTTTTAGTAAGTTAGCCACTAACTACATCGACCCAAAGAGCGCTCTCCTAAATGAAGTTTTAGGTGCTCTTATGGTCAGTTTAGTATTGTTTAGCAATAATGGCTTCAGAGTCAGGGTAGATCGTCTAGGTATTTTTTATGCTGTTTTAGTAGGTGTTTCTGGAACATTGGCAACATTTCTTTTCTTTATTGCTATTACTAAAGGAGCAAGTTCTATTATTTTACCTCTAACTTCGTTATATCCTCTAGTCACGATCCTCCTGTCGGTTTTTATTCTGAAAGAATCTCTGTCTTTAAAACAGAGTCTTGGTATTTTACTAGCTTTAGTTGCGATCGTACTGTGTTCTATGACAGATTAAGGGTGTAGCCTGAAGGATATAGCAATCCTATTTGAGAGCAAAACAAGGAAGACAAGAAAGACAAGAAAGAGGTGTTTGTAAATCATTTACGACTGCCATAAACAAAATTTTATTGAGTTGTAATAATCAACCTCTTGCATAAATAATATTTTTTTGCAAGCAAAGCCGCAAAGAAAAGCAGACAAAACTTGACTTTGAGAAGAGGGATATTCTAAGTATAGACAACAAAATTATACTTATGTAAGAATTAGGGAAGCATTGATCCAAAGTCAGAGTGTGTCTGGCAAAAAGTGAGATGAAGCAAAAAAGTCAGAAGATATGACACGCTACAAGATAGAGATTTCAAGTGAAGCAGAGGAAGATTTAAAGTTTTTTAAAGCCAGCGATCGCAAAGCCATTTTGGAGTACATCATTCTTCACCTTTCTGACGAGCCATTAACTGAGACCCGCAAGAAAAAGAAGCTTCGAGAGAATCCAGTTGCACCTTGGGAGTTGAAATTCAAGAGTTTTAGAATTTTCTATAATGTAGAAGCAGAAGTAGTCACTGTTATTGTGGTTGCAGTTGGCAAAAAGGAACACAATGTTCTTTATATTCGAGGGGTAGAGGTCAAGCTATGAAACAAATTAATTTAGAACAAATGGAGACTATTAGTTTATCGGAGTTACTGAAGTTTGCCCAAGCTGAATCGGTTGTGCTTGTCTCCTCGGATGGAGAAACATTTATTCTTAAACGGTTATCAGAAGAAGATAAAGATGATGTAGAGTTTGCAATTGAAGTGGAAGCACTGCGTAAAAGCAAATCTTTTCAGGAGTTTTTAGATGAGCGTTTGAACTATAAGACAACAAAATCCATTGAAGAAATTCTAGCAGATGTAGAAGCTGACATTGCTGCCAATACTCCATCTGAATGAGATATCGCGTTTGGAAAAACACTTATACTACATTTGTATTTGGTGTGTATGCGCTAAAGTGCAACTACAAATCAAAGGAAAGTCAACCGAAAATTGGGCAGAAAAAGTATGCGTAAAAATTCTTGGCGCGTTTTAGTATTGGTAATACTTTCTGCATTGCTTGTTGGATGTCTTAACTTTGGTAATAACTACAGTCATGAAGATGGGCAAAAGCCTCCTTTAAAAGAAATAGGAAATTGGTTGGGTTTACCCCTACCTAATAACTATTCGTATTTAAAGTATAAAATTATTGCTGATGCTCCCGATAAAAACGTTGAAATTGCTGTAAAGGTTCCAGAAGATTTTTTTAAAAATTTAATTAAGAGTCAAAATTTAGCAAATTATGACCGAGTTAAAGATAAGCTAGCTTACGATTTAAAACCAAGAGAGTTCTTAAATGATGAAACTTCTAATTCTATCCTCAAGAAACCTCAGCCCAATACAACAATATGGATAACGACAAATCAATTTTATCCTAAATATCTCTGGTATCAAAATTCAACATTATATCTTCTCTATTCTTCAAGATAGCAAAAACCCGATTCCTAAAAGAAACCGGGTTTTTCCAAGATGGTATTGAAATATCTTAGCGGTCTACAGATCCCATAATGATATCAATACTACCGAGAATGACGACAACGTCTGCTACTTTCATACCTCTTAACAAATGAGGTAGAATTTGCAGGTTGTTAAAATCAGCAGCGCGAATTTTCCAGCGCCATGGGAAGACGTTATCATCTCCAATCAGGTAAATTCCCAATTCACCTTTACCACTTTCGACACGGCTGTAAATTTCGCCTTTGGGAATTTTAAAAGTAGGGGCGATTTTCTTACTAATGTATTGATAATCAAAGCCATCCCACTCTGATTTTTTACCGGCTGCCAAGCGTTTGGCTTCTAGGTTCTCGTAGGGACCCCCAGGAAGCCCTTTAATAGCTTGCCTGAGAATTTTGACGGATTCGCGCATTTCTCGCATCCGTACCATGTAACGGGCTAAACAATCACCTGCTGTTTCCCACTGTACGTCCCAGTCAAAATCGTCGTAACACTCGTAGTGGTCAACTTTCCGCAAGTCCCACTTCACCCCAGAAGCGCGTAACATGGGACCGGAAAGTCCCCAGTTGATTGCTTCTTCACGAGTAATAGTGCCAATACCCTCAACGCGACGGCGGAAAATGGGGTTGTTGGTTACCAATCGCTCGTACTCATCAATTTTGGGTGTGAAGTAGTCGCAGAAGTCCAAGCACTTGTCTACCCAACCGTAAGGTAAATCTACAGCTACGCCACCAATCCGGAAGTAGTTGTTGTTGACCATGCGGTAGCCAGTAGCAGCTTCCCACAAGTCGTAAATCAATTCCCGTTCGCGGAATTGATAGAAGAAGGGAGTTTGAGCACCTACGTCAGCAAGGAAGGGACCGAACCACAGCAAGTGATTGGCAATGCGGTTCAACTCTAGCATGATAACGCGGATGTAACTAGCACGTTTGGGAACGGGAATATCTGCCAGTTTTTCTGGGGCGTTCACAGTAACGGCTTCATTAAACATTCCTGCGGCGTAGTCCCACCGACTGACATAGGGGACGTACATAATATTGGTGCGGTTCTCCGCAATTTTTTCCATTCCCCGGTGCAAGTAGCCAATGACTGGTTCGCAATCAACGACATCCTCGCCATCTAGAGTCACAATCAGTCGTAGTACCCCATGCATTGAGGGGTGGTGGGGACCCATGTTTAGCACCATTGGTTCGGTGCGGGTTTCGATTCTTGGCATAGATTTGGTGTGTTCTCCGGTCTTGGAAAAATTTTAAAGAGAATCCCGAGCAAAGATTTTAGCCTTTAGGGCGGGACTCAGAACTTCAGTTGAGCACTCCACAAAGCTCGGTAGTTGGGGAGAGGGTGGCAGTAGGGGTTTTTACTTGATGTTTTATTTTGTTGCACTTCTTCATTAATTATATAAAGATGAGGCGAAAGGACAGATCGTTGCAGGAATTTCTTTATCCCTAATGTTGTGAATTCGCAGCATAGATAAAAGCAATCCTAATCTATCAATAAAGGTAAGATGTTATTATGAAAGATTATGAGCTTCCACTTGATATTGAAGAAGTTGCATTCTCACACATTCCCGTCCTGAGTCGGGAAGTGGTTGAGGGTTTAGCTGTGCTTCCCAACGGTCACTACTTGGATGCGACTGTTGGCGGTGGAGGTCACAGTCGGCTGATTTTGGAATCTGCTCCTGATGTAAGATTAACAGCTGTTGACCAAGATGAAGATGCTCTGGCTGCGGCGAAAAAGGAATTAGCAGTATTTGAAAAAAGAGTGCAATTTATACACGGTAACTTTGCTGTCTGCGAATTTCCTCAAAACACTTTTAATGGTATACTCGCTGACCTAGGTGTTAGTTCTCACCATTTGGATACTCCAGAACGCGGTTTTAGTTTTCGTCGCGAGGCGCGTTTGGATATGCGAATGGATAGGAGACAATCTTTAACGGCGGCTGATGTTATCAATGATTGGGATGAAGTTGAATTAGCCAATATTTTCTTTAAGTATGGAGAGGAACGTCTATCGCGACGTATTGCCAGACGGATTGTTGAAAAACGACCATTTCAAACAACGACAGAATTAGCAACGGCGATCGCATCTTCTGTACCTGCTAAATACCGACATGGTAGAATTCATCCTGCGACCCGTGTTTTTCAAGCTTTGCGAATTGCTGTCAATGATGAGTTAAAAGTTTTAGAGACTTTCATAACAAAAGCACCAAACGCTCTTGTCCCTGGTGGTAGAATCGCGATTATTAGTTTTCACAGTTTGGAAGACCGGATAGTGAAGCACGGTTTGAGAGATTCTCCTTTGTTGAATGTATTAACTAAGAAACCCATAACAGCACAAGAGGAGGAAATTACCAACAACCCCCGCGCTCGTTCTGCAAAATTGAGAATAGCAGAACGGAAGAGATTAGCGACCCTATATTAAAATATCTTGCCACCTGCTGGCAGTGGCAAATCTACTCAAATGCTTGACATTCGTAGTGGCGATTATAGTTTAGTTACCTTGAGACAAAAGATGCGCTAGTTGTCTTCTGGAATCATTTAATCCACTTCCGACTTCCTTGACAATTTTGACAAATTGATATCCTTACAAGGTAGATCTGTAAAATTAACTAGAACATTCTCGACTTAATATTAATTGCCCATTATTCAGGCGGTAAACATTTTGCGCTTCGATAATCGGGTCGCCTTTTTTCCAAGGACGAGATGTAGTTTCCACACCTCTAACCTCACCAGTTGCGTAGGTAGAAACCAAAACACCAGGGCGATTAGTGGGCAAAGCACCAGAACCTTTGATAGTAAAAGAGTTTTCTTGTCGCTTGATGCTGCGAGTAATGCAACTCTTGGTGAGGAGTGTGTTAGTGTCGATAAGATTTGAGGATAAGTCGGTGAAGGAGTTTTGGATGGAACTGGTATCGGGTGCGTTAATGTTGATTACACCAGAAATACCCAATTCAGAACTGGCTGTAATATCGCTTTTTTCCGTTGGTTTTGGACGCGCTTCGATACCGAAGATACCTTGTGAGTTAATTCTGACATTTCCACCGCTTCCTTCAAAAGAGTCGCCGCTAATATTGCTGTTTTCTTGAGGAACACCGACGATGAATTTAGCGTTGATATTGATGTTCCCGCCATTTCCACCTGCTTTGGTTAAACCTGCAGTTGTGCTGATATTGCTGTTACGACGCAATAGTAATAAATCTGTAGAGGTTAAGTTAATATTTCCACCATTACCAGAGTTTGTTTGAGCAGCAATAATTCCTTCATTATCTAGACTGACAGTACGAGTATTAATGTTAATATCTCCAGCATTTCCCTGTCCTGTGCTACTGGAACTTAGTACTCCATAATTGGTAATCAATAAAGTACGAGCATTTATATTAATATCACCACCCTCACCTTTGCCAGTAAATCCTTCTTCTGTTGTAACTTGGGTTGCGATTCCACTTCTACGACCGCCTGAACTCATTCCATCAAACAATACAGTACCGCCAGCATTTAATGTAACATTACCTGCATTTCCCTGTCCTAAAGTATCAGCCCGAACTTGAGAACCATTTGTAAAAGAAATATCGTCAGTAGCATTAATTAACACATTTCCCGCATCACCTTTACCAACAGTAGCGGACAATAAAGCAGCACCATCGGATAACGAAAAGTTACGCCCCTGAATTTCAATATCTCCACCTTTACCTACCGCATTTAGGTAAAGAATGGAAGACAAACTGCTTGTTCCTGAAATAGAGACATCACCACCTGCTCGAATTGCAATTTTACCAGCATTTCCTTCTTTGCCAATAAATGTTGCTATACCACTACTATCTTTGATAGTTGTGTCACCTGATGTAGTTATCAAGACATTACCCGCATCACCTTTACCAAAAGATAATGTAGCTAAATTAGCATTATCAAATAGCTCAAAACTACGGGCGAAAATCTCAATATCACCACTATTACCTACACCAGTCTCCAACACTCCGCTAGATATTCCACTACTCAGTCTTTCACTGCGTCCGGAAAGTATCACAGCACCGCTTGCTTGAATTTTGATATTCCCAGCATTCCCTTCACCTGATGTACCATTACTCAGAGAAGAACCACCTGTAAAGGAAGTATTCTCCTTTGTATTTATTAAGATATTGCCAGCATTGCCTTTACCACCAAGATTGCTGTTAAAAATCGAAGATTCTCCGCTTACAAAAAATGACTTGGCAAAGATATTAATATTTCCGGCATTACCAACACCTGTTTCGGAAATACTGCTCGATATATTACTGTTATTTGCAAGAGAAACTGTGTCTGTTGCTTGAATTGAAATATTACCACCGTTTCCTTTACCAGAAGTGCTAGCAAAGAAATAAGAATTATTATCTAAAAAAAGTTTTCCTGTTTGAATATCAATATCTCCACCATTACCTACTATTTCTGAAGTTGCACTACTAAAATATGCTTGATTATTCAAAAATAAAGTATCTTGAACTTTAATCGAGATAGTACCAGCATTTCCCTGCCCAGAAGTATAACTATTAATTGAAGCATTATCTAATAACAAATTCCCAGATTGAATGTTGATAGTGCCACCATTACCCCTGGCTTTACTAGAAACCGTGGTACTAATTTGAGTGAAGCCAATATTATTAGTATCGCTGAGAGAAATTTTTCCTGATACTTGAATAAAAATGTTACCTCCATCACCAATCCCAAAGGTATCAGCACTTATTTGACCTTTGTTGTTTAAGAATAATTCTCTGGTATTAATGCGGATATTTCCACCTTTACCTACACCATCAAGACTCACATCACTACTAATCCTACTGGGTAACTTTACTTGTCCAAATTGTTCCGTAAAAACCTTACCAAAACCATCTAGATTAATATTTTCACGAGCGTCAATGCTGATATTGCCTGCGTTGCCTTTCCCGTTTGTACCTGTATCAATACTTGCACCATTTGTCAATGACAGCAAACCCGTTGTTATTTCTATATTTCCGCCATTACCGACACCTCCAGCTATTACACCACTTTGAATACCAGCAATCGAAAACTCTCCTATCCCATCCAGCTTAATTGTGTCTCGGGCATTCACAAAGATATTACCTGCATCTCCTTTACCGGAAACTGTAGTAGATATTTTTGAACCACCTAATAACGAAAGAATTCCAGTATTAACCCAGATATTTCCACCTTTACCTACACCATCTGCAAACACCCTACTGTCAATAGAACTACCACCATCAAAAGCAATATTATTAGCATCAATAGTAAGATTTCCTGCCTCGCCTTTACCCAGGGTACTGCTGCTAATAAATACCCCATTGGTTGATTGGAGAGATCCTGTTTTTATCTGAATATCTCCAGCTTTACCTGTGCCTTCTGGATTGACAGCACTAATAATACGACTATAAATTCGACTTGGTTCTCCGTCTTTTAGAGTAGTCTCTACAAAACCATCTAAACTTATGGTATCGCGAGCATTGATATTGATACTACCAGCATTTCCTTGTCCTAAAGTTTTGGTGTTGAGTTCGGAACCTTGCGCTAGAGAAAGAGAACTTGTTTGAATGTTGATACTACCACCATTGCCGAAACTTCCCTCTTCCGTAGAACTATAAATCTCACTACTACCTGTAAGCAAAATATTATCTTTGGCTAGTATTGAAACTTTTCCAGAATTTCCTTGTCCAAAAGTACTGGCATCTAAAAACGAATTTTTACTTAAGCTTAAGGAACCTGTAGTTATATTAATGTCACCCGATTTACCAATAGCGTCTTTTCGCAATGTGTTGGAAATAAAGCTAGTATCAGTCAGATTTATGGTTCCTGTGGCGTTAATTTCTATATGACCACCTTGACTATTTGGTGTTCCTAAACCTGTTTCTATACCTGCTCTAAGTTTACTTTCTCCTGCTAAATTCACATCACGAGCATGAATTTTAATATTCCCGCCATTCGCACCACGAACATTAACTTCTGCGGCGTTATTTAGGGAAACATTTGCCCGTTCTACACCATCAGGTACTGCTAAACTGATACGATCGCCTGCAATATTTAATCCTATATTTCCCGGTGCAGCCAAACCTGCTAACTCAATATTCCCCCCATAGGAGCGAATACTCCCACCATCAATATTGATATTTCCACCAACAAGCAGCAAACTTTTGCCATCTGGTACTCTTAAACCCGTGACATCTTCAGCAATAAGATTCTTACCAGCAGAAGCTTGCGATTGATTAGTAATTCTTGCGTTCCCTTGGTTTTGATTAAACAACAAGGCTGAAGGATTCACCGTCAACAATGGTGCTGCTTCGGGATTTGTGGCACTAAAAACACCGCGATCGCCAAACTGTACCCCGTTCGCTGTTGTCCCCACAAAGGAACCCTGCACATCTAAACTAGCATCTTTGCCAAATACAATCCCATTGGGATTAATCAAATATAGATTCGGGTTAGAACCACCAGATGTTCCCAGTCTCCCAAAAATTTCGGAAGGGTTATTCCCTGTCACCCGTGCCAGAATATTTTGGATATCTACACTAGGACTCACAAAATATACTTCCCGTCCCGCGCTAACATTAAATTCTTTAAAACTGTGAAACAGATTAATTTGGCGAATTGCACCACCTGTAATGACTTCTATCGGTGTCGGGTAAAAGTTGCCTGTCACTTGGGAGGACTCAGCGCCAAGTGTGTTGTCGGGTACAATATTACTTTGTTGCGCTAGGGTTTTCGTGGTGAAGAGACTCATGCTCAACCAGCCAAGTAACCCAGCCAATCCGAACTGCAAACACTTGTGTAAACCGTGTTTTCTTGTCATTGGGTGTGCTTTCATTTGGTCTATACGAGTATCTAATCAAACTGTATGCTTAAGCAATACTTCTAGTAAATATTCTTGCGTATCCCGATAGCAAGACAGTTTTCTGCAATAATATTTTTTTGTTTGTATAAAAAAAACTATATTTTATAGCGATTTGCATCGGAGTGAGGTACAGATTTATCCGCGTTCGTCTGCTACAGGCTGGGTTCCATAACTTTTTTATATATTGCACTCAATTGAAAAGTTGGGTTTCGTTCCTCAACCCAACCTACATCTACCTTATATAAGAGAGGAATTTTTAGAGCGCTCCTTTGCAACAAAACTATTGATACCCCGCAGCTTGCAGAGAAAACAGTGTTGCGTAACGCCCACCCAATTCTAACAACTCTTCGTGAGTTCCCTGTTCTACAATTTCTCCAGCTTCAACAACCATAATTTTGTCAGCCATTCGCACTGTAGAAAAACGGTGAGAGATGAGAAAGACCATCTGATGAACAGTGAGAGTGCGAAAGCGATTGAAAATCTCAAACTCTGCTTGGGGGTCTATGGCTGATGTTGGTTCATCTAAAACCAAAATATCTGCTTGAGTTCGCATAAAAGCACGGGAAAGAGCAATTTTTTGCCACTGTCCTCCAGAAAGTTCGTATCCCTTCCTAAACCATTTACCAAGCTGAGTTTGAAAATTGTTAGGCAAATGTTCGATAAAAGGAAGTGACATACCTTTGTCTGCAGCCGTTATCCACCGAGTATTGTCTTCTAGGTTGTCCACATCTCCCACACCAATATTCTCACCCACTGTAAACTGGTAGCGCACAAAGTTCTGAAAAATGACCCCAATACGCCGCCGCAATACATTCACGTTCCACTCTTGCAAGTCTAAACCATCTAATAAGATCCTCCCGGAATTAGGAGTATAAAGTCGGCTCAGCAGTTTGATAAGTGTTGTTTTACCTGAACCATTTTCACCAACAATGGCTAGTTTTTCTCCTGGCTTGAGGTGAAAGGAAATATTTTTCAATGTTGGTTGCAAATTCCCAGGATATGTAAACGATACGTTCTCAAAACGAATACCATCTTTAGATTTTAGCCCTTTGGTTGCTTTGCCTTTTGGTTCTGGTATCCCCTCTTCTAAAAATTCATAGAGATTGGAAAGATACAAGTTATCTTCGTACATTCCTCCAATAGAGGTGAGCGCACCAGAAAATGTTGATTGTCCTTGACGAAAAACGGTGAGATACATTGTCATATCTCCTAGAGAAATTCTGCCTGCAACTGTTTCCACTACAATCCAGGCATAAGCTATATAAAAAGCAGCAGTACTTAACAAACTCAGTAGGTAGCCCCACATTCCTCGCCGCAGCGTCAAGTCGCGATCTTCTCCAAAAAGTCGATTGAAGATCGTGTGATAGCGCTCGAGCAACATATCTCCTAGTTGGTAAAGCTTCACCTCTTTGGCAAAGTCTTCTCTAGCAAGAAGGGTTTCTAAATAATGCTGTTCGCGGGCTTCAGGAGCACGCCAGCTAAAGAGGCGAAAGGCTTCTCCTGCAAATTTGGTTTCTGCAAAAAATGCTGGCATTGCTGCTATAACTAGCATCAATAATGCCCAAACGGAGAACTTGATTAACAAAAGACCGTAAGTGACAAGAGATAGAGCACTTTGTACCAAGCCAAAGGTGCGAGTTACGAGAGAGAGAGGACGAACAGATGCTTCTCTCCTTGCATTGGTCATTTTGTCGTAGAATTCTGAATCCTCAAATTGAGTGAGTTCGAGTGAAAGTGCTTTTTCCAGGATTAGAACGTTGACCCGTTGACCGAGCAGCATTCTGAGCAAGGATTGGCAAACCGTCAAACCTCGTTGGCTTGCTGCTAGTAAAGCCACTGCAATAGCCTCTAGTCCCACATACATTAATGGGTAATAAAGATTGACAGAGTCGCTATTATATGTAACTGCAAAATTGCGTGCTGCTATGACAGCATCAACTATTAACTTGCCAATATACGCGACAGCAGCTGGTAAAAGACCTGCGACTAAAGTTAAACTCGCAAGAATAATGGTAAGAGAGCGGCTAGTCGTCCAGACTAAGCCTAAAGCTCGCCCACTGTATCGAAAAACTGCAAGGGATTGGCGCAGAGCGTTGCGTTTTTTACGTATCTTCATTATTTTTTTATAGCGTAAAATTGACCCCGCAATACAGCTGTACTTCGTAATGGCTTCTTTATCGCATACAAAGAATTGATTACAATCAGACCTTCTCTTTAGTTCTGCAAGGTTAAACCCCCCCTTCCGCACCCCAACCGTCACAAACGGTAATTACTGAGTAAAATCTTTAAAAAAAGAATAAAAATATACAGTTGCTTGCCAAAAAGACAGGTGAGAAAGCGTAGAAACTGAGATATAAGAGACTCAACTCATTCTTAATTATTAGCAATAAGATAGCCAGAGATCTTCTGTGGTAATTGATAGATAAATCCCTATAGTTTCTTGAATAAATTTATGATTGCATTAATGTAAAAGTCTCAATAGAAAACGATTAGACATACTGATTGAGAGCCATTTTTCAAAAAATAGCTATTTTGTAGAGAAGTTATAAATATAAATTTTCAAAACTTAATTATGTGACTAAGCGGTAATAACGCTGACAATGTTCGGGCAAGAGATTCAAAATAAAATTTCTTTCATTATTATTGCTGATATTTGATAAAAAGTAGCTAGGGAGCTTGCTTATCCTCGTGCTTTTGGGGTTATTACAGTCACTTTATGTTGCTCAATTTGATGATATTTGAACTTTTGAGAAAGTTTTGATAATGCTTTAACCGTATCCGCTTCACAGGCAAATTTTTCGGCGGCTAACTTCTTCAATTCGTTGCGAGCTTTTTCTTCAGCTTTCAGAATTTTTTGTCAGAGCTTACGTAAATCTACTTCTCTATCCCTCTAAATTCTCTTGAATCACTATTGCAAGTAATTTTTAAATACTGAATTGTTATCTACTCTATTTTTAGTTTTTATGTACAACTTTTTCTGCTTCTTATTCATGTGTGACAGTTTGGGTGCGGAAGGGTGGTTCAAAGCGATCGCTAAAAAGACTGTTGTTAATCCCTTCATATACAATTTATCCAGAGTTCTACCTAATTTATCATCATTTAAGTATTCCGGCTTGACTCCAGAACCAATTAAATGTTCACACGCTTTGCCCTCAAAAAATTTTGAAAACATTTGGTGCAAGTCACGCTTTTTCTGTCAGAAAAATCTAAAGTTTCAAACCCAGTTTTGCATGAAAATCCTCGTCGTATATTGCTGCCTCCCACATCTGGGCAGATTTAACTTGCTCAGGAGTCAAGTTTTTGGCTTCCATTAAGTTGGCACCCGCAAGTAAGGCACCGCTGAGGTTGACATTGCTAAGGTTAGCACCGCTAAAGTTGGCACCTGCAAGTAAGGCACTGCTGAGGTTAGCTCCGCTAAGGTTGACATCGCTGAAGTTTGCAGAAATGAGGTCGGCACCACTGAGGTTGACATTAGGACCAATAAGGTGCATCTGCTGATTAGTAGGAACGAAATTCTGAGGGAACTTAGTTTCTTTGTTGTACAAAGAGCCTTTGAGTTTAGCACCGCCGAGTTTAGCATTGCCGTAGTAGTTACCGCTGCTGAGGTTGGCACCGCTGAGGTTGGCACCTCTGAGGTTGGTATCGAAGAGATCGGCACTGCTGAGTTTGGCATCGCTGAGGTTAGCACCGTCGAGACGGGCACCCCTAAGATTAGCTGCGTTAAAGCTAGCTTTCGTTAGGTTAGTTCCCATAAGATTAGCTCCCGTGAGGTTGGCTTCCGTGAAGTTGGCTCCCATGAGGTTAGCACCATTGAAGTCGGCTTCCGTTAGGTTAGCTTCCCCAAGGCTGGCTCCATTGAGGTTGACGTTGTGGAGGTTGGCTTTCGTAAAGTCGGCTCCCCAAAGGTAGGCTTTCGTGAGATTGGCATCCCAAAGGTAGGCTTCCGTTAGGTTAGCTCCACTGAGATCGACTCCGGTGAGGTTGGCCGATCTGATATTTGCTTTCGTGAAGTTGGCATGGCTGAGGTTAGCACCGCTGAGGTTTGCTCCACTGAGGTCAGATCCGGTGAGGTTGGCTTGATTAAGAGGTCTGCAATTACCAAACAAACGCTCTGACAAGTAATTGGGCTTCCATTTAAACCTTAGTGCGATCCAACACCCTTTGACTAGACGTTCAAGTGCTTGACGTTTCCCTGCACCACCTTCTTTATTAATTATGGCAATGTCGTTTCCGATGACTTCTTCCCTCAGGCGTGGTTCGAGCACAGCCAATACAGCAATAACTGGAATTACTAAAAAACTAATAGCTTGGAATTGCCTACATCGTTTTTGTTTTAGGCTTTCTCGAATTAACTCCTCAGCAAGGGGAGACAGAGGATAGGTATTACTGTATTCTTGTCGAAAAACCTTTGCTTGTGTCAATCTTTTCCCTTGGAGTAAATAATCCTTCGACTTTCTCTGATCTCGCCAGTCTTTAGCCGCTGCTTCGATTTTGCGCTGTTGCTTAAGCTTATCCCGATTTTCATCAATCCATCCGCGTAAACGTTGCCATTCTCGGATCAGGGCTTCATGAACTACCTCCACTGTTTCTTCCCCTGACTGTTCATTGCGTCCCGTCACTACCAAACGTGCTTTATAGCCAGCTAAATAAGTCACCAATCCCCAATTCTCTTCCCCAACTTCGGCACTAGTAGCTAGTTGGCGGGTATCCTCGGTTCCTTCCCCCAGACGTACTAATTGCAGAAAAATCCGTTGTGCTTGCTTCTGCTCTGTCTCACTGAGTTTGCAATAAACCCGTTCAGCATGATTTGCTAAAGCTTTTTTCACACCCCCAATCTCATCATACGCTTGGTGAGTTAACACACGATTTTGCTGCTTCTCCCACAGTCGGGTCAGAGCAAATTCTAACAACGGCAAATTACCTGGTTCTTGTCCCACATCATCCAAAATTCGCTCGGTTAGATGTGCTTCCAATTGCACTTCTAGCTTTTGGGCAGGTTGCTCAATGGCTGTCTGTAGTTCCTCCCTACTCATTGAACTTAGCAACTGAGGCGTAAATTGCTGCAATACATCTCGAAACGGACGATAGGAAAGGACATAGCTGTAGAAGTCAGCTCTTAGAGTCAAGACCAGCGTCAAACTTGTTTGATGTATAGCTGCCAACAACGTATCAACAAAACGCTCCTGTTCCTCTTTAATCTGGCAAAGAGTGTAGAGTTCCTCAAACTGATCTGCTACCAGCAATAAATTTTTGTTAGGGTTATGTTGCAAAATTCGAGAAGTTACCTGCTGTAAGGTTATTTCACCTTTTTTCAAGGATTCTGCCAGTTTAGCTGTCTTTATCACTTGCTCTGTTTTACCAAGTTCTGGTTCTAATTGACGCACTAAAGTGTAGGCAAGCTCATCAAACGGTTGCTTTCCAGGGCGGAACGATTCAATCAGCCAAGTTTCTTCCATCCGTAACTGTGAAATTAGTCCAGCAAACACTACAGAAGACTTTCCACTACCACTTGGACCCATTACTGCGACTAAGGGCTGTTTGCGAGTAGCCTGAACTAAGCACTCAACAAATGTCTCTTGCCCAAAAAAGAACTGTGCATCCTGCTCCTGAAATGCAGATAATCCCTGATATGGGTTTGGTGGGAGAATTACTTCTGGTTCAATCTCAATTGAGACAGGATGAATTAGTTTTTTTTTAAGCACTGGGGTCTGATGCTCTTTAAGACCAACTAGCTGAGAGCAGCCTAGCTCAAAAGCAAACTCCACTTCTTCCCCGGCTCCTAGGGCATCGTAAAACGCTACGGCAAAATTAATGGCTGCTTTATCCCCAATTGCTTGATTCATGCCAATCACATAGTTAATGTGTTGACTAATTGCCTCCGCCTGTACTTCTGAGTAGCAAGCATTCAACAGTACACACTCTACTCCCTTTACGGCAAACAGCTTAAACATACTAGAGAGTGCATCTGCCCGCACAAAGGCTGCCTGCCCCGTTTCATCCTCCAAGACAATACCATCTTCGCCACCACCATGTCCGCAGAAGTGAACAATCTGCGGTTGACTGTCCAATATTGCTCGGTAAAAATCCCGCGAGCGCACCGCCCACTTCTGCTCTAGCTTGAAACGCTCTCGCTTGTTTGCTCGTCGCAATCCTTCATCAATTTCCGATACCTCTTTATCTAGTCGTAACCGAGAAGTATTTGTGGGATTAACAGCTAATACCAGAATTGTTTTGACACGCGTGTTGTTACTCATAAGAGTACACTTAATAAGTCCAAGTGGTCAATATTCTTAATTTCAATATCTTTGACATTAAACATGATGGTAAAATATTTCAAGCAACACTCTGAAAATTTTGACACTTTGACTGTGTTACCCATCAGCCCCTCAGAAACTTATCTCACAATTTTGTAAAACGCAAGCTGCACAACAAGTAAAGATACAGCGCTTTGCATCTGAATGAGGTACACCCCCCTTTCATCCCCCCGATGCTTTGGGGGGACAGAGGGGGGTAATTTTTGTACCTCACCAAGTTGAAATCTGCTGTATGCTGACACGTAAAATAGGCGATCGCACTCAATCATCATAGAGTGCGATCGCCATACTAGAATATTCTCCCCACAGATCTTATCGGTCTGGATTATCCTGGCTATTAGCTTCAGGAGAGGGGCTGCTACTTGGTACTACAGTTTCATTTTCTACAGATGAAGTAGGTGTATTAGTATCACTATTTGTTTCTTCATCAGAAGTACTTGTGTTGGAGTTTGAAGGTGATGTGGGTGTAGTTGCTGTTGCGGGAGGAGCTGGTTTGGTTGCACCTTCTTGAGGTGGAACAGTTATGTTGACATTAGGTGTAGTAGCTGGTGATGGCTTTGGTGCGGGTATAAAGACTGGAACTGGAACTTCCTTGGTTCTTTCAATAACTGTTGGAACTTCTCTCGTTCTTTCAATAATCGTAGTTTTGGTTTGAGAATTTTGAGTTCCCACGGGTGATGGACTTGGAGATGCAGTGTTTGTTGAAGGAACTGCTGATGGTGTGGTAGTAGTATTCTCTACAGAAGAATCTTGTTGATTGAAATACCAAACAGCGCCTACTGTTAGCCCTGTCAGTAGGGTCAGTAATAAGCCTAAAATGATTCCACGCCCAGTACTATCGGTGTCCCGTTGTTCAATCCGATCTTGATAATTCCGTTCTGAGGATTGACCGTGGAGGTAACCATTTTGATAAGACTGAACATCGGTTCTACCGTTATTGACTGTTTCAGTTGTTCGTGTCACGTTGGCGTGAGTGTTTCCATTCCCATCGGTATAAATATCTTTGTGAATTTCTTGAAAGTTTTTGCGATCGTTTGAGTCGTTCATAACAGTTGTTTTTATTCTCTTAATAAGGTGATAGGGAAAAAATGATTGGCTATGAGCAAGTCATTAACCTGCTCTCAATTCTTATTTTGAATTGAGGAATATTATCGATATAATTCCCTGGTTATAAGTGACAAATTTCATTCAAAGTATTATTAGAATAGCCTCACTCTTTACGAAAAGCTTTCTATCGAAAGAAGTGATATCAGCTTCTATCAAAGGAGCGATTGTTTCACTTTAAAAGTAGAAAATTAGAGAATAAGAATAAATGTCTTTAAGGTTTAATTCAATTCAACCAATCCCGGTATGACTACTGTACTTACAATTTTTTATAAATAATCTAGTTGTTCGTATGACTGGTACAAAACGGCGCTCAGTATGAAGGCTAAAGGATGACAGCAACACGCTTATACTCTAAGCTTTATCAAGATTGACAATGGTAACAGATTAAAAAAGTTTTTCCTGTACGCTTTTGCGCCTGAGGCTCTCTACATCCGGACTTTTGCCTTTTTGTATGAGCTAAGCGAGCAGAAAAAGTTGACCGAATATAACAGAATATTAAGCAATGAAGAGAAATACCGTCTCAAAATGTGGTGAATTTGCCATGAAGCCTGTACGTCAAACTTTGTCAACGAGAGATATCCAACTTTCTTACTTGGAATGGAACCAAGGTCAAGAACCATTACTGCTGTTACACGGTTTAGCCGACCATGCCTTAGTTTGGTCTAGCTTGGGAGATGACCTAGCAGCAGATTACCATATCGTTGCGCCAGATATGCGCGGTCATGGGGAAAGTAGCAAACCCGAAGATGACTACAGTTTTGAGAGTGCGATCGCGGACTTAGAAGCACTCATGGATAAACTAGGATGGTCATCTGCTCATATTGTAGGTCATTCTTGGTCGGGAAAACTGGCTGTGATTTGGGCAAGACTCAATCCCCAACGTGTACGGAGCATGGTTTTAATAGACCCAATTTTTATCTGGAAAATCCCCAGTATTTTCAAACTCACTTTTCCACTTTTGTACAATTCTTTATCCTTTCTTAAAGGGATGGGACCGTTTGCAAGTTACGAAGAAGCCGAACAGAAAGCGCGTCAGTTATATGAATTCCAAGGATGGAGCCCCTTACAACAGCAGGTTTTTAAAGAAGGTATAGAACAAAAACCGGATGGTAGCTGGGGTAGTAAATTTACAATCGCAGCCCGTAATGGAATTTTTGAAGAAGTGATGCGAGTTCCTGGTTTTACAATCCCAATTCATACTCCCACCCTGTTTATACAACCAGAAAAAGGAGTTAACCGCAAAGATTGGCAGATCAAACCCTACAAAACTTATCTGAAAAGTTTACAGATAAGTACGGTTCCTGGCAATCATTGGCCGTTCCTGAGTGAACCTGAGATATTTAATCAAACTGTAAAAGCGTTTTTACAGGGAGTTAGATAATTATCTCACGCACTTGTTGCAAAGACGCAAAGAGTTTCTTCGCGTCTTTGCGTGAGATATTGCAACTTTAATTACGTGTATCTGTCATTTATACAAGTAAATTTCAGTCGCTACTATAGAGTACTGGTACGCTTACCCATTCATTGTTTGTCATGAGCCTGTGTATAAACCCCACGTGTCCCAAACCGAACCATCCAGATAATGATGAAAACCGCTTTTGTCAAAGCTGTGGTTCCCTCATGGAATTGCAGGGACGTTATCGGGTGATGCGGCTTTTAAGTGATAAAACGGGTTTTGGAAAAATTTATGAGGCTTACGAACGGGACACGCCAAAAATTCTGAAGGTTCTTAAAGAGGAATTATCAACGGACGCCAAAGCAGTAGAACTTTTCCAGCAAGAGGTGGCTGTCTTGGGACAATTGGAACATTCTGGCATTCCCAATGAAGATAGCTACTTTCAGTATCAAACCAGACACGGTTTGAATTTACACTGCATTGTTATGGAAAAGATTGAGGGTCCTAACTTAGAACAGTGGCTGAGACAACAGCAAAATAGACCCATTTCTCAAGACCAAGCCATCGCTTGGTTGAAACAATTGGCCGAAATTTTGGGGCTCGTACATGGAAAGCAGTATCTGCACCGAGATATTAAGCCATCTAATATTATGATTCGACCGGATGGACAGTTGGTACTCATTGACTTTGGCACTGCTCGGGAAGTGACGAGAACTTACTTAGCAAAACTACACGGTAGTGCAGGGGGTGTCACAGCTATTATGTCTTCCGGTTATAGCCCCCCAGAACAATTGAATGGATTGGCTGTACCTCAATCAGATTTTTTTGCTTTGGGACGCACTTTTGTATTTTTGCTGACAGGACAAAACCCCATAACATTGTATGACGCCCATCACAACGTATTGCATTGGCGCGATCGCACTGTTGGTATTTCACCACTCCTGTTAAACTGTGTTGATTGGTTAATGGCAACAGAAGTTAGTCAACGTCCTGCTAATGCTCAAGAAATCTTAAAACGCCTTGCTGCGATCGAACAACAGTTGGGAGGAAGTGCTGTAGCTACTGTCAATGTTGTGGGAAGTTTAGAGACACAACCTTTGTCACCACCAGATACGACAACCTTACCACCAAAACCCCATGTCCCAGTACAACAGCCATCCGAAAAAGTGCCATTACTTTCCTTGTTTGCAGCTCTATTGGTGGTTTTAGGCTTTCTTGGTATCGTTGCTTTAGCAACACGGTCTCCACAATTTGCTTCACTTCCCGATTACGGACAAGCACCAGAAAGAAAAGGAAAAGTTGACTACTTTCCCTATGAAGAAGGTAGAGATAGCCAAGGTAGAATAGCTGAATTTAACGTAGCTGTTCTCTCTGTAGAATATAAATGGCTGTTGGGTAGTGATTTCCAAGTCAAATACAACGACCAAGTCATTAATCTAGATGCTTTGAGATCCAATTTAGAGCAAGAAGGTATACAGAGAATTATGGAAAATCCTACAGAGATTATTTCTGTAGGAACAGCTTCTTGTGAGGGGGTCGTAGCAGTTGAAGAACGTAGGGCGCTTGAGCGTTCAAAGCAGATACAACTTTTAGCTAAAAAAATATTTAGTAATACGAACAGTGTCAAAGGTTATCGCTTACTCAATTTAGGGCAATTTCGTCGCAATGACTGTCAGGCGAGCCAGGATTTAACCGCTTATCAAAGAAGCATTATTATCATCGGAGTTAGAAAACAATCAGAAGGCGTTCTTTTGGATGAAGCCCTTAGAGATAGGTTAGAGAAAAAACCATTTGCTGACTTTAAGTTAGAAGATTATTCTCTAGGGTTTCCAGAGAAATTTAAAACAACACCCAGTAATTTATAGTTAATATCAAGCCTTTTTAAAGATGCATAGAATGAGCCTGCGAAGCGACCTCTTTGTTTGTGCAGATCCAGGCTTATAGCCTGAAGGCAATATTATGTAACCTTACACAAAACTAACATTAGAGACATAATAATTTTAAATGGAGAAAGAGATATTTGGATAAAGTCTGATACAATGACCGCTTAATAAATGCCAAAATCCATGCTTCAAATTCCATGACCCGCTTTATACATGATAAGTTTGCAAAAGATTACCTTGAAGAATTACTCAAAAATTACGGGGAGGTCAAAACCTCAGAAAAAGTTTCAGGAGAGATCAAAGAAATTGATGTTTTCTTCATCCCCGCTCAACCCCAGAATTCTGATATACAAACATTAGGCTTGCTGGGCAGATTTGCTGAATTTCCGATGATAGTAGAACCATTTCGCAATGCAGCCTCTGAAGATGAAATCTGCGACTGCTTGCTAAAATTATTGGAAGTCAGAGCGTCCATGCGACGAGAAGCAAAAGCCAATAAAACTAAAATTCTAAAACAGAAAATTCCCAAATTGTGGATTCTCACTCCCACAGCATCTACTAACAGATTATCCAGCTTTAATATTAACCAAAGACCGGGATGGTTACCAGGAATTTACTTTTTGGGAGATGCGTTGAGAGCAGCAATTGTGGTTATACATCAGCTACCACCAACACCAGAGACGCTATGGTTACGACTGTTAGGTAGGGGAAAAGTGCAGCAGCAAGCAATTCTTGAACTCGTGGAGTTACCAGAGAATCATCCCTATCAAAAAGCAACGCTAGAATTAGTTTATAACTTGCAAGAAAATTTGAGAATCAATCAAGATATAGATAAAGACGACAGGGAGTTAATTATGCGATTAGAGCCGCTTTATCAACGCAATCGAGAACAAGCAAAAGAAGAGGGACGGCTTGAAGGACGACAAGAGGGACGACTTGAAGGACGACAAGAGGGACGACTTGAAGGACGACAAGAGGGACGACTTGAAG